>CAXHEX010000003.1:0-363696 GCA_964016105.1 uncultured Ketobacter sp.
CCAGCGACCAATTGGTTAAAAGCCAACTGCTCTACCAACTGAGCTAACGACCCGCCAACGGATGCGTATATTACTGATTAAATTTTAAATCACAAGGTTTTTTTTAAAATTTATGACCTTGATTTTATTCAGTTTTTTTGCACTTCCAGGCTGACTGTCATAAAACTCTCAAAAACAACTGAAATCATTGGAGTTTTGCCTGGAGAAAAGGTGGCTTCGGCTAAGCTCTAGTCAACATAGGGAGTGGGATCGGCTAATCCCGCCTCAGCGAAGCCTTGTTTGCGCAGACGGCAGCTTTCACAATTTCCGCAGGCTTGCCCCGCCTTATCGGCCTGGTAACAGGATACGGTCAAACCGTAGTCCACCCCTAACTGGGTTCCTTTTGTGATAATCTGGGCCTTGGTGAGCGTCAGCAAAGGGGCTTTCACCTCTATGGGGCGACCTTCCACGCCGCGCTTGGTGGCCAAATTAGCCAAAGTCTCAAACGCCTGGATAAAAGCGGGACGACAATCGGGATAGCCAGAATAATCCACTGCGTTCACGCCAATATAGATAGCATCGGCATCCAGTACCTCCGCCCAACCTAACGCCAGCGATAGGAAAACGGTATTGCGAGCAGGCACGTAGGTGACGGGTATACCTTGACTTGGGGATAGGGGAACGTCGATGTTTTTATCGGTCAGTGCCGACCCACCTATATCCCCCATATTAATGTGTATGGTCTTAAGATCTTCTGCTCCCAGACTGGCTACCAGGTTCTTAGCCGCATTCAATTCTGACTCGTGGCGCTGGCCGTAATCAAAACTCATGGCGTAACACTGGTATCCTTCGCTGCGGGCAATGGCCAGGCAAGTGGCGGAATCAAGGCCACCGGACAGCAATACCACCGCTTTTTTAGATTCACTCATCATCAATACCCCGGCTTATCCGCCCACAATATCTTATGCAGCTGCATTTGAAACCGTACAGGTAGATTATCTTTCACTATCCAGTTAGCCAACTCAGTGGGTTGAATCTCACCATGGCTGGGAGAAAAAAGTACGTCATCTACCCTACTGACAAGCTGGTGCTGATCCATTTGCAGTTTTGCCCACTGATAATCTTTGCGGCTGCAAATAACAAACTTTACCTGATCCAAGGGCTTTAAATGGGCAATATTATCGTAAAGATTACGCTCCAACTCGCCGGAATCAGGGGTTTTCAAATCCATAACCACGCTTATACGGGGATCAACGCCCTCAATATTCATGGCACCGCTGGTCTCCAGTGAGACTTTGTAGCCTGCATCAGCTAATGCGGTTAATAAACCCATGCAACCAGGTTGAGCCAGAGGTTCTCCCCCGGTGACAGTGACGTACCGAGCCTGCAAAGAATCAACTTTTTCAAGAATCTGATCAATGGACTGCATTTCACCGCCGGAAAAGGCATAGGCAGTGTCACAGTACTGGCAACGCAAGGGGCAGCCAGTGAGGCGCACAAAAGCGGTGGGCAAGCCGATGGTTCTGGCTTCGCCCTGCAAAGAATAGAAAATCTCGGTGATTCGGAGTTGGCTCACGGTATCCCAGCCCTTGAAAAACCGGGAATGATAACCGAAGCTGCCCAACCCCTAAAGGGTTTTCAGTAAATCCTTGGCCAGGTTCGCGGCAGACTTATCTGGGAACTTCTTGATCAACTCATTCAAGGTACTCTTGGCATTCTCCGTTTTGCCCTGCTGGGCATAAAGCTTACCAAGCTTGTACATAGCATCGGGCACCTTGACGTGATCGGAGTGGTTGGCAAGCAAATTGATAAAGTGCTTCTTCGCCTGAATCAAATCCGCCGGTTTCACTGCCATATACAATTCACCCAACCAGTAATCACTGTAGGGTGCATAAAGGCCGTCGGGGGACTGTTTCTGCAATTGTTCCAATACCGCTATGGCTTGCTTGTATTGGTGCTTTTTACGGTGGTCACTGGCTTGCTGGTAAAGAGCCTTGTCATCGGCCACCTGCTCGACGGTTTGCCTCATAACCTCCCCTGGGCTGGAGCTGGTTCCCTGGGCCTGGTTAATTCGCATATCCAAATCCAGGTAGCGTTGTCGCTCCTGTTGCTGCATCACATCCACCTGATGCTTAAGCTCTTCCACCATACCCCTCAGGGTCTGAATCTCTTCTTGCATTTGTTGCATTTGAGACATCATTTCCCAGCTGGGATTGGCAATAGCCGCTGCACCCGCCGGTTGCGATGGGGAACTTTGAACTGCGGGAGTATAAGAAAAACCAGTTTTCTTTTCTGGCAGGGGTTCGTATGGTGGGACCGCCACCGCTTGGGCGGTGACGGCACAGCATGCTGCAAACAAAAAGACTCTTAACATGTAAAGCGTCGTCTTCCTGTTATGGAGCTTCAGCAGTGTACTTCAATTCAGAACGGCGATTCTCAGCCCAGGCACTTTCATCATGGCCCAGCGCCACTGGTCGTTCTTCACCGTAGCTGATAATTTCCAATTGCGAGGGAGATGCACCATTAGCCGCTAAAAAGCTGGCTGCCGACTTCGCCCTACGCTCACCCAACGCCATGTTGTATTCGCGAGTGCCACGCTCATCGGCATGACCTTCTACACGCAACCGCGCTGCTGGAGTTTTTGACAAGTATAATGCGTGTGCCTGAAGTGTTGCGATGGCATCGGGACGGATGTTGGCTTTATCGAAATCAAAGTACACAACCCGATTTTGCAGCGCTGGATCCACTTCTTCTTCTGCACCGTAATCGGCCGCTAACGCAGCGCCATCCACTTCTGACTCTTCCGAAGCGTAACCTTCTAACGGAGCCACTGCAGCTTCATCTAAAGAGGTATCTTCCGGGGTTGAGCTACAACCGGCAATGGCGGCGGCAGCAATTAAAGCGAGAAAATAATTACGGTTTGGTTTGGACATAGTTAACTCCTAATAGAGGAACGCATAATGCATGGCGAATAGTAGTGCTTCATACAATTTTTTTAAACAGGTTTACTGCACTTTTTTTACATAAATGGCGACCACGCAGGTTCTCGAACATCTCCCTCACGGGAAGGAAGCCGAACTTTTACCCGTCCGTCCAGAGATACCGCAGCAAGTACACCCCTGCCCTTATCTACCGTAGCATAAATTATCATACTTGCATTGGGAGCAATGCTGGGAGACTCATCCAAATCGGTTTCAGTGAGCACATTGAAGGTTCCGCGAATCAAATCCTGCACAGCAATATGAAAAATACCGTTGTTTCGGTGCACCATGGCAAGAAATCGACCGTCAGGTGTGAGCGCCGGACGCGCATTGTAGTTTCCTTCAAATGTTAAGCGCTCTACTTTGCCTGAATCAAGATGTTGTCGATAGATTTGCGGCGAGCCACCCCTTTCCGATGTGTACATCAAGCTTTGCCCGTCTGGTGCCCAGGCTGGTTCAGTATCAATGGCGTAATGTTTGGTAATACGCTTTAGCTTACCGTTACCCAAATTCATCACATAGATTTCAGGATTACCGTCCTTAGACAAGACCATTGCCAAGCTTTTACCATCCGGTGAAAAACGTGGGGCACCATTCAGACCCGCAAACCCGGTTATTTTTTGCTCTTTCTTGGTCCGCGTATCCATGATGTAAATGGCGGGCCGAGTGGTTTTAAAGGAGACATAGGCGATATGGCGGCCATTGGGTGCCCAACTGGGAGAAAGTATGGGTTCACTGGACTCCAACAACACCCGCTCGTTGTGGCCGTCTACATCGGCATAATGCAACCGATATCGCTGCTGGCGCTGGCCACCAGCACCTTTCACGTATTCCATGGTCACATACACCATCTTGGTGGAGAAAGCCCCACGAATACCGGTGAGCTCCTTGTATATTGTGTCGCTTACGTAGTGGGCCATGGCCCTCAAATCGTTCCCGGTGGCAAACCATTTTTTTAGCGGTTTCTTTTGATACACATCGAACAACTGATAGTCCACCCGATATTTGCCTTCCACCGAACTCATATTGCCAATCACCAGATATTCCACATTGGACTGCCCCGACTGCCAATCGCGGTAAAATACCTGCTGCTGTTGACTGGGATAGCTAAGCATTTTTTCCCGGGGCAAAGGTTTAAATTGGCCCGAACGATGAAGGTCCGCCGAAACAATGGCCGAGACGTCTTCACTTAAACGGGGACCGGACCAGGCAAACGGAACCACAGCGATGGAAGTGGCATCAGTTATGCCTTCCGTGATCTCAATGATCAACTCAGCTTTTACCAGGCTACTGGTCAAGCCCATGCTAATGCAGATCAGCAATAACATTCGCCTGAACACGACCGTTGGTTTGAATGAACTCTTAATCATCTGATTTCACGTCCTTAGCTTTTAGTACTTTATTTTTTACAAAATTAATAGCGTAAATCGCCAGGCTTGAAGCGTATCTTAAAGCTTCTAAAGTGGCGATTAAACAATACTGGGTCCGGGGGCACACTGAAGCGGCCGGCATTTTTTACTGCAACTACGGCAGAATTATCAAACGCACGATCGCCACTGGTCCTGTCTATGCTCACATTTTTTAACTCACCGCCGGGCAACAGCTCGATAGACAACATTACTTCCATTTCGTTTCTTGCGCTGGGGGGGCGACGCCAGTAACGGGTAACCGTTTGTCGAATCAAACTCTGATACTGTTGGACTTCGTCCATTTCCTGGGCATTGGACTGGCTACCCTCCATGGGCTTGGGCGCGTTCTTTTGCAATTCATCCATTTCCTGCTTCAACAAGTCGTCGAACGAACTAGTGGGCTCTTCCACTGGCTTGGGCTCAGGCTCTGGTGTGGCTACCGGCTTAGGCTGTGGCTCCGGCTTGGGCGCGGGTTTCGGCTTTGGTGCCGGTTCAGGCTTTGGCGCAGGCTTAGGTTTGGGCTTAGGTTTGGGTTTAGGCTTAGGCTCTGGTTTGGGTTCCGGCTTTGGTTTGGGTTTGGGTTTAGGCTTTGGTTTAGGCTGCGGTTTGGGTTTAACCTGGGGCTTGGGTGTCGGCTTGGCCACCACCACAGCGCTCACATGCTTGGGCATGGGCTTGGGTTTGGCGGGCTCCATGGCGCTGTTCCAACTAAAGAACAACAACCCCACCACCAAAGCATGTACCAGCAGGGATTTCAGCAATGCCGAATAACTTAACGAGCGATCGGACAAGGGTTACTCCTTCACGCCACTTTCAGTCACGAGTCCCACATCGTTAACGCCCGCTTCCTGTAGCGCAATCATCATTCGCATCACCAGCCCATAGGCAACCCGCTCATCCCCTTCCATAAGGATCGGTGTTTTGGGCTTTGATTGTCGAATCTGGGACACCAAGGCCACGATTTCCGGCAATGGTTTAGGGGTCTTGCTGTCTTCGCCCTGACTAATAAAATACTGGCCGTTATGATTGATGGACACAATGACGAACTCCTCGTCTTTGGGCAGCACCAGAGGTTCCGCATTGGCATCAGGCAGATCTACCTTGACTCCTGCAGTCATCATGGGAGCCGTGATCATAAACACCACCAACAACACCAACATGACGTCGATATAGGGCACCACGTTAATGTCCGACATGGGTTTGCGGCGAACGGTTGATTTTTTATTTGCCATGGTTATCGACTCGCGGCGGCTTTCCTTTCTTCGCTGTCACCCGAGTGGGCTTTGCGATGCAAGATACTGGAGAATTCATCCATAAAGGTTTCGTAACTGTGAAGGAAATGATCCACCGATGCGGAATAACGGTTATAGGCAATAACCGCAGGAATTGCCGCAAACAAACCGATGGCCGTAGCGATAAGCGCTTCGGCTATACCCGGCGCCACCACTGACAGAGAAGCCTGGGTCTCGTTGGCCAAGGCCAGGAAAGAATGCATGATGCCCCATACTGTACCAAATAACCCGATATAGGGGCTTGTGGAACCTACTGTAGCAAGGAAAGGCAAGTGGGTTTCCAGTTTTTCTTGCTCTCGTAAAAGGGCTACCCGCATGGAACGTTCGGTTCCTTCCATTATGGAATCAGGATCGCTGGCCATATTTTTGCGTAAACGGGCGAACTCTTTAAATCCGGCTCGAAAAATATTTTCTTGGCCGCTATGGGGTGTGGGATCACTATTCACTTGTACAAATAGACGACTTAAGTCAATGCCAGACCAGAACTGTTCCTCAAAAGCCCTTAATGCGCGTTTGGTTTTCGACATAGTACTTTGACGCTGCCAAATCATATACCAGGAAATAATGGACAAAAGAACTAAGATCAACATCACTGCCTGCACCACCGGCGATGCTTCAATGATGAGCTTCCAAACGGACAAGGATTCCACGTTAGTATTGCTCCTTATGGGTTAACTGGCTGCGGATTCAACCGCCAAAAAAGGTTGTTTCAGAACATCAGGAAGTACTCGAGGCCGCAGGCTGTCCACATCCACACAGGCTACCTTCACCACCGCTTCACAGAGAACGGATTCTTGTTTTAACACCCGTTGTTTAAATATCACATAGGTGCGGCCCAACTTCTCCACCTGGGCTGTTACAATCAGCTCATCATCCATGCGGGCTGGTTTTTTATAATTCGCTTGTACGCTGTGCACAACAAACTGACAGCCAAAGTGTTGCAAACCTTCAAATTCTACGCCCAGAGAGCGTAACCATTCCGTTCGAGCCCGTTCCATATACTTTAAGTAATTCACATAGTAAACAATGCCGCCGGCATCAGTGTCTTCCAAATAGACCCTGAATTTAGTCGAAAATTCATTCATGGCTAAAAAGATCTTGCGAAGCAACATTGCCCTGGGAGGGAGGCTTAAGACCGAAATGGGTGTAAGCCTGATTAGTGGCCACCCGCCCTCGAGGGGTTCTCATAATAAACCCCTGCTGGATTAAATAGGGCTCAACCACGTCTTCCAGGGTACCGGATTCTTCACTGATAGCCGCCGCCAGACTTTCTAGGCCCACAGGGCCACCATCAAATTTCTCCATGATAGTGAGCAGCAAACGCCGGTCCATGGTATCAAAACCATGACTATCCACTTTCAACATATCCAGGGCTTTGGCTGCCACGTCGTCACTGATGCGGCCATCGCCTTTCACTTCCGCGTAATCACGCACTCGACGCAAGAGACGATTGGCAATTCGGGGAGTGCCGCGGCTGCGACGGGCAATCTCTAAGCCCCCTTCCACTTCCATAGGCACGCCCATAATGGCCGAGGAGCGTGAAACGATACGGCCCAACTCTTCCACGGAATAAAATTCCAGCCGCTGCACAATACCAAACCGGTCACGCAACGGGGAAGTGAGCAACCCTGCCCGGGTGGTGGCCCCCACCAAGGTAAAAGGAGGCAAATCTATTTTGATGGAACGGGCCGCTGGGCCTTCGCCAATCATGATATCCAGCTGGTAATCTTCCATGGCGGGGTACAGTATTTCTTCCACCATGGGGCTTAAGCGATGAATCTCATCCACAAACAGCACATCGCCCTGCTCTAAATTTGTCAGCAGAGCCGCCAGATCCCCGGCTTTTTCTAAAACCGGGCCCGATGTGCTTTTCAAATTGCCGCCCATTTCATTGGCGATAATGTTGGCCAGAGTGGTTTTACCCAACCCGGGAGGACCGAAAATCAAAGTGTGATCCAACGCCTCCTGACGCCCCCGGGCCGCGGAAATGAAGATTTCCATTTGCTCGCGCACAGCTTCCTGACCCGTATAATCCGCAAGAGAACTCGGGCGGATGGCTCGGTCGTGAGCGTCTTCCTTGTTGGCTTGGGGTGAAATGAGTCGGTCAGATTCAATCATTGGGGAGCCGGTTTATCAGTTTAATTCACCATATTCTTTAAGGCTCTGCGAATAATCTCTTCGCTTTTTAAGCCATCGGTGTCCAGGGCAGCAATAGCTCGACTGGCTTCCTGAGGTTTGTAGCCCAAAGCAATTAAAGCGCTTTCAGCTTCGGATATTTCAATTTTTCCGCTTCGTACACCATCAACAGCAGGAGAAGCGAGGGTCGGTTCTGGCTGCCAGTCACTGAACTGCTTCAGCTTATCTTGCATTTCAATAACCAGGCGTTCTGCTGTTTTTTTACCAACGCCGGGCAATTTTACCAGGGTTTGGGTGTCGTGATCTTGAACACAGCGCACGAATTCCTTGCCTTCCATACCCGATAGTAAGGTTAAAGCCAGCTTGGGGCCAACTCCATTTACCTTTATGAGCAAGCGAAACAACTCACGCTCTGGCTTTTCAGAAAAGCCGTATAGTAGTTGAGCGTCTTCCCGTACCACAAAATGGGTGTGCAAAACCACCTCTTTACCTAACTCAGGCAGCCGATAGAAGGTGGTCATGGGGGCTTCCACCTCGTAACCCACACCTGAAACGTCAACTAGCAGCATCGGTGCCTGTTTTTCAACCAGCACGCCTTTTATTCTTCCTATCATTTACTCCAACCAAATTTTCTAACGCATACGGCCACGGCGTAGCTTCTTTGCCCCAGCCAGACGAATCAAGCTCTGGTTCATGTGGGTATGGCAAACCGCAACCCCCAAGGCATCCGCCGCATCCGCCTGTGGTGGCTTGTCCAAGCCCAAAAGATGGCAAATCATGGATTGAACCTGGGACTTATCCGCCCCACCGGTTCCCACCACCGCCTGCTTTACCTGGCGGGCAGAGTATTCAAAAACAGGTAATTTATTAAAGGTGCAGGCAACAATGGCAGCGCCTCGAGCCTGGCCCAGCTTGAGGGCGGAATCGGCGTTCCGGGCCATAAAAACCTGTTCAACGCCCACTTCCTGTGGAGAGTACAACTGAATGACTTCGCTGATACCTCGATAAATGATATCCAGTTTTTCGCTGAGATTCGTGGCGGCCTGAGTGCGAATACAGCCACTATCTATGTAGCGCAGACCATTGCCCTCAGAACAAAGCACCCCGTAACCGGTTACCCGCGAGCCAGGATCTATACCAAGAACGATCGCCATGGAGCCAAATGGGCCTATATCTTATTAAATTGGAATTAGTCTAGCAGCAACGGGCCCAGTGTCACCCATAATTTGCCACTAATTTCATGAGGTTAGGATAAAAAAAAGAGCGGTGCCAGGGAGGCACCACCAAAAGAGAGTCGGTTTTAGGCCGCAGTTGCGCTACGAGCGCTCACCAAGCCAATAATGCCAATGGAGATAATAAGTGGGAAAGAGTGGTCAGCAACCATCACCAGATAGTCCTGCTTAAGCGCCACCACGGCGAAGGCCAAAGCCAATACCGCCAGCGATGCCAACACCAACCGGTTAGTCAGTTTCATTTTCTTTCCCCCAATATATCTACAACGCTGGGGAGTTTAGGGGATTGTGAGACAGCAGTGTTATGAAATATTACCATTTTGAATTGGGAATATTATCAATCTGGTATTCTGCCCATACTCTCTGCGGGTCTCAGGGTGAGGATCCCCATAAAACAGGCATACCGTCGTATAGTTTTCGTGCTGTGGCCCTTATAATTGTTTGATCAGTTACGATGCAGATGTGCCAAGCTGCACTGTTTAAGATGACTGATTGGCAACTTTCATTCTACATAATAATATTAGGCACAATGAGTGAGCACGATATCAACTGATCAAGCAACCCAAACCACCGCCGGAGAAAATAAAGATAGCCACTCCATCAAAGTAAGACTGCACCTTCTACTAATCAAAAGCGTAGAAAACAAAACCTTCTTTTTGTTACTGACCTTGCTTGCACTCACGTCCACCTACGCAACCATCATGGCTGACGATTATTACCTGGCCACACGATTTTTGGACCCCGAGCTACTACCTAAAATCAGTGATGCGTCTATCTGGAATTTATTCTCAGTTTCTGATGGGCATTTCGAAACCAATCAATACTTGGTCCAAAATGGACTTATGACCTGGTGGACAAGCCCAGACTTTCGTTTTGAAATGTGGCGCCCGCTCGCTGAACTTAGCCATTGGATTGACTTCACGCTTTGGCCAAAGCAGCCCCTGCCAATGCATTTGCACCAATTATTTTGGGTGTTTTTGTTCTACTATTTTTCCTATGGTTTCGTTTCGAAGTTTTGCGAGACCAGAGAAATAGCCATTATTGCGTTCATATTGTTCGCTCTGTCCGCAAACCATTCCCAAACCATTGCCTGGATAGCGGGCCGTAATACGTTAATGGCGGCCTCATTCGGCATCGCTGCCCTTTTACTCCATGTTAAAAGTGTTGAGACCAAAAGCCGTTTGTATCGAGCACTGGCTTTATTGGTGTTCGCATGTGCTTTGCTCTCATCAGAATTTGGATTAAGTGCCAGTGTCTGGCTGTTTGCTTGGACTCTCACCTTAGATAAAGATACGTTGCTGACGCGATTTATAAGGCTGGTTCCCTACGGAATACTCATGCTGTGTTGGGCCATCATTTATAAAATGGGTAACCATGGGGTATACGGGTCAGATTTCTATATGGATCCCGCTTCAAACCCCATGGGGTACTTAGGGGCTTTTGTGGAGAAAGCACCCACCGCGCTGTTTAATAGCATCTTTCACATCCCCGCAGGAATATTTTGGTCGGGGAAACTGTGGCAACCGGGCTGGTTTATCTCCATCGTAATGGTGTCTCTGCTGCTGTTCATCATCCGATCGAAGCTGAACACCCCTCGCACTCAATTTTTCCTGCTTGGCAGCTTTCTCAGCCTGATTCCCATTGCTGCGGGTTCAAGTGGCGCCAGAACGTTAGCATTCGTAAGCCTCGGCACTCTGTCGCTCACGGCTTCTGTCTTGCACCAGTGGGTTTACGCAAAGTTTGCAAGCAAGAGCGACAAACATCTCTCCCGCATTTTCTTGTGGCCGGTAATTCTTCTGACTGTCATCAGTATTGGAACGCTGCCCGTTGTTAGTGTGATCTATCGAAACCATAATTTGGATAATTACTTTTACCCAGCCATAAAGTTACCTATCACCGAAGCTGATGCAGACAGTACCGTGGTATTAATCAATCCAAATTCTGTGCTTTATTCCATTTTCTATCCACTAGCTCGGTCCTATGAGGGCCTCACTCAGCCAGGTAGCTTTTATACATTGGCAAGCAGTGAGAAAAGAGAACTCTATTTCACAAGAGACACC
Source organism: uncultured Ketobacter sp. (assembly GCA_964016105.1). Lineage (GTDB taxonomy): Bacteria > Pseudomonadota > Gammaproteobacteria > Pseudomonadales > Ketobacteraceae > Ketobacter. The sequence goes on from CAXHEX010000003.1 coordinate 11,090, forward strand.
AGAAATTCTTTTATGCTAACCACTGAATCAGACACCGGTTTTCTGGCTGAGCCCGAGGCGTACTTTATGCGTAGCAAGGAAGAACTCTTTGCTGAAGGGCAACTCATAACATACCCGGGGCTCACCATCGAAGTATTAACGTTACTGGAAGACGGTCGCCCAGCCTCAATACGAGCAATCTTTGATGGGCCCCTGGAATCAGACAAATTGAAGCTGATATTTTGTAAAGGCAGAGACTTTCACACCCTCATATCACCGCCACTTGGGGAATCTGTCACTATCCCCGTATGCCACTAGAAAATCCAAGCCAATCGGCGACAACTGGCATCCAGTAAACTGGCCGCCTGCACATAATTGGCAGCAGATAAGGCGCTCTCAGCTTGGTTCAAGTTCCGCAACAAACGCTTAGCGGTGAACCCGGTTATTTCGTTGCCCTGTTCGGCAATCTCGATGTGGCTTTGAGCCTGAGAAAGTAACGCCAGCGTGGTCAACCAATCCAGTTTCACTCCCGCACTGAAACCTTTATCAAGATAGTTCTCTATGGCATTAGCCAGCCTGGAATTAGCGGAACAAACCAGGTCCCGACTGAAGAGATCAAATTTATTCACCGCAAAGAATCGGGCAATCCCACCTGACAAGGGCGGAACCAATTGATCCACAAATCCTCCCTTCATCAATCCAGCTTCTTCTCTCAGCTTTAATAACATTCCCCTAAGGAAAGCGCGTCTAACAGGTGAGTTGCCAATAAAGACGCTACCATTACTGGCGGTGGTAATAACGGAAATAGACTCCTCACTGGCCACCGATGAATTCAACACTGCTCCGGTTTCTCGGTCCAAGAGATTGGTGGCAACCACTAAAGGCGCCATTTGTGCAGCCGTAGCCCCGGACTCGTTCAATCTCACCCCCAAGGCAGACTGAATCACTACGCCATTATCCCCAATGCCGGATATTTGCAGATTACCCACATCCAGTTGATAGGGGATCTCCCTTTTAAAGGTGTTATTGATGGAAGCCACCAAGTGATTAAACAGGCCCCCTTTAGCTCGAAAACCTTCACTGAGATCGGCTTCCCAACTGATAGTGGCCGATTCCATACCCGCCTCATCTTGTTTTATCTGGATTTTTTGCACTGAGTTACCTGTGGCGACGTACAGTTCATTACCCACCGAGGACAAACCAAGGGAACCTACGGCCTGGTCTCCAATATCCACTTGCCAGCGAATTTGGCAATCTCGATCAATGGCTAAAACCGAGTTAAAACTGTCTGCCACAAAAACCCGTTGCCCATCAGCTTGAATGGTAGGCGTCGATGCGGACCCCCCAGGGAAAGCCTGCGAGCATACTTCTGTAAATTCAATGCTGTTACCATGCCGGCTTAGATCATAGCGAAACAGACCACCCCACTCCGCAAACCCGTCAACCACACCGTCGGCTTCGTCGGCCATTGTGGATGCCAGCCATATGCTGTTGCTATTGGGATCAATCGAGAAATAATTACTGATCTGTGCCTCACCACCCAGAACAGCGGCCACTATGTTTTCAATAAAGTCTCCCTGTACATCCTCCTCACTTAACTCAGGATGTATATCAATGAACCCTTCTCTAAATGCTTGATTGGCATATTTAACTAAGCTGGAGTCGTTGGGAAGATCATCGTTGACCTTAGCTATTGCACCGCCAATTTTAGGGAAAGCACCATCAGATAATTTGAGTGGGTGTCCGGTTTCTCGATCAAAAACACGAATACTACCGTCGGAATAAAGCGCCACCAAAGCATCCGTAACCGGATGATAATTCAACCCCCATAGATGATAGTCAATTGCAATTTTCATGGAAAAAGGAACCATGCTGCCGTCGGTCTTATTGTCAACGTGAACAAGGTTTCCTTCTCGATCAGTGTAGTTAGTGGAGATAGGAATTTCCGTTGGGGTTTCCCATAAAAAAGAACCGTCTTCTGCTTTGACTGCCACAATTGACTCGGCCCCACCGGAGTAAACCACCTCACCATGAACAGGGTGCATCAACACCAAGGGAGCACCCCCTTGACCAATTTGACCTGGCCCATACTGCCAACGCCTTGCGCCGGTTTCAGCATCAAGAGAAACCATCAGCGTATTCATTTTGGTACCATAAAACGGAAACAGATGGGTGTAATAGGTATTGCCGGCGGAATCTGTGGAAGGCCCTTCGGGCACATAAGCTTCCCTATCACTTACCCAGGTCTCACGGAAAACCGGGGGATAGACCACATGGGTCTCATCAGTACTTCTTAGCCCACTGTGAAAGCCATAAAAATGATCCGCGGCAGGAATATAGGGATTTTCAAGTTCAACGTAGTTGGCCTGCCTTTCACCTTCTGGCATATAGTCCGTAAGGGAAACATAACTGTGCTTATTCACGAACATGGCGTGCAACCACGAACTTGCCTGGGCACCACCGGCCCAGAGCAACGCAACACAACCAAAAGCTAACTTACTTTTTGATACTTTTTTCAACGTCATAACAACACCCCTGTTCAATACAAATAAAAAATCCACATCCCACTATTTGTGAAAAATTACCTTCTGGACCGGTGGCCCTGGGGCTTTCAGCGCGAGCGACCTGTAGGCACTGCCGCGTAACGTATGCCCCGCCAGACATTGGCACCTCTGGCATTGGAGAAACCCAGCACCCGTCCATCATCAATTTGTCTTAAGGTTTCTTGATCGTTAGCAAACACATCATCAACAGAAGCGGCGGCAACAAACATGACAAATAGGTAATAAACAGCAGTTGATACACGGAATATAATCAAACCTTTTATTGTTTGAGCTAAAAATAGCAGTGAGGTAAGGCACCTAATAGGGCAATTTGAGACAAATTTAAACCCATGAACCAATTGCCCGAATTGGTCTAATAAACTTTCCTTTTTTGCACAATCAAGGGAGTTTACGCACACACTCACCTCAGCGGTTAGATAGCCTCATGGATTAGCCCTCTATTCAAATACCAATAAATAAAACGAGGTAGTTCCATGAACAACAACTATTACACCCAAGAAGTCCATGGCCAGTATCAACTAAAATCAATAGGTGATTTAGTCCTTGAGGAAGGCGGGGTCATTCGCAACTGCGAACTGGCCTATCGAACTTTTGGTAGTCTCTCTGCCAACCGCGACAACGTCATCCTGATGACAACCTGGTATTCAGGCACCAGCAAAATACTGGAGGACGCTTACGTTGGCGAAGGTAGAGCCCTGGACCCTAGTAAGTACTTCATCATCATAATCAACCAAATCGGTAATGGGCTCTCCACTTCGCCCCATAACACACTACCGCCATTTAATGGTCCGCGATTTCCCACCGTACGCATAGCCGATGACGTGCGTGCGCAACACACCTTGCTCACCGAACATTTCGGTATCAACAGTTTGGAGCTGGTGGTGGGTGGATCCATGGGTGCACAGCAAACCTATGAATGGGCAGCACGCTATCCAGACATGGTAAAACGAGCCGCCCCCATTGCTGGAACGGCAAAAACCACCCCCCACAATAAACTCTTTTCTGAAACCGTGATCGACGCTATTAAATCGGATCCCGCCTGGAATGGGGGCTGGTATAACCACAGCGACCAAGTACACCTTGGCCTACGTCGCCACGCAAAACTCTGGGCTGCCATGGGATTTTCTACCGAAGTGCTTAAGCAAAAAAAGTGGAGAGACTTGGGATTTAATTCCGTTGATGATTTTGTGGTGGGCTTTTTAGAGGACTACTTCTTACCAATGGATCCCAACAACTTAATGACTCTGGCTTGGAAATGGCAACACGCCGACGTCAGCCGAATGACAGAAGGTGACCTGAAAGCGGCGCTGAATCAAATCAAGGCCACAGTTTTCGTGATGCCTATCGATGAAGACATGTTCTTCCCTCCCAGGGATTGTGAATATGAAGCCAATATGATTCCCAAAGCTCAAGTTCGTCCCCTTAGAAGTCTCTGGGGGCATCTCGGTTTATTCGGAATGGATCCCGTCTACATGGAGCAACTAGATAACGAACTCAAAGAATTGCTCGAGCTATAAAGAGGCGGACGGATAAAAACAATGAGAATATTTTCTATGAACGCTTTTAAATACGTAGTTACCACGCTGACTATATTGTTGTGGACACTGCAAAGCTACGCGATTACCGTGGATGCCGGTGATTATACTCGATTGCCAGCGGGCACCAATTTGGCACTGATTTACCTTCAACATACCAGTGGCAGTGAGATGTATGGGGGCGGAGACGAAATCTTAAGCAACGCGGATTTGGATGCCAGCGTGGGTATCCTGCGTGGTGCTCGATTTATGGAGGTAGGCAATCTAACCATCGCCCCCCAGTTTCTGCTTCCCTTTGGCAAATTAGACACAGGTGGGGATATTGCAGCCCTGGAATCCACTAACGGTGTGGGAGATCTATTAATAGGGCCAACCATTCACCTGATGCAGGATCCGGAACGGAAAAAGGCCTTTGCTTTTACTCCTTGGTTATATTTACCCACGGGCTCTTATGATGCTGACAACGCCATAAATGCACTGGGTGAAAATCGCTTTAAATTCGCACTGCAATTCGGCTATATAACACCACTAAGCGAAAAATGGATTCTGGACGTGGTTGGAGATGTGACCTTTTTTGGGGAAAACGATGAATTTAGCCCCGCCAGGCTCAATTTGGAACAAGATCCACTTTTCGAACTTCAATCTCATATTCGTTACTCACTTAGCGCGAAAACTACGCTTTCCGCCATGATATCCCACGCCTGGGGCGGTGAAACCGAGATAGAAGGCGTGGCACAAGAAAACGAACAGAGCCGAACCAAAGCCCTCTTCACCCTGGGTCATTTCATCGAACCTACGATCCAACTACTGGGATCAATCGGTAGAGATTTAAGCGTAGATGAGGGTGTAGCCGAGGATTATCGTTTTAACTTTCGCTTGTTGAAGTTATTCTAAGCTCTGCAAAGGAATCAAATCCGAATGAAATCAGGGACGATTTTATAAAAACAAAAATACCGTAAGAGGCTGACATGGCAGACTTAGCCTATTTGAAAAATGCGCTGCTCTACGACAATAACGGCGTAGCCACGGCCAAACATGAGCTGGTGAAGTCCAACGATTTTGACGATATACGCCAATGGTCGGATAAGGTCTATTTGCCATATCGGGTGAATCCCCTAGGTAAGAATATTCGCCCCCAATCCTCACTCCACGCTTTAAAAGTGGGTAGCATGACCATAAGTCGGTTTTCCTACGGTATCCCTGTCCATCTAGATGAATTCTCCACTGACACCCAGGTGGGTATGGTATTGACCACCATAAATGGGGGAGCAAGGCATTGGCAAAACGCCTATAACAGCGTAGAAACAGGAAGCGGAGAAAGCTTTGTTGTAGATAATAGTAAAACCGACTACGTGGCGGATTTTAATCCGTATCACCTTCAACTAAACGTAACCTTTACCCACAGCTATCTCGATTCTCTCTTCACCAAAATCACCGGTAGGCAAGCGCCGGCAGACCTGTGGTTATCAAAGGTAAAATTTGGCCCTCAAGGGTCCGATTGGATAAGCGTATTGGAGTACGCGGTAAAAATGATGAATGGAAGTTTTAGTCCAGTTCTGGAGACCCATATGGAAGAGGCCCTAGGCACCAACATTCTAATCCAGTGGGCTGCAGCTTGCGGTTTTGATTTGGAACGCTGCCCTGAAACCATCACTCCAGGATATATCACTAAAGCGGAAAGCTACATGAGGGAAAACGCATCCAGTGCCCCGACCCTCAGTGAAATCGCCATGGCGGTGGGCGTCAGTGGAAGAGCTATACATAACGGTTTTAAAAAATATCGAAATACCACACCCATGAAATTTCTGCGTGAATTGCGACTAGAAGGCATCAAGGCAGAACTTGAACAGGCACCACCCCATATCACGGTGGCGCAAATTGCTTACGGATGGGGGTACGGTTGCTTAAGCCGGTTTGCCAACGTGTACAAGCAACGGTTTGGGGAATTACCTTCCGATACCCGGCGACGCGCGATCTGATTTCAACCTTTTGGTATTTTTAATTAAGTTTGGTTTTGATACCTGGATTTTGGGCCATGGCTCATTCGACAAATTGGCTACCGCCCAGCTGCCGGCAGCTTGGCCACCAGTGAGGGACTCTAGGAAAACCCATCAAGATTCTTCCAACTGCCCCATCAACTCTTCGGTAAAGTTGGCATTGGTAAATACGTTTTGCACGTCGTCTAACTCTTCCAGGGCATCGATCATCTTCAATACAGTGGTGGCGGTGTCCACGTCCATATCCACTTCTACGGAAGCCACCATATTGATCTCAGCATTGGCGGATTTGAAACTGGCCGCATCCAAGGCAGCTTTCACCTGAGCTAGGGTTTCCCACGGCGTAATCACATCAATGCTGCCGTCAGAGTGGCTGATCACATCATCGGCACCGGCTTCCAGGGCCGCTTCCATGAGCTGATCTTCATCCACACCGGGCTCAAAGTTGATTTCACCTTGCTTATTGAACAGATAGGCCACCGAACCATCGGTCCCCAAATTGCCACCAAATTTATTGAAGGCGTGTCGCACATCGCTGGCGGTGCGGTTGCGGTTGTCAGTCATGGCTTCCACTAATACCGCCACCCCGCCTATGCCGTAACCTTCGTAGCTGAGTTCATCCAGTTGGACATCATCGCCCTCCCCAGAGCCGCGTTTTACGGCACGGTCGATGGTGTCTTTGGTCATGTTGGCGCCCAGGGCTTTATCCATGGCCAATCGCAAACGGGGGTTATCGTCCGGGTTGCCTCCACTGCGGGCCGCAATGGTAATTTCACGAATCAAGCGGGTAAAAATTTTACCCCGCTTGGCATCCTGGGCCGCCTTACGATGTTTGATATTGGCCCATTTGCTGTGACCCGCCATGGAAACGCTCCTTTATACCGGTTCTTTTATTTCTTTTCTTCTTCGGTTCTGACTTTAATACCCACTTCACGCAGCTGTTTGGCATCCACTGTGGAAGGTGCAGAGGTCATTACACAGGCTGCGGTTTGGGTTTTGGGGAAGGCAATTACGTCCCGAATAGAGGCCGCACCGGTCATCAGCATAATTAAACGGTCCAGACCGAATGCCAAACCACCGTGGGGTGGGCACCCATATTTGAGCGCATCTAATAGAAATCCGAACTTGTCGTTGGCTTCCTGATCACTGATTTCCAAGGCACGGAACACCGCTTTCTGCATTTCCGTATCATGGATACGAATGGAACCGCCACCCAGCTCAGTGCCATTAAGCACCATATCGTAGGCCCGCGACAGGGCGGCGCCGGGGTCTTTCTGCAACATTTCGGGATCGCAGGAAGGTGCAGTAAATGGGTGATGCAATGGTGTCCAGCCGCCGTTGTCCTCTTCTTCGAACATGGGGAAATCCACCACCCACAAGGGTGCCCAATCGCCTTTAACCATATCTAGATCGTGGCCCAACTTAATGCGCAGAGCACCAATGGATTCGTTCACCACGGAGGCTTTACCTGCGCCGAAGAAGATGATGTCGCCATCTTCTGCATTGAGGCGCTGCATCATCTCCATTACCACATTGGTCATGTTTTTAACGATGGGAGACTGCAAACCTTCAATACCCTTGGACAAGTCATTAACCTTGATCCAAGCCAGACCTTTAGCGCCATAGATGCCCACATATTTGGTGTAGTCGTCGATTTCCTTACGGCTTAGAGAGGCTCCACCGGGAACCCGCAACGCACATACACGGCCTTTGGGATCAGAAGCCGGGCCGGAGAACACTTTGAACTCCACCTGTTGCATCAGGTCGTTTACATCCACCAATTCCAGGGGAATACGCAAATCGGGCTTGTCACTGCCGTATCTGAGCATGGCTTCGGCGTAGGTCATACGGGGGAATTCCGGTAATTCCACATCCAGTAGATCCTGGAACACCTTGCGCACCATACTTTCAGCCACCGCCATCACGTCTTCCTCATCTACGAAAGACGCTTCGATATCGATCTGGGTAAACTCTGGCTGCCGATCTGCTCGCAGATCTTCATCACGGAAACACTTAGCGATCTGGTAGTAACGGTCCATACCTGCCACCATCAGCAATTGCTTGAACAACTGAGGCGACTGGGGCAGAGCGAAAAAGCTACCGGGATAGGTTCGGCTTGGCACCAAATAATCTCGCGCACCTTCTGGGGTGGCCTTGGTTAAAATGGGCGTTTCAACGTCCAGAAAGCCTTCAGCGTCCAGAATGTTGCGGATAGCGGTGGTCACTTTGGAGCGGAACGCCAACCGATTTTGAATTTCTGGGCGCCGTAGGTCCATGTAGCGATACTTAAGACGCACATCCTCACCCACATTGGTGTGCTCATCCAACTGGAATGGAGGTGTTTCCGACGCGTTCAGAATCTCCAATTCTTTGCCCAGCATCTCTACCATGCCCGTGGGCATTTCAGGGTTTTGCGTACCTTCTGGCCGCAACCGTACACGCCCAGTTACTTTTAGCACAAACTCACTGCGCACTTTCTCTGCCAATGCAAAGGCTTCTTCTGTATCGGGGTCAATCACCACCTGGGCAATGCCTTCCCGATCCCGCAGATCCAGAAAGATTACTCCTCCATGATCTCGCCGACGATGCACCCAACCACACAGGGTTACCGTTTGGTCGATGTGAGATTCGTTGAGTTGGCCACAATAATGGCTGCGCATAACTTCAATACCTTTCTTGATCTGTTAAAAATTAATTGGTTTATTTGCCACTGCTGGAAGACGACTTCGGGCTGCTCTTGCCGGACCCGCTAGAACCGGAACTATTAGAACCAGAGCCACTGGAGCCGGAACCATTAGAACCACTGTCCTTTTGTGCCAGGTTTTTCTTTTTACCGGTCTTAAAGTCAGTTTCATACCAACCACTCCCCGCCAGCCGAAATCCAGCGGCGGAAATACGCTTTTTCAGCGCGTCTTGTTTGCATTCAGGGCACTGGGTCAAAGCGTCATCACTCATCTTCTGGATGGCTTCCATCTCGTGACCGCAGGCCTGGCATTGATATTCATAAATTGGCATAACTAAACAGCCTCCACTAGCACCATATAAGCCATTGAATTTCAACGGATAATTTAATCTACCCTAAACCTTCGGAAAACCCCGGACGAAGGCATAGAGAAAAAGGGGCCACATTATAACGGGTTACTTGGGTTTTAGCAGCAGCCAAGGCAGCCGATTTGATTCTTACACCTATACTTTGAACAGATGTCATATAAAGAAGGAGCTTTACCATGGCTGACCAGGAACACAACAGCGAACCTCAATTTGAGCTTATGGAAGAGTTCTTTGATGACCTACAGGAAGCTCACCAACAGGCAGAAAGCACGTTAATCGACCTGGAACACCACCCTCAGGATAGCGCCCTGCTCAACCAGTTGTTCAGATCTGTGCATACAGTAAAGGGCAATCTGGTCTACGTGGGGCTAAAGGAACTCACCCCTCTGCTGCAGAGCGTGGAAGATGTATTGGAGCTGGTGCGCTGCAATCGCGCCCCTTTCGACACCCTACTCAGCGACGTCATACTACTGGCCCTGGATAAGACCAAGCAATGGGTGCAGGCGAGAGTGGAAGGAAATCGCGACCAAACGGACGGACTAGAACTTGATAACGTGTGCCAACAAATAAGCCGCATCACAGAATTGTCACCTGAAGACCGTCAACAGCAGGTTCAAGGGGTGATAAAAATGTTAGACCCCCAGACAAACTTGAGCGTGCAAAAGCCAATTCCGGTTACGGGTCAAAAGCGGCTTGTGGAAAACCCGCAAGACAACGAAATCCTGGCTCAACACAATATTGAATTAAATGAAGACTTACTCTTCTTTCAACAGCTGGCTGCTCCACTGGAACAACGCTCCCATTATTGGCAAGGACGGAGTGCTCGCTTGCTGCAATTAACCCTGGCAATGAATAAACAGGAAGGTGCACCAGTGGATCCGGCTCAGATGGCTGCCGCCGTCTATGTTCATGATATTGCCATGGCATTCCTGCCACTTGAGTTGCTACACAAAACCAGCCCTTTGAACGGGGAAGAAAGAGACTTACTCAAAGCCCATACTCAACAAGCATTTTCTCTGATCTCTTCGATGAAAAGATGGGACCAAGCCAGCTTTATTGTTCTGGAACACCATGAAAAACAGGATGGAAGTGGCTATCCGGCAAGACTACATGGAAACCATATTTGCCCTGGAGCAAAGATTTTAGCGATCGCGGATGCCTTCGATGCTCGCACCCACGAACGGGCTTACAGCAGCCAAATCAAGCGCCCTTTTATCCGTGCAATTTTAGAAATTAACCGATGTGCGGGAAGCCATTTTGACGGCCATTGGGTGGAAGTTTTTAACGAAGTTGCCCGTTCCATGCAGCCAAGCCAGTAAAAAAGCCACTTTTTTTACGAAAACCCTTTAAAAACAGGGAAAAAACGCTGGTATTTACTTGCTGATACGGAATTTAGGATCAATAATTAGCGGCGACAGCTTGTACTGTTGCAGCTCAATGGAATTTGCAACAGAACGAGTAATAACTAAAACCGAAGGAAGCAATCATGCCTGCAAAAAAGAAAGCGCCTGTTAAAAAAACCGCTGCTAAAAAAGCCCCAGCTAAAAAAACCCCGGCAAAGAAAGCAGCCGCCAAAAAAGCGCCTGCTTCTGCTCCACGTAAAATCGTGGCTGCCAAGGAAGCCATGACAAAAACCCAAATTCTGAACACCATCGCCGAAAATACTGAATTGAGCCGCAAGCAGGTTCAGTCAGTTTTTGATGAACTCAACGTTTTGGTTGAGTCACACATCAAACCTCGCGCCGTTGGTCACTTCACCATTCCAAGCTTGATGAAAGTGATGGTAACCCGAAAGCCAGCCACCAAGGCTCGCAAAGGGATCAACCCCTTCACTGGCGAAGAAACCGTATTCAAAGCCAAGCCCGCACGCAATGTAGTTAAAGTACGCCCCCTGAAGAAACTGAAGGATATGGCGGAAAAATAAAAAAGGGGCTTCTAGCCCCTTTTTTTATGCCTGCAAAACTGGATGCCCCCTGGGTAGACAGATAGGTTTGTATTCCCGGATTGCCTTCAAAATCCCCCTCCCCGATCAACTCTCCCCCTTTTAGTCACCTCCAAGATTGAGGTAATCGTTAACAAGGCTTAAAATCGTCGCCAATTTGTTAATCAAGCCCCTTCGAGACCATAGCCCATGAAAACCTCTGAATACTTGCTGGCAACCCAGCGCGAAACCCCTGCAGACGCGGAAGTCATCAGCCACCAATTGATGTTACGGGCTGGTATGATCCGCAAACTGGCATCGGGCCTGTACACCTGGCTCCCCCTGGGCCTGAGAGTGTTGCAAAAGGTGGAGCGGATCATTCGGCAAGAAATGAACAAATCCGGTGCGATGGAAGTGCTGATGCCGGTGGTTCAGCCAGCGGAACTATGGCAAGAATCCCAGCGAATTGATGAATACGGGCCAGAATTATTACGAATCCAAGACCGACACCAGCGGGATTTTGTGTTGGGCCCCACCCACGAGGAAGTTATCACCGACCTGGTACGCAATAACATCCAGAGCTACAAGCAACTGCCCTGCAACTTCTACCAGATACAGACTAAATTTCGCGACGAAATTCGGCCCCGCTTCGGTATTATGCGGTCCCGCGAATTCATCATGAAAGATGCCTATTCGTTTCACCTTGATGAAGCGTCGTTACAGGCTACTTATGATGTTATGTACGACACCTATTCCAACATATTCACCCGCCTTGGGTTGGATTTTCGTCCCGTGTTAGCAGATACAGGCAGTATTGGCGGCAGCAGCTCCCATGAATTTCACGTATTAGCAGAATCCGGGGAAGACGACATCGCCTTCAGTGATCAAAGTGATTTTGCCGCCAATATAGAAATGGCCGAAGCACTTATCATTGGCGAGCAAAGACCCGCAGCTAGCGCCGATATTAGCGAGGTGGCAACCCCCGGCAAACACAGCATTGAAGACGTGACTGCCTTCTTAAACCTGTCACCGGAGCAAGTGGTAAAAACCCTGGTGGTACATGGTCATAGTGAAGGGGAAGATAAACCCCTTGTGGCTATCGCCCTACGCGGCGATAAAGACCTTAATGAGATAAAAGCCGAAAAACACCCATTGATTGCCAGCCCACTGCAGTTTGCCAGCGAAGAAGAAGTGGAAGCAGCTATTGGCTGTAAGCCGGGCTCCATTGGCCCCATAAATTTAAACATCCCAGTGATTGCCGATCGCAGCGTAGTGAATATGAGCGATTTTGTATGCGGTGCCAACAAAGACGGCTATCACAGTGTGGGAGTTAACTGGGATAGGGACACGCAATTCAGCGAAGTGGCGGATCTTCGCAATGTAGTTGAAGGCGACCCCAGCCCAGATGGCAAAGGTCATTTGAGCATAAAGCGTGGTATCGAAGTGGGCCATATATTCCAACTCGGTACCAAATACAGCGCGGCTCTAAAAGCCAATGTACTCAATGAAGGGGGCAAGAGTCACCCCATGCCCATGGGCTGTTACGGCATTGGCGTGACTCGGGTGGTGGCATCGGCCATCGAGCAAAATCACGATAAATACGGCATTATTTGGCCCCAGGCTCTGGCACCCTTTCAAGTGGCCATCGTATCCCTCAACGCCAACAAGTCACCCGCCGTTAGAGAAGCCGCAGATGAGCTCTATAAGAAATTGCTGGATTTGGGTGTAGAGGTGCTGTACGACGATCGCAAAGAACGACCTGGCGTTAAGTTTTCAGATATGGAACTCATTGGCATACCCCATCGAATCGTCATAAGTGACCGGGGCGTGGTAGACGGCAACTACGAATACAAACACCGACAGGAGGACGAGAAGGTCCTGATAGAAGCTGACCAGGTGGTGAACTTCGTCCAGCAAAAACTGGCCGCAGACTGCTAAACTTTCACTATGCAAAACCAGCGTTTTTACCTAACTGTTGTTGGCTTGTTATGGGTATTTTTTTCCAACCCCTGCTTGGCAACCAATGTGGAACGACCGGATCAGCAGACCCGAGATCTGCTGCAGCAGACTATTGCCAACGCCAATAGTTTTAAAGACCAATATGATGCGGAGGTCTGGCTGGTGGATATGGATGGTCGGCTATCCCGTTATGTGAAAAATCCCTCGGAACGCATGACCATTTTGGAGCTGGTGCATCAGGAATCCCATCGATTTGATTTGAAACCTGAAATGGTGCTGGCGGTGATGCATGTGGAAAGCCTGTTTGACCGCTACGCCATTTCCCGGGTTGGTGCCCAAGGGCTTATGCAGGTAATGCCCTTTTGGAAAAATGAGATCGGCGATTCTGGCGATAACCTGACGGACATAGCCACCAACATTCGTTACGGCTGCGCCATCCTGAAAACCTATCTGACCCGGGAAAAAGGTAACATGATTCGCGCCCTGGCAAGATATAACGGCAGTCTGGGAAAAACCTGGTACCCGGAACGGGTATTTAACGCTTGGGAAAAGTACTGGTTTGTAAAATATTGAAGTGGCTGATACTCAAGCCTGGGTGTATCGAATCACCCTGTTTCGGCCCTGATCCTTGGCCTGGTATAGGGCTTCATCTGCTTTGGCTATCATCACTTCCGCATTATCAAACTCAGGCTGAAATTCCACTAAGCCAAAACTAGACGTAAACTTAAGAACCTGATCCTCGTACTTCACAGACTCTGCCGCAATGGCTGCCCGTAACCGCTCCGCCACCACGAAGCTGCCCTCCATATCTGTGCAGGGTAGAATCACAGCAAATTCTTCCCCACCATAACGACCTGCCACATCAGAATCTCTCAAGGCTCCCCGAATTACATCCGCCACCCGCATCAACACCATATCACCTGCCAGATGCCCGTAGGTATCATTAACCGATTTGAAATGGTCCAGGTCGAACAGCAGCAGTGACATGGATTGGTTATAACGTTGCGCTCGGCTAAACTCTTCCACTAAGCGGGACTGCCAATGACTACGATTGAAAAGCTGGGTTAAACCATCAGACCGGCTCATGGTTTCCAAATCGGTCATGGCTTTTTCGTGCAACGAATGATAGATGGCCGTATCAGTCACATCAAAAAGAGAAACACATACCGAGTCCACTTCTCCATCAGGGTTTTTCAACGGCATCAAAGTGAGATCCTGATACATATATTCAAATAGGCCAGTGACAGGCCGGTTGTGCTTGAAAGGAAATAAATAGGGTCTTTGCTGCCAGGAAATAAACGCGTAATTCTTCAGCATAAACACGCTTTTCAGTTTACGGGCAAACCAACGCTGAGGAAGTTCGGGAAAACATTCAAACAACGACTTTCCCATCACTTGCTCAGCCGCCAATCCGCTATTGGAAGCCATAAAGCTATTCCAAAGCTTTATCTCGTGTTTCTCGTTTACAATAAACAGACCGATATTGGCGCGATCAACGATATATTCAAGCAACTCTTTTGAAGGGGTGCCTATGGACGAGGTCACAGATCTTCCAGCAAACGATCCAGCTCTGCTTTAACCACCTGGATAGACTCACCAGGCATGAGCAGAAACAGTGTACAGGTAAAAGAACGATTCTCTAGGGTGTAGGTGATTTCAACCAACAACGCATGCTCCCAACTTAACTGCTCTGCTTCCAACAGTTTAGAAATTGGCACATGTTGACCCAAAATTGTCGGGGGAGAATAACCCAACTCCACTTCAATTTGCTCACCTACCCCATTCAAGCAGGCTCCGTTGAGAATATTGGTGACGTCGAGCAGCAATTCTTTTTCTGACTCAACTTCCAACTCTCCCTCGTAGGCCAACAGATCAGCCAACTCTTTAAAGGAACTGTCGGTGAAAACAACGATGGCCTCGCCCCGAATCCCCGTACCCGTATCCAACTGATAGAAACCTTGACTGACGCCGGACACCTGCTCAGCAACGCCGCCACAGATGCGTTCAAGTTCCGGTCCCAACTCTTGACTGGAAACCAAACGAATTCGGGGTACCGATAAATGAATAAACACTTCAAGGAAGCGAGCTAATGAATCACCTGCCTGCCCCATCGCCACATTGACGACTTCTTGCAGACAATCCCTTTGATCTTCGGTTAAAGCGAGCTTGCTCATATTAATCCGTACTTCACTAGTACATCTTGAAGTTTGATGCCATCAACGGGCTTTTTAATAAAATCCAGCGCACCCAGGCCCATTACACGTTCCCGGGCCTCAGGTTGTATATCAGCCGATATCACAATAACAATGCACTTGTGCCCTTCTTTCTTGATATGGTCTAACACACCGTAACCATCAAGCTCAGGCATAGTCAGGTCGAGAAAAACCATTTCGCCTTTACCTGATCGAATGGCTTCCATACCCTCGACACCATTAGTGGCCATGGTAATCTCCACATCCCAGCCTTCTGGCAAAGAACGCTTGACCTGCTTGCGAGCCATGGCTGAGTCATCACATATCAAAAGCGGTATGGACATGCTTCTCCTTTCAATTGCCCATTGGGAATACAAGTTGTATCTAAACAGTATAGACAGTTTCCTTCACTGGAACAGAAGAGGTTATAAAATTCAGCGGGGCCGGGAAATTTCGTTAATTTGGTGGGTTATGGCACAAAAAAGCCCGCGAACATGCGGGCTTCTTGCAACAAGCTAATATGATTAGGATTGTTCCACCGGAATTTTCCCAATCTTAGCCTGCCATATTTTCGGCGCGGTATTGTGAACAGAAGTACCCCCGGCATCCACCGCTACAGTGACTGGCATATCTTCAACCACAAACTCATGAATGGCCTCCATGCCAAGCTCCTCAAACGCAACAATTCGGGATTTGCGGATAGCCTTGGATACCAAATAAGCAGCTCCACCCACGGCCATCAGATACACCGCTTTGTGCTTCTTGATGGCATCGATAGCCGCAGGGCCACGCTCCGCTTTGCCTACCATACCCAGCAAGCCTGTTTTATCCAGCATGATTTCGGTGAATTTATCCATACGAGTTGAGGTAGTAGGACCAGCGGGGCCCACCACTTCATCACGCACCGGATCCACCGGGCCCACGTAATAAATAAATTTACCTTTGAAATCCACCGGCAAAGGCTCACCCTTATTGATCATGTCAACCATGCGTTTATGAGCCGCATCTCGACCAGTTAAAAGGGTTCCTGATAATAAAATCGTATCACCGGGCTTCCATGATTGAACTTCTTCTTCGGTCACCTGATCTAAATTCACCCTCTTGGCCGTATCACCACCGGCCATGGCGATCTCCGGCCAGTCTTCCAACTTGGGTACAGGCAAATCAGCAACACCACTGCCATCCAATACAAAATGAGCATGACGGGTTGCTGCGCAGTTTGGAATCATGGCAACAGGCAGCGAAGCCGCGTGGGTTGGATAATCTTTTATTTTCACGTCCACCACTGTGGTTAAACCACCCAAGCCCTGGGCGCCAATACCCAGTGCATTCACCTTATCGAACAGCTCTAATCGTAGCTCTTCAATACGATTACTGGGGCCTCTCTTCTGCAGCTCGTGGATGTCGATGGAATCCATCAAAGACTCTTTTGCTAATACCATGGCTTTCTCAGCGGTGCCACCAATTCCGATACCCAGCATGCCCGGTGGACACCACCCTGCCCCCATGGTGGGTACTGTTTTCAGCACCCAATCCACAATGCTGTCGCTGGGGTTCAACATGACCATTTTGGATTTGTTTTCCGATCCGCCCCCTTTGGCTGCGATCTGTACGTCAACCTTATCCCCTTCCACCACTTCGTAGTGTATGACTGCAGGGGTGTTATCTCTTGTATTTTTACGACCACCAGCAGGATCAGCCAGAATGGAGGCACGCAGCACGTTATCCGGGTCATTATAGGCCTGACGGACACCCTCATTGATCATGTCAGTGACACTCATTTTGGCATCCCATTGCACGTTCATCCCCACCTTCACAAATACGGTGACAATGCCGGTGTCCTGACAAATGGGACGGTGGCCTTCTGCACACATCCTGGAATTTATCAGAATTTGAGCCATAGCATCCTTTGCAGCTGGCGACTCTTCGCTTTCGTATGCCTTATTAACTGCTTGAATAAAATCTTTGGGGTGGTAATAAGAAATATACTGCAGACTGTCTGCAATACTTTGAATGAAATCGTCCTGGCGAATCACGGCCATAGCCTAACCCTCTCTGTTTGGTCCTGCACTACTGTTTGCCGCCGCATTTTATCCCAATTACCGGCTTTGGCCAATTGAGGCGCGAGCCAGAAAAAAAGATCTATACTTACTTAACAGCCACGAAGGCAAATCACTGGATGACCTGATCCTTCAAAAGACCGACCTGTAACCCGGCGTTTTTCGGAGCTTTTTTCGTCAATTTGAGGTTTTATTGTGGTGGTTGTGTTAAAAGAATCGGAAATAGGGCTCGGATACACAAAAACCTCCATTTGCTTCTCACTATGTAACGGTTACACAACAGTGTGATGGTCAGTAGGCTTTATAATAAGCGCACAGGGAGAAGACTTCTGTCAGGGTAAGGGTATTCGAACACATTTTATTGAAATCGAACCCCGAACCTATGGAGTGGATTCAAGTAAATAGGCAGTAAGATGATGAACGGACAACTCAAGGTTCCAAACACGGAACGAACCCAAAATTTGCTCTTGGATTTCGACAGCAAAAGCTTGGCAGCGGAGATAAAGGATTTACCCTACGTGGATATTCCCAGCGCTCTTATGCTGGTTCACCGTAAATTACACAGTTTTAACCGTTTCTACCTATCCCCCGTAAAACGGCTGCAGCTGGTAGGACCTTTCCACTATGCTTTTCAACGCTTTCTGGACTACTACCGAAATCAATTCAGTGGAGGCCTGTTCGCCAGGGAAATGAATCCTAATGACCTGGAAAATCTAATGTCATTTATCCAGGAGTTGGGTTTTGCCTACAAACACATTGTCCAAGACACCCTGCAGAAAAATAAAAAGCCTGCAGGCATAGCCACTGCCATATACATGGCCATGAGCTATCAATACTACTACGCTATGTTCTCCTACAACCGCGGTCGTATGCTATCCAATGGATTTTGGAAAGACATTCATCAATTGTACTTTCTTGGCTGCGAATTGGGCCAGGAAGATTTAGCAGTATCCACTCCCGAAGAAAAAAACGTGTCGCTCACCCAGCTCTATAAGCGCTGTATTCTGATGGGTTTATCGTCTCCCCACGCCATGACCGCGGAAGACCAATGGCGCACGTCTGATTACTTGATCCGCCATGGGGATTTGATGAAGCTATTGATCCCAGATTCTGTGGCCGCCATTACCGAGTCCTATCATGTGGTGGTTGACTGCCAGGCTCCCGCCAATGTGCCTAACTACAAAGATTTTAATATACCGTTTCTTGAAGATTGCCGGGTGCTGGATTTAACTCCGCTACTGGAAACCGTGCATCGCCACCTGCGTGCCGCCCAGACCGGCGACACCAGCCATACTGTCCATATAGGTAACCTGCCCAGGCAGCAAGCCGTGGATTTTTTCACGAACCTTTACAACACCTGGTCCCATAACACCGAGCGGCAACATGAGCGCAAACCCATTGATGAAAAGATTGGATTGGTGTGGGGGCTTGAAAATATTTGTCGCATGCTGGATCCCGAACATCGACGTCTGGCCAGCCTGGAGAGTCGCAACAACAGTGCCGACAATAGGGCCTGGTCCAGAGGCAAAGACGAGAGCGTTACGGGCATTCGCGTTTCAGTAAGTGGCGATGCCGCTCCCCAGGCTGGACAAGTGGTTGCCATGATCAGACAGCGCAATAGCGGTAAGATATTACAGATTGGCATGGTGAAATGGGCAGCCATCAGTCAAGACGAGTTACCGGAATGTGGCATCACCTTACTGCGGGGCAACACCCATAAGGTAGATATACTGCATCCGGAAGACGCCGAGGACCGTCGCAACGGTCTTCTGGTGCTACAAAAGGGAAGACCCCAAAACCCCGCACGCTGCCTTGTGGTGGCACCCAACAAGTTATTAAAAACCGGAACCGAGACCGCAATTCAATCCCCGGAGCATATGGAAAAGCAACAGATTGAAGTTCAGAACATTACCCAGCGCAGCCGCTTGGTGGATGTCTATGCCGTCAAACTGGTTGAGAACTAGTTAGGTGCTTGTTTGAATTCAAATAGCTCGGCCAGTGGCAGCTGCCATTGCTGGTAACACTGGTCGAGCCCCGTTCCATAGATCTCAATAACTTTCTGTTGCCATGGACTGTCATTTTCAAGGTCTAGCTCAATGGCGTCACCAAAACTATCTTGAAACAGCTGTGCCAAGGTGTACTTATGCAGATCCCTGCTGAGACTCACATTGCCGTCCGGGACGCGACTCACAAGCTGTAAAGCGGTCAGCATATCCATACAGGTTTCCCACTGAGAGCCTGTAATCCATGGCATGTTCTGCAACAGACGTGTTTCATCTTCTACGCTGCCACTGGCCTGGTTGCGGTACAACACTTCAAGGATGGAGAGCGAAATTCCCAGTGAGGATTTGGATTGGGTTTTGCCGGTTTTAAAGTTAGTCAGGGCTTGCACCACCTCGGCACCGGCGAGAAGAATAAACCAAGACACCAAAATCCAAATCAAAAACAGCGGCACCGCGGCAAACGCACCATATACTAACTGGTAAGTGGGAAATAACGTGATAAATAACGTCATGGCTCGCCGCGCCAAATCAAATGCGATGGCTGCAATCAACCCTCCCATCAGGCCATGGCGGATGGGGACACGGGTATTGGGTATGGCAATGTAAGCCAATGAGAAAGCAAGGGAACTCAGCAAAATGGGCAGAAACGCCAGTACCGCCGCCTGCACACCCGGTAGGGGCACTGCATCATAAATCGCTTTTAGAGACGCCAGGTAGGACGAAACCGCAAACGCCCCCCCCATCATAACCGGCCCCAAACTCAACAGAGCCCAATACAATAAAAAACCATTCACCCCCTTGCGCGACTCGGTGACGTGCCAAATGGTATTAAATGACGTCTCGATCTTACGTAACATCAGTACCGAGGTCACAAATAACATGGCCACACCGATCGAGGTCAAACTTGACGCCTGGTTGGCAAAATTATGCAGATACTCTTCCAGCTGCGTCCCGGTGGAGGGGACGAAGTGCTCAAAAACGAAACTCTGCATTTTAGATTCCATGCCCTTGAGTTCTGGAATCAACGCCAAAATGGAGTAAACCACTGTCATCATGGGCACTACTGCAAACAATGACGTAAACGCCAAATAAAACGCAGAGCGAGCATTGCCATGACGGAAATAACTGGTCACCACGTAGCGCACAAAAGCAATTGGCGGATAGGCAAGCAGCCTTTGTATTTGAGACAGAAGATCGCTCTTCAACGGTTTTCTCCTTGGTTAACCCCGCATTTAGTCTATACAATAGTACCCCAGCCAAACAACTTCAGCCGCTGCGGAAACGGAACAATGATACAGATATACCATAACCCTCGATGCTCAAAGTCTCGGGAAACCCTAAAGTTATTGCAATCTAAAGGCATCGAGCCCGAGGTCATCCTTTACCTGGAAACCCCACCAAACGTAGCCACCATAAAATCGCTATTGAAAAAAATGGGTAAGAAGCCCAAAGAGGCCATGCGCACCAAAGAAGCCGAGTTCAAGGCCCAGGGCTTGAATGGTGACGACGTCAGCGACGCACAGCTAATTGAGGCCATGGCCAGCACGCCTAAACTCATTGAGCGCCCCATTGTGGTCAATGGCAAAAAAGCGGCTCTGGGCCGTCCCCCGGAGCAGGTACTGGAAATTCTATGAGCTGCAAGATTCTGGTGCTCTATTACAGTCGCCACGGTAATACTCGTAATATGGCACAAGCCATTGCTGCTGGTGTAGAGAAGGTAGACGCCGCCGAAGCCGTGTTGCGTACGGTGCCCGCGGTATCTGCAAACACCCAAGCCAGTGAACCGGACATTCCAGATGAGGGTGACCTTTACGCAACAGTAAATGATCTTGATGAGTGCCAAGGATTGATTTTGGGGTCCGCCACCCGCTTTGGCAACATGGCTGCACCCCTGAAATATTTTCTGGACAGCACCAGTGACCTGTGGATGAAAGGCGCTTTGATTAACAAGCCCGCCGGTGTATTCACATCCACCAGCAGCTTGCACGGCGGCCAGGAAAGCACCCTGCTCACCATGATTTTGCCCCTTATTCACCATGGAATGGTGTACGCCGGCATTCCGTACGATCAAGCCGCCCTTTCTCAAACTCAATCCGGTGGGACCCCTTACGGTGCTAGCCATTGGGCAGGTGCAGACAACAGCCGCTCACTGGATGAACATGAAATCGCTCTGTGTGAAGCTCAAGGCAGCAGAATCGCCCAACTGGCATTGAAACTAAAAGACTAAAATGACTTCAGACAATCAACCTACACCAACAACTCAAGATGACCGCCTGATTAAAAGGGCCAATCTCACCTACCAACTCACTGTTCTCAGTTTGTTGGGTTTGTTGCTGCTTTTTCCCATTTGGTTTTTTGCTTTTAGCGCCACCGAGCATCCCTGGACCATCACCGCCATTCACCTGGTTCCCCTTTTGATGTTCGTTCCTGGCTTAATGCAACGTCGCCCCCGAGTGTTTGCCTGGCTTTGCTTTGTGATATTGCTGTATTTCTGCCAAGGTGTCATGAACGCGTTCGCTCTACCTGAGTTATTAGGCAAAATAGGTCTGGTGGAAACCGTGCTCTGTGTGGTCCTCTTCTGTTCTGCAATGATGGCGGCGCGCTATCATGGGCAGTTGGTTTATCGTTAAAGAAACGGTGGCAGAGAGCCTCTGGGTGAGGCTGTGGTTTTAGTCCTCTTTGTGCAGCCGAGCATCGCAGAATTGAGCGGGGGAAGGCGGGGAGTGTCTGAGCGCGTAGCGCGAGTTCCCCCGCCGCCGCTCAATTCGAGAAGCACAGGGGAGCCGAAGGCCAAACGGCGAGGGCAAAAAGTACAGCCTTGCTCAGAGGCTCTCTGAAATCAAACTATAACCAGAAACTTAAACCAGCTCAGATTCAACCCGACGTTTAATGAATTTGGCCTGCTCTACCAACTCTTCCCAGGTAAGCAACTTCTCCTTCGCCCCGCGATGCATCAGGACCGATTCCGCGTTGGTCATGGCAAAGTGAATCACCTTATCCATATCAAAACCCCGCATAAACACAGCGGTGAAGGTTGAGGCAAAGGCATCGCCGGCGCCAGTGGTTTCCAGCACTTCAAGATTATCAGCGGGATAGCCCCTGTAAAAACAGTTACGATCGAAAACATGAACCCCATCACCACCATCGGTTATGACAAACACCTTAGGTGGCAGTAGCCCAGCCATCTTTTGCAAGAGCTGTTTTGCAGGCGGCCGCTCACTGTAATCCTCGCCCATGAATTTACAGGCTTCTTCCAGGTTCATTACCAGCAGTTCCGTTTTTTGTAACAGTGGCATCAAAGCTTCATGGCCTTTTTCCGCCTGATAATTACTGGGATTAAATGCCACACGGTAATGATGCTCACTGAGCAATTCCACAACCGTATCAAAACTGGTTAGAAGCATACTGGCCAAATAGACCCACTCACAATCAAATGGCTCAATCTCATTTAGATGCAAGTTATTGTTCGCGCCTTTGTATGCCAAAATCGTGCGGTCGTGGGCAAAACTGTTCAAAATTATCGACAGGCCAGTGACCCCCTGCCGCGGACCAATAAAATCAATTTTCTCCCGGGCCAAAGCTTGAATCACATAGTCGCCATTGCCATCGTTACCCACCTTACCAAGAAAGGCTGTTTTCATACCCAGACGGGAAAATGTGGTGGCACAATTGGTTCCGCCACCACCCACTTTCAGATCCAATTCCTTAACCAGGATTTTACTCCCCAACGGGAAGGCAATCAGTTTCTCCTGGGTTGTGGGGGTTTCTATCCGGATTAATTCAGAATCTGTATCCGCAAACTGGTCAACCGTGGCACTGCCAATGGCGACAATATCGTATTTCATGACGCTTTCTGCTCATAGAGTTCCAGGTAAGATCGAGCACTGCTACTCCAATCAAAATTTTGCGCCATGGCTCGGATTTGGATTTTGTTCCAGGTTTTGCGTTTACTGTAGAACGCTGCAGCCCGTCGAACTGTTTCCAGGAAAGCGTCTGAACTTTCCTCCTCGAAAACAAAACCTGTTGCCGTTTCCTGTTCCACCGAAGCATCATTCACATCCACCACTGTATCGATCAATCCACCGGTCGCGCGCACGATGGGCAAGGTTCCATAACGCAAACTGTATATTTGGTTTAGGCCACAAGGTTCATAGCGAGAAGGCATGGCAAACAAATCAGCAGATGCCTCGATCTGATGCGCTAATGCCTCATCATAGCCAATAGTAACTGACATAGTTTTTGGGTTAGCTTCCGCCAGCTGTCGTAACCGGGATTCCAGGTAGCCATCACCACTTCCCAAAATAACCCACTGGATTTTTTCTTTCTGCAACTGTTCCATTGCAGACAGCACCCAGTCCATGCCCTTTTGATGAACCAATCTACTGACCACCCCAATGAGGGGCGCTGACTTACTTAAACGCAACCCCTTGTGTCTTTGCAGATCCAATTTATTTTTGAGTTTTTCTGCAATAGATTCACTGTCATAGTGGAAGGTTACATGGGGGTCAGTGGCCGGATCCCACAATTGGTAATCAACCCCATTAAGTATTCCAACCAGCTTATGTTGATAGTGCTGCAGCAGTCCGGACATACCACATGCCAAAGGCTCTTCTAGAATTTCTTGGCAATAGGTCGGGCTTACGGTGGTAACCCAGTTGGAAAAAACCACTCCTGCTTTTAAGAATGAAAAATTGCCATAAAACTCCAATGCTTCAAATTGCCACCACTCTGCAGGCAAACCAAGGGCGTCGAACGTAAACCTATCGTAGATGCCCTGGTAGGCTAGATTATGAATGGTAAATACCGTATGAGTATGCAACCCATACAAGGTAACAAAGGCAGGCACCAAACCAGTTTGCCAATCATTACAATGGACGATGTCAAATAATTTTGAGTAGGGAGACAATGAAGGGCTAGCAAGGTTGACCACCGCCCGACAAAAATGGGCATAGCGTTGAGCGTTATCTGGCCAATCGTTGCCACTGGAATCAACGTAGGGGCCACCACCCCTGTTAAACAATACATCGGAGCACACAACCAGTAATGGCACATCGTCATGGGGGTTGCGGTATTCTCTCACGCATACATGGTCGGGCAACAGATGGTCTTGAAATTCGTACTCCTGAATGGGATCACCCAGTTTTTCCAGAACACTCCCATAACCCGGCAAAACCACCGTCACATCCTGGCCTGTCTCTAATAACGCCCCGGGTAATGCAGAACTCACATCTGCCAACCCGCCTGTTTTTACTAATGGATAATATTCACTTGTGGCAAATAAAATACTCATGGTTAGATCTTCAGTCTTGGAAGTGAATGAATCGATAACGACTAGTTATAAAGTTATAACAATAAAACTACTCTAATATGACGCGAGGCACAACTGCACCACCACTATCAAGTTTAAGATTTGATTGAAATCAAATATAGCGCCACATAATAATTCTAAGCTGTAATTATCAATCGACTTGCCCATGATAGGAATGATTACAATGTCTAATCCCAGAACATGCTCCAGCTGGCATGCCCTATCCCAATTAAAAAAACAAATCTCAACCAGTCGCCTAAGCTCGCTCTTTCAACACGACAGCAGTCGCTTCGATCGCTTCTCCATAGAAGTGGGTAGTTTGTTTGTGGATTACTCCAAGAACTTTATCAATCAGCAAATTTTTGCCCAGTTGATCAACCTGGCTAGGGAGCAGAAAGTTGACCTTGCAATAGCAGATTTACAAGGGGCACGCCAACGCGCAAACAATGTTCCCAGGGTACCCTATCTGGCCCTCAGGGACCCGGCGCTGCCCCCCTTCATATTAGACGGAGTGGATATCGCATCAGACATTCGCAACACGCGCTTTCGTATCAACCGCATGTGCAATGATATTCGATCCTGGAACTGGCGCGGCTTTAGCGAAAAGCCCATCACCGACATAGTAGTCCTTGGTGTGGGTGGCGCCGCCAATGGCACCCACGCTGTATGCAATGCCCTCTATGGATTTCAAACCGGCGCAATTCGCTGCCACTTTATCACCAGTGCTGACTCCCACAACCTCAATCAGCTCTTGTCTCAACTACAGAGAGACACCACACTTTTTGTCATTTCCAGCAAAAGCTTTGGCACCCACGAGACCCTTCACAATGCCAATATCGCAAAACAATGGGCCACTGGCACAGGCGTCAATAATCTGGTGATGCAGCGGCACTTTATTGCCATAACAGCCAATCAAAAAGCGGCACAGTCATTTGGTATTGATAGGGACAATACCTTGCCCGTGTGGGATTGGTTGCCCAGTCGTTATTCCCTATGGTCTTCTGCGGGGTTACCCATAGCCTTGTGCGTAGGGATGGAACGGTTTGAACAATTACTGGCGGGCGCCAACAGCATGGATCAACATTTTAGCCAGACACCTTTGGAGCAAAACTTGCCGGTGATCATGGCGATGCTCAGCGTCTGGTACATCAACTTTTGGGATGCACCTCACCACGCGATTCTGCCCTATAACGAAACCCTGGATCTATTACCCGACTTTGTTCAGCATTGCCTGATGGAAGCCAATGGTAAATCCGTGAATAGAGAAGGTCAGGAAGTGGACTACAACACCGCCCCGGTTATTTGGGGGGCTGCGGGCAGTAACGGCCAACACACGTACTTTCAGCTCTTACATCAGGGCACCCATACTATTCCAGCGGATTTTATCACCGCAGTGAGGGAACCCCTGCTGGGTGACAATCACACGGTATTCACTCAGCTTCTAGCCCAAACCGAGGCACTAATGATGGGTGATCGTGAAGGCACCATACTCCGCCAGGAAGCACCACTTCAAGAAAAGCACCTTCCGGGCAACAAACCTTCCACCAGCATACTCATGCAGGAACTATCCCCCTATTGCCTAGGACAGCTTCTTTCGCTCTATGAACACATCTCGTTTGTGCAGAGCGCCATTTGGGATCTAAACCCGTTCTCCCATTGGGGTACTGAACTGAGCAAACGCTACAGCAATAGCTTTGCCCAGGAAACGGACGCCACCAACAACCAGGCAGAACACGACCCATCCACACTCGGGTTACTGAAGCAATTTAAGAAATGGAGCCGCCGCCCCGCTCCAGAGCGAAGCGCCCTGGAGCAGGAGATCGAAGAAAACAGTTATCCCTTCTTTTGAAGCACCAGGGCGCCCAAGGGTGGCAGTGTAAGCTCTACACTGTGGGGTTGCCCCATGGTGGGTTCTTGCTGTGAAAGGATCTCCACTCCGTTAGAAATATTGCTGCCGCCATAGAAAACCGAGTCGGAGTTAAGGATCTCCTGATACACTCCAGCTTCAGGTACACCGATGCGATAGTCCTCCCTCACCACCGGAGTAAAGTTCAACACCACCAACACATTTTCCCCCTCACACTGGCGTAAATAACTGATAACCGACTGACCACTGTCATGGCAATCAATCCACTGAAACCCTTGATGATCAAAATCAAAATGATAGAGCGGCTTGCTGCTGCAATAGAGACGATTAAGATCTTTAACCAGTGTTTGCACCCCTTTCTGCAATTCAAAATCCAACAAATGCCAATCCAAAGCCTTATCGGCACACCACTCCTGGCCGTGACCAAACTCGCCGCCCATGAACAACAGCTTTTTACCTGGATGGGTGAAGAGATAACAGAACAGCAACCGGAGATTGGCAAATTGCTGCCAACCATCACCGGGCATCTTCTCTAACAGGGAGCGCTTACCGTGAACCACTTCATCGTGAGATAAAGGCAATATAAAGTTTTCTGAAAATGCGTAGAGCAAGCTGAAGGTCAGTTTGTCATGGTGGTACTTTCTGTGTATCGGGTCTTCGGACACGTAGGATAAAGTGTCATTCATCCACCCCATATTCCATTTCATACTAAACCCTAACCCCCCTAAATACACCGGTCGAGACACCTGGGGCCAAGCGGTTGATTCCTCTGCCATCATCAAGGCGCCGGGAAAATCCTGGTGCAGCTTTTCATTGGTGCGACGAATAAAGTGGATGGCGTCCAGGTTTTCATTACCACCATATTCATTTGGGGACCATTCCCCATCTTCGCGGGAGTAATCCAAATACAGCATGGACGCCACAGCGTCTACCCGCAGACCATCAATATGAAACTGATCCAACCAGAAATAGGCACTGGAATAAAGAAAGTTACGAACTTCGTTGCGGCCATAATTGAAAATTAATGTTCCCCAATCTTTGTGTTCTCCCCGAGAGGGGTCGGCATGCTCATAAAGACAAGTGCCATCGAACCGAGCCAAACCGTGGGCATCTTTTGGAAAATGAGCGGGAACCCAATCCAGGATTACACCAATACCATGGAGGTGGCAGTGATCGACAAAATACTTGAAATCGTTAATATCACCGTGGCGGCTGGTGGGAGCAAAGTAACCGGTAACTTGATAGCCCCAGGAACCATCGAAAGGAAACTCAGTGACAGGCAGTAGCTCAATATGGGTGAACCCCATATCTTTCACATAGTCCACCAAGCGATGGGCTAACTCTCGGTAGCTCAAATAGTTACCTTGTTCGTCCCTCTGCCAAGAACCTAAATGCACTTCGTAGATGGAAGTGGGGGCATGTAACCAGTCGGCACGAGCACGCTTCTGCATCCAGAGATCATCCTGCCACTGGTAATTTTCAATATGATGAAACTCACTGGCGGTGTTGGGCCTCAACTCAAAGAAGCGCCCGTAGGGATCGGATTTGGTAAACAACTGACCCGTATCGCGATTACGAATCTCAAATTTATACAGGGCGCCACTGGGAAACTCAGGCACAAAAAGCTCCCAAATTCCGGTGCTGCCTCGGGAACGCATGGCGTGAGTTCTACCATCCCATCGATTGAAATCCCCAACCAGACTGACCCGCTCCGCGTTGGGTGCCCACACTGCAAATAAGACCCCTTTTACTTCATCCACAATTTGAGGGTGAGCTCCCATAACGCGATACGCATCAAAGCACTCCTGGCTATGAAATTGCTGAAGCCACTCTTCGCTAAGCTGTGGAGTGAAGGTATATGGGTCTATAAATGCCCGCGTCTCTCCATTCATAGTTTCCAATAGCCGAGGATGATGCTCCCATCCAGAAGTGGGTTCCCTAAGCTCAAACAATCCCGTATTGGGGACTTGCTCCATTTGAATGCGGTCTGCACCCAAAACGACCTCAACGGACTGGGCATGGGGGCGATATACGCGCATGAGCCTGGATCCCTTTTGCCCGTGAATTCCCAAGACGCTGAACGGGTCATGGTGCCGGGCTTCCAGAATCTTCTCCAGTTGCGAGTCAATGGTGGGTGTTTTTGCGGAAGGGACGGATTGAATAGTCATAGGGCTGTTGAACACACTCTGCTGAAAATAGGCTGGGTCGAAACTTTCAAGTTTCAAACAATAGCAAACGCTAAGGTTACACGGGAAACCATTAGGGAGGAAAGAGACAACCACGATATTTAATTTTTATGGCGAAGCCCCCGTTGACTTGGATCAAAACTTGCGTTTTATTAATGTTGTGTTCTCACCATATCAAGATCTGCGTCAACAAAAAGAAAAGAACTTTTTTCCATAATTTAAGCGTAATAGGAAACGAGCAGCACCGTAGTAGAAAAATGGATCATTTCCTGCATGGATGTAGTTGCGCTGTCATAAAGTCATGCAAATATAACCTTAAGATTTCTGTATTTTTCAAACGGGGTTAGTAACCCGCATAAATTTCGGGCCCCCTTCGGGATCCCGAGTAATATTTGAAAAGTCAGCTAGAATCTTAATTCAATTAGACATTTGTTCGTATTAACAGGTATAGCATGCTAAACACCATGGATTCCAATTTTGGTTATTTAAAGAACACTCTGGCTTTGATATTGGCAGGGGGAAGCGGCTCTCGATTGCAGTCCCTTACCCGTTGGCATTCCAAGCCAGCTGTGCCTTTTGGAGGTAAATTCAGAACCATCGATTTCCCCCTTTCCAACTGCATCAATTCCGGGATCCGAAGAATCAGCATTCTGACCCAATACAAATCCCACTCCCTAAATACCCACATCCAGAAAGGCTGGAATTTTCTACGCCCGGAACTGGGAGAATTTGTGGAGCTATTACCTGCGCAGCAGCGGGTGAAGGATTCCTGGTACCTGGGCACGGCGGACGCGGTGTATCAAAATCTGGATATCATCGACACTCTAAACCCGGAATACGTACTGATTTTGGCTGGCGATCATATCTATAAAATGAATTACGCCCTGATGATTGAACATCACATCAAAACCGGAGCCCATATCACCGTAGGCTGCCTTGAAGTGGAAAGCGAAAAAGCCAAAGAATTTGGTGTGATGTCCGTAGATGAAAAAAACCGTATCATCCAATTCAAAGAAAAGCCGTCCAACCCCGAGAGTATTCCGGGCCGGCCAGGAACCAGTCTGGCGTCCATGGGCATTTATGTCCTGTCCCGTCAATTTCTCGACGAATGCCTGGCGGCAGATGCCAGTCTTGACCAGAGCGACCACGACTTTGGTAAAAACATCATTCCTACCGCCGTGGACGCTGGAAAAGTGATTAGCGCCTACGCCTTTAGCGAAGAAAATACAGGCAATTCCTGTTACTGGCGCGATGTGGGCACAGTGGACAGTTATTTTGAAGCCAACATGGATCTACTGTCCGTGACCCCTCAGCTGAATCTGTATGATCAAAACTGGCCAATATGGACCTACCAGGAGCAGCTACCCCCAGCCAAGTTTGTATTCGACGATGATGACCGCCGGGGAATGGCAGTGGACTCCCTGATCTCAGGTGGCTGTATTGTGTCCGGTAGTTACGTGAAGCACTCGTTGTTGTCCAACAACGTTCGAATCCACAGCTACTCTGAGTTAGAGGATTGTGTCATTCTGCCTAACGTGGAAATTGGCCGTAACTGCAAACTAAAACGCGTAATCATCGATCGAAACTGCCGCATACCACCGGGTACCACCATCGGCTACGACCCGGTAAAAGACGCCGAACAATTCTATGTTTCTTCAAAAGGAATCGTTCTAGTGTCACCGGAAATGTTAGGGCAATCACTCTCCAATGTCGCATAAGTCCGCCAATGGAGCGCCTGTCAACGTGGTACTGTGTTGGCACATGCATCAGCCACAGTACCAGGACCAGTTTAATCGTGCGTTCCATCTGCCCTGGACTTATCTCCATGCCATAAAAGATTACACCGACATGGCCGCTGCGGTGGAAGCAGTACCCCAGTGTCGGGTGGTAGTGAACTTTACTCCCGTGCTACTGGACCAGCTGGAGGACTACATCCAGCAGTTCGAACGTTATTTCAACCTGAATGAGCCCTTTAACGACACCTTACTCCTACACTTGTCTTGCCCCACCATCGGCCCTACGGAAGCAGCTCGGCATGACATAGTTAAGCAGTGCATTCGCGCCAACGAAGGCCGATTGGTAAAACGATTTAAGCCCTACGAAGATCTGGTGAAGCTGGCTCACCACTGCCTGGAAAATTCAAACTATCTTGCCTATCTAGATGAGCAATATTTTTTCGACATTCTAGTTTGGTATCACCTGGTTTGGATGGGAGAAACCATTCGCCAGCAGGATCAAACGGTGCAAAGGCTAATCCGCAAAGCCCGCAACTTTACCTTCAGTGATCGCAAGGAACTGCTTGGGGTCATGGATGCCCTGCTACGCAACATCATCCCCCGCTACCGTCACTTGGCCGAGACCGGACAAATGGAGCTCAGCGTGACGCCAGACAAGCATCCCATTATACCTCTGATGCTGGATTTCAACTGCGCCCTTGAGGCCATGCCGTCCGCGCCCTTGCCCCACGCCATTGAGTATCCTGGCGGCAAAGAACGGGCTTTAGCACACTTAAAAAAGGGAATAGCGTCTTTCGAACGCCATTTTGGATTTCAACCCGATGGCTGCTGGCCTTCAGAAGGGGCCTTGAACCAGGCCACTCTAGAGCTGTTAGAGCAAACGGGGTTTACCTGGACTGCCAGTGGTGGCGGAGTATTGGGTAACAGCATGCAGGCCAGCAAGCTGGAAAATATTTGCATCCATCATCCATTTAAGCTGGTGTCCAATGAGGTCACCTGTATTTTTCGAGACGATAACCTGTCTGACCTAATTGGCTTCACCTACTCAGGATGGGATCCAACCGATGCGGTAAACAACCTGTTACATCATGTGGAAAATATCCGTGAAGCTTGCCATTATCGAGAAGACACATTGATTCCCATTATCCTGGATGGTGAAAATTGTTGGGAATACTACGCCAATAACGGCTACGATTTTTTAACCCAGCTCTACAGCAAGCTTTCCAACAACCCCAATATCAATTTAACCACCTTTCGAGATTATCTTAAGCATCACAAGAACAGAACCAAATTGCCGAAGCTGGTCACAGGCAGTTGGGTCTATGGCACCCTGTCCACATGGATAGGCGATGCTGCAAAAAATCGTGCTTGGGATTTACTGTGCCGCGCCAAAGAAGATTACGATCGCGTAGTTAAGAACAAAAAACTGGAGCCAGATATTCTTGCCAAAGCGGAAGAACAACTGGCCATTTGTGAAGGCTCAGACTGGTTCTGGTGGTTTGGCGACTATAACCCCAGCGAGTCCGTTTGTGATTTTGACATGCTTTATCGAACCCACCTCAAAAACCTTTACCGGTTTTTGGGTGAAACCGCCCCTGCAGAGCTGGATGAAATCATAAGCGTAGGCGGCGGCAATCCCGAAAACGACGGCGTTATGCGCCGCGGTCAAGGTTAATTTATGATGCAAGAAATTCTAAACCAACGGTTGTCAGGCGTAATTCTTCACCCTACTTCACTCCCCAGCAACAACGGGCCAGGCCGCTTGGGTGCGGAGGCCTATGCCTGGATTGATTGGCTCCATCAAGCTGGATTTAAAATGTGGCAAATTCTGCCCCTAACACCCGTGGCGGATGGATCACCCTATAACAGTTATTCCGCCTTTGCGGGAAACACCGACCTGATCGATGCAGATCAACTACAGTACATGGGTTTTCCCGGGCTAGATAAAAGCCAACCCTTGGGTGGCAGCACATCTGCCACTGATAGTATTCTTCGCCCCTACTTCCACTGGCTGAATAAGCAATCTGAACATGGAGTTAAGGGTGAACTTAACCAGTTTATCCAGCAAACAGACTGGCTGAGAGACTATTGTTTATTTCGTATTATTAAACAGCGACACATGGGCTCTTGGATTGATTGGCCGGAAGAGCTGCGCAGCCGTAACGAACATGCTCTTGAAACAGTTGAATCCGAAAACAAAGAGGAATATCAATTTCAGCAATTTCTTCAGTTTCTTTTCCACAAACAGTGGCATCAATTGAAACAACACGCAAACAATAAGGGCATTAAAATACTCGGTGACCTACCCATATTCGTAGCCCATGACAGCGCCGATGTGTGGGCCTGCCAATCACTCTACAAGCTGGAACCCAACGGCCACCCCACAGTGGTGGCTGGGGTACCCCCTGATTACTTTTCCGCAACCGGGCAACGCTGGGGCAACCCCATTTACCACTGGCAAAATCACCAGGATAGTAATTTTGAATGGTGGATCCGAAGAATCAATCACAGCCTTACGCTCTACGACGTGGTCCGTATTGATCACTTCAGAGGGTTTGTGGCCTGCTGGGAAATCCCCGCCGACGAACCCACCGCCATCAACGGCCATTGGGTGGATGCTCCAGGAGAACAACTATTCGAACAGCTGCTCAAGGAACGGGGCAATCTACCACTGGTGGCAGAAGACCTGGGCATAATAACGGATGAAGTGGTGGCGCTGCGTAAGCGCTTCAACCTGTTGGGCATGAAGATTTTACATTTCGCCTTTGACAGCGATGGCTTCAATCCGTATTTGCCCCACAACCACACTCACGACAGCATCATTTACACCGGCACCCACGACAACAACACCACAGTGGGCTGGTACCAAGAGCTCAGCCCGGAAATCAAAGACAGAGTAATGGATTATTTTTCACAACCCAGTGAAGCCATGCCTTGGCCTTTGATCAAAAGCGCACTGGCTTCACCGGCCAACTGGGCCCTGGTACCGTTACAGGACCTGTTGGAATTGGGGGGAGAGCATCGCATGAATACCCCTGGCACAGTGGAAAACAACTGGCAGTGGCAATTTCAATGGAGCCAGGTACCTGAAGACCTGGCCCAACGTCTAAGCCACCTTAATCATCTCTATCTCCGGTAACGATCCCGGTAACGATCCCGGTAGCAATCTACAGCCAGAGCATGGCACCGAGTTCAAAACGTTGCCCCAGAAGCTTATGATAGGGGTAAACTCGTAGCTTATAGCACTGAAGCCCTGTCTCTGCCAACGCCACTGAAAGTGCGTAAGTGGCGCGCCCATCCTGCTCCAGCGTATCGAACTCCAATTGAAACAGGGAGTGTCGATCAAACAGCTTATCGTTGTTCACCGCGCCGACCATACAATCCACAATGATGTCCGTGGGCTCCAAGCCCGCTAAATCCACGCTCACACGAACTTCGAAGGCATCATCCCGGTAGATGCGTTGCAACGGTTGATCCAACCTATCTGCTTTAACATTAGGCCAGCATCCACGTACTTTTTGCTTCCACTGTGCCAGCTGAATGGCCGCCTCATAAGCGTTTTCCTGAAGTTCTTTACCATGCATTATGGCGGGAGCGTAGAACCCTTGTACATAGTCCATCACCATTCGCTGAGCATTAAATGCCGGTATCAACGTCTCCATAGCATTTTTGCTCTTTTCTATCCAGTCCACCGATAACCCGTGCCCATCCCTCTCGTAATAAAGTGGTACCACTTCATTCTCAAGCACATCCAATAGTTCATTGGACTCTTCTTTGTCACGAAAGTCTGGGCTGAACTGGGGGCCATGGGGTGTAATAGACCAACCATTGTTGCCGTTGTAACCCTCGTCCCACCAACCATCTAACACGCTCAGATTAAGCACTCCATTAATGCCCGCCTTCTGGCCTGAGGTACCACTGGCTTCCAAAGGATAAGCCGGGTTGTTCAGCCAGACCTCTACGCCCGTCACCAGCTTGCGGGCCAGGGCCATGTCGTAACCTTCCAACAGAATAATGCGGCCCTCAAACTCAGGGTCTTGAGCATAATGGTGGATTTGACGGATAAATTCCTGGCCAGGGTGATCACTGGGGTGAGCCTTACCGGCAAAGATCAAAACCATTGGCTTGTTAGGGTTATTTAACAGCCTGGAAAGGCGAGCCCTGTCTGAGAACACCAAGGTTGCCCGTTTATAAGTGGCAAATCGACGGGCAAAACCTATGGTAAGAATGTCGGTTTTGCGGGGCTTGATATAACGCGTTAAGCGTCGAATCTGTGACTCGCTGATGCCGTTGCGACGATGTTGCGCCACACATCGCTCGTACACTGTTTCCAGCATTTTAGCCTTTAGGGATTGCCGAACACTCCAAAAGCTGTGATACGGAATGTCACGAATTTTTGACCAATAACTGGGGTTGCGCAACTCCGTGCGCCAACCACCGCCAAATTGCATATCAAACATATTGACCCACTCATTGGCCAAAAAGGTGGGCACGTGAACTCCATTGGTGACGTAACGAACCGGGTTTTCTTCAGGTTCAATCTCTGGCCAGATATAACGCTCCATATCGGACGCAACCTGGCCATGAATTCGGCTCACGCCATTATGAAATCGTGAGCCTCGCAAGGCCAAAGCGGTCATATTAAAGCCCTGCTGGTTCACCGGGCTTGCGCCTAAACCAAGAAATTCCGACATGGGTATTCCCAGCTCATTGATGTACTCAGAAAAATAAAATTCAATGAGCCGGTGGTCAAATATATCATGGCCCGCAGGCACCGGAGTATGGGTAGTGAAACAGGTATTGGCGGCAACGGCCTCCAGTGCCGCGGAAAAATCCAATCCCGTTGCCACCAGTTCACGACAACGCTCCAGCACTTGAAAAGCCGCGTGGCCTTCATTTATGTGCCAGACATTGGGTTCCAGCCCCAACGCCCGCTTGGCACGCACTCCACCAATGCCCAGCACCATTTCCTGCAATAATCGGTTGGTACTGTCACCGCCATATAACTGATAAGTGATACGGCGGTCTTCCTCTTTATTCTCTTGCAAATCACTGTCCAGCAAATAGAGGTTATTATGGCCAACCCTGGCTCTCCAAACCTGCAAACAGATGCTGCGCCCAGGCACCTCTATATTCACCCGAATGGGTACGCCATCCCCAGAATAGGCCAACTGGATAGGTAAATCCTGAAACAGAGACTGAGTATAGTTTGCCAATTGATTGCCGTGACTATCAATCTGCTGACTAAAATACCCCAGTCGATACAACATCCCCACCGCCACAAAGGGCAACCCCAGGTCACTGGCGGCTTTACAGTGGTCACCCGCTAAAATACCTAAGCCACCGGAATAGATGGGAACCGATTCATGCAAGCCAAACTCAGCGCACGAATAAGAAATCAAATCGGTTTTTGAATTTAAGTAGCGCCGTACCATCTTGTCTGATTTTGACTTCAAGTAACTGTCATAGGTGGAAAGAACTTTAGCGTAATCCTGCATATAAACAGGGTCATCCGCTGCCTCTTCCAGCTGACGCTGGTCTATCCTTCTTAAAAACAACTTGGGGTTATGACCGGTGTTATCCCATAGCTCGCGATCTAAACGAAAAAACAATCCGCGAACCTGCCTATCCCAGCTGTAAAGCAGGTTATTAGCCAACTCTTCCAGTCGATCAAGTGCTTCTGGTATCTTGGGTTGAACCTCAATGCTATAGACGGTGCCGGACATAATGAATTCCTGAAATTGAGTGACGGATAGAGAAAAGCCCATTAAACCAAACTCGGGTTACAATCTATTTGATAAGGGTCAGCGCAATCAGATAAAGCCCAAGCTTACAATGAATTAAGATGAAGTGGAGAGCAATAAATGACAGCATTGTTAGCAGATGTTGGAGGTACTAAGACTCAGCTTGCTCAACTGGCTGATGGTGGCAGCATCATTCACAAAGCGTACTACAAAAACTCTCAATTCAAGGATTTCGAAACTTTAGTACAGTCATATCTTGCACACCACAGCACTGAACAAAATACAGTCAGCAAAGCGGTAATTGCCGTGGCAGGCCCAGTGCAAGACGGTAAGATCTGCACCATGACCAACCTTAACTGGCATATTAACGGCCCACATTTAGCAACACAGTTTGGTCTCACTTCCGTGGACCTACTTAACGATTTACAGGCCAGCGCGTGGGGGTTTACCGACGAATCAATAAACAGCAAGCTAACGCGACTTAAGGGCGATGACATCGATTTCAACAAACCCGTGGTGGTAATCAGCCCTGGAACGGGTCTGGGGCAAGCCTGCATTTTTCCAGACCGTAACCGGACCCATGACCACTACATTATTCACCCCACCGAAGGTGGCCATAAGACCCTGGCGCCCTTCAACGCCACAATCGCCCAGCTTATTAATCAACACTGGGTACAGCACGATCAACCCGTGAGTTGGGAGAACTGGTTTTCCGGTTCCGGTTTGCATCGCCTTTATGGCGCTCTCCACCCCAATCAAACACCACCCAGCAATGAAGAAATGACACGATTGGCACTGGCGGACCCGGAATCTCCATCAGGTCAGTGCTTAACGCTTTTTTGTCAGGGTATATTTGCGGAAGCGGGCAACCTGGCATTGCAATACTTAAGCTGGGGTGGCGTTATATTGGCTGGTGGCATTCCACCCAAATTGAAACCCTTGTTTCAACAGACCAGTAACATAGCCTATTTTACAAGAAAAAATGAATATTTAGACTTGCTCGACAAAGTCCCCATCGCCCTGTGTGAAGAAGAAGATATTCCATTACATGGAGCGGC
This sequence comes from uncultured Ketobacter sp., assembly GCA_964016105.1. Taxonomy (GTDB): domain Bacteria; phylum Pseudomonadota; class Gammaproteobacteria; order Pseudomonadales; family Ketobacteraceae; genus Ketobacter. Next base: position 48,250 of record CAXHEX010000003.1, read on the forward strand.
CATCTACAGCCAGCTAACCTGAACGGCAACAGAGGTTACATGTTATTTGAAAAAGTAGGCCCCTACACACCGCGTCAAGCAGAGTGGAGTCCCCACCAGCTGGAGTCATTACTGATTTCTCGCTGGGGAGAAAACCTGGGCGTAGAACACCTAGTCCAGTACCTTGTGGTAGCGCAACATCATTTCGGGGAAATAAGCTCAGACACCATTAGTTGGCTTCAACAAACAACCGGCTGTAGCCAGTCTCATATTCAATCACTGCTGGATTTCTATTATTTCTTACGCCAGGAACCCGCCCCCAGCTATATGATCTACCTGGCCAACAACATAATAGAACAACAGGCCGGCCTGGAGCCCGTTTACCGCACCTTGCAAACCAAATTAAAACCCAGCCGCGCCCGTTTGCACCTCACCTCCTGTATCGGCCTATCGGACCAACCCCTGTCCGCTCTGGTGAACGGCCACGCCATTAGCCGGATAAAGCCAGCCAATGTGGATGAGCTGTGCGAACTGATCCTCAACGAATTACCTTTACAACAATGGCCGCAACACTGGTTTGCAGGTCCGTCTCAGTTGCGCCATCCAGGGCCACTCACGCAATTTCAGTACCAACCGGGTTCAGCCTTGGCTCAGCTGGAAAGCCTCTCGTCACAACAGATCATTGACCGAATTCAATCGTCAGGCTTGAGGGGGCTGGGGGGTGCTGGCTTTCCCACAGCCCACAAATGGCAACATTGCCTGAATCAATCCACCCAACCCAAATTTGTGATTTGTAATGCCGATGAAGGAGAACCAGGCACTTTTAAAGATCGTTATTACCTAATGCAAAAGCTCGACGCCATGGTGGATGGCATGATCATCGCCGCCAAAGCCATTCAAGCCAGCGCCGGCTATATTTATCTGCGGGCCGAATACATCAACTTGTACAGCCAAATCGAACACTGCCTACAACAAAAACGCGCACAAGGTTGGCTGGGCAAGGATTTTGATGTGGAGCTGCAACTTGGCGCCGGGGCCTACGTTTGCGGCGAAGAATCTGCGCTAATGGAGTCCATAGAAGGTAAACGCGGCATACCCAGAAGTAAGCCGCCCTACCCCGGCCAATGTGGCCTGTTTGGCGCCCCCACCATTGTCAACAATGTGGAAACTTTCGTGGCTGCCACCTATATCATGCAACAGGGTAGTCAGCATTTTTCCCAGCGGGGTACCACCCAATCGAAAGGCAGCCGGCTGCTTAGTGTTTCCGGCGATTGTAAGCATCCGGGGCTTTACGAGCTGGCCATGGGCACCCCACTCACCCATTTACTGGATTTATGTGGCGCAGCAAACACACAGGCAGTTCAAGTAGGTGGCCCATCGGGGCACCTTTACTTTCAGCATGAGCTGGATACGGCCCTGGATTTCGAATCCCACAGTGGTGGCAGCGGCATTATGATTTTTAATCAAGAAAGGGATTTAACCGAAGTAGCACAGAATTTTATGGCGTTCTTTCAGCACGAATGCTGTGGTTTTTGCACGCCCTGCCGCGCGGGCACCCAAATGCAAAGCGCCATGCTGCAGCAATACCAACAGGGCAAAAGAGACAGCGAAGATCTAATTGAATTATGCGACCTCATGAAAACCACCAGCCAATGCGGCTTGGGTAAAACCGCGGGAAACCCGTTAATGAACCTACTGCGGATGGAGACAGGGGATGAACAGTAAAGGGAGCTACTTTTTCTTAGATGGGGTGAGAATTCCCTTTAGCGAAGGTGACAGCATCTTGACTGCCGCCCAGCGTGAAAAATACTACATCCCTCACCTTTGCTTTCACCCCAGCGTCAGCGCCCACGGCAGTTGTCGCCTGTGCACGGTGAAACTGGATGGCCATTGGGTGGCCGCCTGTACACAACCGGCTAAACCGCTTATACAGGTAACCAGTAACAGCCCCGAACTGGATAAAAAGCGGCTCCGATTAATACAACTGCTGTTCGCCGAAGGAAATCATTACTGCCCCAGCTGTGAAATCAGCGGCAACTGCCAACTCCAGGCTTTGGCCTACGATCTGGGTATGACCCACTACCATTTTCCACCCTTATACCCTACTCGCTCACAGGATGGGACCCACCCCGATCTGTTTATAGACCAAGACCGCTGTATTTATTGCGGCCTATGTGAACGAACAAGTAATCAGCTGGATGGAAAAGACACCATGGCACTTTCCGGCAGAGGATCCACCACCAAACTGATTTTCAATTCCAGTAGCGGAAAAATGGGAGATACCTTAGCCAACAGCCATGACCAACTGGCACACATCTGCCCGGTGGGCTGCATACTCAACAAAAAGGGCAATTACTCCACCGCCATAGGCCAACGCCACTACGATCACACACCCATTCATGTTATTGGCAACCTGAGACCGGAACAAAAGAATCATGAACCAGACTAACTCCAAACTGCGTATCGCCACCTGCTCATTAGCCGGATGTTTTGGTTGCCACATGTCGTTCCTGGATATGGACGAACAGTTGTTGGAACTGGTCGAACTGGTGGAGTTTAACCGATCGCCCTTGACCGACATCAAAACCCTAAGTCACTGCCATATAGGCTTTGTGGAAGGGGGCTTATGCAACCAAGAGAATATAGAAGTGCTTTTGAACTTCCGTAAACATTGTGACTTTTTAGTGGCGGTGGGTGCCTGCGCCATCAATGGTGGCGTTCCTGCCATGCGTAATAGTTTTTCCGCAGATCAATGCCTGAAAGAAGCCTATATTGACGGCATGGGCATTGTGGATGGCCAAATTCCCGACGATCCGGAACTGCCAACACTGTTAGCTAAAGTGCTACCTATAGAAAGCCAAGTTAAAATCGATTGTCACTTACCCGGCTGCCCTCCACCACCCGCTGCCTTTCTAGAAGTGGTGAATGCCTTTCACCACAATCGACCGGTTAATCTGGATTATGATCTGAGGCATTTTGACTGATGAGCAAACGCATTGTGATCGACCCGGTTACCCGGGTGGAAGGGCACGGCAAAGTCACTCTGTTACTGGATGAACAGCAAAAGGTCACCCAAGCGCGGCTGCATATTGTTGAATTTCGGGGTTTTGAAAAGTTTATCCAAGGGCGCCCCTACTGGGAGCTGCCATTAGTGGTGCAACGCTTGTGTGGCATTTGCCCCGTGAGCCACCACCTGGCCGCGGCTAAAGCCATCGACCAAATAGTGGGAGTGGACGCATTAACCCCCGCCGCAACGGCACTGCGCAGATTGATGCACTTTGGTCAAGTACTGCAATCCCATGCCCTGCATTTTTTTCACCTGGCTTCGCCGGATTTGCTATTTGGTTTCGACAGCGATGTTAGCAAACGCAATATCGTCGCCGTGATCCAAGAACACAAAAACCTGGCCCTAAAAGGTGTCAAAATACGCAAATACGGACAACAGGTGATTGAAGCCATAGCAGGCAAACGTATTCACGGCATTGCCGCCGTTGCAGGGGGCATGAACACCCCCTTAACAAAAGAAAAAATCGCTGAACTAAACCTAGAAATCAAACAGATTATCCAATGGTGCCAGCAAACCGTGGAATTATGCCAACAACTTTTCGAGAGCAACTGGGGCTTTCACAAAAATTTTGGCTACATAGAGTCCCCAAGCTTAAGCCTGATAGGTGAAAAGGGCGAACTGGAACTCTATGACGGCAATCTCCGTGTCATCGATACCAAGGGTAATCGGTTATATGATCAGTTTCCTTATGACCACTATTCCGACCTGCTACAGGAGCAAGTTAAATCCTGGAGCTACATGAAATTTCCATTTTTAAAATCCCTTACACCCGAAACCGGCTGGTATCGGGTGGGGCCGTTGGCACGACTTAACACCTGCTCTTTCATAAATACCCCACTGGCTGAAGCTGCACGGCTCAATTATTTTTCCCGGCTTGGCAAGCCCGCCCAATCGCCGTTGGCGTTCCACTGGGCAAGGATGATTGAAGCCTTACACTGTGCAGAAGCCATCGAAATACTGCTATCTAACCCGGATCTGACCAGTGACGAATTAATGCAAACGGGTACGCTGCAAGAAGAAGGAATCGGCGTCATTGAAGCACCCCGAGGCACCCTCTTCCACCATTATCAAATTGATCAAGACCAGAAAGTGGTTAAAGCCAATTTGATTGTTTCCACAACCAGCAATAACCAAGCCATGAATGAGACCATTCGACAAGTGGCCCATCAGCATTTAGACGGAACAGAAATCACGCCAAATCTGCTCAATTTAATTGAAGTGGCCATTCGAGCCTACGACCCCTGCCTTTCCTGTGCCACCCACGCCACAGGGAAAATGCCCCTAGTGATTGAGACCTGGGACCACAACGGCCAAATAGCCCATCGACTTGCCCGTAGCAGCAATGGCCAACTGCAATGAAACTTGGCATTTTTTGCTTTGGCAACAGCGCCAGGGGCGACGATGCTGCGGGGGAAATTGTGCATCAATGGTTGAATACCATGCTGGAGCTAAACGACCCACCGTTTAATCAGCATCAAATTACCCTGCTGTATGATTTTCAATTGCAGCCAGAACATATTTACGACCTTGAACAATCTGAGCTGAACGTATTTATCGACTGCCAACATCCACCTAATCAACATGACCATACAGATGACCACCCTCATGACTACACACATGACAGCCCTCAAGACAACCCTCAAGACAACATAGGAGTCCACTGGCAACCGTTACAACCTGCCGGGCAAACCACCTACTCAACCCACAACCTAAACCCGGAAAGCCTGTTATATTTGTACGAGAAATGCCTGGAAAAAGAAGCGCCCCCCTGTTTTATGCTAGCCATAGAGGGGCAGCAGTTTGAACTAGGTTCGCAGCCCAGCCACTTGATGAGAGCCAATATTGAACAGGCAAAACAGCTACTCATCACGAAGCTGGCCCAGCTCTGAAGCAAGACAAAAGTTGCTGATCAACTACAAATCAGAATCTTCTTTGTCCTTTTTAGCGCCACTGGAGTGTATTTTGCTTTTAGCAAAATGCAGACTGATAAACACCAACACCAACACCACAGGCAACGCATAGGCTTTGGCCAAACTGGAGTTCAGAGGGAGACCATAGGCTTTCAGACCGTCGAACGCCACGCCCAACAACCCAAGCAAGTAATAGCCAATCACCACCACAGACAAACCTTCAACTGTCTGCTGTAATCGCAACTGTAGCTGGCCTCGACGATTCATGGAGGACAACACTCGCTGGTTCTGTTCCTGAATCGACAGATCCACCCGAGTTCGTAACAAACTGGTGGTTTGGTGGATTCGTTGGGATAAATCTTCCAGTCGGTCCCGAGCCGATATGCAGGTTTTAATACCCGGTGTTAAGCGACGCTCCAAAAATTCCCGCAAACTTTGCAAGCCATCCACTGTAGTTTCGCGCAATTGATTTAAGCGATCCTGAACCAGGTCATAGTACGCTACCGAAGCGGAAAAACGAAAATTGGTATCCGAACGATGACGTTCCACTTCCGCCGCCAAATGGGAGAGCGCCTGCAACAGCTGTCGCTCATCCCGAGATTTATCAATCTCGGAAATATTCTTGTTCAACGCCGTGTGGGCGTCCACAATGGGATCAAGATCGCGCACCAGTTTACGTGCAATAGGCAAAGACAGCAGCGACATTAAACGATAGGTTTCCAATTCGTACAGGCGTTGGATAAGGCGACCTGTCTGGTATGGAGTGAGGCCCTTATTATCCACCACTATTCGGCCAAAACCATCACTGTGCAATTTGAAAGAGGTCCATACCTGAGCCTGCTCGCCCATAACCAAAGAACCAGATAAACGCTGGCCTTCAAACCAGCGCCGCAATGTGGGCTTGTCTGGTGTTTCCTTGGCAACCACCAGGTTCACAGCCACCATAATTTTTCCTGGCATGGAGTCCAACCAATCCTTTGGAATAAACGCCAAAGCATCATCTGAAAAAGGCTTAGCTTCAGGGCAAATAAAAGTAAAATTGGCAAACTCAGTGTGGCGTTCCCAACGCAACTCGAAACCGCCAAAGTCCTGATATAAACAAGTGGCATCTTCTGCCGGAGAAGGCACGCTGTAGCGTCGGCACAGATCGATCACATGGGCAGAAATGTTTTGGGGTTTATCATCCAGCATTACAGTGAAATGGGTAACCTGACAACCACCTTCAATCACCGGTGAAGGTCGATTGTGTAACTCATCATAGAGTGCGGCACGCATGGGATGGACCCGGAGGGACACCGTGGGTGTTTTAACCTCAGGAGCTGCAGTTTCTAATGGAACATCATTTGGCACGGATAGCTAAGCCTTTATAAACACTGATCCTCGGATAATAACCAATGAACAACTAATGTACAGAAGTTTTGTGGATATACTGCCAGCGTGACCTGTCAGTCACGGCGATGAATCCGTAACCACTGCTTTCGCAACAAGCGACCGGGCTTGAATAAACAGGTTAGCACGAACTATAGTACAGGGACCGTAACGAACATGGAAAAAAACTGCGGACGATGAAAGGATTATCAGACGGTGACATACGCACCCCTCCACTACTAATCAAAAAGTTACTGCAGAAAGTACTGTTCACCGCCAGAGAATTTCTACACATGGAGGTGGCGTTCATATCCGAATTTAAAAACGGTTATCGCGTATTTAAGTTGGTGGATACAAAGTTACATGTTGAAAAGATTTTGTCTGTGGATGACTCTGACCCCTTGGAGGAATCCTATTGCATCAGGGTGGTGGATGGCCGCCTACCCCAACTCATGCAAAACGCAACTGATGTGGCTGAGGCTCTTAAACTACCGGTAACCACCAGCCTACCTGTTGGAGCTCATTTAAGTGTTCCCATTTTTCTTGAAGACGGTAGTGTTTACGGCACCTTCTGCTGCTTTAGCCGCTACCCGGATCATTCTTTAACCGAACGAGATTTAGACGTAATGCAAGCGTATGGAAACCTTGCCTCAACCTTAATAAGTTACTTTATCACAGAAGATATTGAACGCTTAGCCAGTCGGCGGCAAATTTCCACAATAATTGCCCAACAACAGTTCCATCCGGTCTATCAAGGAATATACCACCTAAAAAACATGAACACCGTGGGTTATGAAGCACTGACACGGTTTGATTGTGTAAGCGAACTCACCACTGAAGACTGGTTTAACGAAGCCAGCAATGTGGGCATGGCAAACGAGCTGGAATGGGCTGCGGCATCAAGAGCCATGGCAGATCTATCCAAGATTAATCAGCAACAATTTTTATCCATTAATTTATCACCGGATGTGCTACTGAATAACCCATCAGTGGAATCGCTCTTGGGTGACCGTTTAAACCAAATTGTAATTGAAATTACAGAACATAAAAAAATTCAAGATTACAGCGCCATCGCCCGAGTTCTTGCGCCCCTTCGTAGCAAAGGTTTGCGACTCGCCGTGGATGATGCCGGCGCGGGTTTCGCCAGCTTACGCCATATTCTACAGTTACAACCGGACATCATTAAACTTGATAGAAGCCTGATTCATAACTTAGACCGAGATAATGCAGAACTTGCCCTGGCAAACGCGTTAGTGACGTTTGCTAATTCCACCGGGGCCGACATCATTGCAGAAGGAGTAGAATCAAAAGGAGAGTTAGCCGCACTGAAAAACCTCGGCGTGAAACTGGCTCAGGGATATCTTTTGGCTCGACCAGGGCCCTTGCAAAACTCAAATACAAGCGCCCAAGAAGTTCAGCAAAAAAACTACAACATGGCACCTAAACATGGCGCCTAAATAGTCTCCTGCCTCAAAACACCAAACTTATCCATTGGTTAATTACCCTCTTTTCTTGCCCGGTGGGATGCCGGTTCTGTAACCCCCGTGCCTGCACCAAAGCGAAGTTGCTTGGATCCAATTGCAGGGTTAAGTGCCGAACATTCTGTTTGCGTAAAGAAAAAATAATAGCGTTGCCAGCAGCGCAAGTGGCTGCATAGTTAACCACACAGTGATGCAGCTCCCTACCTTCCCGGTAGAGTTGTTGTCCACTGCATATTTCCTCAACACTCCATCGCTGCCCTGTTTCGTCAATCAGACAACAATCATAACCATGATTGCTCCAGCTGTACTGAACCCAAGGGCGCAATTTTAACTGAGCGTAGGCTGCACTCTGTTCCAAAACTGGCCCAATACGCCGCCCTTTCCAGGAAAAGCCCGTAGCATCAGCCGCCGGTGGCTCGTTGTATTTCTGGTGGGCCCAATCAAGAATATCGCCACACTGTTGATTGGTTATATCACGGCCATTGTTAACAAGCCATTTAACCGTATCGAACCAAAACCTGCGAAAAGATTCACTATCGGTGATTTCCGTTGGATCAATAACATAGCCCCAATGGCCACACAATCGATTGAAAAGCTCCGTATCGCCACCCAGGCGAGAAACTTCAGCATGCATACTCATTTCCAATGGCGACAAACCATCAGGTGCGGCGTATAAAAAATGCTGGAACTTTGATGAAACCTGCCAATTATATAGTCGACTGGCTCGTTTTAAGCTCCCCCCCTGGGACAGAATTAGATGCCAGATAATCCACTTTAACTGAAGCAGGTCCAACTGGGTGTTCCATTCGAGCTGCAGACGAAGCGGCGCATCAAATTGCTCCAACAAATGCGAGAACAAAGAACAATCCCCTTGACCGTCCCAGGAGTCCGGTTTGCGCACCCAAAAGGGTGCAAACAAAAGTAATCGAATCGCTCCTTCTCGAGAAATTTGAAACTTGTCAGGGCGACCCACGGCCCGGCGTAACCCCTCAATATCAGACCCAGCGGCGGTGGCATGGCGGATAACCGTGCGCAACTCATCAATAGCTATAGATCCATCCAACAGACCTTGAATAAACCGGCTGAACTCAAAAACTCTTTCCTCCACCGAGACCTGTTGCTCTGGCTGTTGCACTTCCGTCGGCTCTCTAGCAGGCAAAAATGCCTGCAGATCTGAAAACCGCGACTGCTGTGGCAAAAACATCTCTTCTAAACAGGACAACACCGCATATTCTGAAAGGCTACCATCGTAACCATAGTAATACTCATAAGGGTCGTAATCCCAATCTGTGTCTTCCTCGCAAAGCGGCTCATAGCTATCCAGCGAAGACGAAAAGGGCTGCTTACCCAGGCCCATTTGAACTACCGGATCCTGCTGGCGCTGTCGAATATAGCGCTGACGCCAGCGGTTAGGAGCCAAGTGCCGACGTTTTGGCATTTTATGGTTGGATTGAATGTTCATCTTTCTATCACTTTGTATTTAGCGAAGCCTTACAGGAGGCAAATAACGTTGGATGCATTTGACGGACAAGAATGGGTTGATAGAAATAATGCCGTTAAAAAATTGAAATACTGCTCAAACTGCCGTAATCCGCTCCCCGTAAGCGCTGGATACGAATCAGCCTAGCCCTCCGCCTTGCCCTCTCCCTGGACTTCGCCCCAAAGCGTTTCGAAGTATTCCGGTCGGCTTATGTGATAGCCCTGGGCGTAATCCACCTTGAGCAAATGAAGAATTTCTAGAATTGCCTCATTCTCCACAAATTCTGCCACGGTCTGCAAACCAAATACTTTTGCCACTTCTACCACAGCTCTCACCAGTGCTTGGTCTTCTGGTTCATCTTCAAGGTGGCGAATAAAGGAGCCGTCGATTTTGACCAAGTCAATGGGAAGCTGCTTAATGTGGTAAATGGAGGAAAACCCAACACCAAAGTCATCCAGGGCAAATTTACAGCCCAGCTTTTTTATATCTCGCATTTTGTTGGCAGTGGCAACCCCATCTTCAAGGGCTGAGGTCTCGGTGATTTCAAAAATGATTTCCGCTGGATTGACTTGATACTCTCTTAGCTTTTTTGCAATAGATTGATATAACGTGGGGTTGCGAAACGATATTCCAGACAAATTTATAGCGAAGGTCGCATTAATGGAACGCGACTCCAACTGTCTTTTGTAAGCTAACACCTTGTCCACAATTCGCAAATCCACTTCTTGAATTAAGCCAGATGCCTCTGCTGATTGAATAAATTTAAAGGTAGGCAACAACTGACCTGTTTCATCCGATACCCTTAAAAGCGCCTCATAATGGGAAACCGTCCCAGTGGAAATGGTTTGTATGGGCTGAAATGCCACTTGCAGAGTATCTTTTGACAGCGCTTCTTTTACCATTTCATTCCAGTACACACGCTCATGGGTACGCTCACGATCCTGCTCCGCCGGGGAGTAGATGTGCCATCCGTTACGTCCTGATGCCTTCGCCTGATACATCGCTATGTCGGCATTAGCAACCAACTCATCAGTGAACTCGCCGTGCTCAGGAAATAATGCCACACCGATACTGGTTGAAACCCGGTGTACCCGATCCGTGCCCAGTACTTCAATACCCGTTAAAGCCTCGCATAACCGTGATGCCACTGTGGTTACCGCTGATTCATCCACTTCGCGTATCAACATGGCAAACTCGTCGCCACCCAGTCTGAAGATAAGATCAGTGTCTCGCGCTTCTATTCGTAAACGCTCTGAAACTCGGCGTAGCAGCTCGTCACCTACTTTATGACCACTGGTATCGTTCACATCCTTAAACTGATCCAGATCGAAAAATAAAATGGCACCGGGACGATTGTATCTTTTCGCATGGGAAATGGATTTTTGTAGTTCCTCTCCAAATCGCCGGCGGTTAAATAAGCCTGTCAGAGGGTCATGGGTGGCAAGCCAACCAAGACGATCTTCCGCTTCCTTGCGCTCACTGATATCCAGTGCAATGCTCAGTATTTGCTGATCAATTTTAGCCCCAGGAAGCAGGGAGTGATGCCACGACATATGGCGGCTGGAACCATCATTGCACACCATGGCGGATTCATGGTGTAACTCATGGCGTGCGCCATGAGCCAATTCATTTAGTTGGAAACGGATATCTGGGAGATTTTCATCATGGGGTAATAGGCGATAAAAAGTATGACCCACCAGCTGTTTCAGATCAAACCCAGTCATCCTGGTGCAATGTTGATTTACCAGGGTAACAACACCGTTACGATCTTGAGTTAAAATAACCGCGTGAGCCGTATCCAAAATACTTTGAACAAACTGCTTTTCTGTTTGCAGGTCCTCACTGCGCAACTCCAGCTCTTCAGCACGAGTCCGAAGTTCTCGCTCTAGATCCTCTAATTGATGGGATAAATTAACTGCTGCACTGATCAAGATGTCGCTTTCATCTGCAAAGCGCTGGTCGCGCTTGAAGGAGGCCAGTTGATGTCTTACCTGCCCCAGCTTTTCAGTGGCCAATTGAGGCAGTTTTGATGCGACGGTGCGCAACCGGTTTAGCGCCCCCCAGAGCGTGATGAGCAACATCAGCTCGGCAAAAATCAACGCTGCCAAACCAAAAATAAATCCGGTTCGTTGTTGTGCCTGATTAGCTAATATCTCAGGGCTAATATCAGTAATAAAAAACAATTCACCTTGACGGGGAAACACTGCACCTCGGAGAGGACGAAGCAATACTTCGCGATAGGTATTCCCACTGCTTTGCTCCGTCAAACCACTGTAAACCTGGCCACGGCTATGTTGAGAAGACAAATCCCTGAGTAGTTCCAACTGCTGTGATTCAGTGGAATTCACGTTCAGATCAGTGCCCCAGGCCTCAATAAAATCACTTTCTTGGGTGCGCCGCTGGTCACGCCGAATTGCCAAAATCAACTCTGAATTACTGACAGCTTCAAACCGCTTAACTACCTGATCCAATCGAGCGCCAAACACCACCATGCCGTTTCCCCAGCCTTGAATTAGCAGAGGCACGGCCACGTATATTTCACAGGTTTCAAAACAGGACAACGCCGATCGCGGCTGTCTGTCCAGTTGGAATTTTTCCATCAGATCCGGGGGAATGCTGGGATCTCCCTGCCACAGCAATATGCGGTCTTGGGGCGAAAAAACCACAAGGGACGTAATGTCACTATCCTGGGTAAGCCGCTGCCAGAAAGGCTCAACTGCCTGTTCTATGATGGTGGAATCTGCCCCAAGTATGGCTTGCTGAACACCCTGTATCTGCGGCAACAAACGCCCGTAAGACTCAATGATAGTTTGCTGGTGACGCAATAACGCCTCGAATTGCCCCACATAACGTTGAGCCCGCTCTTTACTGAGCGCATTAAGTTGAACTTGGCCAGAATAGCGAGTGAAAAACAGAAAAACCGAGAATACTATTACCAACAGAGCGCTGGTTAAAATCAAAGCGCGCCACTTCAGGCTAATAAAGCGCTTGCCAGTCAAGGTAACGTTGCCATTCATGGGTTTAGTCATCAATTTAGTATAGATGACAGAATTACCAGCCCATTACCTTTTTCACGAAAGGGATTGTTATTACGCGCTTTTCTTGGAGGGAACAGTGATCAAGCTGCCCTAGTACCTGAAGCAGCGCTGTAGTACTGCGGTCAGAGCGAGAAAGAATATAAGAGACCACATCCGGTGAGAGTGCAAACCCCTTCTGCTCTGCACCCTTGCTTAATAGTTCAACACGGGCGGGGTCACTTAAGGGTTTAACCTGATAGATTTCCATGGAACAAAGCCTCGACACCAAATCAGGTATCTCTGCCTGAAAATGATTGGGCGCACATGGAGCGCTCAACAGCAGACTATGCCCTTGATCTCGAAGTTTATTGAACAGGTGAAACAGGGACTCTTCCCACTCCCTTTGCCCTACAATCAGACCAATATCATCGACGGCTACCAATTGCTGATCGCTCAGTTCTTGCAACACCGAGGGTGCCAGGGACTGCAACTCGTGCCCACTAACGTAAAAAACAGAGCGGCCTTTTTCATGCCAAAATTGACAGCTGGCTTGCAACAAATGGCTTTTGCCAGTCTCTCTGCCACCCCACAGGTATAATCCAGCCTGGGGCTTATACATAAAGCGGCGTAGCCGGTGCACCACCTGCTCATTACCCATCTCCACAAAATTGCGAAAATCCAGGTAGGTCTTGGTGGACAAATTAAGGGGCAACTGTGGATGCGGGTTATCCATTATGTTATCCCTCCAACTAGCACAGCATTTGGTAGATGCTCTCTCGATCTCATTAAGATGTTACGCGCCTTGCCATTTATAGCTGAGCGTCGGTAAGACAGGCTGTGCCGGGGCCTGATCGGGCTGTGCATCGATCAGGGCTGGATCTCCACCCTCCGTAGATTCAGGGGTAGTGTCCGCATCGGATTGTTCTGGCGTCGGCTCAACAAAGACGGGCTGGAAGGCTTGGGGCGCCAACCTTTTATCAAGCCGAAAGCTCTGGCGAAGGGCATCTTCGTTGCTTTCCAACGTGATTAGATATTGAACAATATCCCCTCGAACTCGCTGTACCTGGGCCTGGCGAATCGCAAGGACCCCTTCAAGATAACTACTAAGGGCCGCAAAATCTGCAAGCTGATCCACCGCACTGACCTGTAGCAGGACCTTCTGTCCCTGGTTGCCGGCTGAGGAAACAACGGCATAGGTTTCAGCCACTTTATCACTCACCTGGTTCATGATTTGAGCCACTACTGTATAGAAGTCATTACCCGATTGATCGAACCAGAACTGTTGGTTTTCCAGTAATAACATGGCGCTGATCTGGGCAGAAGATCTGGTCTGACGCAATTTGGCGACCAGCACCACATCGGGGCTATAGCGCTGTGATGCAGAATTAATTTGCTTTTGGAACATGCCCCACACGTCGCCAGTGCTGATTTGATTGGAATCCCTGGAATCCATTAGTGGCAGGGCCAAGGGTAAACCGCGGTCCTGGGCAAGATTCTCCACCCAAGAGCGAACCTGTGAGCGGCTGTTTGCCCCCAATAAACGACGACCGGAACCCTGATCCACTGCAGCCCAGAGTAGCATTTGGGGCCGATTACTGGCCCAAATGGGCAAACCAAGCCGGCGCAGCAATTGGTTTATGGCAGCAGGATCGTACTCCAAATTAAGATAGATTGCTGTTTCAGGCTGATCCAGATCTTGGGAAGGCAGCTCCCGAGACTCATAACCAAACTGGATTAGGTAGCGATTGGCTTTGTTGCGCTCCGACGCCAGCTGGGCTCTACCTGCCACTTTTGAAGAGCCACTGGTTTTCACCAATACCTGGCTAAACCCCTCTTTTACCGCCCTGTTGCGCTCGGCTTCGCTGCGGTCATCCACCTTGACGGAAACCCGGTATAGCGAGTCAACCTCAACTCCATAGCTGATGGAGGGCATAAGCCCAACCCAGAGGAATAAAGCAAACGACACAACAAATCTATTGACTGAACTCATATTACCCTGACAACGTCTAAAAAGAGTGGGTGGAGTTTACAACGTCAACGCAGAGGTTAAAACCGAAACAGTGTGCTTGACTCCAACTCCTGCTAGAATACGCCACCTATTTTGCCGAGATTACCTCCTTACCTTTACAGTTGTGAGCAAGCACCCTATGTCCGATAAAAAACCTTCCTTGAGCTACAAAGACGCCGGAGTGGATATCAATGCGGGGGATCAGCTGGTCCAAAAAATAAAGGGAGCAGCCAAACGCACCTCTCGCCCCGAAGTGATGGGGGGGCTGGGCGGGTTTGGCGCACTGTGTGAACTACCCTCCAAATATAATCAACCGGTATTAGTATCTGGCACCGATGGGGTGGGCACCAAGTTACGCTTGGCCATGGATCTACAGAGCCATAGCACTGTGGGTGTTGATCTGGTGGCCATGTGCGTCAATGACTTGCTGGTTACCGGCGCCGAGCCGCTGTTTTTTTTGGATTACTATGCCACCGGTAAACTCAATGTGGACGTTGCTGCCAGTGTGGTGGAAGGCATAGGCCGGGGCTGTGAATTGGCCGGTTGCGCTTTGGTGGGTGGGGAAACTGCCGAAATGCCGGGAATGTACCAAGGCGAAGACTACGATTTGGCTGGATTCTGCGTTGGGGTGGTTGAAAAGCAGAAAATCATTTCTGGCCAAAGCGTGGCAACGGGGGATGTTCTAATCGGAGTAGCTTCTTCAGGGCCCCACTCTAACGGCTACTCATTGATCCGGAAAATTCTGGAAGTATCCGGGGCGGACCTTAACGGAAAATTAGATGGCACCGCTTTAAGCCAAGCCCTGCTGGAGCCCACCCGCATCTACGTAAAACCTATCCTTTCCCTGCTTGAGCAGGTTGAAGTGAAAGCCATGGCCCATATCACGGGAGGCGGTTTGACGGAAAACCTGCCCCGGGTACTACCGAACAACAGCAAGGCGGTAATCGATACAAGCTCTTGGCAATGGCCTGAGGTTTTTAAGTGGTTGCAACAACAAGGTAATGTGGCCACTGATGAAATGTACCGAACCTTCAACTGTGGTGTGGGTATGGTTCTCTGCGTTAACAAAGCAGACAGCGCAAAAACCATAGAACACTTGCAACAACAGGGTGAACAACCTTGGATCATTGGCAGTATTGAATCCAGCTCTAATGTGGAACCCAGCACTGAATTTTGCTAAATGAATATAGTTGTATTGATTTCAGGTAACGGCAGTAATTTCCAAGCCATCATCGACGCTGTAGAAACGGGCACGATAAACGCAACCATTACTGCCGTGGTAAGCAATCGTAGTGACGCCTTTGGCCTCCAGCGAGCAGCCAAGCACAATATTCCGCAAATAATACTTGATCACACCGGCTATCCTGATCGAGAGCAATTTGACCTGGCCATGCAAAATGCCATCGATCAATGCGATCCAGATTTAGTGGTTTTGGCGGGTTTTATGCGAATTCTCACAGATCAATTCGTACAGCATTATCAGGGCCGTCTCATTAATATACACCCTTCTCTTTTACCCAAGTTCAAGGGGCTAAATACCCATCAGCGCGCCATAGAGGCTGGAGAGAAGCAACACGGCTGCAGCGTACATTACGTCAGTGCCGAGCTGGATAGCGGGGCCGTTATAGGTCAGGCCAGAGTGACAATAGAACATGACGATGATGCGGCAAGTCTGGCGGCCCGAGTGCAAACCGCGGAGCACCGATTATACCCCACCTGCATTAAATTAATCTGCGAAGGTAAAATCAAACTTAGTCCCAATGGCGTTGTCCAAGGAACACACATTCTCCCAGAGCAAGGGCTGGACCTGACTGAGGAATAGCATGAAACCATCTCTTGTGCGCCTGCTGACATTATATTCCCTGCTACTTATGGCTAGCAGCATAAGCAATGCCGATGCAGAAACCTTTCCGTTCCTGCCGTTCACGGCCCAATACAGCGGTGAAGCCAAGGGCATGAGTTTTGATAATCTGGGCAGCAGAAAATTGGTGGACTTGGGTAACCAGCGCTATCGAATGGAGTACACTGCAGAAGCGATGGTGTATAAGATAGAGGAGTCCAGCGTATTCGATTGGCACGCCAGCGGACCGGTTCCTATTCAATACCAATCCAAACGCGGCACACTGTTTAAAAAACGCAAAAGCAGTATGTGGTTTGATTGGGAAAATAACCAAATCAATTTTACCAACAAAAAAGACAAAGGTGTTCTCCCGCTAACCGAGGGCATACAAGATCCTCTTACCAGTCCACTGCTACTGGCACTGGCAATGCAATCAGATAAGAGTGAAATTGAGTTTACAGAAGCTCTGGGACACAAAACCAAAAACCGCAGATTCGAACTAATAGGAAAATCTCGTATCAAGACCCAGTTGGGGGAATTACCTGTGTACCACCTGAAAAGGATGCATGATGACCCTAACCGGGAAACTGAAATATGGCTTCATGAAGAGCACCCCTATATTCCCGTTAAAGTAAAATCCGTGGATGACGGCGATCAGTTTATTCTGGAGTTAACCGGTTTCACCATTGGCAAGTAAACAGGGGCCTTGCGCCAGCAAAGATTCAAATTGATCTAAAACAAGGGGCTTGCTGTAGTAGTAACCCTGGGCCTGAGGGCACCCTAAACGCAATAACTCCTCAGCCTGCTCCAGGTGCTCCACTCCCTCTGCTATGACGTCTACGGCCAAACCTTTAGCAAGCGCTACGACAGCCGAGACAATGGCTTTGCCCTGAGGACCATGGATTTCGTCAACAAAGGCCTTATCAATTTTTAAAACCGTGAGAGGAAGCTGAGCCAAGTAACTCATGGACGAATACCCCGTGCCAAAGTCATCCAACGCTATACCCACCCCAAGCTTTCGAATACGAGCCAGGCGCTGCATATTCAAATCAGTTTGCTCTAAAAACAAGCCTTCAGTAATTTCGATCTCCAGCATCTCAGGGTTCAAACCATGGAGCTTCAAAGCGGCTTCCATCTCTTCAGCCAGCTTGGCATTTTCCAGTTGTTGAACTGATATATTGACCGACACCCTAAACCCCGGAGGCAGGCTGTAAGCGTTTTTCCATCTAGCCAGATCTTCAACCGCAGTCTCGATCACCCACGCACCTATCCGGCTGATCAAGCCAGTTTCCTCGGCCACGGGAATAAATACGGCGGGAGATATAAAATCTTCCCGCTTCCATCGAATCAGCGCTTCAGCTCCCACTAACGCACCTGTGTCGATATCCACTTTCGGTTGATAACAGAGGTAAAAGTCCATATTATCCACGGCCCGGCGCAATTCCAACTCCAATGCCATGGATTCTTCCACCTGGGCCTTCATGGTTGGCTCAAACACCATGTATCGATTTCGACCATCGTGTTTCGCCTGGTACATGGCCATATCCGCGTTTTTTATCAACTCCCCAGAGGTGGTACCCATTTCCGGAAAATAAACGATCCCGATGCTGGCTCCCACATAAATCTCTTGCCCAAAAATCTCAAACGGGCGAGACAAAGCCTGAATGAGCTTCTCTGACACTCTTTGGGAAGCTCTCTCCGCTGAATCTCCGTTAATAATGATGGTAAATTCATCCCCCCCGAGACGGCACAATATGTCAGATTCACGAATACAGGCACTGACTCTATCAGCAACTTCTTTAAGCAAGATATCCCCCGCATCGTGCCCCATGGTATCGTTCACTTGTTTAAAACGATCTAAATCCATAAACAGAAGCGCGAACGTCTGATTGCTGTGCTCCGAATAAGTGATGGAATTATTAAGTGCTGAGTTAAAGAGATTTCGATTCCCCAGGGAGGTTAAGGCATCATACTGAGCCATATAGTGGAGTTTTTCTTCAATCTTTTTACGTTCAGTAATGTCTTTAAATACAATGACAGCGCCATCAAAATCACCGCCAGGAGAATGGGTGGGACTAGCAGTATATTCAACCGGGATCATTTGATTATTTGAAGCCCGAAATACTCCCACATCTGAGTGAAAAGCATGACCGTCACGGCAGGACTTAAATAACTGAGAGTTTTGCCAATCATTGGATTCATTATGATGAGTGGAAACCAATACCGCCTGGAGTAAAGGCTCCCCAACCAGGTTCGAACTACTATTAGCCAGCACCACTTCGGCTGCGGGATTGACGAAGGTGATAACGCCATTCATAGACACACCTACAATACCCTCGCCAACTGAACGTAATAACACCTCGTTACTGGTTTTTGCCTGCTTTAATTTATGAAGTGCATCCTCGAGCTGCTTCTGCCTGCCATCCAACTCAAGAAACACTCGCACTTTGCTAAGCAACACAAAGGGTTCATAGGGCTTAAATAAGAAATCCACCCCACCCTTTTCATAACCTTTGAATACGTAGTTCTCTTCTTTATTTATGGCAGTTAAAAAAATGATGGGGATATGCCGCGTCTTGGGCCTTTGACGCATAAATCCTGCAACTTCAAATCCGTCCATTCCCGGCATTTGCACGTCGAGCAGTACCAAAGCCATTTCTCTTTTCAACAGCACGGACAACGCTTCTGGTCCGGAACTGGCAGATACAATCTCTACGTTTTCCAATTCTGACAGCGTTGCCTCAAGAGCCACCAGGTTCGCTTTCTGATCATCGACAATAAGGATGCTCTGCTTCATCAGGCCGCACCCTGGTAGCGATACCCTTGCAGCACACCAGCCATTGACTCAATATTCAGTACTGCATCCACCTTAGCAGTTTGCATAGCAGCTAACGGCATGGTGGGCACAGACGCTTGTTCGGGGTTCTGTACCAAAATTTTACCACCCCGTTTTTTTATGCTTTTTGCTCCCAGAGCACCATCTGAATTTGCGCCGGTCAAAACACAACCCACCAAATTAGAACCATAGGCTTCAGAGGCAGATTCAAACAGAACATCAATGGAAGGTCGACAAAATTGAACTGGCGCATCCAGACTCAAGGAAAAGATGCGCTCCCGTTCTACCAATAAATGATAATTTGGCGGCGCAATGTAAAAATAGCCGGACTCAATTTCCTGTTTGTCATCCGGTTCCACTACAGACAGGTGGGTATAATTTGCCAGCATCGCGGGTACGCCACTGGCGCGATTCGCCCGCTGGTGAAGCACGGCCACTGTCGGAATAACATATTCCGGAGGCAATTTTTGTAGTAACGTGATTAGAACTTCCAAACCACCGCTGGAAGCACCAATCACCACAAGCTCAACCATTTCAGTCAATTCGCTGATATACCCTTACAGAGTCGTCCACCGCCCTGAAGCTATTTTTGTTAGGAAAGCTGGATAAAGACTCTTTAATACCCAATCCTAGGAATCCACCTAAATCCAGGCTGTCATGGAATAAGGTTAGCACCTTAGTTTGAAGTTCGCGTCGAAAGTAAATCATGACATTTCGACACACCACCAGCTGCATCTCGCCAAACACTTGATCGGTAACCAAATCATGCTGAGTAAAAACAATGTTGTGTTTTAGTATCGGGTCAACTAAAAAGCGCTCATAAGCCACAGAGATGAAATCATCCAGACTGCCCCGGGCACCGCTTTCCAGGTAGTTTTCACGGGCAGATGCCAGCGTTTTTTGATCATACAAACCTTTACTGGCCTGCTCCAAAACCTGAGAATTTATGTCCGTAGCATAGATAACGGCCCTTTCACCCAAGCCTTCTTCATGAAGCAAAATAGCCATGGAGTAGGCCTCTTCACCGGTGGAACAGCCTGCATGCCATATTTTTATAAACGGGTGGCTTTTTAGAACAGGGATCACTTGTTCCCGAATCACTTTGTAAAAACCTGGATCGCGAAACATATCAGTGACATTTACCGTGACACCACGTACAAAATGGTGGCAGCGGTTCTTATCCCTGACCAGCTCGTGTTGTAGGTCTGATATACGTTCAAAATGGTTGTCAGCAATATATCTCGCTACTCGACGCCGCAAGGAAGCTCTGGAATACTCACGAAAATCGTATCCCCACTTTAAATACAACGCCTCCATTAAACACTCCACTTCCACCTCAAATGGAGAGAGCGATTCATGCTGTTGCTCGTACCACATCAAGCTTGCCTCAACCACATACCCACAATGGCTTTTAACTTGCCGGGGTCAACTGGTTTAGACATGTAGTCATTGGCACCCGCCGCAATGCAGCGAGCCCTATCGTCTCTCATAGCCTTGGCCGTTAGCGCAATTATCGGTAAGTTCTTGTACCTTGGATCTTTGCGCAACTGTTCTGTGGCTTGCAAACCGTCCATTTCTGGCATCATGATATCCATTAAAACCAAATCGAAGTGTTGGTCTGAATTAAGTACCTCAATTGCTTCAATTCCGGTACTGGCCGTGGCTATTTCAAAACCACACTCCTCCAAAACCGCGGACAAGGAGTATAGGTTTCTTATATCATCATCCACCAAAAGCAATCGCTTACCTTGGTGGGCGTCCAGATCCGCCTGTTCGTAGGTTTTCATCTCTTCCGGTTTAGGAATTTTTTCATCTTTATCCTGCAACCAATGCAGGAACAACGTGGTTTCGCTGAGCAACCGTGATATGGATTGGTCTGTTTTCAGAACAATACGGCGGGCGTACTTACGCAATTCCGCATCTTGTTTTTTATCGATGTCGCGCGCAGTGTAAACAATTATGGGGACTTCGGCAGATGTTGCATCGTGCAGCGACTTCAGCAACGACAGCCCCTCAGTATCTGGCAAATGCAAATCGACCACGATGGTTCCGTAGCGTTCATTGGCCAGGTATTCCAGAGCCTGTTCTCCTGTTGCTGCCACATCACAAGGTACCTGCTCACTCTCGAAACTGGTTTGTAACTGTTCACGCTGAGCCGCATCGTCTTCCACGATCAGCACCCTTTGGCCTGATGAAACCATTTTGATTTCAGAGTTAATATCATTGAACAGTTGGTCCAATCGTGCCCGTCCGAACGGCTTCTCTATAAATTCTTCCGCTCCGTGTAGCTTAGCTACATCCACATTTGCTCTCCCAGAAATGACGTGAACCGGAATATTTTTAGTACGATCGTTACTTTTCAATTCATCCAATATTTGTTCACCGGGGGCATCAGGCAAACCCAAATCCAAAATAATGGATCCGGGTACATGATCAGTTAAATACTGTCGAGCCTGTGCCGCACTGTGGGCGCAATGGGCTGAAAAACCAAACTCCTCTGCCAAGTTATGCAACACGCCACTAAATCCAGGATCATCCTCAACGATCAAGATGCTTCCACCTTGAGCCGCACCCACCTCTCTCAAGGCAGGCACCTGAGTTTGTGCTGCTAATTGCTCCAAGTCGGGCAGCGTATTTTCAACTATCTCCGGTTCCACCACCTCTGACGAACTGGTTTCAGGTAACTTTTTAGGCAAGAACAAAGTGAAGCTGGAGCCTTTATTTTCTCCTTCACTGGTTACGGTGACCGTACCACCCATTATCTCCGCCAATTTACGGGAAATAGTGAGCCCTAATCCAGTACCACCATACTTTCGGCTTATGGTTCCATCCACCTGTTGAAAGGCTTCAAATATGAGCCCTAACTTGTCTTCAGGAATACCAATTCCAGAATCGGTCACTCGGAAACAGACTACGTCATCAGTTGATAACGTTTGACCTAACAAATTAACCGGGCTGTCCGGCAGCGTCACATCCACTGACACAGTTCCTTGATCAGTAAACTTCAACGCATTAGAAATAAAATTACGCAAGATCTGGCTAAGTCTGTGTTCATCCACCACGATGGCGGACGGCAAGCTGGGATCAATATTAACTTCAAATTCAATACCCTTATTATGAGCCTGGGTTTCAAACTGACCCATCAATTTGCTGGTGAGATCCTGTAACGATAAATTGTCATCCAACAGTTCAAGCTTGCCTTCTTCCACTTTGGACAAGTCCAAAATGTCATTAATCAACATAAGTAGATCACGGCCGGAAGAGTTGATTACCTTGGCGTGTTCAACTTGTTTATCATCTAAGTTTTGTCGTTTGTTATCCACCAATCCCTGGGAAAGTATCAATATACTATTCAACGGGGTTCTGAGTTCATGGGACATGGTGGAAAGAAATTCCGTTTTATAGCGACCGCTAAGTTCAAGTTGCTCTGCCTTGGCTTCAATCTCTTGACGGGATTTCTCTAAATCTGAATTACTCTTTTCTATCTCGTCTTTTTGACGATCCAATAGGCGGTTACGCTCCTCCAGTTCTTCATTCATCACCCGCAACTCTTCCTGCTGCTGCTGGAGGTTCTCTTCTGATGAACGTAAAATGCTGGTCTGCTCTTCAAGCTCTTCGTTGGTGGCACGCAATTCTTCCTGCTGATGCTCCATGGCTTCCGCCTGCATTCGAGTTTGCTCCAATGCTTGATTTAGCTGGACTCTGGACATAGCCGAATTAAGTGCGATAGCTATGGCGTCACAAGCACGCTCCATAAACTTAATACTCTCATCATCAAACCCGCTAAAACTCATTAGTTCTAACACAGCCAGCAACTTCCCATTTAACAACAGAGGCGCCACTAAGACCTCCTTGGGACGCGCTGAACCTAATCCAGAGGAGACGGGGGCATAGTCATCCGGTAGATCTCGAACAACAAAAAGATTTTGCTCCATGGCCGCCTGACCAACCATGGATTCTCCCAGCTTGAACTGATGACTCTCTCCTTTGCGGAAGGTAAATGCGTAACTGGATTTCATTACTAGCTTGTCACCATCAACCATATACAACGCACCCACCAGTGAGCCCAGTTGTTGATTCAAGCAGTGCAATAGGCTGTCCGAGAGATCTTTTATAGAACGCTCTCCTCGTAGAGCTTCATTTAGCGCTGCCATCCGGTCTTGCCGCTGGGTACGCACATCATTCTCTTTGGATTGGCTTTTCAACTGTGTACGCATGGCTTCCAAAGCGTTAAACAGTTTGCGTAACTCCAAACTGCCTTCTGTGCCTATCTCCACATCCAGATTCCCATCGGCAATTTTTGAAGATAGTTTTATCACCTCGTTAAATGCCAATACAACGGTAGCCGTAAGCCATATAAGTGCAGCCAACACCCAGATAGCCAACGAGATCCCGTAAAGAAACTGATCTTCAGTGGCGCTTTCCGCTTCCCGCTTAAGAGACGAGAAAGTGTCATTGAAATCGTGATTTATTTCGCCGTAAAAATCCCGTAGCTCTGATTCATAGGCCTCCCTGTTCTTTACCATTTTGGCAAAGCCATTTGCCATCTGCTGGTCGCTGAATTGCTCCTCAATTACGGCCAGCACGCTTTGCTCAGCGCTCTTGATATAGTCTTCCAGACTCGATTTCAGTATTTCCCGTCGCTTGCTCAGAATTGGATTTAGTTCATCGATACGATTAATAACTTGTAAAGAATCCCCAGATAATGAAAGCGCTTTTTCAACGCTCTCTTTATCATTGCCTGCCAACGAAGCCTCAAAGAATCGATCAATGTCGACAAGTTGAATTTGCAGGTCATTGGCCAGGCTTACCAGCTCCATATTCACGTTTTGTACTTCATCCAGCTTTTCGGTTAACTCAGCCAAATAGAGGTAATTCCCCACCACGAACATGGTAAAAAACACCGTACCCACCATGGATATGGCCGTAATTTTTAGTTTTATAGAAGCGTTTTTAATAAAGGAGAACATGAAGTGTCGTCTCTGCTCTACCACCGAAAATTAGTTTTCTGCAGTAAATTCAATTGATTATAAATATAGGTATAGTTGAGCTTAGGGCAGCGGTCAATTTGGTCCCACTGGCTGCAAAGAGAGCAAAAAAAACCTCCACAAACAGGATCTGTGGAGGTTTCTTGTGTAAGAACTAAATGACTTGAGTCGGATTACTTGCCCATCATGCCTTTCACCGCAGCGGGTATGTCCGCAGGGAATACCACCATTTTTCCATTTTCTGAACGGGCCACATCCTCCAGCGCTTTGACGTACTTTTCACCCAAGAGATACACCACCGGCATTTCTTTATCACCAATGGCACTGGTCACCATTTCAATGGCACGCTGACTGGCCTGAGCCAACACCACCTGGGCTTCTGCGTCTCTGCGGGACGCCTCCAAGCGGCCTTCCGCTTCCAAAATCGCCGCTTGCTTGTCACCATCAGCGCGTGTCACGGTTGCGCGACGCTCTCGCTCTGCCGCAGCCTGCTCTTCCATGGCGGTTTGCATGGTGCCCGACGGGTTAATGTCCTGAATTTCTACCGTCTTTAGGGTGATCCCCCAATCGGAGATATCGTCGGAAATGGCATTCTTCAAATGGGCTTTGATCTGGTCCCGTGACGACAACGCATCGTCCAGATCCATTTCTCCGATGATGGATCGCAAAGAGGTCTGTACCAGGGTTTGAATGGCGATCTGATAATCTTCCACCCCATACACCGCTTTTTCCGGCGATATTATGTTTATGTACGCAACCGCATTAGCAATGATTACCGCATTATCTCTGGTAATGACTTCTTGAGAAGGAATATCCAACACGATGTCTTTGGTTGTGACTTTATAAGCAACCTCATCCATAAATGGGATAATAATGTTCAACCCTGGCCGCAAGGTGGAATGATATTTTCCCAATCTCTGTACCACCCATTTATACCCCTGTGGCACCAACCGGACACCCTTAGCAAAGGTAACCAGCGCAAAAACCACCAAAGCGATCACCACATACAAACCCGCTTCCATATTGACTCCTTAGTTCTTAAGTTAGACTTTTTCCACGATCAGTGAATTTCCGGAAACGTCTCTTACCCTCACCTTTTGACCTTCCGAGAGCTTATCTTGAGACAGAATCAACCACTCGTCGGAACCCAGAACCGGCGCGGGAAAACGTAACTTGCCCCGTTTTTCTTCATGGGGCACCTGGATTACCTGCCCAATCTCCCCGACGATGGCTTCTCGCGACAAACCGGCTTTGGTTCGATCAACAGAAAGGGGTTTGAGGTATTTAAACCAGAACAGAGCCAGCAAAGACGAGATCACAGTCCAAATGAAGATTTGCCAGTTAAGATTGATGGCCGGAACGAAAAACAGCAGGCCGCCCATAAGAATGGCAGCAATACCGAACCAGAGGATAAAAAAAGTGGTGAGGGCGATCTCGCTGAGCATAAGCACAACACCGAAGACCACCCAATGCCAATACAGCAGTTGAAATTCCATGCTTGCGTCCTGTTGGGCTATTAATCTGATTGTGGCCAGATTGATAGCGCACAAAGTTAAATTGTTTCTCCTTTACCCAGGTTAGCATGGCCAGACTGATGCGTCTGATAAATGGCTCACGAGCCATTTCCCCAAGAGGCCAGGTCTAAGTCTTTGGTAAGGTCACGCCTGTCTGGCCTTGGTATTTCCCGCCGCGATCTTTATAGGAGACTTCACATTCTTCATCAGACTCCAGGAACAGCATCTGGGCGACGCCCTCGTTGGCGTAGATCTTGGCCGGTAAGGTGGTGGTATTGGAAAACTCCAAGGTCACATGACCTTCCCATTCTGGCTCTAGCGGGGTCACATTGACGATGATGCCGCAACGGGCGTAGGTGGACTTACCCAGGCAAACCGTAAGCACATTGCGTGGGATTCGAAAATATTCCACCGTTCGGGCTAAAGCAAAAGAGTTAGGAGGGATGATGCAGACATCGCTGGATACATCCACAAAGCTTTTTTCAGAGAAGTCCTTAGGGTCCACGGTGGCAGAATGGATGTTGGTAAACACCTTAAACTCGGTGGAACAGCGCACATCGTAACCGTAGCTGGAGGTTCCGTAGGAAATGATGCGGTTACCATCGTCCCCATGGCGCACCTGGCCTGGTTCAAACGGTTCAATCATGCCGTGCTCTTCAGCCATTCGACGAATCCAGCGATCTGACTTGATGGACATTATTAGTATTACTCCCCTGAAACTGAAGCGCGCATGATACCTGCTTTTGCGCAGCTATTGTATATCAATCATTATGGATACTGATTTTGGGAAAACTGGACTCAGCCTGGAAAGCCAGTTTTGCCAGTTGCCCCGCCATTAGTCGCGCCACAGACAGATAGATCTGCGCAATATCACCGCGGGGGTCCGCTGCAACCGTGGGCAATCCGCCATCCACCTGCTCTCGAATAGATAGACTCAAAGGCAAGCTCCCGAGCACGGACACGCCATAATCCTTGGCTATGCGATCACCGCCACCACTGCCGAAGATATGCTCTTCATGGCCACATTGGGAACAGATATGGGTGGCCATATTCTCCACCACCCCCAACACAGGCACATTCACCTTACGGAACATTTCCACGCCCTTTTTGGCGTCCAACAGCGCAATATCCTGGGGCGTGGTCACCACCACTGCCCCGGCCACAGGCACCTGTTGACAAAGGGTGAGTTGGATATCCCCGGTGCCCGGTGGCATATCCACAATCAGGTAATCCAAATCATTCCAAATGGTTTGCTTAATGAGTTGCTGTAATGCGCCCCCCGCCATGGGCCCGCGCCACACCATTGGCGTGTCATCGGAGGCCAAATAGGCCATGGACATGGTCTGTAAGCCCTGAGCTTCAATGGGTAAAAAGAAGTTCTGTTGATGCACCTGAGGCCGAGTGCCTGGGGCCACCCCCAGCATCATGCCCTGACTGGGGCCGTAGATATCCGCATCCAGTACCCCCACCCGGGCACCATCGGCGGCCAGAGCCAGGGCCAGGTTAGCGGTGGTGGTGGATTTGCCCACCCCACCCTTGCCAGAGGCCACGGCCACGATGTTTTTGGCCTTTCCCGCCCCCTCAAATGGCTTGGACTGGGCGGGCTGCACCTCCCAGTTCAACTTCAATGTCAATTGGGAAAACCCCAGCGGTGCCAGGAGGCTGGACAGTTCCTGCTCTAACAAATCCCTAACGCCCTCCATGGGATAACCAAAACACAGGGCCACAGTCAGGCTGTCTCCACTCACAGATACTTCTTTGATTTCAACCACATCAGTCAATGTCTGCCGGGAGACGGGATCGGGGCTTGCCGCCAATATTTGTTGTAACTGGTCGTGCAACTGCTGACTCATTCACTTCACTCCTGGAATCTGCACCTTATAAAGGCTATAGTTAGCCGCTTTCTTTTCAGCGCCTAAACAACTGTATTTTATTAACAAACGCACTCAGACCATGACTCAACCAGATCAGAATCCAAAACGCAACATTCTTGTTACCAGCGCGCTACCCTATGCCAATGGGCCTATCCATCTAGGCCATATGCTGGAGTACATTCAAACGGATATCTGGGTGCGTTTTCAAAAGCTGCGCGGCCACAATTGCACCTACGTCTGCGCCGATGACGCCCATGGCACCGCCATCATGCTAAAAGCGGAACAATTGGGCCGCACGCCGGAACAACAGATTGCTCAGGTACAGCAGGAACACGAGCGGGACTTTGCCGATTTTTTGATCGGCTTCGACAATTACTACTCTACCCACTCTGAAGAAAACAAAGCCCTATCCAGCCTGATTTATCAGCGCAATAAGGACAAGGGTAACATTGTGGCCAGGGAAATTACCCAATTGTTTGACCCGGAAAAACAACTGTTTCTGGCAGACCGGTTTGTGAAAGGCACTTGCCCCAAATGCGGCGCAGAAGACCAATACGGGGATAACTGCGAAAAGTGTGGCGCTACCTACGCTGCCAGCGAGCTAAAAAACCCCCACTCCACCATATCTGGCGCCACCCCGGTGCTGAAAGCCAACACCCAGCTGTTCTTTGACCTGCCGAAGTTCCAGGATATGTTGAGCCAGTGGATTCGCTCCGGGCGTCTACAAGAAGGCATTGCCAACAAGCTTGACGAGTGGCTGCAGGCGGGTTTGCAACAGTGGGATATCTCCCGGGAAGCCCCCTACTTCGGCTTTGAGATTCCTGGCGAAACCGGCAAGTATTTCTACGTGTGGCTGGACGCTCCCATTGGCTATATGGCCAGCTTTCAAAACCTGTGTGAACGGCGTGATGACCTGGATTTTGACCAATACTGGGGCCCGGATTCCAGTGCCGAGCTGTACCATTTTATCGGTAAAGACATCATCAATTTCCATGGTCTGTTCTGGCCCGCCATGCTTACCGGGGCGGACTTCCGCACCCCTACGGCCATTTTCTCCCACGGCTTTGTGTCCGTAAACGGCGCCAAGATGTCCAAGTCCCGCGGTACCTTTATTAAAGCGGAGACCTATCTGCAGCACCTGAACCCGGAATATCTGCGTTACTTTTTTGCGGCCAAGCTCAACAGCCGCATAGAAGACATTGACCTGAATCTGGCGGATTTTCGCCAGCGAGTGAATGCAGACCTGGTGAACAAGGTGGTGAATATCGCCAGCCGCACCGCCAACTTTGTTGCCAAACTGGGGGGCACATTGTCCACCCACAATGCCCAACCGGAACTGCTGCAAGAATGCCAGGATGCGGCTAACACCCTGGCAGAACACTACGAGCAACGGGAATACAGCCGCGCCATGCGCGATATCATGGCCCTTGCGGACAAAGCCAATCAGTATATTGATGAGCAAGCACCCTGGACTCTGATCAAACAGGAAGGCAACCAACAGCAAGTGTTGGATTGCTGTACCGTGGGGGTCAACGTGTTCCGACTGCTGGTGCTATACCTGAAACCGGTTTTGCCCAACCTGGCAAAACAGGCAGAGCAATTTCTCAATATTGAGCCTTTGCAGTGGCAACATAGCCAAGAGTTGCTGTTGGGGCATCAGATCAGCAAATTCAAACCTTTGATGAAGCGGGTTGAAGAATCCCAGCTGGAAAAATTAATAGCGCAATCGAAGCAGGAAGCCGAAGCGGAAATGGCCGCAAGCCAACCCAAAACCGCCCTCACGGAAGACCCCATTGAAGCACAAATTGAGTTTGGGGACTTCGCCAAAATTGACATGAGAGTGGCAGAAATTGTCGAGGCCAGTCATGTGGAAGGTGCCGACAAACTGTTAAAATTAACCCTGAATTTAGGGGGAGAGACCCGCTCCGTGTTTGCCGGTATCAAATCCGCCTACCAGCCAGAGCAATTAGTAGGAAGGCTCACGGTGATGGTGGCCAATCTTGCGCCTCGCAAAATGAAATTTGGCGTATCCGAAGGCATGGTGATGGCAGCGGGACCAGGGGGCAAAGAGATTTTCTTGCTGTCACCGGACAGCGGCGCAACCCCTGGTATGCGAGTGAAGTAACCGGTTTCTCAACGGAGAGTAGCATGCCTGACTTTTTGGTGGTTTTAGTCAGCACCATTCTGGTGAATAACTTTGTTTTGGTTCAGTTCCTGGGACTGTGCCCGTTCATGGGTGTGTCCAATAAACTGGAAACTGCACTGGGCATGTCCCTGGCCACTACCTTCGTGCTCACGTTATCTTCTGTGCTGAGCTACCTTACCTATGCCTATATCCTGGAGCCCCTGGATGTGGCCTATCTGCGCACCATTTCCTTTATATTGGTTATCGCAGTAACGGTGCAATTCACCGAGATGGTGGTACGCAAAACCAGCCCGCTTTTATACCGTGTTTTAGGTATCTTTCTACCTCTGATCACCAGCAACTGCGCCGTACTGGGCGTGGCGTTACTGACGGTGAAAAAAGGCATCGACAGTTTCATGGATGCCCTGCTCTACGGATTTGGTGCCGCTGTGGGATTTTCTTTGGTACTAGTGCTGTTTGCCGCCCTACGGGAACGTATCGCCGCGGCTGACGTTCCAGCTCCATTCCAAGGCGCATCCATCGGCCTGGTCACAGCGGGCTTAATGGCGCTGGCCTTCATGGGCTTCTCCGGCTTAATTAAAATTTAGAGGGGCAGCATGGACGTCTTAATGAATAACCTACCTGCCGTTTCCGCCCTAGTAACCCTGGCCTTGGGATTTGGCGCACTACTGGGATTTGCTGCGGTTAAATTTAAAGTGGAAGGCAACCCCATCGTCGACCAAATCGACCACATTCTGCCCCAAACCCAATGTGGCCAGTGCGGTCATCCAGGCTGCCGCCCCTATGCGGAAGGCATTGCCGCCGGAGAAGAAATCAACAAATGCCCCCCCGGTGGCGAAGATACCATCCGCGCACTGGCGGATTTATTGGGGCGGGAGTTTGTCCCCCTGGACGAAGAACACGGCCAGGAGAAGGCCACCCAAATGGTGGCCTACATAAGGGAAGCGGAATGCATTGGCTGCACCAAGTGTATTCAAGCCTGCCCGGTGGACGCCATTCTTGGCGCAGCAAAGCAAATGCACACGGTGGTGACTGAAGAGTGTACGGGCTGTGACCTTTGTGTCGAGCCCTGTCCTGTGGACTGCATTGACATGTTACCGGTGGCAGAGACCCCGCAAAGCTGGGTATGGGAAGCCCCTCCAGGCATTGGTGCCACTCCCGGTGAATTGATTCCAGTGAGGAATGTGTAATGGCCCGTCGTATTTGGGATTTCCCTGGGGGCGTACATCCGCCGGAAAACAAAAAGCAGTCATCGGAGACCGAAATCAAAACGTTACCGTTGCCGAAAACCCTTGTGGTTCCAGTGCAGCAACATATCGGCAATGCTGCCAGGCCCTGCGTTGAAGTGGGAGATCGGGTTTTAAAAGGTCAACGAATCGCTGACGCCAATGGCTTTGTCAGCCTGCCCGTACACGCCCCCACCTCGGGCACCGTGACCGCCATTGATCTGCAGCCGGTTCAACACCCCTCACAAATGGATTCCCTGTGTATCAGTATTGAGTGTGACGGCCAAGAACAATGGGTTGAACACCATGGGGTTGAGGACTACCAAAAACTGGATAAAGCCGACCTACTGGACATTATTCGCAACGCAGGAATTGCAGGCATGGGTGGGGCCGGTTTCCCCTCTTCCATTAAGCTGTCAGTCAATCCAGAACGCAAGATTCAACAGTTAATTTTAAATGCGGTGGAATGCGAACCTTACATTAGCGCCGACGATCGGCTGATGCGGGAGCGGGCCCAGGACATCGTCACAGGGCTGGAAATCATGTCGCGTTTGGTAGAGCCGGAAGTCACCTTAATTGGTATTGAAGACAATAAGCCGGAAGCCATCGCCGCCATAAAACAGGCTGCGACCAATACCGCCATAGAGGTGGTGGTGGTACCCACCAAATACCCTTCTGGCGGAGAGAAACAGCTGATTCAACTGCTCACGGGTAAAGAAGTGCGCAGCGGCGGTATCCCGGCGGATGTGGGTGTGGTGTGCCAAAATGTAGGCACCGCTTACGCCGTGAAGCGAGCGGTTATGGATGGTGAACCACTGATATCCAGAATCACTACTCTCACCGGTGAAGCAGTCAAACACAAAGGCAACTATGAGGTTTTGTTGGGCACACCACTGAACTGGGTGCTGCAACAGGCAGGAGCCGACCAGGCCCATATCCATCGATTGATTATGGGTGGCCCCATGATGGGCTTCGCCGTACACAACGCCAACGTTCCAGTGGTAAAAACCACCAACTGCTTGCTGGTTCCCAACGACAAAGAGCTGCAACCCCCGGTGGCGGAACAACCCTGTATTCGCTGCGCCAGTTGCGCCCAGGTATGCCCGGCCCACCTGCTGCCCCAGCAACTGTATTGGTTTTCCAAATCGAAAGAATTCGACAAAGCCAGCCACTACAATCTGGCGGACTGCATTGAATGTGGTGCCTGCTCCTATGTTTGTCCCAGCCATATTCCCCTGGTGCAATATTTCCGTTTCGCCAAAGGCTCCATTCGAACCCAGCAGCAGGAAACCGCAAAGTCCGATCATGCCAGAGAACGTTTTGAGGCACGACAGGCACGTTTGGACAGGGAAGAACGAGAAAAAGAGCTGAAGCGAAAGCAACGGGCGGAAGCCGCCGCGGCCAAGCAAGCACAAAAGAAATCCGCCCCGGCGACAACGGAAAAAGCCACGGAGTCAGAGCCAAAACAAGATCAGGCTAAAGACCTATCCAAGCTGCAAACCACCTCTGCTTCCACCATGAAGCGCTACAAGGAAGCCAAAAAAGCCCTGGAGCAGGCAGAGAAGAACGGTGCCGACAATCTGGCCGCGTTACAGAAAAAAGTGGACCAGCTGAAAACCAAGGCCGACATGGCGAAAGCCGCGTTTTTGGAAGCGAAAAAAGCCCAAGGCACAGGCGCAGACGAAACCAGCAAACCCGCAGACGATCCCCTTGCGGCTTTAAAGAAAGCCTCTGCCGATGACTTTAACGCCTACAAAGAAGCCCAGCAAAAACTGGAGCAAGCCCAAGCTGCGGGAGAAGACACCAGCGAGCTGAGTCAACAATTGGCTCAACTGAAAGCCAAGTCTGACGCCTCGAAAGCCGCCATGAAAGAAGCGCGGGCCAAACAAAAGGAACAGATTCAAAAACAGAACGCCGCCAAAGACCCGGTGAAGGCAGCCAAAATGGAAGTGGCGAAACAGCAGGTGCTGCTAAAGAAGGCCAATAAAGCCCTGGAAGCCGCTGCTGATGACGCGCAACGGACCACACTCAACCAGGCAGTAAAAGACGCCGAAACCGCTTTGGCCACAGCCGAGGCGGAACTGAAAAAAATTGAAGAAGCGGAAAAAAGCTGATGGCCCTACTCACCATAACCTCGCCCCATCTGCATAAGCCCGGCAACACTGGCGCTTTTATGCGTCAGGTGATATACGCCACTGTCCCGGGCCTTTTAGCTCTGTGTTATTTTTTCGGCTCGGGCGTTTTGATCAATACGGTACTGGCCTGCGCCACTGCGTTGATCTGTGAAGCCTCAATCCTGAAACTCAGAAACAAGCCGGTTGCTTTCTACTTGCAGGACTACAGCGCCCTGGTGACCGCATTACTGTTGGCTCTGGCCATACCGCCAACAGCACCCTGGTGGCTCACGGTGATTGGCTCCGGCTTTGCCATTATCGTGGCAAAGCATTTGTACGGCGGCCTGGGCATGAATCCGTTCAACCCCGCCATGGTGGGTTACGTATTGCTGCTGATTTCCTTCCCTAAAGAAATGACAACTTGGCTACCGGCGGACGGTCTCAAGGACGGGGTCAGTAATCTCAGCTTGATGAATTCACTGCAAATCACCTTTGGTTTAGCGGCGCCGGATGCTTACGCCGGAGCCACCCCGCTGGATACCTTTAAAACCTACGCGGGCCAACCGGAAATACTGGAAACCCATGAGGTGCTCCATGGTGTGATGGCAGCCTACGGTTGGGAATGGGTTAATCTGGCGTTCTTGCTGGGTGGAATTTATCTGTTGGCCCGTAAGATTATCACCTGGCACATTCCGGTGGGTATGTTGCTTGCCTTGTTTGTGTTGTCTGGCATTTTTAATACGGCAGTGGACGCGGACAACTACGCCGGCGTACTGTTTCACCTGCTCAGCGGCGGTACCATGCTGGGTGCGTTCTTTATTGCCACTGACCCTGTCACTGCCGCCACCAGTAATCGCGGAAAATTTATTTACGGTATGGGCATCGGTACCCTTACCTATGTGATTAGAACCTGGGGTGGATACCCGGACGCAGTGGCGTTTGGCGTACTGCTAATGAATCTGGTGGCCCCCACCCTGGATTACTACACCCAGCCACGCACCTACGGACACAGCCGCCCCAACAAAGGGCTTGCGAAGTCCGATTAAGGAGGTCGGCGCTATGATTAAACAATCCGTTTCTCGCAACAGTTTACTGTTAGGACTGTTTGCCGTTGTCACCACCGGGCTGGTGGTATTCACAGCCAATGTGACCAAAGCGAAAATCGCCGAAGAAAAACAACAGGCCCTGAGACGCAATTTGCTGGAAGTGATGCCGAAAGAGCGATTGAATAACTCGTTACTTAAAAGTCAGTTCAGTATCGAACCGAGCCCGCTTCTGGGCACCAAAGAAGCGCAAGATGGCTACCTGGCCAAGTTAGATCAAGACCCCACGGGCGTTATACTCCAGGCAGTGGCACCGGAAGGCTACGGCGGATCCATCAATCTGCTTGTGGGCATTACTGATAATGGCGAAGTGAGCGGCGTACGAGTGATTCCCCCCCATTTTGAAACACCGGGCCTAGGGGACGCCATAGAAATTCAAAAATCCCCTTGGATTAACAGTTTTGTGGGCAAATCCCTGGCTAACACCAGCGAAAAGCAATGGCAGGTCAAAAAAGACGGCGGTAGCTTTGACGCCTTTGCCGGTGCCACTATCACACCTAGGGCGGTGGTGGACGCGGTGCACAAAAGCCTGCTCTACTTTGATCAGAATAAAAGCCAACTACTCTATGGCCACTCGGAGAAAGCCAAATGAGCGAACCCAGTTACAGCAAAATTGCCTCGGACGGACTTTGGAAAAACAACCCGGCTCTGGTTCAAGTGTTGGGCCTTTGCCCCTTGCTGGCGGTATCCGCCAGCGTGGTGAATTCACTGGCATTGGGGTTGGCCACCACCGGTGTGCTGGTGTTGTCCAATTTAGCGGTGTCCCTGATTCGTAATACCACCACCGATGCCATTCGTTTGCCTACCTTTGTGATGATCATTGCCGCTTTCACCACCTGCATCGAATTTTTGATGAACGCGTTCACCTATGAGCTGTATCTAATTCTGGGGATATTCATCCCCTTGATCGTCACCAACTGCATCGTATTGGGCCGCGCCGACGCCTTTGCCAGTAAACATGGCCCCGCCAAAGCCACATGGGATGGTTTAATGATGGGAGTAGGCTTCAGTTTGGTTTTGGTGGCCCTTGGCGCCACTCGGGAGCTTTTGGGAACCGGCGGATTATTTTCCAATATGCATTTGTTATTTGGTGATGCAGCAAAGGGCTGGCATCTGCAAGTTATTCAAGACTATAACAACTTCCTTATTGCTATTTTACCCCCCGGTGCCTTTATCATTTTAGGATTGTTACTGGCGGTTAAAAACACCATTGATGCCCGGGTAGAAGCCAAGGCCAAGGCCAGACGGGGCAAAGTCTCCGCCGGCAGCAAGCGGGTTCGTACCACTGGAACCATCGCGTAAAGCCCGGCCATGAACAAAGACAAACGAATCGAAATCTTTACCCGGCTGCGGGATCAAAACCCAAATCCGCAAACGGAATTGGAATACAGCAGTACCTTCGAGCTGCTGATTTCGGTAATGCTGTCGGCCCAGGCCACAGACGTGAGTGTCAATAAAGCCACCGCCAAGCTGTATCCGGTGGCCAACACGCCGGAAGCCATCTATGGGCTAGGAGTTAAAGGCTTAACGCCCTATATCAAAACTATTGGTCTGTTTAACAGCAAGGCCGAGAATGTGATCAAAACCTGCAAGATTCTTATTGATAAGCACAACAGCATCGTGCCCGATGAACGCAGTGCCCTGGAAGCCCTACCGGGAGTGGGAAGAAAGACCGCCAACGTGGTGCTTAATACCGCCTTTCGACAACCGGCAATGGCGGTGGATACCCATATTTTTCGGGTCTCCAATCGCACCAAGATCGCGCCGGGAAAAACTGTGTTAGAGGTGGAAAAACGCTTGGTACGACTGGTGCCAAAAGAGTTTTTATTGGATGCACATCATTGGTTGATTCTACACGGCCGCTATGTGTGCACCGCCCGCAAGCCCCGTTGCGGCGCCTGTATCATCGAAGATTTGTGCGAGTTCAAAGACAAAACCGAATATGAATAGCCCTATAGGAATAAACGAACATGTTCGATAAAAAACTGCTGGAACTGTTGGTTTGCCCCGTGAGCAAAGCCAAACTCCAATACGATGAAGACAAAAAAGAACTGATCTGTCTTTCGAGCAATCTCGCCTACCCCGTAGCGGACGGTATTCCGGTGATGCTTGAAGAAGAAGCACGGGAAATCTCCATGGAAGAAAAAGAGTTTTATAAACGTAGACCAAACCCTCAAATATAAATCGTGGCAAACGCTGATAAAAATAGTCATTTGTTAGAGTACGAAGTAGTGGAGCCCAAAGGCGACGCCGGTGCCTGTGTGATCTGGCTCCATGGGCTTGGGGCAGACGGCCACGATTTTGTTCCCATCGTTCCCCACCTGCATTTGCCAGATGATCTTCAGGTACGCTTTTTATTTCCCCATGCCCCGCGTATTCCCGTCACCTGCAATGGTGGTTTTGTTATGCCCGCATGGTACGACATACTGGCTCTAACCGAGATACGAGAAATCAACCTGCAACACCTAAAGCAGGCCCAAAAAGCTGTGGGGGCGCTGATACAGCAGCAAATTGATAACGGAATCGATGCTGCCAGAATCGTTATGATCGGGTTCTCCCAAGGCGGAGCAGTGGCATACCACACGGCCCTGGAATTCCAACAGCCCCTGGCAGGTTTAATTGCGTTATCCACCTATCTACCCAACCCGGAAACACTGGACCCAAACAAACGCAAACAGAATCAGAGCACCCCTATACACATTGCCCATGGCACCCGAGATGATATGGTAACCACCCGTGCGTCAAAATTAGCATTGGAGTGGCTACAGCAAAACCACTACAACGTTGATTGGAGTAGCTATGAAATGGGCCATGAGGTGAACATTCAGGAAATAAGACAAATTGGTCGCTGGATTAAGGAATGGCTGTCTTAAATTTGTCAGGCTTTACGCCCCAGCAGCTCAATGGCGTA
The DNA here is from genome assembly GCA_964016105.1 of uncultured Ketobacter sp. Taxonomy (GTDB): domain Bacteria; phylum Pseudomonadota; class Gammaproteobacteria; order Pseudomonadales; family Ketobacteraceae; genus Ketobacter. The sequence continues at coordinate 85,112 of CAXHEX010000003.1, forward strand.
ACCATCGGGGTCTTTCACAAACGCCAGCACCGTTGAACCGTGTTTCATGGGGCCGGGCTCGCGGCTGATAACTCCACCCCGCTCCCGTATGCGATCACAAGCCTGGTAGACGTCGTCCACTTCCAAAGCGATATGACCATAGCCATCACCCAGGTTGTAGCTATCCGTGTCCCAGTTGTGGGTGAGTTCAATGCAAGCCTGCTCAGACTCATCCCCGTAACCCACAAAGGCCAGGGTAAATTTGCCATCGGGGTAATCGTTTTTACGGAGTAATTTCATACCCAGCACTTCTGTATAAAAGGCAATGGATTTCTCCAGATTGCCCACTCGCAACATGGTATGAAGTAAACGCATAAAATTCCTCTCTGGTTTTGCGGCTAGCCCGGTACAACAAATATACCCATAGCATCCAGTTTTTGTGGAGTTTGTTCAAGATCTTTCTCCACCACATCACCACACAACCAGTCACATCCGCTGTCCACCAGAAACTGCCATTGGCTTTGGCTGTCCACTGCAGCAGCCATAACCTGAATACCCAGATTCTTAACCATATCGATGGTGCCTTTAATTATGGCCTGATCGGTTTTGGAAACCGCGCAAGTGACCACAAAGGAATGGCTTAGCTTGATAAACGAATAGGGAATCTCTTTCAACAAATTCATGGGCGCAAAGCCCGTACCAAAGCCATCCAAAACCAGATGAAACCCCGCCTTACTCAAGGCATTCAACACTTCTCCATGCTCACTGTGACGCAATGTGTAGTAGGTCTCGGGCAACTCAACATAGATTTGTTCAGGTGTTAAGCCCGCCCATTGGATGCTTTCCAAAGCCCATTCCACACCGCCCTCTTGCAACAGGATAGAAGGAGAAACCGGTACGATGAGCCGAACCTTTGTCTTGGCTTCGGCACTGAGTTTACGAAATCGATGCAAAGCCTGACGCCAAAGCCAGCTAAAAATAGGTGCGGCTAATCCAGCCTCTTCCGCTTCCGATAAAAACGCGTCCATAGCCAACTCACCCCGAGTGGGATGCAACCAACTTAACTTTATTTCGCAAGCCGCCACCTCACCGGTGTTCACTTTCACCACCGGCAGATACTGAATTCGCCATTGTTTTTTCTTAACCGCCAGATGCAATTCCTTTTCAAATTGCATCTGGGCTGTACGGGCTTCGTTCATCTGACGGGTAAAGTATTGGTAACTGTTTCTACCCGTGGCTTTAGCGCGGGATAAAGCCACTTCGGCATTTTTGAGTAAGGCTTGGGCATTATCGCCACAGGAAGGATACACACTCACACCGATGGAGCAGCCAGTAAAGAGCTCATGCCCATCCACCAGAAAAGGCTCACGTACTTTATCCACAATTTTCTTTGCAATCATGCCGGCATTTTCCGGTAGATCAATGTGGCTTAATAAAACCGCAAACTCATCTCCCTCCATCCGCGCCAGCACATCATCCCGTCGCAATAATTTCTGGATTCTTTCCGCCACCTCCTTGATAAGAAGATCACCCAGCTCATGCCCCAGGCTCTCGTTAATATAACGGAAATGATCCAAGTCCACAGAAAGGATGGCAAAATAATAACCGGATAAGGTGGCCTTCACTGAGCAACGATCGATCTGTTCGATAATGGCGTTGCGAACCGGCAAACCCGTTAAGTGATCCACCTGGGAAAGCTGTGCGATCTTGTCTTTTGATTCCCGGGAATCCTTCAATTGTTTAAAGGCAAACAGAAGGTGTATTCCCTCAAGATTTGGCAAAGGCACCGCGGCAAACTTGCAGCTGATGCTCTCCCCGTCTTTACGCCAAAGAGACGCGCGATCTACCTGCAGGATCTGATCACTGGCGGTTACTTTTGCCACTGGGTGCTCACGCCACTTGGACAACACATTTACGCAGCGTTCTTCGAACAAACTTTCCAGATAGTTGCCCACCAGATCCAATGCATTGGCTTGCAATAACATCTCTGCGGCAAAATTAGCAAACAGTATCTTGCCGTCATGATCGATTCCCAGTATGCCCTCGTGAACCCCATCCACAACCTCAGGTGTGGCGGTCTTGGCCAGCGCATTGACCACCGTGTGATAGTGATTCAATTTAAGATAGCGTTGAATCAACTGCGACATAGCCTCTCTGGCCAGGGGTTTCGACTCCACACGCACTAGTTTGAACAGGCTTTGATGCAAAGCGATTTTCCGATCGGACAGGTTGGCCACCACGAATAAAACGGGGATATGGCGGGTTTCGTCGTCGGATTTCAAACGATTCAAAAGCTGGTAGCTATCGGGATTTTCCAGCAGGGAATCCACTATGACCAAGGCAGGCTGCTGCGCCACCACTAAACTGAACAGACGCTCAGCTACTCCGGTGGAGACCATGGTAGCTCCAGCTTCATCACACACTTGGTTATAGAATTCAATATTGGATGGCTCTGAGTCGGCAACCACCACTACAGGCTTTGATTCGCTCATAATAAATAGGATTTTTTAAACAAGTTCAAGGAATTGGACACTATCAGTATAGATATAGATTGGATCTGCAGCTAAAAAAAAGCCCCGCAATGGTTATGCGGGGCTTTTTTCACGGGCTAATTAACGTATTGGCTTACAACAATTTTCGCCCTTTGTTGGCTGCGATTCTCAAACGCAGGGCATTTAGTTTTATGAATCCTTCTGCATCCATCTGATTATACGCTCCTGCGTCATCCTCAAACGTGGCGATTCGGTCATCCACCAAAGAATCCGACGATTGCCGCCCCACTACAGTGACGTTACCCTTGTATAACTTCACTCTCACTACGCCATTCACCGAGCTTTGGCTCTGGTCAATCATGGTCTGCAGCATGGTGCGCTCAGGGCTCCACCAATAACCGTTGTATATGAGCTCCGCGTACTTGGGCATGAGGCTGTCTTTAAGATGGGCCACCTCCCGATCCAGAGTGATGGATTCCATGGCTCGGTGAGCACGCAGCATGATGGTGCCACCGGGGGTTTCGTAGGCGCCACGGGCCTTCATGCCCACATAGCGGTTCTCCACAATGTCCAAACGACCAATTCCATTGGCTCCACCCACCTTGTTAAGCTTCTCTAGTACTTCGTGGGCCTTCATAGCAACGCCATCAATAGCCACAATATCGCCCTTTTCATAACTCAGTTCCAGATAGGTTGGGGTATCTGGAGCAGCTTCGGGGCTAACGGACCAACGCCACATATCTTCTTCTGGCTCTGCCCAAGGGTCTTCCAAAATACCACCTTCATAGGAGATATGAAGTAGGTTGGCGTCCATTGAATAAGGGGATTTTTTTCCTGCCTTAGAAAAATCCACTGGGATATCATGGTTGGCAGCGTACTGCATCAGGGTCTCGCGAGAACTGAGATCCCATTCCCGCCAGGGGGCAATTACGTTTATTCCAGGCTTGAGCGCATAGGCACCCAATTCAAATCGAACCTGGTCATTACCCTTACCCGTAGCGCCATGGGAGATAGCATCAGCGCCGGTCTCGTTGGCGATTTCCACCAACCGCTTGGCGATCAAAGGCCGTGCGATGGAGGTCCCCAGCAGGTATTCGCCTTCGTAAATGGTATTGGCCCGGAACATGGGAAAGACAAAATCCCTGACGAATTCTTCCCGCAGATCCTCGATGTAGATTTCGTTTATACCCATGGCCTTGGCCTTGGCCCGTGCGGGTTCAACTTCTTCCCCCTGCCCCAAATCCGCAGTAAAAGTTACCACCTCACACTGATAGTGTTCCTGCAGCCACCTTACGATTACTGAGGTATCCAAACCGCCAGAATAGGCTAAAACCACCTTTTTGATGTCAGACATGCCACGACCCTTCAAGATCAGCTAATTGATTGAGAAAAGGCGCGTATTGTACCTGATTGCGGCCTGCCTAGCTAACTAACAGGCCGTATGGGAATTAACGGGTCAGGCGCACAGAAACCCGGCGATTAACCGCTTTGTTGGCCTTGTTACTGTTGCGACGGGCGGGCCGCCCCTCTCCGTGATAGCGCATTTCCACCATCTCGGGAAAAATCCCCTGGGATTCCAGGTAATCTTTCACTTCCTGGGCCCTTAACCGGGATAACTCCCAGTTGTGTCCGCGGCGACCATCGCTGTCCGTATGGCCATCCACGTAAATTTTCTTAACAGAAGGATCAAGCGCTATGTAGCCTGCAATCAAATCCAGGCGCTGTTTCAATTTGCCTTTGATGCCATATTTGTTGGTCTCAAAATGCAGGAGTGACAGTTTCAGATCTGAATATCCGGCAGGATACAAGCCCGCCACACAGGACATATAGCCACTGTAGGCATCCTGAAAATTAACCGCGGATACGTTCACCTGCACCGGATGTGGATCGTACCAGCCGGGATGACTGAAGGACGGGTACATGCCCCCCATCAGCTCCGCTAACAATTGATTCGCCACTTCGTGCGCTAACTCAATGGGCCGTCGGCCAGTTTGCAACCTGGTTTCGCCAATGGACTTGGGGCTGATATCGGGCCGCCAATTGGGGGCAACAATGGACACTTTGGCCTGGCCGGGTTTGTCAACCGGCCGATAAGAGTCAATATAAAACTTGAGATCTTGGCCTGCTTCCAGCTCAAAAACGGCATCGCCATAATTGGGTACCGCCTGCCATAGCCGACATTTTAAGGGCGATGGTTCCAAATGCCAGGTAGCTCCATCAATGCGAGCACCATAATCGTGGGCCAGTCCCAACCCGGGAAAGATCATACTCATCAGAAACAACAAGTTGCGCCACATTGCCGTATTCACCCTTAATACGCCGACTACGTTAGATAAGTTATCGGTCAGATGGGAAAACTCTTGAGCAAATCCTTCAATAAAACTGGGCAAAATATTTGTGCCAGGCCCAAGCACAAGCTAACATCCAAGTCTAATGCATCAGACCTTGCCCCCATGAGTAACCCAAAATCAGATCTGGCCAACCGTTTTCGAGGCTATTTGCCGGTGGTGATAGACGTAGAAACCGGTGGATTTAATTCCCAAACCGATGCGCTGCTGGAGATTGCCGCCATCATTCTAGACATGGATGAGAATGGAAACCTGGTCCCTGGGCAGCAAATACACCGCCACGTGGTACCCTTCGAGGGGGCCAACATAGAACAGGCTGCCCTGGATTTTACCGGTATTGATCCCTATCACCCCTTCCGCGGTGCCATAGATGAACTGACCGCCATTAAAGAAGTGTTTCGCGCTGTACGGCTCGCGATAAAAGAAGAAGGCTGCAACCGAGCCATCCTGGTGGGTCACAATGCATTCTTCGATCGCGACTTCGTTAACGCGGCGGTGGAACGACACAACATCAAACGCAATCCATTCCACCCCTTCTCCTGTTTTGACACCGCCACCATAGGGGGGTTGGCCGTGGGTCAAACCGTGCTGGCCAAAGTCTGCCGGGCAGCACACATCCCATTTGATAATGCCGAAGCCCACTCTGCCATTTACGATGCCATGAAGACCGCAGAGTTTTTCTGCTGGGTCGTTAACAAGTGGAAATCCATGGGGGGCTGGCCACTACCGGAAGAGGATTGATCTCGACCTGTGAAACTTCTCCTCCTGCCCCATTCAGTACAAAAATAACCACCATAAGCGTGAGCGGGCTGTGCATCGCACCGGATTGAGTTAGTCTCCGTGATGCACTTATGGAGACCACCATGACTCAGTTTAAAGATTACTTTTCCAGCGATCCAGGTAATTACAAACAGTTTCGCCCCACCTATCCTCAATCACTGTACGATCATCTGGCCGCCATCAGCCCAAGCACACAACGGGCATGGGACGTGGGCTGCGGCAATGGCCAGGCAGCGGTGGAATTGAGTAAGCGGTTTCAGCAAGTGAACGCCAGTGACGCCAGTGAAAAACAGATTGCCGAAGCACAAACTCAAATCAACTTGAATTATCATGTGAGCCCCGCTGAGCGCATACCGGCAGCAGACCACAGCCTGGATCTGATCACGGTTGCCCAGGCCATACACTGGTTCAATCACGAACTGTTTTTTAAAGAAGTGGATCGGACGTTAAAGCCCAATGGTATTTTGGCCGTTTGGGGCTACCAGTTGCTATACACCAATTCAAAGCTTGATGGACTGGTAGAAGAATTTCACAGTAAAACCGTGGGCCCCTACTGGCCAGCGGAGAGGGCCTTACTGGATAACAGCTACAGTAAAATTCAATTCCCCTATAGCATGCAGAGCGCTCCCCAGTTTCAGATGCAGGCCCAATGGCAATTTAGCCATCTTATTGGCTACCTGAACACTTGGTCTGCAGTGAAGCAATTTGAAAAACACAAAGGATTCAATCCAGTAGAAGCGGAACTTCAACGCTTTAAAGATGCCTGGGGAGATTGCGAATCCAGCAACGCAGTTTTTTGGCCTTTAATTCTCTATATTGGTAAAAAATTGATCTAAGCAGACTAACAGGATTAATACCATGTGCTTCGCCCAAAGGCTATATTAATGACGTTCGGAGGGTCCTGCCATGCCACAAAGCATCAATTCCAGCCCGTCATTATTGTCCGGGCTTCGCTCGTTAAACCAAAATGAAGTTGGTTTAAATAAATCATTGGCCAAGCTCGCTTCCGCAAATCGCATTAACAGCGCTGCGGATGATGCTGCGGGCCTCAGCATAAGCAATCGTTTTACCGCGCAGATCAACGGCCTCAATAGCGCCAGCCGCAATGCCGCTGAGGGCATTTCATTTACTCAGGTCACCGAATCAGCATTGGCGGAAACGACGGAATCATTACAACGGATTCGCGATCTGTCACTGCAAGCAGCAAATGGCAGTCTAAGCCCCCAGGACCGGAGCGCTATTCAAAAAGAGATCGATCAGCTGAAAAGTGAAATTGATCGCGTGGCCAGCGACACCACATTTAATGGAAAGCAGGTGCTGAATGGCTCCTTAAGCCAGATGTCATTTCAGATTGGAGCTGCTGGGCAAGAGCAAATAAACGTAGGGGGGTTTAATTCCAGCAGCAACGCCTTGGGAGCCCAACCAGGCAGTGTTCAGTCACTGTCAAGCCGTGCCCAGTTAGGCAGCAGCGACATCGGTAATCAAGGCATTCAAGAAGGCGACGCCGACACCGGCGTTATTTCGGACCTCACCATTTCAACCTCTACCACGGAAGCCACAGAGCAAGTCAATATCGCCGACGCCGCTTTCGGTGGAGAAATAGAAACCATTCAGACCACTTCGCAACTTACGGATCCCACCAACCCAAACTACGGCAGCGGATTGGCAAAAAGTATTGCAGACCGGGTAAATCAAATCCGCGAATCCGGCGAACCCGGGCTGCAAGGGGTGTACGGGGATGCTGTAACTACATTTTCAAGCAGCGATCTGAATGAATCGGATTACAGTGGAACCATCAATACCAACACCGCGAGTAATGTGGCAACAGGAACGTTAAACAATGGTGATCTACGCATCAACGGGGTGGATATCGGACCCGTCGACGTTTCTGAAAACGACGCCGATGGTGATCTGGCTAATGCCATTAATTCCAAATCAGACACCACCGGCGTGGTGGCAAGCGTAAACCAGAATGGCCAGTTGGAACTACGCGCGGACGATGGCCGCGATATTGTTATCAGCAGCGCTTCTGCCGAAACCAATAATGTGTTGTTTGGTGGCGGTGAACAACGTTTTGATGCTGGATTTTCAGATTTGAGGATCAGCGGCCAAGTGCTACTGAGTGCTGATGACAGCATTACCCTGTCCGGAGCCGATCAAGCACAAGCCGGTTTGAATTCGCTCGAACAAGAAAATGTTCAAGCCGCCGGCACCCTTGCCAACTTGGATGTGAGTTCTCCCAGCAGCGCAATAGCGGCAGTCTCTAGCGTGGACGACGCCTTGGCCAGAATCGATAGCTATCGAGCTTCTATAGGCGCCATACAGAACCGATTCGAATCAAGTATTCGTAATTTGTCTGCGGTATCAGAATCCCAAAGTGCGGCTAGATCAAGAATTAGCGACACGGATTTTGCCTCACAAATTACGGACCTGTCACAACAGCAGATAAAGAGACAAGCAGGCCTGGCTCTGCAAGCCCAGGCCAATGCCTTATCGCAGCAGGTGCTGTCTTTGCTGAACTAGCAGGCTAACAAGCGGCCTTCTTGAGACCTGCTGTATAAAGCAACGACTTCACCACCAGCGCGGTTATTGGAAAGGTAACCACAAAAACTAACGCCTGGATTAGGTTGCAAAATCCTGCCAGCCAGAGCAACAACCCAACTCCAATCCCAGAGTCCAGCTGATCTAACAGTAGAAACCACCCTCTCCCCTTCCGCGGAAGTTGACCAGCAGCAACACCTAATCTCCGTTTCATGTAGGAATTGGGTAGTTCCGCTACCATGTAGGCTATCCCCATAACCGCACCAATTAAGGGATAATAGTGCAAACTGGTCAGTTCTAAATCATCAAAACACAACCATAAAAGCGACCCCATGGCCGCCGCCATTGGCATCACCACAAATCCCCGCAAGGTTTTATTCTGGCCGTAGCGGTAGGTATTAACAGGGATATTCAAGAAACTAAATTTATTGTTGGATACAATCCACATATGAGACACACCAGCAAAAACAATGGGGATTTGCATTACCCAGGCGTTATAGATGATCGCAACATTGTAAACCTCAGGAAATTGGCCGAACTGCATAACTACAAACAATGCAAAACCCGCCAAAGTCAAAGACAGCATTTGTAACAAAGAAGTGAACTTGAAGAACGGCTTACGCTGCAACATATACCAGCTGAAAAACGTCAATGCGCAAGCAAGTAACGACTTGGCCAGCAAAGCTGAAAAGCCTAACTCCAACACGACAAAATACCCTGCGCAAATAAACATGCTCCAAAATACAGGCATACCCATATACGCCAGCCCGGCCTCAGACTGTACATTACCGGTTTGATTAAACGCAGAAAGCCTTAAGCAACCGGCACCAATCATCAACATAAGAAAGATGCCCCACCAACCGTTAAATCCAGCTTGATAGAGAACCAGGGAAGGCACCACGAGGTAAATCAATACATCCATAAAGCTATCTAGATAGCCCCCAAACTGACTTTCTTTTTTGAAAGATCGAGCCAGATAACCGTCCAGTGCATCTGCAGTCATGGCAATAAACAAGGTAGCAACTGCGGCATGTAGATAGCCATCAAGAATAAGTGCTACAGCTAAAGAGGTGGTTATCACACTGGATAAAGTCAAAAAATCAATCCAGCTAAGTTGTACTATCCATTTCTGTTCAGTTGTATTTGGTTGCATCGTTCTCACCCAAGTAGATGTATGTGGCCTAGCCAATTTTTAAATCCGTTTTTTAAACAGTGCATAGTGACGGCTGTTAGGAAATTTCGAACCGTAATTCATGGAGTGATTGTCATCACGCATCAAAGCCGCGCAGATAGATTGGTAATCGTCAACAGAAGAAATAATGAGTTGATTGCACATCCAGGTAAAGATTCGCTGATTTCTGTACTTTGGATTCACTGCCCCAGTTTTAGCCAAAAGGGTACGCGGCCGAGTCAGTTTGCTAAAGTGAGTGGCATATTCAAACCTGCATATCTGATTGCGCTGTATTCGCCCGTTTATAAGTTCGGCGTAATCGGGAAAACACACAAAGAATCCTGCTAGCTCTCCAATTGAATCCAATACTATTTGCGAAGTAACTGGGCAGGATGCTGCAATGTAACTCTCGCCATATATTCGCTCAAAATCCCGTGCTGGAATGGAACGGTAGCCGAAGTTTTTGCTGAAAGCAGCCTCCACCAAGCGATGTATCTGTGGCAAATATCCAAGCCATAAATCGGGCGTAATTGACTGCATGGAAAATTGGCTCTGCAATTGTATCGACAGCTTTTTCTGTTCGGGCGCCACTTGCTCTGCCCAAACGCCAGCATCTGGATGAAATCGAGATTGATAACGTTGGCAAACCTCGAACTGCAATTTCTCAAGCAAATCGGGGTAATAACTGGGATTATACGGTTCACCCATAAAAGCGGGTTCATGAAAACTATCAACTCTTAATCGATAGTTGCCAAAGGTGCTAAAGTTTATTGGACCATATAACGCCCTAGCACCCTTTGATTTTGCCCATTTTTCCAGCTCTGAAAAGAGAGATCTATTGGCCTCAAGGTTATTGTTGGTTTCCCAGAACCCAAAGTAAGCCACCGGCTCTTTATCTAGCTCAAACCCCTTCTCAAAAAATCCAGCCAAGCGAGTCTCCCCCAGACAACCCAGCCATGCTTCACCCTGTTGAAAATACGTATTCGCTTCTGAAAAGCTCTTTTGCAAATCATGAGAACGTTCCCCAAGCCAATGTGGATCTTCGGCATAGACTTTAAATGGCACTGCCATAAAGCCTCTATCAACACCGGAGGAAGAGTGTTGCCATTGTGCTCCAAACATAGCTCCACCCTACTCCGCCAACGAACGCTCAATCATGATCAAGTTACGCAATGAGGATTGCACTCTTTCCATAAAGCCATAATGCCTAAAAGTATGGGCCATTAAATAGAGTGGTATTCGACTAATAAGCAGATCCCAAAGACACAGTTGATAACCCCTGCGCCACATAATTGGATCAATATCCGTGCCAGTAGCCTCCTGCAAACATCTGCGATGATGCTCAATGTAGTGAGTCACTTGATCCTCGGTTACATCAGCACCCAAAGTAAAAACCAACAACTCAGCGCAATCTCGTTGCGGCACATTCAATCCGGCAAGCTCCCAATCATAGGCACACAAAGTCAAACCACCGATACCCTGCCGAAAAGCGATATTACGAGGGTTAAAATCGTTGTGAACCAAGGTTCGGGGCATGGCATCAAGCTCTGCATACCATTGTGGTAAAGTTTGTAAGCACTGATTGAAAAACGCCAAGTCGGAATCAGAAAACCATTCGGGAAACTCTTCCACAGCATGAACAGCCAGCATTTGCCACAACCGTGATTTGCTCTCCATGTCCTGAGCTGACTGTTCGTACAAGCGGAAGTCTTGCCGCCGAAGCTCATCTTCTTGTTGATACCAGATACCATGGATTTCGGCTATTCCTTGAAGCGCAGCACAAATGTGATCTGTAGTCCAACCGGAGGTGTCATCAGCCGTATCCATCATTTCCATATCTTCTAAGTACTCCTGTACGAGCACATAGGCCTCGCGCTGAGGTTCCTGATATTGAAAATAAGTGATGGGAGTGTACTTCTGAAACCGCTCATCCTGTTGCGACATCACATTGAGCTCACGTGTGTGACAATCTTCAAACCCCAACCGATTTTTAAATTCATTGAAAGAATGGGAGAGGCGCGCATCGCACATGCCAGCGATACTGTTCATGGTGAGAATGACTTCCTGATCAAGCGGTTTTACCTTAGCCATCACCTTAATGCATTCTCCTTGCTGCAGCTCCAGACTATATGGAAAATGACCAACCAATTTATTGATCTTGTGGGAAGTAAGCTCAGTCACGATACTGCTACCCATAGACGTGCTCGTCACAGGCTGCATACCAGCTAAAGAAACAGAACTGGACCCGTAGTAGCTTTCCATTGCCCCACTAAAAAACTCCAGATTTAAATCTGATAACTTTAACCAATCCACCGGTCTATTACGGCCCAGCTTTTCATGGGCACGGGCAAACTGGTCACTGGCTACAGCACTGAGTGTGGATATATCCAGGGCCAAACAAAATGCCGCTATAATTTCTGCTAATTTGTGTGCATTACCCGGCCCAGCGCAATCTAACAGAGATAAACACTCCTTCTGCTGGGGAAGATTAGTTCCACCGCCAACGCTGCCAACGATTAAGCTGGGTAACATCATCGTTGCATACAGATTTCCCTGGGGGTAAGCTCCATATGCAGATGTCCAATAGATGATTCGTGAACACAAGCAATATCTTGGCCGGTTGCTGTAAACATGGCCGCTATAATATTGGCAATGTTAATATTGGCTCCTATCATGCCGGATGCGATGCTGCCCGCAATAACATTGTTGTAAGCATCGAACAATTGTTTCGGTGTCACTTTTAACACCTTTGAGCATACTTCTTGAGTAAGCACACACTCCGCCAGCACCCGTATTCCCCGCCCTTTGAGAAAAGAGTTGTAGGTGACTTTCTTATCGTTGGAAAGATTGGCTTCAATCATGAAGTTCTCAAAACGAACCACCTCAAAATCACTCATTTTCTGAATGATCCACTGACAGGCCTGCCAGGTGCAGGTGGTCGTCATATTTTGTCCAGCGGCGTCTCCGGTTTCATAAACAAAACACACGTGAACAGACTTACCCATCACATGGGATTGAATCTCCATCAACTTAGCAAAATTGGAATATTTTTTGGTTTGCTCTGCTATTTCGTCGAAATGGTCTTCCACCCAATGGGAGAAGAACAGCGCCATGGATAAATCTTCCAGGATGAAAACCGGCACACGAAACATGCGCTGCCCTAAGACACGGGCGGTGACGCCACCGGATCGAGACAGGGCGGTGGCGCCGCGGGTAGCAGATGCAACCAAAGCTCCTTCAGAAGTGGCAAGTGGAGCATAGTACAACCCATTAGCATGCTCGCCTTTTACATGCAATGGACCTGCTATACCTACGGGCACTTCCACTGTACCCACAAAAGCCTCAATATTGCTGACCAAACTAGTTGGATCCAGACGCGTTTCAGACAATTCATCTAGGTTTTTCTGAGATGCTTCTCGTAGAAAGGTTAACCTATTTTGTCGCGCTTCTTCCGTATAAATTCCACGAGCAGGTATTTTGGGCAAGCTGTTTTCATCATAGCCCAACTGATCTTTACTACATGGCCGCATACGAAGTTTAAAACTGATTTCCCACAGCCTAGACGAAGTCTCGGCATCACAATCACTCTTAAAAACCCACTTTAGGTAACGCCCGCTCTCACAGCTTTTCACTACCGTTAACAACATGTTATTGAGGGAATAGGTTTCATCATCGAATCGCAATTCAATATTTTGTATTCGAATACCCTGTTTTAGTTGCCCTATTATTGGCTGAGATGAAGACGAGCGAAGGCAAATGTGCCCCTTAGATACATCCAGTGGTTCCGCTTCGATTAAAGTATTTTGCCACAGCAACAATGCGCAGGCATTATGCTCCACCCCAAAGCCGTAGCGAGGTGCAATCACGTGTACGTCCGATTTCATTACTTAAACTCTAAATTATATGAGACTTCAGTTCAGCCCTTTAGGCTAAACCCCAAAATAAATTCCATGAGTTAGTACCGTTGCATACAGTTTTAAAACGCAACATAAAAGGCTTCAATAAATGAAGTCCTATAATTGTCAAAACGAATTCCGTCTCGAATTAAGAATGAGTATACGTCAATTTATTTTATCTTCTTTCCTCAGTTACTAAACTCCACAACCATCACTACAGTAGGTAAAGGGTTTTTAACATCCATAAAAATGCAGTTTAAATTGCGACACAAAGTATTACTGAACAAAAAAAAGCCTCACTTTTTCAAGCAAGGCTTTTAAATGTTATTGCGCGGATTTTTCAGACTTGACGGAATTAGTAGTGAGGATTAAAAATTGACACTACCTGGAGTTCGAGGAAATGGAATAGCATCCCGAATATTCTCCATCCCAGTAATGTAGTTTAGCAACCGTTCAAAACCCAAACCGAATCCGGCGTGGGGGATAGTGCCGTAGCGGCGTAAGTCTCGATACCAACTCAGATGTTGCTTAATACCCAAGGCATCCATTTTGCTATCCAATACATCCAAGCGATCTTCTCTTTGACTACCGCCAATTATCTCACCAATTCCCGGCGCCAGTACATCCATGGCAGCACAGGTCTTCCCGTCTTCATTTTCGCGCATGTAAAACGCTTTAATTTCTTTTGGGTAGTTCACTAAAACCACTGGCTTGCCCACATGGGTTTCCGCCAGATAGCGCTCATGCTCAGACTGCAAATCAATGCCCCACTGAACTGGAAATTCAAACTTCTTTTTGCAGTTTTGCAAGGTGGTGACCGCATCCGTGTATTCCATACGCTCAAACGAGGCGTCAACCATTGACTCCAATCGACTTATTACATTACTGTCGATTTGCTTGTTAAAGAAAGCCAGATCATCGCCACACTCATCCAGCACCGCCGCAAATACAAATTGCAAAAACTCTTCTGCCATATCCGCATTGCTGTTTAGATCGGCAAACGCCACCTCCGGCTCCACCATCCAAAACTCTGCAAGATGACGGCTGGTATGGGAATTCTCAGCCCGAAATGTGGGACCAAAGGTATAGATTCTGGATAAAGCGGTACAGTAGGCCTCGCCGTTCAACTGACCGGAAACCGTCAGGAACGATTCAGTCTCAAAGAAATCCTGGCTAAAATCCACCTGGCCTTCATCGGTTTTGGGTAAGTTTAGCAGATCCAGCGTACTCACCCGGAACAGCTCACCGGCACCTTCACAGTCACTGGCGGTGATAATGGGGGTATTGACCCAATAGAAGTGACGTTGATGGAAGTAGCGATGAATGGCCTGAGCAACGGTGTTTCTGATTCTGGCCATGGCACCAAAGGTATTGGTTCTGGGTCGCAAATGGGCAACGCTACGTAAAAATTCAAAGCTGTGGCGTTTCTTTGCCACTGGGTAGGTTTCCGGGTCGTCCACCCATCCCAACACCGTAATGGTGTCTGCTTTAACTTCCATTGCCTGGCCTTTCCCTTCAGATTCAACCAAACAACCATGGATTTTTACACTGCAGCCTGCGCTGAGCTTTAGAATTTCGCTCTGGTAATTAGACAATTCGGCGTCGGCTACCACCTGAACACCATCAAAAGCGGAACCATCGTGCACATTAATAAAAGAAAATCCCGCCTTGGAATCTCGACGGGTTCTCACCCAGCCCTGCAGGGTCACATTGCTTCCAACCTCAACTTTACCCGTCAGGTAATCCGTTATTTGTAAAGGCCAATCCATAACAATCCTTCTATCAATTCGATGTATTAGGAGCTACCCCTGTTTAGGGAAGCAGTCACCCTGATCAAAATGTGACCAGGCTCACACTAATAGAATAACACTAATTGAGAAAACCATTGTTTTTAAGCAGTTAGCGGTTTCCTTTTGATATGGAACAGAAAAAAGTCCAGATATGTGCTGCAAGTCTAAATGGCTTTCTATACTTAGGCTATCGGTGTTGATTTACTCAAGCGGTATCTATGAAGTTACAAGCCAAGTTTCTCTCCATTTTAGTACCTCTGATTCTGGTACCCCTGATGTTGGTGAGTTTCACCTCACAACGGGTATTGCAATCCAATATGGCGGACAATGCTTTTACCCAAACCCAGATTTTATCGGATCAAATTCAGTGGAGTCTGGAACAGGGTCTGGGCTTAGTGAAACGTTACCACAGGGAATTCCGCAACCAGTCAGATTCGGATGTCAATTCACAGCACCTTATTGAAAGGTTTCATCAACTTAGGCCAGAACTCCTGTCCATAAGCGTATTCGATGGGGAAAAACACCTACTGGCCAGTTCTGGCAAAGTTCCGGAAAAAATCACCCGTTCTGTGAGCCTTTCTAATAACCATACCTTGATTCAATCGTCCAGCCAAAAGTTCGTATTAAAAGTCAATTCCATATTGCCCCCCAGGTATCACGGTGGCGCGAGCTTTGTGCTGGAGACATACCTACCCCTGGACGCCATGAATCGCTTCATCGCCACCACTCGCCAGGAATCCCATATTCTGATCTTATTGGAATCCAGCGAAGGCGAGCCACTCACCCAGGAACGCACTCTAATAGCGGCCCTCAAAAACGCTCAGGCTAAGGCTGTTTCCAACGTAATGTGGAACAATAAGTCATTCATCTCCAATCGAAAATCGATTCATCCAAAACTGTCCATGCTGGTTCTAACCCCGGCGCTGGAAACCGTATCATCCATGGACAGACTTAATTCATTACTCAGCTACATTGCCATCGCGGCTGGCTTGTTGAGTATTATGATATTGCACAAGACTGTGACATCCTGGGTTACCAATCCCCTCGGCAAGATTCAACAACTCACAAGCAATATTACTGATGGTGAGCTGGAGCCAGTGGAAGGTCTCAATAGAAAAGATGAAATCGGCGATTTTGCCCAATCTTTCGATGAAATGCGTCGCCATCTTCTCAGTACAACCCAGCAAATACAGGAACTGGCCTATTACGATACCCTTACTGGGTTACCCAACAAAGTCACCTTCATCGACAGTATTCAAAAGCTGATTGAAAAATCCACGTTAACGGGACATCAAGTTGCCATCCTGTTTTTTGACTTGGACAACTTTAAGCATATCAACGATGGACTGGGTCACGAAACTGGCGACAGTTTGCTGATGCAAATGGGAACAAGGCTGGAACAGTGTATCCGAAGCGATGATCTGTTGAGTAAAGAATGCAGAACCAGCAGCAGTGGCAACGCCATGGTTGCGCGACTGGGAGGGGATGAATTCACCCTCGCTCTTTCCAACGTGGATTCTCCAGAGGAAGTTTCGAAGATTGCCAACCGAGTAATTGAGCGGCTAAGCAAACCTTTTTTGGTGAATGACAATGAACTGTTCGTGAGCGCCAGTATCGGTATATCAATGTATCCGAAAGATGGTTTCACCCCGGAAACCCTGTTGAAAAATGCCGACACAGCCATGTACGCAGCTAAATCCAATGGCAAAAATAACTTTCATTTTTACAACGCCAATATGAACAAACCGGTGCTGGAACGCATCGCCCTGGAATCCTCAATGCGATGTGCATTGGAAAACAATGAGTTTCTTTTGCATTTCCAACCTAAAGTTCCTCTCAATGGCAACGACTGCTATGAATTTGAAACTCTGATGCGCTGGCACAATGCCGAGAAAGGTATGATCAGTCCAGGGCTTTTTATTCCGTTAGCTGAGGACACAGGTTATATTCACCAAATTGGTGATTGGGTAATTGAGCAATGCTGTAAACAGATTGAAGAATGGAACGATCAGGGCCTGAAAAACGTGAGCGTATCATTAAATTTATCCCCTGTGCAGCTGAATTACGGCACGCCTCTTAACACGCTGAGAAAATGTCTGCAGATGTATCGACTGGACCCCAGCCAACTGGAAGTAGAGATCACTGAATCCGGTTTGATGCAGAATGAACAACTGGCCATTGGCCTGTTGGACGAAATCAAATCCCTGGGAGTGCGGATTGCGCTGGACGACTTCGGCACAGGGTACTCTTCCATGGCCTATCTGTTGAAGTTTCCTATTGACACCCTAAAAATAGATCGAACATTTATCAAAGACATTGAAACCAATGATGAATCACTTATGGTTTTGGATACGATTATTGAATTGGCGAAAAAGTTGAAGTTGCAATTGGTTGCAGAAGGTGTGGAAACCCAACAGCAGCTGGCCCTGCTGCAGACTCGAAATTGCGATTTTATTCAGGGATTTTACTTTTCAAAGCCACTTGTGGCTGAACAAGCCATGGCGTTCTTTCAACAGCACTTTGATAACCTGCCCCAGGCGAGCTGATGCCCCTTATATTAAGTTAAGGGGCACCGACTCTTAGCAGCCTGTTGGTACCCTTATCCGAGCACAACGGCAAAGGTAACGCTGGCCTTAGGCTTCTGGAGACGCTTCATCGATGACGGTTTTTAATTCACCTTGCTGGGACATTTCCAAAATGATGTCGCTGCCACCGATTAACTCACCCTTTACCCAGAGCTGGGGAAAGGTGGGCCAATTAGCATACTTGGGTAACTCGGAGCGGATATCCGGATGCTCTAAAATATTTACGTAAGCAAAGGGTTTGCCTACGGCCATTAGCGCTTCCACCGCTCGGGATGAAAAACCACACTGGGGAAATTGGGGGGTGCCCTTCATGTATAAAAGCACATCATTACTGCTGATTTGATCTTTGATTACGTCTACTGTTTCCATATCACACCTGCCTCTCAAATTTTTCGTATTGTAGCAAAGTGTCGCCACGGGGGCAGCACAAAAGCACTGCCTTAGACGTGGTTGTTTAGGCTGGCTCCAGCTCCACAGGAACACCATTTAGCGCCGCGTTACCAGACAATCCATCAATAAACAGATGATCCGTAAGGTCATTTGCGCTCACACCGGGATGGGCATTAGCCACGGCGGATCGCGTCCCCCCCCTGTTGTGGCCCCAACCATGGGGCAGGCTAACCACACCGGCCATGATGTCAGCGTTCACTTCCAGCTGTGCCTTTACTCTACCCACACTGGATTTGACCCACACCCAATTGCCTTCCTCCAAACCCAGCTCCCTGGCATCCTCAGGATTAATAATAAGTTGACAGCGGGGTTTACCCTTAACTAAGCGGTTATAGTTGTGCATCCATGAGTTATTGCTCCTTACGTGGCGTCGACCGATTAGCTGAAAACCCTTACCTGCCATTGGTTCGCTGGCAAGCAATCGTTCCAGATCAACCAACACCGCTTCCGGTGCAGATTGGATTTGCTTATCCTGGTGCACCAGTCGCTCAGGTAATTGGGTCTTATGGGCGCCCAAATCCACGCCGTGGGGGTTATCCAACAGAGCCTGGAAGCTCAATTGATCTTTATAGGGGCCACTCTTAAGCCCCATATCCAAAATCATTTCTGGCGGAATGGTGGGCATGGGTGCCACATCCAGTATGGCACTGACCCGTTCACCAATGGCCGACAGAATCTCCCAATCGTGGAGTGCAGACTCGTCTTTGGGGAATATGGCCGGACTGTATTTAGCGGTATTTCTAACGGCGAAGGTCGCCAGCGCCAAATCATAGTGGTCATGCTCCAGCGGGCTGGTGGGCGGCAAGATAACGTCGGCAAATCGAGTGGTTTCATTTAGATAAAAATCGATACTGACCATGAAATCCAGAGAATTTAGCGCTTGCTCCAGCTGCACGCCATTGGGTGTGGACAGAACCGGGTTGCCCGCCCCCGTCAGCAACGCTTTTATCTGGCCTTCTCCCGGAGTCAGAATCTCCTCGGCCATTGCGCTGACGGGCAGCTCACCGCTGAATTCAGGTAACCCGCGCACCCTGGACTGCCAGGCATTGAAGTGTCCCGGCTTACTGGTTGGCCCCCATACCGTGTCCACCGCGGGCAAACTAAAGGTGTAACCACCGGGTACATCCAAATTGCCGCAGATGATATTGAGCAACTGCACTGCCCACTGACAAATGGCGCCGTATTCCTGAACGGAGATGCCCAAACGCCCGTAAATGGACGCATTCTTAGTATGAGCCAGCGCCTGAGCCAACATCTTTATCTCATCCGCCGGAATACCACTACGCTGCTCCGCCAACTCTAAAGTAAAAGGTTGTACCGCTTTTTCTGCCGCCGCTAGGCCGGCAAGGTGCTGGCTTAGATGACCCGTGTTTACCCAGCCCTGATTAAATACCTCGCGGACCATGGCCAGCAGCAGGAAGGCATCAGTTCCAGGGCGAACAAAATGGTGTTGATCCGCTATTTGGGCGGTTTCAGTTCGTCTCGGATCGATCACCACCAATTTTCCACCACGCTGTTTGAGGGCTTTGGCTTTCAGCCGAAAGCCCGGAACGCTCCACAGACTGCCGTTGGATGCCATGGGGTTGCCACCCACAATAATCAACAATTCTGTGCGATCTATGTCCGGCACAGGAATCAAATTCTGGTGTCCATACATCCAATAACATACTAACTGGTGCGGCAGCTGATCCACCGATGTGGCAGAAAAACGGTTGCGGGTTTTTAACCGCTTGAAGGCATTGGGCCCATGGGTCAGCATTCCCCAGTTATGAATTGAGGGATTGCCTAGGTAGACGCCAAGAGCGTTGTTGCCATGCTGCTGTTGAATGGATACCAATTTGCTTGCAACCAGGTCCAGTGCCTCACTCCAGTCCGCTTCGCGCCATTGATCCTGGACCCTGTCCCGGATCATGGGCTTTCGAATGCGATCCGGATCACTGTGAATATCCGCAATAGCAGTGGACTTTGGGCACACATAACCCTGACTAAATGGGTCTTCTTTATCGCCCTTGATGGACACCACCAGATCGGCTTGCGTAACAATCTCTAGGCCACACATGGCCTCACATAAATGACATACCCGATAGTGGGTTTGCGTAGACATTGCCCTTCTCTCCTCTGATTTGTTCTTATTCTTTACCCCAGCCACCACCACCGGGAGTTTCAACACAAAGAACATCACCCGCTGCCACAGTTGTACTTATTTTTGCTGGCAACGGCTGTGCGTTCAAAAAGTTGTTTCCTGTCTTACCCGGCTTACCTCCCTGAGCACCCCAGGGAGCTCGGGCACGCCTTTCGGTGAGTAACGTCACCGTGGCTGGTTGCGTGAAGCGAAACTCACGGATGATACCATCGCCGCCAGAGTGGAAACCCTGGCCGCCAGAACCACGACGAACCTGGTAGCGAGTTAACTGAATGGGATAGTGACTCTCCAAACTTTCCACCGGGGTGTTTAATGTGTTGGTCATATGAGTTTGCACCGCACTCAAACCCTGGCTTTTTGAGGATGCTCCCATGCCACCCCCCATGGTTTCATAGTAGTCCCAACTCTCTCCCCCGCCGTCAATGCCACCCATGGCCAGATTATTCATGGACCCCTGACTGGCGGCAGGAATGAGGTTGGGTATGGCCTGGGCCAAGGCACCCAGAACTACGTCCACCACTCTCGTGCTGGTTTCCACATTACCGGCGGCAACCGCCGCGGGATATTCTGCGTTGAGCAAGCTGCCTTTGGCCGCCCGCAATCGAATACCACGAAATGCACCGGCACAGACCGGCATTTGTTCAGGCATCAAGCAGCGCAAGCAATAAAAAATCGCCGCAGCGGCCACGGACAATGGGCAATTCACATTGCCTTTCACTTGCGCCGCAGTGCCAGCAAAGTCCACCTCTATGTCACCCTGAGCCACGGTCAATTCTGCACTAATCTGAACCCCGCGGGTGCCAGCCCCATCATCGTCCAACCAATCGGTGTATCGGTACCGTCCGTCAGGAATGGTTTTTAAACTGGCCAGGGCCAGGCTTTGGGCGTAATCGTTAATTCCCTCCACCAATTTATTAAATTGAGCAACCCCATAACGCTGAATGAGTTGAAGCAGACGCTCAACCCCAATTCGGTTGGCGCTCATTTGTGCTTTGAAATCCCCCAAAGCCGATTGTTGAGGGGGGGTAAAATTAGCCTGATCCTTAGATTTTGAATCTTCACCCTCGACCAAACCCGCCAACCGAAATAGAACACTTTGCTGAACTTCACCTTGACGCTGAATATGGGTGGGGGGAATCACAATCCCCTCTTGCTGCAGGTGGGTGGAAACGGGCATAGAACCTGGAGAGCTGGCACCAATATTGGCGTGGTGAGCTCTATTTGCCACGAATGCTACCCGTATCCCTTGCAGATACACAGGAGCAATCAGGGTCACATCTGGCAGGTGAGTACCACCTTTATATGGGTCAT
Source organism: uncultured Ketobacter sp. (assembly GCA_964016105.1). Lineage (GTDB taxonomy): Bacteria > Pseudomonadota > Gammaproteobacteria > Pseudomonadales > Ketobacteraceae > Ketobacter. The sequence continues at coordinate 106,598 of CAXHEX010000003.1, forward strand.
TCACCACCACCATGTCACCGGGTTTCCACTGCACCGTATTCACTATGGACTCCATTGCAAAAGCCATACTGCCAAGATGCACAGGAATATGGGCGGCCTGGGCAGTCAGTTGACCATTGCCATCAAACAAAGCACAGGAGAAATCCAAACGGTCCTTAATGTTGGGTGAAAACGCGGCCCGCTTCAGAGCTGCCCCCATCTCATCGCAAACGGATTGAACGCGGTTTGAGAACAGACTCAACTCCACGGGGCTGATACACCCAGGGTTCCCATTGCCGTCTCCAGTCCTGTGGGAGCTTCCGACCCCATCAATTCGATTTTCGACCATGTCAACGCCTTCTACTGGTGAAATTAATCCTGACTATGGTTTCCCAAATGGGGGGCCCTTGCAACGGTGAAATACGACAGCTTCAAGCAGTTGAAATTCAAAACAAGAATGGTCTCGCCATCATGGGTATAATAATCCCACTGCTTGGGTCGTTTAACTCCGTGTAAATCTCCGCCAATGCTAATATTGCGGCGCTGCTTACCTAATATACTGGATACACGGAAAATAAAGTAAAGCTTATTTATCAGAATAAAAACGAAAGAGAGGAATTTAAGTGAAGATAGTACTCACTGGAATCGTTGTATTAATTATCTGTGCTGTTATTTACTACATTGCGATCCCTCTGTATGTGGGCAATAAAAAGTCCACCAGTAAAGACCCCACCCTTTGGGAATCAGACATCGAAAAATTTAGAGTTGATGACCGCACCAATCCCGTTGCGCCAGACCCTATAATTTTAGTGGGCAGCTCAAGCATACGATTGTGGGACGGGATGCCAGACAAAATAGCGGGATTCCCGGTGTTAAATCGAGGGTTTGGCGGAGCCAAGATTGCCGATCTGGACTATTTCTTGGATGAATTGCTTATCAAACATGCTCCCAAGATGGCGGTTATCTACGTGGGTGCCATCGACCTCTACATCAATCCAGACTCCGCCCAACAAGCCATAATTGACGAGTATCGGGCGTTATGCAATAAAATCAGGGAAAAACTACCCGACACCATAATGGCCCTTATCGCGCTACGCCCCTCACCCTATAGAGCCACCAAATATGCTGCCTATAACCAGGCGTTGGCAGATATGGCAGCGAACGATGAAAAAATCTATTTCATTGATGCCAATAAATCGGTAGCCGACGAAAATGGCGTTCCCAGGAAAGATCTCTACCTGTGGGATCGTCAGCATCTAAACAAAGAAGGCTACGACCTGTGGGGAAACCAATTGCTGAAAAGCTTGAACGAGATATTTGATGAGGGCGCCTGAGCGCCCACCGATTAAGCCATTGCACAGGTAGCACTTTGATACTATCATTACCTGTTCCCCGGCAGCAATTTGGCTGCCGTTTTCATTATTGGTGACCGCCTCTACACAGCGGAGCACCATACTCTAGAAACTCTCAGTTTCGTAGTAGATATAGAACTAAGCAGGAAATTCACATCATGTCAGCAAAGGGTTTGATGACCACCTATAAACCCCTTCCCATTTCATTTGAACGTGGTGAAGGCGTTTGGTTATACGACAAGGAAGGTAAAAAATATCTTGATGCCCTGGGTGGTATCGCGGTGTGCGGCCTGGGCCATTGCCACCCCAACATAACTACGGCACTGCAACAACAGGCGGCAACGCTGCTGCATACCTCCAACATATACCAGATTGAGCAGCAACAGGCCCTGGGTGAGCGCTTGGTGGAAATCAGTGGAATGGATGCCTGCTTCTTCGGTAACTCTGGAGCCGAAGCCAATGAATGCGCCATTAAACTGGCACGGTTATACGGCCACCATAAGGGCATCGAAAAACCCACAATACTGGTAACAGACCAATCGTTCCATGGCCGCACCCTGGCCACTTTAAGCGCCACGGGTAATCGTAAAGTACAGGCAGGGTTTGAACCGCTGGTGCAGGGCTTTGTTCGGGTACCCTTTAATGACCTGGAAGCCGTTCGCAGCATTGCAGAAAAAAACCAACAACTGGTGGCGATATTAGTTGAACCGGTTCAGGGGGAAGGCGGAATCAATATCCCAGCGGATAACTACCTGTCTGAACTGCGCAATATTTGCGATCAACATGGCCTTTTGCTGATGCTGGATGAGATTCAAACCGGTAATGGCCGCACAGGCAGTTATTTTGCCTACCAGGAAAGCGGCATCCTGCCGGATGTGGTGACTACGGCCAAAGGCCTGGGCAACGGCATTCCCATTGGCGCCTGCCTGGCCCAGGGCGAAGCGGCCAAATTGTTTCAACCAGGTAACCACGGCTCCACATACGGTGGCAATCCCCTTTGTTGTGCCACTGCACTGGCGGTGGTGAACACCATCATGGACGATAATCTACCCGCCCGCGCAAAACTGCTGGGCCAATCCATCGTTGCTCAGTTCAAACAAGCTTTAGCAGACGTAGACCAGGTTGAGGAAATCCGTGGCAGCGGTTTAATGATCGCCATTGAAATGACCCAACCCTGCGGCGAGCTGGTAACACTGGCCTTGGAAAATGGATTACTGATCAATGTAACGGCGGAGAAAGTTGTGCGTTTGCTGCCACCACTGATCATGACAGACGAAGAAGCCGGCATCCTGGTTTCGCAATTATCACAGATCATAAAACAGTGGCTCCACTAGCCCACTAACGAATTTAATCTAGCGAGTAGAATCATCATGGCCACAAAGCATTTTTTAACCTTGTTGGACATCGAACCTGCAACTTTGGAAAAACTATTGCACCGAGCGGTGGAATTGAAAAAAATGCTGCGCCAAGGCGTGATCTACGAACCATTCAAAAATAAAGTTCTGGGTATGATTTTTGAGAAGTCCTCTACCCGTACCAGGGTGTCGTTTGAAAGCGCAATGGTGCAGTGCGGCGGGGGCGCGTTGTTTCTTTCACCTAGGGATACACAACTGGGCCGTGGTGAACCGGTGGGTGACACCGCAAAAGTATTGTCGAGAATGACCGACATCATCATGATTCGAACTTTCGAGCACCATAAAATTGAAGAGTTTGCTCGCAACTCAGTGGTACCTGTGATCAATGCGCTGACGGATTCCTATCACCCCTGTCAGTTGCTGGCGGATATGCAAACTTTCCTGGAACATAGGGGTTCCATAAAAGGCAAAACCGTGGCTTGGATAGGTGATGGCAATAATATGTGCCACTCATATATTAATGCCGCCAAGCAATTTGATTTTAAACTCAATATCGCTTGCCCACCGGGCTTTGAACCTGACCCAGACCTGGTAAATACCAACAACGATCGAGTAACCCTGGGAAATGATGCAGCAACCGCAGTGACGGGAGCGCATTTGGTGGTAACCGATGTGTGGGCCAGCATGGGCCAGGAACAGGAGCAGGCTAAACGCGAACGCGCTTTTGCAGCGTTTCAAGTGTCGCCTGGGCTAATGGACAAGGCCCACAAAGATGCGCTGTTTATGCACTGCCTGCCAGCCCACCGGGGCGAAGAAATCAGTGTGGACATGCTGGATGATCCCCGCTCTGTGGTTTGGGATGAAGCGGAAAACCGGCTCCATGCCCAAAAAGCCCTGATCGAATATTTACTCGGTACCTGGACGCCCCAATGACCCCCCTGCTGCAACTCAATGAAATTGATTGTCACTACCAGGAACATCCGGTTGTAAAAGCCCTCAGCTTCCACATTAACCAGGGTGACATCGCCTGCCTGCTGGGCCCCAGCGGTTGCGGAAAAACCACCACCCTCCGCACTATTGCCGGGTTTGAACCCATCACTGCTGGCACCATTGAGTTGGATGGCAAAGTGGTTTCCAATGACAGTCACATGGTACCGCCAGAGAAACGCAACCTGGGAATGGTGTTTCAGGACTATGCGCTTTTCCCCCATCTCACTATCTGGGAAAACGTCTGTTTTGGTCTACGCAAAAAAGCCAACGGCAAAAGCAAAGCAAAAGCACAACAAATGTTGGAACTGGTGGGCCTGGAATCCTACCACAAACGATTTCCCCACGAGTTATCCGGTGGTCAACAACAGCGCGTGGCCCTGGCCCGGGCGCTGGCACCCGAGCCAAGCCTGATCCTGTTGGATGAACCTTTTTCCAACCTGGATGTGGACCTGCGCCGACGGCTCAGCATAGAAGTGCGAGACATCATCAAAGCCCAGGGCACAACCGCGCTAATGGTAACCCACGATCAGGAAGAAGCGTTCGCCATATCGGATCGGGTTGGTGTCATCAATGAGGGTGAGTTACAACAATGGGACAGCCCTTACAACCTGTACCACGAACCCATCAACCGATTTGTGGCGAACTTTATTGGTTTGGGTCACTTTATCCGGGGTACTGCCCTTTCACCCCAGCTGGTGGACACCGAAGTTGGAGTCATACACGGTAATCGTGCCTACGGATGGCATCGAGGTTCACCGGTGGACATTCTGCTGAGACCTGACGACATTCTGCCGGATACTGACAGCCCACTGCAGGCCAAGGTTTTGCAAAAAACCTTCACTGGAGCCTCCATGCTGTTTAAGCTTGAACTACCCACGGGCAGTGTGGTTGAGGCCCTGTTTCCCAGCCACAACGATTACCAACTGGGGCAGAACGTAGGCATTCGATTGGAAGCGGACCACTTGGTGGCGTTTCCTTCACCCAATCATTAATTACTGCGCACCCGTTTAACCGCATCCAGCCAACCCTGATAAAGCGTGTCACGTTGAGGCTCTGACATCTGGGGTGTAAAGTGCCGTTGGCAATGCCATAACGCACTGATCTCATCCAGGGACTGGTACACTCCTACCTGAAGCCCCGCCAGATAGGCCGCCCCCAAAGCAGTGGTCTCAATTATCTGGGGCCGATCCACATCAAGGTTCAACAAATCACTCAAAAACTGCACCACCCAGTTATTGGCCACCATTCCCCCGTCCACCCGCAGAGTGGTAAGATCGCCCGCGCCATCCGCTTCCATGGCCAGCACTAAATCTTTGGTTTGATAGGCAACGGATTGCAGCCCTGCGGTAACAATGTCTTTAATCCCCGTGTCGCGGGTCAGACCGAATAAAGCCCCCCTGGCCTCAGGATCCCAATAGGGTGCCCCCAGCCCGGTAAATGCAGGCACCATATAAACGCCATGATCCACCCCCACGGATTCCGCCATGGCTTCACTGTCTTTAGCGTGGGCAATGAATTCCACGCCATCCCTGAGCCACTGTATGGCTGCTCCCGCCACAAAAATACTGCCCTCCACGGCATAACTCACTGTGCCAGCCAAACGGAAACCCACCGTAGTTAACAGCCTGTGCTGAGAGCAAAGGGGCTTATCCCCCGTATTGAGAATCATAAAGCAGCCGGTGCCGTAGGTGCTTTTAATCATTCCCGGGGTAAAACACGCCTGGCCGATCAATGCGGCCTGCTGATCTCCGGCCATGCCGGCGATGGCAATGGCTCCACCAAAAAGATCGGGATCGGTCTCGCCAAAGTCCGCCGCACAGTCTTCAACCTGAGGTAACATGGCAGCAGGCACCCTAAAAAGCGTGAGCAGCTCTTGATCCCACTGTTGCTCATGAATATTGAACAACATGGTTCTACTGGCATTGGTGGCGTCTGTCTTGTGGCTTTTACCGGCGGTTAAGCGCCAAAGCAGAAAACTGTCCACGGTGCCGAAGGCCAGCTCCCCCGCTTCTGCCCGCTCCCTGGCGCCATCCACGTTATCTAGTATCCAGGCCACCTTGGTGGCGGAAAAATAAGGGTCTACCAGCAAACCGGTTTTCTCCTGAACCGCCAACTCAGCATTTTGCTGCTTTAGCTCCTGGCAGATATCGGCAGTGCGCCTATCCTGCCAGACGATAGCCCGGTATAGGGGTTCTCCGGTGGTTTTATCCCAAACCAATGTGGTTTCCCGCTGGTTGGTGATGCCGATGGCCACAATATCCGATGCATTCAACTTAGCCTGAGCCATGGCGCTTTTACATACGGCCACTGTGCTTTGCCAGATTTCTTCTGGGTCGTGCTCCACCCAACCATCGGAGGGAAAATATTGGGTGAATTCCTGCTGCGCACTACTGATGATGGTGCCGGACGGATCGAAAATAATGGCCCGAGAACTCGTTGTTCCCTGATCTATGGACAGAAGATATTGGCTCATAAAGGATCCCTTTTATTGTATTATCTATTACTGGATTCAGAATTAGCGAGAATACAACGTGGCAAACCTTTCGCAAACTGCCCGACATGAAAAAATCGTAGAGCTGGTTAATGCAAAGGGTTTCATGTCCATTGAAGACTTGGCCAAACACTTTGACGTAACACCGCAAACCATGCGCCGGGATATAAACAACCTTGCCGCCGAAAACCAATTACGGCGCTTCCATGGTGGTGCCAGCGCTGCGGCCAGCACGGAGAACACGGCTTACGCCCAGCGAAAATTACAACAAGCCGATGCCAAGTCACGCATTGCCGCCACAGTGGCAGAGCAGATCCCTGACCATGCCTCGCTGTTCATCAACATAGGGACCACCAACGAAGCCATCGCCAAAGCGTTGTTAAATCACTCTGGTTTAAAAATCATTACCAACAACCTCCATGTTGCCGCCATTGTCAGTGGCAAGGAGGATTTTGATGTGATCATTGCCGGAGGCAAAGTCCGCAGTCGAGACGGCGGTATTATCGGTGAAGCTACCATGGACTTTGTTTCCCAATTTCGCACGGACTTCGGAATCATTGGCATATCCGGAATTGATGAGGATGGCTCACTACTGGAATTCGATTATCAAGAAGTCAGGGTGGCCCAGGCGCTGGTTAAAAACTCTCGGCAGGTGCTGCTGGCCTGCGACCATACCAAATTTGGACGCCATGCCATGATTAAGCTGGGCGTGATTGAAGAGGTAGACGTGCTGGTTACCGATCGGCAACCGGTAGAAGCCTTCCAGAATTTATTGGATGATCGGGGTATCAAAATCTTTGTGGCTGGTGAAAACGAGCATGAAACTGTGTAGCTGGAGCCCGAATGGGCTCCGCAAGATTCATGCAGCATGTTGCTAGATGCACCTATATCCAATTTTAGAGGCAGTTATTGCAATCGTATTGGCCAGCCCTTTGGCTGACAATCTGCGGTTAAATTCGTACTGATCCGGAATCACATCCTTGCCTCGCTCAAACAAGGCGAGGGATGGTTTGTTGGCGTACATGGAGGAAGGATAGTAGATCCCCTGTGCATTTGGATAGGCTTCATACAACTGCTGAGCCCAGCGACGAGCCTTTGGTCTGGGGCCAGTGTTTATGGCCATAGAAGCACCGATTCTAGTTGGAAAGTGGCTGTCGAAGTTCAATAACAGCAAATCATCCTTAAGGCTAAATGCCGTCAGGGAAACTTTATTCAGATACCGATTGATAGTGCGCGAAAACTGAAAGAATTCGGCCAAGCACGTAGCAATCGCGTCAGGGCCAACAGCCAAATACATTATGCCCCGATTGCCCATACCTGGCTTCCCGTTAGGGCAGCAAACGTGATGGTCGAAGCGACTGCTGGTGGGACCGTAATAACGCAGCCTGTTCCAGTCGGTAGGATAGGTGCCACCCTGGCAAAAAAGCCTCCAGACAGTCGTGCCCTTTTTGAGAGTTACATATTCGGGTGGAATGCTTTGCAGATGGGCCACTCCCGGAGGTTCGGGAAGCTTTGCCATCTACAACGCCCTCAGCAGCTGCGCGACCTCTTCGGGATTATTACCTTTCAGCAACCAGGTACGTGGACTCAAAGCCACCCCTGTATCAGGATCTTCGAGATCTTGGCATGGGCGCTTCAAAAATTCGTTTAAACTGACCGCATCGATCTGCCAGTTCATCTCATTCAAGATCAGACTAAGCCCTGGGATGGGGAGAATTCCGCCGCTGCTACGGTGAAATTGAAGGCGCGGATAACGGTCTCCTTCGGGTGTCTTGATCACAAGGACCTGACCCTGGTCTACCAAGGCGCTCATAATATCGGGCGCAACCCCTGATTCTGCTAGTAGTTGCTCAGGTGAATAGCTGGTTTGAATGATGTCCAAAAAGCTTTTGAAATAGGATTTCGTAGACTCTTGCATTACCGCAGGCCTCTCCCCATCCAGTCCCGTGGCGCCGCCGCTTTTCAGCAATTGCTTCTCCTGCTCTGAAAGAGGCTGCTCATGATCATAATCATCCTCTTCATCTTGAGCTGACCGGTGCATGGCTGCCAACGCAGCCAATAAACCATCTGTTACAGCCGGTTCGTCCGGGTTGTCGAATCCTGCTTTCTGCAACGTGATTCGATCACTCTTGGTAATCATGGGATATCCAATAGGAGATTGAGTTTTCATTATAGGAACCAGCCTGCCAGGCAACAAGTCAAGTCGTGTAAACATATATAACCTAGATTCTTAAGTCAAAACAATGTCCTATTACTGCCTATAAATCTGACATTTTTCGACAAGCAACACTAGAAACTACTGTTTTTTTGACTCGACTTTATCACTAACATGTCACTTGTAGATAAAGCCTTTAGATTTTATGCCTGTACGCGCCAACCTATAATCGATTTATAAATTACTGTTTGCCATAAACTAATTTTATATGGCGGCATTGTCAGTGAAAGAGAGGATTTTAATGGGATCACTTTTGTGCCAAAGCCCGCACTCATAGCGTCGATATTGACGATGGGGCCACCGAGTGCTCTGCATCACATTTTCGCTCGGACTTTGGCATCGTTGGGTTATGCTCAATTGGCGAGGTGGTCTCTGTTCTAGCATCCGATTGCGAAAAGTAGCTGGAGCCCGAATGGGCTCCACACAGTTACTCGGGCACCTACGCTATACGCTGGGTGATTTGCCCTTCATTGCACCGGCGATGAGAGAGATTACCCAGAGGGCTACAAAAACAAAAAACAAAACTTTAGCGATACCAGCAGCTGTGCCCGCTATGCCACCAAAACCAAATACTGCAGCAACCAGGGCGATTAGCAAAAATGCAATTGACCAACTTAACATGACGTTCTCCTTAGGATTTTACTTGGGGTCACCCAATCTATAGCGAAGCTCGTGCCAAAACCAATTTCCATAAAATTTTCAATAACTTAAAGAATTAGCCGGGATTTTCTGAGGTACCTTGGCCAGCCTCAATTCGTAATTTTTTCACTGATTATCCCCCTATTTACACGCCCCCTTAATAAAGTTTGGTTAACAAAACACGGGCTATGTGGATGTCAAACCACGACCTTATCGAACAAAACGACACAAAATCTTCATAAATATTCGTTTGCGAACTTTTTCGAACACCAATAAACTTAATACTGCGCATTAACGAAACAACATACAACGGTGAAGACCCATGGGCTCCGAAAAAACAATCTTGGACGTATTTGTGGTAGGCGGCGGTATTAACGGCGCCGGAATAGCTGCCGAGGCCAGCAAAAGGGGCTTATCGGTGGCGCTCTGTGAAAAATCTGACTTGGCATCGGCCACCTCCTCCGCCAGCAGCAAGTTAATCCATGGTGGGTTACGCTACCTGGAGCACTATGAGTTTCGATTGGTTCGCGAAGCCCTTGCAGAGAGGGAAGTTCTTCTACAGGCAGCCCCCCACCTGATAAAACCTCTGCGTTTCGTGTTGCCCCATCGCTCCCATTTGCGACCTGCCTGGATGATTCGTACCGGGTTGTTTATGTACGACCACTTGAGCAAACGCAATCACCTTCCCGGCTCAGCCAGCAAACAATTTAGCCCCGAGGAAACAGCGAACCCACTACAGGACACAATTAAGAAAGGCTTTGAATACTCTGACTGCCAGGTGGACGACGCCCGACTGGTAATCACTAATGCCCTGGCCGCGAATCAGAACGGAGCGCAGATTCACACCCGCACTGAATGCATCAGCGCTAAATCCGTGGATGGGATTTGGCAAATTGAGCTACGCAATAATGCAACCGGGGCAAAACTACACTACCAAGCCAAGACTTTGGTAAACGCTGCAGGCCCGTGGGCGCAATCATTTGTGGAAAACACCCTTGAGCTGAAATCCCCCCAATCCATTCGCCTGATAAAAGGCAGCCACTTTGTCACTAAAAAACTGTATGAGGGTGATCAAGCCTACATTTTGCAGAATGAAGACAAGCGCATCGTATTCGTCATTCCTTATCAGCAGGATTTCACCCTCATTGGCACCACCGACAAGGAGTATGAAGGCGATCCAGCAAATGTGGCCATGGATCAAGAAGAAGAAAAGTATCTATTGGATGTGGTAAATCGACATTTTAAACAGACTATCTCTTCGGACCATATTCTGTGGCGCTATTCAGGGGTTCGCCCGCTTTGTAATGACGAATCCGACTCCCCTTCCGCCATCACTCGCGACTACACCCTGGAACTGCAAAACCAGGAGGGTGAAACGGCACCGCTCTTGAGTATATTTGGTGGCAAAATTACCACCTACCGCAAGCTTGCCTTGGCCGCCCTGGATAAACTGACGCCCTTCCTGCCTGAGCAATCTGAAGCTACCTCTGCGGTACACATACCCGGTGGTGATATGGGTGGCCAAAGTTTCGATCAATGGCTCGCAACGGTAGAGCAGCGCTACCCTTGGCTGCCAGAAAGCCTATTGCAACGGCTCAGCAACGCTTATGGCACAAGAATTCACGAGCTTCTGCAAAACTGCCAAAATCTCTCGGCTCTGGGTACACACTTTGGCGCCGGTCTATACCAACGGGAAGTGGACTACTTGTGCCAGCATGAATGGGCCCATTGCGCCGAAGATATTCTTTGGCGGCGCAGCAAACTGGGTTTACATCTGACGCCAGATCAAGCGGGCACCCTGCAATTCTATTTAACAAATGGACTCCTGCAAGAAGCAGGTTAGTTCGCCACCAAAGCCTGTTACACTTGCCCACAGTGGGTACAACGGGAATTAGGTTATGGCGAGAGTAGAATTGAAACACCTGCGCACTTTGGTAGCGTTGCGAGATTGCGGCAGCCTGGTGGAGGCTGCCCAACGGGTTCACCTCACCCAGTCGGCCCTCTCTCACCAATTAAAGGAGTTGGAGGAACGCCTAAACCAGGCCATTGTGATTCGAAAATCCAAGCCCATCAAATTTACCAAAAGTGGTGAACGGTTACTCCAGCTGGCAGACTTGGTTTTACCAGCAGCAGAGCAAGCTGAACAAGACATCATGCGCATGGCCGAAGGCAAACACGGCCGCCTCAATATAGCTATTGAATGTCATAGCTGCTTTGATTGGCTTATGCCCACCATCGATGAGTATCGAGAATCCTGGCCAGACGTGGAAATTGATTTGATTGGTGGCTTTAATTTTGATCCGCTACCGGCTTTAGCCCGTGCGGAGTTGGATTTGGTCATCACCTCAGATCCACAAAAAATAAGTGGAATCCACTACGAACCCCTGTTTCAGTACGAGTCGGTCTTGTGCCTGGGCAAGTCTCACCCCCTTAGCCAGAAAGCCATCATTACGGCACAAGACCTCAGTCAAGAAACTCTTATCTCTTATCCGGTGGAAACCGCACGACTGGACTTATTTAAATACTTTCTATTACCCAATAACGCCACCCCCGCTAAGATCAGACAGGCAGAGCACACCATTATGATTATTCAACTGGTGGCGTCGGGCCGCGGTGTTGCAGCGCTGCCCAATTGGGGTATCACGGAGTATTTGGATAAGGGCTACATAAACGCTCGCTCTCTGGGTGAGAAAGGCATTTGGGCAACCCTGTATGCGGCCATTCGCGCAGATCAGGCAGACTCGCCCTATGTGGAAGATTTTATTAATACGGCCCGGTTTTGCAGCGAGCAAAATCTAAAGGGAATTGCACCGGTTCAGGTAACTCCCCACACCCCCCACGAATAAAGCGTTAATTGGATTCGCGCAAACTCTGTAGCCGAGGCCAAAGAAAGCTGAACTGAGCACCGCCCATATTACTTTCTCCCACCCGCACCCGACCGCCATGCCAATATGCTATGCGGTTAACGATGGAGAGACCCAGTCCGTAACCGCCGGACGCTCGTGTTCGGCTGTCATCTAAACGAGTAAAAGGTTGCAGCACCCGTTTGCGATCCGCTGGAGGAATGCCGGGGCCGTCGTCGGACACGTCGATTCGAAATACATCCCCCATGGCGGAAAAGGTGATCTCCACCCGGCTGTTGGCATGACGCAAGGCGTTGCCCACCAGGTTTTGGGCCACGCGATGGATATAACGTTCTTCACCTTCAGCGAAATAACGCTCTTCCGGCAGATCAGGAGGCAAATAGATCACTTCTTTTTCGCCACCAAGGGCTTTGCTTTCTTTTTCGATTCGCTGCATTAGCGCATTCAGATCGATCATCACAAAGTCCAGCACCGGTGTACCTTCTTCCAGTTTGGAATAGGTGAGAATTTCGTCGATCAAACGATCCAATTGCTCAATGTCCTGATCAATCAGTTCAACCTGGCGCAACCGCTGCTCATCGTTATCCGCATCGATCAGCATCTCCAACCCAAACCGAATCCGTGCCACCGGTGTGCGCAACTCATGGGACACCGCTCGGGTTAATTCTTTTTGAGAATTCAGCAGACGCTGAATATGTTCAGTCATGCCATTGAGAGTGCCCGCCAATTGCCCAATGGCGTCGGATCCTTCCACCGGTGCCCGCACGTTAAGGTCGCCACCGCGAATTCTTAGCACCGCTTTTTCCAGTTTTGAAAGTCGAACTTCCAGGGGTTTTACCAACAAGTACACAGCGAACCCCACCAATGCCAGGGCCACAACCACCATCACCGCTAATAGTTCAAAGGGATACCAGTTGAACATGTTTTGCGGGCCAAGCTTAAGCACCTCTCCTGTCTCATTGAGAAGCTTGTAGGCAGTAATTTGGGTATTACCTCCTCGCTCTCCGGCAAAGCTTGCCACCGCCTGCTCCTCATTAAAGAGGCGAGTTTTCTTATCGTCATCCAGATGAACTTCAAACGGGGGAATACGTTGAATGGGAAAACCAAACGATTGGTTGAGCTTGGCTAAAATCAAATTCCATTGGGAAACCGGGTAGCGAGACAGATGCTGGGACACCAGTTCAGCCATACCCTTGCCTTGCTGCTCTGTTAAATATTTCCCTCTGGCCACAATATAACGCACGCCACTTTCTTCCTTGATGGCAACGATGGCTTCTCCTTCGAAACTGGATTCGTCCAACAGGCGTATCAGCACCTCACCTTCGTCGAGGGTGGACTTTTCACGGTCAGTGAGAGAAATCTGTTCGGAAGTGACGAGACGAATGTTCGAATCCAACATTCGCCCCACATCAGCCACCCAGCGAGGCCGATAATCAGCCGGTTGCGCCAGGGTTAAATCCGCCACCAGCAAAACCGGACCACTCACCACATTGGTGCGGTAGTATTGCAAACGAAAGTAATTGATGCCTTCCAGGGAAATGTAGAAAACAGCACCAATCACTAAGCATACCAACACCATGCCGCCATAAATGCGCAGGAATATGCTGTTCAACGCTGATCAACCTGGCTCAAAGATGGATGACAATGATCAGCTCAGATCCCTTACAAACAGGTAGCCTTTGCTGCGCACTGTTTTGATACGACGGGGATTCATGGGGTCGTCACCCACTTTAGGTCGGATTCTGGATACCCTGACGTCAATGGAGCGATCTTGTCCGTCGTACTGTATGCCCCTCAAGCGCTCAAAGATTTCTTCCCGGGAAAGGATGTTTCCCGCGTTGGAGGCCAGCAACCACAGCAGATCATATTCCGCACTGGTTAGATCCACGGCATCACCGCTCAGCCACACCTCCCTGGCACTGTTGTCGATTACCAGGTCACCAAATTCCAAACGATTTTGCGCCTGATCCGTAACCGTTCGTTCCGATTGCGCATCGACCGTATCTGAGCGACGCAGCAGCGCCCGTATTCGAGCCAGCAAAACCCGGGGTTTAACAGGCTTTGCCACATAATCATCCGCACCCATCTCCAGACCCAACACCTGATCCACATCATCAGTGCGAGCCGTGAGCATAAGAATGGGCTTATTGTATTTGTCCCGCACACTCTTACACACTTCCAAACCGTCGGCACCGGGTAACATGAGGTCAAGTACCACCATGTCAGGCTGGTTATCAATAATGGCATCAATTGCAACGGCACCATCACCAATTACTTCAACTTTCAAACCGTTTCCGCGCAGGTATTCTGCGGTTAGCTCTGCCAAACGTTCATCGTCTTCGACGATGATAACGTAGGGTTGGGCGTTTTCTATGGTGTCTGTGCGCATGTCTGCGACCCCTTTACCTTCTTTACTAAATCCACTGTGATTTTAAACACTTACATTACACGATAGGCGGTTTATCGAAACTATTCCAGTTTTGTCTGACTCTTGGGAACATTTAACTGAATAACACTCCCCGGCTGTCCTCCCCCCTTGCCACAGCACAGACCAGACAGACTGAATACCGACCAAGTTATTGATTGTTGGATTAGTGTCCTGTCGGGTTAATTCGCATAATATCAGCGTGTCCTATAAGGCTTATAGCAAGGCGCGGCTCGCAGTTAATGGCCGTAGCCCTTATCAAGAGGCGCAACGCAGCTAGAAGCCTTATAGGCCGCGCCCTACGGGAGACTACCTGAGGCGCTACTGCGGCGTTGCGCTGCTTGGAAATAGAACCACTATTCCCTGCGCAGTGCGCCTAGCAGTATCACCTCAGGTAGTCTCTGATATGATGCGAATTAACCCGGCAGGACACTAGGATACCAGCAAGTTCTAATTCAGCTAGGTAAAATTCTCACAATGCACAATTTTTTCACATCTTATCCACAGCTTTCCCACCGAAATCAAACTTGAGAAAACCGAGATTGCACACTATCTTGTATTTATACACCAATAAAGCAACCACATATTGTAAGGGATCGATTTTGGCGCATACCCAATAATAATAATGATAGTCCCTCAAAACTGCGCTAATGTATCCCCGAGTCGTTCCCGCGAACTCGGGGATTTTTTTCACCTACATATAATTATTGAACCAATGAAACGATGCGATTGGTGTGGTCAAGATCCACTCTATCAGAAATACCACGACCAGGAATGGGGTGTACCCACTTTGGACGATGGAACGCTGTTTGAATTTCTATTACTTGAGGGCGCCCAGGCAGGATTAAGTTGGATTACGGTGTTACGCAAACGCGAACACTATCGTCTTGTGTACGACAATTTTGACCCTAACAAAATTGCCCGTTACAGTAGTAAAAAAATTGAAGCGCTACTATCTGACCCGGGCATTATTCGAAACCGTCTTAAGGTCAATAGCGCAATAAAAAATGCACAGGCCTTTTTAAAAATACAAGAACAAGAATCCAGCTTCAGCCAATACATTTGGCAATTCGTGGATGGTGAGCCCATACAGAACCAGTGGCGAAATTTGAAACAGGTACCGGCCACCAGCCCACAATCGGACGCCATGAGTAAAGAGCTTAAGCGTAGAGGGTTCAATTTTGTTGGCAGCACCATCTGCTACGCCTATATGCAATCCATGGGAATGGTCAATGACCATTTGATTGATTGTTATCGTCATGAGGAGTGTCGGTTACTTGCAAATAGCTAAACCCAACCCACCGGTTTCTAAACGTAAGATTATGCCTGCAGTAATTCTATGTTTAATTTTTGGTCTGTTTGGCACACATCGTTTTTACGTGGGTAAAGTGGGCACGGGGATGGTACAAATGCTGACGTTAGGCGGTCTTGGCTTTTGGATACTCTATGACCTTATTCTTATTGTACTGGGGCGCTTTTGCGACGCCGAGGGTGTCCCCCTTAAAGAGTGGACTTAGCTTCCTTTCCGACTTACGTATTAATCAAATCATAAAAACGATCGGTCAACAGAGTTTGCGGTTTGCGTCGCTTGCCATCCAAACGCTCAGCGCAGCGAATGGCAGCGGAGTCAATGTGCATCACTCTGGAATCACCAAAAGGCGATATACCCGAGCTGCTGTTAACCGTAAATCCCAGAGACAAACTGCGGGAAGGGTCGCACCAGGCTCCAGATCCGCCAAAACCAAAATGGCCAAATGCATGGGGCGTGCGGGGCCCTGTTGAAAACACCCGGTGATAACCCAATCGCCAATGCATGGGCACCGGCACCACTCGGTCTATTCTTCTGCTTTGCACTTCCGACAATAAGCGCACTCGGTTCTCCGACATAACCCGTTTGCCTCCCAGCTCTCCCCCGCCTGCAAGCATGGCATAGATTCGAGCCAGAGACCGCGCTGTGAACATGCCATTTGCGGCAGGAATGCAGCTTTGCACCACTCTTGGATCATTAAAACTGAATCGGCTTATACCCTTGGGTGCCAGGCCGCTGGTGAAATCACCCGCATCCAGCCCGGCAAATCGAAACGCGGCTTTCACAAACTGGCCCTGGGCCTTTTTGAACACACTCTTGGAACGTGGTTTGCGTTTGCTCTCACGGGGTGGGCGCGACTCTCTCCCATGCCCCACCAACAGGGCTCTGCGTCCCATTTCTGATTCGGGCAAGCCCACATAACAACCATCCAACTGAAGGGGCTTTGTCAGCTCCTGTTCTAGCAATTGACTAAAAGATAGACCAGTAGCTCGCTGCATAATCTCACCAATCAGCCAACCGAATGTGAGCCCATGGTAGCCATGTTCGTGTCCTGGAGGGTGTGCCAATGGAGCCTGTTCCAGCACTTTGATCATGTGATCCCAATCAGTCATCAACATGGCATCGTCAATCATGGAGCGGATGTTATATAGGCCTGACTGATGACTGAGTACATGGCGCACGGTCACATCCTGCTTACCTGCGCCATGGAACTCTGGCCAATAGTAAGAAACTGGACGATCGTATTCGATCACACCCTGGTCTGCCAGGATATGCAATAAAGTAGCTGCTACTCCTTTGGTGGTGGAAAAGGACAGAGCCAAGGTATCTTCACGCCACGGATTACCGTCAAAATCCGCGCAACCCGCCCATATATCCACCACACACTCTCCATGGTGATAAATACTCAGGGCCGAGCCACTCTTGTCATCGTCTGCTATGCGCTTAATGAATTCTTCGGCAACGGGCCTAAAGCCAGGATGCACGTATCCGTTTAATTTCACCTAGAACCTCCCAAGAGTGAGCCATAAACCATGATCATCCAAACTACCGAAACCATCTCAGCTTCATTATAATCTCGCCTTTTGAAACGAAGAAACCCATGGCGTCAAACAGTTACCACGATCGCTTCGGCGGGATTGACAGGCTCTACGGTGCCGGATCTCTAGAGATATTGCAACAACTCCATATCGCAATTGTGGGTATAGGAGGCGTGGGATCGTGGGCTGCGGAAGCCTTAGCCAGGTCCGGTGTCGGCGCCCTCACCCTAATTGATCTAGATGATATTTGCGTCAGCAATACCAACCGCCAAATCCACGCTTTGGACGGCAGTTACGGCCAACTAAAAGTGGAAGCCACTGCAGATCGATTAAGGGCCATCAACCCCTTTATCAAGTGCAATGCTGATGCTGATTTTGTCACAGGTGGCAATGTGGCAGATAAGCTTGATCAGAATTTTAATTTTGTTTTGGATGCCACTGATAGTGTAAAAAACAAGGTAGCCATGATCGTCTTCTGCAAGCGCAATAAAATCCCAATCTATGTTGTGGGTGGCGCTGGCGGCCAAACTGACCCCACCCGCATTCATTATGCCGATATTACCCGTGCAGAGCAGGACCCTTTGTTGGCCCTGGTACGTAAAAAGCTAAGGCAAGATCATGGCTATACCAACAACCCAAAACGACGGTTTAGTGTGGAGTGTGTTTATTCCGACGAACCTGTAAAATTTCCGCAGCCCGATGGCAGCGTCTGCTCCACTAGACCGGACGCTTCCAGCGTGAGATTAGATTGTAGTGCGGGTATCGGTGCTGCCTCCCACGTCACTGCCAGCTTTGGATTTGTGGCCAGTTCACGAATCATAAAAAAATGTTTAGATAAGGCACACTCCCAGTGGTGAATGTGACAAAATTTACGCTAGTCTTCATTATTATGCAGTTTGAGCACCTAACACCAACCATGTACTTAACTAATTTAGGACAGCCTCGTTTCTACCCATTCTCAAGCAGATTGCTTAAGCGTATTGTCCTGCTATTGCTAACCGCAAATTTCCTGCTCATCACCAGTTCAGCACACAGTGAAGAGCTGGTGAAATACATACGAATTGACGGTCAAGCCCAAGCGGTAAACCTTATTCGTCGGAGCGCGGTGCAATATGGCGTGGATGATTCAGCATCAGGAAACTTACACTATAAGGCCGAGTTAAAGGATTTCCCCGCCAGCAAGGGCAGCATCGCTTACATCGACAATCAATGGCAAGGCATGTTACTGCACCAGGGCCAAATGCTGGATATACGTCAAGTGGCAGACAGCCCAGACAAAGTAAACCTATCCAGCCGCGCTTTAACAGCCGAGATGGAAATGGGCCAATGCGGAGTTCGCTCATTTTCACCCGTAGTACAGCCATCTGAGCCCCAACCCATCACCGCCGCCTCACTGCTAGCCAAAGCCAGCCGCATTGATTACGACCAATTATGTTTAGATGAGGTGGAAGGAATATGCCTTGTGGCGGAACTAAACGTAATCTTCGACAGTGATTTTGAAGACGTATTTGGCTCCAGCTTCCGCTCCCATGCCATTGATATCCTGAGTCGCGTGAACGTTTTATATCAGGAGAATTTTAAAATCCGATTCAAGGCCATCAACGTTGGCTTCGGTGACGGCGATGAAGTCACCACATCAACGGACATTGGCGCAGTCTTGCAGGATTTAACCGACAAACGCATCGCCGGAGAGCTGACATCCTTTGACAGCAACCCGGATTCATTACTTCATTTGGTCAGCGGCAGGGATTATGGCTCTGACGTCAACAGCCAAGGAGCCATTGGTCTAGCCTGGATTTCAGGCTATGGGAACAATTATCCCAATGATGTTACACCCATACTCTGCAGTAACTACGCTATAGGCACATCTCAAGTAATAGGTAACACCAATACTTCCAGGGTTCGTAATACCGCAATAATCATGGCCCATGAGATCGGCCATAACTTTGGCTTTGATCACGACGAAGAAGTGGGCTCCTATGCCGAAGAATGTGAAGGAAACTTCATCATGTCGCCACAACTAAGGGATTCTTTGGATACTTTCTCCAGCTGCTCGCAAGAAGCTCTGGTTCCCAATTTGAATAACCTTAGCCCCATTGAAAGCTGTTTTGATTTTCCAGTGGCAGCTGAAATCGTAACCGGCACCTCAGAAATCACGTTAAGCAGCATTCAACCCTTTGTGCAGCAGTATCAAGTTGTGGATAGTAATTTATCAAACCAAACTCTAAGTTTGCTGGTGACCGGGTCCCTCAGTAATACTGATGCCCGATTCGACTCCGTAACCCTGGGAGGCTTCAGTTGCGAACTGAGTAACAATTCCCGCAGTTACAGCTGCGATATTATTGCACCAGATGGCAATTCTCTACTTGATCTCAATATTGACCCTGTGAATGAAGATATGACGCTGCAGCAATCAGTAATGATCACCGGCTCCAGCAACATTCATGAATTGAGTGAGGAAAACAACAGCAGCAGCCAAACCATCCGTTTCCGTGGCAACAATATTCCCCCCGCTGCCCTGTCGGTAACGGCCGATTCCAACACGGCGTCACTGACCTGGACTGATCGGAGTGATAATGAGACGGGCTATCGCATAGAAGCAAGTGCGGATGGCGGTAACTGGGAAACACTGGTGGACGGTCTTGCAATCAATAGTCAGCAATACACTGTGGATGATTTAAATGAACTCACCCGCTACGACTTTCGCGTGGCTGCCCTATTTGCTGACAACAGCAGTGCAACCAGCAACACAGTGACCATTAACACACCCAACGGACAGAGCGACACTATTACCGCAGTGGTATCCGGTGGTGGTACCGGCGGTGGGGGTGGAGGAAGCCTCGGACTGTTGACCATGCTGGTTCTTTGCACAAGCTGGCTGTTTAAACGTCAAAATTTGTGAGCCTGATCAGACCTTCTCTAACTAAATACTGAATTCAGCACCTCACTCATTCCGCAACGACTACACTTAAAAAAGATAGAATGCAGGAGTCGTTGCCATGGCTATTTTTCAACAAGATGCGTTTTTCTGGCGTCTGGTCCACCTCACTCGGTCCCTCTCCACAGAGGAGGACAAGTGGAAGTTGTTCCAACATATACTCGATGAGTGTCAAAATATCACTCACTGCGATGGCGCCACCCTCTATTTACTCCAGGAAGATCCCGCTAGCCCTCGCCTGGATTACGCAATGATTCAGAACAAATCCCTGGGTATCAACCAGAAATTTCGGGAGCCTGGTGAATCAGCTCTAACCCCCATCTACATCCATTCCTCCGATAACGACAGCGATACCACCCACTCCATTGCGGCATCATGTGCGCTGAACGGAAAATCGATTTGTGTGGAAGATGTCTATTCCTCCCCCGATTATAATGTTTCAGGAATCCAGGCATTTGATGAGCTCTTCGATTACCGCACGCGGTCGGTTCTATCGGTGCCAATCATTAAACCCGGACACAAAGTATTGGGTGTCATTCAACTAATCAATCCTCAAAACCCTCTTTCCGGTACCGTAGCCCACTATAGTGAATCGCAGATTTCCATCGTTGAAGCGCTCGCATCACTGCTGGCTACTCTACTGGATAACACGCAGCTGGAGCAGAGTCAGGGGGGATTACTGATCAGGCTTTCTCAACCCACCACCACCGAAGCTATTTTTGATAGGGTGCTGGACGAGGCATTAAGAATTACCTGCGCAGATGGAGGAACCATTTATTGGTATCGCGGTGACGCCCCTGCCCGGCTTGAGTTCGTCACCATGAAAAACAAAAGTTTAGATTTGAACTTAAGTGCGAATTCAACACAACCCATCAACATCGCGCCTTTGAAATTGGAAATTAACGGCGAGCCCAACTTACACAATGTAGCCACCTTCACCGCCATTACCCGCCAGGTGGTTAATATCGAGGACGCCTATAACAATGGCACCTTTGATTTTGCGGGAACGAAAACCTTTGACGAAGAAAATCAATATCTTTCAAAATCGTTTTTAAGCGTACCGCTGCTGGATCATAGCCAAAATGTCATTGGGGTAATGCAGCTCATCAATGCACGGGATTCTTTCAGCCAGGAAATAATACCCTTTGCCCCCAGGCTGGAACCCATAATTACCGCTCTCGCCTCCTACGCTGCACTGACGCTTGAAAACGATATGCTCAATCACAGGCAGCCTCCCTCCACCACGCTGGCAAAGCAAGCATAGGTGGGAACAAGTAAGCTATATGTCTGGAGACAACGGGCTTAGGCAACGCAATTGTGCTGGCCCGTTAAGTTTTACCGAGCTCCAATTTGAAACGAAAGTACCTTAACTTACTGTATTTAGACATTTTTAACCTGCCATTTGGTCAAATTTTGTCTAAACTTGATAATAATTCAATTCAGATAGCAAACCCTATGTTTTACCCTAATCAGTGCTTGCAGGGAATGGGTAAAGGCTAATGCGGAAAGCCCAACTCGTTTTTGCAGTTTTCACTGTGGTTTTAGTGTTTTGCCAAACTACATTGGCTAGTGGCAGTTTGTCACCCGTACATGCGGCATCCGTGCAGGAACTCGTACTAGGTAAATACCTATACAGCCTGGAAGATGCCGAAGGCACACTGTTGCTAGAAGATATGAACTCACCAGTGGTCCAGCAGCGCTTCGAACCCGTATTTTTCGAGCAACCCTACCTGGGGCGAACTCGATCAACATTTTGGTTTCGATTCGACATAGATTTCTCGCAACGGTCCCAGCCTTTAATCCTTGAGATCGGCTATCCCCATCTAAAACACATCACCTTCTACCGTTTCCAAGGAGAACAGCTCCTAGAGCAGCTGCAATCTGGCTACGGCGCAACTGACCAGCCAGATTTGGGCTGCAGCCGGTTTTGTTTTTCAATTGAATCCCATCCTGGCATTCAAACGGTATTTTTGAGAATAAGCAGCGACTCCCCTCTATTCCTGCCAATGATGTTACGAACCCCAGAACTCCAGCTGCGAAACGAGCGCAGCTTTATGGCCATACAGGCACTGTTCTACGGCGCATTTTTGGTGATGGGCTTATTTAATCTGTTTCTCTACACCTCCACCAAAGAGAAAAGCTATCTATATTACGTGGCTTATATAGCTGCTCTGAGCATTTGGACTTTGTCTCACGACGGACTGCTTAGGGAGCTTCTGCTACGGGAGCATGCTTGGTTAGCCTCATACAAATTCCACTTTATACTGACATTATTGTCTGTGGCAGTGGGGGCCCTTTTCTGTCAGCAGTTTCTGAAAACAAAAACGAGTTTTCCATTTCATCACCGGATTTTTTCGTTTTTGATATTGTGCAGCTTGATAGTTACGCTACTGGTTATTATTAACAACCGAATCGTATTACCCAACTCCGCCAACTTGCTCACATTATTGGCTTGCCTTACGGCAATTTCTTCCGCCATCATCGGCTTTGTGAAAGGCATAAAAACTGCCCGATACTTTCTTATAGCCTGGTGCAGTGTCATCGTGGGCTCTGTGGGCTGGGTTCTAACTATTTCTGGAATTTTTCCCCTCAATAAATTTACCGCATTTAGCGTTCATATTGGCGCCTTACTGGAAACGATATTACTGGCGTTGGCTTTGGGCGATCGAATCAACGTACTTCAGCGAGACAGTATACGACTTCAGAAAAAGGCGAATCGAGCATTGGAGCTAAGCAATAAAAAGCTTGCTGCCAGCAATCAATTTAAGAACGAGTTTTTATCCACCGTTAGTCATGAACTAAGAACACCCATGAATGGTATATTTGGCGCTTCGGAGCTACTTGAAAATACGGTGCTGAACACTGAACAAACCAAATACTTGTCCACTATCACCCGATCCAGTCGAGATATGATGGGCATGGTTGAAAACATTCTGACCTACTCTCAATTGGAAGCCGGTATCGCCACAGCAACTTTGCTGCCATTCAAGTTTCGTGACTGCATCGAAGAAATTGGGTTTTATTATCGTGGGCGTGCGGCTATCCAAAACCTGGATTTCAAGTTTGAGCTGGACCCAGATGTTCCCGTTGACTTGGAGGGAGATGAGGACAAGTTAAGACTCTTGCTGGATCATATTTTAGATAATGCCTACAAATTCACTGACAAAGGCCTGGTGGAATTCAAAATTAGAACTATTAAAGAATCAAATTCCAAATTACAAATTGAATTCACAATCACTGATACAGGCTGCGGCGTACCGGAATCCTTACAAGCTGAAATATTTGATTCCTTTAAGCAGGCTGATGGCTCTCTTACCCGGCGCAAAGGTGGATTGGGTATTGGGCTCGCTCTCAGCCAAAAGATAGTAAACATACTCAAGGGTAAGCTTGAGTTTTCATCCAGCTTAGGTCGAGGCACAACGGTTAGACTGGTGCTGCCGTTCACATCCTGTTCCGAGAGTATCACCGCTGATCTCAACACCATATCCGAGACCATTGATCCAGAAAACGCAGACATCCTGGTGGTAGAAGACAACTATGTGAATAAACTGGTCATGGAAGGTCAGTTAAAAAGCCTGGGTTTTAATGTCTACTCCGCCGGTAATGGCCGGGAAGCCGTCAGTTTAATGGAAAAAAGAAATTACGACCTGGTTTTTATGGATTGCCAAATGCCCATTATGGATGGATTGGAATGCACCAAACAGATTCGACAACTAAAAAATCACAATTCGGCGGTTCCTATTATCGCAGTCACAGCCAATACCAATCCCGGCGATCGTGAAGCCTGTATCAGTTCCGGTATGAACGACTACATTAAGAAGCCATTTAACCAAGCCACATTGGTACAAGCTATCAACAGATGGCTTGGCTACAGCAATCCAAACGATAGCGCCATATCACGGCGAGCTTAGGTTGTCCGTGGCAGCTTGACAATAAACTTAGCCCCCCCCAGTTCGGAGCGCTCAATAAAAAACAAGCCATTGCTCATCTCGATAATGCCTGCCACAACTGACAGCCCAATACCCTGACCCGCTACCTGCTCGTCCCTGCGCCCACCTCTCTTCAACACCAGCTCAATATCCTGCTCGGGTATACCTTTACCATTATCTTCTACTGAAAAAAACGCACTCTCTGACTCAAACCAGCCACTGACCTTGACCTTTCCTGCACCATACTTGCAAGCGTTGTCCATCAGGTTTCCCAGTACTTCCAGGCCGTCGCCTTCATCCCAAGGCAGCCTCAGATCCGGATTGATATCCTGCTCAATATATAAATCAGACTGAGCGTAGACCTTTTTCATCGCCGATCTCATCTTCTGAAAAAGATCGAGCAACAACACGCCTTGGGTGCTGATGCTGGGGACAGTGGAGATGGCTCTGGAAAGTTGATAGCTGACAATATCATCCATCCTAGTCACTTGCTGTTGCAATAATTCAAATGCAGAAGCGTTGTCGGAACTGGCTTTTATACCCTTTAATACGGTGAGCGGCGTTTTTAAACTATGGGCGAGATCACCCAGGCTATTCTTGTAGCGCTCGCGCATCCCCCTTTCGTGAACAATCAGTTGATTTAAATTGGTTATCACTGGATAAATCTCACTGGGATATTCCCCAGCAATCTGCTGAGATTGCCCTCTTTCCACTTCTTGCAGCTCTTTCGCCAGGCGAGAAAAAGGCCGAAAGCCCAATTGCAGGCCCACAAAAACAACGCAAATAGACGCCAGCACCAGCCCCCCCAACCACACCCAGAGGGTTCGCTGAAATCCGCTTATCTGAGCACGAAATGGCTCATCAGACTGCCAAATGACAAAGGTAAAGGGCAATTCACCCCGCTCAGTTTCCCACAGCACCGTGAAGGCTACGCGGTAGTAAAGCCCATTGGGGGTGTTGTCTGAGGCAAACGCCCATTTACCTGCCGGCGGACGATGGGGTGGCAAATCTATCCATTCCAGATAGGACTGAGACTGCCAAATTCGAATTTGATCAGAATAAACAGCCGCAAACAGGCCTGATTGCAATTGGTTAAAACGAGGCTCTGACAAATGGGAAGGCAACGCTAAACCGCTGGGCTCGAACTCCGCGGCGGCCAACATTCCATACATCTGTATCTTAAGCTGTTCCTGCGCCCTATCCCGAATGCTTGATTCAAAGGAGCTTGCCAAAATCAATCCAGCACTAATGGAAAAAAAAACCAGGATCATCGCTGTGACCAGCAGAAATCGTGTCTTGAGGGAGGTCAATTGAGCTACCCCTCAAGCACGAAACGGTAACCTCGACCGCGCAAAGTCTCGATGGGCTTAATTTGATTTTCTGGATCCAGCTTCTTACGTAGTCGCCCCACAAAGACTTCAATGGTGTTACTGTCGCGATCGAAGTCCTGGGCGTAAATATGCTCGGTTAAAACCGATTTCGATATCACTTCACCGGGCCTCAGCATCAAATACTCCAGCACTCGATATTCAAAGCTGGTTAGCTCCACCTCGGTACCAGCCACCGAAACCGACTGGCCCGCAGTATCCACGCGAATGGGTCCTTTTTCAATCACCGGCGACGCGTGCCCAGCTGAGCGCCTGATGAGCGCATTGAGACGAGCCAGTATTTCTTCAAACTCGAATGGCTTTACCACGTAATCATCTGCACCCGCTTCCAACCCCAACACCTTGTCTTGCCAATGCCCTCTGGCAGTCAGAATAAGAACGGGAAAGTCAATGGACTGCGCTCGTATGGCTTTAATCAGATCGATGCCGTTTAACTTGGGTAATCCAATATCGATTATAGCCACGTCATAATCATACTCTTTGGCAAGGTAAAGACCCTCTTCACCATCCTCCGCCAAATCCACGGAGTATCCTTTTTTGGTAAGCCCGTCCTGCAGCTGTTGTCGCAAGTTCAGCTCGTCCTCTACTACCAACAGTCGCATAGTTACTCCCTTACCCCGCTATGGCACCGGTTTGCCCATCTACAAAATATTTACGAATTCGGCCTTCAGGCATGAGCACTTTTATAAGGTAACCAGTTGCACCTCTGCGACTGGTTTCTATAACTGACAGCACCTTACCACCGGTTTTTGCCTGTATCAGGTTTACCGCCTGACCGGAACTTAACTGTGCCAGTAAAAACGAGGATACAATACTGGTAGGGCTCGGCTCCGCCACCACAGGGTTAAAAATGAAAGCGGAGACAAACAACCAAAACAATGGCACCAACAATACTCGGCGAGCTCTCATGACCACCCAATCACCCATTAACAAACCACTCCAGCATGACGCACCATAACTTAACCTTAGCTGAATTTTTTGCGCTTTTTTGTACAAACATCCCATCGCAACTCACACATCCGTCGGCTTTACCGAGATAAAGTGCCCGATAATTCAGCATGTTACCATCTGAAAACCGATAATGGCATGGCCCATGCTTGTAACCTAGAGAACGCTACCCTACAACTGGAGCACACCATGATGACACTTAAAGATTCAGCCATTAAATTGCTCGAAATTGCTCGCCCAGAAAATACTCAATCTTTCCGCGAGTTGGAAGAATACCTGGAAAACATGTACTTTGCTTAAAAGGCAACGCCGACCCTTAATGTTGAGCAGTACCCAATACTCCTAGTTCCTTTGACGCCTCTTAGCCAGCTCCGAGCTGGCTTTTTTATTGTCTAGATTCCTGTCTAGCTTTTCCATTGACAGAATATTAATCCCCTATTAGTCTGAACATGTCTTAGACATTTACTGGACAAGCCGAGGCTATCAATGGAAAAGAAACTACTTAAAATAGGCATAAGCTCTTGTTTATTAGGCGATAATGTTCGCTTCAACGGTGGTCACAAACTTAACCGAATTTGTCGAGACAATATTGGACAATACGCCGATTTTGTCCGTGTTTGTCCAGAGGTTGAGATCGGCCTGTCAACGCCCCGCAACCCCATAAGGCTCGCCCGCCAGGAGGGACGCATTGAAGTGGTGGAGACGGACAACGCAGATATCAAATACACCCGCAAGCTGCAGTTGAAAGCGGAGGCATTCCTGCGGCGACATCCAGACCTGTGCGGCTTTATCGGCACAAAGGGGTCTCCTAGCTGCGCTTTCAACAGTGCAAAAATTTATACTGACAAGGGCATTCCGGTAAGCAAAGGTGATGGTCAGTTCACCTATTCACTCCAGCAACTCAATCCGTTGCTGCCCGTAGAAGATTCCGGTCGCCTCAACGACCACGGCTTGCTAGAGAATTTCATCACCCGCGCCTACACCCTGCAAAGATGGCACTCTGCCTGCGAGGGAGGAATCACCAAGAAGGCTTTGATCCAATTTCATAGTGAACACAAATACTTGGTAATGAGCCATGACTACGCTTCTTATAAAGCCCTGGGCAAGATGCTTGCTGACATGCGTGACTGCAACTTAGATTCGTTATCTCAAGAGTACATTAAAAGCCTGATGACCGCTCTGAGTAAGGTGCCAACACGACGCCAGCACTGTAACGTCCTACAACATCTTCTAGGTTACTTAAAGAAACAAATTTCGGGCTTCGATAAAAAAGAAATTCTTTCCAGTATCGAAAGTTATCGGGATGGAGTGGTGCCTTTGATTGTGCCACTCACGCTACTGCAACACCATTTTCGAATTCAGCAACAGCACCATCAATATATGTTGAGCCAATATTACCTTGCCCCCTACCCAGCCCAAATGGGTTTGCGCAGCCACATTTTGCAAAGGCCGTAACATGACTTCTGCTATCTGGTTTCGAAACGACTTACGTGTGCTGGACAATCCCGCCTTAATTTCTGCCTGCAAAGCAGAGGGCAATGTATACGGATTTTATTTTTATACTGAAGATCAGTTCAAACAACATGGACTTGGGGCAACCAAATTACGCTTTATATTAGAATCGGTGGCGGCTCTGTCCGAGCAACTCGAGCAACTGAATATACCATTGATTGCGGTGCATTGTTCCGACTTCGACGAAAGTATCGAAAAACTCCTGGAACTCTGTGAAAAGTGCAGTGTTAAAGACGTCTTCGCTAATATGGAAGTTGAGCTGAATGAATCGGTACGCGATAAAAAAGCACATAAGGAACTGTCGCAAAGGGATATTACGCTGTCCGTTCGAAATGGCCAGACCCTGCTCTCCCCGGGTCAAGTACTAACGGAAAAGGAAGAACCCTATAAAGTCTTCACCGCGTTTAAAAGACAGTGGCTCAAACGCATCAACGATCAATCTACCAAACCGTTGCCTGCACCCAAAAAACGCAAAAAAAAGCCATGTAAGGGAACAGCAACCACCACGCTTCTATCCTGGCAACAAACACAACCGAGCAATGAGCACTGGACAGCAGGTAGCTCCCAAGCATACGACAACTTGGATCAATTTATTGAACAGCAGATCGACTTGTACAAAGAAAAACGAGATTACCCTGCAATAGGTGCCACCAGCCAACTATCGCCCTACCTCGCTGTGGGGAGCATATCGGTGAGAGCGTGCATCCATAATGCATTGATAGCTAATCAGGGACAGTGGGATTCAGGCTCCCAGGGTATACAAACCTGGCTGAGCGAACTTATTTGGAGAGAATTCTACAAACATCTCACTGCCCTCACTCCCGATCTTTGTAAAGGCGTTTCCATGCAGCCAAAAACCCGACATTTGCCTTGGTCCCATGACAGCAAATTACTAACCCGATGGCAGCAAGGTGAGACCGGATACCCAATCGTGGATGCAGGTATGCGCCAACTTAACACGTTGGGCTGGATGCACAATCGCCTGAGGATGGTGACAGCCATGTTTCTGACCAAACATCTTTTCATTGATTGGCGTCTGGGGGAGGCCTATTTTTTGGAGAAACTAATAGACGGCGATTACTCCCTAAACAACGGTGGTTGGCAATGGTCTGCGTCCACCGGTGCTGATGCGGCACCGTACTTCCGGATTTTCAATCCCACTCGACAATCTGAGCGGTTTGACCCGGATGGAGAATTCATTCGCCAGTGGGTACCCGAGCTTGCCTCAATAAAAGACAAAAGTATCCACAACCCCAGCGCCAAGCAACGCAAGCAAACAGACTACGCAACACCCCTGGTAGAGCACAAA
Source organism: uncultured Ketobacter sp. (assembly GCA_964016105.1). Classification (GTDB taxonomy): domain Bacteria; phylum Pseudomonadota; class Gammaproteobacteria; order Pseudomonadales; family Ketobacteraceae; genus Ketobacter. Next base: position 135,779 of record CAXHEX010000003.1, read on the forward strand.
ACGGCCACGGAAAAAACCAAACAAATATTCAAGGAATATTCATCTGGAGAACCGGCATGAAATATCACACAGCGTATCAACGCAGAGGTACTGAATGGCCAGATATAACTTAAAGGGTCGAGTCATATGGTTAACCGGTGCTTCCAGTGGTATCGGAGAAGGCCTGGCAATACGCCTTGCGCAGCATAACCAGGTTTTTATTTCCGCCCGATCTGAAGATGCATTGAATAACCTGTCGAAACAGCACAAAAACCTTCACAGCGCTGCCGCCGACGTAACGGACCTAGGTCAGTTAACCGCTGTATGCAGAGATATTGAAGCGCAGTTTGGGCGGCTGGATATGCTGCTGGCAAATGCGGGTACCTGTGAATACTTGGATGTTAAACATTTTGATTCTGGTTGTGCTCAAAGAATGATGGACATTAATTATATGGGCTTTGTAAAGTCGCTGGAGGCGGCACTGCCTCTGTTGCGTCGGTCTTCACATCCCTACATTGCAGCGGTGAGTAGCAGCTCCATTTTTGCGGGTCTACCAAGAGCCCAGTGTTACAGCGCGTCGAAAGCCGCTATTACGCAGTTTATGGAATGCATGGCAGCAGATCTACGCAGCGAGGGCTTCACTCTCAGCACCATACACCCAGGTTTCGTGGACACGCCACTTACCAAACACAACGACTTCCCTATGCCCATGCTGGTTTCCACGAACAAAGCAGTGTCGCATATCATCAAGGGGCTAGAACGAACCAAATATAATATTGAGTTCCCCAAAACTCTGTCATTTCTACTCAAACTGATCAAATTTACGCCGCCGTTTCTACGCCATAGTATCACTGGCAGCATGTCGAGGAATCCAGCCCATGAACACTAAAAAGATTGCCGTTATAGGTAGTGGAATTTCAGGTTTAACCAGTGCTTTGTTACTGCAGGATCAACACAATGTAAGCCTGTTTGAGCAAAACGACTACTACGGCGGCCACACCCACACCATTGATGTTGAGCACGACGGAAAAACCTACCCTGTTAACACCGGTTTTATTGTTTTTAACGATTGGACATACCCCAATTTCATAAAGCTTATGTCCTATCTTGACGTTGAAAGTGAAGCCTCATCCATGAGTTTCAGTGTGCGTTGTGACAAAACGGGGCTCGAATACAATGGTGCCGACTTCAACAGTCTCTTTTGTCAGCGTCGAAACATTGTTAACCCTGGCTTCTGGCTCATGATCAAAGATATTCTTCGATTTAACAAAGAAGCCACCGGGCAACACTTGGATGGAACCCTAAGCCAAACTCAAACTCTAGGAGAGTACCTGGAAGCAAACGGATACGGCCATAAGTTAAAACAATATTATATTGTCCCCATGGGGGCGGCCATTTGGTCTTGCCCTGAGTCAGCAATGCTTAATTTTCCAGTAAGTTTTTTCGTTCGTTTTTTTCACAATCATGGCTTGTTATCGGTAAATGACCGGCCCCAATGGCGAGTGATTCAAGGCGGGTCACGAAGTTACGTGAGTAAATTGCTGGAAAAACTCACTGGACCAAAATTTCTTGAGCGAAAGATAATTAAAATACGAAGACAGTCGGGCAAAATTCTGTTGCGCGACAGTCAAGGCATAGTAGAAGAATTTGACAAGGTGGTACTGGCCTGTCATAGCGACCAGGCACTGCAGCTCTTGGAACAGCCCAGCCCAGATGAACAGCAAGTACTGTCCGCCCTGCCCTACCAAGACAACAGCGTGGTGTTGCACACAGATACGTCCCTGTTACCAAGACGTAAACTGGGTTGGGCGGCCTGGAACTACCGGATTACCAACCAACCAGACAACCCGGTGGCACTCACCTACAACATGAATATTCTGCAAAACTTTTCCAGCGATAAAACCTTTTGCGTGAGCTTGAACCAGGACCAACAAATTGACCCTAAAAAAATCATTGAGAGGTATACCTACGCTCACCCCTGCTTTTCCCATGAAGGTATTGACGCACAAGCCAAACACAGCTTGATTAACGGCGTGAACAACACCTACTACTGCGGCGCCTATTGGAGTAATGGTTTTCATGAAGACGGGGTAAACAGCGCCATTGCTGTGGCAAAGGCTTTAAATATTAACTTTGAAGAGGTACTGCGGCCTTGGAAAGCGCAATTTTCGAAGGCTTCATAAGCCACAGTCGAAACACTGACATTAAGCACCAGTTCGAGTACCCCATTTTTATGGCTCTGCTGGATCTGGATAGGCTGGATGATTTTTTTTCGCGCTCCAGACTTTGGTCCCAGGAGCGCTGGAACTGGGCCAGTTTTCGACGCCGGGATTATCTAACTCCCACTGAAGGGAATTTGAAGCAGGCTGTGGTTCGAAAGATTGAAGAGCAACTGAACAAATCCTTTAACGGGCGTGTTTTTCTTCTCACTCATGTTCGTTACCTTGGCTTCTGTTTCAATCCGGTTTCATTTTATTTTTGCTATGAAGGTAATAAACTTACTTACATTTTAGCTGACGTCAATAATACCCCCTGGAATCAACGTCATTGTTATGTACTGGAATGCAACGGCTCAGACACTCAGGAATTCAGCACAAACAAGGCTTTTCACGTTTCTCCGTTCAATCCAATGGACATGCGCTATGGTTGGCGATTTACGTTCAAGGAAGACCGCATTGGCATAAACATAAAATGCTACAGCGAAGATAACTGCGACTTCAGCGCGAAACTCTCCTTGGAAAAGCGCGATGCCAATAGAAAATACTTACGCAATATTCTATTCAGTTATCCAGCGGTCACCTTAAAAGTGGTCACATCCATCTACTGGCAGGCACTTAAACTAACCCTGAAAGGTGCCAGCTTCTATTCAAATCCATCTAGCCAACAGGAATCAAATAATGGAAAGTACCGTTAAGAAACCATCTGCCTTATCTACCCTGAATCAATATTGTCGGCAAATGTTGGCCAGCATTCTCAACAAGATAGCCTACGGAACGCTTACCGTTGAGGATAGTGACGGTCGCTGGGTTTACAGCGGCCATACAGACGCCAGCCGGGTTCAAGCACACATAAAACTGGTGAATGATGACGCCTATAAAGCCATGGCGTTTGGCGGCAGCATTGGTGCCGCCGAAAGCTACATGTCCGGCGATTGGATATCCGATAACCTCACGGACGTTATGCGTCTTATGTCATTAAACATTAACACAATAAACCAAATTGAAACTGGCTGGGCTGTGCTCTCAAAACCAATGCAATACTTTTACCACGTGGCAAACAAGAACACCGAGAAAGGCTCACGACGTAATATTGCTGCTCACTATGACCTGGGTAATGATCTTTTTAAGCTTTTCCTGGATCCCACCATGATGTACTCAGCCGCAATCTTCCCAACCACAGACAGTACACTTGAACAGGCATCGATTTATAAACTGGATCGCATCTGTAAAAAACTCAAACTAAAGACAGGCGATACTGTTTGCGAGATTGGCACCGGATGGGGCGCATTTGCAATTCATGCCGCAAAACATTACGGCTGCACAGTAACCACTACCACCTTATCAACGCAGCAGCACGACTATGCTCAAGAGAGAATTAAACAAGAAGGCCTGGAACATAAAATCACTCTACTAAAAAGTGATTATCGAAATCTAACAGGCAAATTTGACAAGGTGGTTTCCATTGAAATGGTAGAAGCCGTCGGCCATCAGTACTACGACACTTACTTCCAAAGCATCAACAGCCTACTAAAACAAGATGGCTGTGCTTTAATCCAAGCCATCACCCTTGATCACAGCCGCTATCAAAAGGCCATCGGCACGGTGGACTTTATCCAGCGATACATATTCCCCGGTGGATGCCTTCCGTCTACTACCGCTCTACTGCAGTCTGCCAGCAAAACCGCTCAACTGGAGATGACGCACATGGAAGACATAACGCCACACTATGCTAAAACCCTAAAAATCTGGCGAGAAAATTTCTTTAAAAACCAAGCGGCCATACGCAAGCATGGGTATAACGAAGAGTTTATGCGAATGTGGGACTATTACTTCTGTTACTGCGAAGGCGGGTTTCTTGAGCGCGTGGTAGGTAGCGTACAATTAGTGTTCTCTAAGCCTTTACACCGAGCAGAACCCGTTCTCGGCGATCTTTAGTATGATCAAGGACATGGCGTCACGACTTCTACTGTTAGTGCTCACCTGCATTTGGACTCCGGTCATGGCATTCCAAATCAGTTTCACGGGGCATGCTTATACACTGGATTCAGAAACTCTTGTTTATTCTGAGCAGTATACTGAAACCTATACCTCAGATCGTGAACAGTTACTGAGTAGCAACGTGGAGTATGTTTCACAGACCGGTGGCCGGGTCGCCACCAAGCGTCTTGATTACCGCCCTAACGTCTATGCTCCAAATTTTCATTTTCAAAACTTGCAAACTGGTTACGAGGAATCTTTAGTGTGGTTGCAACCAGGGGAAGTCTTAATCAGCTCCACCGACAAGCGGGGCAAACCCAAACAGAAAAAGCTTAAGCTAGACGTTGACGCTGGGCAAACCTACGTGGCAGATGCTGGTTTCGATCAATATATTCGGGACAATCTGACGCAACTGCTAAATGGGGAAAACATGGAATTTCGTTTTTTAAATCCCGCCCGACTAACCTGGTACCGGTTCCAAGCGGTCATGATTGAGAAAACGTCCACTTTGGTCGAGATAGAGGTGAGACCAAGGGCAACGCTACTGCGCTGGCTTGTGGAGCCCATCATTCTCACCTACAACCTCAACCCGGAACGGATACCCTTGGGCAGACTGTTAACTTACGAAGGGCTGACGAATATCAGCTTCGACAATGAAAATTATGTCAATGCCAGGATCACCTACGATTATGAGTTCGGTAAAAACCAGCCTGTTGCTCTGGCATTTTAAAGTTAAAAGTAAAGAGAGAGTTTATTACCTTGCATAGTATTCAGTCAGTTTCAGAACACACCGGGCTCAGTGCCGATGTTATACGTGTCTGGGAGCGTCGCTATCAAGCGGTCAATCCGGAGCGTACCAGCTCCAATCAGAGGCTTTACTCTGACGCCGACATCGAGCGGCTTGGGCTTCTTAAGAAGGTTACCGAATCCGGGCGTCGCATAAGCTCCGTAGCAAACCTCAGCGTTGACGATCTGAGGAAGATGGTAGCTGCCACCTCCGCCCTTAGCCCTTCCATAGGATTGAGTGCCGAATCTTACTCCAGCAATCAAACCCAAATTCTACGTCAGCAAGCCCTGCAAGCCATATTGGAACTGGAGAATAAACATCTGGAACAGGCCATGGAAAAATCCCTCATAGGTTTGGGTGGCGTGGCATTTTTATCCGATTTTGTGGCTCCGGTTCTCGAACAGGTAGGCACCATGTGGCGTTCCGGTAGTATTCGTACCTGCCATGAACACTTTGCCAGTGCTCACTTCCGTTCCTACCTGGGAAAATATCTGCTGGGAGCCAATACTGATGCTAATGGACCCCGCTTCATCGCTGCCACCCTGCCAGGTCAGCTGCACGAAATGGGTGCCCTCATGTCGGCGATCGTTGCCGCTCACGGAGGCTGGAACGTGATTTATTTGGGACCTGGGGTGCCTGTAGAGGAGCTCATTTTTACCGCCGACTGTAAAGAAGCCAAGGCCGTGGGTATTAGCATCGGATACCCGTGGGATGATCCTCGCATTGGCCCCATGTTGACAGAGCTGAAAAACAACCTAAATGCGCAATGCTCTTTACTGGTTGGTGGCAAGGGTGCCGCACGATTTGGCAAGTTACTTGCCGAGCTAGAGGCGGAGGAGATCACCGGACTAACTATGTTAGCAAACAGTTTGGATAGTAAAAGATAAGCACCTACAAGGGGTTGAAATCACGTACTAATGCACCAATATACCACTGGAAATGAATTCCTTACCCATGGCGATATTACGTGGAACACAACGATTCCGAGCATTCTGAGTACATTGAAGTAAACCAGGCTGAACTTGAAACAGGGCTAACCCTGCCCGATTCAGCCCTGCCTGATCAACTGCATGTTATACCCATCTCAAATAAACCGTTCTTTCCCGCACAGATTCAACCCATAGTTGTGGATGAAGAACCCTGGGCAAGTACCCTGGAGAAAGTATCCCATTCACCTCATCGCTGTCTTGCGCTCTGTTACGCACCAGAACCCGATGATAATCTATTACTGACGGATCGTTTTGAGAAAATGGGTTGTGTGGTTCGCATTCATAATGTGGTACGTGACGACGGCAAAATCCAATTTATCGCTCAAGGTATCCGCCGCACTTGGGTGCGAAAATATCTGCATAAGCAGCCACCGTTGATGGCCAGTGTCACCTACCCTTACCCTCGGGAAGAAGACGCCCAGGAAGTCAAAGCCTATGCTATTGCCATCATCGATTCCATAAAAGAGTTGGTTTCCATCAATCCACTCTACTCCGAAGAGCTGCGAGATTATCTTGACCGCTTCAGCCCCAATGACGCTTCGCCACTAACGGATTTTGCTGCTGGCCTCACCACCGCTGAGCCTGAAGATCTCCAGGAAGTGCTGGATGCTGTACCGCTGCTAAAACGCATGGAAAAAGTGCTCCTGCTTCTGAAAAAAGAACTGGAAGTGGCCCGCCTTCATTTACAGATCAACCGGCAAGTCAATGCAAAACTAGAAGAACACCAACGCCAATTCTTTCTGCGGGAACAGCTCAAAGTTATTCAAAAAGAACTTGGCATCATTAAAGATGACAAGGAAAGCGACGTAGACGAATTCCGCGCGCGACTGGATGGCCGCACCGTTCCAGAACTGGCCATGAAAAAGATTGACGAGGAGCTGCACAAGCTCTCCATGCTGGAAATAGGCTCTCCGGAATATGCGGTTACCCGAAACTATTTGGATTGGGCCACCGCTGTTCCCTGGGGCGTCACTTCAGAGGACAAGTTGGACATCGTGGAAGCCCGCAAAACCCTGGACGCACACCACGATGGCTTGGATGACGTAAAGGACCGCATTATCGAGTTCCTTGCTGTGGGCAGTTATCGGGGTGAGATAAGCGGTTCAATCCTACTGCTGGTGGGACCACCCGGTGTAGGCAAAACCTCCATAGGAAAGTCTATCGCAGAAGCTCTGGGGCGAAAGTTCTATCGCTTTAGCCTGGGAGGTATCCGTGATGAAGCGGAAATCAAGGGTCATCGCCGCACCTATATAGGAGCCATGCCCGGCAAGATGGTACAAGCGTTGAAAGATGTGGAAGTGAGCAACCCGGTCATCATGCTGGACGAAATCGATAAAATTGGTGCGTCTTACCAGGGGGACCCCGCCTCTGCCCTGCTGGAAGTGCTGGACCCTGAGCAAAATAAAGAATTCCTTGATCATTATCTGGATCTGCGGGTAGACCTGTCTAAGGTATTGTTTGTGTGTACCGCAAACCAATCCGACAGCATACCGGGCCCCCTGCTGGACAGAATGGACACCATTCGCCTATCGGGCTACATCACGGAAGAGAAAATCGCCATCGCTAGCAATCATCTCTGGCCAAAATGTCTAAGCCGAGCAGGCGTCAAAAAAACTCAGCTGAAAATTTCCAACCCAGCGCTTCGACAAATCATCGAAGGATACGCCCGTGAGGCTGGCGTGCGTAACCTGGAAAAAAACCTGAATAAAATCGTACGAAAATGCGTGGTGGAGTTACTCAAATCTCCAAAGAAAAAAATCAGTGTCACTCCGCTAAACCTTGAAACCTATTTGGGCCAACCGCTGTTTCACAGCGAAAAAACCCTGCGTGGTATAGGGGTTGTGACAGGTCTGGCCTGGACTTCTCTGGGTGGCACCACTCTGCCCGTTGAGGCGAATTTAGTCCACAACCGCAATAGTGGTTTTAAAATATCGGGGCAGCTGGGTGATGTCATGAAGGAATCAGCCGAACTGGCCTACAGCTACGCATGCTCCCACGCGGACCAATACGGCTGTAAAACCGATTTCTTTGAAAAAGCGTTTGTACACCTTCACGTGCCAGAAGGCGCTACGCCAAAAGACGGCCCCAGTGCAGGCGTCACCATGGCCACTGCACTGATATCCCTGGCCCGCAATAAACAATTGCCCCGCGCAGTGGCAATGACCGGTGAACTGACGCTGACCGGCCACGTATTACCGGTGGGTGGCATCAGAGAAAAAGTGATCGCGGCTCGCCGGCAGAAAATTAAAGAACTGATATTACCCGCATCCAATCGCCGGGATTACGACGAATTACCTGACTATATTCGTAAGGGTATTCGGGTGCACTTCGCGGAACATTACGACGACGTATACAAAGTTTTGTTTTAGATCTAGCTAACAGGGAATCGCCTTGACCTGGATCATAAAACCTCGCCGGAATTCACATAAACTGCGTATTCGTGCTTATCTTACGCAGTGGTAGTGAAAAGTGAACGCCTACGAGAAACCCAGTTTCACCTACGATATTGAAGACAGACGGTACATTAATATCGGCAAGCACTGCTCCCTACGATGTACCTTTTGCCCCAAAAACAGGGGCTCGCTTCAAGTTCACCATTACGATTTAACCCTGGACAAACAGCCCACGGCGCAACAACTCATAGCCGCACTGGGTGATCTCAGCACAGTAAAAGAAGTAGTATTTTGCGGTTACTCCGAACCCACGCTGCGTTTAAAGGTGTTGTTAGTGGTGGCTAATTATGTGAAACAGCAGGGTATACCCGTACGTGTGAATACCGACGGCCTAGGCAACCTGGTCAACAAAAGAAACATACTACCGGAGCTGGCTAACTGTGTAGATGCATTGTCCGTATCCATGAACGCCCACGAGGAAGCGCTCTACAACAGTCACTGTAACCCGGGAATCAGTGGCTCTTATTTGGCCATGTTGAATTTCCTGAAGTGGGCGCCAAAGTACATAAACAAAGTTACGGCAACGGCAATTGATGGACTACCCGGTGTGAACATGAGTGCCTGTAGGGAAATAGCTCAACACCTTGGAGTGGATTTTAAAGCACGAAAGCTGGACCAAGTGGGTTGAGCCAGCTACAAAAAAGAAGCTAAAGAAAATCAAAAAAAGGGAAAGAGCATTATAAACACCCTTTCCCTTCTACTAAGCTTGGATCTTAGATGGCGTAGTTAGCCATAATCCAAATTTTGGTAACATCAGATCTTGCATTAGCAAATGCGGCGCCTTCTTCGCCACTGAAATCAGCATACTTAAGTAGCACTGAAGCACCGTTGCTGAATTTCTTTGCCAGAGAAACGTCAATCTCGGAACCAAAGTCAGAACCCATGGTTCCAGTATCTTCGGCACTCTCGAAATCATGGAATACAGCAGTAAAGCTCATTCCCATGGGCAACCCGGCTTTAAAGGTAATGTAAGTATCTTCTATACCTGTGCCAGGAGTACCGAGGAATTTGTCAGCCCAACCTTGGAATTTGTGCAAAGTTGCCAGCGACGTGGTGAAACCTTTACCAATGTCTGTGTCCGCACCCAACACTTCGTGGGCCACTCCCAGAGTAAAGCCGGACATGGTGCCGCTTATGGAAGCAAGCAGGTAGTCGGCGGAATAATCAGGAGCATCACCGCTTTCCTGCTGATCCGCATATTCGAGCTCATAACCCAGCTTGACGGAACTTAAATCGGTGGCACCAGCAAAGCGAACACCCATGGTTGCGTTTGACAAGCCCGCTACATCCTGGTTATCGATGTCGTAGTAATAACCAGAAATGGACCCGATGCCGCCAATGGTATAGTTAACGTTTACCAAGTGAGTTTCATGGGCATGGCGTCCAGCGGCGGATTGCTCACCAAATATTCTGTTTACATTATAAATATAACCATAGAACAGCTTTAGGTTTTCAACGCTGCTGTTGCTGGCTGCAAAAGATCCGTATGTTTGTTCATTTTGACGCCAAGCAACACCACCGATGAAGCGCTGATTGTCTAGCACTATACGCTGCCGCCCCCAGCTTAAATCGGTGCTGTCCAAACCTTTGTAAGATAAGAAAGCCTGGTTAACTTCTGTACCTTCAGGGTCCACAATTGGGGGACCAGACAGGCCATTGGTGCCGTCGAGGTAATCTACCGACTTCAAGGAGGTCACATCATCAAATTCTAGAACCGCAGACACATCATAGAAGCTGCCGGTCGTAAAGGTTAATCGTGTTTTCAACGTCAGTGCTTCGGATGTACCTGAATCCACTTCCACGTTCTCATAGCGAGGACGTAGATTCAGCTTTGTGGTGCTCTCTTTAAGGGCAGCCTCAAGCGAATCTGCGGCCACAGCACTGTAGGGTAAAGCCCCGCAAAAAGCACCCGCAACCGTGAGCGCCGCCACTTTACCTAATTGATCATATTTAGCCATCGGTGATACTCCTTCAACAAAGAAAATGTTTAACTGAACTGAGTTGGTAGTATTGCTTTCTTGTAACTTCTAAATTCACCACGCTGATCCGCTCCGAAATACAGACCATTGGCCTACATGGTTGCTAACTAAAACTGTTCACATACAAGTGATCACTGCCACTTTGAAACAATACAGGGATCGACGAGGCAAGAGTCGGGCCAAGCTCGATTTTATTTATGCACCACTCCAAGCACCACAAATGTGCAGACCAGGTAATCAGCGCTTACACCCCTGATTAACAATTCATTCACCCAATAGCACAGCAGCAAAAACAGCAGCGTTTATGACGATAAGATTGATTTTCTTTTTAGCTTAACTAACGGTGTTTTTTGCCATGTCTCATTTAACAAATAAAACCTTATTTATCACCGGAGCCAGCAGGGGAATCGGCAAAGCAATTGCCTTGAAAGCCGCGTCAGACGGGGCCAACGTGGTTATAGCAGCTAAGACAGCGGAACCTCACCCCAAGTTACCTGGCACCATATATAGTGCGGCAAAAGAGGTGGAGCAGGCAGGCGGGAAAGCACTGCCATTAGTGATGGATGTGCGGGATGAGGAAGGGGTATCCAAAGCCATTGAAGAGGCCGTACACCAGTTTGGTGGAATTGACATTCTGGTTAACAATGCCAGTGCAATCAATCTATCAAACACACTTGATGTGGATATGAAGCGCTTCGATTTGATGCATCAAATTAATTTTCGCGGAACTTTCCTTTGTTCAAAACTGGCGGTACCGCACCTTAAAAATGCAAAAAACCCTCACGTGCTCAATCTTGCACCCCCGTTGAGTACCAACGCTCGCTGGTTTTCACCCCACTTGGCTTACAGCATGGCCAAATTTGGAATGAGTTACTGCGTGCTGGCTATGGCAGAAGAATTCAGGGGAGACAAAATCGCTTTCAACGGCTTATGGCCAAGAACCGCCATCGCCACCGCGGCGGTGCAGAACCACCTTGGGGGCGATTCCATCATCAAGCTATCCAGAAAACCAGAAATAATGGCTGATGCCGCCTACGAAATTTTGAGACGCCCAAGTGAGAGTTGTACCGGCCATTTTTTTATCGACGATGAAGTAATGACCAGCATAGGGGTAACTGACCTTAGGTCTTACCAAGTGGATTCGAGCCTGGAACCAGAGCAGTTGGTCCCAGACTTTTTTCTCGATTAGTAGCCGGACAAAAGCTTCATTACTGCACGGGTAGCTCGATCTGGAAACAGCTTACGGGCACCCCGTAGTATTTTGTATTCCAAGCTGACTGGATGATGCATTTTGTCATGGGAAATGGCCTGGTAGACCTGTTGGGCAATATCTTCCGCCACCAGGTTAACACCCAAGCGCTCAATTATCTGAGCCTGCTTGCCTTCAAGCATGGGTGTTTTAACAAAGGGAGGCTCAATATCCATCACTTTAATACCATATCGAGCCCACTCAATATTCAAAGACTCGGTAAACCCCTTGACCCAAAACTTTGAAGCAGAATAGCTGGCAAAACCAGGCACGCCAAATAAAGACGATGCGGAGGACATACTCACAACCCGACTACCGGGATTTTCTTTTAAGTAAGGAAATGCAAAATAGCAGCAGTTCAATACGCCTTTATTGTTTATTTCCAGAATCTGATGATGTCGGTGCAGGCTAATGGATTCAAAGTCACCCACTTCTAACACACCGGCGCAATTGAACAACACATCCAAATGCCCCAAAGAAACCATCAACCCTTCAAAGGCTGTCTGAACCTGATCGGCATTGGTAACATCTGCCACCTGAATATTTATGCGCCCGGGATCCCAGTCAGCCGTGAGCTGCTGAAGGGGCTCCCGACTAATATCCACCAGCCCTAAAATCCAGCCAGCTTCATACATTTTGACGGCAACCGCGCGCCCTATTCCTGAGCCCGCTCCTGTTATTATTATGGTATTGGTCATTGCGCTTCCCTTTAGATCACCTATGGCGGTATTGTATTGGAATTTTACAGGTATACACTACCAATAATGTTACTGGAGCAATTGAAAACTGCCAATGTCACAATATAAAAGAATTAAACTGACCGTTAGTGGCCGGGTGCAAGGGGTTTACTACCGGGCATCCACCAAAGACAAAGCCTGCGCATTGGGACTTACGGGTTGGGTTAGAAATCTGACCGACGGCAACGTTGAGTTAGAAGCACAAGGCCATGAGGGACCGCTACGGGACCTGGAATCCTGGGTACAAAAAGGGCCACCCCATGCTCGGGTGACCGACGTAAAGCTGGAATCACTGCCCCTCGCTGAAAATGAATCCACATTTGTTATTTGCTATTGAACTGGGCCGCAAATCTTCCTGGTAAAGGTTTTCCACATTGGCCACAACAACCGGCTTCATTCACTTCATATCGAAGTAAACGATACCAATCCCGCTCAATAAGCACCGCACCACAGTTGGCACACTCAGTGGTATCGCCTTCTCTATCATGAACGTTACCGGTATAAACAAAATTAATCCCATTGGCCCGGGCGATTTGGCGAGCTTCACGCAGGGTTTGCAATGGCGTGGCTGACACAGTTTGCATTTTATAATCGGGGTGAAAAGCGGAAAAATGCAAAGGAACATTGGGCCCAAGATTGTCCACAATCCAACGGCTCATGCGCTCTATTTCTGAGTGGGAATCATTATGCCCGGGAATCAATAGCGTGGTCACTTCCAGCCACACATCCGTTTCCTGGCTGATGTAAATCAGCGTATCCAGCACCGGCGCCAAATGGGAACCGGTTAAACGCCAGTAAAAATTCTCATCAAAAGATTTCAGATCAATATTAGCGGCATCCATATGATCGTAGAATACTTGACGGGCCACAGGCTTGTGGTAACCCGCCGATACGGCCACAGATTGAACCCCAAGTTCAGCACAGGCCACCGCCACATCCAGCGCGTATTCTTGAAATATGACGGGATCGTTATAGGTATAGGCGACACTGGTACAGCCCTGGTTCTGAGCCATCAGTGCAATTTGTTGGGGAGAAGCTTCGCTTGCCAAAGAATCCATTTTCTTTGATTTGGAAATATCCCAGTTCTGGCAGAATTTACAGGATAAATTGCATCCGGCGGTGCCAAACGAAAGCACCGATGAGCCGGGATAGAAATGATTAAGGGGGTTTTTTCTCGATAGGATCAACGCAAAAACCACTGGAGCGCCCGTAAGTGGTGGACACAATCACACCACCGAGGTTGGCTCTTACGAAACAACTGCCTCGCTGCCCTTCACGCAATTTGCATTCCCGGGGACAAAGATCACATTGAACACGGCCATCAGCCAACTGTTGCCAATATTCAGTGGGCCTTATATGGTGGCTGTTGGGATCGAGATCAAATGGTGGGTTAGGGGACATAGGTGCCTCCCGGCGATTGCCACAGGACGTTTGTTATATGGGGCCGCGGCGAAATATCTCAAGCGAGACAAGTGGCAAGCAACTGCTCTACCTCATCCATTTGCTCGAATTCTGGATGGGTGGTCTGAATATACCTCAAGTATTGAACGGCTTTTTGTTTATTTTCAAAGCCATCCATAAGGGCTCTAGCCATTAAAAGATAGGCTTCTGGTATCCGTTGGTAACGTGGTGCCCGTTTGTGCATATTCAGCATCAATTGACAGGTTTGTTTGTACTTGCCCCTTTGATACATTTGATGAGCCAAACATAAACACACATCAGGATCGTCGGGTAAAAAATGTTGATCGATTTTTTGCAGATCCGAATACAAAAAATAAATTCTAGATATGTCCCCAATCTCGTTCAACAGAGTTAGGAAGTGTTGACCATGGGCAAGGGCTTGCTCCCTATCTTGGGTGGCACGCAATAGGCGAGAGAGCTTTTCATGGTAGTTTAAATTGCGTTTTTGCTGGTTAATAGCATGATTCAAGGTAGACACCGCTTTTTCATATTGACCTTCCTTAACCAGCAAATCCACCTTTTTATGGACGGGGTCCGCAGTTATTCGGCGTTTCTGCCGAGCCAACTGATCTTCCGCAACAAAGCCAATCTCCGCTTGGTATTGAAACACCACGTACCCCATTAAATGGTAACTCACCATCATAAAATACAGCGTTATGGCCACAAAAACGGGTATGAACGCCAGGGGAGCAACTTCATGGGCAAAAATCCCGTAAAACGCCGTCTGTGCGCCTATGAGCAAGAACAAAAATCCATACAATAAAAGATAGGCCCAGCCAATACTGCGAATAAAATGCCATATGGCAGATGGACTGACAGCCAAGGTTACGCTCTTTTCCGTAGCGAGCAACATCATGCTGGCGGGCCACACAAACAACACTGTGGCTTGGGCCACCACATCCAGAAAAGCGCTGTTTAGCTTACCCACCAAAAACACAAACCCCACGAACACCACTTGCATGATCACCTGCTGGAATAACACGTCAAGCCCAGACCCGGAGAGCGCCTCGGTTAAGCTGGGAGGTTCAAATCGACCACTGGCACTGTGCTCGATGATCAAAAACCCATAACGAGTGACGCAAGCTAACAAGAACAGCCCACCCACCAATAGTACCGGCAGTAGCGACAGCTCCAACGAAGCCAATACCCCCCAGGTTAACAGCACAAAAAACACCAACATAAGCAGGCTGTTGCGGTGCAGGGGAAAACGAAAAAACAAGCCGAGCCGATCCCAAAAAGGTTGTGCCGTATTGGCACCACCCAGGTACTGCAACTCTTCACCGGTTAAAAAACACACTGCCGTGCCGAACCCAGCAGCGCTCTCGGAGCTGTCAACGCAACGCTCGCAATAGGGCACGTGGGTTCTGGGGTTGTACCAGAGAGCAGGCTCCAGTGGGTGATATTTGCAAAACTGACGGGACATTTAAAAACCTTAAAAACAATCCCGCTAATTATAGATGAGATTATATAAAGGTATTAGGTGCAGTTTAAATCATACACTTTAACCTGATATCAGGTACTTGCCATGAAATCGAAGATGAGATTCGATAAAGCTGGCAATAAAATAGTAACTGTGGTCATAACCTTCATGCAGCCGCATTTCCAGCGCAACCCCTGCTGATTCTGCTGCCGCCGAGAGCTTTTCTGGCTGTAATTGTTCCGCCAAAAAGTCATCCGCCAAGCCCTGATCCACCAAGATGGGAACGGAGCCTGTTTGCTTTTTCAATAATTCCGTGGCGTCATAGTCCTGCCAGGTAGACTCATCACTGCCTAGGTAAGCGCTAAACGCTTTGCGACCCCAAGGGCAATTGCACGGATTGCTGATGGGGCTGAAAGCGGAAATCGAAGCATAGCGGTCCTGATTTTTCAAACCAATGGTCAGAGCACCGTGCCCCCCCATGGAATGTCCTGAGATGGCGCGTGCGCTGCTCACGGGGAATGTGGCTTCAATCAATTGCGGCAGTTCTTTCACTACGTAATCGTACATTTGGTAGTGCTTGTCCCAAGGAGCCTGGGTGGCATTGACATAAAACCCGGCACCTTGACCCAGATCGTAACCGTCATCATTTGCCACCTGTTCACCTCGGGGGCTGGTGTCAGGCGCCACAATGGCCATACCCAGCTCTGCAGCGATGCGGTGGGCACCGGCCTTTTGCATAAAGTTTTCATCGCTGCAGGTGAGGCCCGACAACCAATACAGCACCGGGACTTTTTTATTGTCACCGGCTTGGGGTGGCAAATAAATGGCAAACCGCATATCCACCCCCAGGGTGGCGGAATGATGGGTATATTGCTTATGCCACCCGGCGAAGCTTTTGGCTTGGCTAACCAACTCAAGACTCATGGTGTATTCCTTTTAAGTGTCCTATTGGTTGTAATGAATAACGCTGCGGATACTTTTACCTTCGTGCATTAAATCAAAGGCATCGTTGATCTGATCCAGACCCATGGTGTGGGTAATAAAATCATTCAAGGCAAACTCCCCCTGCATATAGCGTTCAACAATGCCGGGTAATTCCGAGCGCCCTTTTACACCACCGAAGGCGGTGCCTCGCCAAACACGACCCGTTACCAGCTGAAACGGCCGGGTTGAAATCTCCTGACCGGCACCGGCTACACCGATAATCACAGACTCACCCCAGCCCTTGTGGCAGCACTCCAGGGCCGATCGCATGACGTTCACATTACCGATACATTCAAAAGAGTAATCAACCCCGCCATCTGTCAGCTCCACAATCACTTCCTGAATGGGCTTGTCAAAGTTTTTCGGATTAATACAGTCGGTGGCACCCAGTTTTTTCGCCAGATCAAACTTGGATTCATTAATATCAATGGCAATAATGCGGCCTGCTTTTGCCATAGTTGCGCCAATGATGGCAGACAAACCAATGCCGCCAATTCCAAAGATCGCCACGGAGGCACCTTCTTCCACTTTGGCGGTATTCATCACGGCACCCATACCGGTAGTGACACCACAACCTAACAGACACACCTCTTCAAGGGGGGCTTCCTTGTTTACCTTTGCCAGGGAAATCTCGGGCAACACCGTATATTCCGAAAAGGTAGAACACCCCATGTAGTGATAAATGGGCTTACCATCCTTAAAAAAGCGGGTGGTGCCGTCGGGCATCAGACCTTTACCCTGGGTCTCACGAATTTTCTGGCACAGGTTAGTCTTGCCAGATTTGCAGAACTTACACTCACCGCATTCTGGCGTGTAAAGCGGGATAACATGATCCCCCACCGCAACGCTGGTCACACCCTCTCCCACCTGCTCCACTATGCCGCCGCCCTCATGGCCCAATACAGCGGGAAAGATGCCTTCTGGGTCTTCTCCGGATAAGGTGAAAGCATCGGTATGACATACGCCCGTGGCAATGATGCGAACCAAAACCTCGCCGGCTTTGGGGGGCATAACATCGATTTCTTCAATGGACAAGGGCTGTTTTGGACCCCAGGCGATAGCGGCTCTTGATTTGATCATAATTTCCTCTGGCGCTTTTAGGCTTATGTGGACTTGGGAATGAATGTAATTAGGCACCATTATAGTTATTGTTTAATCGAGTATAATCATCACTATTAGCAAATAACTTTTACGAGATTGTAACAATGAATCAATGGCAAGGGGTGGTTGAGTTCGTCGCGGTGGCCGAGAGTTCCAGCTTCACCACAGCCGCGCGAAATTTAGACACCTCCACAGCCCAAGTGAGCAGGCTGATTGCAGCCCTGGAAAAAAGACTGAACACTAAGCTTTTCTATAGAACCACCAGAAAAGTCACCTTAACCGAAGCCGGCGAAACCTATTACCACCATTGTCGCCAACTGCGGGATGGCTTACAGGAAGCGGAAAAAGCCGTAACCAGCCTGCAAAACGCCTTCCGTGGCAAATTAAAAATTACCGCCCCCGCCGTATATGGAGAGCGCAAAATCACTCCCCTGTTGAACGACTTTTTACTGCGCTATCCGGAACTGGAGATTCACTGTCACCTCACCAATGAGACACTGGACCTGGTAAGCGCCGGCTATGACCTGGCCATTCGATTGGGCCGATTGGACGATTCCACCATGATTGCCCGACAGCTTATATCCCGAAAGCTGTATGTGTGCGCGGCTCCCAGTTATGTGGCGACCCACGGCGTGCCCCACGTATTAAGTGAATTGCACCACCACAACTGCCTGGTGGGTACCTTGGAATATTGGCGATTCAGAGAAAACGGAATGGAACGCAATATTAAAATCAGCGGCAATCTGAGATGCAATAGTGGTGAAGCACTGGTGGACGCAGCCCTGAAAGGAATTGGCATAGTGCAGCTGCCCGAGTATTACGTTGAAGAGTTAATTAACCATGGAGAGCTAATCCCATTGTTACAGAATTTCCAGCATTCAGGCGAAGGTGTGTGGGCGCTGTATCCTCAGAATCGATTTTTGACATCCAAAGTGAGTGCACTGATTGATTTTCTGGCTGAGCATCTCGACTAGTTAAATCATTTTTCTAGCAAAGGGAAATTCTTCTTAAAAGCACTTATTAAGAGAACCGGGATCTTCATCGCAAATCGAAGATCCCGGCTGTTCATATGCACTTCCAGTTTTTAGTACTTCTCGCCTTTTTCTGCTTTTTCAATCAGCGAAGCTGGCGGAGTGAAACGCTCACCGTACTTAGATGTCAACTCCTGAGCCCGAGTAACAAACTCACGCAGCCCATAAGAGTTAATGTATTGAATCACACCACCGGTCCAGGGTGGAAAACCAATACCCATGATTGAACCAATGTTGGCATCGGCAATGGACTCAATCACGCCCTCATCAATGCAACGAATGGCTTCAAGTGATTGCACAAACAGAAAACGTTCTACCATGTCGTCGAACGGAATCTCTTTGCTGCCAGAGCCAAAGGCATCCACTAAACCAGGCCAGAGTGATTTTTTACCGCCTTCTGGATAATCGTAAAAGCCTTTGCCTGCCAACTTGCCGGCGCGATCAAATTCATCGATCATGCGATCGATCATTTGGTCACTGGCGCTCTTAGGCATCTCTTTACCTTCTGCTTTCAACGCGGCTTCCGTAGCAATACGAATATTGCGCATGGTTTGCAGATTAAGTTCATCACTGATGGCCAGAGTCCCAATGGGGAATCCCGCTTTGGCCGCCGCCATTTCTATGGAGGCAGCGGAAATACCATCCGCCAGCATGCCCAGACCTTCGTTGACGTAGGTGCCGATCACCCGCGTGGTGAAAAATCCGCGACTGTCATTCACCACGATGGGAGTTTTCTTTATTTGCAGTACATAATCCAGGGATTTTGCCAGCGCTTCGTCCGAGGTCTCTTTACCACGAATGATTTCCACCAACGGCATCTTGTCCACGGGAGAGAAGAAATGCAGACCGATAAAGTTGGCGGGTCGCGCAGACGCCTTTGCCAATCCGGTAATAGGCAAGCTGGACGTATTGGATGCCATGATACCGTTGGCCAGCATCTGTGCTTCGGCTTCCTGAGTGACTTTGGCTTTCAGGTCTTGGTTTTCAAACACCGCTTCGATAACCAAATCGCAGCCATTTAAATCCTCGGCGTTAGCGGTGGGTGTGATGCGAGCCAGAATGGCATCGGCTTTTTCCTGATCCATCTGCTTGCGCGAAACCCGCTTAGCCAGCAGCTTTTCACTGTAGGATTTACCTTTTTCAGCATTTTCCTGGGACACATCTTTCAACACCACCTCAATTCCCGACATAGCTGAGGAATAGGCAATGCCCGCCCCCATCATACCGGCACCCAGAATACCGACCTTTTTCGTGGTATAGCGATCAAACCCTTGGGGGCGGCTGCCGCCCTTGCTGATTTCCTGCAATTGAAAAAAGAACGCATTGATCATGTTCTTTGCCACAGGACCAATGGCCAGACTGGTAAAGTAACGGCCTTCAATCTTAAAACCGGTATCCACATCCACTTGGAGTGATTCCACAGCGGTGCTCAATATGGCCTCCGGTGCGGGGTAACAGCCCTTGGTTTTGTTTTTCAGCATGGCGGGAATCATCGGTAGCTTCATGGCCAGTGCCGGGCTGGCGGGGGTACCACCGGGAACCTTGTAGCCCTTGGTATCCCATGGCTGCAAAACACGGGGATTGGCTTTGCAGTAGGCCTTCGCCTTAGCCAGCATATCCGCCGCGTCGTCCGCAAGCTCATGGATCAAGCCGGCCTTCACCGCTTTATCAGGGGAAACCTGCTTGCCTTCCAACAGAAATGGTGCTGCCGCCTCCAAACCCAGCAGTCGGGTTAAACGCACAACCCCACCACCACCGGGCAGCAGTCCTAAGGTCACTTCCGGTAGACCGATTTTGGTTTTGGGATCGTTTATGGCGATACGATGATTGCAGGCCAAACAGATTTCGTAGCCACCGCCTAACGCGGCACCATTGATGGCGGCCACCACGGGAGCCGTCAATTTTTCCAGGCGACGAAGCTGGTTTTTAATTTCCGCAGTGCTGTCCATAAATTCCTGGGCCACATCAGGGGTAGCCTGCACCAAGATATTGAGATCGCCACCGGCAAAAAAGGTTTTCTTAGCGGAGGTGATCACTACCCCGGCAAGGGCTTCTTCTTTCTCCAGGCGGTCAATACAGGCATCCATGGAAGTTTGATAGGCTGCGTTCATGGTATTGGCTGACTGGCCTGGCATATCCATAGTAAGAACGACAATGTTATCGGCGTCTTTTTCATATCGAATTGCGTCTGTCATTTTTATTCTCCCGCTCCTTAAACACGTTCAACTACAGTGGCGATACCCATACCTGCGCCTACGCACAGGGTACACAAACCACGTTTAAGGTCGCGGCGCTCCAGCTCATCCAGCACCGTACCGAATATCATGGCGCCAGTGGCACCCAATGGGTGACCCATGGCAATTGCGCCACCGTTCACATTGATCTTTTCTGGGGGCACTCCGCTGTCTTTCATAAAACGCAGCACCACAGAAGCAAACGCCTCGTTCACTTCAAACAGGTCAATGTCGTCATAGGTGAGACCCGCCCGCGCCAACGCCTTTTCAGAAGCCGGTGCCGGACCCGTTAGCATGATGGTGGGATCGATACTGGTAACCGCCGTAGAAATGATACGACCGCGAGGCTTGAGCCCTAACTGTTCACCTTTGGCCTTGGTACCAATTAATACCAAAGCAGAGCCATCCACAATACCAGAGGAATTACCGGGGGTATGAACATGATTGATACGCTCAACGCTGTGGTACTTTTGCAAGGCGACGCCATCAAAGCCCATTTCCCCCATCATTTGGAAAGATGGGTTCAACTTGCCCAGGCCATCGGTGGTGGTTTCCGGCCGGATAAATTCGTCTTGAGCCAGGATGGTAAGGCCGTTCATGTCTTTAACAGGCACAACGGACCGATCAAAGTAACCGTTAGCCCTAGCAGCAGCGGCCTTCTGCTGGGAGTGACAGGCAAATTCATCCACCTGCTGTCGGGAGAAATTCTCAATGGTGGCAATAAGGTCTGCGCTCACCCCCTGGGTGATAAAGTCGGTTTGTAGATTGGTTTGGGGATCCATGGCCCAAGCGCCACCATCGGAGCCCAGCGGCACCCGTGACATGGATTCCACGCCACCGGCAATCACCAGATCTTCCCAACCTGAGGCCACTTTTTGCGCGGCCAGGTTGACCGCCTCCAATCCAGAAGCACAGAAACGGTTGATTTGCACACCTGCCACCTGGGTATCCCAGCCCGCTTTTAACAAAGCGGTTTTGGGTAACACGGCACCCTGGTCGCCGACGGGGCTGACAATACCCATCACCATATCCTCAACCTGGGCTGTGTCCAGGCCGGGATTGCGTTCCTTTAAGGCATTAAGCAGCCCTACCACAAGGTCAACGGGCTTCACTTCATGCAGTGAGCCGTCCTTTTTGCCCTTTCCACGCGGTGTTCTTACCGCATCAAAGACATAGGCTTCTGTTGTCATCTAACCAATCCTCTTCTTCTATATATGTGGGTTGTGCCGGAAAGCCACCTAATGTGCTCTTTTTGTGGAATATTCACAATGACATTAGTGCTCAGGAACTTTGACAAAAACCGACAGTCAATCTAGAGTGTTACGTGTTACCTTTAGAAACACGAAAATTTGAAATAGTTACTAGACTTCCCATATTTTTAGTGTACACTTGTAAACATTGAAGCTTAGGAAGATCATTTTTTAGGCTTCTTTAACGAGTAAACAGTGTGTTCAAGTCAAAATTAGGCGGATTATTCTAAATTTTGAATCTATAGTTCGCCATGTTACCGAAGAACAGGTAACACTTTTAACCGAACAAAATGGTTGAGAGTACTGACTTAAAACGCGGTGTCAGATAACTAAGGAGTTCGCTATGAAACTGTCAACATCAACTGTAAGACAACTTGCCATCGACAGCCTGTCTTTTGTTGCCGTCATGGCGCTCACCATAGGTGGTTTCTGGGGATTATTCATGGTGGATGCATCACTTTTCACCATGGTAGTGTTCGGACTGCTGATGGTGCCCGCCCTACTGAGCAGTAGTTACTACCTCGGTAAGGACATCAACGAAGCGACACATAAGCTGATCGCTTAAGGCCTTTGTCGCGGCCAGCGCCCATCGAGCGCGGCTGCGACATTTGGATTCTGCTCCAGTGAACTAGAGGGCTCAGTGCCCTACTCTGCCGGGGCTGCGATAGTAATCAGCACATCCTCTGGTGCTGGTACGACGCCGTTACCAAAATCAAAACTGTATTCTATTCTGGCCACATACCGAATGTTGCCGTCAGCATCTTGGGGGCTAACAAACGGGTACACGCTGGAACCCCCGTCTGATACCTGATCGGATTCAGGTACAGGAAGTAAGCTGTATCCCAGACATATTACCTTCTCGAAAACTCTTTTTTCATCGGTTGAGTTCTCTGCTTCCACCGGAAACCAATCGCACTGCCCAGGCATTCCATCATTATTAACAGAGGGCCAGTGGTACAGATCCAGAGCATTAAAGCTGTAATTCTCCATGGCAGGTCTGCCGATGAAATTCTGATCGGCCCTGAAAATAACCCTTCTTCCCACATCTGAGGGTGAGTTGGTCACGGGAAATGCTTGCGAGGGAGACAGGACGATGCTGTTCTGAAGGGAGGGATCAAAGTCATCTATTTCTGTACCAGTCGCCCTTTCTGCTTCAATCTCCGTCTGAAAGTAATGGTCGGAGTGCCAGACTAAATCACCCAGATTATCTTCTGCAACTTCATCGTATTCATAAATTGTGACGGTAAAACCATTGCCTTGGTAGCTCAAAGACAGATTTTCATAGGTATTGTTGAAGAAATGAACACCGAAGGTTATGGGAGACGCAAGAATATTGCGCTCAACCGTGAGATTCTCATCATTGGGCTGATCTCTACAATATTTAGCATCGGTAACTGAATCACCGTTATTGTAAGTCAAGGTTTGCTCGCTACTAAACTCTATATCATTGCAACGGTTGATTTCATTAACGTTGTCCACCTCCGTATGAACCCGCGAAACAGTCACTGAAGTGGCATCTTGGACCGCGTTTACCGTAAAGCGGACAAAAGGTTGTCCATTAAAATCATCATTACCATCGGACCCACACCCCGTAAGCACCAGGGCCATGACGGGCAGCAACGCCCCACACTTAAAACTCATTTAACACTCCAATCATTAGCGGACACCGCTTAGGCTACAGGTGCCACTGGACGAGGCATTAAATCAGCCCCCATGGAGAAAAACAATAGCAACTACCCCGTATTGCGCATGCCTGCAGCAATACCCGCCACGGTGATCATCAAGGCACGGGCCTGTTGCTGGGTTTCCTCATCGGTCTGCCTCATTACCCTCATCAGCTCCACTTGCAGCATATGCAAGGGATCCAAATAGGGGTTACGAACTTCTATAGACCGTCGAATCACCGGGTTGTTCTGCAATAAAACAGTGTGATGGGTTATGCCATTCACCAGATCCACCATTTCTTCCAAGCGAACCCTTAATTCCTGGCCCAGGCTGCGGTCTTCCTGCATGGCCAAGCGTCGCTCATAATAGGCAGCAATCTGACGGTCCGATTTAGCCAACACCATCTCAAGCATACCGATAATCATGCGGAAAAAAGGCCAACGCTCATACATTTCGTGGAGCTGTTCTCCCTTACCCTGCTGCAATGCTTGACGGAAAGCTTCATCGGCTCCCAACCAGCCCGGCAGCATAATCCGCATCTGGGTCCAGGCGAACACCCAGGGAATGGCCCTCAGGGTCTCAATACCGCCATCTTTGCGTCGTTTGGCGGGCCTGCTTCCCAAGGGCAATCGCTGCAGTTCCTGCTCCGGGGTGGCATAACGGAAGTAATGTAAAAATCGAGGGTCCTCCCGTACCAACGCCCGGTACGAAGTCATACCCGCTTGCGCCAGGTCATCCATCACACTGCGCCAAGCTGGCTCTGGAGGGCGCTGGGTTAACAAGGTTGCTTCCAGGGTGGCGGCCACATATCGCTGCAGGGTTCGTATGGCCACGCCAAAAGGGCTGAACTTAGCTCGAATCACCTCCCCCTGTTCGGTAATTCGGATGCGACCATTAACAGACCCCGGAGGTTGTGACAGGATGGCTTCATGGGAGGGGGCACCACCACGACTAGTGGACCCGCCACGGCCGTGGAACAGCGTAAGCTGTACTTGGTAGCGTTTGCAGAGATCTGTAAGCGCCTCTTGGGCCTGGTACTGCACCCAGGCCGCCGCCAAGAAACCACCGTCTTTAGCGGAATCGGAATAGCCAATCATGACTTCCTGCTGGCCCTGGATATGCTGCCGGTACCAGTCCACTTGAAACAAACATTCCAACGTTGCTTCAGCGTGCTGAAGATCATCCAGGGTTTCGAACAGAGGCACCACTCTCATCAGTTGCTTCATACCCGCTTCTTTCTGCAACAGTAGAACCGCCAATACGTCAGAAGGCACATGGGCCATGGAAATAACATAGGCTCCCAGAGCATCAAAGGTTTGGCGAGACAGCATGGCAAAGGTATCCAGTACTTCTCTCACCTCGGCACTGCACTGCAAAGCGCTTGGGATGAGTGGTCGGGCACTATTGAGCTCAGCGATAAGAAATGCCTGTTTTTGTTCTTCCGTCCACTGCATATAGTCGCCGGCATCAATAGCTTTGGTTATGGCCGCCATGGCTTCCCCGTGTCGCGTGGATTCCTGGCGAATGTCCAGCCGCTGTAGAGTAAGACCAAATGTATTTACTCTGCGAATGGTATCCAGTAACTCGCCATTGGCGATCTCTGCCATTCCGCACTCGAGCAACGAGCTATGGCACAACTTTAAAGGACGCAACAACTCTTCTCTATCCATGATAGGATCATCGCCGTTCCAATCCTGCCCGTTTAATTTCGCAGTCAACCCATCTTTGGTAGCAATCAAACCGTCTCTTAAGGGTTTCAAAAGAGAACGATAAGGTTCCCGGGAATCTCCCACCCGCTGCCTCAATTCCTGATTGCATTCAATCATGGATAGCTCCATGTGCAGCTCTTCCAGATCGTGACTAAGCAAGTCAGCAGCCATCCATCGAGCAAGCAGCAACACCTCTTCCGTGACTTGTGCGGTCACATTGGGGTTGCCATCCCGGTCACCGCCCATCCAGGAAGAAAACATGAAGGGAGCAAAGTCCATAGGTAAGGCTTGATTCAAATTCTCACTGCACCATTCATCAAGCTCTCTGAGATACTCTGGCACCGCGTGCCATAGGGTTTGTTCAATGGTGACAAAACCCCAGCGAGCCTCATCCACCGGAGTGGGTCTCTCCTGTCGAATTTCATCGGAGTTCCAGGCGCCAACAATATTACGCTTGAGCTTTGACATCACCCGCTCACGCCCAATAGGGCTAAGATTGACCGAGTCCAACTGCTCCAGACAATGGGTTACTTCATCGTATTTTCGAATCAGAGTACGACGGGTCACTTCCGTAGGATGAGCGGTGAGCACAAGATCAATCGAAAGTGTGTTCAAGGTCTCTAGCAGCTGCTGATGAGAAATGTTGGCACGCTCCAAACGCGGCAACAGTTCCGCCATGGTAGCCTTTTGATTAGTGCGGGCACTTTGTTGATAGTGCCGACGACGACGGACTCGATGGTACTGTTCGGCTAAATTCGCCAGATTAAGAAAATGACTAAATGCCCTGGCCACAGGAACCAACAAACTGGGATCCAATTCAGACAGTTTCTCAAACAGTTTTTGTGACTGTTCCTCATGCCCAGCCCTGGCGTGTTTCGCAAGTTTGCGAATTTCTTCCACCAGTTCCAACAGCACCGGGCTTTCCTGCTCTTGAAGTGTTTGGCCTAACAGCTGACCGAGCAGCCTGACATCTTGGCGTAGTAGCGCGTGAGGATCCTGATCGGACATAGTATCAACTCCTTCAATTGCGGTTGATACATAATGGATTATATTAATGGGGTTTATCAAGCATTGGTGGCACTAAAACGGTTTTGAAAAAACTCAACCCGGTTGCGACCATTGCTTTTGGCCCGATATAAGGCCTGGTCAGCTTTTTGAACCAGGCTTTCACCTTCAGTGGAAAGCGTAGGTATCACCACACAAGCCCCAATACTCACAGTGACTGGAATCTTTTTCCGATTGCTCCAAAATGAGGAATTTTCCACGTAGCGCCGGATGGCCTCTGCCACTTTTCGCACCCCCTGCACATCCGTGGCCGGCAGGAGCATGACAAACTCCTCCCCGCCATAGCGAACCAACACGTCCAGATCCCGACGGGAAAAACGCAAAAATATTGAAGCTAATTTACGCAAACACTGATCACCCACCAAATGGCCAAAGTCATCGTTAACCTTTTTAAAGTGATCCGCATCTATCACCAACACACCTAAATGGGTACGGTGCTGTTGACACTGCCTGATCACATCAGGGAAGCGCTCGTCCAAATATCGGCGGTTTCCTACACCGGTAAGAGCATCTGTGAGAGTGGCGTGTTTGAGCCGCTGGTTACTTGTGGCAAGCTTCCTTAACATAAGGTTCAGCTGCTCTGTCTCCTGCTCCACTCGCCTCTCCAGCTGCTGATTGCTGAGATGAGCCCAACGCTCTTTTTCATCGGTTAATTCAGTTACCCGTTTCGCTAGCTTGATAACCTGCTGCAAAGCATCCTGTTTATCACTGCGCTCACGCCGCATCTGTGCAGCCAGAGCGGATGTCACCAGCAGATTACCTAAGGCTAATCCAGAGGCATGAATGTACTCCACCATGGTGTTGAGTTCTATCAACCCCAAATTTGCCAGCACAAAAACGCAAGTTCCAATAATCAAAATTGACCAACCCGCCAGCAAATACCGAGCCCAGTAATTACCTTTGAAACACAAATAAATTAATGCTCCCAACGCCAACAAACAGATTACCAGCTCCATTCCAGAAACCAGTGGCAGCACGTAGCGCTCACTAAACACCATGGCCGCGGGCAGCAGTAGCGCAAAAAAACCGGCGATATAATAAAGCAGCCGTTCTAATCCTGGGGTTTTGTTCTTCAAATCGAGGAAGCGATTCGAAAACAGCGCAGCAAAACAAATGGTAATAATGGTGGACAGCATGAGCACCTTGTCGTTAACGAGCAAACTGCCTTGCCAAAAGTAAAGATTCCCAAACCCACTTAGTGCTGCCTGGTACACTGCAGAAAAAAAGATGAACATCGAGTTATAAAAGTACGCAGATTCGCGAATAAACCCCCAAACCACCAAGTTGTACAAAGCCAACACGAGAATCACGCCGAAAAAGAATCCATAGATCACTTGACGACGCATCTCGGACTCTATGAACTCGTCCTGCTGATAGAGATTGACAGAAAACATGACGGGGCTGGTGGTTTGAATTTTCAAATAAACCCGATACTCACCGGGCTTTGGCACCTCCACAGGAAAAAGTGGAAAACGATGCTTAAGAAATCGATTATCTAAAGCCAGGCTGTCTCCTGAAGGAAAATAAGCCAGCTGTTTTCCCGAGTCTGAGTCCACCAAATAGAACTCCACTCGATCCAGAAAAGCCGA
Source organism: uncultured Ketobacter sp. (assembly GCA_964016105.1). Taxonomy (GTDB): domain Bacteria; phylum Pseudomonadota; class Gammaproteobacteria; order Pseudomonadales; family Ketobacteraceae; genus Ketobacter. The sequence goes on from CAXHEX010000003.1 coordinate 163,657, forward strand.
ACCGATTTCCAGGTAAAGAACCGATGCAGACTTGGCTTCAATCTTTAAGGGGTAGGTTATCCAGTGGGGCTCAGAATGGTAACCCCAATTGACTTTGTATCCGCTTGCTCGCTGCCAATTTCCGTTACTGGATAATACCTCGCTCAAGCTTAAGTCGGGCGTTTCGGACTGCATCCAATGGTATTCTGGACCAAAATGAATCCCACTTCCCACGGGCAAAGAAAATCCCGCCTGGGAGAGCACAAGCGCGAACAAAAAAAACCAAAGAAGCGGCTTAAACCGGAGCAAAATTTAACCCAAAGTGGAACATCACAGATAAAGCCGCAACCTTACACCTAAGTCGAGGGCAGTTAGTATACAATTGGTGTTTTAATTGTTTTATTTGTGTAATTGGCAAGCAACAGCAGCGATGGCGTGACTATTGCATATACCTGTCCATTAGCTCAAGTTTGTCGTGATTGAGAACATTAGCAAAAACAGGAGTAACACATGGGTCAGGCTGAGTCCACAGCAATCCCAAGCGAGCAGGCCCCAAGCGAATCCAAAAAGTGCAGCATCAGCCTAGCCATGTTCAAAGAGCACTCACTAAGGGTACGAAAACAGGACTGCGCTGTCACCATTTTGCACCTGAGCCGGCTCATTCAGCGACATCGTGGTGCAACTCTCGCCATGCTTGGTGGGGACGATAGTTTTGCGGAACAGGTTGAAAACCTTCAGGCTCAAGTTAAAGTTCAATGCGAATACTTACAATACGTCAATTCTGTTGGAGACCAGCAAGCTCTTCCGGACAACGACGGAGAGCAATTACATTTGGGCTGGAAAACCATCATTCAAGATTGGGAAAACGATGACATTCATCAAAGTTTTGAATTTCATTCCCACCTACTGGAATCCATTGCCCGCATCTCGCGACAACTTTCAGAATCAGTATTAAGCCCCTCAACCGCACTTAGCGATAGGCCAGCTCTGGTTAAAAGCATGGAAAAAAATTACCTGGAGCCGTTGTCGCAACTGAATCAGACCTGTGTAATTGAACTCTATGACTTGGTGGAGTACCTGGCTCGCATAAGAGGTCTGGGTACCCACATGGCGGCCATGGGGCAAAGCAACCCTGAATGGGAAAGCAGAGTGTCTTTTTGGTTACAGGAGTTCAGCTATCGCAAACAACGTTTCGACCAGGATGTCCAACTCATTCCTTCGCCCTACCAGCCCTGTATACCCGGTCTTAAGACCCTGAAAAGTTTAAATATGAAATTAAACTACTTTTTAAACTTACTGGGCCACGAAATGTCTTCGGAGCGCAGTTTCCAGATACCGAGTCACAAACTATTTTTGATGGGCTCTGAGATAATAGATGGTTTGCTGAATATAATGGACCAGGCCAATGCGGTGATTAGAGACCAGCTCTACCATATGAATCATATGTGCCTTGAACGGGCGGTTTTGGAACCCAGTTCATCCTAACACCCTGGACTTAAATGATGTAAAGCAACACCGCCGGGATCAAAATGAATGACGCCAAAGTGGACACAAAAACCATACTGGCTACCGTTTGCGGATCCCGACTGTAGCGAAGGGCAAAAAGGTAATTAAACACCGCCACAGGCATGGCACTTTGCAAGATAGTAACACCTTTGGCTACCCCCTGAAGACCAAAGCTCTCTGCCACGCCCCACCCCACTGCCACTCCAATCAACAACCTTAGTAGTGCCAGAAAAGCACCTTTAAAAAAGTTATTAAGAGATAGATCCGCCAAGCTCACACCCAGGGTAATTAACATAAGCGGAATGGTAAATCCTCCCAGATTAGACACGGTATTCTGTGCCCATAACGGTAAAGAAATCTGCCCATATATGAGATAAAGCGCAAGAAGGATTGCCCAGATAATGGGGTTACGAAACGTTTCTTTAACAACAGATTGACCGCTGAGCAGTGCCACTCCTACGGTAAAATGCAAAAACGAAAACACCATAAATATAGCCAGAGCGTAAACCAGGCCTTGATCCCCAAAGGCAAACAGACAGACTGGCAATCCCATATTACCCGCATTGGGAAATACCAGTGGTACCAAAAAATGACGCACGGGCAGTTTAAATGCCAGGAGGATGACAAGCCCCACAAAAGCAGTGGCGCCCAGCAAACATAAGCTCACCCAAAAAATTTGCTCTAACACCGACTGGGAAACATCGCTCTCAACCAATACAGAGACGATCAAGCAAGGGGCACCCACCCACATGATCAGTCTCGAGACCATATCAGTGTTATAGGGCCATTGGGCTTTTTTCCATACATAACCAATGGCGATTGCAATGGCAACGGGCACAACAACGGGAGTCAGGGTCTCAAACATGGCCTGCCTTAGAGTGTGTTATTATTGCTCCATTATACCGTACCCATACCCCTGTTAATGACTCAAAATCCCAACAATTTCACTGCATTAAAGCCAGCCAATGTGGACTGGGACCAGCAGACCCCAATATCACCTCATTATGATGATTACTATTTTTCTTCAGACGACGGTGTCGAGGAAAGTCGCCATGTGTTTCTGTTACAGAATCGGTTAGAGGCCAGGTGGACAACGGAGCCCAAACCCAACTCCAAACAGTCCACCTTCACTATCGCCGAAACCGGTTTCGGTACTGGGTTGAATTTTTTGTGCAGCGGTGAGCTTTGGCGGCAGTGCACTCACTCCCGGCAATACCAGCAACTTCATTACATCAGCATAGAAAAGGTGCCTTTAAAGAAGGCCGACCTCCAAACAGCAATCAGCAGGTGGCCCCAATTTCAATGGCTGCTGGCCCCTCTGTTAGCACAGTATCCAGGCATAATCGCTGGGTTTCATCGTTTACATTTTTACCAGTATGGCATAACGCTCACACTGGTTTTCGGCGATGCGCTGGAATCCTTACAAACATTGGAAGCAAGCGTGGACGCCTGGTTTCTTGACGGTTTTTCTCCCGCTAAAAATCCCGATATGTGGCTGCAACCCCTTTACCAATCCATGGCCAGACTCAGCCACGAGGGCACCAGTTTTTCTACCTTTACCTGTGCCAGGCCGGTTCGCGATGGTTTACAACAAGCGGGTTTTGACATTGAAAAGATCAGTGGCTTTGGTTTGAAGCGAGAAATGCTCAAGGGATACTTCAAAGGCGATCAACCCAGCCAAGAAAGAATGAGCCATAAACTGAAGCCCTGGTTTCATTATGACGTTACGCCAGTAGAAAAAGGAAGAGCAGCGGTTATCGGCGCTGGGATGGCCGGTTGTACTGTGGCCAGAGCATTGGCTAATCGGGGTTGGAGCGTGGATGTTTACGAACAATGCCAGTCCATATCCAGTGCTGGGTCAGGTAACCCAACCGGAATCACATTCATTAAACCCAGTGTGTATAACAATCCACAAAATCGTTACTACCAAACCGCCTACCTTAATGCTTGCAACACAATACGAACCCTATTTGAGCAGCACCAAATTGAAGAGGGAACCCACTGGTGCCTGCAAGGAGTGATTCGTCTCGCTTACAACGACGCAGAACGACTAGAGCAAAACGCTTTACTCAAGCTCGGTAACTGGCCTGAAGATTTATTGCAACCGCTCACCCGCGAACAACTAGAGGCTCAATACGGGATAGACTCTCCGTATCCGGCCTTGATACTCAAAACCGGTGGCTGGCTTAACCCCCAGAGTTTCTGTCAAACACTACTGCAACACCCAAGTATTCATCTCAAGCTAAATAACACCGTAACAAAGCTTGATCTTTATCAGGACAAATGGCAGCTTGGCAACAACTGTACCCCCTACAATGCAGTCATTCTGGCAAACGCATTCCAAAGCAATGAATATCCCTTTAGCCGTCATCTACCCCTGCGTCCTATTCGCGGCCAGGTATCTTACGTTGCATCAAACAACGAATCTAAGCAGCTAAAACAACCCGTCACCTATGACGGCTATATCAACCCAGCTCACGATGGCTTCCACTGCCTGGGAGCCACCTTTACTCCGAAAAATAAATCAGCTGATGAGCTAGAGGAAGATCACCTTTGGAACAGTAACCAGCTCCAACAAGCTTTACCGACTTTGCATCAGCGATTGGGTATGGATCAGGCTTACCCCCAAAAGGGCCGCGTGGGATTTCGCTGCCAAACGCCGGATTATTTACCAGTGGTGGGCCCAATGCCCGACCCGGATCGCTATCTTCAGCAATACGCTCCACTGGCCAAAGGCTTTTTACGCAAACCTTTTGCAAAAGCCAAGTATCTCCCTGGGCTGTATGTCTCCGCAGGACACGGCTCCAGAGGCATCACATCCACATGCCTGGCCGCTGAAATCATCGCCAGTTACGTATCTGGTGAACCCCAAGCCATTGATAGCGAGGTACTCAAAGCCATACATCCAGCCCGATTCTTGGTAAGAGATATCATTCGCCGCAAACGCTGATAGGCCGCCTTCTTTACAGCCCAGGGAGTGGACATCAGGCCATTTCCTGCATTTTGACCAATTTGATTCCAACTGCTGCTAACAAAACGGGAATAGAAAAATAGAGAAACATGGTATCCACCGCCACCCCCATATCGATCATGGCACCGGCCAATATGGGGCTCAGAACTGCACCAAATCGACCTAACCCCGCAGCCCAACCCAAACCGGTGCTGCGCACCTGTACCGGATAAATAGTCATTGCAACAGTGTACAAACTGCTAAAGGCCGCCATCATGGAAACCCCTATCACAAACATCATGACACTGATGAGACCAAAGGAAAGGTTTTCTACGTTGCTTAGGGAAATATTTAATGCGTACATGACACAGGCACCCACCGCAAACATGACCGCAATCAAAAGGTTCAGTGAAACCCATCTAGCAATAAAACCAAGTAATAGGGTGCCCAATATGGAACCCAAGGCCATAAACGAAGTGGCACGAATGGCGTCCACCTGGGCAAAACCGGAGTTCACTAGAATTTGTGGCACCCAACTGGAGATAAAGTACACGGCGAGGAAACCACAGAAGAACGTGCTCCAACAAAGCAAGGTAGTCATTCTTCTTGTGGGAGTCAGTAACGAGAATACGGTGGCTTTTTCCGCTTGGGTTTCCGCAGCGAAGGCCGGTAGCGATTGCACGGTGGCTTGGCCTAATGATGTCAAGATACGATTGATTCTTTGCAACGCTCCCGTGGGGTTACGCTTAGCAATGAAAGCCAACGACTCCGGAACCAAAAAGTAGATGGCAATACCCAGCAGAATGGAGCCTAAACCGGCATAAAAATAAAGGCTTTTCCAGCCGTGCTCAGTGATGAGTTCAGCAGAAATTTGTCCACCCACAAACCCGCCTATGCTGTTCCCCGCCATAAGAACACCCAAAATCGCAGTACGATGCAGACGTGGACTGAATTCACCCACCAAAGCAGGTAGCGTTGCCACCAGCACCCCCAACGCCAGGCCGGCGAGAAACCGTAAAGCGACAAACGAGGTGACACCCTGGGAATAAGCCGCTAACAAGGTTGCCACCCCCGCAATCAACAATGCAGCACTCACCACAATACAACGACCGAAGCGATCAGCCAACCAAGCCAGGAACATGGCGCCTAGGGCCATGCCGAAAACACTGGCACTGAATAATACCCCCATTTCACTGGGTGAAACGCTCCACTCTTGGCTGATCGCTGGAGCGGTGTAGGCTACGATAATGATATCGTAGCCATCCAATACAGCGGCCATTACACCCAATGTAAGAATCAGCCACTGCCTGGGCGAGATCTTGGATGGATCAAGAAAATCATCAGCGGGTGTTGCCATATTCAAACTCCGTATTGACAAAAAAGCGAGAAGCGCAAAAACAATTAGTCTTTTTATAGGATCATTATAATCAAGCCATAGGTGGTACCCCACCATGTGGTTCTTGTACCACAACAAGGTAAACTGAACCAAATTGAAGTTTCTGCCAAACTTAATTTGTGAAAGAAGGTCTGTAGTAGGAATTTAGTGGCCCATAACACTATCCCACACTGCGGGGCGGTTGTATTCCGTGGTCTTGACCAGTACGCTTGTGAGGTCATTTGGTTTAAGGATTGAAATACATGAAACAACTCTGTTCAATATTTGCAATGCTCTTTGTTTTTGCCCTTGTGCCCGCAGAGGCCGAGGCAAAGAAATTCGGCGGTGGAAAAAGCTTTGGGTTCAGCAAAAAAACAGCTCCTGCTCCCGCTGCCCGCCCTGACGGAAGCAAACCTGCCCAGAACACCCCTGCCAATAGCGGCCGTAAGGGTATGTTAGGTGGCCTCATGGGTGGCCTGCTTGCCGGTGGCCTTTTCGCCGCACTGCTGGGTAGCGGTGCCTTCGAAGGTATCCAGTTTATGGATATTTTGATTATTGGCCTGCTAGCATTTGTCATCTTTCGTTTATTTCGAGCTAAAGCATCTCCGCAACAGCGGGAACCGGCCTACTCTCCGCAACCACCGGCTGAACGCGCTCCATTTGACAGCAACCCTGAAACCGAAGGTTTAGCATCCGGATCCCGAATTGGTAATGGGTTTGCCCCGTCAGAAGTGCCCTTCAACCTGCCTGCCGATTTCGACATGAATGGATTTCTGGCGGGTGCTCGAGACCACTATCGTATTCTTCAAGATGCCTGGAACACCAATGATCTGGCCAAGATTCAGGAGTATGTAACTCCTGAACTGTATAACGACCTGCGGGAAGAACGAGCCACTCTGGAGGGAGACCAACATACTGAAGTGTTGTTTGTGGATGCGGAACTGGTGCGGGCTGATCATAACGCCAGCGAATCTGAGCTGAGTGTTAAGTTCACTGGACGTTATCGGGACACCCATGAGGGCATTGAAGAACCCATTACGGATATCTGGCATCTGCAGCGGGATCTAACACAATCTGACGCACCCTGGCTTATTGTGGGGATTGAAAGCTGATCGTTAGAGAGTGAATAAACCGGCCCGTTGAGCCTTCCATGGTATGAGCAAGACGGGCCGGTTAATGATTGAGGGTAGTGTATTGCTGCCACTGCTCCCCAGTAATTATTTGGGCTGACTCCATTTCCGGGTCAAACACAATCACATAGCGCTTCTGCTTGATGCCAGCGATTACCTGCTCCACTTTCATTTGCACCGGAACTTCCGTTTCCCCATAGTCGGTGCCATCCCGGGTGACGTATTCTTCAACTAGATTTTGCAGGGTGGAAGATTGAAGCTCTTGCCATGGAATTTCAATTAACTTTTCCATCGCTTCCTCTTAGCAAAGATTTAAACACCCCTTCACCAAACTGTTCAATAACAGCGGCCATAACTTCTGGATCAAGCATATTTACTTTGGACAAGTCCAAATGCTCCTGCAGCTCATCACGGATGATGGTTAGACACTTCACCCTGGTATGCTCCTTATCATCGGCACCCACCACGTACCAAGGAACATTTTTTGTGGCGGTTTTATTAAGCATGTCTTCGTATGCCTGCTGATAATCATCCCAAAGCAAACGGCTTTTCATATCCGAAATGGTAATTTTCCAGCGCTTGGTGGGCTCTTTCACTCGAGCGAGCAAGCGCTCTCCCTGCGCCTCTTTGGAAAGGTTTAAAAACAGCTTTATCAGGATGACGCCGTCATCCACCAGTTGCCGTTCAAATTCAACCAACTCGTTATAGGCCCGTTTCCATTCATTCTGTTCAGCATAACCCTCTACCCTTTCCACCAACACGCGCCCGTACCAGGTGCGATCGAACACTGTAATTTCACCGGGCTCGGGTAACTTTTGCCAAAAACGGTACAGATAATGACGGGACTGCTCCCATTCTGCCGGTGCCCCGATGGGCCAAACATGCACACCGCGGGGGTCCATATGGCGAGTCAGGCGGCGAATCACCCCCCCTTTGCCGGCGGTATCGGTACCTTCCATTAAAATAATGGCGCGCTTTTGCTGCTGGAATAGCGCTTGCTGCACCCTCAGTAGCTCCAACTGCAATTTGTCTACTTTTTCTCTGGCTTTTGAAATGGGCTTTTTCGGAGCGGTTTTCAGATCCGCCAGTTTTATGGTTTTACCCGTCAGCTTCATTGGTTTGCTCCTGATTTTGCTCGCCGTTGGGTTCAAACAACAACGGATACAAATAATCCTGAAAATCTTCAATCATACGATTCATGGTGGTTTTGTCTTCCAACACCAGCTGCTGATTAGCCGTATCACCCTTTGCCAATTGCTTGGCCAGATTGTGGAAAATAGCAATTCGTTTTTTCAGATAATGGCGGCCGCCGGCTTCCAGAAAAGGTTCCAACCCATAGTAGGCTTTTGCCAGGTTTTGAAGAGCCTGATCCAAACCTTCGCTATCGTGACGGGAGGTGCTGGTCCAGGTATCAGAAAGCGCCCCCATAAATTGGGTATAGTGTTTTTGTCTCACCCCAAAACTGTTTTCAAAGCGGGATAACCTGGACTGCTGCTCTAGAAACTTTGAATATTGATCCATCAACTTTATTTGAGCCTGCTCTTGCGCCTGTTGGGACCGCAGCAGTTGCGCGGAACTCAACTGATAGGTAGCGTAGTTGAGATAGGCCATATAGGCTGCAAAAGCAAAGGCAATAAGAACGAGTACCATACTGACGGAAGGAAAGGAAAAGCGTGCTTCCTTAGCACCATCCGTGTGTTGTTCTTGCTGTTCACTATTATCTGTCATGTAAACTCCCAATATTGCGGTTAAAGCTGAATTCCATTTTCATTAAGCATGGCGATAAAACTTTTCTCATCTAATACTGGCACCCCCAAGGATTCCGCCTTTGCCAGCTTAGAACCCGCCTTTTCACCTGCCACTACGGCATCGCTGTTTTTCGAAACGCTGCCGCTGACTTTAGCGCCCAGAGCCTGTAAGTGCTGCTTGGCCTGATCACGGGTGAGTTCGGTTAAGGTGCCGGTTAGCACATAGGTTTTGCCAGCCAAAGGCAAGGCTTCATCGGATTTCACCTCGATATCTGGCCAATGCACACCGGCGGCCACCAGGGCTTCTATTATTTCAAGATTGTGCTGTTGTTTGAAAAAAGTTGCGATGTGATTGGCGACAATGGGCCCCACATCAGGCACGGAAACCAGTGTTTCTTCATCGGCCAGCTTCAGCTTGTCTAGATTGCCAAAGGCATTGGCCAGATTCAATGCCGTTGCTTCTCCCACTTCCCTTATGCCTAAAGAAAACAGAAATCTTGGCAAGCTCGTGGATTTACTGTTTTCCAAAGCCTGGATTAGATTCTGCGCGGATTTTTCTCCCATCCGCTCCATGGCTGCCACCTGCTCTTGCTGTAGCTTATACAACCCCGAAACATGATCTATTAATCCCTGCTCAACCATTTGATCAATTAACTTGTCTCCCAGACCATCAATGTCCATGGCTTTTCGGGAAGCAAAATGCTTGATTGCCTCCTTGACTTGAGCCGGGCAGAACAGGCCACCGGAACAACGAGCCACGGCTTCGCCCTCGGTTTTGGTGATTGCCGAACCACACACGGGACAGTTTTCTGGCAACACCACGGGCTCTGTGTCCGCGGGGCGACGCTCTAACACCACTTTCACCACTTTGGGAATCACGTCTCCAGCCCGATGGACGATCACCGTATCCCCCACTCTCACATCCATCCGCTGCACTTCATCCATATTATGCAAAGTGGCGTTGCTGACGGTGACGCCCCCCACAAAAACTGGCTTGAGCCTGGCAACCGGCGTAATAGCACCGGTTCTACCCACCTGGAACTCTACCCCCAAAAGCTGGGTTAACTCTTCCTGGGCGGGAAACTTGTGGGCCGTAGCCCAACGGGGGGCTCTGGAGACAAAACCCAATTTTTGTTGTAGCGAAAAATCGTTAACTTTGTACACCAAGCCATCTATTTCGTAGTCCAGGGCATCCCTTTTAGTCAGGATCCGGTCATGGTATTGCTGCAGCTCACTGGCTCCCTGAGCCAAAACGATCTCCGGATTAATTTTGAACCCCCACTGTGCGAGCAACTTCAGGTTGTCATAATGGGTGTCTGCCAAGGTTCCCTTATCCACGTACCCCACGCTGTAGCAATAGATGTCTAAAGGACGCTGACGGGTGAGCCTGGCATCCAATTGGCGCAAACTCCCCGCCGCCGCATTACGGGGATTGGCAAACAGCTTTTCTCCTTTTTCGAGGGCTTGCTCATTGAGCTTGTGAAAACCTTTTTTTGGCATAAACACTTCGCCACGAACCTCTAGCACTCCAGGATAACCGTCACCCCGCAGCTTTAATGGGATGGAATCGATAGTACGAATATTATGGGTAATATCCTCACCGGTTTGGCCGTCTCCTCGAGTTGCGCCCTGCACCAGTATGCCGTTTTCATACATCAAAGAAACCGCTAGCCCATCAAGTTTGGGCTCACAAACATATTCAATGGCATGGTCCAACTTCAGACGTTCTCGTAAACGCTGGTCAAATGCCTGTAACTCCTCTGGATTAAACACATTATCCAAGGACAGCATGGGCACTTTATGCTGCACCTGTTTAAAGCCATCCAAAGGCTGATTGCCCACTCTTTGGGTGGGGGATTCCGAAGTAATCAAGTGGGGATGCTCGGACTCCAGCTGCTGAAGCTGTCTAAATAACCGATCGTACTCGGCATCAGGCACGCTGGGGTCGTCTAAAACGTAGTAGCGGTAGCTGTGTTCATTCAGCTCACTACGAAGCTGTTCTATCTGTTGCTGAACTTTGGAGGGCATGGGTTAATCCAACCGTGATTGTACTGCGGTTGGATTATACTCATTTCAATGGCCGCAGTGGAATTTACACCTGCTTTTGACTGGCTTTATAGGATAAAAACTTTCGCTCGAAATCCAACACTCGCTGGCGATAGTGCTCGGCGGTTTGTTGACGCATAACGATATGATGTTCGTCTTTCACTTCCGCGTCCAGCAAATTGGCTATCTTGCGGGAGGTGTCCATAAAAATGTTAAAGGCTGTCATGGGCCATTTGGGGCCAGGAAACTTCATAAACAAACAGATACCCGGCGTACTGAACTGATCCATATTGTTCACATCAAAGACCCCTGGCTCCATAACGTTGGCCGCACTGAAAAGCAGACCACCTCTGCCACTGTGCTGTTCATAGCGATGAAATATGTTCATGTCGCCAAAAAGGAAGCCACAGGATAGCAGCACACGGTGAAGGTCTTGACCCGAAATTTCCCCTTCCCTCGCCATGATGTTAATAACCAAAACCTCCTGCAGATTTGGATCAAGCTCAAGCTCGGGAGAAGCCTCTTGTTGCGGCTGTTGAGTTGAGGTTTCGGCCCGTCGAGATCCAGTCTTTTTGGAAAGCTGGGCCTGTTGATGGGCTTTGGCTGCTTGCAAGCGTGGGTCATCAGCGAATAGGTCGGCCTGCTCAAGATCGTCATCACGGCCAGCCATTGGATCTACAAAGGGATCTTGTTCCTGGTAAGTGGGAGCGGAGCGTCGCTCTGATACAAACTCTTCGTGTTCCAGGGCGTCTTCCGCTGCAGATATAGAGGGCTCCCGTTCATCGATGGCAGACCCGAAGTCTTCTTGAAAGTCCAGATCAGCGTCCATATGAGAGTGTTCATCCAGATGGGGGTCAGCAATGGCCCGGCGCACACTCAGGGGTACCTTGCGGGCACCTCCGTTGGGTAACTCCCCTTTGTAGTGCTCCCAGTCGTCTTCACCACTGCCGCCCATTTCCGTGGGCAGTTCTAACTCTCCCATTTTTGATTTCCGCATGCGACGGTAACCGTCAAACAAAATTCCCGCTATTACAACAAAGCCGACAAGTATCAGTACTTCTCTAAGGCCGAAATCCATCAGTCGAATCCTCTTTTATTCTCTGTGGTTTCTGCATGGGCGAGGTGGGTTCGCCTTTTTTTACTTCTATCAGAAACATAGAGCATAACCACCAAAAATAAAGCCATATATGTCAAAAAAATGAAATTACGCTATGGCCATGGCCGCGGCTTCTTCCACATCCACCGTAACCAGACGTGAAACGCCCGGTTCGTGCATTGTTACTCCCATCAACTGGTGCGCCATTTCCATGGCAATTTTATTATGGGTAATGTAAATGAATTGCACCTTGGCTGACATTTCCTGAACCATTCTGGAATAACGCCCCACGTTGGCGTCATCCAGCGGCGCATCCACCTCGTCCAGCATACAAAATGGCGCTGGATTAAGTTGGAAAATAGAAAATACCAGTGCAATAGCGGTAAGGGCTTTCTCACCACCGCTTAACAAATGTATGGTGCTGTTCTTTTTACCGGGCGGCCGCGCCATTATGGCCACACCGGTATCCAGCAGATCTTCGCCGGTGAGTTCCAGATACGCATGACCGCCACCAAATACTTTGGGAAACAAATCCGACAATCCTTTGGTTACCTTGTCGAAGGTTTCTTTAAAACGGGTTCGAGTTTCGCGATCAATCTTGCGAATGGCATTTTCCAAAGTATCCAGTGCCTGCATCAAGTCATCGTGCTGGGAATCCAAATACTGTTTACGCTCAGACTGCGATTTAAACTCATCGATCGCCGCCAGGTTAATGGCACCCAAACGAGATATACGATTACCAATGCGCTCCAGATTTTGTGTCCACTCAGCCTCATTAGCTTCTTCCGGCAATTCGTTCACCACCGCTTCCAACTCAAACTGTGCTTCAGACAATTGTGCCTGCAGGTTTTCCCGTTGCACCCGCATCCCTTGCCATTCCATACGCTGCTGCTCTAGCTGAGTTCGAACGCCTTGGGCAGATTGCTCCGCTTCACCCCGTTTCTTTTCAGCGCCCCGTAACTGATGCTCACACTCTTCCTGGGCACGCCGGGCACTGGCCAGCTCTTCTTCAACCTGAAGACGGGATTCCAATTTTTCTTCCAGCTCTGCCTGCAATTCCACAAAGGGGTCATCGCCTTGGGCCAACTGTTCTTCAATGCCTTTACGCCGCTCCATCATGGTAGACAGCTGTTGCCGTAGACGCTCCAAGCCCTGGACAATGGAGTTCTTGCTGGAATTAAGTTGTTGCAGTTGCAGTGCCAGTTGGTGAGCCTGATCTTTGCCCTCCCGGGCTGACAATTTAACCTGATCCAGCTTGGCTTTATTCTCGTCTCGCTGACGCAGCAACGTTTCTCGGCTTTCCGTATCCAAAGCCATTACATCCAATGCTTCTTGCAACACCAAGCGTGCCTCTCCCAGGTTTTCCTGTTCAAGACTTTGCTGCTCTCGACATTCTTCCAGTTCATTACTGATGCGTTCGCGGCGCATATTGAATTGTTCCAGCCGCACCTGTTTGGCACTCAACTGGGCCTTGAGATCCGACAACGAACGATTAAACTCGGTGAGTTCGCGTTGACTTTGCTCACGCCGCTCTTCCATTTCCCGCAGCTTTTCCCGGCCGCCGGTGAGCACCTCACTGAGATCGTCAACTTTGGCTTCCAGTTCACCCAGGTTGAGGGCGGTTTCTTCCAGGGCTTGCTGGCGTTTCAGTACGCTATCTTCCTGATTACTGTCCCGTGCTACCCGCATCCAGTTGTGTCCAATCCAGATGCCTTGTTTGGTGATGATGGATTCTCCCCCCTGCAGTTGACTGCGGGCGGACAGTGCCTGGGGCAGGTCTTCTGCCACATAGACCCCTGCCAGCAGGGTTGCGGCAGCGGCTTCTCCTTTCAGCTTTCCTGCCAGTGGTTCCATGCTGAGGCGATTCGCCTGCTGCCCCTGAACCTGAGTATCCAAAAATGATACAACCCCTTTTTCCAGACCACTCACCACGGCGGTGACCGCATCCAAACCGGCGACGCAAACTGCCTGGAGATAATCCCCCAAAACGGTTTCCAGCGCTTTTTCCCAACCGGGCTCAGCACTAATTTGTTGGGCCAATCGGGGCTTGGAATCCAGTTGATTCTGTGCCAGCCAGTCCACCAGATCCGATTCTCCCATGGCGGCTTGTTGCAGCGCTTCCAACGACGCATGGCGGCCCTTGAGGGTCTGCATTTCGCTTTTCGCTTGATCCAAATCCAAATTAATCTGGTTGTTTTGTTCCCGTTGGGTTTTCATTTGCTCCTGGGCGGATAACAGGCCGGACTGCAAATCCTCTACTTTTAGATCTGCCTCAGCCATGCGCTCTTCCAGCATAGCCACTTCTTCTTCCAGAGGACCCGCACTGAGGGTTTCCTGCTCGCTATTCAAACGCTCGATGCGGTCTCGCAAGCGCTCAACGGATTGCTCCAGATGCTGGATTCGGGACTGTTCCACCTGGGCACGCTGCCTGGGTTCACTGGCCTTTTGGTTAAACTCATCCCAAGCCAATTGCCAGGAGTGCATCAGCTCTTCTGCCTCATGCAGTTGTTCATTGGCGGCTTCTGACTGTGCCGCTGCCAATTCATGTTTGGGCTCCACTTCCTGTAGCTGTACGGCCACCTCTTCCAACTGAGCCTCATCCGCCAGCACTTGCTCTTCACCGTGCTTGCAGGCCTCAATGGTTTGCTGCAGATCCTGACGCAGCTGATTGCCCCGCTCTTTGGTGTGTTGAATGGTTTGCTCGATGCGGGCGATATCGGCGCCTAGCCCGTAGTAGCGACCTTGCACTTCATTAAGTTTGTCATTCAATTCGTGGTTTTGTTCCCGCTGCTGCTCAATCTGTGCGTCCACCGCACGCTGGTCCGCAATAAAGGCTTCAAACTTCACCTCAAGATCACGGATAGTCACCTCATGGGCCTGTACCTTCTGATCAACAGAGCGCCATTTCAAAGCCTGGACCTGGGCCTTCACCAGCCTTTCTTCTTCTTTGTACTGTTTGTATTTTTCCGCCGCAGCTGCCTGGCGCTCCAAGTGTTGCAACTGTCGTCCCAACTCTTCCCTTAGATCTTCTAGACGCTCCAGGTTCTCACGGGTGCGGCGCATTCGGTGCTCAGTCTCTTTGCGACGCTCCTTGTATTTGGAAATACCCGCAGCTTCTTCGATGTAGACGCGCAATTCTTCAGGCTTCGACTCAATCAAACGGGAAATCATACCCTGCTCAATGATGGCGTAGCTGCGTGGGCCCAAGCCCGTACCCAAAAAGATATCGGTGATATCTTTACGTCGACACTTGATGCTATTTAAAAAATAGTTGGATTGCCCATCACGAGTGACCTGGCGTTTTATGGCAATCTCGTTATAGGTGGCATACTCACCGCCCAAACCACCGTCGCTGTTATCAAACACCAGTTCTACCGATGCCTGCGTGGTGGGTTTGCGGGAATTGGAACCGTTGAAAATAACGTCCGCCATGGATTCACCGCGAAGGTGTTTGGCTGAGGATTCCCCCATCACCCATCGCACAGCGTCAATGACGTTTGATTTGCCGCACCCGTTGGGGCCAACAATGGCGCTGAGGTTATCAGGAAAGCCCACGGTAGTGGGATCAACAAAAGATTTAAAGCCCGCTAACTTGATGGATTTGAGGCGCATGTATCCACTTATACCCTTATTGGCATTTGTATACCAGCTATACTGCTTGGCTCTCTTCGGACGCTCTAATGGTGCTGGGATACGTCATATTTATAAACCGCCAATTGTAGCGCGTTTTGACCCAGGCATCACCCCAAGACATTGCTTTCCAGTGGATATATATGCCGAATAGCTGTAGGTAGATAATTGACCAAATGCCAAGGTCTAGACCGATCTTCCCCTATCGCTTTCAGGAAGGAATATGGTACGGTTTCGGCACTAGGAGAATGAAGTATGATTCAGGAAATTCGGGATGGGCTGGGCATTGTTTCCCAGGGGTTTGATTTGGCAAAAAATCCGAAATTGCGCCCTTACATGATTGTCCCTCTTGTTGCCAATATCCTGCTTTTTGCCATCAGTGGGTATCTGGTTGTGGTATACGCCTACGATTGGATCTCCAGCTGGACTTCCGCCGTTGATTTCTGGACCTGGCTGGACTGGCTCGAGCCCATAATCAACAAGGTGCTGGGAGCCGCAAAATGGCTCATCTTTACCGCGATCATATTACTGTTGCTATTTATCATGGGCTCCACCTTCACCATGGTGACCCACCTGATCATCGGACCTTTTATTGGCATTTTAGGGGAACAGGCAGAGCGACAACTTCACCAGACCAACTACCCCGAGCTCAGCATCGGCCAAATTGCCGTACGCACCCTCGCCAGAGAGTTCCGCAAATTGGTTTACTGGCTGTTGCGAGCCCTTGGTCTTGGCGTTCTATCGCTTGTTCTTTATTTCATACCCATAGTCAATGCCGCAGTACCTGTAATCTGGTTTCTTTTCGGTGCCTGGATTATGGCCATGCAGTACATAGATGTACCTGCAGACAACAATGGCCGCAGCTTCGATGAAGTATTGCAACTACTAAGGGATAACCGCCTGTCTGCTATGGCCTTCGGCGGAGTGGTGATGGCGCTTACCTCCATCCCCCTGGTGAACCTGTTCATAATTCCCATAGCGGTATGTGGCGGCGTGGTGTTCTGGGTACAAAAAATTCAACCCGCAGATCAAATGAGCTAAAACGCCACGACCCAGAACCCGGTTACGTTAAACCGTTTCTATTTGGCTAAAGCGCTCACAGGCCAACACCGCATTGCACTGGTGTTCGCCAAACTGCTCCAGCACTCTCACCGCTGAATCAGGCTCTCTTGCAAAAACTGCCACCATCAGCTCACGAAAAAATAACATCGAGCGCTCAATCTCAGCTTGACCAATATTAATTGCGTAATAATAAGTTCTACGAACCGCTGGCTGAAGGTCCTCCAACATTTCTTCCAAATAGATATTGTCGGCAAAACGGTAAGCCATTCGAGCGTAGGTAAAGGTGGCGTCATAGAACTCCATCACCCTGCCTTGCTTTACATAGCCTTCCATGGTCGCCAACAATTCCATAAACGGATCCAGCTCACCTTCCTTCCACACCAGGGTTGCTCGGTGACACAACCTGGCAAGCAGCAACACATTCAGCTCATAAATATTTTTTACATGCTTCGCTGTCATGCTCGACACTACCGCACCCTTGCGAGGAATGATGTCAATCAGATGCCGGCGCTTCATGATTAGATACGCTTCACGAACAGAGCCACGGCTTACATTCAGTTCGCTGGCAACCCGCAATTCCTGAATCCGATCCCCCGCTTTTAGTTCTCCGGTGACGATAAGCTGCCCCAAATGCTGGGCAATTTGTTCTGCAAGGCTGTCTGGCGCTTTAAAGCTCATATTTTATTAGTGTTGTTAGCATGAAAGAGACTTACTTTTCTTCTCGAAGAAGCAGGCGGTTGCCGCCTTACAACTCCGAGGAGTATAACCTAAGCCATATGGAATAACATCATTGTCTGTAATCACCCCGCTTTAAAAAAACAGAGGTTTAGAACTGCTGTATCAACTTGCTTAGTACTGCTCGCTTGCCTGTTTAGGGTGGCCCGCCTTTTCTAGAGCTTCCTGTACTTCCGGGGGAACATAGTTCTCATCATGTTTCGCCAATACTTCATCCGCTTCAACCCAATTTCCATCCACCAATTTGCCCATCGCAATGATCCCCTGCCCCTCACGGAACAGATCCGGCAGGATGCCTTTGTATTTTACTTGAATAACTTTAGCCTTATCCGTTAGATCAAAAGCAACCTCCAAGCCTTCACCTCTAATTACTGAGCCATCCACCACCAAGCCGCCAACACGAATTCGGCGATTAAGGGGAGCCTCGCCTTCCGCGATTTGGGTAGGGGTATAAAACAGGTTTATATTTTCACTCAATGCAAACATCATCAAACCGGTTGCCAACGCCACTGCAGACAAGACACCTAAAATAATAAACAGACGTTGTTTTCTCTTATGGTTCATAAACCGGCTTGCTCCCGTTTTAGCTTTCGTTTTATATCGTTCACCAGAGCTTTCTTGCGCAGCACTGGGAACACGATGTTAGCCATGATGACCGCAAAGGTGATGCCATAGGCTGACCACACAAAAGGGCCGTGTTTGCCCATGGCTAGAAACTCTGACAGAGAGGAAAACTCC
Organism: uncultured Ketobacter sp.; assembly: GCA_964016105.1. Taxonomy (GTDB): domain Bacteria; phylum Pseudomonadota; class Gammaproteobacteria; order Pseudomonadales; family Ketobacteraceae; genus Ketobacter. The sequence continues at coordinate 181,652 of CAXHEX010000003.1, forward strand.
ATACTTCTTTACCGTGATTGTTTTAACGTGAAATCAATTGTTTAACCCAACGACTGCGCTGCTCTCTCTGCAATATCTCACAGCGGGTAGCCATCAACAGCAACACACCGAAAAGACAATAAAACCCACCCATACAAGTGAGCAGAGTAAACAACATTTCTGGGGCCATGGCACTACTGGTCATCTTTATAGAGGCCGGTTGATGCAGAGTATTCCACCAATCCACCGAATATTTGATGATAGGCAGGTTTACCGCGCCCACTATACTCAAGAGTGCAGTGGCTCTGGCAGCGGATTGAGCATTTTCTATGGCGCTGTTGAGTGCGATAACCCCCAGATACAAGAACAACAACACCAGCATGGATGTTAACCGGGCATCCCACACCCACCAGGTTCCCCAGGTGGGTTTACCCCAAATCGAGCCGGTGATCAAACAAATAAAAGCGAAAGACGCGCCAATGGGTGCCACAGATTTAGCCACCATTTCTGCCATCTTCATACGCCAAACCAACACCACAACGCCCGCTATAGCCATCATGGCATACCCGCCCATGGCGATGCTGGCAGCGGGAACATGGATGTACATTATCCGATAGCTATCACCCTGGTATTTTTCCGGGGGAACAAAGGCAAGGGCGTACACAATACCGGGAATAATCAACACCAACGACAGCACCACCAACCAAGGCAGCATCTTTCCACTCAGTTCATAGAAGTACCGAGGGGAACCAAACTTGTGATACAAACGTTTTATAGAATCGAACACAAAAATTAATCGCCTTAATCTATTAACTTCAACTTAATCATTGAATTTAGCAATTTATATTATCCGTTCACACTGATCCGCAATCCCGCCGCCACAGCAAATGGAGCGAAGGTGAACGACAAAACCAAAAAAGCACCCAGATAAGCCAGTTGACCTGCATAAGAAAACCCCATGGCAGCCGCTTCAACAGCACCGCTGCCAAAAATCAGTACCGGAACGTACAGCGGCAGAGCGATAATGGCGATCAGTACGCCACCTTTCCGCAACCCAACCGTAAGCGCCGCACCGATGGCACTGATCATGCTCAGTATGGGCGTGCCCAACAACAGACTGGCTACCGTCGCTTTCACAGTCTCCCAATCCATAAACAACATCACACTAAGAACTGGCGCCACCATTATGAGCGGTAACGCGGTTATTAACCAATGGGCCAACACCTTACCAAAAGCCACCACGAACAAGGGTTGAGGACTGACAAGAACCAGTTCCAGTGAGCCGTCATCATAGTCCTGCCGAAACAAGCTATCCACTGACAGCAAAGTTGACAACAGTGCCGCTATCCAAACCACACCCGGGGCAATTTTTTCCAAGGTCGCTGGCTCCGGCCCAATACCCAGGGGGAACAAGGCAATGACCATGATGAAAAAGAACAGCGGATTGACCATATCGCTGCGCTGACGAAAAGCAATGGTCAGATCGCGGGAAACAATGGCAATCAGCGCCGACCAGAGACTGGGACTGGCCTGTACCGGCAAGAGATTCGAGCGAGTAGAAGTGACTACTGGTTCTGCCACTGTCCGCCTCCCAAACCCAGCTGCAACTTACGTATTTCCGGAAACACCAAGGCGTGATGGGTGGTGATCAAAACCGCACCCCCTCGCTCAGCATGGGCTTGAATCACGATTTCAAGCTCCTCAACTCCCTTGCGGTCAATGGCTGTGAAAGGTTCATCCAATACCCAAAGGGAAGCGGGCTCAACCAGCAATCGGGCCAGTGCCACCCTACGTTTCTGACCCGCTGAAAGGCTATATACCGGAACATCCTCATAGCTGTAAAGGCCCACCTGATTCAGCGCACTGTCCAACTTCTGCTCTGCTTCTTCATCAACTGAAACCCCTTTCAACTGCAGTATCCAGCGTAAATTTTCCCTGGGGGAAAGTGCCGCTTTCACACCGGTCAAATGGCCAAAATAGAGCGTCTGTTGCCGGAACTCAGCCTCTACTTGACGCCGATGCTTACCAAACCAGAATAGGTCACCCTCGTAATCATCAGACAAGCCACATAAGACTCGCAAAAGGGTTGTCTTGCCGCTGCCATTGGGCCCTTCCACCTGAACCACTTCCCCAGGCTGCAACTGGAAGTCGAGATCCTTGATTAGAACTCGATCATCTCGTTCGCAATACAACTGCTCTACCCTTAACATGGAATCATGGACTCACGGCCTTTGCTTGAAAACGCGACATTATAGCGAATCTTCCATTGCAGTGCTTAACCTCATCCAATAACATTGCTGCACTTTTATCAGACAGTAGAAAACTGTGGACTATTCCGCGCTTTACCTGATTTTACTGGTTATTTCCGGCATTTTGGCGGGTTTTATCAACACGATTGCCGGCGGCGGCTCCATTTTCACACTCCCCGCTCTGATGTTGATGGGCATGCCGGCCGATGTGGCCAACGGCACCAATCGTGTTGGAGTTGTGATCCAATCCCTGGCTGGAGTGCGGGAGTTCCACCAGCAGGACAAGCTGGATAAAAGCGCTCTCCTGCCCATTCTCGCCCCAACCGTGTTAGGTGCCTTGCTGGGCTCAACCGCGGCATCCCTGGTGCCAGTGGCGATTCTCAAGCCCATATTGTTGGGCACCATAATGACCATGACCCTGCTCATTGTTCTAAAACCCAGCACCCTACCGGCCGAAGACGAAGTTAACCTCACGGTATCCGAAAAACCCAGTTCACTCATATGGCTGTTTATGGCGGGACTCTACGGTGGTTTTGTTCAAGCGGGAGTAGGATTTATTCTTCTCACGGCTTTAGCGGGGAGCCTGCGTTACGACCTGGTGCGAGCCAATGCTCTTAAGGTGTTATGTGCCCTGGTGTTTAGCTTGGTCGCCCTTGCCGTGTTTATTATTCAAGGACAAGTTGAGTGGGTGCCAGGCCTCATTATGGGCCTCAGTACCATTGTTGGGGTGCGCTTTAGCGTGAGATTCGCCATCAAAGCCAAACAAAGCACCCTAAAGCGGATTCTACTGGTAATGGCTTTGCTGGTGTGCGGGGCAGCTCTGCTCAGCTAAACTGAGTCTGCCCAGAGCGACTATACTGTTTAGACAGCACACGCCCTTGCTAGAGCCCATGATAGAACTGCCGCCCAACCCATCGACCATTAAGCCCAGCGCTGCCTCAGAAACCGCCGCAGTGGGCGACACTAAAGCTTTGTCTCTCCAGACCATTCAAGCCCAGGTAGTAGCCGTGCGCGCCCTATCACAAGGGGCGTCCCAACAGGCAGCTGCACAGGCTCAAAAACAACTTTACGAGATTTTGCTACAGGCAAAAGTCAGTAACAACGGGTCTATTGATCAATCGCTGTTTCAGTCGCCAACCACGACCAAGCTCACCCAATCAGCCGTAACCCAGATAACCCAGGCCGTACTGCAATCCCTGCAGCAGGGGCAAACACTGCAGATTAAAACCCAGGCTCAGTTTCCCTTGCCGGTGGCCACCCAAGTATTAGCCAGCTTGAGCATAGGCAAAGGCATCGAAATAAAAGCAGTGGAGCCGCCGCCTCTGCAATCACAATCAATTGCACTCAAGCAACTGGTTCCACAACAACAAAGTATTGGGGCAGTACTTGGTAATGTGTTGGACCTGCTTGCCAACAAACCCGACACACTACAAAAATTACCACCCAATCTTCAACTACAGCTTAAGAAGCTCATTGCCAGCGTACCCAGCATAAAAGAGTTAACCAAAGCAGACACCGTGCAACAGGCCATTAAAGACAGCGGAATCAGTTTTGAGGCTAAATTGACTAAGCTTGCCCAAGACCAACATCAGAGCCTGGAAAAGAGCCTGGCTGCCAATAAATTCGGAGTGGGAGAAACACTCAAGGTATTGTCCAAGCGCCTAATACAAGGGAACATTACTAATACAGCAGTGCAACCCCAGTCAAAAGACTCAACTGACAACACCAGTTTGGATAGCAGTAAAAAAGCGCACCCCAATCAAATCCTCAACAGCGAATCTATCGCGACGTCCAAGGAGCGACTTCAGCCCCTCAACTCCGACCTTAAGCAGCAACTGTTTTCGCTTCAAAAAGCACTGCAGCATGTGTCAAAGCAGGAAGCATCAAAGGCTGATAACAAGCCCCCAGGTATGCCAGCAGAATTCACCAACAAAAATAATGCACAAGGCCTGAACACCACCACCAGCCAGCCCGATGAACTGACCAAATTTAAAAAAATCACGTTGGAAAACAGCGCTGCGCAGGCAGCGAAAGAACCCAATTCAAGCAACGCCAAACCCAACACACCGCAAAGCCATCACTCGTTAAAACACTATCAAACTCAATCTTCTGTTGCTTCGGCACAACAAGGCATTGCCAATAGCAGCGAACAACTCCTCCTACCTCCTCTGCCAGGGCAAGTACAAATTCAAGCGCAACCGAAAATTACGCCCACCATCAAAGGCAATGAAATGGCGGACGCTTTGGTTTCCATTTTGCTCAAGCAGGTTAAAGGAGCCATCGCGAGAGTCACCCTCCATCAAATGGCTTCCCAGACCCAACGCCAGGAAGGGCAAACCGGTAACATGCTATTGAGCTTCGAGCTGCCTTTTATTCACAATAATCAGGCTAATGTGATTCAGTTTAAAATTGAAGAAGAGCTGGAGAAAAAACAGTCTGGAGAAAAGCAGCAGGAAAAACGCTGGGTTGTGCAGATGGGATTCGATATCGAAGGTCTGGGCCCCATGCTGTGTCAAATAAACCTGATTCGCCACAGCGCCTCCGTTGCATTTTGGGCTGAATGGGAAAACACCCTTTCCCACACCAAAGCCCACTTCGACTATCTACAGACCGCGCTCCAGGACATGGGGCTCAAAGTGGAACAGCTCCAGGGGCACTTGGGGATTCCCAATGAAGAAAAGGCCCGTTTAACTAACCAGCTGGTGGACATAAAAACATGAAAGACAGTACACCCACCCAAGCGGTAGCACTCACCTACGACGGTCAAACCACCCCTTATGTCAGTGCTTCCGGCGGTTCTGAATTGGCAGAAGAAATACTTAAAATTGCCAAAGAGAATGAAATTCCCATATACGAAAACGCCGACCTGGTGGAGATCCTGGCAAGGCTGGAGGTGGGAGATGAAATTCCGGAACTACTTTACCGCACCATAGCGGAGATCATCGCTTTCGTATATATGTTGAAGGGTAAGACACCGGAAGGTTTTGATGACGAAAATCCCACTCAAGCTCACCCACCCTTACTGCCCTCCAATGGTGATAAAGGGCAATAAGAATCCTGCTAACAATTACATCTATCCTTTTGCAATTACGCTCGCGCTAATTACCGTAAGCTAACATCTTAACATTCCAACTTCCGGGCTAACTGACGGACTCCACCGCCAAACTCGAACGCAATATGGCCTTGTCTTTTCCTGGAGGGGCACCAAACATACGACGATAGTCGCGACTAAACTGGGAAGGACTTTCGTAGCCAACCTCATAGCCCACCGCCGCCACTTCCTGATCGGACAACAGCAATTTACGGGCCTCTTGCAGACGAATTTGTTTTTGAAATTGAACCGGTGACAGCTGAGTCACGGATTTAAAATGACGATGAAAGCTGGCAACACTCATATTGGCGATCTCAGCCAGTTCCGCTACCGTAACGGTTCGTTGGTAATTCTCCCTCAACCAGGCCGTCACCTGCCCTATTCTGGCCGTGTGGGTTTCCCGCAACCCAACCTGGCGTAAGGCACCGGCGAACGGACTGGACAACAACCGCCATATCAATTCTTTGATTGTCAAAGGTGCCAGTACCGCCAAATCCGCCGGTTGATCCAGCAACGTCAATATACGATGCAGGGGGTCAAAAATATCAGGGGGTATGGTATCGGCTTGGAGAGCCGGAATATTCGGCAAGTGCTCTAAAGTCGCGGCATGATCAACCAGCAAATCAGTAACGATCGCAGGATCAAAACCGAGACTAAATGCCAGATACGGCACCTGAGCACTGGCCTCCACAATCTGCGCTGTTACCGGCACACTCACTTTGGCCATCAAACATTGGCCGGCTCTGTAATGAAAGCTGGAATTTCCCAATGTGCTGATTTTTGCGCCCTGCAACACCACACACAGGGATGGCCGATAGACCGCGTGAATATGCCCACGTGGCGTCTCTTCTCGGGTGATACGAAGGCCTTCCAGGGGCGTTTCATGGCCAAACTTTTGCCATTGCTTTTCCGCTAATAGGGCTAGCTCTTTCAGTTCTTTCATGGCTAAAAGGATATCAGCATCACCCTATACAGGCTATGGATTAAATGTCAGATTGAGAGGATCGTGCAAGACCCTGAGACAATCCACGCAGCCGTTCCACAGCAGCCGCTGTTAAGGTTTTAGCTTCAATCAAAAACCTGCAAAACCAAGAGGAAGTTTCCATGAGAATGCGCACACTGGGCCGCAGTGGCCTGTTTGTTTCAGAATTGTGTTTTGGCACCATGACATTTGGTGGTAGTGAAGGGATCTGGGGCCTGATTGGCCAATTGGACCAAACACAAGCAGACGAACTCATAAAAACCGCTCTGGAAGGCGGTATCAACTTTTTTGATACCGCAAACGCCTATGGCGAGGGCGCCAGTGAAAAAATCCTGGGCCAAAGCCTTAAAAACCTGGCGGTGAAACGGGAAGAACTGGTTATCGCAACCAAAGTACTTATACCCATGGGAAAAGGGCCTAACAACTGCGGTGCTTCCCGAGGCCATATCCTCCATCAAGTCAAAGCCAGTCTCACGCGGTTGCAATTGGACTATATAGATCTTTACCAAATCCACGGATTTGATCCGGCAACACCAATAGAGGAAACCCTAGAAGCCCTTAATACGCTGGTGCAGCAAGGTTACGTCCGTTATATCGGCTTGTCGAATTGGGCAGCTTGGCAAGTGGTTAAAGCCATTGGTATCACCCAGGCCAGACATCTCGCCCCCATCATTTCTCTTCAAGCGTATTACACATTGGTGGGTCGCGATCTGGAAAGAGAGGTATTGCCCATGCTGGAATCAGAGCAGGTGGGCCTGATGGTGTGGAGCCCGCTGGCTGGGGGCTATTTGTCAGGTAAATACAGTGGCGATGGCCAAACCGAAAGTGGTCGTCGGCAAAAGTTCGACTTTCCACCGGTGGATTTGCAACGGGGTGCAAAAGCCCTTGAGCTAATACGTGAGCTGGCTAAAGAGAAGGATTGCTCGGTGGCCCAGGTTGCCCTAGCCTGGCTATTACATCAAAATGGGGTAAGCAGCGTCATTATAGGAGCCAAGAACAACCAACAACTGCAGGAAAATTTGGGCAGTGTGGATGTAAGGCTGAATGAAGATGAGCTGTTAGGGCTCAAGAAAGCCACCGAACTTGCGCCGGAATACCCCGGTTGGATGCTTGAACGTCAAGGAGCCCATCGCCAATAAGAGGATACAGAGCCTATGACCCAATCACTTCATTGGGTGGACTGGTGTGTGATTGGGGTGTACCTGTTTGGGCTTATAGCCTGGGCGGTCTATCTTTCGCGAGGGCAATCTGATCGCACGGACTATTACCTGGGTGGTCGCAATATGGGACCGTGGCCGGTGGCCATATCAGTTATGGCCACCCAGTGTTCCACCAACAGTATTTTAGGGGCACCGGCATTCGTTGCATTTACAGGTGGTGGCTTGCTATGGCTGCAATACGAACTGGCCTTACCCCTGGCCATGATCATTTTGATGTTGTGGGTCATGCCAGTATTTCGGTATTTTAAGCTGGTTTCGGTATATCAATTCCTGGAACAACGTTACGACTTACGCACCCGTTTACTTTTGTCAGGTCTGTTTTTGTTTATCCGCGCCTTTGCCACCGCCGTAACCGTATACAGCATCGCTATTGTGATCGATTTGATCACCGGTATTGGCTTCTTTTGGTCAGTGATTCTATTGGGCTCATTCACCGTGATCTACGATGTTTTTGGGGGAATGCGAGGCGTAATTTATTCAGATCTGCTGCAGATGGGCATACTGGTACTGGTGTTAATTATGGTTCTGATGATGCTGGTGCAGGATGCTGGCGGTGTTTCGGCCATGTGGCAGGCATTACCCAGCGATCAGAAAAGCACCCTGGATTTTCAACACCACGGCTTGGGCGACGGCAAAACCTTCGCATTTTGGCCCATGCTCATGGGCGGTATGTTTCTCTACCTGGCCTACTATGGCTGTGATCAGAGTCAGGTACAGCGGGAGCTGAGTACTCGCAATATCGACGCCACCAATCAAGCGCTGTTAATCAATGGCTTTTTGCGCTTCCCCCTGGTTTTACTGTACTGCTTTGTGGGTGTGGGCATCGCGGTTTTCGCAATCAACCACACTGATTTCATTAGCAGTTTACCAACGACTACCGAAGGCACCCCCCAGTTCAATCTTGCGGTTCCCGCTTATATGATCAACGCCCTCCCTCTGGGGCTGGTTGGGTTAGCGCTGGTGGCTCTATTCGCCGCTGCCATGTCTTCTCTTGATTCGGTTTTAAACTCCCTTAGCGCCACTACTATGGAAGATTTTATTGTCCGCTTTAGAAGAACACCTTTAACAGAAAAGCAGGAAATCACCCTGTCCAGGTTGGTGACAACCGGTTGGGGCATTATGACTCTCACAATGGCGTTTTATGTTGGTGATATTGCTCCCACTGTTCTAGAAGCCATTAACAAGATCGGATCACTGGCAAACGGTTCTATTCTTGCCGTTTTTATTCTGGCCCTGGTTTCTAAAAATATTGCAGGTTGGGGCGTGTGTATAGGGCTTGTGGCTGGCATTTCAGTAAACGCACTGTGCTGGCAATTTGCCCCATCCATATCATGGCTATGGTGGAATCCACTGGGATTTATAGTGACGGTGCTGGTGGCAAGCACCAGTTTGTTGCAGAAAATACCCGTTAAAGCATCGGTATCCATTCCTTCTGCAGCCACGATCTTAAAGCAAGCAGCGCGAAGTAATTGGTATCTGCGTAGCGGGCTGTTAGCGGCTTGGTTTATAGTGTTACTGGCCGTATTGATGTACTTAAACCCGTAATTCCTATTTGACCATCCCCACTAACCCCATAGCTGTCTATGCTGACTGTCTTGTGGGTTAGCGTCTTAAATCGATTTAGCGGTAGCAACATTTCTGCCCGCCATTTTCAGCTCCACTGGCAGATCGGCGGCCATCCAAGAGTAAAAGCCTTCTCTAAAATAATAAACCTTGTTATAACCCCAGTTCGATGCGAAGTAGCTGGCCATTGCACTATTCATGTTAAGCGCGCTGCTGGTATAAAAGACGATGGGAGTATCTCGATCAAGCTCATCGGATAAGTAGAGAACGGCGAATTCACTGGCGTTAAAATTCAAATTAACGGCTCCCTCGATGTGTCCCAAACTCCAAGATTGAGCATCTCTAACATCGATAAATACAGCGCCTTGATCAAATAATTCCTTGGCTTGATTCGTGGATACGGTTTTGGCTCCAGTTACATCTGCGGGAGCCTCTGCACTTGCCAATATAGAATAAAATGAAAAAACCAAAACACTTGTGATTCGCACAACAAACTTCATAGGATACTTCCGAACAGACTGCTGATTGGTTATTTCAGTATAGATTTTGGGAAACGGGCGGAATGGAATATTTCGCTCTAAAAAATAGGGAGCCTATATGCAAGATCTTGAATTTTATGAAACTATAATTAGAAAAGCGTCAACAAAACTAGCACAATTTAGTGTAGTTAGTTATCACCCGTTTCAGTTTTACCGACCAGTGCCATTAATTTGACTTCGGAACGGGAAAGTGTGGTACTGGCGTCATCAGGAACCTGTTTGCCCTTGAGTACTCGATTCGCTTGTTTCTGAAACAACTGCTCTCGATCCCCTTGGAACATTTCATTTTGTTTTTCTACGGCCTGGTTTAACCGCTTCTCGGCACTCATCAATCGTTGACCAATACCTAATGAGCCTGTATTGAGAAAGTTGACTTTACTTTCCAGGGATTTCAGGCGTGACTCAAGCTCCTTCTTATCTGAATGAAGCTGTTGCTGCTGAGCTCGGAGCTTAAGTAGATGGGTTAACAAATACAACATCGCTGAACTTAACGTTACCACAATAATCAAGCCAACCCAGAAATAGCTCATAAACATACTAAAACCCTACTACCGCGCCTCCAGACATACTGGAATCAATCATGCGTTCTAAGTCGATAAGAATTAAAAGCTCATCGTGTTTATTGCACACACCAGTGATAAACTTAGATGTCTCTTCATTGCCCACGTTGGGGGCCGTTTCTATTTCTGATTCGTTCAAATAGGTTACTTCAGCAACACTATCCACAAGCATTCCCACTACCTGTTTTTCTACTTCCACAATAACAATCCTGGAATTGTTATCGATCTCTCCATGGTTTAAACCAAAACGAGTGCGAGTATCTATTACCGTGACCACATTACCACGCAAATTAATGATACCCAGAACATAATAAGGAGCTCCTGGAACCGGGGTAATTTCGGTATAACGTAACACCTCTCGAATTTGCATTACGTTTACGCCGTAGATTTCATCACCAAGCCGAAAAGTGCCCCATTGCGTAACTTGATCGTCGGCCACTGAATCTTCCTTTGCCATTGCTATCTCTTCTCCGGTTTACGTTAGCTCTGAACTACAGTGATTCAAGTTCTGCCCATTCGTCTTCTGTGAGCATTTTGTCTAATTCGATTAGAATCAATAATTCATCTTCCTTATGACAAACGCCCTGTATATATCGTGCACTCTCATCATTTCCTACGTTGGGAGAGCTATCAATTTCTGATTGTCTGAGGTAAACCACTTCCGCAACACTATCCACAAGAATACCAATCACATGGGCACTGGCCTCTATGATAACGATACGAGTATTGTCATTAATTTCCCCTTGGGGAAGACCGAATCGTAAACGAGTATCAATAACCGTGACGACTTTTCCACGCAAATTAATAATTCCCAGAACATGGCTGGAAGCGCCAGGTACAGGCGCTATATCGGTGTAACGCAACACTTCTTGCACCTGCATCACGTTGATGCCATAGGTTTCACCGGATAGGTGGAACGTAACCCATTGAATCACCGGGTCATCACTGGATTGGGTTTGAGCTGTCGTTGCCATAGTAAGCCACCGGGATAAATACTTGTTTTGTAACTATAGATCAGAGACAGAGGTATTCCAGTTTATGGCTGCTCCGCCAGACTAATGATTTCGTTAAAGCCTTGGGTATCAATGAGTGAGCACATATGATCCACCACCGTTCCGGCCAGCCAAGGCCGTTTGCCCCTCTGCCCCCGCCATTTAACCTGCTCTGGTTGCAAAGTGATGGACTGCTCAACCCCGTGGCAAGCCAATCCCCAGGGCTGACCATGGATAGTAATCACGAACGCCAGTGAATCTCGTTTCGACGCGTCATAGCGTTCTGGCATAACCCAGCGCGCCGTGTCCAACACTTTGATATTGCCACTGTTTGGGGTTTGCAATATACCCAGAAACCAATCGTACTGGCCCGGTAGGGCATTGAATTTTCTATCAATCTGATGAATTGAACCCAAGCTCACCAGGGGAACAGCCAGCTTCAAACCGGCCACAGTAAAAATAAGGCATTCGAACCGTTCAGTGGCCCATTGGGGCTTTTCTTGCTTTGAAACTGTTTCTGCGGGCGGCTCCTTACTAGCCGGCACATCGACTTGCACCACCACTTCAGGTGTGATTGTTTCCTCCTCTGTATTGGGAGGCAATTTCAATTCTGAACCGCGCAATAAAGAGCCATTTAAAATAGCCACGGGCTTTTCCACCAATTTATGGGGCTTGGTTTCCATAACCCTGACTTTGGATTCAGGTTGTGGCCGCGTCCGATCCGGGCCGCTTTCAATAGGCGCGGATGATTTCGCTATATTCGACGATTTGGGAAGCACATTGGTTTCTTCCTCCCCACTAGCTTCCGCTCCCAAATCCGTGAGCATGGTATCAAGATAATTGAAGATATCTCGATCTTTTTCGTCTAGTGGTTCGTCTTGTTTGGATTTATCGTTCATGGCGGGTCACTACTTGCGAGTCTCTAGCCAGATTCCATTCATTAAGCTAGATTCTTACGAGCTTCCACTGATTCCTGGTTCAATAAAAATTTTAGTAAAGAGCTGTACGCTAGCACACCGCGGCTCTTCGCCTGATATTGATTGGGTGGCACGCCTGCACGGCTCGCATCCCGAAAACGAGTATCTATGGGTATGGCTGAAGGCCAAATATGCCCATCGTACGTTTGCCTTAGTACTCTTAAACTCCCCACAGATGCCTGAGTGCGGCGATCAAACATAGTGGGAACAACAACATAGGGCAGGTCTCTCTTTTGCGATCGCATCACCATCTGTAGCGTTCTCATCATACGCTCCAATCCCTTGATGGCGAGGAATTCCGTTTGCACAGGCAAAAGCACTGATTGACAAGCAGCCATGGCATTGATCAGCAGCACGCCTAAAATGGGGGGCGTATCCATAAGCACAAAATCAAAATCATCCCAAAGCCAAGCAAGGGTCTTGGAAATCACCAGACCGGCCCCACCTTGGCTCACCGCTTGACGCTCCAACATAGCTAAATTGGTTGAGGCGGGAATAAAATCAAGATTTTCAAATCCCGTGTTCAAAATCAACTGGCGTGGCAGATACTGGGGCACATCACCGCCGTGTTGAAACAGCTGATACACCGATGACTCCATTTCATCGGGATTTTGCTTAAAATAACTGGTGAGTGAGCCGTGAGGATCCAAATCGAACAATAACACCCGATAACCCTTTTGGGCCAACAAGCCGCCTAACCCCACCACACTGGTGGTTTTTCCCACCCCACCTTTTTGATTAGCCACCGCCCATATCTTCACAGTATCACCCTACTCCTGTGTTTGTGTTTCGGAAGAAAACAACAAACCACCGTCCTGTAATCGAATGATCTTGAGGGGAACTTCCGGTTCAATTCGGTCCCGTCGCCTGGAATCGACAGTGCCACTGGGAGCTGATTGCGCGCCTCCAATTTTGAAGTCTTCTGGCGCGGAGCCGGAAGCAACATCGCGCTCAGTGTTTTTTGATATAACCAAGGCAATTCGTCGATTTTTAGAACGTCCCTCTTGGGTGTCGTTGCTGGCCACGGGATGGTGCTCCGCATACCCCACCGCCGCCAAACGACTGGGATCGATGCTAAGGGACTCAAAGTAACGCACTACGCTAGCTGCTCTGGCCGCTGACAACTCCCAATTGGAAGGAAACTGTTGGGTCTCAATGGGGATATTATCGGTATAACCCTCTACATTTATAGGGTTGGGTTTATCCACTAACGCAGCTCCCACTTTCCCCAGTACTTCCCGAGCGGCATCCGCTAATTGGGCACTGCCGCTGGAGTACAGAACGCTGGCTTTGATATTAACCTCTATCCAGTCATCACTTGTGCGAATTTCCACATCGTCTCCAGCAATCTGGTCCTGTAGCGTAAATGCCAATTGCTCGGATAGTTTTGACAAACGATCCACTTCGTTATCTCGCATCTCTCCCTGGCGTACAGCCCGAGTTTCCACATCATCAAATACGCCTTCTACGCTGTACTTAAAATCTTCTTTACTGGGATAGTCACCGGGATCCGGTAACTTGATCAATTGATCGTTGCTTTTAAAAACATCGTTCTGCCCCACACTGACTGGATCCAGTGTTTTGGGCTGTGCATTGAACACCGCCACCAACGAATCAGAAAGCACTTTATATTTGCCTTCATTCACCGATGAAATGGAATACATCACAACAAAGAATGCGAAAAGCAAGGTAATGAAATCAGCGTAGGATATGACCCATCGCTCATGATTTTCATGTTCTTCAAGCATCCGTCTGCGAGCCATTGCAACGCCTCTTTAACCTATCCTAGTTATCCAGGTAGCCTTCCAGCTTCATTTCGATGGTTCGAGGGTTTTCGCCATCTGCAATAGCGATTAGGCCCTCCACCACCATTTCCCGCTGGCTGCTATGAGCTTTGATCGTGGCTTTTAATTTTGCTGCAATCGGTAGAAACAGCAGGTTTGCTGCCCCGACGCCATAGATAGTCGCCACAAAAGCCGTAGCAATACCGGCACCCAGCTTGCTGGGATCCGCTAAATTTCCCATCACATGTATCAATCCCATAACGGCACCGATAATACCGATGGTGGGGGAATACCCGCCCATGGCTTCGAACACTTTGGAAGCACTGATGTCTTTGTCTTCTTGAGTAATCAGCTCCACTTCCAAAATACTGCGTATGGCTTCTGGCTCGCCACCGTCCACCAACAACTGCAACCCCTTACGAGCAAACGGGTCGCGCTCTTCTTCGGTTATGGCTTCCAATCCCAGCAAACCTTCTTTACGGGCGGTCAGGCTCCAGTTAATGACACTGTCAATGCGCTGCTGCATATTGTGAGTAGGAGGGAAGAAAATCCAACGCAAAATAGCAAACGCATGCTGAAAAGTAGCCATGGGTGTCTGTAGCATGGCGGCTCCAAGAGTGCCACCGATAACGATCACTGCAGCGGGTCCATTGGCCAGACCAGACAGGTGCCCGCCTTCCAGCGCATTACCGCCTACGATAGCGGTGAGACCAATAAGGATGCCAGCGATGCTCAAAAAATCCATCAATGCAACTCTTTTAAGTTATTTGCCAGCTCATTAATGTCCATGACGGCATCTGACAATCCCGCCTTGGCAACAACCATAGGCATGCCATAGACCACACAACTTTTTTCATCCTGCGTCCACACAGTGGCATTATTTTTCTTCAACAACTTACAACCCTCTCGGCCATCGTTACCCATACCTGTAAGAACCACTGCAAGAATCTTGCCTTTTATGGAACGTGCCGCTGAACCAAATGTGACGTCCACGCTGGGTCGATATTGAATTTTGTTATTTCCCTCCACTATCGAAACATTTTTACCATTTTCATTGACCAACATTTGCATTCCACCCGGTGCCAACAATGCTTGACCCGGTTTGACTTCGTCATTGTCCCGTGCTTCTTTAACCCGAATCCTGCAAATGCGGTCTAATCGTTCCGCAAAGGCGGAAGTAAATGTCCCTGGCATGTGCTGCACCAGCAAAATTGGACAAGGAAAACTCTCGGGCAAATTCGTCAGTATGGATTGCAGTGCCACAGGGCCACCCGTGGAAGCGCCTATTACCACCAGCCGAAACCGTTCACTATTAATAGACGATAATTTGGTCTGAGTGAGTGGTTCTACTGGCGGCGATGTTACCGATATATTACTTTCCCGAGTTTCAGAAATGGGAGCCCCTTTTACGGAAGAAGCAGAGGCCTCATGGGTTTTTATTGTGGCTAACGAAGCCGAATTTGAAGGCTGATATCGGCTCTTTGCCACCGTGAGTACTTTATCCTGTAACAGCTTTGCACTCATACCTGCGTCGGCTGACATGGATTCAAAACTTTTGGGCAGGTAATCAACAGCCCCCGCTTCTAACGCGTCCAGTGTGACACGGGCGCCTTCGTAGCTAAGGGATGAAAACATCAATATTGGAGTGGGTTTATCGGCCATTATATGTCTAACGGCACTAATGCCATCCATAAATGGCATCTCATAGTCCATAGTAACCACATCAGGACTAAGAGACTTCACTTTTTCAACAGCAGCTTGGCCGTTATCTGCGAAGCCTATGACTTTTAATTCTGAATTTTTCTCAAGAATGTCTTTTATTCTGCGGCGGAAGAAGGCCGAGTCATCCACCACAAGTACCTTGATTGGCATTTAATACTCTCCCGGTACAAACGCCGGTATCGAAAAGCCGTTTTTATTAGACCCGCTGCGCGTATGATTTCAACATGCTGGGAATATCCAATATCAGAGCTATTCTTCCATCCCCGGTTATGGTGGCACCGGCCATGCCAGGTGTGCCGTGCAACATTTTACCCAGAGGTTTTATGACCACTTCTTCCTGGCCTATTAACTGATCCACCACGAAACCCACTTTCTGGGTACCTACGCTGACAATAACAACATGGGCTTCTTGATTATCTATTTGGGAGCCATTTATTAACCAACGTTTCAAATGAAATAGAGGCAAGGCTTTTTCCCGCACCACCACCACTTCCTGACCGTCAACCACATTGGTACGGGAAAGGTCTAAATGAAAAATCTCATTGACGTTAACTAAAGGTAATGCAAACGCTTGATTTCCCAGCATCACCATCAATGTTGGCATGATCGCCAGTGTTAACGGCACCTTGATCGCGATACGAGTACCGGTACCCTTTTCTGAGTGAACGTCTATGGTACCGTTCAATTGAGAGATCTTGGTCTTCACCACATCCATCCCAACGCCACGACCAGACACATCAGAAATTTGTTCTTTGGTTGAGAACCCAGGATGGAAAATCAGGTTAAAGGCTTCTGCATCACTTAAGCGGTCCGCGGATTCCGTATCCATCACCCCTTTATCTACCGCTTTTTCCCTTAACATATTGGGATCCATACCACCGCCATCGTCAGTGATGGACAATACGATATGGTCGCCTTCCTGCTCAGCGGCCAGAAAAACTTTACCCATTCTGGGCTTACCCATAGACTCACGAACATCCGGGGCTTCTATACCATGGTCAACACTGTTGCGAACCAAATGCACCAATGGATCCGCAAGCGCTTCAACCAAGTTTTTATCCAGATCGGTTTCTTCGCCTTCCAGCTCCAAGGTAATTTCTTTCTTTAAATTTCGAGCAAGATCTCGCACCACTCGGGGAAAACGACCAAACACTTTCTTAATGGGCTGCATTCGGGTTTTCATCACCGCAGTCTGCAGATCTCCCGTCACCACATCCAAATTGGCCACCGCTTTTGCCAGATCTTCATCCGCCGTTCTTAAACCCAAGCGAACAAGCCGGTTACGCACCAATACCAATTCGCCCACCATGTTCATGATGTCGTCAAGCCGTTTGGTATCTACTCTTACGGTGTTTTCCGCCGCTGGTGGAGTGGGTTCCTTACCACCGGGAGCTCTTCCGCCACCTACTCGTCCAGGCGGTTTGTTCCCACCCCCGGCTGCTGCGGCCTTTGGTGCAGGCTTTTCGGCTGCAATGGGTTTTGCGGGCTGAGACACAGCGGTTTGCTCTTCTGGCTGCGGCGCCGGCGCTGGTGTCGATTTAGCCTTGGTCGGGCCTTTCCCAGCACCGTGCAGCTCATCAAGCAAGCTTTCGAATTCATCATCTGTTATTAAACCTTCACCGGATGGCTTGCTCTCTGCTGGAGCTTGACTCGCTTCCACAGCGCTGCTTTCTTGGCCCGGAACGCCTCCGTGCTTACCCTTGCCGTGGAGCTCGTCCAATAAGGATTCGAATTCATCGTCGGAAATTTCATCGGTGGAAGTTGGCGCTTTGGGTGGGGTTCCTGATTCTGGCTGTGGTGCAGCATCAGCTGACTTAGTGGCGCCAATTTTACCTTTGCCGTGCAATTGATCCAACAGCGCCTCAAATTCATCTTCCGTAATTTCATCGGAACCGGATGCAGGCTCTGAGGACTGTTCCGCTTTGGGCCCATCCCCTTCATCAATAGCATCTAAGAAGTTTTCAAATTCTTCGTCGGTGATATCACCTTTTTGCTCGGCGCTATTATCTGGCACTGCTTCGGCCACAGCAGCCGGCTCAGGCTCGGGTTGCGCTTCAGTCTCCGACGGTGGAGCGGAATCGCCTTCAAGAATGGCATGGAGTGCCGTCATCAAAGCCGGGTCAGCGGGTTCAGGAAAGGTTCTGCCATTGACCTGCTCGAACATGGAATTGACCGAGTCCAGGGCTTGAAGAACCACATCCATCAATTCGGCATTGATACTTAATTTACCGTTACGCAGTAGGTCAAATATATTTTCTGCGGCGTGGCATAGGTCAACTAAAGGATCCAGCTGTAAAAAGCCAGCTCCGCCTTTTACCGTATGAAATCCGCGAAAAATAGCATTCAGTAAGTCGGCATCATCGGGTCGGTTTTCAAGATCGATTAGCTGCTCATTAAGTACTTCCAGAATCTCGCCAGCTTCAACCAGGAAATCCTGTAGTATCTCTTCATCAGCGTCGAAACTCATTCCCTACTCCTTAAAAACCTAAACTGGATAACAAAGCGTCAACATCATCCTGGCCGGAGACTACATCCTCGCGCTTTTCTGGATTTAAAATGGGCCCTTCTGGTTCTGTGCTATTGTTTCTGTGCTCTTCATCAAGCTCTGGCAATTCATGCTTCACACCGGTAATTTGATCTACCGCTCCAGCCATAGAAACCAACTGAACCAGGTTGACTTCAACCTCTTGCACCAATTGGATTACCCGCTTTATTACCTGACCGGTGAGATCCTGAAAGTCCTGCGCCAACATGATCTCAGAAAGATTGGCATCGATTTTTCCAGTGTCTTCGGTAATCAGACCCAAGAATGACACCATTTTTTTCGATAACTCTCGAAATTCGTCTGCTTTCATCTCCCGCCGCAAAAATCGGTCCCACTCGGTCTTAAGATCTCGAGCGGTATTGCCTAGATGAGTAGAGAGGGGAATGGTGCTTTCCACCATATCCATGGTTTTATTGGCTGCCACTTCGGTTTTTTCGATCACATAGTTCAGTCGATCGGAAGCATCCTGCATGCGAGACATTTCTTCCTTCATGCTGGAATCGGCAGTGTCAATTTGAAAGTTCTTAATGGACTCGTGCAGACTTCTGGTAAGTTTGCCAACTTCTTGAAACAACACTTGATCACGTTGGCTGTGTAAGTTGGAAATGGTTTCCATGGCTTCCTTGGAAGCGCCGTTTTCCAACTGGGTGACCAGAGTTTTTGCGTACTCAACCAAAGAGTCCTGTTGCGCTTGCTCCGTCATGCTGTTCTCACATTTGATAACTTGGGTTCCCGGATTTAGGCGTCAACGCGCTCAAAGATTTTTTCGATCTTCTCTTTAAGGGCCTGTGCAGTAAACGGTTTCACCACATAACCGTTCACACCCGCTTGAGCAGCTTCAATTATCTGCTCTCGCTTGGCTTCCGCTGTTACCATCAGTACAGGCAAACTCTGAAGCTTATCGTCGGCACGGACAGCTTTAAGCAAATCAATGCCAGTCATGCCGGGCATATTCCAGTCCGTGACCAAAAAATCAAAGTCTGCGCTCTTCAGCATAGGCAAGGCCGTGCTTCCATCATCGGCTTCTTGCGTATTGGTAAACCCAAGGTCTCGCAGCAGGTTTTTGATAATCCGCCTCATTGTTGAAAAATCATCAACAATAAGAATTTTCATATTCTTGTCCAAGGTTGCCTCCACTGAACCCAGTTCACAGCATCTACTACACAATCAATTGTTGAAACTGGCTGTTGAAATAAGCAGCAGTTTAAATCACTCCGCCAGCGCTATTTCACAGTCTCTTTTGCTAAGTCTAGTAGCAGAATGGCGGGTATCCAGTTTTTACAGAAGAATCAAAGCCAATCTTGTAAACGTGCCCTAAGTCGATGAGCCGCCTGGCTGTGGATCTGACTGACCCGTGATTCACTCACCCCTAATACCTCGCCAATCTCCTTTAAATTCAATTCCTCATCATAATAAAGCGACATAACCAGTTGTTCGCGTTCAGAAAGTTGTTCTATGGCGCGCGCCAGGTGAGCCCGGAAAACACCGTTTTGGAGTTCGTCATAGGGATCTTCGCTGGCGCTGCGCTGCAGGTTGGAGTCGATTTGATCATCCGGGGATTCCAGCTGACTTAGGCTAAACAGGCGTGTGGCCATGCTATCCGCCAGCATATGGTGGTATTCGTCCAATGAAACCCCCAGCTCGCGAGCAATATCCCGATCACTGACGTCCACACCCTCTCGGTGCTCAATAGCGCGAATAGCTTCTTGGATACGACGGGCGTTGCGGTGAACCGAGCGCGGAGCCCACTCCCCTTTACGCACGTCATCCACCATGGCGCCACGGATACGAATACCAGCATAGGTTTCGAAGCTGGCGCCTTTACTGTTGTCAAATCGCTTTAGGGCGTCTAACAACCCAAGGAAACCGGCCTGATACAGGTCTTCGACTGCCACACTAGAGGGCATTCGAGCCATAAGATGGTGTGCGATACGTTTCACCAGGGGCGTATATTGCTCCACCAAATCATCCAGCTGTGTGGCCGATTCTTCGTTATACATATCCTGTCGCTTTGAACTCAGCATTTGTCACCCTTATCGAGCAACCGCTCCCTGAACCAGCCTGTCCACAAAAAACTCCAAATGCCCTCTCGGCGTGGTAGGAAGAGGCCAACCATCCACTTTGTTAGCCAAAGTACGAAAGGCCAGGGCAGCCTTACTTCTGGGGTAAGCTTCAACCACCGGCTTTTGCCGCATAACCGCCTTTCGTAAATAGTCATCATAGGGCACGCAGCCCGTAAACTGCAGGGCCACATCCAGAAACCGATCGGTGACCTTGCACAGTTTAGCGTATAGCTCTCGGCCTTCTTGCTGTGACCGCACCATATTAGCCAGTATGTTAAATCGATAAACACCATGCTGCTGGTTTAATAGTTTGATCATGGCGTAGGCATCCGTTATGGACGTGGGTTCGTTGGTCACTACAAAAAGGCTCTCTTGGGCTGCGGTGACAAAACTCACCACCATATCCGAGATGCCCGCCGCAGTATCGATCAACAACACATCCACATCGTCGCTCAACTCACTGAACGCATGAATCAAACCCGCATGTTCTCTTGGTCCAAGCTGAACCAGTTCCTGGGTACCGGACGAAGCAGGTACAATTTTAATGCCGCCAGGTCCATCCACAAGAATATCCCGCAATGCACATTCACCAGTTAATACGTGGGATAAGTTCTCACGGGCAGTCAGGCCCAGCAGAATATCTAAATTCGCCAGCCCCAGATCGGCATCCATCAGCACTACTTTACGGCCCATTTCCGCTAAGCACATGCCTAGGTTAATAGAGACGTTGCTTTTCCCTACCCCACCTTTTCCACCGGTGATGGCAATTACCTGAACAGGATGGTTACTCATAAAATTATCTGTGATCACCTTGTGGTTACTTCTCTATCCATAAGCCAAGCTGGTATCCGTATCCAGCATGGCATCGCCATAAAATTCCGCTAACTGAGAATCGTCCATGCTGTATTCCTTTGCCAGAGCAATAGCATGGTTGATTAGGCGGGTTGCCTGCGGTTGAGCGATATCATCCGGAATATTCTGGCCGTCCGTAATGTAAGCAATGGGCAGTTGCGCCTCAATGGCTACGCTTAAAGCCTCGCCCAAACTGGCGGATTCGTCCAGTTTTGTGAAAATACAACCATCCAGATTGAGATGTTTATACTCATTAACCGCTTTATCTAATATTCTGCGCTGACTGGTTGATGAGAGTACCAACCAACGCTGTATGTGCTGGCCCATGGTTTCCAACATGGCCATTTGTTCGCTATGCACTTGATCTTTATGACTTAAACCGGCTGTATCAATAAGAATAAGCTTCTTGCGCGATAATCCTCTAAGCACATCATCAAGGGGTTGTTGTTCAGTGGCCACCCGTACCGGTACTTTCAGAATTTTGCCTAGGGTATTAAGTTGCTCATGGCCGGCAATGCGATAGCTGTCTGTGGTAATCAGCGCCAGATTTTCGGCGCCATGCTCAAGCACGAACCGGGTGGCAATCTTAGCTATTGTAGTGGTCTTACCCACTCCAGCCGGCCCCACGAACGCAAACACTCCCCCGTTCTCAATTAGCTCACCACTTCGTAAAGGGAGATCATCCCCCAGCTCTTGCAAACATTGCTTCCAGGCTGTTTTCAAGTTGGTGTCTGGCTCCAGGTTCCGAACCAGTTTGCGACACAGAGATGGGGACAGCCCTAAACGAGCCAGTTTTTTGAATACTGTAGCTTCCAAAGGGTGTCTATGGCTAAAGTCACCCCAGGCCACGTTAGCCATTTGCACATTCATCATGTGTCGCAGTTGGTTTAACTCTCCCAACATTACGCTGAATTCCGGCGGTGTCTGATAAGATGGCGCGGCTTCAGGGGGAGTAACGGGTTGCTGTTCCGAGGCCGATTCCAAATTCGCGGTTACCTTGTCCGAAGGGGAATTCCACTGGGCCTCGGATTGTATGTGTGGGTCCTCATCCACAAGTTCTTGATCTGGCTGCAACCCATAGCGTTGCTGGGCTTTTACACTTAACTCTACCCGAGGTTCTTCGAACTGGTCTTCCTCGGTCGATTGCTGGCGCATTTCAGTGGACTTCATCTGTGTGTTTGCTTGCTGTTGTAAAGTCTCACTGAATTTTCTAGTTGCTTGTTCTCGACGCTGTAACGCCGCCATTAGCTCGGCTTTGTCGGATTCACTAGGCGCAAAACCTTGAGTGCCAAAATCTCTAACTCTAGACGGATCACCGGCCAAAGGCGGCTGAGCTGTGTCGTCCATAAATTCAGGAAGATGATTGGCACGTCTCTTCTTCTCGTTGTGTTGCTCCACGAAAGCGTCGTAATCTGCCGAAGCAACAATTTCAATCCCTCCAGAAACTTTCCGATTGGAAAGGATAACGGCGTCAGCGCCCAGTTCTTCACGAACAAGTTTTAAGGCACTACGCATGTCGGTTGCAACGAACTTTTTCGTGCTCATGATGGCTGATCCTCTAGACGTTACTTTCGCTATGGATTACTTGTAGCGTCAGAAATTTTGACTTTGTACCTATGCAATGCAACTGCTGTTCCACTTTTTACAACTGGCTTTAACTACAATGGGTTATGCTTGTGAAGGCGGAATAGAAAGCAGAATTGGATTAACTTGTGTCAGCGAAATGACTCAGCTCCGCAGGTCGCACTACTGCCCTACGGAAGCGGCCACCGTAATCTGCTTGTTGTCCGGGATTTCGTTATAGGAAAGTACATTTAAGCCTTGAACACTGAAACGCAGGAAGCGCGCCAGCATGGGTCTAATACCCGCAGAGACTAATAATACCGCGGGGTTACCGGCCATTTCTTGCTGTTGAGCTGCTTCTGAAACTGAGCGTTGAAGCTTTTCCGCCAGACCCGGCTCAATCACAGCATCACTGGCCGTTCCACCGGAATTTAACGCCTGCTGCACGGCTTGTAGCAGTAGCTGCTCCAGTTCCGGCTGTAATGTGATCACCGGCAATTCATTGCCCACTCCATATATGGTCTGCACAATCATACGGGACAAGGCACCCCTTGCTGCCGAAGTGAGGGCATCTGTATCTTGATTTTTAGCCGCAGCCTCGGCTAAAGCTTCTGCAATGGTTCGTATATCCCGAATAGGCACCCCTTCCTGTAGCAGGTTCTGCAGAATCTTATGAAGCTTACTCATGGGCAGAGGATTTGGAACCAGGTTTTCCACCAGCTTGGGTGACATTTTTTGCAGGTTATCCAACAGTTGCTGCACCTCTTCAAAACCCAGCAATTCGTAGGAATGGCGAATCATTACCTGATTAATGTGGGTGGCCACCACGGTACTGGAATCCACCACAGTGTACCCCATGGTCTGTGCTTGATCCCGTTGGCCGGGTTCTATCCATACCGCATCCAAACCAAATGCGGGATCTTTACATTCAATCCCATTTATGGTGCCAAAAACCTGACCTGGATTAATGGCAAGTTCCCGGTCAGCGTGAATTTCCGCCTCATCAATGGCCACGCCCATTAGGGTGATCCTGTAGGCATTTGGCAACAAATCCAAATTATCTCTTATATGAACCGAAGGCACTAAGAATCCCAATTCTTGAGACAGTTTTTTCCGCACCCCTTTAATTCGCCCTAACAATTGGCCACCTTGCGACTTGTCCACCAGGGGTATCAAACGATAGCCCACCTCTAATCCCACTGCATCCACCGGTTGAACGTCATCCCAACCCAGCTCTTTGAGATCCACCTCACGCTGCTGAGAGGCATCATCCACTTGCTGACCTTTTGAGGCCTGCTCCTGCTCAAGCCTGCCTTCGGCTTGGCGTTTAAAATGAATCCAGTAAGCGCCGCCACCACAAAGTGCTGCCAAAGCCAAAAAAGCAAAATGGGGCATGCCGGGGATAACACCCATAATGCAAAGAATGACCGATGCAATAGCCAGTGACTGAGGAGAGCCAAACATTTGACTCATAACTTGATTACCCAAGTCCTGGGCGCTATTGACACGGGTGACGATGATGGCAGCTGCGGTGGAAAGCAAGAGCGAAGGAATTTGTGCCACTAATCCGTCACCAATGGTTAACAGCGCATATACCTTGAGTGCTTCGCTGAAGCCCAGATTGTATTGGGCCATACCAATGGCCAGGCCTCCCACTATGTTTATCAGCAGAATAAGAATACCGGCAATTGAGTCGCCTCGTACAAACTTGCTGGCACCGTCCATGGCCCCATAAAAATCGGCTTCTTGCGAAACTTCAGCGCGACGCCGTTTTGCTTCTTCCTGGTCAATAACTCCGGCATTGAGATCCGCATCGATGGACATTTGTTTGCCCGGCATGGCGTCCAATGTAAATCGCGCACTTACCTCTGAAATACGTCCGGCACCTTTGGTCACAACAACAAAGTTGATAATAACGAGAATCAAAAACACCACTAAACCGACAGCATAATTACCACCGATGACCACCTCACCAAAGGATTGGATCACCTTACCAGCGGCATCTCCCCCTTCATGGCCACGCAGCAGAACCACCCGAGTTGAAGCCACATTCAACGCCAGCCTGAGTAACGTGGCCACCAATAAAATGGTGGGAAAAATGGCGAATTCCAGTGGTCGCAAGGTATATACCGAAACCAGAAGAACCACTAAAGCGAGAGCAATATTGAAGGTAAACAATACATCAAGCAGAAACGCAGGCATGGGCAACGTCATCATGCCCATGATTATTAACAAGAATATGGGGGCTCCGAAATTCGCCTGCCGAATTGAACCTGTGGATTTTACTGCTGCACCTGCGCTCATATTACCTTCCAAAAAATTGACGCATACTCTGCTTAGAGCTTTCTATCGCAAAGACCGTGCCTAAATCACTCATCCTTGCGAAGCTCTTCGGGTACAGGGAAATCCGGCGCAGTGCCCGGGTTGGGGGCCTTGCCCTGTTGGAACTGTTTCAATTGATAGACGTAGCCCAAAACCTGCGCAACCGCAATGTATAGCCCCTGAGGAATCTCCCGATCAATTTCGGTGTGGTAATAGATAGATCGAGCCAAAGGCGGTGAATTCAATATCATCACATCATTGGCCAAGGCAACTTTCCTGATTTGCTGCGCAATAAAGTCAGAGCCTTTGGCCACCAGAATGGGTGCCAACATTTTTTCCGGATCGTATTTCAATGCCACCGCGTAGTGAGTGGGGTTAGTGATCACCACGTCAGCTTCAGGCACTGCAGACATCATTCTACTTTGAGCAAACTCCCTCTGCTTTGAACGCAGCTTACCTTTAACTTCCGGCTTGCCTTCACTGTCTTTAAACTCGTCTTTCACCTCTTGCTTGGTCATCATTAATTGTTTCTTGTGTTGATACAGCACAAATGGAACATCAATGGCTGCCACAATTATCAGAGTGCAGCAAAGAAAGAAAAAGCTCCAGGCGACAATTGAGATACCATCTCCCATAGCTTGATGGGGATCCTGAAAACCCAGGCTGAGCAAACGATCCCGATTCATATCCAGAATAAATATGGCCACCACAGCAATCAATCCAAACTTGGCAATGGCCTTAACCACCTCCATGAGAGATTGCGCTGAAAACATCCGCTTCAACCCTTTCAACGGATTGAGCTTGGACATTTTAGGTGCCAGCGCCTTTACCGAAAAATTGAAACCACCCACCAAAGGAGCAATGAATATTGCTGCAAACAGAAGAGCCAAATAGAATGGTGTGAGGGAGAAAAAGGCCGTTTTTGCTGACGCGATCAGATTTCCCAGCATAACATCCTGGCTTAACAAATCTTCTCGAGACACCTGATAGTTCATTTTAAACACGTCATCAAACGTGTTGTACAAGATCTCTCCTGTCATCAATAGACCTGCCGCACCACAGATCATTACGGACACGCCGCCCAGCTCTTTTGAACGGGCTATTTGCCCTTTTTGCCGGGCATCCTGAAGCTTTTTCGGGGTGGGGTCTTCTGTACGTTCTTGCCCGTCTTCATTCTCAGCCATGTCAGTTCATCATACCTTTAAGATATTCAAACGCATCGCCACTTAAGCGTTCGTATTGAGGTAGAACATTACCCAAGGTAAGCCATATAATGACTAGCCCCAGAACCATGGTAAAAGGAAATCCAATTGCAATAATATTCATCTGTGGTGCCACTCGGCTGATTACCCCAAATGCCACATTCACAACCAATAATGAAATTACCGACGGCAATGCAACCAAAATGGCACCACTGAACATCCAACTCCCCAAGTTCACCAGATCCAAATATCGATCGATTACAAAACCAGACTCAGAAACAGGCAGCTGAGAAAAGCTGGACCCAATTAAATAGATCACCGCCAGGTGGCCATTAAAAGCAAAGAACAGGAGATTCACCGTCATTAAATACAGCTGGCTAATGGATGCCACGTTAACGCCATTCACTGGATCAACCAGGGTGGCAAACCCCAAACCGTTCTGCATAGCAACCGCTTGGCCACCCACCACAAACACCTGGAATAGAAGCTGGAGCACAAACCCCATGGCAAGGCCGATGAGTATTTGTTGAAACACAATAATAAAAGACTGAATGGACAGCAGCTCAACCGTGGGAACGGCTTCCACCGTTGGAGCTACCACTACGGTTACAGCCAAGGCCAAAATCAATCGGATACGCTGAGAAACCAATTGAGTACTTAGGATGGGTAAGATAGTAAAGAAAGCAGCAATACGACAAAATGGCCAAAAATACTGACCTATCCACTGATAAATCTGATCCAAAGAAAGCTCGAACATGATGGTGTGCTACCCCAATAGAGTGGGCATATCCAGGATCAGCTTAGAGGCAAAATCATGCACCAGCCCTCCTAACCATGGACCAAGCACTACCAAGGTGAACAAAGTAATCAAAAGACGAGGTAAAAAACTGAGTGTTTGCTCGTTAATTTGTGTTGCAGCTTGAAAAATAGAAACCACCAGGCCCACGCATAAACTGGGTATAATAATAACACTCACCAGAACCATAGCTATAAAAAGTCCTTCCCGCATCAAATCCGAAACCACTTCTGGAGACATAGCTAGAACCTCTATAAGCCAAAGCTTGATGCCATTGTACCCACCACCATGGCCCAGCCATCAATAAATACGAACAGCATAATTTTAAAAGGTAACGAGACAATCATCGGTGACAGCATCATCATCCCCATGGCCATCAGCACGCTAGCCACCACAAGGTCGATAATCAGAAACGGTATAAACAGTAAGAAACCTATTTGAAAAGCGGTTTTTAATTCACTGGTGACGAAAGCCGGAATCACAATGGTCATGGGAACTTGATCCAACGATTCATAAACCTGATCGTTGCCAGCCAACTCAACAAACAAATTTAAATCGGTTTCACGGGTTTGAGCTAACATAAACTTGCGGAAAGGAATGCTCGCCGCCTCCACCGCTTCAAGCGCTTCCATTTTTTCTTCCATATAGGGTTGCAGCGCATCCTTATTCACTTCCTGGAAAACCGGTGTCATTACAAAAACCGTAAGGAACAGTGCCAGACCAATGAGAATTTGATTTGATGGTGTTTGTTGTAGGCCAATCGCTTGGCGTAAGATACCAAACACCACAATTATTCGAGTAAATGCGGTCATCATCATCACCAGAGCCGGGATAAATGACAACATGGTCATCAGCAACAAAACCTGCAATGTTACTGAATAACTTTGAGTTCCATCATCATTGGTGGTCAAGTTAAAGGCAGGCATGCTCAGAGGATCTGCGGACCAAGCGCTCGGTATAAAGAACAGCAAAACCAAGCATACTAAACTACGCATCCTCCACTTCCCCTTTTTTCAATAGATTCTGCATTCTTTGGGAGAACTCTGTGGTTTGAGCTTTGACAGTCGATGAATCGTAGCTCTTCAAAAGGGTAATTTGCTGCCCCGTTACACCAATAAGTAACTTTTCCCCTTCTACTTCCAACAACATCACTTTTTCTTTAGGCCCAACACTCATGGCATTAACCAACTTCATATTGGCCGAAGCGCCCGGCATATTAAAGTTAAACCGCTTGCTAACGTAAGCGAGCCCAGCAATTGCACCGAGTACAACCAGCAAGCCCAGCAATAAAGTACTCGCATCAGACACCACCGACTCACTTGATGCAGAGGTTGAATCTTCCCTCAGCTTATACTCAACTGGATGATCAGTTTCCTCTGCTTTTTCTACCAATTGAGACTGTGAGTCGATTTCTTCAGCAGTGACAACCGTTGCCAACATCAAAAATAAGACAATGAAAACGATCTTAAACCGTTGATAAAACACCATGGTTTAACCCAACTTCTTAATGCGTTCTGCAGGGCTAATAACGTCAGTAAGACGTATACCAAACTTTTCATTTACCACCACAACTTCACCATGAGCAATCAAAGTACCATTTACCAGTACGTCAAGCGGCTCACCTGCCAATCGATCCAGCTCAATAACCGAGCCCTGATTTAGTTGCAATAGGTTGCGGATGCTAATATCTGTGGTGCCTACCTCCATAGACAAGGTGACTGGAATATCCAAAATGACATCCATATTAGGATTATCACTGGTAGCTATTGGAGCGTTATCCGCTTGTAAATTCTCTAAAGGAGCAACCTCAACCGGATCTTCGGGGACGTCTTGTTCCTCTAGAGCGGCAGCCCATTCGTCTGCCAGGGCGTCGTCATCAACAGGTTTATCATCTTCACTCATAATCTATACCGCGCAAATTATTTGGTTTCCTGAGCGGACTGCTCATCTTCGTTATTTGCCAGCTCCTGCAGCCAAGTAAGTGGTGACTGCTTATTGCTTTCGGAATCTGGTCGCTCTACTTTACTCACCACTTTCAGTGCAAGATTACCGTTAGCTTCGCCCAGTTTTCCCCTGAATGTGGGAATACCATTGGCCAGCATCAATACGGTTTCAGGCATTTCAATGGGAATAATGTCCCCAGCTTTCAGCTTGGCCAAATCCGTAAGGCGAATTTTCTTATTCAATAGTTTCCCTTTTAGTTCTACAGGGGCACCCATGATTTCTTCTCTCAGGGATTTCATCCAGCGCTCATCCTGGTCACCTACATCACTTTGCACACCTGCATCCAATACTTCACGTAGTGGTTCGATCATGGAATAAGGTAATGTAAGATGCATCTCGCCGCCGCCGCCATCCAATTCCACGTGGTATGAATTCACCACCACCACCTCGCTTGGGCTGACAATATTCGCCAGCGACGGGTTCACTTCTGAGCTGAGAAAATCAAATTTAACTGGAAGAACCGCTTTCCATGCTTCTTGCATATCTACAAACGCTTGCTCCAGCACCATTTGCACCACTCGATTTTCCGTAGGGGTAAACTCTCGACCTTCGATTTTCACGTGACGGCCATCACCACCAAAGAAGTTGTCCACTAACTTAAACACCAGCTTGGCATCCAAGATAAATAACGCGGTTCCTTTGAGTGGTTTAACACGCACCATATTCAATGAAGTTGGTACGTAAAGACTATGAACGTACTCTCCAAACTTGATTACCTGTACACCACCCACGGATACATCAGCCGTGCGTCTTAACAGGTTGAACATGGAGATGCGTGTGTAACGGGCAAATCGTTCATTGACCATTTCCAGTGTGGGCATACGCCCACGAACGATTCTGTCTTGTGTACTGAGGTCATAGGAGGATATACCCTCCTCACCCTCGTCGGTGCCGGTTTCAATGTCACCGTCATCTACCCCGTGTAAGAGGGCATCTATTTCATCTTGGGATAATAGATCCTGTACTGCCATGGTTTACTGCATCACAAAGTTCGTAAATAAAACCTGTTCAACACCAGGTTCACCGGTTTCTTGGGTTAAGATTTTTTGTAGCTCTTCCAATATGGCTTGACGCAATGCATCTTTTCCTTCCGGGGTTCTCATCACTTCAAAATCCTGTGATCCGAGAATCATCACCAAATTATTTCTCACCAACGGCATGTGCTTCTGCACTGCGCCAACTACAGATTCTTTTCGCGTCATCATAGAGATACTCAGCTGAACGTACCGCTGCCGGTTTTTCCACTGGTAGTTAGCAACAAAAGGCGGCTTGAAATCGTAGTAAATAGCCGGTTGCTGGGTAGGCTCTGCTTGTTCTTCAGCAGAGTCTTCATCGCCGCCAGACAGAAGCAGAAACGCCGCCACCCCTCCGCCAATCAGCAATACCACCAAAACGATGATGATGATCAGCATCATCTTGGATTTGGGTTTCTCTTCTTCCTGCCCTTCTTTTTTCTCGTCGTCAGCCATTGCACACCTTTGATTCGTCTTCCCTGCAACCTAATAAGCAAGCCTTGTACCAAACCAAAATATCTATATATTTCAGATAGATATTGACACACAAGACAAACGTTGGCGGTAGCCGTCAAAATTCCGACCCGCTTTGAAAAAGTGTAGACAAAAATTTCAGAGGTGCCCGTCAAATTACCGACAAGTACTCGAATTGTTTAGGGAAAATAATTTTTAGAAGGCCGGCCCCCGATTAGCTTGCTGTTAGAGCGCCGGAGGGACTAGATCAGGACCACTGGGTTTTCCTGGGTCGAGCAAACATGAGCAGCATTAAAAAGAATATCAACACAGTATCCGTGGTACCGCCAGATCCCCCCGATTTTGAACCGTTGCTGCTTTCTGAATTGGAACTACTCTCCTGAGTTTCGACGATTTCAAATTCTTCCAGTATCTTACCCGCTGCTTCGATCTCTCCAATGCCTTTTAAATAGGTAGTCTGATGACCATTAATGAATTCAAACGTAATGGAGGGGTACAAAACGTCTTTCCATTGGGTTTCACTGACGCTACTTAAAGACATTGATTCTGAAAACACAAGATAATCCAACACCTTAGAATCTTCCATCATAGTAATACTGTAAACAAACTCCACCGGTACACCGGGTATCATTCTGTCAGGAAGTATCAAGTAATTATCGAAATGAGAAACAGTCGCATTTCCTTCTATTTCAGCTTTTACCAGGTATATGCCATCTTCTCGCCTCTCAAAGGTTCGAGTGAATCCGTAACTATCAATTTGTATAAAAACATTCTCTTCCTCCGTTAATTTTCCATGAACATAAAAGTTGTCATAGGAATCAGAGAACAGTTTATGAAATTCAAACCAGGGAAAGAAATCCTGAAGCTCTATTATCTCGTAATGGTCATAATCGTCTGGGGAATTTCCTACGCTCACTTCGTATTCATTACTCGCGCCATCATTATCTGAATCCAGAACAGCATCATCAGGATTGTACTTATCCAGCGATATATACTGATCCTCAATATCATTGGAGAGTCCATCTCCATCTAGATCACTATCGCAGGCATCGCCCTCATTGTCAGAATCAAGATTTTCCTGATCAGGATTAAAAACAGCGGGACAGTTATCCAGACCATCTCCGTAACCATCACCATCTTCATCCTGACCATAGGGATCGTTGTCACAGTCATTACCAATGCCATCTTGATCGCTATCGTGCTGCCAACGATTACTCACATCAGGACAGTTGTCTCGAATATCAGCCACCGAGTCGCCATCGGAATCTGCCGAAAAGTAAAAATCATCAATGACAAAATGACTGTCATATTGAAGCCCAAGCGGATATTCTTCCACTACCCTAAATTCAATATGATGCTCACCTTCCAATAAAGTAATACGAGCATCGCCCCACTCATCAAAACTTGTTCCACTCAACGTCTCCGTCACCACACCATCTACCACTATTTCTAATTTAGAGCTGGCAAATAAGCTAAGATCATGTAGATATGAAAACCCCAATACACCTGACGTGAAATTACCCGCAAACGAAAATGAAGACTTCTGGGTTGCGTCTGAGAAATAGGCAGAATAGAAGCCTGTAGAACTCTGCTCCCCAGGCTTCATGAGCACCCAAGGCAATGCACCATCCGTCAACAGAAAACCCTGTGGCCATCCCTCTTCAAAGCCTTCATCTAGGATAGTAATAGGGTTTGGTACAGACGTCACATCATCCATGTCCGAGCTGTAAACACTCTCTAGCAAATTCGAAAACCCATCGGAATCCATATCAAGCATGGCATCAACGGGGTCCTTGGGGTTGAGTCCAAACTGAGTCTCTACGGCATCGCTTATATTATCGTTATCATCATCTTCATCGCAGATGTCACCTACCAGATCAGCGTCGTAATCAAGCTGATTCGAATTACTTTTATTAGGGCAGTTGTCCTTTAAATCGTGTACACCATCAGCATCACTATCTTGAATTGAGCTGAGATCATGCAGCAGAAATACGGGCCCCTGCGAGGTTTGGGAGACCACCAATAGTTGGTCATCATGATTGAATACACGGGACCTGGAAGATGTGGAATCAAAAAATTGAAAATCGAGTTCGTAGTTCGAATCCCAGAACTGCACTGTAGAGGATGACACAGCCACAGTAACCAGTTGATCTCCGACCCAGGTGGCATCATCGATATAATTGGACAAAGACTTCCATACACCCAAACTGATCGCGTCCAGCAATTGTCCCGCCCCATTTAAAAGCAGTTGACCATCGACACTAACTCGAAAGGGAAACCGTACCGATACAACTTTGCCAAGATATGGAGAGTCATCCTCCCCCCCAAAAAGGCCGGTTTCTGCATCTATCTCAATCCATTCTATATCGTCCCGAGAAGCTGCATCCCGACGGTGGTATAGCCGTCCATTGAAAGTGTTCCAAGCGTATTGAGCCGACGAGATTTGCCAACCGCTAGAGTCCAACAACGTACCATTTATGTCGAATGTGTGGTACTCAGTATCTGCGGCAAACAAGAGGTTTTCCAATGCCAACAAGCCCTCTACGGGGTACGCCAAACTGGTGAAATGAACTTCTGAAGTTGATCCAGCAGTGGTATCAAAATAAGTAATCTTACCGCTGGCATAGCCCAAATATAAGCGCCGTTGCTCTAATGAATAAGTCACCCAGGTGGGGGGT
This sequence comes from uncultured Ketobacter sp., assembly GCA_964016105.1. Lineage (GTDB taxonomy): Bacteria > Pseudomonadota > Gammaproteobacteria > Pseudomonadales > Ketobacteraceae > Ketobacter. The sequence goes on from CAXHEX010000003.1 coordinate 214,822, forward strand.
TCCACCAGGGACAATGTTTCAATATAGCTGGCTTTATTGGTTGAATAGCGAAAAATACTCAGAGATTCCAAATCATAGAGATAAACAAGGTCGGACCCATCTGTCTCGATGACTTCCGGTGTGTAGACCAATGCATTGGGGTCAATGGCGTTTCCCTGTAAAGGTTGCTCAGGAGAAGAATAGGCGGATGAAGCACTGAACCACATTAAATACATGAAAATGGACAACGATTTAATTTTACTCATGTGAACACCAATGGAACTTTTCGATTTAGAAAGGCAAGCAGTCTCGAATCGTAAACTGAAACCTAAGTGGTAAAAATTTAACGCTATATTGACACCACACACGATGCTAAAAACAGATTCACCGAATGTAGTTTAGTAATGAAAACTCAATATTTTTGAAGTTGGGGATAACTCTGACATGTTGCTGACTGAATTTCGTAGGGTATTTTGCTCTTTTTTGTATCGCAGATGTTTAACCCATGCCTGGAAATGTATAAGTACCCTAAGAAGATTGGGGAGATTGGCACCTCCCCAAACCAACAGTGGTTCTAAGCATAGTAGTCAACGAGACCTTGGCTCAGGGTTACTTCAGTTTCTGATGTTTCAATATCATCGGCCTGATCCTCGCCCTGCCAGCTTTTACCATCTTGAGCTTGCTGGCTTTGACGCTGTTGGGATTGCTGGGCGTCTTGATCACGAACATCCACGTTGGCCAGGTCCACACCGTTTTGGTCGAACATTTCCCGAAGTCGGGGTAAAGCCTGTTCCAATGCTTCCCTGGTCTGCAGCACCTGACTTGAAAACACAACATGGGCCTGTTCTTGCTGCATTACCACTCTCACATCAATTGGCCCCATGTCTCTTGGGTTGAGTTGGATCTGGGCTGACTGAATCTTAGTACTTACCATCATCATCAGCTTTTGGCCCAATTCCGAAGCCCATTCCCGAGCCTGCATAGTGGCTTGCATAGAACTGGGAACCGGGGTTTGGACCGCACTCAGATTACGGCTAAACGAGCCATTCTGCGCAGTCGCCGGCGAGTCTCCACTGCGTAGGCTAGCTAAGGATTTGATCCCATCCAATGACGACGCTTTAGGGTTCCGCTCTGTTCCCCGTTTATCTGAATTGCCCTGCTCCATGGATCTAGCCAATGCCGCTAATCTTTCCTGTACAGGGGTGGTTACATTACCCGCTTCACCAGCCCCGGTTTTTATCTGGTTTTTGCCGGTCAGCGGAAGTTCGAACTTCTTCTCTGCAGTCAGCTCGGCATTGTCAGTCTCCGTCTCACCGGATTGTTGCTGAGCTTGGCTTTTATTCTCCGCTAAACCCGCTAATTGGCTGGCGTTAGTTGCTGTGGCTCCAGCCCGAGACGAAAGCTTAGTATCGGCTTCTGCGGACGATTGAACTGAATCCTGGCTGGTACTCAGCGCAGTAGTATCAACTGCCATCACCTGTTCAGGGTTTAAGTCAGATTTAGCCTGCCCGCCAACTGATTCTCCGTTCGTCCCCTGGGCGCTGTGTGCGGCCTGCTGTGCCATTGCATCTGGGCTGGTGGTGTCCGAGTCAGCAATATCAATCCCAGTTACTGCTGCACTCTGCTTGAGGGCATTCTCCTGCTGTAAGGTCTCGGATTGAGCTAAATGGCTTGCACTAGTACCGTCTTGACCGCTCGGTAGATCCAGACTTTCTTGCTCACTGGCGCTCAACCCTGCCCCCTGTTCAGTAGCCGTTTGGGCTTCCAGTGGGGAGGAGGTTTCTGATGCGCCGTCAAGCACCATCAGTTGTTCGGCTTGATCACTGCCCTGAGCATCCAGGCTTTGCTGATCCTCTGAGGTAAGTGACTGGGACTGATCAACCGTATCGGGTTGAATTTGTTGGTCCTGCTCAGTCTGCTGTTTAACAGCCCCTTGTAAGCCATCTTCTGCCTGTGCGGAATCAGTACTGGAGGCTTTATGGTCCAAAGTAGAATGCCTATCTGAGCCAAAATCATCTGCCGCCCCACATTTGGAAGCCATGTTTCTGGAATGGGCCTCGCTGCGGCGCTGGGAAACGGCTTCATCCTGCCTGCGTCGGTCTTCTCTTATTTTTTCATTACGAATTTCCGCATCGCGCACCTGTTGCGCGATTTCACCCTGTTGATCCCGCCCTGTTGGCAATTCCTTGCCGCTTTTAGGAGGCGGGCTTGCCTCGCGCTTAGGTGGGTCGGATCGGGAGATATCCTTGGTTCGAGAATAGGCGCTCTGCGAGTTGACACTGTGCTGCTGTAATAAACGATCGAAGCCCAAAGACGCTGGATCTACCGTAAATAGCTGTTTTGCTGCGTCTCCGCCTTTGGTTTTGGCGTTGAGCTGACCATTCAAAATTGAGATTGTCTCGGTGCGCATGGGCGCCCTCCTTCAAATTTCCTGCAGTACTACCAGCGTGGTTCAAGGCTAACTATCCAGCGTCAAGGGCGGCAATACCGTATTTCATTTGATAGGAGAGCAAGGGTTGTGCCAGGCGCTACAACCCCATTCCGTTGAGGGTGGTGATAATCTGAGAGATAACGCGGGATATAACAGGGTGATCCTGTTCATAGAGTATGACCTGTTTTTCCAACTCATCCATCAAGCCTTCTTCCCAGTGCTGATCAGAACCATTGATCATCACCTCCAGGCGGGCAGCGAGCCCGTCCAAGGCTTCCCGGCCCTCAGCTTCAACCTGCTGATTTTCTTCCAGATGAGCTCGTAACTCACCCACAGAGACTCGTAATTTTTCTTTTGGCATAACACACCTCACTTAGTAATGGTTGGATTATACCCCTGCTCTCACAGAATAAAACTGATGGGCATCATCTCTAAATTAACGCTTATTTAACCTTCCCACTGTCTTTATTAGTAACCCAGCTATCACTCCGTGGAGACACCATGCCCCCAGCCGCCAGAATTGGAGATCTACACCTTTGTCCCGGTCTTGAACCCGGCGCAATACCCCATATAGGAGGCCCCATTGTGATGGGCCAAGCCAATGTACTGATAGGCGGCCTTCCGGCCGCTCGCGTGGGTGACCAAGCCCTATGTGTGGGCCCACCGGACAGCATCAGCGACGGCAGCGAAACCGTATTAATCGGAGGCTTACCCGCCGCCAGGCTGGGAGATCCCACGGAACACGGTGGAGTGGTGGTACTGGGGTCCATGAATGTGCTCATTGGCTGACCCTGGGCTTTGCCCCATTTGATCAATATCAATAGGGCTGTTTGATATAATTGATTTAATTAGTGAGGACATACCAAAACTGACCTGGGGGCGTTCACTGTGAGACCACGGCATCTAATACTGGCCAACGTTCGTACGATACTGCTGTTGTTATCCCTATTCTACTCATGGGCACTATTCGCCCAACAAGATGACGCGTTTACGGATATCTACGACGCTGGTGCCGCTGTGCAAATTCTGGAAGAGACCCAGGGTGATGTGGTGGTGGCCGGGGGCAGCGTTAGCATTATCAAGCCCGTCAATGGCGATGTCTTGGCCGTTGGTGGCGCTATTAACATAAGCACTGATGTTGGCGATGACATTCGCGCTGCAGGTGGTTCCGTCACGCTTGTCGGCAATATTGGTGATGACGCTGTGGTGGCGGGCGGCAATGTGGTGGTGGATTCCGCTACCACCATCGGTGGCAGAGCCTGGCTGTTTGGAAATACTATCCACATTGAAGGTATTGTGGAAGGTGAGCTGCGGGCACAAGCCCACAGAATTATTTTATCTGGCCGCGTTAATGGCGATGTAGATCTACTTGCCAATACAATTGAGATTGAGCCAGGTGCGGTGATTAAGGGCAAGCTCTCCTACTCCGCCCCAAAAGACGCGGTGATTCGAGAAGGCGCCATCATAGAAGGCGAGGTGAGCCAATCCAAATTCGAGATAAATACAAATCAGGCTAATAAGCAGGGCAATGGTTTTCTGGGGGCACTAATGTATTACCTCAGCCTCACCGCTTCCGCCATAGTGATCGTTTTCATTTTTCCCGTGCGCACCCTGATGGCAACTCAACAACTTGAAGACACCCCTTTTAAATCCGCCGGCACCGGTTTGGTTATTTTATTGGCTACTCCCATAGTAGCTTTAATGCTATTGGTCTCAGTGCTAGGTATGCCCTTGGGCTTTGTGTTGTTGGGCCTCTACCTATCTACCTTGATAATTGGTTTCTTAATTGCGGTAATTTGGTTGGGTGACTTAGCATTCCGTAAACTAGGCAAACAACCGGATAGTTCCAAGCTCATTCGAGCCGCTTCCATTGCCGTAGGTGCCGCCCTTCTAATGATTATTGACGTCATCCCTTTCGTTGGTGGCTTGATTTTCTTTATTATTTCGGTGATGGGAATAGGTGGATTAGTACTGTTTCTCTACTCTGCCTATTTGAATCGAGATAACCCCTCTTTGCCGGAAAGCTCAGATTGATGGCCTTATGAGGTTTTTATGACGACTTTAGATCGCGGCCAGTGAATTTAACTGAAACCGATTATTCGGCGCACCAAGATAACATCACATTCTTCACCACATTATCTTCATTTATGGGGCAGCGTTCGTTGGCAAAGTTATGGCCATCGCTGTAGCCAGTGGCGTAGGGACCGCTTTCTTTTCTTCGTTGGGAGTGGGGTGTGATATCAGACTGATTGAGCGTGGGCGGATCTCCAGGGGTTAAGGTGTTTACAAACAGATTGTAGGTAAGCTCTAAATCGTTGAATCCCTGGGGCCGCAGTCGGAAACCGGCATAAGCCTGGAAATACTCATTAAACCCTGGAATGTGATTTGGGTTGGGCAACCACAACAGCCCCACTTGAATCAACGCAGGCTGAGGATCTTCATACTCGCTGCCACACATGGCATCCACAGCGAAGATAGTTTCCGTTGACTGACCCAAACCAGCACAATCAAAATCATTTTCCTCAAACTCGGTGGGGTCACTGCCATCATCACTCATCTCTGCCATCACCAAACGCTTATCAACGCCAGCATAGGGATCCATTGCAATAGTAATTTTAGCCCATTCCCCCATATCCTGAGTTTGGGTTTCGCCGTCAAAAACGTCATCGAAGGCATTACTGTAGTGGGCTGGAATAATTTGAATCACTTCATAATTATTTTCACTGTCGCCACAAGTGCTGCCTCCGGTAATGGCCCGTCCCCAGCCATTATTTAATGCGTCACTGGTGTAGAGCTTAGCGTTAGGCAAAACACATTGGCTGCCCTGGCGAGGCCATTCACCGGTACGGACATGATGGGCCATGGCCGCATTCAACACAGCATTGGTTTGGGCAATGGAGAATTCCAGAGCAAGGCGCTGGCTTTTAACCCGGCTTTCAGATGCATGGTTGAGCATGTACACCGTAAACCCTGCCACAATCAACAATACATAGATCATGGCCACGCCACTCTGCCGCATCCGATTAATCACAGTAGGTGATGGCTCCCACTTCAACGGTTTGGCCACCGCAGGTTGAACTGGCCTGGGTATAATCACTAGAATTGTCGTTGGCTTGCCCCCTGGCCACCATTAAGGTGAAACTCCAGTTGGGATCACTATCGCCCGTGCCTTCGGCTCTAAAATAAAAACCGCCCAGGCCATCTTCACTGGGTCCAACGCACACGGCCTGGGGCAAGAGCATGTAGCGAGCCTGACTTATATTCAAACACTCCGGTTTTTCCACTACGTATTTACCCTCGGAGTTCGGCACCAGCTTGTGAAAATGAAACCGATTGGAGGCCTTACGTGGCTGGGATACATAATGGACCACCGTAGGAATTCCTTCATCGTCATCCAGCCTTACGGATGTGGGCAAATAGCTGAGCAGCACATCCGCGTGATCCTGGTCAGACTTGCGTGGATACTCGGCTTTAACCTGCAAAACACGACCGTAATCATCGTCAATAGAGCACTCAAAAACCAACTTAGCTTCCATCACTGGGCTGCTGTTGGGAGGGTAAGCCTTTGCATTTATTAAGCTTGTTAGCAATCCACTGCAATCGTTGTCCTGGTCGGGCCACTCCCCGTTGTTACTGAAGTGGGTTAATGATGTATTGGCAATGGAAAGCATATCCTGAGCCAGGGACTCTGCAGTACGACGGCTCAGGTTTTCCAGCTGATTTTGTACAAAAATAACGGCCACGGCGGCGATCAAGCCCACCGCCACCAATACCTCCAACAGAGTAAAGCCCGCCTCAGAGGACTTTGAGAAAGAGCAGGAAAAGCGGCCAGACTCGGCGGATAACAACATGATTAATCCTGATTGATATAACGTTCTTTGGCGTAGGCAGAAAACAGACCGTGCCCCTGCAAAGGGGCCACGGTTAGGTTAATTCCATCCAAAGAATTATCTTCTGCATCACGATTTTCGGTCTTGCCTGTGGAGGGAATAGTGACGTCGAACAGATGCTCTCTTGTGGTGGAAATGGTAACCAGGGTACTCAAATCGCTCACCCACACACGAAAAAAAGTGTTAGGCTCCTGATCGAGGAATGCCATCTCGTTAAGCAGTTCGGGCATATAGTCTTCAATTTCACTGATGGCGTGTCGGCGCTTAAACTCCCCCAAGGTTAAGCTCCTCCCCATGGCAGCGCTGTTTACGATTCCCACTTCCCTGCCATACTCAATGGCGGCCCCTATGATCTGGGCTCTATGTACTGCGTCATTTAATCTGCGGTATTCAAGATCCTCAAACAACACCTTGGTGATAAATATTCCCAAAATACTGATCACCATAATAGTTGCCACCACTTCCACCAGAGTGACTCCCTCCTGTCTTTTACCCACCCACATTGGATGCGGCTCCCGCCAGGGGTAAGTAAAAACCCAATATGGCCACCACGGCCGCCATCACCATAAGAAAAAGACCAATGCGAGAAAGATAGCTGGATATCTGGCGACTGGTATGGATATTTTTAAGATTAAGGGTGTCCTGTACGGCGGCCAAAATGTAATCCTGTTGCTGTTCATCCACCTCATTAAACACCTGCATGGCTTCGATCAGGGCGTCGTCCCACTCGTCTTCTTCAAGGGCCCCTGCCAATTCTTCCGACTTGGCTAAATGGGCATATACCCGTTGATACACCGCTCTTAGGTTGCCACGGGTGGCCCCCATCAACTCGGCGACGATTTCAGAATCCACATAGCCCGCTTTTTGTAGCATGCGATAAATGGATAAAAATTCAATGGAGCGCTCTTCGATACGCTTACGCTCCATGGAGCTGAACAAAGGAAAATGCTTGATCAGTGCCCACAGGGGATTACGGTAGAAAAACCCCAGAACCGCCATGACCGGCAGAAGCCAGCCGTAGGTTTTGCTAAAATCGCCCATGGCCACCAACACATGGGTAAACTGATTGGGCTTAAGGAAGCCACCGCTCGCTTCCCCCATCAGTTGCTCCAGCGCCTGGTTTAAAAACGCCGGTACCACCAAAAAAAACAGCAACCCCACCACAATGTAGACAATGCCGGTTTTCAACTCTGAGCTTACATCGGATTTGATTTTTTCCCGGGCCAACAAATATTGGGCCGATTGGCGTAAAGCATGGGAGAAATCCCCGGCCTTCTCAGCAGCCCTGGCCATCAATACCGCAAAGTGATCGAACCGAAACAAACTCATGTAGTCCGCCAGACTTTCGCACTCCGCCATTTTCTCTGGCTTGACCTTAATCCAGCGGTTTTTTTCCATCAGCGCTTCAATGCTGCTTTTTACGGTTTTGCCACTGGACAGGGAGCTGCTTAAGGATTGCATAAACAGCGCCTGATTTTTACGGTCCGGCCCCGGCGGTTCCAAAGCAAACGCCAACTGACCCAGCATATCTTCCCGCACGGAAACAATCCGACGCTCGGGAATACGGGAATGCCAACGGGCTTCTTCTCGGCTGTTCGCCTCCACTTTAATGGAAGCCGGTTGGCCTTTGGAATCCAGGTAATTAACTAAGTATTGCATGAGTTAGGAGCAGTTGTACGTTACTGCGATATCGTTATCGCTCCCATCACTGTCTACGTCCATTACCTTGCCTTGATCTTGTATATTAGCCACAATGGATGACTTCATATCATCCGAGTTGGCCCCGCCTATAGGGTAGGTAATAGTTACTGTTAAAGCCTCTCCTCCGCCATCCGCAGTATTGTATTTTGCAGACCACTCCTCGCCCCATGGGGTATTAGGTGATAAGCCTCGAAGTACCAAATGTGCTTTTACCGCTTCATCGCCAGAGAGACCAGAAAGTGAAGAATCACCCGTTGTCGGAGCCGCATCTAGATCCTTACAAGTTCCCAAATTCCTAGCCCGATAAGAGGCAATGGCGTTTGGCACATTCGATACCAAAAACGCCGTAACAATACCGACCTTGGCATCGTCACTGGATTGGTTTATTTCAATGGTGATGTAAATGGCAATCATGGAAATCAAGCCCACCACCACGATTAATTCCACCAGGGTGAAACCCGATTGTTTATTTTGTTTTAGTCCCTTACGTTTCAACGCTGCACTCGCCATACTGATCCTCTACCTGTTCCTGTGTTAAAAAACTGCGATTAAATAGATTTTCGGTCTTGATTAAAAAGTTGTTTAAAAAGTTGCTTAAAAACTAATGGGGCTCAATATCTGCCAAGGCCACTTCTGCATCTTGGGTCCGAACCCCCGCGCCCATGGGGGCACCACGATTACCAAGGTTGTAAGTTTGCTTGCGATAAGCCCTGGCCACACGAATGGGGTTAATTTTGGCTTCGAGGGCCTCCAGGGTGGTGACGCCCTCTTTTACCAAACGTAAACCGTCATCCCATATATCCTGAAAGCTGCCATTGCTGGCTTGGAAACGACGAATTTCATTGGCGGATAAACCGTCGATGATTTGCATTTCGGAATCCGGGTCATTCATAAACAGTTCGCAAACCAGATGACGACCGGCATAACCAAAATTGCACCGTTCACAGCCGTCTTTATTAGACACCACCGGCACTAAAATCTCGGGCTTTTTCAGTTCGCTCACGTGCTGGTATTTGGCCCACAGCTCTTTTGATTGAGTAATGGGTACTTTACTGGAGCAATGGGGGCACACTTTATTCACCAAACGCTGGGCGGTCACCGCCATCAGGTTTTCCGCCAGCAGGGCGTTATCCAAACCCAGGTTGCGCAAGCGATTGATGGCGCCGTGGGCATCATTGGTGTGCAGGGTGGTGAGTACCAAATGGCCGGTCATACTGGCACGCAGGGCCAGCTCCGCGGTTTCTCCATCCCGAATTTCCCCCACCATGATCACATCGGGGTCGTGTCTTAACAGGGAACGCAGGGCTTTGGCAAAGCCCATATGCTTGGTCACTTCCAGAGAGGTAATACCGTCCAGTTGGTCTTCCACCGGGTCTTCAATGCTGTAAATGGCTTTTTCGGGAAAGTTATCCCGCACGTCTTTAAGAATGGCTTTTAGGGTTGTGGATTTACCACTGCCGGTGGGGCCGGTAACAATCAGCATACCGTTGGCACGATGGCCTAAGCTGCGCAGCTGACTGACGTGATTTTGGCTCAGGCCCAGACTCTCCAGGCGGCTGATACCCCGTTGATTGTTGAGCAGACGCACGGTGATTTTGGGTTGGATCTCGGAATAGATTTTTACCGGCGCCATCTCCAGGCGCATACTCACCTGTTTGTGGGCGGATTGAAATACCAGATAGCCACTACTGGGCTCCAGGTAATTATTTTGTTTGCCCACCCGCTCCATAAAGTTATTGGCCACCAGGCGAAAACGTGCTTTCTCGATGGTTTGTAAACCCGGTACCCGGCATACCTGACAACGACCATCTACCCGAAACTTGATAACACCGCCGTGGGATTCCGGGTTAATGTGAATATCACTGGCTTTTAAGGTAATGGCTTCATTGAGCAGTTCATCCACAAAGCTCTTTGCCCAGGCACCGGACACTTCGCCTTCGGTCATGCCCCCATCACAGCTGGCCTGTACAATGATTTCGGAATCAAAATCCGACATGGCCAGTATGCCCAAGCGCTCAAATTGCAACTTGTCTTTAGGGTCATTCTTGCGCCGCATTAACGGCTCTATTTGACTGCGATCATAGGGGTTGGATACGTACAACACCCGATCCACAATAAGCCAGGGGCAACGGTCGTTGCTGCTGCGCATGAGGCTGTCACGATCTTTCACTGCACCATCAAACAGATCCCGTTTAAACAGGGCCGCCAGGGCCCGGGCCAAACGGACATCATCCACGCCCGCTTCCCACAGCCTGGGCACAATGTCGCTGTTTTCCGTGGGCATGGGCATGTTTTGCGAAGCCTGTTCCGTAATGGCACCCGTGGTAATAAGCAATCGAAGCAATTGCTGAAACTGTTGCTCCAAACGGGAAACTTGTTTCTCGCCAGCCTGCTCCGCTGAGGTATCCGCCATGGTGGTTACCAATCGATATCCACGTTGTATTTCATCCCGTTCTTCAGTAAACCCACACCGTCACGCATGTCTACCGACAGGATACGATAACCCCCCGGTAGGGTTTGTCCCACCTTGCCCTGCACTTTCCCTTGACTGGTTTGAAAGGTGGCGCGATCGTTATCAATATTTAACAACGTGGGTATTGTGGAAGCCCTGACAACAGGTGCAGGCCGGGCAGACGCTGAGCTATTGCGGCGGGGAGTCACACGGGTCGGTGCGTTATCAATGCCCAAGTCACTGAGATCACCCCCACTCTTTTTGATTTGGTCTACGTATTTGGCTATTTCCGCTTTTTGCTTGAGTAGTTCTGCTTGGTACTGTAGCCGCTGTACCTCTTTTGCCCGCTCAGCTTCTTGCAGTAAAATTTTCGAGCCATCAGCTTCAGCGCGCACAGTGGCGCTGGCCGCTAGTAAGGCGGTGACTGTAAATGCAGATAGTGTGAATGCTTTCATTTAAATTACCTATTCACTTCCAATGATCGATAGGCCCACCCGGGCAGTGCCATCACCCATGTGCATTTGATACAAATAAGTGGGCACGGTTTTTTGAATTTCTAACGCCGCCACCAGTACGGCTCCCACAGGGCCAGACAGCTCGGCATCCCACGCTTCCAAGGGCCCCTTATACATGCCGCTCTTGCCACCCCGGCTGTTAAGTACTTTGAGATCCACGCCATAGCGATTGGCTATGGCCGGCAAATAACGCCATTGTTCTTCAACAGGGGGTAACACTTCCAACTGAGCAAGTCGTTCTGCCATGGTGTTGTATTCTTGAATATCAGATTCGATCACCTCCACATCACTGGTGTCCAAAACCTGGAGCCGCTCCATCTGACGCTGATACACCTCTCTTACGGCGATCACCGTGACCACCGCCAGAATCAACCACTGCAGCCATCCCCAATTTAACCAACCCTTTTTTTTAGCTAGAACTGCTTCCATGGTTACGCCCCCTTTACCTTAAAACTCAGGGTCCAAATGCCTTTTGGATCGTATTGGGTTTCAAGCCATGGAAACTTCTTAGCAGGGTTTTCTGTAACCCCTTCTACTTCAAACGTCATCTGCTTGTTTTTAAACGACTGCTCAGTGGTGGTTTTCAAATGGGGATAGGTGGCCCAAAGGGAGGCTAACCGCTCGATTTGGTTTTCATTGTTGGGCACTTCGGTGAGCCGAGTGGTTTGCAACTTAGCCAAACCCGATTGCAGATCTTCCAGCACGGCTGTCTTGGATTGCAGGTTTCTATTGGCGTTGTGATAAAAGCGATCAAGAACAAAATCCGTGGCGAAGGACAGAGTTAACACGATGACCACCGCAACGGACAACAACGACCAGGCTCGACGCATGGCTCGCTGTCGCTCAAATTGCAGTTCCGAGGCTAGCTTAGCTTCCTGTTCCGGTAATACCAGCTGGTCCAGGTCCGCTTCCACGTAAAGGGCTTCTTCTAACGAAAAACCCGCATCCGCTGCAAAGAAACCCGACTCATAGATACCGGAATACTCTGCGCGGCCGAGATCGCAATGGAGGTAAAAGCCATCCTCTGCGGTGATGGGCACTACCTGTAATGTTCGTTTAAAGCTCACCACACCACTGAGAATCAGTACCTGCCACAGACCGTATACTGGATATTCCGGGTAACGCTCCCGCATATCTTCGATATCGGATTCCCGCACACTGATGGCGGGACAGGTATTAGTGGCACCGGCGGTCTCAACATATTGATGTTGCTCGCTGATGGGTACGGGCCCCACTAAATCCGGCACCAGTAAGACTTCTTTGCCTTGCACCCGCACCGGTCGTTTAAGGTAGTCTGCAAGCTGTGACACAGACTACACTCCTTCTACAATGGTGGGCGTTACGGTTAACACCATCTCACGACGATCCAGTTTGTTTCGCTCAGACCGGAAGATAGGATTTACTATGGTTTTGGTAACGCGATCTTTCCAGGGCAGCTCCTGCAAATTGGTTTCGATGGCCCGACGGATAAATCCACCCAACTGTATGGGTTTTCCACTTTCCGTAATCACTTCCGTAGACAATTCGTTAAGGGCAATAATAGGCACATCAAAATCATTATCGCTGAAGGTAAAACTTCGATTACCATTCAGTGAACTGATGACCGGCCATATTTCCAGCATGATGCGCCCATCACCCAATATCCGTGGCGTTACCGCCAAAGTGACGCCAACCCGAACCGAGCTGAGTTTACCCGTCGTTCTGGGAACACTGCCATCGCCCACGTCCCGGGTTTCAATCTCACCCACAAAAGTCAGTTCCTCGCCAGTGGAAATATAAGCATAACTACCGTTGCGTACGGTGACATTGGGCTGGTTTAATAGCTCCACATCGCCAAATTTAGACAGGAAACGCACCACAGCGTTAGCATTAACCTCATTGCTGTTGTAGACAACGTTGGTGCGGAACAACCCTTCCTCTTCGCTCATAAGGTTGTTTTTAACCAAATCGCCCACTGAGTCACTGCTATCGCCGGCCAGTACGCTGTTTAGGGTGATATCCAGCGGGTTGCCGTTGAGGGACCCGCCTACCCCAGCCAACTGCTGCCAATCAATACCCGCACCACGGTCATCCTTCAAGGTGACGTCATAGGCCTGTACATTGATATTCACCTGCTTCTGGCCACTTTCGATTAAATTACCGATAAATTCATCCAGGGCTTTCACCCGACTCACTTCGCCACCCACATTGAGGGTGCCAACGGAACGCACTGCCTGCACATAGGGTTTAAGTAAATTGCCACCGCTTTTGTCTTCTGAGCCTTTGTACACGTTCAGAATACTTTTCGCGCCATCCACCAACAGTCGCCATTCGTCCACATCAAAATTACCTTGGATAGTGTTGGTACCGCCACCACTGGTGGTGGTGGCTTCATCGGTCACGGTGGTATTTTCTGTGTTGAAACTGGAACCCACTTTAAGATCCACGGAGCGCTTGGATGCAAACGTGGCCAAATTCCATTCCCGCTGGATAAAAGAACGCACGGTGATCACATTATGCTTAAGCTCAATGTCGTAGCCAGTGACTGACTCAAGATACTGCAGGTAGTCGGAAAGCATCATATCCTGGGCAAACACTCTAATTTCTCGATCCAGCCTCACATTCTGATCACCGGGAACAATATTGATATCATCAAGCTGCTTGCGCAGGGCATCGATTAGAGCCACACGCCCGCTAAAGTTCACTTTACGACTCAATATGGCTTCGTCTGGTGTGACTTCCCGTAAGTAAGTATCACTTCTCTCCACCACCATGGGCGTAGGTTTGGTTTGCAGTGGTTGGTACTTGTCTTCTTCGCTATAGGGCGTTACTGAGCAGGATGCAACGACTGAAGCAGCCAAAACGACCGTGGCTAGTGGTTTAAAATACAATTTCATGGGTCAACCTAACTTATCGGGTGCTGATCACCAGCAGTGGGCTACTATTTCCGTGGGCGTCCGTAAGATCAAAAAAGTACTGATGCTTCAGACCAGCTGGCCCCAACAAATCCCGCAGGGCTTGATCACGACTTTTAGTGGAAACATATTGATAGCGTTTTCGCAGAAGGGAAACATCCTTGACGTCCACCAGAACACGCCACCCCAGGGGCATTATGGCGTTTGCTATTTCTTCAATGGTGCCCGCTGATAATTCCACTGCAACACGGGCAGATTGAATTTCAACTGGCGTCAAGTCCGTAGGAGCATCGTTCACCGCAGCATTTTTACGAATGGCGTTGGCCTGCAGCTGCGCATCAGCAATGATTTTTTCTGCCATCGTCTGAGCCTCTACCACCGCTTGCTTTGCGTTTACCAACTCCTGTTTAATTGCGCTCTGTGGTTGTAGCTGCGCACTGTTTTGTTCAGCCAGTTCTGAACTCAAAACATCCACACTCAGAGTGGTAACGCCCAAAGCCAACAGTATGGACCCACTTTTCACCTTCATTAAATACGCTCCTATTAAAAACGCTCCTGTAAGAAACCTTCTGGTTTGATACAAAGACCGCGGCCAGGTAAAAAATTCGCCAAAACCCGTGGGAAATCTGCACACTTATTTCGCTGCTAACATTCCGCTACGATGGTTGGCGCGTAGCTCAGGCCCTTCCCCCATTGATGCGAGTAAAGCATGTTGTCGTTTCTCCGCATCCTCTTGTCTTAAGTAGGCTCCAACATAGATAAAGTAGCTGAGCTTATCTGGATTGAATCCACGCCATTTATCCTGCTCCTGGCTGTCTTCCAATCGTTGCCACATATCGTTCCAGGGTTGGGGCTCGCGATAGACATAAACCACAGAAAAGTTATAGGTAGACTGTCGAGTCTGGGTGTGGTCAACCTGCTGCAACACTTTGCCCTGCTGCCCCCGTTTCAGGCTACCGACGATGTTGGCGGGAGGCTGAGTTTGGCCGCCGTCTACGGGGTCCTTTTCCAAAGATTCTATAGCACTATCAATGGCCGCAACTGCTTTACTGGTTTGGGCTCGAAGCGCCATTAGGAACGCGTCAGAATCACCATTTAAGCTGGTCGTTGACGACTCCTGGTTACTCTGTATACTGGTTTTTGACACTTGCGCAGATTTGGCATTCAACCTAGATTTGAGTTGTGCAATTTCCTGCTCTAGCTCGTAAAAGCGACGCCAATGGGGGTCTTGGATCGTTAAGTCACGGGGGGCATCTACTATCGGTTTACTGCCGAAGCCACTGTGGAATAACGAGCACGCAGACAAGAGCGTAACGGAAGCCGTAACTAAACAGGTTTGTTTAAACATTGCGTATGCCTTCTCGTAGTTTCGCGGGTTAGGTTAGTTGAGTGGAATTTATATTAGAGACAGCGGTTACATAAAAAACACGGGGTTTTCTTGCCATGAGCCTTGTCTGAAAGCTGTCTATATTTTGATTAATTTGTTTCGGGTTTCGTCATGTATCAGCAAAATAAATCCAAGCTTTTTTGGTTTGGAGCCATCACCGTATTAACCACCATCCTGTGGGTCGTGTTTTTCTTTTTAGCCGCACATGAGGTGGAACAGAGCGCCCACCAGGTCGCCTTGCTTAAAGAGATCAAACAGCGCACCAATATCATCGCTTTAGCAAGCCGAAACATGATGCGTGATCCAAAATCTCTGGAGGCGCTGCAAAACGCCCACCAAGATAACGTGGAGTCTTTTCAAACTCTGTTGAATGGCAATATCAAAAGCGGCGTAAGTGCAATGAAAGACTTACGCAACAGACCCGATCAAATGCCGGCACATTTCGATCAGTTTTCCCACCATGTTTCACAGCTTCTGCAAAAACGCACAACGGTTGAACGGCTGATTCAAGATCGTGATGCCTATATTCAGGGGCTTGATCTGCTGGTGGATAAGGCAAAGGGCATAGTATTGGGTGTAGAAGCCGCCACCCCCACGCAACAGCAACTCAACGCAGCTTTCGCTGTTTTGGCCACACTGCAACAAAGCCAAGTGAAATTAACCAAGTCCTACTATAACAAAGGTACTTTGGCGCCCTTACCCGTTAGCAGTTTAAGCAAAAATCTGGCTCTACTTTCCACCGACGAAGCGGCCCCCAAACCCGGTTCTATTCGTCGTAGCGCTGCAAACCTGATGTCTGCTATCGAAGAACACCAGAGCAAACTGGAGGCTGTGGACGAGCACAATCGCCTAAAAGTGGGCATAAACGAACTTGTGGAGCAACTCAGTGTAAGCCAGCAAACCCTGGAAGAAATAATCAACGGCTCCTTGACCGGCGTGCAAAATGATAGCGCTATTTGGTTTTATTTGGCCCTGTTCTTTGGGGTTCTCTCAATTGGCTTAGGGGTAGCGGCAGGTAATCAGTTGGGACTAAATAGTCGCAATTTGAGTGCAGCATCCAGCATGGGTTCCGGTAGCGCCACAGCTAACGGAGAACACACTTCTGAAACTGAGCGAGCCCGTTTTAAAACAGAAAGAAATCGCTTAATTAACGATATCCGCCCCTTATCCAGCGGGATTCTTTACATAAAAGCGGATGAAAATCTTGAAACAACCGGCGAGATCGCGCGCTTTTTTAATCAAAGTAGAGAAGCCATAGCTTATCGCATCGAATCACTACGCCAACATGCCCAAAGACTCCAGAGACAGGTGAATGACTATCAACACCAAGATGAATCCTCCAGCATTAAAGTCAATATCGACACATCCCCAGTGGAAGATCTTACCTTTAGGGCCAATGCAGAGCTGGATGGACTTCAGCGTCGACTCAAAGCTCTACACTATTCCGATAAAGAGGAAATTAAATCGCTCATCGTGCGCTGCATTCGTGCAGAACGTATGCTCGATGAAATACGCTTAAGAGTTAAGAAAGGTTGGGCAGAAGACCTTGAACTTAAGAACGAGACGAATTCTGTGGGCAATGAAAATGGCAATAGTCACAACGAACAGCTCAAATCTCTGATAAACGAGATGATGCTGCATCTGAATGAGTTCAAACTGCAGGCACCTCGCCCCAAACAAGGAAATAAGACAGGCAGAAAAGAAGTGACCCAGGGCTATCAAACCCCAAAACTAAAAACACACACACCCATGCCATCGAACTCTTAGGAGTGTGTAGACTTTCGTTTTAGCGGTGCTTTGATGTTGTATCGACTCATCTTATCAATCAAGGTACGACGAGGAATATGCAGGGTCTCGGCTGTTCGGGTTTGATTCCAGTTATTGGCCTTCAGATGCTGCTCAATCACCTCAATTTCATAGGCGTTTACAACATTTTTCAAGGTGGTATAAGGCCCGTCCTTTTGGATGGACACCTTATGACTATGGCTCAGCCGTGGCTGGGGGGTTAGTTGGGCCCCGGCGCTGGCCTGGATCTGATCCGATAAATGTTCTGGCAATATGGCCCCAGAGTGTTCGCATAGCAACACGCCCCTCTCCACCACATTCTGCAGTTCGCGTACATTTCCTGGGAAGGGATAATGAAACAACAAATCCAAAGCCGCCGGCGAAACGCCACTCACCTCCTTGCGATACTGGGTAGCGTACTTCTGGATGAAATAATCCAAAAGCAGCTTAAGATCAGTGCCTCTCTGACGCAAGGGAGGCAGCTGGATGGGAAAGACATTTAATCGAAAATAAAGATCTTCACGAAACTCCCCTGCCTCTATTTTTTGCAGTAAATCACGATGAGTGGCGGCAACGATACGTATATTCACTCGCTTGGCTTGAGTACTGCCCAATGGCCGAAACTCAGAATCCTGCAGAACCCTGAGGAGCTTGGTTTGCAAATTTAGCGGCATATCGCCGATTTCATCCAGAAACAAGGTGCCGCCATCCGCTAACTCAAGTAACCCCATTTTTTCGGATACTGCACCGGTAAATGCGCCTTTTTTGTAGCCAAACAGTTCACTTTCAAGTAACTGCTCAGGCAAAGCTGCACAATTCTGGGTTACAAACTGTTTATTTTTCCGCTCACTGGAATTGTGAATGGCTTTGGCGAATACCTCTTTGCCGGTACCAGTTTCCCCGGTTAACAATATGCTTACAGGGGTGTTCACGGCTTTGTCCATCAAAGCAAACGCCTTTTGCATAGGTTCACTGTCACCGATAATTTCATAGTTGTGATGCGCTTGGGTTTGAGCCTTTAATTTTCTGTTTTCATCTTCCAGCTGTTGGTTGGTTTGTTTTAATATGCCAATTAAATGATCATTGGCATTAATCAACTGAGCATTGTTAATACAGACCGCTGCTTGGGCTGCGAATGCACAAATAATGGGCTCTAATGAAGCGAAAGACACATATCGGCGGTTAAACGGATCTTTAGCGTTTACCAACTCCAACACACCCAGGGACTGAAACTTGTGGTCCCGTAGAGGCACCAGGATAACCGATTGACTTTTTACATTATTGATCTGATCGTGGCGTTGAAAACCCTGCAAATCGAAACTGTGGCCCTGATATACATCATCAATAACCACAACCAAGCCAGTTACGGCGCAGTACAACAAAGGATCATTGATGTGCTCTCCCTCCGCCTCTGCGATATTTTGTGGAGAGTACCAAGAATCACAGATGTCACGATTATCCCACTGGGAAATACGTAATTCCAAATGCCTCTTGGTCACATCAAAAACATAGAGCCGCCCCGCCTCGCAATTGCTGAACTTGCGCGCTGACACCAACACTTTGCCGAGCAAATCCTGTACGTTACGCTCTGTGGATAGAGCCGCACTGGTTTCAATAAACTCCTCAATAAATCCTAATGATTCTACAAGCTTTCCAATATCATTCATGCCAATAAAGACAGTAGAGAGTTAAAATAATCCATAATCCGTGACACAAACTTTTGTGGGTTCAAACCCCTGAGAATCGCCTAGCACCGCTGACCATCCTAATTGCTGCTGTTCTATGGCTGCGGTAAGGAACAGATCAGTGGCTTCCTGCTGAGGATGCAAGTGGAGGTCAAACTCCAGTGGTACTTTTTGTGTCAACTGCACCAGCCCTAAGACCTCGCGGTAATGCGGGTTACCAGGCAGAAAACGGCGGTACTGACGATGGGATAGCCCATATAAATGTAACTCGAACTTACCGGAACAATCCTGAATATCTTCACCCAACACTAAGCTAGAACCCATCTGGCAATGGGCCAACCCCATGGAATTACACTGATCAGCAGGGATTCGCACGGTTCTGGCTACCCAGGGTTTAATTTCCACACGGTACAGCCTGAAGTAATATTTAATCAGTCTCGCCAGTAAATCTGCACTGCCGACATTATTGCTGAGTATTCCCACCATGGGCATGAGTCGGTGCCAACGGAGTTCACTCAACTGGCTCACTCTCTCCACATCAATGCCAGCAATGGAAAGAAACCAGCGAGAATACCTGTCTTTACCCTTGTCCCGGTATTGGCAATAGTAACGGTACTTGTCCCAACAGCGTTGCAATAGGCTGATCATTCGATGATTAAACACATCCATGAAATCCCGGCTGGGATGGTCTGCCTCAGAGTTTTGGATAACACGTTCAGTGTAATAAACCGGTAACGGCGACGCCGGACCATAGAGACCTAAGAAGCTGACATGGAGATCTAAGAACTCTTTATCCACTGTTTTTGTAATACGACAACTGGCTACATCGCTGGCAGGAAACCCTAAGCTTGCCAAGGCTCGATAACGTATTGCCAGTGGTAGTTGTTCAGCCTCTCCGCTGCCCTTTTGTTGCCGTTGCTGAGAAAGACGTTGGAGCATATCGTTAAGCTGGAAAAACGAAAACTCCTTCACACACTCAAGCCGTTGGGTTACAGGATCGGCTGTGCTCCTGATTTTGGATTCCATTTGTAGATTTCGCCTTTTTCAACACCCAACACCTGTAGAGAGTGAAAACTGTTAATTGCGCAATTGAGTGCAAACAATTCATTCAAAATAGACGCAAACATAAACATGTCGCCTTCGTTAGCAAAGTGACTTTCCTTTAAGCGCAACTGTGTTCTCTGACCCCGAACCGGTAACCCCCCATACAATCTATCTTCCGCCTCACTGACTATGCCATCAAACGCATCTAATCGATGCTGGCTTGCCAGGGCCTGCTGTCTATCGTAGAAACTTTTGTAATCATAGGTTGAAAGAATGGCTTTTAGGGAGCGCTGATCCGTTAAGGACTGATAATTTAGCGACATATTAGACACTAGGCGCCAGTGGAAGCCCTGATCTAAAGGTGGCGCCAAAGACGGGGTAACCGGTGTTATATTTTGGAATGTGGCAAATTCCGGGCTGGTCCCCGTATCCACACAGATATCCCCCACCCCTAACATCATAGGCAGGTGGCGATTACTGCAAGTTAAATCTAACGACACGGTTTCTGTTTCAGGAAAAACATCCTTTTCGGCCTGATTAACAAAGGTAATGTAGCAGTCCAGGCCATTTCCAGTTACCGACGGTTTTAACCGTTCTCGGTAATAACGCATATCCGCGTCCACCGGCGCTATTTCATAGTGATCGAAGGACTCAAATCGCTTAAATACCTGGTTGTGGTGGGAAAGATGCCCCCAACCGTTAACAATATCAATATTGTAGATCTCGTAATGGGAAGGATTGCGGCCACTGGGCAATACCCGATATTCCGTCTTTTTATAGTCCGCCCGTATGGGGATAGCATCATGTTTGAATAGATTAATCACTGGGGAGCAAAACAAACGGAAGTTATCTTTACCCACATTAATATGTTGATCCAAACTGCGATTAAAACGAAATACAAGCTCAATATTTTGAGCGACAGCCACCTGCCCATTCATCTTGGCTCGCTGGCATATGACCTCTAACCCTTTGATCTTAAAAAACTGGAATTTTTCCGGCAGGCAAAAGTACTCCTGAACCAAGCGATAGCCTTCTAATAGCTGGTCAGATTTAGGCAATAGAGCTTGGTCCGGAGAAAAACCCTCCATTTCCAACCGTTCATTACCCAATTCGGTAATGACCACTGTTTCTCCCGCCTCGCTGCGAGCAACAACGTCAATGCCATCGAGATAGCGAAACATCCATAGATACAGAAGCTGAGCTGAGTGAACCTCTCCATGCAAATAAACAGGCAACTCACCTATTTCAAAGTTACTCCAAGCCACGCTGGCTGTTCGTTGCAATGAGATCGTAATATCCGCTCCTGCGGGTCTTTTATGCAACTGAACATCAGACACCGCAATGGGATATAAATCCACCGGATAACAAGTTCGAAAGGTACATGGCGTGCCATCCACCGGGCGGGATTCCAGTTCGACACCCCTGCGCACACGCTGCCGCTCAGACACTGTTGTCTGAGGTGTAAATTCCACCATAGACATGGCTGGAATCGGTTTTAAAAAATGAGGCCAAAGTAACGCCATCAAAGAATGGGTTAGTTCCGGCAGCTCGTCATCGAGCTTTTGCCTCAGCCTTCCGGTGAGGAAAGCGAACCCCTCAAGCAGCCTTTCAACATCAGGATCTTGACCTTCTACCGAAAGGAAAGGAGCCAGTCTGGGGTTGCGTTCGGCAAACTCCTTTCCCAGCTCCCTCAAGGCTGTCATCTCATCATAGAAATACTTGTTAAATGACAATGGCAACCCTCATAAACAAACCACTCAACATAACTAATTCTAAACCCGTACCGTGGCCTGGCCCGCCCCGGTAAGCACCGTATCAAAACAAACTCGAGTACTTTCTCCTCTATGCAATAATTGACCTTCGATGGCATAGCGCATCACCAAGGGTTGCTCAGGATCGGGCACATAAAACACATTAACACTGGACAATCTTGGTTCGTAGGCCTGAACAAACATTTGAATGGCGCTACGAATACGGGATACTGCATCTGGAAACTCATTCACCACATCGTTGAAATCCGGCATTCCAAAGTCATCCAATGACTTTACACTACCCAAACGCACATTCAATATGGATTGAATATTGCGGGTCACGCTCAAACTCAGGGCATTCCAATCAAAATGGGTAGAATACTGTGCTGGGGCGCTATTGTTATCTAACCGGTCCAACAAACTGTTTTCTTGACGCATGAATTAATCCAGATCCCGTATTTATACTTAAGACTTTTCCATTTTACCCACGAGAGATAACTCAAAATCAGCACCCATATATTTGAAATGGGGCTTTACTTTGAGATCCACTCTATAGATACCCGGCTGACCCGCTACATCCTCCACCGTAATGCTTGCTGAACGTAATGGCCTACGACCACGTACACCTGCAGTGGGGTTTTCCTGGTCTGCCACGTATGAGCCAATCCATTTATTCAACTCCCGTTGCAACTCAACACGGTCTTTCCAACTACCAATATTTTCCCGCTGCAACACTTTTAGGTAGTGAGCCAAGCGATTAATAATAAACATGTAAGGTAACTGAGTGCTAAGTCGATGATTCAGCTCTTTTGCTTTAGCTTCTTCATTATTGCCAAAGAACCTTGCTTTTTGCACCGAGTTAGCCGAGAAGAAAGCGGCATTGTCACTCCCCTTGCGCATGGTCAATGGTATAAAGCCCTCTTCAGAAAGTTCAAATTCACGACGATCTGAAATCAGTACTTCCGTGGGAACCTTAGCTTCTATTTCACCCATGGACTCATACAAATGCACGGGCAGATCCTCCACCGCTCCACCACTTTGTGGGCCAATAATATTGGGGCACCAACGGTACTTAGCAAAAGAATCCGTTAGCCGGGAACCAAATGCAAACGCCGTATTTCCCCATAGGTAATCTTCATGGGTAGCACTTACGTTTTCCTTGTAATTAAACACTTTTGACGGATTCTCTTCGGGATCATAAGGCGCTCGTAATAGGAAGCGAGGCACTGTCAAGCCCACATATCGGGCGTCTTCCGACTCTCGAAAACTACGCCACTTAGCAAATTGCGGGCCTTCGAAAACAGAGCTCAACTCCTTCAGGTTGGGCAAGCCCTCAAATTCATCTAAACCGAAAAACTTAGGTCCGGCAGCGGCTATAAAGGGTGCGTGGGATACGGCGGACACCGCTGCTGCGCTTTGCATGGTTTTCATGTCCATAGCCCCGGGGCCAAAGTCATAGTTAGCAATGATGGCGCCCACTGGCTCACCACCAAACTGCCCATATTCCGAGGTATACGCTAATTTATACAAGCCGGATTTAGTGATATCAGGGGCATCTTCAAAATCTTCATACAGATCTTGCTTAGATGCATTCAGCACTTCAATTTTTATGTTTTGGGTGAAGTCGGTTCGATTGACCAACATTTGTAGTCCACGCCAGGCGGATTCCAAGGCTTTGAAATCTTTATGGTGAAGAACTTCATCCATCTGCTTGCTGAGTTGTACATCCAATTCGTCGATCATCCGGTCGATCAGGTTTTTATTAACTCGCTCTTGCTGGTTCTCGGGCCGCAGTAATTCCGCGATGAAAGCGCCCACCCCCCTCTTGGCCACGTCATAACCTTCATCCTGTGGATTCATACGAGTTTGCGATACAATTTGGTCCAGCAGGGAGCCTTCTGTAACTTCCAGTGCTTTTTCCCCGCTTTGCACCATACGTTCGGGATTAGCCATGATGCTCTCCTTGTTTCCTTATTGATCTACGTTCAATTCACCGAGCACCACTTTACGTTGCTCTTCATCTTCAAGAATGGATTCTATGGCTTTACGAAAAGCCGGCACATTGCCCAGGGGGCCTTTTAATGCCACCAGGGCTTCCCGTAACTCCAATAACTTGTTCAGTTCCGGCACCTGACGCGCCACCCGTTCGGGGCTGAAATCCTTCATGGTGTTGAAATTCAGGCTCACTCCCAATTCAGCGTCTTCTTCATCACTGATACGATTAGGAACGTTGATATCCACCCCCACGTTTTGATTACGCAACACCTCATCAAAATTATTCTTATCAATGCTTATGGGTTTACGCTCTTCAATAACCCGGTCATCTTGTTTCTGGGTAAAATCACCCAACACCATCATTTTGAACGGTAACTCCACCGCTTCTTGCGCGCCTCCTTCTTCAGACCGATATTTGATATTGATCCGTTCCTTTGGCGCGACGGTTCCCTCTTTAGCCATGATGACCTCTTTGCGTTAGTTTATTTGCATTAGTTAAGTTGTTTAAAATCGAAAGCCATGGCCATATCCAATTGACATAACCGGCCATGAAGTTGCTTTAGTTGACGCTGGTTTTCTTCACTTTGGTCCTGGCTTTGATAACACTCGATCAATAAGCCAATTACTTTTTTGCTCACTTGAGGCTCCCAATCAAATGCACCATTGCCCATTAATGTTTGCTCGATGCTGTGAAGTAAAGGCAGAGCTAACTGAATCAAGCTATGCTGAACACAAAATCGCGCTTGATTAAATTGCCACAGGGTCTGTTCCCGTTTGGATTGTGCCCGATTTGCCCCTCCCTGGAACAAAGCCAGCGCTTCACGTATCTTTTTTTCAGAGGCCAGAGTCATGGCCTTGTCATAACTTTGCTCCCATTCCTCGGAGACACTAGCACTCTCTAAATCCAACCCCTGTATCTGATTTGGCTGGGGTGCTTTCTCGCTGGTCACTCTACTCAGCCATTGCTGTGTGGCTTCCGATGCGAAGGGGCTGCCGTCACTAAAACAACCCGTTCCAATTTGGGGTATCCGCCGCAACAACACTTTCACAGCCGATTCAATTTGCTCGATACCTTGCTCGCAACCCAACTGCTCCAAAGCATCTACAGCCATTTTTTGACCATCCAACCAAAAAGGTGCCCGTACCAGGCTTAGCTCCAACGCCACAATTAACTCAGCCCATTTTTGCTGTTGATACAGATTGGTGAAGTGATCTAGACGATCTTTTGCCATGGGTTGAAGCTGGCTTCTTCCCGCCTGTGCGGGAGGCATCTGATTGACCCCTAACCACGTTATGAGACGGTTAATTCGGTAAGCCTCAGGGTCATTTATATCTACGCTCAGTAAAAACTGGCTGGCCGCTTGTAACTGCTCTCGAGCTGTACGGTATACCGCCAGCAAATCTCTATCGCTGTTCACACCGCCTTGGAGGCCCGTTGTAGAAGCAACAGCTGTCTGAGCCGGCTGAGATGGCCCAGTATGGGATGGGCGCGCGGGCTCAATAGAGGGAGACTCTTTCTTACTGCCTGGCGCGGGTGCACCCTGCTGCTTAAGCTTTTGCTCAAGACCTTCTCGCTTGCGATGAATTTTCTGTTGAAATTCCAATAGGTGCGGCGCTTGATCGGCCATTTTTTCCTGCAAAAGGTCATCAAGCTCAGCCAAACAGGTTTCCGCTCGCTGTAACGCTTCTACTTCTGGCTCTTTAGGCTGGTAGGACTCCAGCATGGGCCGACATTTTTCCACCAACCAGGTAAATGCCTGGGCACGACCACGGGCACGCTTTTTGGGAGGGTGAGCCTGATCCCAAAACTGCTCCGCCATGGCTTTGGTCAAATACAGGCCCTGGTTCAACCCTTCCAGGAAATCAACCTCACACAACGAACGGGTTAAATAGCAGGCTACCAGTAGATCTTTCGACTCATTAGACAATATCTGTTGCGCAGCTTGAGCTACATCATCCCAACGTACGGGTTCCCGGCTAGTAAAATCATCGAGTTTCGATAGCTCGTTTTCAATTCGTTCAAAACTGGGCTCCAGGCGCACAGAATCCCCAGCGGGCAACTCCGGTGATATGGGAAGTACGGCGATTTTCTCCACCTGTTCCGCGCTCAGCAAACCCATTTCGACTCCCTTTTGGCCAATTGTGCAGTTTTACGTAAATAAAGACTGGGCCGAGGCAAAAAAGAGGCGAAATTGCTATAAAGAAGTTTAAATGGGTTTAAAAATCCTGAGCTACACTTAACCTATTCGCGGTTGGTGAGGAGCCCATGAGCGCAGAACAAAAGTCCATCCACTATAAGATCTTTTTCAAGAACACAGATTATGTCTTTGACCAGACAGTGGTATTAACGGACCAATACTATGAGCACGCCGCACCAGAGGGCGAGCCCCCCCAGTGGTGCGACCTGGAATACAAGCGATGCCCTAATTGCACCCTGGACCCCATATGGCATAAGCGTTGCCCTCTGGCCGTTCGCTTGATTCCCTACGTGAATCTACCTTCAATCAAATCCTATGATGAAGTTACGGCGGTGGTGGAAATGGACCACAAAACCACCAGTACCGAGACTTCGGCCCAAGAAGCTCTTAGTTCCTTGATGGGGGTGATAATGGCCAGCAGTGGCTGTCCACACACTCGATTTTTTAAACCCATGGCCTGGTATCACCACCCCTTTGCCACCCCTGAGGAAACCCTCTACCTGGCCTGCACCACCTACTTATCCTCTTATGTTTTCTCAAACAAAGATCACAATTGCGAAGTGTCATTCGATGACCTAAAGGAGATTTACAAAAACATTCACCAGGTGAACGTACACATCGCTCAACGGATTCATAACCACTCCGCCACCGATTCAGCGCTCAATGCCATCGTGTTACTAGATATGATCACGAAGGACCTACCACTGGCGGTGGATGAAGGCCTTACTGAGTTGACACAGATTTTTAAGAGTCACGTGAATTTATTTCAGGGAAGAGGCGATTAGTAAACAAGTCCAATTGCTCAAAACTTCCCTGGGGGGCCACACCATGGAATCTAACTCCCACCCCAAGCAAACGTACAGAAGAAGCCTTTCGCTCCAGGGCTTCTTGCATTAACAGTCGGTAGCACTCCATTTGATGGGTTGTACCGGCTCGCTCCAGAGTCGTGGTGGTAAAATCACTGAACTTAACTTTCACGAAGGCTTTGGCCACAGAGTATTGATTGCTGATGCGTGCCATTCTTCGCTTCAGCTCTTGCACCAGGCTGGGTAGCTTATCCAAACAGGCGCCTTCACTATCAAGATCTTTTGAATAGGTGTGTTCCACGCTGAGGGATTTACGGACGCGGTGCGGTTTGACCTGCCTATGGTCTTCACCCTGGGATAACTCATAGAGCCGCTGACCGAACACGCCAAAGTGCTGCACTAATGCCGCCAACCCAAACCGTTGCAGATCTGCGCAGGTATCAATGCCCAAGCCCGCCAGTTTAGCCGCGGTCACTTTGCCCACACCGTGAATCTTGGTTACCGGTAACTGAGCCACAAACTGACCGACCTGATGGGGCGGAATGACAAAAAGGCCATCGGGTTTGCGCCAATCACTGGCCACTTTAG
Organism: uncultured Ketobacter sp.; assembly: GCA_964016105.1. Classification (GTDB taxonomy): domain Bacteria; phylum Pseudomonadota; class Gammaproteobacteria; order Pseudomonadales; family Ketobacteraceae; genus Ketobacter. The sequence goes on from CAXHEX010000003.1 coordinate 241,923, forward strand.
CTAAAAATTTGGAATTGGATACACCGGCGGAAACCGTGATATTCAAGCTGGATTGCACTCGCTGACGAATTTCTTCTGCTATGCGGGTGGCGCTGCCACTATGGTGAACAGAGTTGGAGACATCAAGGTAGGCTTCATCCAATGACAGGGGTTCTACCAAATCCGTATAGTCTCGAAAGATCTCAGCCATGGAGGCGGAAGCCGCCTTATACTTCTCCATGTTGTGGGGCACAATCAATAAATCGGGACACAACCGTAACGCGTGAGCAGAAGGCATAGCTGAATGGACACCGAAACGCCGAGCTTCATAATTGCAAGTGGACAGAACACCACGCCCATCTGCCCTGCCACCCACGGCCATGGGCCGATTTCGATAGGAAGGGTTATCTCGCATCTCAATGGCGGCATAAAAACAATCGGCATCGCAATGGATTATCTTGCGCTCCATGAACATGCACCCCGCCAGCAGCATACTGATTATTTATACAGTATATCTATTCTTGAGCACACATCAAGTGTCAATATCTGGATATTCCGGGTCAACGGAAATATCGAGTTCTGCAAATTTTTCCGCCAGCTCCTCGGGCTCAAGGCCTTCCAGGGTCTGTTCTGCAATTAAAGCTTCCAGGTCCACGGGCTCCCCGCCTAAGGGAGAATTGAGCCCAACCATAGCACCTTCCACGGTAACCCCCGATGGATCGATTTTCACTAGGCTGGAACCCGCCTTTACCGTTAATTCCACAGCGGCATCCATTACTAATTGGGTGCCCGCCTGCAGTTGTACCCCCTGACTGGCTTGCCCAAGGTACGAACCCGTGATTTTTACTTGTGTGGTATGCCCTGTTTCCACCGATGCCGATTGCTCCACTTTTTGATGGGTATTCTCTGACACCTTAACATCCCAATCTTTGGACACATCTAAATGGTGATTTTGGCCCACAATGGTGTGGTGTTGTTCACCTATGGTTTCTTTCCACTGATTGTTGGCAAGTAAATTCAGATCCCGTTCAGCGTGCAGATAGAGTTGCTCTTTGCCTTTGGTGTCATCCATTCTCAACTCGTTAAAACCGTTACCTCCTGGACTACTGAAGCTTTTAAACAGGGTTTGAGTTTTCCCCTCAGGCAGTGGATACGGCGGTTTATTGTCTCCGTTGTAAACCGTGCCCATGACCATGGGGCGATCTGGATCACCGTTCAAAAACGCCACCACCACTTCCTGGCCCACTCGGGGTATGACTAACGCTCCCCATTGATTTCCCGCCAATGCCTGGCTCACACGCAACCAACAACTACTGGCTTCATCCCCTTTACTTGCTCGATCCCAATGAAATTGAACTTTCACCCTGGCTTCAGAATCCGTATATATTTCTTCACCTTTAGGCCCCGTCACAAACGCAGTCTGGGTTCCTGCAATCCTGGGTGCAGCGGGAATATGGGTGGGCCTGTATTGCACTGCAGCGGGAACGGCCTCAAATTCCACGCTTAACGAAGAACCCTGTGATGAAGCGCCTTCTTCAAGAGCCTGGGGCTGCTCGCCGCTGATTTGGATTTCAGTCACCAAGTACTCTTTATTTAACCCATCATAGGGGTGCTGCTGCAACCTAAAGCGACCACCCACCCTCAGGTGAGGACAATCTGACTGCCCCTCTATGAACTCTTTCCGAACAGCCAGGGATTGCTGTCGCCTCTGAGCATAGGCTCTGCCCAATTCAGGTTCGGCGAATTGCGGGCTGGAAAAATGGTAATGTTCCGTTACATCCTCCGCCCCCGCTTTTTGCACTAAAGATAATTTGGATTTTTGGTGATTATAATCTCCCATAGTCACACTTTCCGTATGTACCTGAAAGTGCGATTGCAACCAGGAAATTGACTGCTGCTGTCTTAGTGGGTCGGCCGCCAAGTTGGACTGAGGCCTAAACAGCAACGAACTGTTGCCGCCTTCAATGGGCTTAAAACAAATATTGCTATCGGATATCACCATAGAATGGCTCTGGGGGTCTTGTTCAAAGAAATAAAACAAGCCTTCCTCGGCCAACAACCGTTGCACAAACTCAAAATCGGTCTCGCCGTACTGAGTGCAGTAAAGCCGCGGCTCATAACGGGAACTCAATGACCACTTCACCAGCTCATTGGCAATGCCGGCCGCGTCCAGCACCGCTCTGACAATATCGGGAACCGTCATATTCTGAAAAATTCGCTGGTCACTGCGATACTGTAGAAAGGCTAATTTAGGCTCTAGTCGAAACCGGTAAAGATAATTCCGATTATTACGCTCACCTCGGTACAGCGCGGTTATTTCGCCGTGGATATAGCGTGCCTGACTGGGATTCATCACAATCAAGCGACCAGAACGGCCTATCAATTCACTACTCACCAAATCGGGATCTTCACAGGCCACAACCACGTCGCATTGATAGAGCGAACTCATGGACTCTCGATGGTCAAACGCAACCACCTTTAAGTTTCGAGCCTCATCCTGCCCCAAACAGGGGATCGAAAGAAGATACTGGGCTACATTAGCCGGTAATGTCATGACGCGTAAGGATCCTCAAGTCATTTGCAAAGCATTACACCAAAACGAACATTCATACTCTCTTCGCTAAGCAGACATTCTACCCACAAATATCGGCGCCATTTTTTAGTGGTTATTTTACCCGGCCAGTGTCTATATCAAGGAACGTTCAAGAGCGCATTTACCATGAAATATCTGTCTTTGCCCCCTATAGCACTGTACTTGGGTACAAGCCTCTGCCTTTTAAGCGCAGGCTGCACCACTAACACCAAAATTGACGACGGCTCCTATCGCGCCATTGGCCAAAAGGCCCCAAAACCATCCCAAAACTACGCCGCCAAGATGGCGGAGCAAACTTCACGCAAGAAACCGGATATAAAAGTCGGTAAAGTATTAGAGCCCGAGTTCAGCAGCCAGCAATCCAGAGACCTAACCAATACCCGGTTTGGTAACCCCAGACTGGTGGACGCCATTGTAAAAACCGCTCAAATTCACTGCCGTCCCATCAAACACCGAATTGATGCCAGCAAACCGAATTTTTGGGGCAAGGGTGCAAAACTACTTAATCAATGCACTTATCGCTTTCCCGCCCATTGTGGTGGTCATGAGTTTTCGATCCTCAGCCATAACCAAAAATCCATCCTGGTATACCAACCACCGCAAAGCCCCCACTACATCATGGATACCCTAAGCGGTACACCCAAATCAAAGCTGGGCCTATGGGATAGGGACGATCATCTGGGCTCCTATTCCACCAATGCCGGCTATATTTTTCAGAACGATTACAATCAAAATCACACCCCAACTTTCAATCCGTCCAGTCTGGGATGGATTATTTCCGCCTCCCATCAGGATCAAAAGGTTTACGGCAGCCTGTATGAAAAAGCGCTCTCGGACAGTGGCGGGTGTTTTTGAATACGCCCACATCTATCAAGACATGGGCGAACCTATATTTTATTGATCGTCCCAGCTATCTTCACCTGAAGTTCCGGAAACTTCATGGGTCCAGGAAATATCTTTATAGGAAAAAGAAACATCTTCCAAGTGAGTGAAGTGCGCCACCCCCGGATCTTGACAGTTAGGCATGTAACCTTTGATATCCACTATCATGGCTTTGTCCAGCTTAATAGTGTAGTAGTGCTCCTGCATACCACTGGCGGCAGTACGCCACCACTCGATAGTACACGTCAAGTTTTCTCCGGTGGTCAACGCGGTATAAAGCAAGGGGGAACACTTGTCGAATACCTTCGTGATTTTCATGGGCTGGTGCACACGCTGACCTGAAGACTGACCGCTCTGGGGATCACGGGGCCGAATGACATTATGGGAAAACGCTTGAACTAATATCTGATCTGGATGACCTTCTTGATGGATCCCCCCCACACTAGGCTCGGTGAATGTTCCCTGTGTGATTAATCCCTGTGTTTCTCCAGTGATGCTCAGATAGGCGGGAGTTGGCATGATGTACACCTCTTTAAATAATGACAGAATTCGTTTGAAAGCAACTCGCTAACACCGAAACTAAGTCAATACCTGTGCCAACATCAGCAACCCTTTGTTTTTCAACACGACTTTGAAAATAATTTTATTTTTCTGTTAAAAGAACCAAATCAAACTGCGCAACTATTTGCTCATTTTCTTTAACGGGTGCGCACCCTTCCGCCAGCAAAGCGCCGAACGGGAGTTGGTGACCATGTGCTCTAGGCACCAATCAAACTTTGTCCGCAAACACGCATACAACTGCCATTTATGCCCACAGAATCGGGCCGAACCATCCAGGCAACTGCTTCGGCAACATCCATTGGCACCCCCCCTTGACCCAGGCTATTCATGCGCCGATATATCTCTCGTGAAATAAAAGGCATATGTCGGGTCATTTGGGTTTCAATATAGGCTGGAGCGATGGCGTTAATGGTAGCCTTGCGCACCAACATCTCATCACTCAAGGATTCCACCAGGCCAATAAGCCCGGCTTTCGATGTGGCGTAATTGGTTTGCCCTACGTTCCCTGCAATACCGCAAAGAGACGATATACATACTGTGCGGGCACCATCCTTCAACAGACCCTGCTCTAGCACCCTGCCAATGACCATCTCCACAACCCTCAGGTTGACCGCAACTACAGATTGCCACTGCTGCTTTGCCATATTTCGTAAACGCTTGTCGGCAGTAATACCTGCGTTGTGAACCATAATATCGACGCCTTGAAAGTGCTGACTCAAGTAGCCACATATAGTCATATGCGCAGTAGGATCCAGAAGGTCGATCAAAAGCGAATACCCATTTAGTTTTTTCATCAAGACATCAACCACATCTTGTTCACTGGGCTTATCAACACCGATTATTACTGCGCCATCTCTTGATAAAACTTCGGCAATAGCACGACCAATTCCGTGAGCAACACCGGTTATTAACGCTACCTTCCCAGCCAGCGGCTTAAGGGAATCCATCTGCTCAATCTCAGGCATTGGAATAGAATGGGATTTGCGAACGCGAACAATCTGGCCAGTAACGTAGGCAGACTTAGGGGAAAAGAAGTACCTCAGCGGACTAGCCAGAAGGGATTCGGCCCCCTCCTCCACATAAATCAGTTGAACCGTAATGCCCTTGCCCAACTCTTTTGCCAAACAACGAACAAAACCTTCAACGGCTCTCTGGGAAGTCGCCCACTGAGCATCCCTGATGCCCTCAGGAGTGCGACCTATTAAGATCACTCGACCACAAGGTTGAATCCTGGGGATGATCGATTTAAAAAAGCCCCACAGATCAACAAGCTGCGGAGAGGACATTATCCCAGTTATGTCACAGAGGACTCGGTTCACACTCTCCCCAGCGTCCAACTCTTCGATGTTGGTTTGCCTGAATGGCAAAGAGCACGCTGTGAGCGCATCCTCCAATGCTGAGCCCAAGTCACTGCAATTCCCACAATGATGTAACCACACTGAATGGCTAGGGTCTGTAACATTGTCATCGTACCGGTTTAACTCTGGCGCAACAGGCAGCCCCAAACCCCGTGCTAAATTACGTTGAAGACGGCTCTTCGTTGTTGAGGTGAAGCGATCCAATAATCCAGTATCTTTAAGCATCCTTAGACCCTTTAATATTGCCAACCGAAACTGTATGCTACTATTTTAGTAGCATAATAACGCTACGTAATTAGTAGCGCAATAGGACATAACCGATTATGAGCAAAAAAAGGAACCCACTAGCTGAGATAATTGAGCTACTGGGCAAAAAGTGGGTGTTACGAATTCTATGGGAACTTCGTGACGATCAACTCACGTTCCGGGAGCTGCAAAGCGCCTGCGATAACCTGTCCCCCACCGTACTCAATCAGCGGCTAAAATTGCTGGAGCAAGCCCGAATAATACAAAAAAATGTGCCAAGTGGTTATTCCTTAACATCCATCGGATTGGAACTACTTGAACTTTATGATCCTTTAAAACACTGGGTGACCCGGTGGGATTCCTACCGAAACAAAAAAGGGACATAAGCGCAGACACATCAGACTAAAGCTTATCTAAGGTATTAAGAATTTCCTGGATTCCTTTAACTCATCCCAGTCTCTATGAGTGAATCCTTAATCCAGGAGCGCTCTTGATGTCCATCCCGGCCAATGTGTCCCGCATTGCCTTTCAAATACCCGGCAGTGGTGTGGAGTTTCGCGTGTTGGGATTCACCCATCGGGAAGCCCTTTCCGACAGCTTCTGCTCTGAATTGGATCTGACCTGCGAAAGGCCCGACCTGCAGCTACAAAATTATCTGGGACACGCTGCCACGGTGGCCTTGCATCATGAACATGGCGTGCGTTACTTTCACGGTTGCGTGGCGGAAATGGGCCAGGGTCGGCTGGGCAAACGTTTTCACAGCTACCATGCGGTAATACGGCCATTATTCTGGCAATTGGGCATGCGCAGCGGTCTGAGAATTTTTCAAGACCAAACCGTGCCGGATATCGTAAAAACCGTATTGAACGACGCCGGAATACAACAAAAAAATCTGCGCTTTGACATTGCGGGTGCCTACCCACAACGCCCCTATTGCTGCCAGTACAACGAAACCGACCTGGACTTTATATCCCGACTGCTGGAACAGGAAGGCCTGTTCTACTATTTCGAACACCAAGAGAGTGGACACTGCCTGGTTATCAGTGACAAACGACATAGTTTTAGCCCCATACCCGGTGCGAGTGCTGTGCTTTATAGAGACCCCGCTGGCATGGCCGCTCCCCAGGAATCGGTTTATGAATTCCACTGTCAACAGCAATTACGCGCGGGGGCCATCAGTGGCCGGGATTACTTTTTTGAAAAACCCAGCCTTAGCCTAAACGCACAAGCTACCACGGGGCCGTGGACCAGTTTAGAACAGCACCGTTACCCCGGACACTTTCACCAAACCCAACAGGGACAACACCGAGTTAACACCGCCCTGGCAGCAGAACAGCAAGATCAACAAAAGTTTGAGGGCAAAAGCGACTGCCCTCGGCTGACTGCAGGCAAACGGGTGCGCTTTACCGACCTTCCCCAGGACCAGACCGATAGCGAATACCTGCTCACCCATATAGAAATCAACGCTACACAACCCCAAGCAATGGAGGCTGAAGCCAGCGACGAAGGTGGCTCATTCTCCATTACCTTTAGCGCCATACCTGCGGACAAATCCTACTACCCCAAACAGACCACCCCCTACCCCAAAGTGGTAGGTATTCAAACCGCCGTAGTCACTGGTCCTAAGGGAGAAGAAATCTACACTGACGCCCACGGCCGGGTGAAAGTGCAATTCCATTGGGACAGAGAAGGCAACAAAGACCAACACAGCAGCTGTTGGCTGCGGGTAAGCCAAGCCTGGGCTGGCAACCAATGGGGCGCCTTCGTATTGCCCCGTATCGGCCAGGAAGTTATCGTAAGGCACCTCAATGGCGACCCCGACCAACCCATTATCACCGGTGCCCTGTACAACCAAACCAATCACCCCCCGGATACCCTGCCCCAACATAAAACCCGCACTGTCTATAAAAGCCAAACCACGCCAGGGGGCGGCGGCTACAACGAACTCTACCTGGATGATCAAAAAGACCAGGAACAAATTTTTATTCACGGCCAGCGCGACATTGATGTGTACGTCAAAAACGACCTCAACAAAACCGTACACAGTGACCACCACCAGATCGTCAACCAAGAGCACCTGCAAGAGATTGGCGCAGACTTAGACATATCCGTAGGGCAAAACCAAAATACCCACATAGGAGGTAACCTAAACCAAACCGTAGGCCAGAACTTCACTCAAATCAGCGGCCAAGATCACCGCCTGCAAACCGGCGCAGACCTACACCTGAAAAGTAACACTGACATCACCCTAGATGCAGGAGAATCCATCACCCTAAAAGGCGGTGGCGGTAGCATTGTGTTGGATACCATGGGCGTCGCCATTAATGGTGTTCAAGTGCGTATCAATAGTGGCGGTAGTGCCAGAGGGGCAAAAACTACTGCCCCACAGAAACCTCAAGCGCCAGAACAGGTAATCCCCGGCACATCAGGCCAACCACTCAATAAGCGAGCCGAACACAAACACAGCCAACAAACCCCGGTGGAGTTTGATGCCTCGAAGTTTAAGGCGCTCAATCGACAGGAAGCAGAAGTACCCCAACAGAACATTAGCGAAACCAACGCCACAACGGCTTTAGAAGAATCAGAGCAAAACGCCATCGCCTATTGGCAACAGGCAGAGCTAAGCGCCACCAATCCAATGGCCGCTGTTGGATCACGCATTATGCGGCTTAATGCAGAGGCAGGATACGGCATCGCTGCCGGTGCTGTCGCCCTATATGAAACTCTAACCAATAAAGATAAGTTCATTGCCGCAGCTCAGGGCATATATGATACCCTATCAGACCCTGAACAAGTGTATGACGATGTTAACCAGGCGACTCACGAATTTGCAGAGTTACCCGCAGAGCAGCAAGGTGAAGCGGCATATAAATTGTTGGTTGGGACACTGGCGACAGGAGGGGTCGGCAAGGCTGGGAAAGTTGCAGGGAAGTTTAAGAAAGGGAAGAATGATCCGGAGAGCAGCTTTGGTGAGGATTCGGCGGGTGCTGGGGATGTTGTTCCAAGAAATAAACCAAATGCAACCGCGATGCAGGTTGAGAAAGTTTCAAAACCAAAGTTATCGCCAGAGAAAGTCGACTGGAATAACTCAGGCCCAAGTGGTTTACAAGTTAAAGATCCAAGGGATTTTGCGGTAGGCTCGAGAATGTATGAAAGCCTTTTGGAAAAGGGGCTTGAGCCAGACTTAGCTTTGACAATAACGCGAGAACTACTGGAATCTGGTATTAGCGAACCGAAAATCGTTAAGCTAGGGTCAGGTGATCATCTTTATAAGGTCGTTCCTAAAAATGGAGGTCCACCTGGGGAACACTCACCTTACTTTATGACTAAAGACATGCTTGATGAGTTACCGAGAGAAACAAGTGATGCAGCTTCAATTCTCGGATTACCCCAAGCTCCAGATTCGTTCGATATATACAGCATTACAGCAAAAACAGATGTTGAAGTTTTCCAGAGCGAAATTGCTCCTTTTTCTGTTAATGGTGGCGAGTATCTAAGGTCTGGCGGTGGTACACAAACTCTTGTTACTAATCGAGGACAATTTACCTCTCCTAGCTTACTTGGTGATTAAATGAGTAAATTAGAAAGAATTAAAATAGAAAGAAAAGCCCTTGAAGTAATGCTACTAAATAAGCAGGGGAATAATGCGGCAGATGAGGCTTATCAAGCTCTACGCCCTTACTTTGACGAGATAGATAAGATGAAAACTTACTACCCCATTGGGCGTGTAAGGCTGGTTCGCTTATTCTTAGAAAGTAATTTAAGCAACGACAATGAACTTTTCGCTTGCTATGGGAGATTTGCAAATCTAGTTGAGGGTGTAGATGTATAGTTCCAAATAGTTCTGCTGTAGATGAAGCTGATGACACCTGGCGCATGCATGCAGATAACGTTTCAGAGAATCATAGGAATTCTTCACATGGTGGAGTGGCGCTATACTCAGGCACTTCTCCATAAGCAGTCTTAAAGACGAGAAATGAGCTTATATAATCTTAACCTTGACCATGAGCTGCTGTACGACTTTGGTTTATTGGCCCTTTGGAAAGAGTTGGGTGAAAAATATGAAAGTGGCTTGCTATAGCGGAGCCCTAATAACTATTGCAACCGAAAGATGGAAAGGAAAATCTTTTGGGCACGGGTAGAAGCATGACTAAAACCAACCCCATTGAGTCAAAGTTAAAAGCCGATTTACTGCTGTTATCGGGTAAGCCCTGTATTGCTATTAAGAAGGATCTGGATGATTCTTTAGGGCTGACATTCGGTTCCTCGGAAGAGTATGAAATCCATATAGAGGCCTACGCGGATTGGCAATTTTTTAATAAGGCTGGAGTCGAACTAAGTTCTACTGAATCGTTACCAGGAAAACCATTGGACGTGGTGGCCATCGATATTGAATCCTCATCTGTCTTAATGATTTTTAAAGACAAAAGCGAGATGCGTATCCAACCTTCTAAAAGGGATTGGCGGTCTCTACCCAATGACAATGCAATATGGTCGTTTTATGTTAATGAAACTACCTACTACCTAATGCCTAATGGTGAAATCGAATACCACGATGATCAGGAGGGTGTTATAACAGATCAATTAAACGGCTTTAGGTTAGAAATATAATCAATGCCTAATACGCTATGGCTTTAAAAACGCTGTTGCCGGTTTAACCGCACCCAGGCGATCAGGTTACTTATAAAAAAACTGATTTCCATTGCTGCCGCTACAGGGCTGGCGGCGAGAGCATTGTGTGTGGCCCATAATATGGACGCCCCCATCATACACAATCGCACTATCATTTCATTTTTGTTAAATCCACCTACAGTTCCCACCAGAGTCGCCAGTAAACCCAGTATGCTTAGGTAATTCTCAAATGAGAAAGCAAAGCTAACTACGGCAATCATAATAAACAAATACAAGTAGCGACTGCCAGGTTTATAGGCAGAAAACAGGAAACGTGTCGCCGTAATGCCAACTAACAATGCTGCAGTGGCGTGCCCAAGAATCAAAAAGTGTATGGCGTTGAATATCGCTGAAAAGAACCAGAAGAGCAGTAATTTTTGCCGGCTATTTTGTATAAATCTAAAGTGAAAAGAGGATATCCCCAGAGCAAAAGCAATAAACGCAAACAGCTGCGATAGGACAAAATCAGCCACTGGCCATATCCTTGTGGCGGATTACTTGTTTTTTACCTATGTATCTTTCAAGGGTCACCAATCCATTTTCGTGCGCGGCTACCCCCGCGGTGCTACCACAATAATCAGCAATAACTCTTGGTATGAAGTTGTTTTCAAGCAGGTCAACTGCGCACTTTGTGACACATATATCGGTATCAATTCCACAAATATCAATTATTTTGGCATTCAAATCATTAAGTTCTTTTACGTAACCGGGTGTTACACAGGAGTAGATATCTTTATCCAACACAGTGGCGTGTGAAGCAGGCTGAAATGCCAACTGGAAGTCTAAAGAGTCTTTATCAAATCGATGCCACTGAAGAAGGTTTCGAAAGAATGAACCTGGCTCGTTATAGAAGCGAGAAATATAGACATGGTCATATTCAGCTTGAATTAAAGCTACTTTCTCTGGAATATGTTGGGTGTATTGGTTAATGAAGCCCTTCTGCACATCAACGATTAATAAACAGTTATTCATTTGAAATCCACATATGCCAGATCTAGAGCTACAAAAAGCGCGACTCTTCATGCTTTATTCTAGCAACTCACAGCGAAAGGAGTGAACTCAATATGAAAATCTTAGTCTATCTGCTAGCCCCCTGGATACTATTGTCCGGTAGCAACGTGGCCGCTATGTGCAATAGCCTACTGGATTTTGAGGCTCAAAAGCTACGTTCTAGCGAAACCATCAATTTCTGTGATAAGTATAAAAGCAAAGTGGTCCTGGTGGTGAACACCGCCAGTCACTGTGGCTACACCCCACAATTTAAAGGCCTAGAATCGCTGTACCAGAAGTACAAGAAAGACGGCCTGGAAATTGTCGGCTTTCCATCTAACGACTTCAATCAAGAAGCCAGCACTGAGAAGAAAACCGCCGATATGTGCTACATAAACTACGGTGTCACTTTTCTTATGCTGTCGCCCAGTTCCGTTCGTGGCAACGGTGCCAATGCCTTATTTAAGAATCTGACCGCCCATACTGGTGATTCACCTGGCTGGAACTTCAACAAATACCTTATTGATCGCGATGGTAAGGCTGTACGCCATTACAGCGCAGGCGTACAACCAATGGGTAGTGAGCTTGAACGAGATATAGTTAACGCTTTGGGTATTTGATTAAGGTAACACAGTCAAAGATAGGTTGTTTGTTGCTTCACAAACAGGCAAGCTAACTCCGGGAATACAAGTTAACAAATACCAAAACCGATATTTCAATCTAGACTACACCCCGGACATGCGATCCCGATACTCCCCCGGAGGCTTGCCCAACACTCGGCTGGAGAACCGATAAAAATTACGAATATCATTAAACCCCAGGCGAGCGGAAATTTCCTGCAAAGTTAAGCGGTCATCTGCCAGAAAATGCCGGGCTTGGGCGGCTCTCACATCATCCACTATACGCTTGAAACTGGTTTCCAGGTTTTGCAAGCGCCGATGCAAAGTACGCTCAGACATGTGCAGTGCTAGCGCTATATCCGCACAACGCGGTTCGCCTTTACTGAGACTATGACTAATGGCGTCGTACACCCGTTGGTAGTCGGGATCAACACCCAGGCGGGCCACCTGAGCATTGAGGTAATCGAGCTGGGCGTGATACATACCTTCACTGGCGGTAGGGAGAGGGCGGTCTAAATCCTCATTGCAAATCAAGATCGCATTAACCGTGTCGTTAAATTGGGTGGGGGCACCAAATTCACGCTCGTAGTAATCACTGTCTACTGGAGGGGGGAAAGTCCAACGAATCTTAATCGGCTCTATGTCTTGGCGCACGAATAAAGAAAAAATACGCAACGTCATCAGACTGCCGAACTCGGCCCGATTGCGAACAGCTGGGTGGGGTTCCAGCAAGGAGAATTCAATCCATAACCCTTCCTCACTGGGCTCTAACCGCATTTGAGCATCGTTAGACAGCAGTGCAAAATACTCCACCATGAGTTTGATGGCGTCCTGCAAAGTGGCACATGCCATCATGCCGTAGCCAAACTCATAAAACCCCACCAACTGGTCACACAGTTCGCGCCTTAGACCCAGCTGCGAACTGCCCGCCAACTCCTGCGCTCTATCCCACATCTGCACCAGTGTATCCACAGAAAACCGAGCCTGGGAATCGTCAAGCTGCGCGGGAGAAAGGCGCACATCGGCCAATAAAAGATCCGTTGCTACTCCCTCAGCGGCAAACATGTTGCACAAGGTTTTAAGCCAGGCAGATGAAACCGTACTTTGCGGCATGGTCTGGTTCCTCAAGGGGTTGCTTACAGTTTAGACAAAAACAAGTTAGGCCACCAACGTCCAGTTTCGGTGTGTTGCTGCATTAATTGGCGCATTCGGTCCATTGGCTGGCAGATTTTGTCAGACGATTTTCTGCTTATTTTTTCTACCATAACCCACTGTAAAACTAACACGCATAACTAAAATAATTAGGATAGATCCATGCTCAGACCACTTCTACTGTTGGGGCTCACGACCCTACTCCTGACGCCAACCATGGCTATCTCTGCCGATAGCTGCCAGTTGAAATACCCCATTGTGCTATCCCACCACTTTGGGCTGCGTACAATTTGTCCGGCCAGTTGGACACCAGCCCAGTGCCTGCAACGGGAAGGTGACAACGTCGCCAAATATTGCGCAGATTGGGACGACGATGCCGGCTGCCAACAATGGCATTTACCCGCCGATGAAAGCCACCTGCCCCCGCGGATTGACAACCTATTTGACCCCAACCTAAAGCGCACCAGTAACATTGCCGGCTATCACCGCTACTTCAGCAAGGCCATTGTGGATCGCCTCGAGCAATGCGGAAATGAGGTGTTTATCGCCGACAAACCAGCCTACGCTTCTTACCAATTGCGCTCCGCCTCACTGCGGCGCACTGTGTTGCAAGCACTTGACGCAACCGGTGCCGAGAAAGTAGTGATCATTGGCGCATCTCAGGGCGTGCAAGATGCCCGGTTTATGGCTGCAGTGCAACCAGTGGACCCCGCACAGCCGCAACTGGGCAACATGGGCAAACATGTGGCCGCCATCGTTTCACTGGCAGGCGAACACCGGGGTGCGGAGATTGCCACCATTGGCATTACCGGGATGTACTTTACCAACTATCGCTACGGAGATGGTTGGCTGGACCCGGATAATGGCGCGTATTTTTGGTCATTTGAAGAAGGGCAAAGTCTCAACACTGATCTGCAATGGCGGGAAGTGGGCTCCACCACCACCGATGCTGAACTCTTTCAGCAGCCATTGGTTTTGACAGAAGATTACGATCCCAACAACCCCATGGAATACGACCTGGATAGAACCATGCAGTTTCGCTCATTCTTGCATGGGCTTGCCGCACTCAGCAGCCAGTATATGCGTACTGATTATCCCCGTAAGGAAGCAGGCTGGGATGCACTCCGAAATGCGCTGGGCATGGAGGAAACCCGTTGGGCCGATTTGGTGAACGCAGAAAATGAAGCCTGCAACGGTGTGGGCTACTATAGCTATTCCGCACGCATCCGCCGCTGGGACTATAAGTTTTGGGGTGACGCTACATTCTATTTGGGCGTAACCACCTTCTTCGGTGCCAACGATGGCTACACCACCATGGCATCCCAGAACTTTGACAAAATTGGCTACGATGCCTGTGCCGATGGCAAATCTAACTTCGAACACATAAAGACACTTGATGGCCATCCTTGGAGCCACGGTTACTACCACAACTTTTTCACAGGTAGAAACCCCCATTACGGCCCCAAGGCACCCTGGTTACAGGAAAGAGCCCCCTACAAAGGTGATGCAGCCGACTTTTATGAGCAAGTCATGCGAGACCTAATCCAACGAGGTTACTAATACCCAACTTTTCAGCTTCGGTGGTTGGCGCATTTTGTCCACACATCGAAGCAGACTGTCGGTGCCTAAACTCGTTTCACCATTGAATTGATAAGGAAACTTAAATATGAATTCCGTCTGTAAACGCCTGACAACCATCGTCAGCTGCATCGGTACGGTAGGTTTACTCTCCGGATACCCCAGCATTAGCTGGGGTTCCGATGGGCTGTTTCACGAAGCGGCAGAATACTTTGCCGCCCGCACTAAAGTGCGCAATCCTTTTCCGCCAAATCGACATGCGCGACGTGTACACGATAATGCTCCCTTCATTATTGATCTCCATGCAGACACATTGATGCACCCCAATGACGGCGGTGTGGAAAACTATCGGCTCACCGTTAACCGCAATCGTGAGGGCCACGTGGATATCAATAAATTGATTGAAGGCAACGTAGCGTTGCAGGTGTTTGCGGTACCTACCAAGGCGTCACTGGATCTAATGGGATCAGCCGTGCCCTGGGCCACAGGTGTTTACATAGACCATGAAGGCGTACAGGGGGAGCCCGGTACCGCCTATTCTCGTTATGAGTTCCAACGAGACCCCAACAGAGCCGAATACGATGACCCGGATCAGCCTTACGTAGATAGATACAAGTGGCTATTGATGGAACGGGATTTTGGTTCGTACCTAGCACGCACATCGGGTCTGCCCTGCTCTACCTGGGATGATGGTAAACCCTGGCGCAAGACCTGGGGATACACTCCAGATTGCCCAGAAATGGACGTGGATAATATGTACCTGAACCGAAAGTTGGCCACGGCAAGCCGACTGCTTGATGCCGCCGAACAAGATGACCGAATTCGTATCGTACGGTCGGAAGCGGATATTGATGATGTCATTTGGCGACGCTCGGAAGGCATTCCCACAGTGGGAGCCATGCTCGCAACCGAAGGTCTCTACTTTCCAGCAGAAGTGGAAACCGAAGAAGGGGTCACGGCGCTGAATTCAATCTACCGAACTCTATACGAAAAGGGCTTTCGTATGTTCGCTCTCACCCATTTCATCGACAATGATTTTGGTGGTTCCTGTACCGGCATGGGCCGGGCCCACTTTAAAGAGGGTCGAGGCTTGCAGCCAGCGGGCAAGCACTTTATGCACAACGTCATAGAACACGACACCATTATTGACTTGGCCCACGCATCAAGAGCTACGTTCAATGACCTAATAAAAATGGCCCGTGACGCAGACAAACCGGTAGTTATGTCCCACGCAGGCCTGGCGGAGCTGCCAAGCGGTGATGAACGCTGTCTACAACCACGCAACCTATACGATCAAGAAGTGCTGGAGGTTGCATCCACGGGAGGCGTGGTGGGGATCGGCTTCGCAGAAGCCTTTATATGCGATATTCGCCCCATTGGTTGGGCAAAGGCGGTACGCCATGCCGTAGATACAATCGACCGAAGCTTGGTACAGCGAAATCAAAAACCCACCTTATGCTTAGCAACGGATGCGGAGTGCCAACAACAGCGGGACGAAATATGTTCCTACGCTACGGGTAATGATGCTTGTATGAGCGGAGTGGATCATGTGGCCTTAGGTACAGACTATGACGGCGGCGTGGAAGCTTGGACGGATATCGACGACTTGAATCAGTACACCGAAGCGCTGGTATGTAAGAAATCCTGGTGGCGACCCAATTGTTTGGAAAAGCCCTTTACGGAAGAAGAAGCCCACAAAATTCTGGGGCTAAACTCACTGCGGGTTATGCGGGAAGTGCTACCTTAACGGAACCCCAGTAAACCAAGCTTATACATCCCTCGATATCACGCGACGAAACGTCAAATTGATTCGAGGGATTTTTATTTGGCCCTGAACAGGTACACGGTGTTGCCATTGGCGTTGAAACTCAGGGCGCATAAGCAATAGGCTAGCGTGGGGAAGTAGAATCTGTTGCTCGCGAGTTTCCGGGGTCGTTTTTCTATGCTCACCCTGGTCATCGGGCTTAGGACGAAATTGAAATAGTCGCTCTGCACCCAAGCTCAAGGACGCAATCCAGGGTGTATCCCCCAGCTCCCTTTCATCATCTGCATGCCAATCAACACTGTCTTCACCATCCCGGTAATAGGTTAGCAATACCGAATTAAACTGGCAGCCGGAAATCTGCTCAACCTGTTGCTTCAATTGCAACAGCCGTGGCGACCAGGCCTGTGTGGTCAGCAAGTTGTTTGAATAGCTGTACTGAATTCCGTCATCGGCAAGCCATGCCTGAAGCCTGGGAATGGGAAATCGACGATGAAATGCCACAAAGTAATCTTCCTGCCAGCGTACCTGATTGATTAATTCCTCAAGCAGGCGTTTCCCCTCCTCTGCATCCACAGGGGAAGGGAGGAATTCAAACAACGTCTCACTGGCAAGGCGCTGTTCAGCGTGCATTAAAGCGCAGCAACTAAAGTGGGCTTTATCTGATTTACCCAGCCTTCAATACGGGATTCCGTTTCAATTTTTTGTGATTTGTTGTCAATGGCCAAGCCAACAAATTTGCCATCAATAACCGCTTCCGAGGCGCTGAAAGTATAACCTTCTGTATCCCACTCCCCTACTACCGTAGCGCCTTTAGAGGTAACAAGCTTGTAGAGCTTAGCCATGCCATTTACATAGCGCTCTCCATACTTTTCCTGATTGCCAACACCATACAACGCCACGGTTTTTCCGGTGAGATCAACTTCGTCCAACTGGGGTACGAACTCAGCCCAACTACCGTTTTTCACATTGTTTTCTTTACCCGGTAGGTCACCTTCACCGTAAGTGGCGGTGCCGAGGATCAACACATCGTAACTGAGCAAATCATCCAGCTCAGTACGGTTGATATTAAGGGGCTTGGCCACCAGATCGTCCCCGATCTTAGCGGCTATTTTTTTACCCACCAATCGGGTTGTTCCGGTATCAGTTCCAAAAAAGAGGCCTATTTGTTTCATCTGAATTATCTCCCTGTGGCTATTACGGTAGGTACTGGCAAAGTTCGAACCACATCCGAGATAGATAATTTGGCGTAATATCAATAAGTTAGTGATGGGACTTGAGTCTTTTTGGTGTTATAACGGACCAATTAAGGCGCTAATTGTTGGTTTTGTGACAATTGAGTAGTTGAGGGTTTACCAGGGGATGGTCCGGATTGGAAATGAATGGGAACACTTCAGGCTTGTGAAGTGCTCCCATTCTGAGTAGGGGTTAGATTACTCCTGGGTTAGGTTTAGTTCTAAGTTGTAGGCTATGTTTGGATCGTATTCCGAAAAAGCAGGTGTAGCTCGTAGATAAAATACACCTTTTTGTAATGGCTGAGATAAAGAATGAGCTTTTCCATAGCCAGAACTCGTAAGCTCTGTTTTATTGGCATCATACAATCGCAAATAACTTCGAACTCGCTCATGGGCTATACCAGCATAGAACGTGCCTGCTTCTGTCACTTCAAACTTGAAATAATCGGCATCGTTTTCGGTGTCTAAATGAGCCTCATAAATTCCACTTCCGGAAATAACCGATGCAGTTGCAAATGAGTTATTCTGCTCAAACTCATCCAAACCTACATCTCCCAAAACGGAGCCACTGATCTCTAAAGTGTAACTTATATTTGCATCGTATTCCGAAAAAACTGGTTTAGCTCGCAAATAATAGGTACCCGGATTAAGCGAACGAGATAGCTTGTGAGCTTTTCCGTAACCTGAGCTCGTGATCTCCGTTTTATTAGCATCGTACAAACGCAAATAGCTTCGAACTCGCTCATGGGCTATACCCGCATAAAATGTACCCGTCTCCGTAACTTCAAACCGATAATAGTCAGCATCGTTTTCAGTATCAAAGTTAGCTTCATAAACGCCGCTTTCTGAAATAACTGATGCGGTGGAAAATGAGTTATTCTGCTCAAACCCATCCGAACCCACATCTCCCATAACAGAGCCACTAATATCTAGGGTATAACTTATATTTGCATCGTATTCCGAAAAAACTGGTTTAGCTCGTAAATAATAGACACCTGGTATCAGAGAGCGAGATAGCTTATGAGCTTTTCCATAACCTGAGCTCGTAATCTCCGTTTTATTAGCATCGTACAAACGCAAATAGCTTCGAACTCGCTCATGGGCTATACCCGCATAAAATGTACCCGTCTCCGTAACTTCAAACCGATAATAGTCAGCATCGTTTTCAGTATCAAAGTTAGCTTCATAAACGCCGCTTTCTGAAATAACTGATGCGGTAGAAAATGAGTTATTCTGCTCAAACTCATCCGAACCCACATCTCCCATAACAGAGCCACTAATCTCTAGGGTATAACTTATATTTGCATCGTACTCCGAAAAAACTGGTTTAGCTCGCAAATAATAGGTACCCGGATTAAGCGAATGTGAAAGTTTATGAGATTTTCCATAACCTGAGCTCGTAATCTCGGTTTTATTGGCGTCATACAGCCGCAGATAACTTCGAACTCGCTCATGTGCAACACCAGCATAAAAAGTACCCGTCGATGTCACTTCAAACCTAAAGTAATCCGCATCATTTTCAGTATCAAAATGAGCCTCATAAATTCCACTCTCTGAAATAGTCGATGCATTAGAAAATGAATTATTCTCTTCATACATATCTAGACCAACACTTCCTAGAACCGTTCCAGTTACAGTTAGCGAATAGGCATTCTCCAAATCAAATTCTGAGAATACGGGGGCGACGCGAAGATAATATATACCAGGATTCAAGGAACGGGATAATTTATGGACCTTACCATAACCTGAACTGGTGATCTCAGTTTTATTGACATCATATAAGCGCAGGTAACTACGAACACTTTCATGGGAAACGCTCGCATAAAACGTACCTGTCTCTGTCACTTCAAACTGATAATAATCCCGATCGTCCCCTGAATTGAAGAACCCTGTTATTTCACTACTACCAACAATCAAATCTGCGTCTGTAAAAGCATCGTTCAACTCAGTTTCAACAACCGCATCCAGAAACGACACACTGACATTGATATCGCCAGAAATTGTAGCCAAACATTGGTTCTCACCAATATCGGCACAACCGGTCCAGGCTGCTGTCAACCCCGAAGGATGTTCAGCCGTGAGGGTCACTTGAGCATTTGCCGAGTAGTAGTCAGAACACACTGCGCCACAGTCAATAGAACCCAGATCACTGGTAACAACCCCTGAAGCGTCATTTGAAGTCACCGATAAGGAGTATCCTGAAGGCGTGCTAATCAGGTAACTCTCAGTCATAACCGCTTCTTGATTACCGTTAACATCCACAGAGAAGAAACTCAGGGTGGTATCAGCGCTAATTAAGATGGCCGATGAATAAACGTCGGAGTCAACCGTAGGCAAGCTGCCATCGGTGGTGTAATAGGTTGCAGCGCAACCGGAACCTTCACCATCGCTACATCCTAGTTGAACCATCACAGAACCCTCATAGCTACCCCCTGCTGGAGATGCAGAAGTAACGGGAGCGTCAAGTTCCAGAGGAATGCTAATCACATATTCGAAGGTTTGAACCGCTTCGGCGTTACCCGCATTATCCTCAGAATAGACTTTAACAGTTTGACTCTCTTCAATAGCAATTGGACCGGAATATTCTGTGGACGTGTTGACTGGTTCGCTGCCATCGGTGGTGTAATAGGTTGCCGCACAACCGGTTCCACCATTATCGTCACAGGTTAACTCCAATGATTGCGCACTTTCGTATTCACCAGCAGCCAATGACGCTGTTGTCATTGGTGCTTCAACATCGAATATTACCGCATCTTCCGTGGTTGCACAGAAAGGGTTACTGTTGATAGACAGATTATTTGCCGCATCGAATGCTTGTACCTGATAGCAATATTCGGTTGATGCATCCAAAGACTCATCTAAAAATCGAGCTGTGGTAACGGTTTTGTACTCTTCGAAAGTTTCCCCTGACTTACGGGAAACCTTATAACCCACCACGTCTTCTTCCGGAGAGGGGTTCCATACCAACTCAATGGAGTTGCTAGTGACGGTTTCTGCGGTTAAGTCAGTGACACTCATGGGAGGGGTCACATCCACTTCAGCTGAAGTAGTATCGCATACGCTTATGGATTTAGGAGATCGATTGTTTTCACCATCAAATGCTTCAACTTCATAACAGTAAGTGGTTGCAGGCTGCAAACTCATATGGCTGAACATGGGTACAGCAACTGTAGCCAATGGTGCCTCTGCTCCGTCTAGATAGATGTTATAGCCAGCAACACCCACATTGTCCGTGGCTTGACCCCAAGTCACAGCAATATCCGTTTGACCCGCCGCTGTTACGGTTACATCACTCACCTCACTTGGAGGGGTGGTGTCAGTTTCAGTAAAGTCACTATTCAGGCTGCCATCTACGATAATATTGAAATTAAGATTGGTACTTGCATCTACCACATAAAGATTTAATGCGTTGCCATCAATATTGACCACCAACTGTTGCAGCAGAGCGATTACTTGCTCAAGATTTGTCGAGAAATTGCTAAACAGAAAGTTAAATGCTTGGTTGATTTGGTACTGCTGAAGCACAGTTACCAGCAAGTTTTGAAATGCAGCATTGATTTCTGCTATCTGATTCTCAGAAGGCGCATTATTCAAACTTCGGTTTGAAGAAAACACCGATTCTAACTCTTCGTTTTGCGTTGAGAAGAAATTAGCCACAACCAAGTTGGATAACGCGTTTATGTTGGCGACACCTTCTTTGAAGGCTATGCCATACAGCGTTTGATTGCCTACGGTGACCTTCAACAGATAAGGGCCCGACAAGTCAGCCACATCCATTGAGTACTGACCACTGGAATCGGTGGTAGCCTCCACTAATTCACCGTTTACTCCGCGGGCGGTGACCACAGCATCACTTATAGGCTGATTAGCCGACACCATTCCCGAAAGTAACACACTCTGAGGTTGAGGTTGCGGTTGTGGTGCTTCATCTCCTCCGCCTCCCCCGCCTCCACCACAGGCACTGAGCAGTGTGATGAAAGACAATATAAAAAATGAATTGAACGAAAACCTGTTCAAAGCATGTAAAACAGTTCGTACCGTTGCCTTGTAATACATACGAAAGCATCCCCATTTTGATAAAGTTGATTGATGAGCAGCACTCCTGAATTAAACCGAACGAAAAAAGCGCTAGATTGAACTTAAAAGTCACTCAATTCGGGATTGAAACAGAGTTGCCGCCAAGGTTTTATGGACGGACAAATAGTTGGTTATAGAACAACAATTTGTGATTAATTTTGTTTGAAAGGCTTGGAGCGAAATCTTCATAAATTAAACTTACATTTTCTTTTTTCACTGAAGAAACTATCAATATTATTTTATCGCCCTTATAACATTATCGATTGTGCCCCATAGTTATCCTACATTTCCCCCTTTTGGGTGATACAAGCTGAAATCTGCTCCGTGATAACGTGAATAACACAGGGCCTAAAAGACTCTGCAAATAGTTAGATCCAAGGACCTATACCAAGGTCAATAACGTCAGCGGATAAACCATTACAGGGAATTAACCATGAAACACTTAACATCGATATTTAAAGGTACTATTTCTATTCTTTTCACCACCATTGCGGTATCAGCCAACGCGGGTATCAACGACTATACTGGAAACTACGGCATGAGTTGCGATAGCGTCACTCGCACCATTGGCGTGGCGTTCGCATTCGGCGAGATTAAAGCAGCCGATGGTGCTGTTATTCTAAAAGATGCAGACGCTCGAGGCGTTAAATTTTCAGTTAACTATGACAATTGTGACGAATTTAGCTTTGATGATTTGGACGATGAAAAAATCAGTGAAATACAGGCTGCCTCGAAAGCCAAATGCCTAGAGACTGACATGCCCACCAGTGGCAGCGTTAAGGAGTTAGCCTGCACACTGGCCGCAAATCAGGTAAAAGACAGCTTAACCCTGACTCAGTTTCCAGATCCCCAGGACTACCTCACGCCTTACGTCACTGATTCTTTAAGCCTGGATATCAGTTGTGCTTTGCGATTTTTCTCCTGGTGTTTGCAATACGGCACCGATACCACCTACAGCTTTACGGCTGGAAACTCAAATTACTATCACGCTTACATAAATGGGGCGGGAAAATGGTTGGAAACTTTTGCCTTAAACAATGTTCTGCAAAAGCCCGATTTGCCCTGCAAGAGCATGAGGCAAGCCGTTTTGAGGGGAGATGCCGCCTTATCCGGTAGCGTAAAAACCACCAACAACTTACTCGATGGTCACACCTGCGTGGTCCCAAACCCCCTCAACCCGGGTGAAGCCGTCTCGGTCATACTGGGCATGGATGTTGCCATTAAACAAAGTGGAGCCAAATAGCCTTCAGATACCGGGTTACCCACGGCCAGAAAACCGTGAGTAACCCGGTTTGATAGCAGCTGAATCACCAGAGACGAGATTACTACAAAATGCTGGCAACAATCTCTGGGAAGTATCTAAGGTATAAAGTACCGGTTTCGTTTTCAAGCAAGTGAGATTCTGCCGACGGTAATTTAGCCATCAAGTAGTTAAAGTTTTCGATGGTTGAAACCCTGTCATCGCTCCCCTGCCATATATGAACAGGGCATCCAATACCAAATAACTCCTCAGGCCAAGGTTGTGAGATTAATTGAAACTCCCGCACAAGCCCCCTAGCCCCCTGACGCTTGGTTCGCTGCAGTTGCTGTATATATTGCTGGGCTATTTCATCCCGCGACAGCCACTCCTTATCAATATCCTCTGCGCAGTATGGCGGCCCACCATTAAGTAAGAACTTGTTAACGAAAAACTCGGGTGGATTTAACAACATGGCGTTGAGTATAGGCTTAATCAATAATGGTGAAGCATTAAATATCTTTAACAGGGTTCGAGTACCTGACGTATGGGCGGGAACGTCTTTAATGGCCGCCACGTTAGGGAAGACGCTGATTAAACCCAGCTTTTTAACTCGATCACCCACATCCTTAGCCAGTTGCAAGGCAAAGGGAGTGCCACTGGTGTTTCCCAAGAGCCGAAACTGCTCAATTTGCAGCTCATCTAACCACGCCTGCAGTATTTTGCTCCAGGAACGGTAGCAATGTTTTGAGTCATCGTTACTGTAGCCATAGCCTGGACGCTCAGGAATGAGCAGTCGTAAATTATAACGATCAAGGTAGGAAAGATCCGCAGGTATTTCCAGCGCGTTACCAAGGTGACTGTGCATCAGCACCAAGGGCTCACCCCGGTCGGGACCAAAACTGGAGTAAGCCAAGCGGAAATCGCCATAATAAAAATAATGGGTATTAGGATCCGTGGGAAAAGAGGAATTCTGAGCCAGCTGGTTTGCCTTCACCACGCGACTGCTGGTCACAAGCTTTTTAATCAAAGTTGATCGATTCTGTGTGCCCAGTTTGAGATATATATTTTTAATATGGTGCTTTATTGTGTTTAAACTGCGATCCAGTGTACCAGCAATGTTATTTACGCTAGCGCCGGAGAGCAAATGCGACATCACTTTCTGCTCAGTATCAGTCAATTGGTACAGAGCTTTTGCTCTCTGCTCGTCAACCGCTACGTTTTGGGTATTGTCAACCAATAGCATGGCGCGCAGGGGTTGTTGGACAACATCTTCAACAGGAATTTGATAAATACTGAGTCCGCCCTTACTGGCGAACGAAACACACTCTTTTGTGGAAGGCGAAATTTTATCCTTGAGATTGGAGCTTAACCCTTCCTTCTGATGGGTTAATATTAAATCCTTTTTCAGCTCGGGCTCATTAGCTAACATTTGTTCAGCCAGGGGATTAATGTACACAATCTGATCGTTGGCATTGAGGTACAAAATACCAATGGGGGCGTGCCCAAAAACATCATCCAGCAGCTGATCATGTTGCCGCATTTGTGAGATATTTTTACTTATCTTAAGTGCTCTGGTTAAATGCTTTGACAAGAGCGAGCCCACCTCTTGCTGGACTTTCTCTGGCAGGTTGCTTAAATCATAGCGAGACGCTGCTAAATAACTCACCAACTGAGGCCATTGTTCTGGCTTCTCGCTTATTTGATAAATTAATTCCACTATAGGCAAATAGCTTTGCTCTACGGTGAGTTCACTAGACAAGTCACTGGTTTGACTCGGTTGCTTGATTTTCTCGATTGTAGCCATGGCAGCTATTAAAACGTCTTTTTGATCGTCAAAACACTGTACACTAGCATGGAAACTGTATTTAATTAATAATAAATTCAGGTTGAGTGATTATTGAGTGGATAATGTGAATTGGTCTGAATGGATAGATGCTCTCTACAAGTTCACAGAAGCGGAAGCCTCAACGGCGGAAAACTGGGAAAATCAATTAGCTGAGGAATGCTTGTTACCCCTCCATCGTTTAATCGCCTGTGAATCCTTAGCGTTATACCAACTGATCGAAGAACAGGTTTACCAGTTATTATGGAGCTTTCCAAATCGCAACCCCAAAAACCCGTCCGCTATATCTCATCCCCAGCCTCAAATCAGTTTCAGTGAACCCAATCAAGTGGTTCTCCACTTACAAGAAAGTGAGCGTTTGGCCCTGGAAATACAGTTCACTTCAAAACAGGACCCCAGGGCTGAAGACTGGATAAGAACACTGGATACTATTAATGGTCACCTTACTCGAGCGATCCGTATCATAGAGGAAAAACAGCTGCATACAGCTCGACAAAGTGCTCACAAACTTCTACTGGAACGCTGGCACACTGGCGTGGTCATGCTCGATGATACCCGCCACATACTTTATTGTAATCAGGCAGCACAACACATCATGGCAAAACATGGGGAGCTGGAGTTCTGCGCTAAAAACCTCAGTCAAAGCTCTCGCCGCGTCACTTCCCCTTTAAAACAAGCCATAGAAGTTGCCATTGACGCCCATATAGACGGTTATTCAATGGAACCCAGATTGGTGAAAGAAAGTTTGACGAATGCGGAGTTAAGCATACTAGTGACGGTTCCTTCAGTTCAAGATCCCCCCTCCTACTGGAAAGGAGACACAGCCTGCATTTTATATATGGAAGATTCCAGCCAACCGCTCTATTTAGAATTAGATTATCTTAAAACTCACTACAAAATGACTCACCGTGAAGCTCAAGTTGCAATGGGCGTTATCAATGGAGAGGATACCTTGGAAATTGCAACTAAACATTTTGTTAGCGAGGAAACCGTTCGTAAACAACTGAAAGCCGTGCGTAAAAAAACTCAGACCAGTAACCGAATCGAATTGATTAGAAAGCTCATGGACGCCGGTCATCATTCTTTCAGCTTTTCATCACAGTCCCATTAATGGGCATCTGTGTTCAGTGCTCTAACCAAGCGGAAGCCAATGAAATGGTCTTCCACTAGATTACTAGAATACACCGTTCTAGCACACTGTTGTAGCCCGTGGGCTGCACTACCCCCCATAGCCTGATGGCCTGACTGGCCCCTTACCCATTCGGCGGCATTGCCAACCACATTGATCAATCCCAGTGAGTTGGGATAACCTTCGGACACAGACCGAAGCTTGTTGCCACGAATAGTTCGTCCTCCACTTTGAATTAAACAATTATGGTCTTCGATACCATTATCGTCTTTGGCATAGTGCTGCCATTGTTGAGCATTGGGTAATTGGTAACGTCGGCCTGATTGCTCACTTAACCATCCAGCATAGGCTTCGGCCTGCTTTGCGCTGATACGGGTGATGGGTAGCGTTGGATTCGGCTGCACCGTACAGACACCACTGAAGCGACAATACTGATTGAAATCCTTGATGCTAATTTCAGTGCGGGATACGGCAAAACTGGGCAGCTTACCCGTTCCCAACACCACCACCATTTCTGGCCCGCGGCCTCCCGCTCGCAATGAATCGCTACAGCGATAGGTTTGTTGTTTACCTAGATTGGCAAAAGCCGATTTGCAATTATCGCCAGGGTTATTCCTTCTAGGGGTACTTTGCGGCCGAGGAATTACAGCATAGGCGGCGGCCAGACTCGATCCCGAATGGCCATTGCGGCTGAACTCCACCAGACTGCTATTTATCACATGGTAAAGGCTCGAATCCAGGGTTTTAAGCTGATCTAAGAATTGGCGGAACTGATGTTGATCAGCGGGTTGCTGCTGGCGCCATAATTCCGCCAATTGATTTAGATTCTGTCCAATTCCATCGGGCCTGTTTTGCATCAATGGCTGCGATATTGTCGAGCCCTCCTTTGCTGACAAGCTATTTTGAAATCGGTCTTTCTCATTGGGAAAAAGCTCAATAGCCTGCTTCGCAATCTTCCTGGCCCGCTCCGGTTGTCCAAGATACTGGGCTAAGCCGACCTCCTTTGCCAGTACCTGTTTTACCGAGTAGCGTTGTAACACGGCACTGGCTTTATTTAGTAGTACCACATCTTTTATATGTTGCGCCAAGTAAGGCGGCCCATCTTCGAACTCCCGCTGTTCGAACCGTTTTTCCAGCTGGTACTCCAAATTGTTAGTGTATTTTTGCAGTGATTTGCGAAAACCTCGATTCAAATTTTTAAGCTTCGCCGAATCGATGTAGAGTGGTAGCAGAATGTTTAACTTACGCCTGACAGCATGGTATTCCCTCGCAGTTTTCAACTGCTCCATATCTTTTTCCAGATTATCAATCACTGCCTGACGGGACTGGTTCAGTACCATCGCCTGCTCATCAGTATCCAGGGATTGGATTTCCTCTATACCAGATTTGATGGTAGCTAGATTTGGGGAGCTTAGACGTCGGGATAATTCATCAATAGTTTCATTTTTCAGCCAACTAAAAATAAACAGCAGAAATAATAGTGCCGCCAACAACCCCGCCGATACCATAGCCACCCAGGCGCTATTCTTTTTTTGCAAACCAAAAAAACGAGATTCGAAACGCTCTATGGTGAGTTGTGGGTCTTTTTCGAAAGCCAATAGGGATTTTAAGGCTGTCCATTGAGCCATATTGAGTTCACGGATTCGGCGCGGTTTCATCTCAGCAGTTTGGGCTTCCGACGCTTTACGGCGATCGTAAGGATGCACACCCCGCAGCAGCAAATAGAATATACAGCCAATGGCATAGAGGTCATCTTGCTTGCTGGGCCGTTCTCCCAATAACAGGCTGACACTGGCGTAGCTGGGGGTAAGGGCCTGTAAGCTATGGGCATCAAATGCGGATGTTTCAAAATGCAGGGCCTGGGCAATACCAAAATCCAGCACTTTTAGTCGCCCGCCTGTATCTAAAAATAGATTAGCTGGCTTAAGATCAGCGTGGATGACGCCAAATTTGTGAGCATAGCTGATGGCTTGGCAAACTTGCTTTATTAATTCCATAGCCTGATTCAGTGGCAGACCCTGGGGATGTTGCTTGATTGTTTTATCCAGAGATTCTCCTTTTAGCAATTCCATGGTCATAAATGGCAAATCGCCATCACGATCAAAATCGTACACACTAACAATATTGGGGTGAGCCAGTTTTTGAGTTTTCTTGGCTTCTTGCTGAAGTGCCGCAAAAGCTTGATCGTGACTGGCAAATTGAGGATTGATGGTTTTCAGGGCCAACCAGGGGTCACGATCACCCGCTTCTACCTGGCGAAGATCTCTTGCCTTGAACACCTTACCCATACCGCCAGAGCCCAGTTCTTCCACCAGTTCAAAACGGTTGTTGATCAGATCGCCCACTTGTACTTCGCGAATGGAATCAGTGGCTGAACCACGTCTATTTTCGCTATTACCGGGACGCCACATTACCCGGGTTTTAGCGCTACTGACTGTGGCGGATGACACTTTGGTGGGGGATTTTGAAATGGACGTACTGTTGGAACCTGTCATCTGGAATGGGAGCCTTCCACTATCTCAATCACACTCACGGTAATATTATCTTTGGCCGCTCCCAGCAGCACTTGATCCACCAACTGCTGGCTTTTCTCCAAAGGAGTCTTGTCACAGGCCATAACAGAAGCGATCTGATCTGGAGCCAGCTCTGAGTACAAACCATCACTACACAACAGCAGACAATCACCCGGCACCAAGTCAAAAGAGATTGAATCCAGTACCAGATCTTCGTGAACTCCCAGGGCACGGGTAATAATATGTCGTTTGGGGTGAGAGGCTCGGTCCTGTTCCGCAATAATGCCCCGTTCCACCATTTCCTGTACCAGGCTATGGTCGGTGCTCATCTGATACAGAAAATCATCCCGGAACAGATACAGCCTGCTATCACCGGCCCACAGACAAGCGCACTGTTGTTGATCCACTACGGCTACCACCACGGTGCAACCCATGATGCTGTCTTCGCCACGGTCCAGCGTAACCAGTAACTCCTGGTTCAACAGTTCTAACTGCTTACTCAGATCATGGATCTTGCTCTGGATTGCCCCCTCTAAAGGCACTTGGGATATTCTTTCCACTGCCAATGCAGCAGCCACCTCCCCAGCATCATAACCACCCATACCATCGGCGATGCACCACAAACTCAATTGGTCATCGCTATAAAATGCATCCTCGTTAAGATCCCTTAGATTACCTTTATGGGTGACGGAACCAGAATGAGCGAAGATCCGCAGCGTGCAATCCATAACTTTACTAAAGACGTTTGGGTAGTTGGTAGCGTCCCAAGTAGTCCGCCACAAATGGATTTAGCGCACTGCTGGCCTGTAATTCATAGACCGCCTTACGTTGGTTATCGTTGACCGTTAGGGTGAAACGATCTGAGTAGTTGGTTTTAGCCAGAGATTGCTGCTCAATAAATCGAAACCAGGCCCAACTACCTTCCACCTGGCTACCAAAACGTACCCCGTAGTGATCCTCGAAAACGTATTTCACCTGCTGATTGCCTGAGTCTGAAGGCCAGGTCAACTGGAAATGTCGGGAAGGCCCATGACGGTACTCTAACCGTTGCCCTAAAGCGGACAGTTCAAAGCGATTTATGTTGGCGTCCAAATACGTGGGTGTTAATTTAAATGACACTTGAGGTGTATCTGAACCAGAAAATAACACCCGTCGAATTTTATGGGCTTGTTCGAATGCGTTTAAGGCCTGTGCCGATAATCCCAGGCTGCCACCATCAACGGACTTTAGTCGCCATGGCGAACGCTGGGTGGACACAAAAGGAGACAAGTACTGTTTAAAGAAGCTGTGTTCAATACCATCGGGTTTAAAGAATTCCGCAAAATCAGTTAGTGTAATATCCACATCAGCCTGCTTCGCCATGGGGTATCGATCCTGAATACTGCGCTCATAGAAAGGCCTCACCTGACGGCTGTACTCCCCTAGTAAATAACCACGACCATTGGCCAAGGTATGGGTCCAGGAACGTTGCGCCAACTCCAGTACCCAGGATTTGACCGGCTCGGGAAGATATCGGGCTTCCATTTTCAGTTTACCGATGGCATCAGACTGGCCATTTGACATGCGTTGAGCTGCTGCTTCAAACGCAGCCCTTGGGGTGTCTCCACTGCTGGTAATACTTTCAAGATAAAACTGCAATTCCATAAGACTGTCTCTTAGCCGCTGGTATGGGCTGGCAGACGGGTTCTCCATGGCCATGAAGTTGTGGATGTCTTCAAATTGCTTATCCACCAAAGTGGCGGGATTTTGCGGTAACTTAATCATTCGATTTTGACCCGCAAGCTTGGCTATTCTTGATAGCTTGGCTGCTTTGGGGCTCAGCTTACCAGCAAGCTTTTCCACTTGCTGGCTGTTTTCCGCCAACAGTGCCGGGTCAATCAAGGGTTTTGATAGCTGAGTCTGCAGTGACGTTTCCCTTAGCACGTGGGTCACCGCTGAGTTGTTGGCCAGCACCGCAGTCAACAGTGACACGTGCTCATTTAGACTTGCGGGTTGATGGAGCTTCAGACTATCGATGGCCCGCTGCCAGTAACCCACGTAGTCATCCAGGTAATTTTTCTCGATAGTGGCTTGAATGTTGGCTAACTCCAGTTCGCTCATATCATCGCCACGGCTGCCCACTACCCAACTGTCGTCCGCCAATTGCTCTATGATATTAGCCTGTTGGGGTTTAAAGAATTCATGGTAACCCTTGGCGGTATAAAGCCAGGGGATCTCCACAAATTCGCCTGCGAAAACCCCGTGCATATCATGGCCAAAATCCCTATCGAAACGGTACGGAGTGGGTTCCTTCTGCAGGGCGTTGTGTTTGATTGTGGTGTAGATTTGGCGCGCCAGAGGAATACGCCGCAAGATACTGCGGCTGTCATCCACCAAACGCTGATCCATTTGCAGGCTGCGCCAGGGCTGGGGCATCAATCGCTGTAAATGCTTATCCAGCTTTTCCAAAGTATCCGGTTGATTGGCATAGCGATTCAACCAGTCTGCCCGTAACCAGGCACTGACGTATTCTTTATCCAGCCGCTCTGGAAGGCTCAACATCAGGTACGCTTTTAAGGTGTGATGAAGATACTCCGGCTGATCTCGATGTTGTCGCAACTGAGATGCCAGCTGGGCCTGCAATGACTGATAAAACTCGCCGTTCAAAACACTTTGGTATTCCTGCTCGGCGGCCTTCTGTAACTCATCCCCCTGATACAAACCCAGCCCCATTGACCAGGGGTCTTGGTTGGGCTGAAACACCGTCCCCATGGCCATCAAGGGGTCAAGCTGAGGCACAATGTCTTGGGGGAGCTCTGAGCCAATCCAGGTTTCCCGCTGGGAAAGGTAATCATCTAACTGCCCCTGAGCCAGGTTCAACTTGGAATCATTCAGCCCGTAGCTAGTGGACCACATCACTGCCGCCCCCACAGCGGCAACTAACGATGCCACGTATCCTGTGCTACGGACAATTCGCAACTGATTTTCATGACTGCGATTGCTTCCCACCAGATCCGCTTCTGGAAACACTACCTGTTGAAATAGATTACGAAGAAAATAGCTTTTACCGGGTGCCAGGCTTTGATTGCTGCCCTGCCCGGTCTGCACCAGCGCATCCTGATTTATCCCCATTTGATTGGCCATGGAATGCATAACCCGCTGCATGCCAGACGCTTCTTGGGTACCACTGGCAAAGTAGACACCCCGCAGCTGGAATTGATCGTGAAAACGGGATTCACTGAAGCAGCGCTCAAAAAAATGTGTAAGCCGTGATTTTATGCTAACAAAATGACTGGGAAACCCCAGTATCTCAGCACGGCGCCCTAAGTCCCGCTCGAAGTGGAACTTTGAAATCAAGCTGTCCTGCAAACGTCTTGCAAGCACATCAAATTCTGCATCAAACATTTGACTGTAGCTTTGATTCTGCTCGGCACCATCGGCGAAGGTCATGCCCCATACCTGGCTTCGCTCCTCTTTACCCAGCATACTGAAATAGGCATTAAAACCAGGGATAAGATCGCACTTGGTTAGAACCATATAAACGGGAAACTTAACGCCCAGTTGACGGGTAAGCTCCTGCAGCCGGGCACGAACTGCGTTTACCATAGCCGCTTGCTCCGCCTCTCCCTGGCGCAGTATTTCATCCACGCCAATAGTGACTAATACACCATTAATGGGACGACGCTTACGATGTTTTTTCAGCAACTCTATAAAACCTTGCCAGGCTTTGGCATCGGCGCTGGCGTGGCTGTCCTGGGTGGTGTAGCGACCCGCAGTATCAATAATCACTGCTTGCTCTGTAAACCACCAATCGCAGTTACGGGTACCCGCCACTCCTTTCACAGCACCCCGCCCCAACTCCGCTTCCAGGGGAAAATTCAACCCAGAGTTCACCAAGGCGGTGGTTTTGCCCGCACCTGGCGGCCCAATCAAAAGATACCAGGGCAATTCGTAAAGATAATTTTTACTGTAACGACTGTTGCTGGAACTGGTGCGCCGCAGTATATCCATGGCTTGTTTAAAACCAGAGCTAAGCACAGCGACTTCGCCACTTGCTCCAGCGTTAGTTTCGCCGCTTCCGTCGAGGCTATCAGCTTGCTGTAAGCTGTTCGCCAGCTTTTCGTTGTTGGATTTAGCCTGAGCCGTTAGCCTCAGATTGTTTAATCCCCAGGCCAGCAAGAGAAGCAGAATAACCAGCAAGCGTACAACATCACTTTCCAGTAATTTTTTGTCGGCAATGGCAATCAATGGGCCAGCAAACCAAACCAGAATCGAGATAGCGATCAACCCAATTAGAGAGATTAACCATTTTTGCTTAAGCAACCACATGCACCATTTACCTTGATTTTAATGTCGTTCCAACTGGGACACGATTTCCGTACTGCGTTCGTTTAACAAATAGGAAAAGCCAGAATAGGTGGCCAACATAATGGCACCCATTACCGATGCCACCACCCAGAGTGGCAAGTAACGGGATAAAGGATTTCTGCGTTGAGTTACCCGCTGCCAATGGGGAGAAAGATCTCGCTCCGGCTCCCCCTTTTGATTACGGATCAAATAAAATAGATTGTCGCGCAGGCTTTGCAGTTGACCAAAGCCCTGGGCATCCACACTGTATTTGCCTTCAAACCCAAGCCCTAGACACACATACATCAACTCCAGCAAAGCTAAATTTTGCGCTGGTCGTTGCTGTAGAAATTCCAGTAGTTGAAAAAAGCGCTCGCCGCCGCCGGTTTCCCCATGGTACTGACTTAGTAACGATTGTTTGCTCCAAACACCGGCACCCCAGTGGGTTTTATTCACCAACTCATCAATGGCCGTGCACAGTGCATAACGAGCGTAATGTCGGGTCTCTTCACCCATTTGTTGACGTAGACAATGTTGGTCAAATTGATCAATATGTTGCACACACCAAGCACGAAAGCCGTTGGCATCGAGGGTTTCAGTTTGCAGATTAAGCTGCGCCATTTTATCCAATAACGGGGAACCCGCCACCAGTAACGGATTGCCCGTGAGCTGCAGATTGGCCCCATCCATTGCCAGCCCGTCACCGAATAGCCCGTAATGGTCGGGGCCAGTGGAGACGGGCTTTGATGGGTTTATGGACGGGCTCATAGAGGGAGCCATGGGCGGCGTCTGAGGCGATGGCGGCACGTTATTTGGGCGCCGTCCCCCAGGGTTGGGCCGGGCAAAACCTCCAGCAACAGGCCGGGTTACCTGGGTCACCCCGGCAGAATCGCGAAACAAAACCTGGGTTTTTTCTTCTTCAGTCACTTTATATCAGCCCCCTTTCACAGCCCATAGCTCAAGTTCCAACCCCGGGACTTCGCCAGAGAAGTGAAAGGCAAAACCTCCAGATGATTTCAAATGAGCCCAGCGTTCAGGTGTTTTTTCCAACTGAAAATAGGTGTAACCCGCGCTGTAGGGAATTTGCCGAGGCGCCACGGGCAATGGGATTAATTGAATCCCCGGAAGTTGCAGGTTCACCAATTCCCGTAGCTGTTCCACACCACCGGCTTTTACCAGGGTGGGAATCTGGTTGGAGACTTGCTCTTTACTCCATCCACACTTTATGGCCAGATAAAATTGAGCTTGATCCAACAAGGCGCGATCCTGAATGGGTGCTACCCGTACACCAAAACGACGCTCCTGCAACGCCAACGACAATGCAGTCTGCTCAAACACGGCACTTAAGGATTGGCGGATTTCACCCATCAACAAATTGAAACAGGGGGTTAAATCTTCGTGTTGATAAGCACCGTTATATTCCGGCAGCTTACTTTCATTGGTGAACGCCGCCATCTCTCCGTTCAAGGCAATCAATTGCTGGTAAAGATGTTGTGGGTGCAGGCTCAAATCCTGGCAGTAATGTTTGAACAACGCCCCGTAGCGATTCACCAATTGCAACAGCAGAAAATCCACCAATTCGGTGCCCCCGCGCTGCCCCTGGCTTCCGCTCAGGCGGGATGCAATTGCCTGGGCCCGGTGTAAAAGAAGACTGTGGGTTTCCCTAACAAAAAACACCAGGCGTTGGCTGGCCTGAACTCGCAGGCAAGGCCCCACGTAATGTTCGTCCAGTTCAATGCGGCCATCAGCATAACTCTCTTTTATGCGGGCTATGGCAACTCGGGTGTAGTCTGCACTGAGCTGATCTTCCAGAAGCAACCTAAGCCTGGGCTTGGCCAACTGCACAGAAACGCTTTTGGATACCCCCAGGTTGCTGTCACGCACCTCGATTTCCTGTGCCTGCCAACGGGTAAGAGCTTGGGATTCAGGCTTTAAACTGGTCTCGTCGCCACCGGCCACATTCAATGGCAACGCCAGATAGATGAGTTTGTTTTGCTGTCCGGGCTGTATCTCCAACAGCAAACGCTGGTCACCACCGTAGCAATGCACCAAACTGCCGTCAGGCATCACCGCCTCGCAGGTGGTAATGGCAAAAACACCCTGATGGAGTAACTGCTCATCCACTTCAAGCTGACGCACCCCCCAACTATGGGGACTCAGCCAACGGGTGCGATCACAGAATTGAGATTGCAGATAGCGATCCTGTTGTTGAAGGTGTTGAGGGCGCAAAAACATGCCCTCACTCCAAACCACTTTGTCCTGACTTGGCATGAACTGCCGTCTCCCTAACAAAAATATCTGTTGCTAAGAGAGAGACAGGGGGCCAACAAAGAAACGCCAGATAGTGTGCAAAAAACTACACTAGTACGGAGTAGCTGCCAATTCAACTCCGCGGCTATTGAGCAGCACCGTGACCTGATTTTTTTGTTTTGAATCCAATGCCAGCACTAAGCGCCAGTTCACCTTATCCAACTGCCGGTAGGCAGCCAAAATGCCCACGTAACCCGCCTCGGGCTTGAGGGCGAATTTAAGGTCACGCATATCGCCGGGTTTAAACTCAAACTCTTCCACTGCCAACCGGTCCGCCCCCAGGGTTTGTTCCTGTAGATCATAGAGAGCAAAAAATTCAGCAGACTCAAAACCCTGGGGTGATGCCAGCTCTACCACCTGCACCACCACCGGTGATGGCCGTCCACTGTCGTCTGGATTAACGTCAGCCGTAGCCACGATTCGTAAATCCACTTTGGTGATATCTGATACCACATAAGTACAACCTGGAAACAACCACAGGCAACTCAATACAACCACTAAACGCCCCATTATCCCATCCATAGGTTCCCCCTAACTTCTGTTTGATTTCTTAAGTTTATCGATCTGCTCGTCGTAGGCTTTGGCGAAGGGCTCTGCGAATAAGCTGGCAAACAAATCATCGTCAGACAGTAAATCTCGATGCAATTCCTGGTATGCCTCCCAGTATCGAGCTGATTTTGAACCCAAGCCCATCCCACCTGAACGATTTCGTTGAAAGCGTTTCTCCAACGCTTGGGGTGACAGGGTTTGCATCAAATGCAAAAACGCGCCCTGCATTCCGGCTAATGCAGCCAATTGATGCTGTTTAATATTGTCAAAACACTCTTGCAACGCATTTTCCATGGGTTGAAACGATCCATTGTCGTCAGAAAAAAGATGCTTGATGGCTTGCTCCCCATCGGCCGCGAATTTAATGGGGTTATTGCCCTGGTTATGCACCAAGGTCATGTCCAAGCGGAACTCATTTTTCAAACTGGCCCGGGCCTGGGCCACGGAAACCATGCCCTCTATGCATAAACGCAGCAAACCCCCGGAGCGCTGCAAAAACTGCACACCACCTGCGGCCTCCAGGGATTCCACACTCACCCCCAAACCCTTGGCAAACGCCGCTAACGCAGCCTTATTGGCGGCATCCTGTTTCGGTTTTTGCAGCGCGTCCATCAACACGGAAGCCGCGCCCTGGCCTGCTGGGGTGCCGCCAGAGTCTGGTTGCAAGCGCTGGGAAAAGCCTGTTTCCGGTTCCTGCCACCAGTTCTCAGGCAATCCACTATCAGCAGAGCTTGGCTCAGCAGCCTCTGGGGCGGGCGTTTTAGCCGCCATCTGGGGTGGTATAAATGGCTCATGGTAAGGCGGCACGTCATCGGGCATGGAGTGAGACTGCTGATGCCACTCAGATGCCGACTGCTGTGCTTGATTTTGCTGAGCCGACCACTGGTCCAGCTTATCCATGGGATTTGCCCCACCGTGCTCCACGGGGGATTCCAATACCGTGGTCAGTGGCCCCGGACCCAACCCTGGTTGCACCTCCTGTTGCGCCCCCTGCTGAGGGTTTACTTGAATACGAACCGTAACCTGGATTTGTCCCAGGGTTAAACGATCACCGTCATGGAGTGGTACAGCCTGATTTTTTTGAAGGGCGTCCACCCCATTGACGTAGACTCCGTTAGTAGAAATATCCGTTAAAAAATACTGGCCTGCTTCATAGGAAACAATGGCATGGCGCCCGGAAATAAAACGAGTCTGATCAGGAATGACCCAATCACATTCTGCCGCTCGTCCAACCACCCCTCCCGCCGGGTAAAAAACGTGTTTATAACCTTCACCCATTAGGTGTTTTTCTGCACTGGTGATTTCTAAAACCAATTCCATGACATGTCGCCCCGTGGGCACTCCATATTGCCGTTGTTCCAAAAAACCGATTCTACTAAGACGGCTTTCTTTACTCCAAGCTCGTCTCTATTTAAAGCCTTTTACGCAACCGCCATTGTGAACAGCAATCCATGGATTCCATAGCAGCTAACAAAAGTCGCCTGAGCATCAACATTGAATCGATAACCGGTGAAATTCGGTTAACCCGCATCTCCGGTGTTAGTGCAATATCCCGCCCCTTTTATTATGACATCCAGTGGGCAAGCAAAAGCCCAATTTTCGAACTAAACAACCTGCTTAACAAAGCCGTAACCGTAACCCTGCACGATACAGCAAACCGCTTCATACGAGGCTACATCCAGGAAGTGGGCTTTATCAACCAGGGCACAATATACGGGGAATATGGCGTACGTATCGTGCCCAAACTTTGGTGGCTGGGCCTACGCAAGAACATGCGCCTGTTCCAGGATCTCCGCCCCACTGAAATTATCGCTAATCTGTTAAAAGAACACGGCATCACGGAAGATGAGTTTCAAATTAACGCCGACAATATCCCCGTTCGGCCCTACTGTGTCCAATACGCCGAAACCGATCTTCAGTTTGTAAATCGGCTTATGGAAGAAGAAGGTTTGCATTACCACTTCCAAAATGATGCTAACCAGCAAATTCTGCGCATCTGCCACAGTAATATCCAGTTTGCCCGCAAGAGTGGTTCCATCCAAGTTCGCTATTCTCAAGAAATCAGCAGACCCCATGGGGAGGAAGTGGTTCACAAAGCCACTTATCGAGCCATGCTGAAGCCCAACGGGATTCGGCTTGGAGACTATAACCGACAAAAACCCGAACTTGAGCTCAACCAAATGGCCCATGATGGCCTGGGAGACCGGCAACACTACCGACATCCTGGTCATTTTGATACACCACAACGGGGCAAACACCTGGCGTCACTCCAGCTTGAACAGCAACAAAGTCAACGCCAACAAGTGGAAATGGAAACCCACTCGGTACACTGCGCAGCCGGTCATTGGTTTCAAATGACCCACCACTGCAATCCCCAATTCAACACCCGGTTTCTCATCGTGGAAAGTGCGCTGGAAGCCCAACAGCCTCAATCACTGGATGCTTCGGCAGGTGATTTAGCGGGCACCTGCATGACAAAGATGCGCTGCATTCCCCTGTCCGTAAACTATCGGCCAGCGAACGAGCACTCCAAACCCGTGGCTGCAGGCCCCCACCACGGCCGAGTGGTGGGGCCAAAAAATGAAGAAATCTACTGTGACAGCCAGGGTAGAATCAAAGTACAACTGATTTGGGACAGACACGGTGAAAATGATGAACACAGCAGTTGCTGGATTCCTGTCAACCAACCGCTGGCGGGATTGCAGTGGGGGGGAATAACGCTGCCAAGGACAGGACAGGAAGTGATTATTGAATTTGAACACGGTGACCCTGATCGTCCTGTGATGGTGGGTCGTGTCTATAACGATCAAAACCCTCCCCCGCAAAAACTACCGCAACAAAAAACCGTCTCCAGTTTCAAAACCCAGTCCAGCCCCAATGGCAGTGGCTACAACGAGATTATGCTCGACGACAAAAAAGGGGCCGAACAAATCGGTCTGCGCGCAGAGAAGAATCTTGATTTACGGACTCAGCGTCGTTATCGACGCCAGATACAGGCAAACCTGAAAGAAACCACCCACGGTCACTTTCGCCAGGAATTACGGCAAGATCTTCACCAGTGTGTGAAAGGCAATAGTAAAATGGCTATAGCCCATGGGCTCAACCTGACCATTGCAAAAGACCTCTATTTAGAGGTAACCGGTGCCCATGTGACAAAGGCAGATAACGCCATTCATATCAAAGCGGGTAGCAGCGTCGTGCTGGAAGCCCAAAATAGCCTTACAGTTAAAGCGGGTTCCGGAACTATTTGCCTCGATCAAGCGGGCGTTTCCATACAAGGCTCTTTGGTCCGCATAAATGAGGGTGGATCGCCAATGCCCGTGATGTTATCGACCCCCACTCTTCCCGGAAGCCCGGCAGAAGCCCTTAATGACCAGCCTGGGGCCGTATTACAAAAAACCAGATCATCCACAATACCCACACCGCCACCATTGGATATTGATCGAACACAAGCTCAGCGGACCATGTTAGAAGAAGCCAACGCCCTGGATTCACCCTTTCTTGAAAATTGCGAAGAAT
This sequence comes from uncultured Ketobacter sp., assembly GCA_964016105.1. GTDB lineage: Bacteria > Pseudomonadota > Gammaproteobacteria > Pseudomonadales > Ketobacteraceae > Ketobacter. The sequence continues at coordinate 281,056 of CAXHEX010000003.1, forward strand.
GCCAATTAAGAATATCTCCCACAGAATCAATCCCATAGTCTAATATAATCTTTGTAGTTGCATGGGCAGATCAAATTTAAAGCAAAGTAACATTCTGAGGGCCAACGCACAGGCGTGCTTATACAATTAACAAAGCAAAAGTGCTACATTTGCCCAGCATAACGCTTGCTTTTAGCGCTCTTCCCCCCCGTGGTGACAGGGCGACGTTAACAATAGGATGGGAGCTCGGTATTTTCTAATGGTCGGAACAATTCCAGGGTTCAAAATAATCAGAGAAATTGGCAAAGGCGGTATGTCTACGGTTTACCTTGCCATTCAGGAAAGTACTGATCGCCAGGTAGCGCTGAAAGTTCTATCGCCGCACCTCATGGGCTCTCCGATCTTCAGCCAGAGGCTACAAAAGGTAGCTGATGTGGTCAGTAGTTTGGACCATCCTAACGTGGTTGCGGTCTATGAGGCCGGCCAAGCCATGCAGTCCCAATATGTTGCCATGGAGTACATACCGCTAGGGGACCTAAAATCCAAGCTTGAGTATAAAGAACCCATCCAATCGCCCCTGCGGATTATCCAACAAGTGGCCAAAGCCCTTGCTTATGTCCATTCACAAAATTATGTTCACCGTGATATCAAACCTGAAAATATCCTGCTGCGCCAGGATCACAGTGTGGCCATCACCGGTTTTGGTATAGCCAAGTCCCTGGACACGTCAGCAGAAAACACAGCGTCACCGGGCATGATTGTGGGTACCCCCACCTACATGAGCCCAGAACAAGCGATGAACCGGGAAATTGATGAGCGCTCCGACATTTACAGCTTGGGGGTGGTACTCCACGAAGTGTTAACCTGGCGTCCCCTTTACACTGGCATAGGCTCGGTGGCAGCAGCGGTGGAGCATATATCGCACCCAATCCCGAAACTTCCAGAACCGTATACACAGCTTCAACCCTTGCTGGAAAAAATGGTGGCAAAAGATCCCAATGAACGCTTTAGCAATGCCAAAGCGGTGATTGATGCCATCACGCCCTTAATCAAATCAACCCCCGAATCAACCCCAGCGGCAGAGCCGGTGGCAAATGAGCAATTTGCACCCATACAGCCACCTACCCCAAAACCTGAACCCACCCCGGCACCCGTGCAGCCCCCCAGGCAACCGGCATCAGAACAACGGGAGCCGGATAGGATGGCCGATGCTCAGCAAGAAAGCCCCACCCCTCCGGCCAACTTTATATCTTTGGGCGAAGCACTTTCAAATAGGTCGAAGCAGAACCAACACGCCCCATCCGAACAAAGACAAAACGAACAATCGTTGCGAATGGAAAGAATGGAAAAGGTTCGTCAACAGGAGCAATCTGCCCTGGAAAGCTTAAGAGCCAGTGACCCCGACCTTTTCCATTTTGAACCCCCCACAGGAGAAACCGAACCCGTCGACCCACCGCAACCAGAACCACTTTTCGACCCGGAAGATGACATTGACCTGCCAGAGTTTGCGGCCCAGGACAACGATACTGTGGTTATGAAAATAAAGGATTCCCCAGCGGCAGAGAAACCCCAAGAAGAGACCGCGTTCTCCTTTAAAATTGAAGACCGCGAAGATGACCATGAGGACGAACTGGATTTTAAACTTCGCGATCTGGATGAGCCGGAATTTGCACCCGATTTTGTTGATCCGTTGCCAGAAATCGACAATGTAACACCCACTCCAATATCAGACACTCCCTACAACGGGCCTACCAAGCAACCCAAGTACACAGCACCACAACGGCCGGAATCCACTATTGTAGGGGTTGTACGTCAGTTCCCTGCCGCCTTGATTATTATTGCCGTGGTCATCCTGGTACCAGCGTTTGTCATGATGCAAATGCAAGGTTCAGATCCGCAAACTGCGGACCAATCCGATGACAAGCCCGTTGCAGCAGACTCCGAAAACCTTGAGCCAGAAATGAGTAAAACCATTGAATCGCTCTTGGCAAGCGGCCTGACCAGCGAAAAAGCGGGTCAGCTGGAGCAAGCAGCCCAAGCATTCCAAAAAGTGCTTGCACTAAACCCGAATAACGAGGAAGGACGTAGCGGTCTCACCCGGGTCGCGGGCACTTATTTAGAACAAGCCTATGAAGCGGTAATGGATTTTAAGGACCTGGCCACTGCAGAAAAAGCCATGAATATGGCAAAACGCTTAGAGCCAAACCATCAGTATATGAAACAAGTTCAATCTGAGATTGAAAAACTCACTGCCGAATTAGCACACCAGCAAGAACAACAAAAACTGATTCAACCTGAAATCGATGCCCTGCTGGCATTGGCAGAAAAAGCCATGGAAGATGGAAGGCTGGTGGATCCCCCCGGCGAAAGTGCAGATGACTATTACAGCCGACTGTTGGTTGTGGATGAAAATAATCCCCAGGCCCTGGAAGGGCTGCAGAAAATCGCTGATTACTACAGCAACGCTCTGGATAAAGCGCTACAAGAAAAAAGCCTGGCCTACGCCCAAAGCTATTTCGACTCGCTCCGTAAAACCGCTCCACAGCATCCTAAACTGGGAGAGTATGCTGCAAGCCTGAGACAACTAACACAGCCAGCACCACCCCCACCAAGCCAGGATTTGACACAGCCGGGGATCGTGGCTGAAACCGCGGCACCCATCAGCCCTCCCGATACGTCGCAACTGGATCAGTTGCAATCCCTTTTGGCCAAAGCCCGTTACGCCATGGACCGGGAACAGCTGATGTTTCCTCACAACGACAATGCCTATGCCTATTACACTAAGATTCTGGAGCAAAGCCCTTCCAGTCCAGAGGCCATTGCAGGGCTGGAGGAGATATCAAGGAAATATCTGCAGCTATCCAGCCGAGCGCTGAATAATGATGATTTGTCATTAGCATCGGCTTATGCAAATCGAAGCTATGATATTGTTAAAACCCATGATCTAAATGGGGAGCTTAGAGAAAAGGTAGAAGAGATGCGTGCGATCATCTACCGCATTACCTACCTCAAATAGATACCAGCAACCTGATAATGGCCTGTTTACCACCCCTTAGGTATACAAATCGGTGCAAAGAGGTGCTAATTTGAGCGTTTGATTGAATAAGTTGCAACCAATGAATCCAGAGATACCTGGCTACAAAATAATAAAACACATGGGTTCCAGTCCCCAGGGCAGCGTATACCTGGCCAAACGTGAAGGCGAAGAACAGCAGGTGGTATTGAAGGTCCTTCACCTGGGTGACCGGGATTCAGAGGATGTAGCCCAGAGTTTTATCAACGACGCTGAATGCCTACGCAACCTGAACCACCCAAACATTGTCAACATTTATGACATAGACAAACACCAGGACTTCTGTTATTTCACCATGGAGTACCTGTCCGGTGGCAACCTGGAATCCAGACTATGCCACGGCATGGATCGTTCAGAAGCGCTTAATCTTATTTATGGCATATCCGACGCTCTAGAATACGCCCATTCGAGATCCTGCCTGCACGGCACATTTAACCCAGGCAGTATTCTGTGCAATGCAAGCGGTGGCTTTGTGCTTACCCAATTACGACCGCAATCCTCTGCCCTAGCCAATGCTGCGGATTATGGGAGCCCTGAAGGGGCTTTATCTAAAACCAGGGATGCCCGCTCCGATATCTACAGTGTAGGGGCACTTTTTTATCAGGTCCTAACCGGTCACCCACTCTACCAGGCAGACTCTCAAGAAGCGCTGGCCATCAAACATATTTCTGCCCCCACACCCAAATTGCCAGAACCCTACCAGAACTTGCAAAGTGTGTTAGATAAGTTTGTGGCTAAAAATCCAGAACATCGCTACCAGAATGCCACAGAGGTAAAGTCGGCTATAGGGTCTTATTTGAAATCTTCGGAAACTGAAAGTTTAGACGAAAGTGAAACCAACCCACCGCGTCTGAGATTCACCAAACGCAACATTGGATTGTTCGCAGGGGTGGCAACGGCTTCATTGTCGCTTATTTTCGCGTTGATTATTTTTGGAGATCGCCCCACTCACCTTGAAGAGCGGGTATCTGATTTGATTCAAGAGCCACCGCCAAAGCCTCAACCACAACCCCATTTGCAAATAGAAGTGGCAGGACAGCTGGCGGAAGCGCAAGCAGCTGAGAAAAATGGCAAACTTGAGGATGCCTTTCTCCATTACAAGCAAATACTGACCATTGATCCTTCCAATAAAGACAGCTTAAAAGGCACCAGGCGCATAGCCGGTGTTCACCTGGACCAGGCCTATACAGCGGTGACAGAAGAAAAGAACGTAGAAAAAGCACGAACGAAACTGGAACAAGCATTAATCATTGCACCCAATCACCCCTACGCAAACGAAGTTCAAGACCGCTTAGCGGACCTGGAAACCGATTTACAAACCCAATTGCAACAAGAACGTTTGGCGGCAGAACAGTCCCAAATAACCCTCTCACTTGATGCAGCCCTGGAAAAAAATGATCTGGCTGAAGCAAAAAGCCAGCTGCAGCGTCTCCAGTCCACTGCCCCCGAGCACCAAACATTGGAGACGTACCAATCGGCGGTAGCAGATCTAATCAACTCACTGGCCAAACAGAAACTGGAATTGTTGAGCATGGCATCTGCCAATGCCATTCCCAAACAACCCAACCAGGATTCCACTGATTGGTTGTTGAACAAAGCGGAAGTGGCGCTAAACAACAACAATTTGATGCTTCCTGAAGGGGATAACGCCTATTATTATTACGCCAAGATTCTGGATCGAACACCGAATCAAAAACAGGCCATGGCAGGCCTGGAAACCATTACAAAAAAATACCTGCAATTGGCAAGCAACTCCATCGACCAGGGCCAATTAGATATGGCAACCACCTATCTTGATCGCGGCTCGATGATCGTTACGAAACATCAACTTAATACCCAGCTCAGCGACAAAGTAACGAAGATCAAGGCTGAGGTAGTAAACCAGCGTCAAATTAAATAACCATCGCCTCTAGGCGAGCCCATTGTCAGTGGGATTCTGGCAAATACTGATAGGTCCAGGTTTCGCTTAAGGGCTGATTTTTGTTTCGGCGTAAATACATCCTGAGTTCCACTGGTTCAGTGCCAGTCACATTGAGATCAAACACAGCCCGCCAAATCCGGGTATCCATAATGGGTTCTGCCCGAATCAGGGTTACTTCTCCGCGGGACGCTGTCACCACAACATCTGGGAACTCGCCGTATTCCAGTGTGCCAAGAATTTCTCCTTCCCACTCCACAGAAATTTTAGATACCCCTTCGGGGCGGGCCTGCCCCGCATTACCGCCTCGCCCCAACCGGGTGGCGGTGGCACGGGCCAACTTCTTCATGGGGTGAGGATTATTCGCCTGCCAGTACATACGATAACGATAATGTATTGGCTCCCCTACTTTTGGCTGCTCTGCTGGATTCCAAAACAAGGCGATATTATCGTGAATTTCATCGTCCGTGGGTAACTCTACCAAAGTGACCTGACCCTTGCCCCAATGATGAAGAGGCTCCACCCACAGACTGGGTCGACGATGATAACGAACACCATCCAGATAATGGGTCACTTCCCGATCCCGTTGCATCAAACCAAAACCCCGTGGATTCTCATCAACAAATCCAGACACACGTACATCCTTGGGGTTATTCAATTGCCGCCATATTCGTTCACCATTACCCGTCCACATCTCCAGCCCGTCTGAGTCGTGGACTTCCGGACGCCAATCCACAGCAAATGACTTGTTGGTTTCAGAGAACCAAAACATACTGGTAAGGGGAGCTATACCCAATCGCTGCACTGGCTTGCGTAAAAACAGTGTTTTTTCCACTTCCACAACCACGTTATCAGCCCGTTTCAGATCAAAACGATAGGCACCGGTAATACTCTCACCATTGAGCAAAGCATACACCGTTGACGAATTTTCAACGCCATCTGCCGATTCAATATAAAACTCAACAAAGTCAGGAAATTCTTCAGGCCTATTGGTGGCGGTATCAACCGCAACCCCCCTGGCTGATAATCCATATTGGCCTTCAGAACCAATGGTACGGAAATAAGAGGCGCCTAAAAACGCAATCCAATCCTGGGTCTTCCAATCTTTTCGATGACGGCTTTCGTGAAATCGAAAACCCGCAAAGCCAATATCTTCCGGCAGTTGCCGTGCGATACTCTGCGCGGGCATATTAAAGTACTCAGTGGAGTACCGTATCTCACGGGCATGATTACCTTTAAGCAAAAACATTCGAACCGGTTTTTTAAAATACCGCCCCAAGTGAAAGAAGGTTAAAGGATACTCGCCTCCTTCCGTTGCATAGGGTGAAAATTCGCGCTTGAAATGAAGCTGCCCATGGGCGTCGTAATCGATCTTTTCAAGAATATGGGCGTGGGGCACCGCTGGTGCCCCATAAGGTTCCGTGGCCAATTTTTTGGCTCGTTCAATCAAATGGTTGTAGCTGAACTCCTGTTCCTGGCCCAGCTCTATGGATTCAGCCCAACTGGCGTTTTGGTTGCTCAAACAAACCAAAACCAGAAACACCTGAATGACTATTCGTCGATATAGACCCAAAGTTGTTGTCAATTTTACTCCCCCATAAACAGCTAAACCCGACCTACTGTACTCAACTTACCCCACTGCCAGCTTTGAGTTGGTTCACATTGATCACATGATTTTATGGACTCGGGTTTAACAAGTACATATCCTCGAGAATAAGCGAAGTAGCAGTAGGGATTCAGTTATGCGTTTCGATACCATCGATGGAATTAGAGGTCATCTTCTGCTAGGCATGATGGTTGCTCATCTGGCATTCTCTTCTGGCACCCAAGAATCGTTACACCACCTTCTAAACCTGCATCACTTTCGTCTAATCGGAATGTACGATGCTGAGTTTTTTGTTCCCATTTCCGGTTTTATGATGGGCTTTCTGTTCCGCAATAAATGGCACAGCGACAACCATAAACTAAGACAGTTTCTCTGGGTCAGAACGGTAAAGGTATACAAGTACCAAATGCTGTGCGCTTTACCGGTTCTATTATTAATTGGCTTTAATGGTGGAATCGTAGAATGGTTCCATAGTGCACTGGCCAAACTGGGTGCCATTGTGGTGTTACAAGCGGGATTCAGCTATGCAGATATTCTGCCCATCTATTTATCCTGTTTTGTTATCCTCACCATACCCTGTATGCTGGGCTGGACTTCTCGTGTCATTCCTTTTGCCGTTTACTGCCTATCCATTTATCTAATGGGCCAATTACTCTGGTTTCACAATCTACGCTTCATTGCATTTGATGTACTCAGTTGGAGCTTGCTGTTTAACATCTTTTTTGTAGCGGGCATGTATCGCCAAGAGATAATCCAACTTTGCAACAGAATCACCCTGTCAGTCAGACTTATTCTAGTGGTTCTGTTCAGCATGATTTGGATAAGCATTTGGCAATTGGAACTTTACCCGGAAGTGCTCACCCACCTGCCCCGCAAGCCAAATTCCAGTTGGGCCCGAACTCAACTCAATCCGGCTTACCTGCTTATGATCCTGTCTTTCGTCACCGTCTTTGTATTGATATTGACCTACCGTGGTAAAAACCCATTACTGACTTGGCCGCAAAAAGCCATGACGTTTTACTTTAATCTACCTTTCCTCAAACACATTGGCCGGCAATCGCTTAAAATGTTTGTGGCACACGTGTTTATCATCAACGGCTATATCTTATTGCTAAAACACACCCAAATGCCATTGCAGTTACCTGCGGCCTATGTCTCCATAGTGCTGTTTTTATGCTTTGCCTACCGTCACAGCATCTATAACTCAATGCCCATCTTACAATCACGGTCTGCTTAGAAGATTACCTACTTATCATTAACCGTAGGAAAACCTGGGCAGCTCTACCTTACCCTGAAGTTCTGCCGGAATAGCCAGTAAACCCAGGTGACTAAGCCAGCGGGCTACCCTGTCTCCACTGCTCAATTTCACCAGGGGTCCGGCCAGCAGTAGTCCAATCAAGACGGGAGTAAGCCACCAGAAAAACTGGGGGGTATAAAAATACATTGCTGCGCCCCACGCCAGCGCCATTAGGGTGATAAAACTGGTCTTGCCCAGAGACTCTCGCCAACTTACCCTGCGCCCGTCTCGAGGTTGTGCGTTCCAACCGACTTTTCTGCCCAGTAAAATCCCCAACACAAAGTAGCTATGGTAAACCATCATAACCGGAGCAATCAGCACCGCGAAAACAGCCTCCAGAATAGCGCTGATAAACAGCCTGATACCACCACCAAATTCTCGACCCTGGTTCCACAACCCCACAATTACCCCCATAACCTTAGGTAGGAACAAAAGGGCAATGGTGAGCAAAAACAAAGACACAATTTGTTCGGTCTTGGCCACATGCCAGGTGGGAAAAAGCTGGTAATGGGTGGAAAAATATTGATTACTATTTAGAGATCTCTGTACCGCATCCACACTACTAAGGGCCAGCATAAACATCCATACCAATGAGCTCATGTAGGCCACCGCACCAAAAAACATATGCAGACGGTTAATAAATTTGTAACCCGAACCCACCAGTAGAGCCAGATGCTGAATATTGCCCTGGGCCCAACGACGATCACGAACCGCATAATCCAATATATTACTGGGCAGCTCTTCGTAACTTCCACCTATGTCGGAACGCAATACCACTTGCCATCCAGCACGCCGAAGTAACGCAGCTTCAACAAAATCATGACTGAGAATTTCACCACTAAATGGGCCTCTCTTAGCGCGTAATTTTGGCAGCGCACAATGTTGCACAAATGGCGCAATGCGTATGATGGCGTTGTGGCCCCAGTAATTGGCTGAATCAGTTTGCCAAAACGCCATACCCGCAGCCAACATTGGGCTGTAAAGCGTTCCAGCAAACTGTAGAAAGCGTCCAAATAACGTTTGCTGCCGAACCGGAAGTGGAACTGTTTGCACCAAGCCAAAGGAAGCATTGTGATCCATGGCCTGCACCAGTTCCACCATACACTTCCCAGTCATAATACTGTCCGCATCCAAGACAATCATGTACTCGTAGCGATGGCCCCAGCGGTCACAAAAATCACTCAAATTACCTACTTTGCGACCGTGATTGCGTTCACGACGCCGGTAGTAGGCGTGCCGACCTAATTTTCCCAAACGTTTTTTGAGTGACCACCAGCCCTCACGCTCAGCCTTTGCGATCTCTGGGTCCTGAGTGTCGCTCAAAAGAAAAAAATCAAAATATTGAGATCTTCCGGTGGTGTGCAAAGAACGCATATTCGCTTCAAATCCCGCCAGTACGCGCTGGGTATCTTCGTTATAGACGGGCATCACAACTGCCGTGCGGCTAAATATTTTGCTGTCGCTGTTTTTAATGGACTGCAATGGCTTTAGTGTCAGTGGGTCAAGCTTAAATAGTGTGAGCAGAAAACCCAGAAATGCGCTCCAGAAGGAATACACTATCCAGGCAAAACTGATGGAAAACAGCAACAATAGCCCAAACTCCAACCCACTTAGACCATTGGGTTGCAGGATAATCATCATCAGGTTTGCGCCGGCCAAAGTGGACAACGCCACCAATAGAAAAAAAACCATTCTTCTCAGCGATGAAAAGGGCGCGTTTAAACGTTCAGCGTGCCCATCACTGGCTAATATCACTTGGGTTCCAGACATAACTCCATACCTCACTGATCCGCTGGCCTCGAAGTTTTAGAAACAGACGCATATCTGCAGTTTTATCTTCCGCAGTTCGAATTTTGAAGGAAGCACGCCACATTTCTGAATTTGGTAATTTTTCCACGGCCAAGTCGCTTACTTTTCCAGCGCTCATGCTCAAATCGGCCTCAATAAGCTGACCCGCTGGAATAGATGCCAGGGCTTCGCCGGCGAAATCCACTACAAACTGACGCTTGGTTTTGGGCGGTAGTCTCTTTCCAGGCGTATGGGCCCAGCCATTGCGGGTTCGAACCACGGTAGCCAATCCCGATTCTTCAGGGCCTCGGTTGTAGGTCTGCAAAGCATACTTAACGTCAATCACATCGCCCTTGCGGATCTGTTTGCTGGGTACCCAGTAAGCCACAATGTTATCGTTGGTCTCACTGCCAGTGGGAATTTCAACCAGCTCAATGCGGCCCTCTCCCCAGTCTCCAAGGGGCTTAACCCATAGGCTCGGGCGCAGATGATAATTGGCTTCCACATCCAGGTAATGATTAAAATCTCGGTCCCGCTGCATTAGACCAAACCCCTTTGGTGCATGGCCCTGGAAAGACACCACGCTTAGCCGATTGGGATTGTTAAGTGGTCGCCAGATCCACTCTCCATGGGCTGTTTCAATCAACAATCCGTCGCTGTCGTGCACTTCGGGGCGGTAATCGTCTTTTTTCAACACCGTGTTTTCACCGAAGAAATACATGCTAGTTAAGGGTGCAATCCCCAGCTTGTTTATATCTTTCCTGGCAAAAAGTCGCGCGGTTACCAGTAACTCCGTGCTCGCACCGGGCGAGAGCTCAAAGCGATAGGCGCCTGTCACGGACGCGCTGTCCAGCAGAGCATAAAATTGAATTTTGATATCCGTTGCGGCAGGTTTTTTAAGCCAAAACTCAGTAAAACGAGGAAATTCTTCACCACTACTGACGGCAGTGTCGATGGCCAGACCACGGGCAGACAAGCCATATGCCTGGCCCGGCCCCACCAAGCGAAAATAGGATGCACCTTGAAACACAGCCACTTCGTCTTTGTACTGCGCGTTGTTAAGAGGGTAATGAATGCGAAAGCCCGCATAGCCTAACGTGGTGGACGAATCGATATTTAACTTTGAGGCACGCTTGCCAAAGATAAAATTGGACATGGCATAGGGAAACAACTGGGTGTGGGAAGCCGAATCCAGGGTGTTCACTGTGGTGCGGTGCCGATAAATAAAACCTGGGTGAAAGAACTGGGCCTCAAACAATGCCTCATCACGCCACAATGCCTTTTCGGAGTCAAACCGAATGTCTCTGTATTGATCGTAACTGAGTGCCTTCAACTGCTCCGGCAGCTCCACCCCACTGCCATCGAAGGGTATCTGTGCTTTCTGCTGTGCAATTTGGATTAGAGATTCAAATGTAAAAGCTGGATCCTGCGCGTAAAGGCGACCGGAGTTGAACATTGCCGTACAACAACCAACAACGACTAAAACAATTCGAATCCCCCTAATGTCTGCCACTGCTTTTACTCCATACCAACACTCCATTGCCTAACTTAGTTCGCGGGGCGCTAATTAGGTTCCCATCTTCGTATGAAGCAAGTTTTTTGCCACACCTGGCTGATCATCTATTTTCAGGGAAAACCAGGGGGAAATAACGCGAAAGTGTGAACACATTCTCCTAACGCCTAAAAAATGTGACTAGATCAAGGTACAAATAAAACTCAATAAATAGGGAAAAAAGAAATACCAACGTGTACAAGTTTCAAAAATTGGCAAAAAAGGATGTATGCAACCGAAATTGTGCAGTTTTCCAGGGGGGCACTTTTATGTGGCACGAGGTTGGCCTAATGTGGCCATTATCACATTAAAATTGTCTTGCTTAAGGGCATTGTCAATTTCAATCACGCAGTTTTTTTCAAGACGGTTAAAGCCTTCCACTCGCTTTAGTTGTTCACCCATAACAGCCACCGTTGCCTCAGAAGAATCCAAACCTAACTGCAGCCTATGTTCAATTCGAGCACCTAATACCTCTTCCGGTGCCATAAGATGAGCGATAACAACAGCAATACCTCTATCCCGCGCTAACTTTAGAAATGGCTCTCTGTCTTGCACCGTTAGAAAGGTGGCATCAACCACCACACCGTACCCCAGGCCCAGTAGAAAAGATGCCAACTCATGGAGCTTGGCAAAAGTACGCTGGGACGAATCCTCACTATATAAATTCAATCCAGGCACATCCTCACTGTTATCGGTGGGTGCCAGACCTGCTAAACGCTTTCTTACCACATCGGATTTAATATGGATTGAATCACTGTATGCGCAAAACTCAGTGGCAAATGTGCTTTTGCCAGTGCCAGACACTCCACTTGTAAGCACCAAAAAGGGCGACTTCTCGGGAATGGAATCCGCAGCAAACTGGACGTACTCATTGAACTCTTTTTGGGCCGAGCGCATGGGCTCCGTACCCGGCTCCGCTTGAGAAGCTGCTAGCAAGGCCACCTTAGCTCGCACCATGGCGCGATAGACCTTATAAAAATCCATGACGCTCAAACAGTGATAATCCAAGCTGTATTCCAAATAGCGATTCAGCACATCGTTGGCAATGTCAGGGTAACCGTGAAATTCAAGATCCATAATTAAAAATGCCAAATCACTGGCACAATCAATCCAGCGGAATTGATCATTAAATTCAATACAATCAAACATCAAAGGATTCTCGTCCACGACTGCGATATTGCCAAGATGAAGATCACCGTGACACTCTTTAATCCGGTTTCTTTTATGGCGCTGGTAAAACGTCGGCTCCAAATTTTTCAAGGCAGTTAAAGACCATACCTCCAAAGTGTCGAGCAACTTGTGCACATCACTTTCAACAAGTGAATCTAGCTGTTTTATCTGTCGAAAATTTTCTACTACCGGCAGAGTTACGGAACCAACAACATCAAAATCATTGCCTGCGGCAATGGCTTGACCATGAAATCGAGCTAAATCGTAAGCCAGGGTTTGAATAAACCCTTTTGATGGAGAATGGTTTTTTAACACACTGGAAAGAAGTGCATCAGGATCAAACTGCCGCATCTTAACAGCATAATCTACCACCTGACCCTGGCCACTGAAATTCAACTGACCGTGATTTTCACACAAACTTACCACACCTAAATACAACGCGGGCGCGGTACGTCGATTTAGGCGAACCTCTTCCTCGCAATAGCTTTTACGCAAATCTATGGAAGAGAAATTAACAAAACCAAAATCCACTGGTTTTTTAATTTTGTAAACAAATTCTCCAGTCAGTATCACCCAGGAAATATGGGTTTCACGCCACTCAACCTTGCTCACTGCATGGGGATAATTGGACGGGTTGTTCAAACTGTTCATATCCATGGTATTAACCCCTTGCGCTTACCCATAACAAAGCTTGTTGCCGTTGATACACATCAACGCCATCCGAACTCTTTTATACCATGATACAGATGTTTATGTGGACAAAGGAAATTACCATGTCATCAATCTCTCTTGAACTAACCCAAGCCAGCCAGGTAATGACCAAGTCACTCCTTGCTGCAAAAAGCGACTGGACTGTAGCAGAACTGGCGCAGTTTCTAGTGAGCAGCGGCATAACCGGTGCCCCGGTGGTAAATAGTGATGAGCAACTTATCGGCGTGGTTTCCGTAACGGATATTGCCCGTCACGCCAGTGGCGATGCGGACGATGATCGACCCGACCCAGGAAGAGACTACTATGTGGATAGCCTTGAGTTTGATCATGACCATGTGTTGTTTGAAGAGTTGTCCCCCACTGCTCTGGGGGGAACCCTGGTGGAGGAAATCATGACACCCACAATCTACGATGTGACACCAGACACCAGTGTTAAGGACGTGTCAAAAGCCATGGTTCAAAATAAGATTCATCGGGTTTTTGTCAGTGACCAGCAAAAAGTGATAGGCGTCATCAGCGCGTTGGATGTACTTAAGCTTGCGGTTGAATAATCAACTATTCAGGCGTCATGTATCAGGCTGTCGTCGTAGGGATCCTGATGGATGAGTACATCGCAATTTGGGAAAATTTTCTGGATACGGCGCTCAACGTCGTCACTAATGCGGTGGGCTTGCCACAACGAAATATCACCATCCATTTGCAGGTGTAATTGTATTATTTTAACCCGACCCGCCTGCCGGGTACGAATGGAATGAACTCCGGTTACATCGGGGTGCCGCAGAGCAAGTGCTTGTATCTTGCGTTGCTGATCCAGCGGCAGTGCTCTATCCAATAAATGTTGCGTTGACTCACTCCAGAGTTGAACCGCAATATAAAATATATAAATTGCCACGCCAATTGCCAACAGGGCATCTGCACTGTGCCAACCAAACAGACCCACAACCAAAGCCAGGATGATAGCCACATTGGTTAACAAGTCAGAAAGATAATGCATAGAATCGGCCTTCACCGCCACGGACTCTGTCATTTTCACCACCTTATTCTGAAACCATACCAGAAAAAAGGTAACCAGAATCGAAAACAACATGACCGCCACTGCCACATCCACCTGTTGCAACGGATGCGGATTTGAAATTCGTTGAATGCCTTCTATCAAAAGATAGGCAGCAGAAATCATAATCAAAATTGACTGCCCCAAACCCGCCAGTGATTCCGCTTTACCATGGCCAAAGCGATGCTTCTCGTCTGCTGGTCGAGTTGCATAAACTATGGCGAACAAATTCACCAATGAAGCCAAAGAATCCACCGCGGAATCCAACAGGGAAGCCAAAACACTTACGGAGCCGGAAGACCAGTATGCATAGGCCTTCACCAGAATTAACAGAATGGCGCAGCCCACGGAGGCCAGCGCAGCCAGCCTCATGTAATTAGTGGCACGATTTTCTTGTGCAGTTGACCCTTTCATAGGCATTAATTTTAGCAAACTAGGCTGCCTTTGAATAAGAGCATAATCTCCATTTCTTCCATTAACCAATTGGTTTTACTGTTATAGGTCAGGTACGGTCTGATTTTTTCTTGAAATCAAAAAAAATGCCCCAATAAATACCATAACGCAAAAAAGGAAAAGCGAAGGGGTGAACAAAATGAGAGTCATTCGCAAAGCGGCAGTGTCAGGTTCATTTTATCCCGACGACCCTACCCAGTTACGACAAGCCGTTAACACCTTCTTGGCCTCCATAAGCACAAAACAAATTCCAGAGACCATACCACCAAAAGCGCTGATCGTACCCCATGCAGGTTATAGTTATTCCGGCTCAACCGCCGCAAAAGCGTTTGCAACCATTCAATCTTCCCATCGTGATATAAAACGTGTGGTGTTACTGGGACCTAGCCACCGAGTGGGGTTTCGGGGCATCGCTTTTTGCAGTAGTGATTATTTCAGCACGCCCTTGGGAACGGTGCCGGTGGACCACTCCGCCTTCGCAGCAATATCAACCATTCCAGGCGTGGTGCTGCTGGATCAGGCCCATGCCGAAGAACACAGCCTGGAAGTACAGCTTCCCTTCTTGCAGTCCATCTTGGACGACTTTTCGGTGGTTCCCCTGGTTGTGGGTGACATTGATGCTGCCCAGGTAGCCAAAGTCATTGAAAAACTTTGGGGTTCAAATGAAACTCTGATCATAGTGAGTTCCGATCTAAGTCATTTCCTCAGCTACGATGAAGCCAATGCGCTGGATCAACACACCTGTTGTGCCGTGGAACAATTAAATCCAGAAGCAATCGGTTATGAACAGGCCTGCGGTCGTACCCCCATGAAAGGTTTATTGGAACTTGCTAGAGATAAGGCACTCAAAGTTGATACCATAGAACTTTGTAATTCTGGAGACACCGCAGGCGACAGGAACCGGGTCGTTGGCTACGGTGCCTGGGCTTTCTACGAGTGAATAACATGAAGGAACTTTCTGAACACCTAAGATCTCAGCTCCTTCTAATAGCAAAACAATCTATATTAGAAGGGTTTAAGAACGGCCATCCATTAATTGTGAATCCTCACGATGAGGAATTACAGGAGCGGCGTGCGTGTTTTGTCACCCTGGAAATTGAAGGTAACTTGCGCGGCTGTATCGGTAGCCTGGAGGCCCATCAAACTCTAGCGCAAAATGTATCCCGTAACGCCTTTAATGCTGCGTTTCAAGATGCTCGCTTCCAACCACTCACGGAAGACGAGTTCACACAAACCGACATAGAAATTTCCATACTCACCACTCCTCAGGAAGTCAGTTACGCTTCCGAAGAAGACCTGTTTCGCAAACTCGCTCCACAAGTGGATGGCGTTATTTATGAAGACGGTGATAACCGCAGTACGTTCCTGCCTCAGGTTTGGAAGCAATTGCCCACACCTCGGGAATTTATGAAGCAACTTAAGTTGAAAGCGGGGCTAGGCCCGGGACAGTCGCGCCCAAGCGCCAAGATTTATCGCTATCAAGTGGAGAAATTCCGCTCCAGTTCCAATCAAGCTGCCTTTTCCTAAAGCCAGGCACTATAATGGGTGGTTTTAGCCTGGAGTTGTTATGGCCAACGATTTGGCCCGGGGTGCGTTGTTATTACTTATCGGAGAATGCTTATTGGCTGTAATGGCCGCCTCCATAAAACACCTCTCCCAAGAAGTCCCACAGGAAATACTGGTCTTCACCCGTAATCTGTTTGGCCTGGTCTTCCTGGTGCCCATCATTGCTCACCATGGGTTCCACAGTCTCAAAACTTCTCGCCTACCCCTGCACATGATGCGGGCCTTGGTGGGCGTCACCGCCATGTATTGCTATTTTTACGTGATCGCCAATTTACCGTTGGCCGAAGCCGCTTTGGTAAAATTATCTTCACCGTTTTTCTTGCCCATCATTGCATTACTTTGGCTGGGAGAGCGCATAAGTCAAAGAACGTTATGGGCAATTCTGATTGGCTTTTTGGGCGTGGTGTTTGTATTGAGGCCGGGGTCAGACACTTTTCAGGTGGTGGCTCTGGTGGGCATAGCGGGCGCTGCCTTAGCCAGCCTGGCGAAAGTCACCATACGTAAAATGGCAGACACGGAACCCAGCTATCGCATTGTGTTTTATTTCGGCCTTATTGCCACACTGGTGTCCAGCGTTCCATTTCTTCTACTCTGGCAATTACCGCCCCAAGACACTTGGGTTTGGCTGTTAGCAATTGGTCTCACCGGTACCGTTGGCCAACTGCTTATGACCAAAGCTTACGCCATAGCCAACCCGGGCCAGGTGGGTATTTATACCTACAGTGCGGTTATCTACGCTGCTGGATTTGGTTGGTTCTTCTGGGATGAGGTCGTGGTCATAACTACCTTGATCGGCACTGGCCTGATCGTGGGCGCAGGCCTTTTGAATCTCAGTGCCAAAAAACCCATTAGGTAGCTACAATTGACCCATCAGCCACCTAGACATCACTCGGTTGCCAATGTTTTGCCATACGCTAGTGCGCAATATCCGTAGGCAAAATAATACTACTGTTTAATCTTGCACAAAAAGGAGTTGTTAATGAGTCGCGACCCACTTGGCATAGCCATGGCTACCATGAGCAAACTTGCCAGCTCCCCCATCGTTGAGCGCATGGGGTTGAGAGAAACCATCGAACGGCTGACTTACCAAGGCACCAAAACCGGTTTCCAAGCCCTGGGAGCAGCTTCACGGCAGTTTAAGAGTGTCACCAAGCTGATCAAGCCAGAACGCCTTGAGGCGCCAGCTCTACCCAAAAATCAATTCGACCTGTCCATCAGCGAAGAACAACAAATGATGCGCGACAGCGTAGGTGCCTTTGCCAAGGAAGTGCTGCAGCCAGCAGCAGAAGCCCAGGACGAAGCCAAAGAAACCAGCGAAGAAATTCTGGCCCAGGCCAATGAGCTGGGTTTGGCATTTTTTGCCGTACCGGAGAGCCTTGGCGGAGCTGCCACCGAACGATCACCGGTTACCAGCATGCTAATCGCCGAAGACTTAGGCTATGGCGATATGGGCATGGCGGTGGCTATTCTATCCAGTATTGGTGTGGCCAATGCCCTCACCCAATGGGGAACCGCAGAACAACAGTCCAAGTATCTGAACGCCTTTGTGGAAGAGAAGCCACCCCATGCTGCCATTGCCACCAATGAAAAGCGGCCTTTATTCGATCCAACGCTGCTCACCACCACCGCCACATTGGAATCCGATGGATACCTGCTTAACGGCGAGAAAACCCTGGTGCCCATGGTAGCCAGCGCTGAATTGTTTTTGGTGGCCGCCAGCTTCAATGGTAAGCCTCGCATCTTCATCGTAGAAAGCAACAGTGAAGGCCTTACCATAGATGCCAAACCCAATATGGGCGTGCGCGCCGCCGCCATGGGCGATATTAAGCTTAACAATGTTAAGGTGGACGCCAACGCCATGCTGGGGGGAGAAGACTTCGATTACCAGCAGTTTGTGAACTTGGGGCGTCTGGCCTGGTGCGCCCTGGCGGTGGGCACCGCACAAGCGGTGCTGGATTACGTGATTCCCTATGTGAATGAGCGAATTGCCTTTGGCGAACCCATCAGCCACCGTCAATCCGTGGCCTTTATGGTGGCCAACATCGGCATTGAACTCAACGCCATGCGGCTCATGACCCAACGGGCCGTAGCCTTGGCAGAACACGGTAAGCCTTTCGCGCGGGAAGCCTACCTGGCCAGAGTATTCTGCGCCGACAAAGCCATGGAAATTGGCACCAACGGTGTCCAGCTGCTAGGCGGACACGGATTTACCAAAGAACATCCAGTAGAACATTGGTATCGGGATCTGCGAGCCATTGCCGTTATGGACGGCGGCCTACATCTCTAACCAATTCAGCCACAGGGTGAACCGATTATGTATTTAGAACTACCGAAAAAATTCAAAGCGCTGTCCGATATGGCGCAAAATCTATCAACGGAAATGTTGCGCCCCATTTCGCGCAAATACGATCTAGCGGAACACGACTACCCCACTGAGCTGGACCTAGTGGCCTCCATGCTGGATGGCATGAACGCCGGAGATTCTGGAGCAGGTGTAGGTGCCGACCAATCCAAGCAGAAAAAAGCCGATTCTGGCGTGGTTCGCAACGGCGCCAATATGGCTGCCGTAGTGGGCATTCAAGGTTTTTGTTGGGGCGACGTGGGCCTGTTACTTACCCTACCCCGCCAGGGCCTGGGTAACTCCGCCATTGGCGCAGTGGCCAACGAAGAACAAGCCAAGCGTTTTGCCGGCAAGTGGGCCGCCATGGCCATTACCGAACCGGGCACGGGGTCTGACTCCGCCAACATCAGCACCACCGCCAAACTGGATGGTGATCACTATGTATTGAACGGTGAGAAGATCTACGTTACCGCCGGTTCCCGAGCAGATATTGTGGTGGTATGGGCTACGCTGGATAAAAGCGCAGGCCGAGCCGCCATTAAATCCTTCGCCGTAGAGCGCGGCACCCCCGGTATGGAAGTGACTCGCCTGGAAAAGAAACTGGGTATCAAAGCCTCTGACACCGCCTCAATCTCGTTCAACGATTGCCGAGTGCACAAAAACAATCTGCTGGGCAGCCCAGAGATCGACACCAGCAAAGGCTTTGGTGGCGTAATGCAAACCTTTGATAACACCCGCCCCCTGGTTGCCGCCATGGCAGTGGGTGTCACCAAAGCCTCCCTGGACCGAACCAAAGAGCTGTTGAAGGAATACGTGAAACTGAATTATGACGCTCCCATCAATAAGGTGTCTGCTGCAGAAGCGGAAATCTACCGCATGGAAGCAGAATGGGAATCGGCCCGATTACTCACATTAAAAGCCGCCTGGATGGCAGACAACAGCCAGCCAAACTCCATGGAAGCCTCCATGGCCAAGGCCAAAGCAGGACGGACCTGTAATGCCATCACCTTAAAGTGTGTGGAGCTGTGTTCCAGCTTGGGTTACGGCGAAGAAGAACTGTTGGAAAAATGGAGCCGAGATTCCAAGATATTGGACATCTTCGAAGGCACCCAGCAGATTCAGCAGTTGATTGTGGCGCGACGTTTGTTGAATTTGAGTTCGGCGGAATTGAAGTAACCACCCAAACGTCACACACTCGAAGGGGCCTGCGTGGCCCCTTCTTGCTTTCTATGCCCTCCCCCATTTCCTCCGCCCCAATTACCGCCCCAATTAATATTCAATATAAAAAACTTACCGAACTGTACCGTACAGTACACTTTTGATTAATTTCCTGCTAATGTAGCTGAAAAACAACCGCTAGAAGATATCGCTTCACTACCTGACCTAGCAGCACCTAAGCAAACTAACTAAGAATAATTTGAGAGAACGGCTATGGATGTAATGGAATCTGCTCGAGCGAGCTATCAGCAAAAGAACAACAGTAATCTCGATCATATCCCGGGGAAATACGGTACCCCTATTATTGCAAACATCGCCCAAGCCAGAAGCAATCCCTTCAAGCTGTACGACGAACAATACAAAAAATACGGATCCCTGAGCAAAATCACCCTATTTACCCGAAAAGGTTTGCTGGCCCTGGGGCCGGATCTAGCAAAGCAAATCACTTTGGACAAAGAGAAGAACTTTTCCAATTACATGGGCTACAACTTCGCTTTAAAAGGCCTATTTGACGGCGGGCTGCTGCTGCACGATTTTGATGACCACCGTTTCCATCGTCGAATCATGCAGACCGCTTTCAAGAACCCCGCATTACAAGGCTACACCGAAGTAATGAATTCCTCAGCCCCTGAATTTATCAGTCAGTGGGATACAGAAAAGCCCTTTGTCATGTTTCCCGCGATAAAGGCCCTCACTCTGCAAATTGCGGCACGTATCTTTATTGGAACCCATATCGGAAGCGATATGGACAAAATGGTTGCGGCCTTCGGCGATATGCTCGAGGCCACTATCGCCATAATCCGAACCAATGTACCTGGAACCAATTTCAAATTCACCAAGGGCGTCAGGGCCAAAAACCAATTGGATGCCTACTTTCAATCCATGCTGCCTGAAAAACGAAAAGGTTCAGGTACCGACATGATGACGTATTTCTGCCAGGAGCTGGATGAGAATGGACAACTGTTTACGGACGAAGCCGTGTGCCAACATCTTCGGTTTCTGATGCTGGCGGCACACGACACCACCGCAAGCGCTCTGATTAATACGTTTTATCTTCTTGCTGCTTATCCAGAGTGGCAGACTAAAATTCGGGAGGAAATGCTTTCCATACCCTCAGACGTTCTAAGCTATGACGATATGTCTAAGCTACCCCAATTGGAGAACGTATTTATGGAAGTGGTTCGCCTATACCCTCCCGCTCCCAGCGTACTAAGACGTACCGTGCGCGATTGCGAAATGGCCGGGTATCATGTTCCCGCCAATACGGTCATTACACTTTCTGCGGTCTACACCCACCGGATGAAAGAATGGTGGGATGAACCGCTAAAATTTGATCCCGACCGTTTTGCACCGCCAAGAGAAGAACATAAAAGACACGCCTACAGTTGGGTACCTTTTGGGGGCGGAGCTCACAAATGCATCGGAATGCATTTTGCGCTGCTGCTGTACAAATGCATTATGTTCCACGCACTGCGCACCTATCAATTTAGCTTACCCGCCGGATATCCCATGCCGGGGCCCACTGAAGAAATCAACTGGAGCCCCATACCCAAGCCCAAAGACGGATTAACAGTGATAGTGAAACCATTGAAATAATCAAATCGAAGGCATAACCCGCACGCCAACTAAAAAAGGGTACAGGTTTTCTGACGAATACCGCTGTACCCTTTTAACGCAAACTACAGCTTCGCCGCCAACTCCGACCCTTGCTTAATGGCTCGCTTGGCATCCAACTCCGCCGCCACATCAGCACCGCCAATGACGTGCACATTGCGGCCTTGTTTTTCCAGCTCATCTGCTAAGGTGCGTAGAGGCTCCTGACCGGCACAGATAATCACATTATCCACGTCCAGGGTTTGTGTTTTGCCTTTTACTTTAATGTGCAAACCCTGGTCGTCGATACGCTGGTATTCCACGCCACCCATCATCTGCACGTTTTTCTTTTTCAGTTGGGCGCGATGCACCCAGCCACTGG
The DNA here is from genome assembly GCA_964016105.1 of uncultured Ketobacter sp. Lineage (GTDB taxonomy): Bacteria > Pseudomonadota > Gammaproteobacteria > Pseudomonadales > Ketobacteraceae > Ketobacter. The sequence continues at coordinate 302,754 of CAXHEX010000003.1, forward strand.
TTTTACCCAGGTTCTTACCTAAGGCGCTGTCTTTACGTTGCAATAGATACACTTGCCGTGGGCTGGGTAAAACTTCTTCTGCCACCATGGCGCTGCGGTGTTCCAGCTCCCGATCCACGCCCCATTCTTTGAACCATTGTTCGCGCTCATTTTCGCTGTGGCTATGGGTGAGATATTCACTCACATCAAAACCGATACCTCCAGCACCAATGACCGCTACCTTATCGCCCACGGGCTTTTTGGCTTTGATCACATCCAAATAGGTGAGCACTTTAGGGTGATCAATACCGTTGATTCCCGGCTTCCTTGGGGTAATACCGGTGGCGATGACCACTTCATCAAAACCTTGCAGATGGGTTATATCAACAGTGTGATTCAGCTTTACGTCCACCTTGTGTTTTTTCAGCATCACGCCGTAGTAACGGATGGTTTCGTTAAAGTCTTCTTTACCGGGTATTTGTTTGGCGATATTGAATTGGCCGCCGATTTCTCCCTGGGCATCAAACAGCGTCACCTCATGGCCACGTTCTGCCGCCACGGTAGCGGCAGCCAAACCCGCTGGCCCGGCTCCCACCACCGCCACATTCTTTTTGTGCTGAGTGGGAAGATAGCGCAATTCCGTTTCATGACAGGCGCGCGGATTTACCAAGCAACTGGCCCGCTTCATCTTGAATGTATGATCCAAACAGGCTTGGTTACAGGCGATGCAGGTGTTGATTTCTTCGGCTTTGCCCGCTTCCGCTTTGGCTACAAAATACGGATCGGCCAACATGGGCCGCGCCATGGACACCATATCCGCCTGACCACTGGAGATAATATCTTCCGCCAGCTCCGGTGTATTAATTCGATTACTGGCACAAACGGGGATGCTCACTTCCTTTTTAAGCTTGGCTGTGGAATAGGCAAAGGCACCACGGGGTACAGACGTCACAATGGTGGGGATACGGGCTTCATGCCAACCGATTCCCGTGTTGAGTATATTCACTCCCGCTTCTTCCAAGCTTTTGGCCAGGGCTACGATTTCTTCCCAGCTTTGACCGTTGTCTACCAGGTCCATGAGTGAAATTCGGTACACCACAATAAAGTTTGGCCCCACCGCTTTACGCACGGCTTTCACCACTTCCAAGGGAAAACGCATGCGGTTCTTGGCGTTACCGCCCCATTTATCGGAACGTTTGTTGGTGCGTTCTGCCAAAAACTGGTTAATCAAATAACCTTCCGAGCCCATGATTTCCACGCCGTCGTAGCCAGCGTACTGCGCCAGTTCCGCTGACTTTGCGTAATCATCAATGGTGGATTGCACCTGCTTGGCGCTCATTTTGGCAGGTTTAAACGGGGTAATGGGTGATTTAATGCCAGAAGGCGAAACGCTGTATGGCGTGTATCCATAACGGCCGGAATGAAGTAACTGCAATACAATTTTGCCACCTTCATTGTGCACCTTACCGGTAACATGGCGGTGCAACAGAGCCGTTACCTTGTTTTCCATTCGAGAACCAAACGGCAACAGCTCGCCACGGCGATTGGGAGAATAGCCACCCGTCACCATTAAGCCCACGCCGCCCCGAGCCCGTTCCGCAAAATAATAGGCCAGCTTATCGATATGGTAAAAACGATCTTCCAGGCCTGTGTGCATAGAGCCCATCAAGACACGATTACGCAGTGTGGTGAAACCCAAATCCAGGGGTTCCAGCATGTGGGGGAAATGTTGGCTCATGTTCTCTCCTCTCAATTTAAATGCCAGCTAAGGCTAGCCAGGGGCCATCCTAACCCAGCTAAACTTGGGTATCAGCCCCATTTTTTAACTCGACCGAACAGTCTAAGCCCCAAAACCTTCAGTGGGGGTACAAAAAAGGCGACTTATATAAGCCGCCTTTTTGATACTGCTACGTAACGAGCATGATCTTGGGTTTGCCGAGAGACTTATTTCTCGATAATCGCCGTCACACCCAAACCGCCAGCAGCACAGATAGAGATCAACCCCCTGCCGGAGCCTTTCTCATCAAGCAGCTTAGCCATGGTGTGGAGAATCCGCCCACCGGTTGCAGCAAAGGGGTGCCCTGCCGCCAGTGAAGACCCCTTAACATTCAGCTTGGAACGATCAATACTGCCCACAACACCGTCACGACCCAGACGGTCTTTACAGAACGATTCGTCTTCCCATGCTTTTAGGGTGTACAACACCTGGGCGGCAAACGCTTCGTGGACTTCGTAAAAGTCAAAATCCTGCAAGGTGATTCCAGCACGATCCAACATACGGGGCACCGCATAAGCAGGTGCAATCAGCAGGCCTTCCTTCTTGCCCACAAAATCCACGGCGGAGGTTTCGCAGTAGGTCATGTACGCCAAAATCGGCAAGCCACGTTCTTTGGCCCACTCTTCGCTGGCCAACAGCACCGAAGAGGCACCGTCAGTTAAAGGCGTTGAGTTGGCAGCAGTCATGGTGCCGTTTTCACGATCAAACACAGGCTTTAGGCTCGCCAGTTTATCCAGCTTGGTGTCACCACGCAGGTTGTTGTCCCGTTCCAAGCCCATATAGGGTGTGATCATATCGTCGAAGAAACCTTCGTCGTAAGCCTTGGCCATGTTGGTGTGGCTGTTGTAGGCCAACTGATCCTGATCTTCCCGCTTGATATCCCATTCCTTGGCCGTGATCTGGCAATGATCACCCATGGATAAACCGGTTCGGGGTTCCGAGTTGGCTGGAATCAGCGGCATTAAATGCTTGGGGCGAATTTTGGCAATCAGCTTTAAGCGATCCTGGGTGGTTTTGGCCCGGTTCAAATCCAGAAGGATTTTACGCAAACCTTCACTCACACCAATGGGTGCGTCGGAGGTGGTGTCTACACCACAGGCAATGCCCGCATCAATCTGGCCCAAAGCGATTTTGTTGGCCACCAGGATGGCCGCTTCCAAACCGGTACCGCAGGCTTGTTGGATATCGTAACAGGGGGTCTCTGGTGCCAGCTCAGTGCTTAATAGCGACTCGCGCACCAAATTAAAATCTCTTGAGTGCTTCATTACCGCACCGCCCACAACCTCACCCAACAACTCTCCAGACAGGTTGTATCGTTTCACCAACCCGTTTAAAGCCGCAGTGAGCATGTCTTGATTGCTGGCATGGGAGTACGCGGTGTTGGATCGGGCAAACGGTATGCGATTTCCACCGATTATGGCTACTTTACGAACTTGATCTACTTTCATGGGAGGACTTCCTGTTGAATAGGATGGTTCGCTAGTCTACTTATGCACAACGGGGTATCATTGGCACAACTGACCTGCGGCCATTTAACCTGGGTCAATTCAATTGTTGCAGCAACTCAATTACTATACCTGCAACTATTCTTGACTATACCACACCAAAGCGATTCACACAGGACTTGACCCATGGCTGATGTTTACGAATCCATGCTCAACAGTAATGTTGGGCGTTCCATTCTTAGCTCCTTGAGCTTACCCGTTCCAACCCACCTGGAGCGCCACTCCCAGGAACTCACTTCTTTCGTAACCGGCAACGTGCTCGTGGGTGCGGCCCCAGGTGGCCGTATGATGGATTCCATCGTCAATACGTTGAAAGACAGCAACGCCGCAATCCAAGTGGCAGACAATGCGTCTTCACTAAAAGAAATTCAAGCCGCTGCAGAAAAAGCAGAAGCCAATCTGGCAACGGTGGATGTAACAGCGGAATCGGCAAAGTTCAAAGCCTTGGTATTTGATGCCACGGGTATCGAAACCAGCGAGCAAACCCGGGAATTGTACGACTTTTTTCACCCGGTGATTCGTAAGCTCAATGCCAGCGCCCGAGTATTGGTGATTGGCCTGCCGCCAGAATCATGCAAAGCCAACCCAAGACAACAAATCGCGCAACGCTCTTTGGAAGGTTTTGTCAGAGCCACCGCCAAAGAGATTGGCAAAAAAGGCGCCATTGCCAACTTGGTTTATGTGGCAAAGCAAGCGGAGAAAGCGGCGGAATCCTCCATTCGCTTTTTTCTGTCAGCGAAATCTGCTTTTGTGGATGGCCAGGTTTTGCGAGTGGGTAAAGCCAAATCAGTGGAAAGTGATTTCAACTGGAACCAACCCCTGAAAGGCAAAACCGCCCTGGTCACCGGCGCGTCTCGCGGTATTGGTGCCGCCATCGCGGAAGTGATGGCGCGGGATGGAGCCAAGGTGGTTTGCCTGGATGTGCCACAGGCCAAAGACGATCTGAAGAAAGTGGCGGATCGTTTAAATGGTGGCGTTATTGCCGTGGATATAACCGATGGGGCTGCTCCTGGCACCATCGCTGACACACTCCAATCTGAATACGGTGGCGTGGACATTGTGGTTCATAACGCCGGTGTTACCCGAGACAAAACCCTGGGAGGCATGCCAGCCCATTTCTGGGACATGGTCATCAACATTAATTTGGCAGCAGAAGAGCGCATTAACGACGCCCTGCTGGAAAAAGAAGTGATTAAGGCGGGCGGCCGAATTGTTTGCGTTTCCTCCATGAGTGGTATCGCCGGTAACTTTGGCCAGTCCAACTATGCCGCGTCCAAAGCTGGGGTTATCGGCATGGTGGATGCGTTTGCACCCATCCTGGCCAAACAAGACATCACCATCAATGCGGTGGCTCCGGGCTTTATTGAAACCCAAATGACTGCGGCCATTCCCTTTGCCACTCGAGAGGCCGGCAGACGCTTGAACTCATTGAAGCAAGGTGGATTACCGGTGGATGTGGCAGAAGCCATCGCCTTCTACGCCAGCCCGGCTTCCGCAGGGGTTAACGGCAACACCATTCGTGTGTGCGGACAAAACCTCATTGGCGCTTAAAGCAAGCGTCAAAATACGTTTTAGATCTGTATACACTTGAGATGTTAAAAACTGAGCCCTGCCAGAAATGGTGGGGCTTATTTTTGTTTGGCCTTGCGATATTCCACCGGGGTTTGCCCCACCCAGCGTTTGAATGCCCGATAAAATGTACTGGGCTCAGAAAAACCCGTGAGATACACAATTTCATCAATGGTTTCGTCAGTTCTGGCCAGCAATCGTTTGGCCAGATTGCAGCGATAATCCGCCAGCAATTGATTAAAGTTGGTATCCACCTCCGATAGTTTGGTCCTCAAACTGCGGGCTTTTATACCAAGACGGTCTGCCACGGTTTCCAGATTGGCGTTGCCCGATTCCAGCAACTCCCCGATCAAACGATTCACTTTGGCTATAAAATCCTGCTTTTCCAACTTGGCCACATGTTCATTGGCCAACTGCTCGTGGAGCCGCAGCAACTCAGGCTCGGCATGGGAGGACTCAATGGTGAGATTGTCTGGGGAAAAATAGATGCGGGTGCATTCCTGATTAAACTTCACCGGGCAGGGGTATAGCCGCTGGTATTCGTCCAGATTACTACCGGGATCATGCTCAAAATGGATTTCCAGTGGTTGAAACGACCCTTCCGTCACGTAATGGAAAAACTTCAGTACCGCCAACACCACGCATTCCGTGAGATGACGGATGGCGCCGCTAAAGGTCATATTACCCAAAAAGCAGCCGGTGTCATCCTGGTCCAGCACCGCATTCACCGCATCGCTCAGCAGACGCTGATAATTCAACGCCCGTTTCAAACCCTCGCCAAAGGTTTCGCTGCTTAGGAATAGATACTCGATGACCTGCCCTTTGAATACCGGAAGATGCTCGCCCAGGTGCAACCCCACGTCAGGATCGTCGGTAACCTCTTCCATCACTGACCAGAACAGGGTTTGGGCGGAATGGGGGGTACGAAGATCTTTCTCGTTTAACTGTTCTTGCTTTAAACCTATGCGGCGCAATACTTCCGCGGCATCCACATCCATCTCTTGCATCGCCTGGTAGGCCAGACGTACAAGCACACCCGAGTCCGTGAATCCGCTCATTAATTACCTTCTATTGGAACCAAAAATGCACAAAAAACAGTCAAATGTCGTTAAACCCCCGCTTATGATAGACACCGAGCCCGGCATTGACAATAGAACAGCCCACAACGTATTGACTGCATTGACATTAGACCGCTAAATAACGGCAATGACGTGTAAGCACCCTACCCTTTATAATAGTAAAAATCACTTATAGTTTTCACTATCAACCATTCGCACTGCAGGAATAGTACACGATGGCAACCATAGAACTAGAAAGAGCCCCATCAAAAATGAGCTTATACTACCGGGCGGTCACCAGCAAAAAGCCCGGCAAACTGCAGGGTGACACACTGCCCGCCATCAACGCCAACCTGAAACAGGTAAAAGCGGATCTAGGCAAGCTGAAGCAATACCGGAAGGTGTGTGGTTTCCCTGTTTCCGGCAGCATGCCCGCCACTTTCCCCCATATTATGGCGTTTCCGCTGCATCTGGAAATTATGGTTAATCCGCTGTTTCCATTTCCATTGCTGGGCCTGGTGCATGTGAGGAACCAGATCACTCAATATCGTGCCATCGGCAACCAGGAAATACTGGATATTGAATGTGAAGTGGTAGGGCCCGAAACCGTGGCCAAAGGTTTGCAGTTCGACTTTGTTACCAAAGTCAGTGTGGCTGGAAACCTGGTATGGGAAGGTCTGAGCACCTACCTGTTCAGAACAAAGACCAATGTGGAAGAAAACAAATCAGACAAGAAAGCCGATGATTTCAGCGCCGACAGTCTAAATTACTGGGAAGTGCCAGAAGATATCGGTCGTCGCTACGCCAAAGTATCCGGTGATTCCAATCTGATCCACCTCCATGCCATCACCGCCAAGTTTTTTGGTTTCCCCAAAGCCATCGCCCATGGTATGTGGAGCAAAGCCCGCGCCATTGGCGAACTGGAGAGCCAACTACCGCCATGTCCGTTCAAGATTGATGTGGCCTTTAAGCTGCCCATTTTCCTGCCCAATAAGGTGCAATTCCAGTCCCAACGCAGCGGCGACGCCATTGCATTTCGCCTAAAAGACAAAAATGGTGAGAAGCCTCATTTGGCGGGCTCCATAGAACGGTTGTAAAAGCTCCAGCAGGCCGCCCCCCTGGTGCGGCCTCAGTCCTTCTGGCCGGGACTTTTCAGCGCCCACCCTCCCCTGTTACTATTTGCCCATGTTCCGATGGCGATCAAATCTTTAAATTCCTGTGACCACCCCTGCCACTGATACCCCACTATCCAACCATTATCACATGGATAATTTTCGAGTTTTGTTGGACACGGTTTTCGAGCACTACCAAGACCTTTTAACTGAAGCGGAAACCCGGTATCGAGAACGTTTTATCGCACTTTCCCCCCCGAGCCAGAATCTGTACGTACGGTTGCTCACCCGCAGCGATAGTGGAACCCGATTGGATCAGATTCAGTACCCCGATATACCTGATTTATCAACCCAGGTTCAGTGTTTGGTTACAGCTGGCCTGGTCAAATTCAATGACTGTGAAAACCCCGCAGAACTTTTACGCAAGATCACCAAAGCTGAACTAATCCGTTATTTCAAACTTGAGACTGTGGCCAAAACCAAAAAATCTGACCTGGTTCAGATGTTATTGGCCCAGTGGGAAGACAAAGCCCTCTGTGCTCAAATCTATCAGCATGTGCGCTTATTAACCGTGGTCAACCTGCCAGAGTTTGACACTTATCGACTGTGTTTTTTTGGTAATAATCATCAGGATTTATCGGCGTTTGTTGTGAGTGAGCTGGGTCATGTGCGCTACGAAAATTATGGCCTCAGTGAACAGCGCCGTTACTATCAAACCCGCGAACAAATCCAATGCCATAAACACTATATTGGTGCCCGCCAACAACTGGAAGACGACACCATAAAAAAGCACAGTGACGCTTTAATTGATATTGCCAAGGGACTGCCCCACCCTGGCGATCATGTGGCGCTACAACGGCGCTACCACCGGCTTATAAATACCATCGCCCGACAACTGGAAAGGCTGGAAAAATTACCCCAGGCCCTTGAACTGTATGCCCTGTCACAACAGCACCCCAGCCGGGAAAGGCAAGCCCGGATACTGGCCAAGCTCAATCAAAAGCAGGATGCGGTGAACCTGTGTAAGCATATTTTATCCAACAGCCACAGCCTGGAAGAACAAGAGTTCGCTTCCAGCTTTGGTAGCAGGCTGTGCCGACAACTTGGCCAGCCTTTCCCACAACCCGATTCCTGTCATATTCAAGAGCGACTCCTGTCGCTACAACCGCACCCTTCCCGTTCTGTGGAAACACTGGCAGCAGAAGCATTAAGTAACGAGAACGAGGTTTGTTTTTACGTTGAAAACGCCCTGTTTAACAGCTTGTTTGGACTCTACTTTTGGGACATTATTTTTGCCCCCATAGACGGTGCTTTTATCAATCCCTTCCAACGTGGCCCCTTGAATGGTCGCTCGGAATATTTTTACATTGACCGCAAAGAGCTTATTGAGCAACGACTGCAAGCCATGGACCGGGAAGACTGGCGACGAGTGATCATTCAACGTTATGACGACAAACACGGCGTTGCCAATATGTTTGTTGTTTGGGGTATTTTGAGTCAGGAGTTATTGGCCCTGAGCCTGGTTCACATTCCCACTGCCCATATCAAGGCCATTTTTGCTTCCATTGCTCAACATCCAGGGCTTTTTGGCAACGGCTTTCCCGATTTGATTCGTTTCCATAACCAGGGCTACGAATTACTAGAAGTGAAGGCCCCGGGAGATGTGGTTCAAACCAATCAGAAACGCTGGTTTAAACGTTTTGCGAAACACCAAATACCGGCAACGCTGCTGAAAGTTGAATGGCTGACGGTGGATGCCAGCCTTGAATGAGCCACGGGTATTTTCCGTCTCGGTCACGGATCTGGCGGCTTTTTGTTGCCGCCGCGGCGACCTCAGCAGCGGCCCGGGAGGCCACAGCCGTATTTCAATGGATCAGGGTCAGGAAGGACAAAAAGTACTTCAATCGCAACGGCCGGCAGACTACATCAAAGAAAAAGCGGTAACCGCCCAGTTCACCGGGAGTAACTGCCACTGGGTACTGAGAGGTCGTATAGACGGCATTTATACCGCATCCCTGCCGCCCGTTATAGAAGAAATAAAAACCAGCGCTTACTCAAAAGAAACCCTACCGGATAGCGTCCATGAACTGCATCTTGCCCAGGCGAAACTTTACGGGGCACTCATATTGGATAGCCTGCCGGATCAAACTTCGCTGATGATTCGCGTGAGCTACTACCAGTTCCATCAGCAACAGGAATTTAATTTTGACTACCCATGTAGTGACGACCATCTCAACCAATTCCTACGGCACTGTGTTTCCGAGTATGGTGATTGGCTGGATCAGTATGCGCGCTATCTAAACCAGAGGGATGATGTGCTTAAACGGCTGGATTTTCCTTTTGAAAAATCGCGACAAGGGCAACGACAACTTTCAGTGCAAACCTATCGCGATATTAGAGATGGAAATCAGGCCTTATACCACGCCCCCACAGGGCTGGGCAAAACCATCGCCTTACTGTTTCCAGGCATTAAAAGTCTGGCACAGGGCAATACGGATCAACTTTGGTATCTAACCGCCAAAGGCAGCGGCCTGCACAGTGTGGAGCATGCCCTGGAGCAGCTGACACAAAAGCCACTGCAGTTGAGAGTTTGCGTGTTAAAGGCGAAAGAAAAACAGTGCCCCTGTGAACCACAACAATGCGCCCGCAGCACAGGCTATTACGATCGTTTGCCCGCTGCCCGCAAGGCATTTCAATCATTCAGCTTTTTTGGCGAAGTGGATTTAGTCACCCTGGCCGAGCAACACCAACTTTGCCCCCACCAACTGAGCAGAGATCTGATTCCCTGGGCGGATTTGATCGTGGCAGATTACAACTACGTGTTTGATCCTTACGCCTCGCTTTCCGAATCCCTCCGCCAACAAAGCAAAGTGTCACTATTGGTGGATGAAGCCCATAATCTGCCCGACAGGGCTCGACAAATGTACAGCGAAGCCCTGAGTTTAAACACGCTACAGGGGCTTTATCGCCAGGTTCAGACAAACACTCTAAAACAGCCCCTGAAAAAGTTACTGAATCAGTTCCGCACAATTCTACAAAGCAACGATGAAACATCAATTACCCAATCCTTTTCCACACAATTGGACATAGCCAGTGCAGAGCTAATGACGTGGTTTACAGAGCAACAATGGTTATTGTTTCCCACTGAAGTTTTCGAGCAACTGATGCAATTGACGCGTTTTAGCCAACGTCTGCATCAATTGCAGGATGAAGACTGTTTTCACCTGGATGCGCAACAAAACACCCTGGAAATTCACTGCCTTGACCCGGCGCCCAGGTTGCACAAGATAAGCAAACAATTACACTCGGCCCATTACTTTTCCGGCAGTTTGCTGCCCCTGATTTACTACCAAAGAGCCCTGAGCCCAGAAGATTTTCAGTCGGAGCTGGTCTTACCCAGTCCATTCCCCGCCACGAATCAACTCACATTGATCTACCCCATCAATACCCGCTACCAACAGCGCCAACGCACCCTGGAAGAGCTTTGTCAGATTATTGTGGAAGCTTACCTGGCTATGCCCGGCCGCTATCTGGTTACGCTGCCTTCCTACGAATATCTGGATCAGGTTTTTAAAGAATTGCAGCGCCAATGGGAAAATAGAAAGCAGGCCCCGGCCCTCTACTGCCAACCCAGGTCCAGTGATTTAGAGCAACGTGGCCGGTTCCTGGAGCAGCTACAACAGCAAGACATTCTAGCCTGCGTGATTTCCGGAGGTCTTTTTGCTGAAGGCCTGGATTTTAATGAAGCCAATCTGCAGGGCGTGGCTATAGTGGGGACCTGCCTGGCGGCGCCCAACCCCCAAGGCAACCGAATTCAAGCTTATTATCAGGATCACAGCCTCAACGGTTTTGATTTCGCTTACCGCTACCCCGGCATGAATAGAGTTATTCAAAGCGCAGGGAGAGTAATCCGTAGCGAACAGCACCGGGGCCTGGTGTTGCTGTTAGACGACCGCTTTCGTGAAAACACCCACCGCGCCATGATGCCGGAGCACTGGAACCCCCGTTTGGTTAGATCCATTGCCCAACTCCGGCAGGCTCTGGAGCTTTTTGCCACGGATAACGTATAATCGCGCCATGGACAACCCCACCATTTTAATCGTCGATTCTGGCATTGGCGGCCTTTCTGTAACCCAAGAAATCCAGCTCAAACTGCCGCGCAGCCAACTTATTTATCTGGCCGATAATGACGCTTTTCCCTATGGAATACAGGAAGAGAGCACTTTGGTGGAGCGTTTGCTGCATCTCATCCCGCCATTGGAGCAACACCACACTCCCGATTTGATTGTGATAGCCTGCAATACCGCCAGTACGGTGGTACTCCCCCCTCTGCGGCGGGTAGCCCGAGCACCGGTCATTGGCGTGGTGCCCGCCATAAAACCGGCGGCAGAATTAAGTAAAAACCATAAGCTGGCAGTACTGGCCACCCCAGGCACCATTTCACGGAGCTACACCCGGCAGCTGATTCAACAATTTGCCAGCCACTGTGAAGTCTCCTTGCTGGGGTCCAGTGAGCTGGTGCAGCAAGCGGAAAACAAATTGCGGGGATTGCCGGTGGATCTGGCGGTGGTAACCAACGCACTGGAACCGCTGTTATTGGACCACTGCCAAGTGGATACCCTGGTACTGGGTTGCACCCACTTTCCGCTTCTCAAACAGGAAATAGAACACATTTTGCCGCGCCACATCCAGGTCATCGACAGCGGCGAAGCCATTGCGCGCAGGGCTGTGGAGCTGGTGAGAGAGCGGCCAGAGAGGAATAGGCCGCGGGACGTTAACCGGTTTCTGTTTAGCGCCGAGTCCCATCAGGCCCACGCCCTTGAAGCCGGAATAAAACACTGGGGCTTTTCCCATATACAATTTCTGTGTAAATCAGCTACAGAATTCACACAAAAGTCTGGTGAATCCAAGTAGGCTTTGTTATAACTTTGTATCCAAAATGATAATAAAACGGACTAAGCTGTAGCAGATGTCAAGCAAGCTCGCATTGGTAGTAGACGATTCCCGAATGGCCCGTCATGTTCTGGGTAAAATGCTAAAAGAACAGGGCATTGATGTGGATTCCGTGGAATCGGGAGAAGAAGCCCTCGGTTATCTCTGTGACAAAAAGCCCAGCATGATCTTTATGGATCACACCATGCCCGGCATGGATGGGTTTCAATGTTTGCGCGCCATCAAAAATGATCCCCACACAGCCATGATCCCCATCATCATGTACACATCCAAAGAAGGCGAGGTCTACGAGAGCCAAGCCCGCGCCCTGGGTGCTGCGGATGTGCTCCCCAAAACCCTGAAACCACTGACACTGGCCCGAGTGCTGGAGGAGCAAAACCTGCTTCCGGGGCAAAGTGCGCCAAATTCGTCGCCAGCCAACGATGTGGTGATCGTTGATGATGAACCCGACTTTGAACCGGAACCCATTCCTACTGCCGCAGACAGCGACGCTTCAGCGGAGAGCAAAGCCGATAACAGCGAGCTGATAGCCTTAGAAAAACGCGTGGAAAGTTTGACCGAGCAACTTAGCAGCATCGGCGCACAAGAACCTCCGCCTAAGCGCGAACAACCGTGGCTCCTTTATGGGGGCATTGGCTTTGCTGTCATCCTAATTGCTTGGCTTGCGCTTAAAAACAACCAATTATCCAAAGAAGTGAACACCCTTCAGGTGGGCCGAATGATAGAGCCTGAGGAAACCCGGTTCCAAAATTCGCAAAATACGTCATTGGACCGGGAATCTGAGAGGGAAGAAGCCCCTGAACCGGAAGCTGAGGCCATAGCAACCGAAACTGAGGCGGCTGAAAGTACAGGTGAAAGCATCCGCCAAAACCGTCGCTTCTATGAAAGTATCGAGTGGGCTTTGAACGAGGACGGTCAATTCCCCTGGGATGAAAAACCGTTTGGTGATCGATTGGCGAAAACCCTGACCCAACTTGCAGAAAACCTGGCCAGTGTGGATTTCGTTGGCGAAATAAATATCAAAAGCCATCTTGGTCGTTTTTGTTTGGAGACCCTACCCACAACCGGTGAGCCAACTCTACCAGATGACGGCAGCACCCTGGGTGACTGCGAAATATTGCGTTTCAACGACGACCTGGCCGAAACCATCGGCACCCTTCAAAGCCAGGGATTTGAACGCTTTTTATCTGCTTTTGAAGCGGAATATGGCGACAAGGTAGAGTTAACTCTATCCACCGCAGCAGACAGCAAACCCATTAGCCGATACCCTCGCCCGGATTCAGATATGGCAGCGGAAAAATGGAACAAGATTGCCGCCAGAAACCAACGTATCGAGATATCAATCGTACCCTACTAATCGTAGCCTGCTAATCGTACCCTGCTAAAAGATCATGGCCCCCACCAGTAGCGAACTGAAAAACGCCAGAACCTGCTTAAATGAAGCCAGCAAGGTGGTGTGCTTTTCAGGCGCAGGACTGAGCGCAGAGTCAGGCATATCCACTTTTCGAGATCACGGCACCGAGTCTCTGTGGAGCCGCTATGACCCCATGAAACTGGCCAGCCCGGAGGGCTTTGCGGAAGACCCTGATACCGTAATCCAGTGGTATAACTGGCGGCGGCAGATGATCGCCAATGCTCACCCCAATGCAGCCCACCGGGCCTTAGCCGCCAGAGCGGACATCAGCCAAATCACCCAAAACGTGGATAATTTGCTGGAACGTGCCGGTTGTGAACGGGAACAGGTTATTCATCTTCACGGCGACATCACCCGGGACCGATGCCACAACCAATGCGGATTTAGTACGGAAATCGACCTAATCAAAGGCACAGGTGAATCCCCCTGCCCCCGCTGTGGCGCTCCACTACGCCCAGCTGTGGTTTGGTTTGGCGAATCCCTTCCACAAACTGAGTGGCAACGGGCGGAAACTCTGTGTCAGCAAGCAGATTGCCTGATGGTGGTGGGCACCAGTGCTCAAGTCTATCCCGCGGCGGGTTTGATTGAATTATTTCGCCACGCATCGGCAGGTCATATCATCATAGTGAATACCCAACCCAGCGAGGCCGACAGATTAGCGGACTTCATTCTCGACGGCCCCTGCGGCGATTTGATTCCAAAATTGTTACAGAACTGAAATTAACTTGCGACAAAAACGTCACCAAGCTTAATTAAACTGCGTAAGTTACTGGAAAAACGACGAATTCTGGTTTAATTTTAGAATCATCAAGCTACCGGACAGGAGACCATACCGGTTGACGGCCACAGTTGCATTATCGCCATAAGCGATAAGCGCCTGATGGCATTAAGCATCGTCAAACAAACCAAAAAGGGTTGTTCAAAATGCTAACAGGAACAAGGGTGCTGAGGCTCAACAAAGCCGGAGTACCCCTACAATGGCTAAGTCGGGAGGAGGCAGCTACCCTGGTGGTAAAAGGCCAGGTACTCTGGTCCCTTGGTGAAACCAACCTCACCATACGAGGTGGTTTCAATAACCGAGGCCTGCGGTCGATTCTCAACATTCCCACCATCATTGCCACCGAAGGCGACGTGTTTCACCATGATCACCATGTACCCATGGTGTGCAATCGCTTGCTGTTCCGAAGGGACCGAAATATCTGCCTGTATTGTGGGGAACAGTTCTCCACTGACCGGCTAACCCGGGACCATGTCCAACCCAGATCCCGGGGCGGTAAAGAAAAGTGGACCAATCTGGTGTCAGCCTGCCGACGTTGCAATCAACGCAAAGGAAACCGCACTCCGGAAGAAGCCAAAATGCCCCTATTGGCGGTACCGTTCAAACCCAATAAGATGGAATATCTGGCGTTAGCGAACCGCAATATTCTGGCGGATCAGATGGAGTTTTTGCGCTCTGGATTCTCCAAGCACATGCTGGAACAGTAAACCCTAGGACACCCGATTTACGAACGCCAGGGTATCGTCTATGGAGTGAGCCATGGATTTCTTGCTTACCGCCTCTTCAAGGTAATGAAAAGACTCCTCAAGATAATCTATATCGTATTTCTCGGTGATATGGGAAATGGCATAACCAAAGTGCAGATCGTATTGATCCCCCAATGAATATTTCCAATTGGCCACTTTCTCGATCACGCCCTCTGCTTCAAACTTGTTGTGCAAGGGAAATAAAAGCACAGTAATCTCGCCAGTAAGACCTTCCGTTTCCGTCTTGAATGGGAATACTGTTATGCGGCTATTAAACAGTGCCCGCAGACAATCCCCCAGGGCAATATAATCCGGACGTTTGGTGACCTTATCAATGACCATCACCGAGATAACCAGAATTCGGCCCATCTGTTTATGAATACGCCTGTCCATACCACGGATATCATGTAGGTGTTTTTGCAGGTCGGGAATTTCCAAATACCCACTCTTGTCATTAACAATATTTACTCGGTTTTTTAACCGTTCTCGCATCAGTTGTAACGCCTGCTGAATTCGATCTCGCTCTTGTTTTTCACGGCTGTAAATGGCGGACAACCCCAGAGAAAAAAGCAAAATTTCCAACACATTACCAAATTCTTTGCTGTGCTGGGTCACTATATTTGAAGGCAATACACCAAAAATATTCAGTGAAAACACACTTATGGATACCAAAAACGCAAGCCAACCGCTGCAAAAATAGGCGCTAAGATAATGCCGGCTCAACAGCGCTTTAACCGCAAAAACCAGAATAACCAACGCGAACACCATAGCCACTCCGGTGGCCAAGTCAGAGTAATCCCTTAAGGTGATCACCGATAACAACGCTACTGAAAATGACAGCGCCATGGTGGAAGCACCGAGGATAAAATAGATCCGGTGGTAGCGACGCACCTGCAAAAAATACATGGCAAAAGCAGTGCCAAACCCAGTTGCCAGACAAGTAAATAGCGCAATGGCAATATCATTCATGCCGGGACGGCTGGGCCAGAGATAAGCAAATCCATGGCCATTGAGAACGGAGATAATCAACGCAGTGGACACAATAAAGGCTGAGTAATAATAAAACAGTGACTGCTTCATGATAATCCCGTTCAATAGGCTGTATACCGCCATAATGAACATGACCCCGTAATACCCACCCCACAGCAGCAAGGCCCATTCTTCTTTATTCAAGTATTCGGAGCGGGAATATAACCTGATAGGCATCTGTAACGCCTTGGAAGTTTGAGCCCGAATATACACCGTGCGACCAGAAACGGCAGGGTCAAAGGCAAATACAAAATTTTCACTTAATATCTGTCGCGACCTGAATACCTTAGACGCACCGGTTTCCACTTCCATGGTTAGATCTTGTGTATCGTCAACCACAAAAAAAGAAAGCTGGTTAATGGTGGGAAAATCAACTTCTACTACTACGGTTTTGGCCCGTGCCAACAGGGAATCGGGAACCTGAAAATAAAACCAGTGAGGACTGTGATTAAAACCGAAGTTAATGGGGGACTGAGCTTGATTTTGCCAGTCGGTGGATTTGATTTGTTTGATATCCAGACTGGCATCGGGGTCAACCAGATAGCGCACGTCACTATAGTAGGATGGGCCAGAATAAATACCCCAACCCACTACCGTCAACAAAGCGAAGGCCAGCCCCATGAGCATCAGCCAACGCATTTCGAATCAGCCCTTAGCCACGCAGTGAAAAAACACCACGCTCTCGTTTTCAGACTCTATGATCTCCACCACTTCGAGCCCCGCTTCAGAGGCCAACGCAAAGCCATCTTTGACTTCCCTTTTAACAAAACGCCAGTCTAAAAACAGGTCATAAAACCAGTGCCTAAACTTGGAATCTATCTTCAGTGGAAACAGGATACTTCCCCCTTCTGTCAAATTCTGCTTAAACATATTCAAGCAACGGATGATGAGGGAATCTTTTAGATAGTCGAAAAAACCAAATGAGTATATCAGTTCAAACCGCTGCTCAAACGTGCCGGGCTTCAAACGCAGCGCATTGGCTTGCAGTGTGCGCACATGCTCCGGTAGGTAGGCACTGGCAAACTCCAGGGCGCGAGGATCCAAATCCACCAGTGTCATATTCATCTGGTTCAGACTCTGTTCAGATAAATCACGTAATTCCCTGGCGGAACCGGATGCCACGGACAGAATATTGAGTGGACGACCAAATGCACTGTGGTGGACTCGGCAAAACTGATCGATAAAAGCCGACAGTATGTTTTTTCGCTCTCTCACGCCAAAACCCAGCTGGGAATCCAGCAGCCAGCGATCCAGATACTTTCCTACTTCACTGCTGGAATGGTGCTCCTGATCATCATAGAGCAATTCCAGAGCCACAAAATCCCCAGCATATCCATAGGGCTTTTCCACCGCCCATTTCCACAGATGGGACTCATTCCACAGAGGCAGCATGGTCTGGCGCAGGGCTTTGACCTCCGATTCAGAAAAACTATCCAAGTCCACCAGGTGCCGAACCCCCATAATTCTGGCCATGTAGTAACTGACCTCAGAATAGGATTTTGCTGCAAGTACTTTCTGTACGATTTCATCCAGCGGCAGGGGAAATTGCCGAATTCCTATTTGCTGAGCTACATCCGCTTCTACAGTTATGTCTGTCATCGCTACCCCGATTGGTAAAGTGGAAACAAAGAGATAAATATACCTTTTCGCCAGTGTATTTATAGACGTGAATGGCCATTTTTACAAAGATAACAATAAGATATAAGGCCAAATTGACTAGTTTATTAGGCCTTGCTGGTATCTTTTTGATCTTAATGATGAAAAAAGCTTCGATACCCCAAAACCAATGGGGGTTTGGGGTATCTCAAGACTGACTTAGAAACTGTAATCCAAACCCAATAGTGTGGTCCGGTCTGAGTTTTTAGTGGGCTGGGGAACGTCTGTGGTGTGTTTGATATCGTAGGCCACGAAGCCATTGAGATTACCGGCAATCTTAACTTTCAGCCGCGTTAAAGACTTAGTGATGGTGCGTTTGTCACCCACTTCCACACTGAGTTCTTCGTCGAATGTCAGGTTTTCGTTGATTTTCCAGATATAGACTCCACCCAAGCGTAAGATGGCATCCTCCAGCTTGTTGCCGGTACCGGGGCCAGTATCAATTTCTTCCGAAAGTCGATAACCCACACCGACGTCGGCAGATAATTCGTGACGGTCATTCTTAATAAAATCCCGCCCATAACCAAAAGTCACCGTGGCTTCGTATTCAAAACCGCTGTAGCGATCCTTGGTGTATTCCAGCAAGCCAAACAGATACTGATCACCTTCAAGCTTATACTCGCCTTTGGCGGAGCCAAAATAGCTCTCCGCTGTGCGTACATCATCAGAGGATTCGTTGGATGCTTCCAAGCCGTAGATTTGGTTCCACTGTTCGCCTTTTCTTTCACTCTTACTACGGAAATGCAGGTTCTCAGTATTGGTATTACCCGAGGTGTAGTTAGCGCTCAAGTTAGCTTCACCACTCCATATCTTGCCACTGTCATCGGCGGCAAAAGCCAAAGCAGGTGAAAGGGCTAAACCCACTATGCAAACTGTTTTTTTCATTTTCTCTCCCCCGTATACCAAACGTGCCGGTCATAGGACCGGCACGCTGTAACGGTTTAGCTTGTTAAGTTTTACTTCATTACTTCTTTCTGCATCACTGCAACCACGCGGCGATTAGCCTGTCGGCCTTCAGCCGTATCATTGGATGCGATAGGCTTTTCTTCACCATAACCAATGGCGTTAATACGATCAGCCGCAATTCCATATCCGCTCACCAATGCCGCTTTCACAGAATCTGCTCGGCGCTGAGACAAACTCTTGTTAAAGCGGGCACTACCCTGACTGTCAGTGTGGCCCTCAATATCCACGGTGACGTCGATGTAGCGCTGCATGAAATCAGCAACTTTTTGAATCTCAGGCTGATAATCAGTCAAGATCACGTCAGAACCACTGGGGAATGTGATGCTCAATTGAATGGTTTCCATGGTGAGGGTCTGAACCACACCCACACAACCGGTGTCGTCCACTTCCGCACCTGCTTCAGTACCCGGACACTGATCGATGTCGTCAGAAACGCCATCACCGTCGGAATCCAACACACAACCGTTTGCATCAACCGCTGCACCGGAAGGCGTATCGGAGCATTGATCCAGATAATCGGCTACGCCGTCTCCGTCGGAATCTAAAGCACAGCCATCAGACCCCACCGGAGCTCCCGCAACAGTGCCGGTACATTGATCAAGGCTATCGGGAACACCATCGCCATCGGAATCCACTGGTGCTTTTGGTTCGCTTTTTCCGCCAAAGCCAAAGCTTAAGCCAAGGGTTGTCATCATGTCTGTATTGTCGTCGGGCAGGCCATGAACCCCACGAACATCCCAGCGCGCAGATATGCTGTCTGAAAAGTTGAAACGTAAACCCAATCCAGCGTTCACCTGGGTTTCATCATCGTCAATGGGAGAATCGAAATCAGCGTTACCCACACCAAAGCCTAGGTAGGGCTGTACTGTGCCGCCTTTACTGAAATAATAGAGTCCATCTACTTTATACTGGTTGACGTCGGGGCCGCCACTGGCCACCTCCGACTGAAATCCTGCAACTTCTGCAGCCCAATGTTCACCGAACTGATACTCCAGACCGATACCGAAACCGGAAGCCTCATCAACGGTGCGCCCGTTATCAAACTTTTGATAAGAAACAGCAGGGTTGATCACAATTTGGCCTTGCTTGTTCTCTGCCATGGCCGGAGCGGCCAACAGAGAGATAGTAATAGGTAGAAGTAGACGTTTCATAATATCCCCTTATTTTCGTTGCAGGACGCATACTAGCTAGCTTTTTTTCAATTTCCTACCCCGCCTAGTCAAAAAACGCTGTGATTTTCCTCACAGCCCTGCACCTTCACCGTTAATTTACTATTTATTAATCAATTTGCTGAATCCCCGCCAGTTTTTTCGCATGCCACTTTTTATCCGCCACTTTCATTGCTCTGTGAATCTGAATTCTTTGGGCTTGGGGTGAACCGGCACCGTGAAGGGATTCCGTAAGATAGCCCACCGCATTACGGCCCAAAGTCATATTTTCTATTAATCTCAAAATCTTCACCCTATCCTGGGTGGGTATATCATTTCTGCCTTTAAAATACTTTTCCAGCAGTTCGCCAGTGTGCTCGGATTCAAAGTCCTGCTGGGAAGGCAACGTCACCATTAAACCGCCCGCCAAATCCTGGGCGAGTCGAGCAATTTCATAGGGAAAGCGTGTGACATTATGCTTGCAGACGTTGGCCAGCATGGAATCGTTAATCCAGGCTCCGGAAGCCAGGGGTTTTGATTCATAGGCGGAAGCAATGCTGGATGAGTAAATGGTCTCATTGAGATGAGTCATCTCCACCAGCTTGTCACGAATGTGGGACACCTTTTCTAAACCGTTATACTCCGCAATGGTCGCGGCTGCTCCCACCATCACATCACCCAACCCGGTTTTACACACATAGCTGGCGCGGTGATAATCCGTAAACCGCTCCACCATGGGAGCGACAAATTCATACTCGCCATCCATGAACACATGCTCCCAGGGAATAAACACATCTTCAAAAAGGACCAGTACTTCTTGACCTGAATATTGGGCATTACCCTGATCCACACTGCCCATTTCCAGGGCTCGTGTATCACAGGATTGTCGACCGTAAACAAAACTCACTCCCGGCGCCGTTAACGGTACGGCTCCGATCACCGCATAATCCTTATCTTCTTCACCCAGACGCATGGTTGGGAGCACCATGATCCAGTGGGAATTCAGCCCGCCAGTCATATGAGCTTTTGCCCCGGTTATATACAAGCCCTGTTGGTCACGACGGGTGACCCTCAAAAACAGATCCGAATCCGCCTGCTGGTGGGGGGGTTTACTTCGATCGCCTTTTGGGTCCGTCATACCTGCCGCCAGAATATGATTGTGACTCTGTAAACTTCCGAGAAAAGACTGAAAACGGGAATGGTATTGAGTACCGTGGGCCTCATCAATCTCATAGCTTATTGAATGCAAGACGCTGATGGTATCCAGGCCCGCACAACGCTGAAAACAGGTGCCCGTGAGCTGCCCCATTTTGCGCTGCATGCGATTCTTAAGCACCAGGTCCTCTTTACTGTGGGGCACGTGAAGGAACCGATTGATAGTCTCGCCATTAAGGTGACTCTTAGCGGTGGCCAATTCCGGCTCTGATAGGGCCAGATCGTACGACATTTTTAACGCATTGATAGAAGGCCAGATGATGGGATGATCCACTGGCTCCGGCACCAGCTCGCCAAACAGATACACTTTTAGACCACGATTACGCAAACTTTCCACATAATCATCACCGGTGGTGAGACGGGTTTTAAATTGCGCCCAAATCTCGGGCGCAGAAGATTGAACCTGGGCAGATAGCCCTGTACCTGTAGTGGTATTCATAGTCTATTCGCTCTTGTCTGTTGGATTCACGGCGAGATAACCCCTCACCATTTGAGACAAACCAGGCGAAATAGTATCACTTTCTCTGAGCAGTTGTCCTTAACTATTAATTTTGGCCGCTGGCGGCAGGTTACTTGCTGCCAGCCTCTGCCAGTTTTGTAGCCGATTCCAGTTTCATGCGGTGCTTTTGGGTGAGACGAATAAACTTGGGCGTCATGCCCTCATCCTCATACACCGGATCGCCAAACTCATCGCGACTCACTTCGCGGCCCGCCTTATAGGGAAAGGCCTGGTTTAACTCTGCCAAGGCAAAACTGAGCAAATCCGTCAGTATCTGTTCCTGACTGCAGTCTGGGTACATTTCTTTCAGCGCCAGTACTTGGGCCGCCTCCTTCAGCGGCAGGTGAATAGAAAATTCCTGAGGAGTTTTCTCTCCCTTGCTGGAATGTTCCCAATGGTCCACTACTTCTTGAATTCTCATACTGTGCTCCCACTTTGAATGTGCACTCTTACCAATTGCAAATAGCCTGCTCACAATTGAGTTTAGCAGGGGATAAAAGCAACGACCGAAGAAGGGATTAAATTGAACGCCAAAAATGTGCAACAGTGACAACTTTGTGAATTTGCCCTACCATCTTGCCCCACAATTAACCCCCCAACGTTAGATAATCATGTATCAGTTAAAAGTTGCCACCGACCAGCAATGGGTTGAAACCGTACTGGGTGATTTTGATCGCTTTCTTTTGGATCATGCTTCCTGTGAGAAAAAAGCATCGAGCATGGCCATGACTCTGGTTTCCCACTACCCCGACAAACCCCAACTGGTGAGTGCACTGGTGGAATTAGCCATAGAAGAACTCAACCACTTCAAAGAAGTGGTTAAGCTTATTCAAGACCGTAATCTACAATTGGCCGCAGACGAAAAAGACCCCTATGTCACCCAGCTGTTTAAGCACACCCGCAAGGGCAGCGAACTGTATTTTATGGACCGCTTAATTCTGGCCAGTATTGTGGAAGCACGGGGCCATGAACGTTTCGGGCTGATTGCTGAGGCGTTGCCAGAAGGTCAATTGAGGCAGTTTTACCAGGCTATTACCAAATCCGAAGGGCGCCATCTGGATTTGTTTATAACGTTGGCGAAAACCTACTTTCCCCACGGTGAAGTGGACGAAAGGGCTGAACAGCTATTGGTGATTGAGGCGGACCTGGTCAGTAGCCTGCCCCATAGGCCCTGTTTGCATTAGTGAGTATTCAGTTAAGCCTGTGCGTTCACACAAAGCCATAACCAAATATCTGCAGAGATTTGCTGAACCCGAAAGCCGCTTTACAAAATTGCTAAAGGTCTTTCATCCCGCTCCATTTCAGCAAGCAGTCATTATTCCCGCTTGCAATGAAAGCCCTGAATTTTTAGCCCGAATACTTGCTCTGCCAACTCATGTCTCCACGCTTTGGGTAGTGGTGCTCAATGGGCCGGAGCAGATCACACAGGAACATCTATCATCCAGCAAATCCTGCCTGGATTACTTACAAGCTCATTGCAGCCCCTGGCAACAATTGAACCCTTACAGCCGCGTCTATTCGTACAACCAACATACGGTTTGTTGCCTGGACCTGATTCAGGCCAAACCGCCATCATGGCCCTATCACGGCGTTGGGTTTGCCCGCAAACTGGCCATGGATATATGCCTTTGGCTATATCAAGACCAACATTTAGTTAACGCTTTTGTACGCAGCACCGATGCCGACGTGGCCTGGCCAAAAGACTACCTTGGGCTTTTACCTAACCAATTTGATCACGTCAGTGCGCTACTCTATCCGTTTCGGCACGGTCCAGTGAATGTACAGGACCCGGACTACAGTGAAGCCGCAGCCATTTACGATTGCTGGCTGCGTTACTACGTAAATGGCCTGAGTTGGGCCCAATGCCCCTGGGCGTTTCACACCATCGGCAGCACCATGGTGATTAACCTACACCACTATGCCATCAACCGAGGGTTTCCCAAAAAAGACGCAGCTGAAGATTTCTATTTACTTAACAAGCTGGCTAAAACAGGCAACGTGGCACAACTGCATGGCCCGAGCCTAACTCTGAGCAACAGAATATCCCAACGCACGCCATTTGGGACCGGCAAATCCATACAGTCCATGGACAATACTAACCTGGAAAGCTGGAACTTCTATCATCCCCACGTGTTTGTTCAGTTGAAATACTGGTATCAATACCAGGCTAAACAGTATCAATGTGAGCAACTTAATTTACCACCAGAAGCAGAACCCCTGCGTCAGGCTCTGTGCCAGCTGGGGATAGAAAAACACCTGAAGCACTGCGCCAAAATAAGCCAGGATGAGACAAGCTACCGTAAACAGCTGAACCTAAAAATGGACTCCGCCACCATACGCAAGTGTGTCCATATTCTCCGTGACGAGTTTTATGGCAGCGTCAGCTTCGTACAGTTATTGGAAATGATTGAAGCTGGATCTGTACCTTTTATTGATCACACCAGTCCAGCCTTGGAGAGCAATAGAGTGCGCCGTCTCAGCACTTTAATAACGGGAGCAAACTGATAACAGGAGTACCCTGATAACTAGCCCAAACTGAGTTTCTATCGAGATTCGATACGGTTGCGGCCATTGTTTTTTGCTCGGTAGAGAGCCTTATCCGCCGCTTCCACCACGGCATCAATAGCTTCACCTTTGTTGACAGCAGCAACGCCGATGGAGATGGTCACCGGTGGCAATGGCTGCTCCTGGTCCGCACCCATCAGATGCAGCTCCTCCACAGCACCGCGTAATCGTTCGGCCACTGCCACAGCCTTGCTATTGGCAGTATGGGGTAACAAAACCATAAATTCTTCGCCCCCATAACGGGCAACCATATCATGGGGTCTTAGATTTTCTCTTAACGCGCGAGCCACCATCTGTAACACCAGATCGCCCGACCTGTGACCATAGTTATCGTTGATGCGTTTAAAATAGTCCACATCCAGCATCAACACCACCAGGGGCATGAGTTCCGATAGCTGCTTACCTTTCAATCTCAGTAGCACTTCATCCAACCAACGCCGATTGTTGAGCCCGGTTAAGGCATCGTTATTGGCCACTTGCTCTTGCTGCCTTTGCTTGGACTTACTCAACGCCACCAAATCGTTGCCTGATCGCAAACGATTTGAGAGAAAATGCAGTAAGCTACGACACAAAGCATGGGAACAGTCAATTAGCTGCCACAGGGCTTTTCGATCCACCACCACCACCTCGCACCGTTGCTCGGCTCTCACGTAGGCGGAGGGGTTGTGTCCATCAAACACCGACATTTCACCCAGGCATTCTCCCGCACCCAATTCCAGCAATGGCTGTGTATCCAGGCTCTCCAGGTAAACAGCTACCCTGCCCGACAGCAACAAGTACATAACATCATTGCCTTGTTCCGGCTGTAAAATAATATCGCCTGGCGAAATAAATTGTCGCTGGCAACCATCAAGAATGGGCCGAATGGCATTCAAATCCACATCCTTAAAAATTTGAAACTGGCGGAACTGGCTGTCACTTACTGGCGTTCGAATAGGTTGCTCAGGGGCGCTTGTCATTATCGAAAACCTTATCCAATTGCGCCACAAGCTGATCCATTCGCACGGGTTTGCCCACTATGCCTATCATGCCAGCGTCGGTTATCCGGGCCTGGTCCTGCTCCAATACACTGGCAGTCATGGCTATTATGGGTGTGGAACAATTCTGCCCTTCTCCAGCCAGTATATTTACGCAGGCATCAACGCCGTTAAGAACGGGCATTTCGATGTCCAAAATGATCAAATCGTAACGTTTTCCATTGGCCGCCTTAATGGCTTCACGACCATCAAATACCAATTCCACCTCGAGCCCAAGTTTTTCCAACATTTTCTTTGCCACTTGCTGATTAACCGGGTTGTCTTCTGCCACCAAAACGGATTTGTTGTAGTTTTTACCGGTTAAACTTCCATTCCCCACTTCGTATTCAACAGCTTCAGTGCAGCGCATGGGCAAAGTAACAATAAAAGAAGCGCCTTTGTGGGGTTCGCTGTCCACCTCCAAGTATCCATCCATAAGCTCAGTCAAACT
The DNA here is from genome assembly GCA_964016105.1 of uncultured Ketobacter sp. Classification (GTDB taxonomy): domain Bacteria; phylum Pseudomonadota; class Gammaproteobacteria; order Pseudomonadales; family Ketobacteraceae; genus Ketobacter. Next base: position 328,190 of record CAXHEX010000003.1, read on the forward strand.
CTTACAAATGGTCAAGCCCAACCCAGTGCCACCATACTCGCGGCCGATTCCCGTATCCGCCTGTTGAAAAGACTCAAAGATTTTGTCAATTCGATCCCTGGGAATGCCAATACCCGTGTCGTTTACCTCAAAGATGATATTGAATCTCTCCTGATCAATTTTGTCGTAGCCCACATTGATGTCGACGCGGCCTTCGCCGGTAAATTTAATGGCGTTGGTCACCAGATTCATAATCACCTGACGCACTCTTAAGGGGTCACCCAAAAGGTACTGCGGTGTGCCCTCTTCTATGGTGAACGTCAAATTCACTTTCTTGGTCTCAGCCAGACTCCGGTTCAATTCACACACATCCATCACCAATTGATGCATATTGAAGGCTTCAATATGCAACGACATGTGACCGGATTCAATTTTGGAAAGATCTAAAATATCGTTGATGATATTCAGTAGGCTGCCGGAGGAAACTGAAATCAAATCCAGCAACTCTTCTTGCTCAGAGGTTAGTGCCGTTTCCTGTAACAGCTGAACACTGGCTATGACTCCGTTCATGGGGGTTCGAATCTCATGGCTCATACTGGCCAGGAATACAGATTTTGCCCGGGAAGCCACCTCTGCGGATTCTTTGGCGTGGATAAGATCTTTATTCCGACTCTCCAGCCGCTCAGTCAACTGCATTTGTTGTTTTAATTTCAGCGCTAACTGCTTTTCAATTTCTGAGTGATTAGGTTGGGATTGTTCGACACTTCGCTCAATATATTCACTGAATATTTGTTCAGCCCGATTGCGATACAGGTCGCCCAAGTAGCTCTCCAGTGTGTCCAGGTAGCGGTTCAGCTCCGTGAAAGATTCCGCCACTAAATTGCCATCGTTATCGCGCTTGATCCCACTCTCCATCAGCATGGATTCAATCACGTCATCACCACAGGATTCTTCCAGGGCGGCTAAATGAGTCGAGACTAACTTAGACCATATGGACATTACGGTTCACTGTATATTTTCCCTAACCATAAAAAGCGTAACAACAGAACCGCTATCCAGCAAATTCCCAGGGCCACAAACTCCGTTAATTCCCGCGAATTTATTGTGGAAACTACGTGGCGGGCCAATTCTGGTAATATAAGCATCAATTCTATCCAGAAAGGCCACCCATGAACCACATAACCCACGGCACAGTTACTGGTTTAAGCCGCTGTGTGCACCGCATCACCGCCCCCAACCCCGGAGTCATGACCGGCCCAGGAACCAACAGCTATCTCATTGGCAAAAATGAGTTAGCTTTGATCGATCCAGGCCCAGATATTGACGCCCACGTGGACGCCCTGTTGGCGGGGATAGAGCAAATTAATGGCAAATTAAAGTGGATACTTTGCACCCATACCCACCTGGACCATTCCCCTGCCGCGGCACCGCTGCAAGCGGCCACCGGCGCCACCGTCATCGGCATGCCAGCGCCGTCCAATTCTGGCCAAGACTCACAGTTTCAGCCAGACCTGGTATGGCAGGATGGCGATCGTTTGCAGGCCGATGGGTTTTCACTTAGAGCGGTTCACACCCCTGGCCATGCCTCTAACCATTTGTGTTTTTATCTGGAGCAGGAAAACTGGTTGTTCACGGGGGACCATATTATGGAGGGTTCCACGGTGGTCATCGTCCCTCCCGACGGTGATATGAAGGCCTATCTGGAATCCCTGGAAGCGTTAAAGTTACTGCACTTAACCTGTTTGGCTCCCGCCCATGGCCATATCATTACCAACCCAATGGAGACCATTGAGGGGCTAATCCGTCACCGGCTGGGAAGGGAAGATAAAGTGGTAAGGACAATGGCAACAATGGCGGCGGCCACCGTCGAACAACTAACTGAAAAAGTGTATGACGATGTGCCTGCGGCCCTCCATGGCATCGCCAAATACTCCCTTTTGGCCCATCTGGAGAAGCTGGAAAAAGAAAACAGGGCGTCCCGGCAAAACGCGCTTTGGGCGCTAGAACAAGGACACTAGCGCTTTTTACCTTTGCCTGGGCCGTTACCGGTGGGTTTACTGGACCGCTTACTGGAACGTTTGGATTTGGGCCCTTTACTGCCTTTGGCTTTCTTGGGCGAGATTGCGTCTCGCCACCCCATGGCCTGCTGGAATTGTTTGCGTAGCGCTTTTGCTGCCTTTTCTTTTCGCTCGGGGGCCAAGCGATCCTTGGCTTCGGCAAAGTCCACAACCTTATCATTCACCGCGGTGTCCTCCTGGGGCACTGTGTTCCGATGGTCTTATAGCTTGTCAAAACCAAACTTGCCTGGCAACCATTAACCCATGAACGGCCGATTAAACGGACAAGCAAATTTTAATACCGGTGTTTTTTACGATACTATGGCGGCACTGTAAAAAGTGGAGCAGCAACGCTCCGCCCACAATCCGAAGTAAGGGGCTTCTGTCAGCCCCAGCTTTTAAGGTGTTAGATGTCTGAAAAACCGAAAACTTCGCTCAAAAGGGTCAAGACCGGAGCCTTTGAGCGTCGCTTCAGTATGGCCAAGGCGGGCTTCGTAGCGGGCACGCGATTAGCGGCACAGTCCGCTGGCAATATGTTTACCCGAAAGCAGGAACGCGCGGACAGACAAAAACAAATACTTTCCAGACAGGCCATGTACCTGGCTGAGGAAATAGGTAAGCTCAAGGGCAGCATCGTTAAAATTGGCCAAATGATGGCTTTATATGGAGAGCACTTCCTACCGGTGGAGGTGACTGAAGCGCTCCATACTCTGGAAGATGACACCGCAGCCCTGGAATGGACAACCATCTACGAAGAATTGGAAGATGAACTGGGTGCGGAAAAGCTGGCGCAATTAGAGATCGAAGAAGAGCCCATCGGCGCCGCTTCCATTGGTCAGGTTCACAAAGCCGTGATTAAGAGCAGCGGCGAAACCATTTGCCTCAAGATTCAATACCCAGGGGTAGCAGAAGCGGTGGACAGCGATCTGGGGGCCGTGGAAACCTTACTTCGTGTACTCAAGATCGTTCCTATTACCGACGAATTTGAGGCTTGGTTTAACGAAATCCGCGAGATGATGTATCGAGAAGTTAACTATCATCACGAAAAAGAAAAAACCCAGCTGTTTCGCCAACGCCTGGAAGGGGACCCCCGTTTCATTGTTCCGAAAGTCTACGAGCAATATTGCAGTAGCAAAGTCATCGCCACTTCCTACGAACCCGGGATCGATATTGACTCCCCGCAATCAAAACAACTGTCCCAGGAAAGGCGCAACCACCTATGTGCAGCTGCTCTGGACCTGTGCTGGAAAGAGGTATTTCTGTGGGGAGAAATGCAAACTGACCCCAATTTTGGTAATTACTTCGTCCGTTTGGGAGATGGTTATGAGCAACCCGACCGCATAGTGTTACTGGACTTTGGTGCCGTCAGGGCTTTCTCAGAAACCACCCTCGGCCCGGGCAAAACCCTGATTAAAGGTGCCTTCTTACACGATGAAGATCTGCTTTTACAGGGCTTGGACGATCTCCGCTTCTTCCGCCCTAACACCCCCCTCAGCGCGAAAAAAGGCCTGCTGAAATTGTGTTATATGGCGATCGAACCCTTTGCTGACCCCCAAGAGTTCCCTCCCCCTGCCCACTTATTGACCGATAAAAACGAGTACATATGGGGCAAAAGCGACCTGCCAGCTCGGCTAAGTATGCAAGCGGGGCTATCCGCCGCTGGGGCAACCACCCACTTTACAGTCCCCCCCAGGGAAATGATGTTCCTGGTAAGGAAAATTATGGGTGCTTACACCTTCATGTCAGTACTCAATGCAGAACTCAAAGGCATGGATATTTTGGCACCTTATATGGACTGATGCCCCAGACTATAAATTACCGCTTTCGCTGAACGCTTCCTATACTTAGTTTAATCAGCACAATCATTCCCTAAGCGACTAAGTATGCCAGCCATGACCGTGGATATAGAACAGCTCAAACAATTTGATTTTCTTTGTCATCTGGACGACGAGCAACTTGTAGTACTGCTGAATAATAGCGAGATTCTTCATCTGTTGCCCGGAGAGCAATTCGTTGCCGCCGGTGACAAGGATGACTATGAGTATTTCTTACTGGCGGGAGAAGTGGATTTTAAGGCGCCAGATAGCCACGGGGTTAGAACCTACGCAGCTAACAACCCAAATGTGATGGGGCCACTTAGCCGGGAACGGCCGCGCCAATTTGATTTGTCAGCCCACTCCCCTGCTCAGGTGCTAAAGATAGAGCTGAGCGCATTAAAACTTCTATTGCAACAGGCGCCCACCAACAGCTATGAAGTTAAAAAAGCACTAAGAGAAGATCAACCGGAAGACAAGCAACTGCTGTTGGACATCTACTCCGATTTACGCAATAACCGGCTGGTGCTGCCCAGCCTGCCTGAAGTGGCCGTTCGCATTCGGCAGATGATAGACGACGGCACCAACAGCGCCAAAAAGATATCTCAAGCGGTGAACACCGATCCGGCCATCGCCGCAAAGCTGATAAAAGCAGCCAACAGCCCCTTGTTCAGAGGTACAAAAGAGTTTGAAACCAGCGCCCAGGCCATCGTTCGTTTAGGACTGCAAACCACCAAACAGTTGGTAACCACATTCACAATCAAAGAACTTTTCAAAGCCAAATCGCCCATTCTAAAAAACAGAATGGAAACCCTGTGGCAACACAGCATCGAGATTGCGGCCATAAGTTATGTGCTGGCAAAGAATCTCAGGGGACTGGATCCCGATCAGGCCCTGTTGGCGGGATTGCTTCACGATATCGGGGTGGTGCCCATTTTGATGTATGCGGACCAATATCCAACGTTGCTCAATAATCCTGAGCTATTAGAAAAAACCATTAAGGAACTGAAGACGGATTTGGGCAGTGTCATTCTCAAGCGTTGGGGCTTTAACCAGGAAATGGTGGACAGTGCGGTGCATTCAGAGAACTGGCGCCATCAACATGATGGTGAAGCAGAGCTGGCAGACTTGGTGATTGTTGCCCATCTTCATCAAATGATGCTGTCGGAAGAAAAGGCTGCCAAGCTACACAAAATACCGGGATTTCGCTTACTCTTCCCTGGCGAAGACTCCTGGAAACAGCTTTCCAGCATTATGGAACAGGCGCGAGCCCAACTGGAAGATACCCGGCAGCTTCTGGTGGCGTGATAGGTTGTGGTTATGTCAGCGATCCATCATTTTAGAGGGATCGCAAACTCTCCCTCACTAATTACCCGTTTGTCCTTACCCACATTGCCATAGGGATAGCCCGTAAAACTGAACAGCCCAATCAACATGCCATCATCATCTTCAATTATCTTTAACTCTCCCGGCTCAGCACTGGAAGTACGATAAGAAGTAGATTCCCCTTCTTTCTGAATGGAGGCTTTGAAATACTTCAGTGGATAAGTGCCTGGGCCAAGATATTCGTCTATGGTGAAAACCACATCAAACTCACCCCCTTTGGCACTGATACGCATGCCACCAAAATCATTGATGCTCTTCTCAACCGTTAACTGGGGAATATTACTGCTGAACCCTCCCCAACTGTGCTTAAAAAAGAACTGGCTGCCATCTGTGCGGGCACCGCGAAGTGTGCGGGGATTTTTAGGCTTTGGCGCCACTTTGGGTTGTGGCTTGGGTTTTGCCACCACTTTTGGTGCTTCCGCCACCACGGCGGGAGCCGGTTTAACAGCTGGAACCTTAGGTGGGGTTTTGACCACAGGCTTAGGAGCGGGTTTGGGCTTTGGGGCTACCACGGGTTTAGGTTTAGCAGCGACAATTTGTTCACGCTTGCCATTGTTAAACAAACAGGGAGACGACTTACCACCGCTGGTACAAGTCCCTTTGCCGGAAGGCAGATAACCGTTGGCCACAGGCCCACTGTACAATTCGCCTCCCGGAAGCACCACAGAAGCGCTGGCCGGGGGTTGGCCAGCCCGCCACACACCTTTGGCTACCAGACCATTTTTCATCGAGACCACAAAGTCTCCTTCTTTCTTATCATCGCGCCAGGTGCCTTTGTACTTAATTCCCGTTCTGGCTTCCGTTAACACCCCTTTACCCTGCTTTTGATCGGCAATAAAAGCGCCCCGGTACATATCGCCTTTGGCTGACTTAAATTCACCTTCACCGCTCATTTTTCCCAGCAGCCACTCGCCACTATAGGCGCTGCCACTGGACCAGGTTTTGGTACCCACGCCATGCTCACGGTTATTGCTCCACCCCCCCTCATACACATCACCGTTTGCCCAGGTTTGCTTACCCTGACCATTTTTTCGTCCGTCCACCCATTCACCAGAGTACACATTGCCATTGGTATACTTGTAAGTGCCTTCTCCATGAAATCGATTAAACGCATTGCGTTCACCCTTGTACTCACCGGCTGCATACAATTGGGAGCAAAGCAAAATACTAGCAACGGTAGCTGTCAAATATTTGAACAAATTCATGTCTAATAAACCCAAGAAGGAGGATACGCGTATCAAAACGCATATTTTTATTAATTTCGTAACTATATAAAAAACCAGGGAATTTGTATATTTATAGCAGACAACCGTCTGATTTAACAATTAACAACCCCATTTCGTATAAATATTGAGCTGGAGAACAGGTCTAACCCATTTGCCCCAACATCATTTTTGGCCGCGCATGTTGTCGCCACCGCTTCGTCGTGGCACTCTCCACATTCTTAATCGCAAGCTAGGGGCTTCACATGTCAGCATCCGTAACCACCCAATGCGGTGAAATCCTGGGGTTACAACATCAAGATCATCAAGAGTTTAGGGGTATTCCCTATGCGGAGCAGCCCATAGGAGTAGCTCGTTTTAAAGCGCCCGAGCCACTGCTAGCCTTCGACGAACCCTACCAGGCCACATGCTTTAAAGACTCTGCTCCCCAAGAAGAAATCCCCCTCTTTGGCATCAACGAAACCAGCGAAGATTGCCTCTATCTCAATATCTGGACCCCCAACAGTGACGACAAGAAACGCCCCGTGTTGGTATGGATTCATGGTGGAGCCTACGTCACCGGCTCCGGCTCGCAATCCCTGTACGACGGCAAAAACATCGCTACCAAGGGCGATATGGTGGTTATAACGCTGAACTATCGCCTGGGGGCACTGGGGTATTTGTATTTGAACGACCTACTACCCGACCTTGATGTAAGCCCCAACAACGGACTGCTGGATCAAATTGAAGCTCTTAAATGGATTAAAGAAAATATCATTCATTTTGGTGGTAATCCCCAAGACGTAACTCTGGCGGGAGAATCCGCTGGCGCCATGTCCATCGCCACCCTTCTGGCCAGCCCCATGGCCAGTGGACTTTTCCATAAGGTGATCCTACAAAGTGGAGCCGCCGATCAAGCCCTGACCCGGGCTGAAGCCAACGAGATAACCACAACATTCTTAAAGGCCGCTGAAGTCAGTATGGATCACCCTGAAAAACTATGGCAGCTGAGTACCCAGCAAATCGTCAAAGCCCAGCGCGAATGTTTGAAGATGTCCTATGACCGTGGCACATACAACCAGCCCGTGTTGCAAAAAGGCATGACCCTACTGCCGGTTATGGACGGAGAGGTGCTGGCTCAGTCGCCCCTGTCATCGCTGACAAGAGGCGACAGCAAAAACATACCCATGATGATCGGCTGTACCCGGGATGAGTGGAACTTCTTTATGAAGATGCCCGGTGCGGAAGGCATGATCCCCTCCGCCAAAACCAAAGATATGGACAAGCTCACCCTAATCAAACTCTGTGAGCGCGACCTGCCCGGTATGGGTGAAAGAGCTGCCAATCTCTATGAAAAAATAGTACAGCAAGACAATCCAGGCGCCGGTTACGGCGACATTTACAGCGCCTTCGAAAGCGACAGAATGTTCCGCATTCCGTCACTACGCATAGCGGAGGCACAATGTGAACATAACCCCGAAGTTTACTTTTTCCAGTTTGAGTGGTCAGAGAGTCTTTTTGGTGCCTGCCATGCCAGTGATATTCCGTTTGTCTTTGGCAACATAGATGAAGGTGCTGGAAGAATGCTCACCGGTGGTGGTGATAAAGCCAAAAAGCTCAGTAGCATTGTACAAAGTTGCTGGATCGCCTTTGCTCGCTCCAGCGACCCTGCCACTGACCTGGTGGGCAAGTGGCCCAAATTCACCAAAGACACCCCTAATGCCATGATATTTGACCAAAAAATCCGTATTAAAGAGGATCCATTTGTGGGTGTCAGAGAAATTTGGGAACGTATCCTCTAATGCGCTGAAATTTTGGTTTATTTTGGTAGACTACGGCCTCAATTAGCACGGGTAAACGCAGGGGTCGTTGGGTACTATGGGTGGACAGGTTTTTCATATTGGGCAGCGCTGGTCAAATACTGCCGAAACCGAGTTGGGGATAGGCATTGTTACACAAGTGGAAGAACGCACCGTCACCTTGTTCTTCCCCAGCACAGAAGAACCCAGAACTTACGCCCAAGCCAACGCCCCCCTAACTCGACTGGAATTCCACCCCAGGGACCTGGTAGAAACAGAAGACGGCACCCATTATCGGGTCCTCACCCGCCACGAAGAAGAAGGCCTGTTGTTCTACGAGGCCGAAAGCGATAACGGCGACATAAAGGTGCTGTGTGAAAGCCAGGTTCAAGGCAGCAGCCGAATGCCCGAACCACTAAAGCGTTTGCTTCAAGGTCACTTTGAGCATTACAAAACCTTTTCCATGCGAGTCAACACCTGGCAGCATCAGTCCCGTTACGATGTTCATCCCGCCAGGGGCTTTCTTGGCCCCCGGGTCAGCCCCATTCCCCATCAGTTTCACATAGCCAAAACCGTTGCCGAGCGCAACCAACCCCGAGTGATGCTGGCAGACGAGGTAGGCCTGGGTAAAACCATCGAAGCGGGCCTAATTGCCCATCAAAAACTGGTAACTGGCAAAATAAAACGGCTTCTTATCCTGGTACCGGATTCTCTGGTACACCAGTGGTTAGTGGAAATGCGGCGCCGCTTTAATCTGCCCGTGAGAGTGTTGGATCAAGATCAATGCGATGCCCTGTGCGAACAGCAAGACACGGATAATCCATTTATCCATGAACAACTGGTGTTGTGCTCCATACAGTTTTTGCTGGACCAAAAACAATGGGCGGAACAAGCCCTGGATTCACCCTGGGATTTGTTGATAGTGGATGAGGCCCATCATCTGGCTTGGCAAAAAGATAACCCCAGTGCCGCCTACTCGCTGGTGGAACAGTTCTCGCGTAGAGCTAAGAGCCTGCTGTTGCTAACGGCCACGCCGGAAAAAGAAGGGCCAGAAAGCCACTTCGCACAACTGCACCTTTTAGACCCGGTAAGATACACGGAACTGGATGCTTTTATGGAGCAACAGCAGCAGTTTAATCAAGTTGCTATGCTGGCGGAGCGATTGATCGACCAAGGAAAGTTAGCGTCTGACCAGTTGGAAAAGCTAAAGCAACTGTTATCAGATGCATCCAGTTTGGCCCTGATCAACGAGCTTGAAAGACAGTCACAACCCGAATCTAAGACTGTCTCCACTTTGGCCACTCGATTGCTGGATCAACATGGAACCGGCAGGGCCCTGTTCCGCAACAGCCGCGCCAGCATCAGCGGCTTTCCCCAACGCCATCTCCAATCCGTGGAATTGATCAATCCCGACTGCTACCCAACCGATAACGAGCAACCTCTGGAACAGAGGCTATACCCGGAAGCCCATCAACCGGAAACGGTATGGCTCAGTACTGATCCCAGAGTACAGTGGCTAATGGATACCCTGAAGGCGCAACGCAGTAGCAAGTTCCTGGTGATCTGTCATCATAAGGATACCGCCTGCGCGCTGCAGGCACACCTGCATTTTAAAGGTGGCATTCAATGCAGTGCGTTCCATGAAGACTTGACGCTGATTGAGCGGGATCGCAGCGCAGCCTGGTTTGCCTCGGAAGAAGATGGGGCACAGGCCCTTATCTGTTCGGAAATCGGCAGCGAAGGCCGCAACTTTCAGTTTTGCCATAACTTAATCATGTTTGACTTGCCCGATACCATTGATTTATTGGAACAGCGTATCGGTCGCCTTGATCGAATTGGTCAAAGCAACGACATCAATATTTACGTGCCTTACCTTGCCGGCACCGTTCAACAAAAATTGGCGCAGTGGTACCAAGACGGATTTTCCGCTTTTGAAAAAACAGAAGCCTCACACAGTGTGGTTTTCGAAAGCCTTGCGGAAACCTTTCGCCAGCTCGTTAACAGCACTGACGCCAACGACTTCCAACAACTCATCAGTACCACTCAAACCAAAATAGCGGAACTGCACCAGAAATTTATCCACGGGCGAAACCGGCTACTGGAGTTACACTCCAGCGGCGATGGCACTATTACATCATTGCTTGATGCCATCGCTGAAAGCGACCAAGAGCCCCAGCTCAAAGAGTTCATGGAGCAGGTCTTCAATGCCTACGGAGTGGAAGAAGAAGAACTTTCGGAAGAGACCTTTCTTATCCGCCCGAGCACGTCCCTTGAGAACAGCCACTTCCCCAACCTTCCTGACGACGGGTTTTCCGCAACCTATGACCGTCAAGTTGCCCTAAGCCGTGAAGACCTGGAGTTCATAAGCTGGGACCATCCCATGGTCCGCAATGCCATGGACATGGTAATCACCAGCGGTAAAGGAAGCTCGGTAATGAGCCTGCTTAAGAACAAACAAATAAAAGAAGGTACCCTGCTACTGGAGGCTCTGTATATCGTAGAGTGCCCCTCCCCTGCGGAACTACAGCTTGGACAAATTCTGCCGGCAACACCGGTTAGACTGCTGCTTGACAATCAGGGTAGAGATATCAGCTCTGCGGTAACCACCGACGCATTAAACAAGCAGCTGAAAAGAGTAAAAGGCGACCTTATTACGCCCATGCTGAAACAAATCCAAGATCCCGTGCTGGCCTTGTTGGACAAGGGCAACACACTGATGGAAACCCGCAAACAGACCTTAATAGAAAAAGCCAAAGAGCGCTACGCGGACTATTGGCAAAACGAAAAACAACGGGTGGAATCATTGCAAAAGCAGGCTTCAGACCAGTCGGAAATGCTAGAACAAATTCAAGCCAAGCTAGACAAAGGCAACCAATTGCTAGGATCCGCCACCCAATATCGCCTTGATGGACTGCGCATAATGGTGACGGTTTCTTGAATGGCGTTGCAAGGTTGGATGTCCTCTATGAGGATCAACAATTATTGGTGGTGAATAAACCGGCAAATCTTCTGTCGGTTCCCGGCCGTGGCCCCCACAACCAGGATTCAGTGCTCAGCCGAGCAGCAGAAGCGCTGCCCCAGGCTTTAATCATCCACAGGCTGGATTGTGCTACCTCCGGAGTCATGGTGCTGGCAAAAACCAAAGCCGCTCAACAGGAGCTGAGCCGACAATTTCAAGACAGGGAAACCCAAAAGGAATACCGCGCCATTACCTACGGCCCCTGCCCCCACCCCAAAGGCGAAATCCGCTTTCCACTTATTACTGACTGGCCCAATCGACCAAGGCAGAAAATATGCTACCTGCAGGGCAAACCTAGCCTGACTCGATTTGAACGCTTGTCCCAAGATGGGTCACGTAACCATCTGCGCTTGATCCCGGTCACTGGGCGATCTCACCAGCTTCGTGTTCACACCATGGCAACGGGAATGGCCATAATCGGAGACAACCTCTACGCCAACACCACCGTGGCAGGCATGAGTGATCGGTTATTGCTCCACGCCCACAAGCTTCAGGTTCAACACCCGGACAGTGGAAAGACCCTTTGCTGGCAAGCTGAATTGCCCTTTTAACCTCAGCCATGTACTGTATAGACAGGCCACGCACAGACGTCAGCGGTCACGCTGGCAAGGGGAGCACCATGACCCAAAAAGACCTGTTTATATTCGATGACCTGCCACTCCAGAGTGTGGAACTCATTGAACTCAGCGATGGGGAGATACTTTGGGTGCGACACTTCTACGCTCCTGAAAAGTGCAACGATTTGCTGGAAAAACTCACACAGGATATTCCCTGGCGCCAGGACAACATAACCATAGCCGGAAAATCCATACCCATTCCCCGGTTACAGGCCTGGTTTGGCGATGAAGGGATGAACTACAGCTACTCTGGCCTTAAGCTGGAACCTGTACCCTGGAGCCCCGAGCTTGCCGCAATAAAACAAGACATTGAGAGCTACTGCGACACCCACTTTAATAGTTTGCTCGCCAATTTATACCGGGACAATCAAGACAGCGTCAGCTGGCATAGCGATGACGAGAAAGAATTAGGCGTTAATCCAACCATTGCATCATTTTCCCTTGGGGGCTGCCGGGAGTTCCAACTGAAACACCGCGCCCACCAGGACAAAAAGTTGAGTATTGACTTGGGTAACGGCGACCTGTTGATTATGAAGGGCGCGCTACAACATAATTGGCTACATTGTGTACCCAAGAAGCGCCAGCATTGTGAACCAAGGATTAACCTCACATTTAGACAAATCGTCACAAAATGAGGTGTAAAATAATGGTGCGTTTCCGGGCCCAGAGCTTTAAACTTCAACGCCACGGTATATAGCTAAGGGAAAAGGCTAGCAGGATCATATGTTGTACAGCAACAGACATTTCGCACTTAAAGTCTGCTTAATAAGCGCCTTAATGGTTTGGCTGTTTGGGCAGGCTGCACAGGCGGAACAAGAACAGGTTAAGCAAAAAACCATTCTGGGGTGGGTGGAATGGCTAAGCCTGGAACCCTACGGTATTAAGACCAAAGCCAAATTGGACACAGGGGCAAAAACCTCTTCGCTGCACGCAAAAAATATTGAATACCTGGAAAAGGACGGTGAAACCTGGGTTCGATTCCAGTTCTCCCAAGCTAACGCCCAAGCTGATACAAATACAGTGGCCACCATTGAAGCTCCGCTGGCCCGACATACCCTCATAAAGCGCCATAAGACCACTAGTGTAGAACGCCCTGTGGCCCTAATTGACTTTTCTTTGTCAGGTCAACACTATCGCGCAGAATTCACCCTAACCGATCGCAGCAAGTTTAATTACCCGGTATTGTTGGGGCGTCGCTTCCTAAAAGAAGTGGCCATTGTGGATCCGGGAAGCACCTTTCTTAAGACCCAGCAACCGCTTACGGAGCCCCAAAGCTTCGATTTAGCTCAGGAAACAGCCCCGCCTGATACAACACAAAACCAATAGAAGACACCATTAATGAAAAGCCCGAAAATCGGCGTAATCGCATTTATGCTTGTAGCCCTGGCTCTGGGCTTGAGCTACTACAAACACTCAGAATTGGGTCTGCCACTGCTTCCGGCCCAACAGGCTGATGTTTGGACCGTGGAAGCTAAATTGCAATTCAAGGCCACCGGCGGTAAGCCGGTGAAAGCCAGCTTTTACATTCCAAAAGATACGCCGGGCTTTCTAAAACTGAATGAAGACTTCATATCCAGTAATTACGGTCTGGCCATAGAAAATGATGAACTCAATCGCCAGGCCTCATGGGCGGTGCGACGGGCCAAAGACAAACAGGTTCTCTATTATCGGGTTGAACTCACCAGCAATGGCCACGAGCAAACCAAGCGCAATTACCCCAGACGACCACCCTACCCTAAAGTACCCAGCTACGAAGAGCCCCTTGGCTCTGCAGTACAAGCCACTCTTGAAGAAGTGCGGGCCCATTCCGCCGACATTGTCACCTTTACCAGAGAATTGCTACGACGACTGAACCAGCCCAATCCGGACCAAAATATCTCGTTGATAAACAAGGTGGGTCATGGCTCCACTGAATGGGTACGTCAATTGGTGGACATACTGGCAGGAGCACGAATCCCAGCCCGCATAGTCTACGTGTTACCACTGCAGGATTTAGTCAAACATGGCACATTGGTACCCTGGATCGAGGTTCACAATGATTTTGAATGGATTGCATTTGAACCCACCACCGGAAAACAAGGAATCCAACAGGACACGTTGGTGTGGCGCACCGGTGATGACCCCATTGCCACAATAACTGGAGGGCAACCCGCCGTAGTGGATTTTTCCATATCCCGACACGCCCTTTCTCAGGTGTCAGTGGCAGAGCAGTGGGCCCTGCAGTCTAACTCAAAGTTGATGGACTTTTCCCTGTTTGCTCTTCCAGTGCAAACTCAAAACGTCTACCGCATCATCCTAATGGTGCCCATTGGCGCTCTGGTGATCGTGGTTCTCCGCAACCTGGTGGGGTTGGCCACCTTTGGCACATTTATGCCGGTACTGATCGCCCTTGCCTTTAGAGAGACAGAACTCATTTGGGGAATCTTCATGTTCACCCTACTACTCATAGTGGGCCTGCTGCTTCGCCTCTACCTGGAAAAGTTAAAGCTGCTGCTGGTGCCCAGACTGGCTGCGGTGCTCACCATTGTTATATTCTTGATCGCCTTTTTCAGTGTACTCAGCGTACGCTTGGAGCTGGAAAGGGGTTTATCGGTAGCACTTTTTCCCGTGGTGATTCTAGCCATGACCATCGAGCGAATGTCCATCGTGATTGAAGAAAACGGTTCCCAGGAAGCGTTCAAACTGGGACTGGGCAGTCTCATCGCTGCCATTATCGGCTATTTGGCCATGACCAATGAAATGCTTGGACATATCTTGTTTGTGTTCCCGGAAACATTGCTTATCGTATTGGCCATTACCCTGGTCCTGGGTCGCTACACCGGTTATCGGTTATTCGAACTGTGGCGATTCCGTGGGTTACTTAAAGAAGCCGACAAACTATGAGCTGGCTGGGTATTAAAACCCCCTGGGGGGAGCTCAAGAAAAAAGGCGTTGTGGGCTTGAACAAGCGCAACGCTGATTACATCATGGGTTACAACCAGCGCCATTTTTATCCTCTGGTGGACAACAAAATCATCACCAAAAGACTGGCATTGGAAAAAGGTATTCCCGTACCCAAGCTCTATGGTCACATCGAGCTTGAGCATCAGAGTAGCCGCTTAGAAGCGTTACTTGAGGATGTGCCTGAGTTCGTCATAAAACCCGCTTGTGGCAGTGGTGGTAACGGCATCTTAGTGATCACAGGCAAAACCAACAACGGTCAATACCGTCGCTCCAACGACAGCCTGATGTCCCTGTCGGAGATTCGCCATCATGTTTCCAATGTATTAAGTGGCATGTACAGCTTGGGAGGCGACACCGATTCCGCAATCATTGAATACTGCGTTCAATTTGATCCTTGCTTTCAAACCGTCAGCTACAAGGGCGTCCCGGACATACGCTTGATCGTGTTTCGCGGTATTCCGCTATTTGCCATGATACGTCTACCCACCCGCCAATCTGGGGGACGCGCCAATTTACATCAGGGTGCAGTGGGAGTGGGAATTGACCTCAACAGTGGTTTAACCTGTGGTGCAGTTTACCATTCGCAATTAACTCATCGTCACCCGGACACCGGAGCCACACTTCCGGGCATGGAAATTCCCCAATGGGAGCGAATACTGGAACTGGGCGCGCAATGTTATGAATTGGCGCCACTGGGTTACCTTGGAGTGGACATCGTACTGGACAAGAATCTCGGCCCCCTCATGCTGGAACTGAATGCACGCCCGGGGCTAGCCATCCAAATCGCTAACCAGCAAGGGCTTCAACCCATATTGGAATATGGAAAAAAACTGGGGACCATTCCCGACTCCGCCACTCAACGGGTCAAGTTGGGACAACTCATCCACAGAAAATTTCAGACTCACCAAAACCCAGGTTAAGATTGCCTTTTCTGCCATCAACTACCATTTGTCGCATTCTGTTACCTTTGTTCATTTGATTGCCCAATTCAGTTGGTCCATATTAAAGATCAACAGTCTTAACATTGAGGAAGTCAAACAGAGGTATCACTTATGGCATCCCCCAAAATAGTCAGTAAAGTAAGAGCTTTGAAAATCAACCGTGGCAGTGCAAAGCTTCGTGGCTTACCCCACAAAAAGCGTGGCTATGCTAGTTTGGGGCATTTTTTCAAGCCCAAGCACCAAGACAAAAACGTGTCGGACAAAGAAACCAATCGTTCTTTTGAGCTTGGCTACAACTAAGCTCTGTTAATGAACAATTCTTGAGTCAATTTCAGTCTGCCATTTCAATTATGCAGAGCGGACTGGATTCTGCTTAATCCAAATTTTGCCGCTATTTGCCTGCAGATGCTTTTTGTCTGAAGATTAAGCGACGCAGCCACAAGGGTTGGCACCATGCCTCAGCTGGTTGTGGACTTCTGCCCCGCGCCTACTATGGTCGGCATTCACTCTCGTCGGATTTACAGCCGAATACACTACCGAGATTATTTCCAAACCGTTGCCAAACAATTGCTGTTAAGCAATCTTTTCTGTGTCAGCCTATAAACGCTTTCCTCACTGTCCACTGGATTTGGCAAAGCACTTGCTGCGCCCCGTAGCTTTACAAAAACACAGCAGCAAACTCCAGAAAAACGGCCAAAATATTGGCAGTTACCGCTGCTAATGGATCGCTTCTGGCCACATACTACACATGCCGCAAAACTGAACTAACCCAATTGGCTGTCACATTTGACCTTGCCACTGCATAAGGCTATTTTTAGATCAGACAACCCAATCAACACCTCGAGTATCAGCCCTGCGCTAAGGAGTATTCATGGAAGATCAACGCAAAGAAGCTCGAACCCACCTGATTTACTATTTGCGCGTGTACGAGCCTGATAGTCAAGATTTGTTTGGACATGTGGTGGACATATCCAAGAGCGGCATGCTCATAACCAGCGATAAACCCATGCGCAAAGACAACCAGTATCGGCTCGAGATTGAAGATGTGTCCACGTCAGACGATCTGCACACCGTTGGCGTCCATGTGGAATGCCGCTGGTGCCAGGGAGATGAAGACAGCGAGCTCTATGACGCCGGATTTCAGCTGGTAAACCCCACCAGTCGGGTCCACGAAATTATGGAATCCTTTCAGTGAGCTGCGGGCGGCTTGTCGAGCATCCATCAACGTCAGACCGCCTGCACAATCACCACTTCAGCGCCCCATTTTGTCTTGATACCCACAGCCTCCCGTCAAAAACTTGTCAAAAAAAGTGTTGACACTTCCCGAACAAGCTAACTCTATGAATTAAAAATAATTTATTTTTATCTGGCTACTTTTTAACCAATCCATAGAAGCCTACGCAGCTAGGGAAACAGAAGCCCTTTTAAAGAGGTTGCTAACAAAGTTATCCACAGCATATGTGGAAAACGTAAAACCTTGAATTCGCCATTTTTTGTGCTATAGCCACCCAGCTATTCACGGACCAGGACAAATGGAGGAAGACTGTTGATCAGCAGCTTACCATAGCGTTTTTCGATAATTCTTCGATCCAGGATCACCACTTCCCCCCTGTCCGTTTCAGTCCTTAATAACCGCCCCACTGACTGTTTCAGTCGAATAGCGGCATCGGGCACCGATATTTGCATAAACGGATTGCCCCCCCGGTTTTCAATCCACTCCGCCAGGGTGGCATCCACCGGGTCCTCAGGCACGGAGAAAGGCAATCTCACTATCACCACTCTGGAACAATAATCGCCCGGCAAATCCACACCCTCTGCGAAGCTGGCCAACCCAAAAATGATGCTGCACTCACCGTTATCCACCCTTTCTTTGTGCCGACGGATCAGTTCAAACTTTCCCACTTGCCCCTGGGCCAAAACCCGAGACTGAACGGGCTCGGGCAAACCATCAAATACCTCTTCCAGCTGCTTGCGAGAAGTGAACAACACCAAGCTTGCCGCCACGGTCTGCCCTTCATTAACCAGGTATGCCACAATATTATCCGTGTGCTGTGGGTAACGTGTTGCATCTGTCGCTAATTTGGGAATCCGCAAAGTTCCCGCTTCTTGATAATTAAACGGGCTTGGTACCTCTGTGAACAAGCTATTGCGTGGCACCCCTGACCGAAACTGAAAACGTTCGAAACTACCCACAGCAGATAGGGTGGCACTGGTAACCACGGCGGCAAATGCCCGGTTCCACAAATAATACGACAGCACATCACTGGCCAGAACCGGACAAGCATTTAATTCAATATCAACACCCTGAGCGGATTCAGAAAAGTTCAACCAACGGGCGCAGGGGGCGGCCTTAGGATCTTCCTGTTGCTGGAAGCGTATCCAAACCGAACATATTGCTTCGATGCGGGCAAGTTGAGTGGCCACGATGGGGGCCCAAGCTTCGGCATGACTGCGGGTAATATCAGAACGCTTTCCATCCATGCCTTCTTGCAACCAATCCACCAGCATTTGCAACTGTTTCTGCAAGCCCTGGGAAACCGGTAGCAATGAACTGGCCTGAAGCTGAATAGCTTCCGGTACCAGTCCTTTCTCGAATCGATAGAGCCACTTACTCTGATCCTGTTCAACCCACTCAGTTTGCTCAGCAAGAGGCGTTAAACTGGACAACAGTAGCGACAGGCCCTCGCCCAATTCGGAAGCAATCTCGGTTACGCTGGAATGGACAGAATGAGCCAAGCTTTCTGCACTGGCATCCTGGCTCAATCCCTCCAGCATTTTACTCAAGTCCGACAACCAGGAAATACTGCTGCGAAGCTGAGTGTTGCAGGAAAAATGATTGAGGGCTTTATCGGGCAGGTGGTGGCCTTCATCGAAAATATAAATGGTGTCTTCCGGCGCGGGCAGTACTACTCCTCCCCCCATGGCCAGATCAGCTAAAACTAAATCGTGATTAGCGACTACCAAGTCACTGCGGTATAAATCATTGCGAGAAAGGTAAAACGGACAGTCGTCATAAAAACTACAATTGCGCCCAGTACAACCACGATGATCATTGGTGACTCGACGCCAGGTTAAGTCCTCAATTACCTGGGGCCAACTGTCACGATCACCGCCCCACTTGCCCGACTCCAACGACTCATCCATTGTCCGATACAACTCGGCTTCGTGTTTGTCTACGGCGTATTGTTGGTAGTCTTCCCAAAGAGCCAAATTGGTTCCCACTTCATTACCAGGCGTCATGATCTGATCTAGTTTGCTAAGACAAAGGTAACGGCTGCGACCCTTGGCTAAATTGGTGGTGAACAACAAGTCAGAGTTGCTCAGCAAATCGGGAATATCTTTGTTGACCACTTGGTCTTGTAGCGCCACCGTGGCCGTGGCTAACACCACTTTCTTGCCTAACACCTTCGCAATGGGGAGTACACCCAATAAATACGCCAGTGTTTTGCCAGTGCCTGTACCGGCTTCTATCACGCACACGTGGTTGTTGCCAACTCTTGTTTCGTCTTCGTCAAGTTGGATATTGGCTATGCATTTTGCAATCTCAGCAATCATCAAGCGCTGCCCGTAGCGAGGCTTCAATTGCTTGCGCTTTAAAAAACCACTGTAACAGGATTGAATTTGCTGTTTTAGTTCATCTGTGAGCATGAATATACAATCAATAACTTAAGTAACCTTTGCATTCTACATCAGCCACCCGCAAACCCATATCCAATGCCTTACGAGAGTCGCAACAGGATTAATGACTGAACAGTTCATTAGCCTGAAGTAAACATTAATCCCAAGAAGTTCTCATTAAATCCAAGTCCACGAACTTATTGTTTCTTTCTGTTAATTTAGGACTCTATTTATTGAATCAAGCTTGCCTACTGGGTTAACCGCATGTACCGTTAGCAACTGGCCAACCATAAGAGCCAGAAATTTCTGTCATTTTTCTAATTTAATAATAAACAAAAATAACTTATTAGGGAGTCACCCATGATTTTTCGCGTCAAAGGTCTGCTGACCAAAGGATTGGTATCGGCATTGACCGCTTTGGGGATTGTAGTAGTGAGCGGCTGCTCCACCGTTATATATAAGGTCACGGGGGATACCATGACCAACATCGGTGAAGATGTTATGGTTCCTTACCTGCTTACCACCGATGATTCAAAAATTGCCTGTGCTTCTGGCGAGGCTCTCACACCCCTTTTGTTATCTTTTTCCACTGTGACCACCCCACCAGATCAACTAGAGGTCTTAATGGGGCTGGTGGGTGGCACTTGCGCAGCCCAACGAGCATTCGAGCATGAGCTTGCCTACCATCGTTACACCGGTGAGAAACGTGTTTCTCAAGCAAAAGACGCTCGTATTGCTTCCAAGCGCTGGCACGCAATCGCTGCAGCGAGATACTACCGTAGCTACCAGGCTCTGGCGCGAGCCCTGGGTGAACCCGGTACCGGTGAGTGCCCCAACTTTGATAACGATTTTGAGCAACTCATCTGGATGTTGGGTTCAGTGGCCGGGCTTCAAGCCGCGCTTGCCGACGTTCAATCCAACATGGCTGTGGGCGTTCCTTTTAATGTGGCACCCAAAGCGGAGCGAGGTGCAGCTTGCTTGGATGACCCCGAGCACAACAAAAAATGGTGGGGTCTACCTCGGGCCATACGTGCTGCTCTGTGGACCATCGTACCGGGCATAACACCCAAAGGGCTGGATGCTTGGGACGAGCTTTCCAAAGCACGCCAGTTGGGCATGCAAGAAGGTGTGAGATTGGCATCGGCATTGGATGGCATTGTTGCCCACAACGCCAGCAACACTAACCGCGTGCGCCAAGTTATCCGTCAACACGCTAAATCTATCAACTCCACCGCCGCTGCTCGTGACTACGGTTTAGTTGACGTAATGGCTAGCGATCTACTACTGGAATTGTCTGACCGTATGTGGACGCAAGCAACAGGAAGCCGAACCCCCATCGGTGGCTATGGCACTTTTTGGGATGATAAGAAAAAGGAAGTCAAACTAGATTCAAGCTTACTAGACGAACTACTTTAATCTTACGTGGCAACACTGCTCAATTTTTCTGAACACAATTGACCTCAAAGTGTCAAAGTACTGAAATGTTGAGCAGCGTAGCTTTTCAACAAAGATTCCATAAACTGTGGATGCTTAATATGAAAAAATTACTAAAAAACTTCCTTACTCCTCTGACTGTTGGCGCATTGGCTTTTAGTTCCAATGCCATGGCCGATTCTGGCAAACGGACACTTTGTGTGTGGGATATCGTTGGCAAATCCGGTCCTGTGGCCACGCAAATGGAAGACTATCGTCTGGAAGCCATCAAATGGGGCGTGGACCTGGAAATGAAGGTTTACACCGACGAAAAAATAGCGGCTGAAGACCTCAAAGCCGGACACTGCGACGCAGCAGGTATCACTGGGCTTAGGGCCAGAGAATTCAATAGTTTCACCGGCACACTGGATTCCCTTGGATCCATTCCAACCAACGAACACATGAAAGTGGTTCTGCAGTATTTAGCAGACCCTAAACTGGCTAAACTAATGAAATCCGGTGAATATGAAATTGCTGGCATCGCCCCTGGTGGTGGCGCATACCTATTCACTAACGACCGTAGCATTGATACTGTTGCTGAACTGGCCGGCAAAAAATTCGCCGCTCTGGATTTCGACCCGGCCCAAGCTATCATGATCGAATCTGTTGGGGCTTCACCGGTGTCTGCCTCAATTACCAATTTTGGATCACTATTCAATAACGGTACAGTGGATATCATCGGTGCCCCTGCGGTAGCCTATGATGCTTTGGAGCTTTACAAAGGTCTTGGCGAAAATGGTGCGGTTGCCAACTTTGTTATCTTGCAGATAACTGCCCAGGTGGTCATTCGTCATGATCGTTTCCCTGCGGACTTTGGGCAAAAATCCAGAGAGTTCGCTTGGAGCCAATACGATAGAGCAATGAAAATCGTGGACGCTGCAACCAAAAGCATCAAGCCCAGCTATTGGATGGAACTACCGGAGGCGGACAAAGAAGGCTACATGGAAATGTTCCGCCAATCTCGTCTTAACTTAAGGGATCGCGGCCTTTACGACGGCAAGATGCTGTCTTTCTTAAGTAAAGTTCGCTGCCAGAAAGATCCCAGTCTGGCGGAATGCACCGCATCTGATCGCGAGTAAACATTACTACCATAAAAAAAGCAGGCTAAAGCCTGCTTTTTTTATGGATTAAGCAATTGTTGCAAAATTGAATTTGGTTACAAATAGCCCTATTTGATGGAAAAGTGCGTAAATATGTTGGTGATCTATAGCGCACGTCGAACGACCATTTTATAATTCGATGCTTTATTTTTTGAGACTTTACCAACGTAATTAACGGTGTTGATTATAAATTAAGGGATTGTTGGCCCTGATAGCAAATTGAATATCAACACTTGCATGACTTAAAACTTTTATCACAACAATTATATGTGGTGGGCAATGAATCTAACTTTTCTAGGCAGAGACGCACGCGAGTGGACCTCTTCCCTTCCTATTTTTGTACTACTCTGCGGCGTTATATTCCTCAGTATTGCAGAAAACTTAAACTCGCAGATCAATCGTTTAGGAAATGATATCTGGCCTGATTATCATATATTGCGACTGGATGTACCCATCCCTTCCTGTGATCCCAATTTAGACATTGATGCTGAGGTAGACTCAGTAGTCGCCGCCAAGAAAAAAGAATTAGAGAACGACCCGTTTGGTGGCATGTTTGGTGACGATGAAATAAATCCAGACGCCATTCGAACATCCCTAACGAAGCAAGTGGACTTGTGCCGTCAAAAACACGAAGCAGCTCAAAAAACCATTGCCCAAAAAACCGATAATGTAGAGCTATTCGTTTCAATGGACATGCTGTTCTCCAAGCTGTCCCAGATGAAACGGGAAAACCAACAAATTATCCTGGCCTTTATTTTATTTATCTGCGCGTTCACCACCACCCTGACCCATCACCACATAAGCTTAAGACCCATGCAAAGCCGCATGGATTTTCGAGTGAGTATAGCCGCACAGATAATCGCAAACTCGGCATTAACCTACTCAGCTTATTGTTACCTTGCCAATGGTTGGTCTTCCGGCACCGTTATCCTAAATGAACATATTCGCTGGACCTACCTCATTGGTTTCGCTTGTTTAACCGTTATTTCGTTGGTTCAATTTTTCTTTATTCCTCAAAGGGCTACCCCTGGAGGGTCACCGTTAAAAGCGTTGCTGTCTATTCCTTTATATTCTTTCATGGCCATGAGCTCTGCCCGATTTTTCTTTTTGGAAGTGGAAAATCCCCAGGGTATGGTGCTGTTCGTAGATAAAATAATGGATACCGCATCCATGTTCATTCAGGTGGGGTTGTACATCTGGGTAGGTATGTTGTTGAAGCAAACCTTTTTGGGTGAATATGTTTTCGGCATATTTAAACCCTGGAAATTACCACCAGAGCTATTGGCATTTGTGGCAGTGGTGGTGATGGCAGTACCTACTGCTTATACGGGAGCATCCGGTATTATCATTATCGCCATGGGCGCTGTGGTTTACACCGAGCTACGTAGAGTGGGTGCCCGTCGACAATTGGCACTGGCAGCCACCGCCATGAGTGGCAGCCTGGGTGTGGTATTGCGCCCCTGCCTGTTAGTCCTTTTGATTGCTGTGCTCAACAAGGAAGTTACCACAGATATGATGTACGGCTGGGGTATAAAAGTGTTCCTGCTTACCTCAACTTTGTTTTTCCTGGTTTCTCTGGTGGCGCGACAGGGTCCCATGAAGATTGCACCAGTGGCAGAAGCGTTACCTCCAAGCTTACAGGCTTTCAAACCCTTGTTGAGTTATATCGCCATTTTCATAGTCACCGCCATGCTCTACGCCGTGTTGCTGGACGCCCACCTGGACGAACATACGGCTCCCATAATACTGCCCGTCATCATTCTGGTAATTCTGATGTACGAGCGCGTTTTCTCTAAAAAAGCAAAGGCCATGGTAGCCGAACATGCTGAGGAGCGAGCCCCAAAATTCGAAGGTGCCATTCGCCAGGCCACCACTGACACCACTGTGCATATCGGAGCGCTGTTGATGCTCATGTCTTTGGGTCTTGCAGTGGGCGGAGTCATAGAAGATTCCGGTATATTCAATGAAGTAACTGAGCGCAGTGATTTCTTCAGTAGCCAATGGGCTGCCATGGCGGCACTGGTTATGGTGCTGGTGGCCATCGGAATGTTTATGGATCCATTTGGCGCCATTATTCTGGTATCCGGCACAATAGCTCAGGCCGCTTATACCCAAGGTATTGATCCGTTGCATTTCTGGATGATAACTCTGGTGGCTTTTGAACTGGGTTATTTAAGCCCTCCGGTGGCGGTAAACCATTTGCTGACACGGCAAGTGGTGGGCGAAGAAGAAATCGAGTTAGCAAAAGAAGAAGTGAAAGGAAGGCACTTTTGGATTCGCTACGAGCGTTATTTATTACCGCTAACCGTGCTAAGTATTTCTTTGATAATAGTGGCTTTCGGCCCCTTGATATACAAAGCCTACTTCTAATTAATTCAGCGGCTATTGCAAAGGCGGCGGTTGCCGCCTTTGTTGTTTCTGCCCACCATGGGATCTAACAGGTTTCAAAACACACTTCCACAAAGAAATCACCAGACTCCACGCTGAAGGGAACCACAATTTTAGGACCAGTAGCCTTGTGAATAATCTGATGATTATCACCCGTGACCACTACCGGAGTGGCTAAGCCAATTTCGTAACCTTTTTGGGACAACAAATTTTTTGCTCCCCCGGTGACCATATTGGTAATCTCACCCACCAAATCTTTTATGGTGCCATCTATCTCTGTGAAAGACTCACCTAACATTCTGGCACCCACTTCCAGTATCACCGGCTTAGTAAATGTCACCGCCATGGACGCACGGAAATTCTCACCGGTCAGCCCAATGATTCCGGTTATATCACCGAAAGCAATGTCTTCCTGCTTAATAGCCACCTTCCCTGGCGTTGGCTCTAACATCGCCATGGTAGCCAACACATTCGCCATTGATTCCAGGAATGGGTTGATAATTTCGACGTTAAACTTGGTCATGCCTATACTCCTTCACACTACAGTATAGGCATCAATAAGGCCGCTCATTTAAAACTCGATAAAATTATTTGATAACTTGGAGTTATATTAATGGCGCTCAAATGAAGTATTTAAAATAAATCCAACTGCGGCTGATAAATTCGCTGCAACGTTGTGCCAAGGCATTGAAGCAGGCCATCCACACTGGGGGCAAGCTGGCGTTGAAAATAATGCTCATAGTCCAAAGCCGAAGCAGCAAACTCCACGGGTTCTGGCCCATTCACCGTAATCACATAACTAATCCAATCACCTCGACCGTAACCAGGCAACCCCGTTTCACTGACCGCAGAGTTATTAGGCCTTTGATTGTCTTGGGCTTTTTTTGCAGCCCTAACGTGAGGAGGAATATTTTTTTGGTACTGCTGTAGATGTCGACGAAGTCGCTTGCGGTACACCAATTGATCGTCCAGCTCCCCAGCAAACATTTTCGCTACTTTTTCCTTAAGATACGGCAGAGGATCCTCATCATGAAATACCATCCAACACACTTGATACTGAAGCTCCCGGGCCAGAGGCGTCCAATCCGTACGTACGTTTTCTAACCCTTTAAAGACAAGTTGATTGGCGCTGGTCAAACCGGCGTAGCGTTTTTTGCTGCCAGCATCTGAACCGCGCATGGTGGGCATAAAGAAACGCGAATAGTGAGTCTCAAACTCCAGTTCCAAGTGAGACTCTATTCCAAACACCTGCCGTAACTGATTCTTCCACCATTGATTTAAGAAGTGGGCCAACTGGTTACCAACAGGATGGACTGACTCGATATCCTCCACACCTTCTAACCAGACAAAAACCGAATCCGTATCTCCATAAATTACCTTATACCCCTTCTCTTCAATTAATTGTCTGGTTTGCTGCATGATATCGTGGCCACGCAAGGTGATAGAACTGGACAAACGCGGATCAAAAAATCGACAAAGGGGTGTACCCAACACGCCATAAAATGAATTCATGATGATTTTTATGGCTTGGGAAAGTGGCTTATCTTTAACCAATTTGGCTTGGTCCCTGGCCTGCCACAAACGGCTAATGATTTCTGGCAGCAAATGCTTTTGCTTGCTGAACACGGCGCCATTGTATCCAGGAATCCAATCCTTATCCGCTGAATCTGGGGCTTCTGTCCCCCGATGAAATATATCAGGCACCACCGCCTCTTGCCTGGTATTACCTGATAAACCTTGAATTAACGAAAGGGGGTCAACGCTGAATGTTCGGATTATGCTGGGATACAGGCTTTTAAAATCCAGCACCAGTACATGTCGATAGAGCCCGGGGCGGGATTCCATCACATAACCACCGGGGGCAGTGATGTCAGTTTGCATTTCACCCACATTGGGAGCCACAAAACCCGCCCGGTGCAGTTGCGGCAAATACAGGTTTTCAAACGCAGCCACTGATCCACCAATCTTATCCATGGGTAACCCAGTTAATCGGGTTCGCTCAATGGCAAATTGCAAAAGATGGGCATGGTCGAAGATGTCGCTTACCAGCTGACAATCTTCCAGGTTGTATCGGGCCAGGGCTAACTTATCCTGATTGAACAGTTGACCGATATGCTGGCCACGATTCTGAACATCCTCTATCAGCTTGCCCCGTTGCAGCAATTGGCGAGACACAAACTCCAACGAAAACGATTCAAAGCTCCAGGTAGCGGCCTTTAAAGTGTCAATGCCATCCAGCACCACGCGACCAGGAACCAATATGAAATAATGATTCTTCTCATCCCGGGCCTGACGCCATTCCACAGCCTCAGATTGTCGCCCCATGGAAAAAGTCATACCCAAGTGATCATAGCGTCGCTGCAAAAACCGTAAATCAAAATTCACTACATTCCAGCCGATGATCACATCGGGGTCATGTTGCGCCCACCACAATAAAAAGCCTTGCAACAGGTGCTTTTCGCTGTCATACCAGGAGATATCAATGTGGTCGCAATCTTGCTCTCGCCCCAGCATGAACACGCGGCGCACTTGCCCTTGTTTATTACCAAACCCATGGACCGCGATGGAATAGAGTTGGCTTCCATCCATTGCGGTTTCGATATCCAGTGAGACACAAAAAAGGTTTAAAGCGACGGCTGAAGAAGTGCGAATGTGGGTACTCTCGTTCTCAGTTCGGAAAACCAAATCACCACAGACAAAGCGTTCACTGAGAAAGCGATCCACGGTTCGAATATCCGCTTCCCACAAAATAATACCTTCGTTGGCCCATGCATCTCGACACCGTTGTAAAAACCGTTGGCTTCGAAAATACAAACCATGAACTGGCCGATTGGAAAATGAGCGTAACTGAAGCGGTTTTATGCGCCAGCCTGGCTGATTACCCAATCGTTGTCGTACTTGAGGCTCTAAAGTGGAGTCGAAGAAGCAAACCGCTTCCTGCTGATCAAACACCAGCTTTTGTGGCCCCTCGTTTGTGTGTACCCAGTAGATCAGTTGTAAGCCATTTTTCTGCTCCCGCCACTGCCGGGTGAGGACAAACCCCTGGGTCCAATCTTGCTCCATTGCTACCGCTATAGCCCCTTAAAATCCGCCCAGATGGGACAATGATCACTGGGCTTTTCCAGGCCTCGGATCTGGTAGTCAATTCCGGCACTGTCCAATGAAGATAGCATGGGCTGGCTCGCCAAAATCATATCTATGCGCAAACCTCGCTTGGGGTCACGCTCGAATCCGCGGCTACGGTAATCAAACCAAGAGAAGAGATCATCCTGATCCGGATACAGATGACGAAAGGTATCCACTAACCCCCAATCCATAAGGCGCTGGTACCATTCCCGCTCCTCCGGTAAAAAGCTACATTTACCAGAACGCAGCCAGCGCTTCATATTGTCAGCACCAATACCTATATCCAGATCCAGGGGCGCAATATTCATGTCCCCCATTACGATCATATTCTGTTCTGGCTGGTAATCCTGCTGTAATAAATTGAGTAATTCTCCATAGAATTTCTGCTTATTTGGAAATTTCTGCGGATGGTCCCTGGACTCCCCCTGAGGAAAATAACCATTTATTACGGTGATGGTTTTACCTTCATCGCTCACATAGTCCGCTAGGATCAATCTTTTTTGCTCTTCTTCTCCATGGCCGGGAAACCCCTTGGCAACCCTGGTTGGCTTGGATTTTGACAACAACGCCACCCCGTAGTGGCCTTTTTGACCAAAACGCTCAACATGTAGCCCCATTTCCTCAATTTCTCCCTGAGGAAACTGTTCATCATGGACTTTTGTCTCCTGAATTCCGATCACATCCGGCGCTTGATCGTTCATCAAAGCCTGCAACTGATGCAAGCGGGCGCGAATACCGTTGGTGTTAAAAGATACGAATTTCATAGGTGTCCTTAGCAGTTTGGTCAATGGGCGCTGCAGTGTACCAGCAAGCTGGTGGGGTTTCTTTAACCCATGGAAGTCTCTACAATGAGTTCCACGTCTGGAAAAGCAGTTCCCAAGCCTTTCATTGTACAAAATTTAATCCACAAGGTGCCATGAATGACTGATCTCAGCCACATATCCATATTTGAAGGCCTGCCGGAGGCCGAGCTATCGGCACTGCAAGAACTCTGTGTCAACCGTGCCTACCCCAAAAACACGGTGATCATAAATGAAGGTGATCAAGCCAATGCCATGTATATTTGCACACAGGGGAAGGTTAAGGTCTATGTAAGCGATGAGAATGGCCGGGAATTTGTGCTGAGCTCCATGGGCCCCAATGAATATTTTGGCGAATTATCACTGCTGGATGACGAGACCCGATCTGCGTCCGTAATCACCACTGAAAAATCCACTTTTTCCATTCTCCATAAGGATGATTTCAGTAAATTGATTTTAAATAACCCAGAAATTGGTCTGGTGTTGTTACGCAATTTGGCCAGCCGCATTCGCAAGCTCACAGACAATGTAAAAACCCTGGCCCTGCAGGATGTCTATGGTCGTATCCGCAAAACACTACTGGATCTCTCCACAGAAAAGAATGGCGAAACCATCATTGAAGAAAAACTAACACAACAGGACATTGCCAATCGCATTGGTTCATCCCGTGAAATGGTGGCGAGAATCCTCAAGGATTTAGGAACTGGTGGCTACATTGAAATTGAGAAAAAACAATTTCGTTTATTGAAAAAACTGCCGGAAAGCTATTAAAACATAACAGCTCAGGAGCAAACTGGCTGCGGCACAGCCGTTATATCCCATCGCAAAACTCTAGCTGAAAGTGGCCGTCGGGCTGACGTTCAAACCAGACACCAGCACCAAACTCAATGGACAATGATGGCCAGGCGGGCTGCTGTTGTTTGGCCAACGCCAATGTAGGCCAACCCTGCTGCTCTTCATGCACGGCAACTATCATCGGCAACCAATCCAAATAAGGCCGAATGAAAGGCTGAGTTTGCTCCGGATCACAACCTCTGGCCAGATGAATGGCACCCGCCGACACGCCAATAAATAAGCTGTTGGGTTGGGCACGACAACGCTGCAGCCAATGCAACACTTCCGTTTGTTGCAACCATTGCCAACCCAAGCTGACATTACCACCGGCCAACAGCACCACATCCACTTCGGGTAAATTTGCGCTGTTTTTTACATGCAAGGTTTCGCAGGGCACCGAGAACAAATCATCCAGGCTGTGACGGGCCAACTCATAGAAGGCGGGATCATCAGCGTTTGCCACCCCCACATAAGCGGCCTTAACCGGCTTGGTAAATCGGTTACGCAAACGCTGATTTATCCGCACCGCTTTTTGCGGCGTGACTAGAATGCGACTATCCGCCAGCAATAGACAGGCCGAACTCATGGCGTTACACAAAATCCGGTATCATCACGCCACACACAAATGGGGGTTAAAGCCGAGGCCTTGAGGGAGCCGTTGCTGCGTTCTTTGGGGTAACCCATACAATGAGATAGATAAGTGACGCCATCGTAGTGACGAATGCGATTACGGTGCTGGTGACCATAAATGTGCAGCTTGCTGCCCAGTCGACGCAGCTGCCAGTCAATCCGTGCCGACCCCGCTACCCGGGTAAAATTGAATTCCGGTAATGGATCAAAACGGCGGGCTAACTGCATGGATTCTTCAATTGAGCGTTGAAAAACCAATTCTTGGCGGGGCAAAAAGTGACTAAAGCTAATTACTGGATGGTCATATTCCTGCTCCAACCAAAGCTCATTTTGCTGCGCAAACCAATGGGCTTTTGGCCCCATACCGGAAGGCCATCGAGTTTGCAAAAAGTCGCCCCACATGTCATCGGTGCGGTCTTCAGCATAGTCTTTCGCTAAATAAAGGCTGGTTTGGGGTTGGTCTTTATCGTCGTACCAGGAAAGCAGTGGCACCAACCAGGCTTTCTGATAATGACCAAACTTTACCGGCTTAGTGGTCACACCGGTGCTTTCGCAAAGGGCTTGGATAGCGTAAAGTTTTTCCAGCGAGTCTGAGAACTCACTGCGTCGCAACCAAAGCTCGTGGTTACCCGGCACAAACAGCGCCAACGCAAAGTTTGCCACCAGCATTTCAAACATGGCCTGCAGCCGATCCATCCGATCAGTGGCATCGCCCGCCACAATAATGGCATCGCTACCATGCCCCTGTTTGGCAAAAGCGGTGAGCAAATCAAAATTTTCCTGGTAATCAATATGCACGTCAGAGGTGGCATAAACGCGGGAGGCCATCATCTGGGCATCACTCCCCACACAGCCTGTATGGTGCAAATACTGCAAGGGGTATTAACTGCGGGTAGTGTCATGTAGCTCGTTTTCAAGTACTTTTGACTATAGGTTACTGGGTTTGACTTGGTTTGCAATGGCGCTGCCGGTGAAATACTATCATTTAATCACCTTCTAAAGATCAGAATGACCCCTATGAGCAGTTTTAGCGACCCCCTAGTGCAGCAGCAATGCCACCCCAGCTTTCAGTGGCTTAGAACCGAATCCATCGATTCACTCCAGGTATTGATTTCCGAATACCGCCACATAAATACCGGTGCCATGCACTACCACATAGCCGCGGATAATGACGAAAACGTTTTTATGGTGGCCCTACGCACGGTACCCACGGATTCCACGGGAGTAGCCCACATTTTGGAGCATACGGCACTCTGCGGCAGCGAAAAGTATGCGGTGCGTGACCCCTTTTTTATGATGATCCGCCGTTCACTTAACACTTTCATGAATGCCTTTACCGCCAGCGACTGGACCGCTTACCCTTTCGCCAGCAAGAATCCCAAGGATTTTGACAACCTATTATCCGTGTATTTGGATGCGGTATTCTTCTCGCGTTTGGATGAACTGGATTTTGCCCAGGAAGGCCACCGCCTGGAATTCTCCGAGCCCACTAATCCCGATTCGGATCTGGTGTACAAAGGGGTTGTCTACAACGAGATGAAGGGAGCCATGAGCTCACCCGCCAGCGTACTGTACGATCATCTGGGGCGGTACTTGTTCCCCACCACCACCTACCACTACAACAGCGGCGGCGACCCGGAAACCATACCGGATTTGAGCTATCAACAACTGAAAGATTTCTATCAAACTCACTATCACCCCAGTAATGCGGTGTTTATGACTTTTGGTGATATGCCCGCCCAACAACACCAAACCGCCTTTGAGGAGCGCGCACTGCATCGTTTCCAGGCCTTGGGCCGTACCATTTCCGTGGGGGATGAAAAACGGTATGCGGCACCGCTGCGCATTGATACTGCCTATGCCGCGGAACTGGACGCGGAAGATTCCGTAGACAACCAGACCCACATTGTCATGGCTTGGTTGTTGGGGGAAAGTACGGATTTAGAAAGCCAGCTTAAGGCCCATTTGATGACCGATGTGCTGCTGGATAACAGTGCCTCACCGCTACGTAAATTGTTAGAAACCTGTGGCCTGGGTTCTTCACCGTCCCCCCTGTGTGGGCTGGAAGATTCCAATCGGGAAATGGCGTTCATGTGTGGGCTTGAGGGCACCAGTCCCGCAAAAGCCGATGAGCTTGAAGCCAAAATACTGGAGACCATAGAAGAGATCGCCCACAACGGAGTGGCACAATCCAAACTCGAGGCCGCCCTGCATCAATTGGAGCTGAGTCAAAGGGAAATAGGCGGCGATCATTACCCCTACGGTTTACAGTTAATGATGGGGGCCATTTCAACCGCCATACACCGCGGGGACCCCATAGAACTGCTAAATTTAGACCCGGTATTGGAGCGCATGAGAGAGCAAATCCAACAGCCGGATTTTATACAAAGCCTGGTGAAAGAGCTGCTATTGGATAACCCCCATCGAGTGCGGGTTACCATGCGCCCTGACGAGCAATTGGAAAACAATCGAGAAGCCCAGACTCAATCCCAACTTGCCAAGATCAAAGCCGCGTTAAGTGAACAAGAGAAACAAAAAATAGTGGATCAAACCGCGGCTCTGGAAAGTCGCCAACAAATGGAAGAAGACGAGTCAGTACTGCCGAAAGTGGGCTTAGAGGATGTGCCAGCGGCTATTCCCATGCCCACCTGTGACCAGTATGAAAAAAACTCCGGCTGCCATACGGTCTATCCCCAAGGCACCAACGGCATCGTCTATCAGCAAGTGTTTTTCGAACTACCGCAGTTGAACCAGGAACAGCTGCAAATGCTACCCCTATTCACCCGCTTGGTAGGGGAGCTTGGCGCCGGCGACCATGACTACCTTCGCATCCAGGAGCGCTTGACCGAGGTAACAGGTGGAGTTTACGGTTTTTCCGTCATTAAGGGCGCAACCCAAGATCAACATGCAGTGAAAGGTTTATTGGCTTTCTCCGGCAAAGCACTGCAACGCAACAGCAGTGCCCTTGCGGAACTTATGCAGCAAATAATCGAGTCACCCCGTTACCATGAGCTGGAACACATTCGGGAATTAGTGGCTTTACAACGGGCCAGGTTGGATCAAAGCATCACCGGGCAGGGTCACTCTTTGGCCATGATGGCAGCAAGCAGTGGCATGAACGCCGCCGCAAGACTTTCGCACCAATTAAGTGGTTTAGAAGGAATAAGCAGGATCAAAGACCTGGATCATCGTTTAAACCAGGAATCGTCACTGCAACAACTGGGCGAACAGCTACATGAACTTTCTCAAACTTTGCGCCAAGGTAAACGGCAGTTTCTCACGGTGGCTGAAAAAGACAACGCCGAAAGTGCAATGAACTATCTGGACAGTCTTTGGGCGCCCCAGCAAGAGACCTCATCGAACCACCTTGCCCTGGATTCGGTAAATCAGCAAATCCAGCAAGCCTGGCTCACCAGTACCCAGGTTAACTTCTGTGCCAAAGCCTATCCAACTGTGCCGGTAGACCATGCAGATGCAGCGGTTCTTTCCGTGTTGGGCGGCTTTTTGCGAAATGGCTATCTGCATCGAGCCATTAGAGAACAGGGTGGCGCCTATGGCGGTGGCGCTTCCCAGGAATTGAATCAGGCTACGTTTCGATTCTATTCCTATCGTGATCCCCGTTTGAATGAAACATTGGCTGATTTCGACCAATCCGTTGAGTGGCTACTGGAAAAAAGTCATGGATACCAGCCATTGGAAGAGGCCATACTGGGGGTTATCAGCGCCCTGGATAAACCGGGATCTCCAGCCGGGGAAGCCAAACAGGCCTTTCAGAGCCGCTATTTTGGTCGCGACGACGCATTTCAGAGCCGTTTTCGCGAGCGGGTGCTCGCCACCACGGAATCGGATTTAAAGCGTGTAGCCCAAACCTATCTCGCTCCAGAGCAGGCCAGTGCCGCTGTGATCAGCAATAAACAGGAATGGGATAAAGCTAAGCTAGAGAATTATGCAATATTTCATATCTGAACGCCTTTAGCGTAAAGATAGGTTTTTTGGATAATCAGGGCATCGGTGCCGGCACGGTGAGGCACCATGCCTGTTTTCTCAAGAACCGACTCGCGACTTGCCTCCCACTGGTCCATCTGCGCCTCATCTAACAAACCATAAATGGTATCAAGGTTAAAACCTTGCAACATATCCGCTTCGTGGAACATAAGAGCAAGCCAGGTACGATCCACGCCCCAACCATCGCTGTATACGGTCTTACCCACCAATAAGCGATTTAATTCCGTAGCCACCTGATCCAACGGCAAGCCTTCCCGTGCCAGTTGTTCTCGGGTAATTCCATGAACCTGCTCGGCCTCAGGCTGCCAATGCTGCCACTGGGCAGGCGGCTTCAAAAGCCATATATGCAGACTGCCGTCCGGCAATGCCACTCCAATTTCAATGGGGTAGCTGCCCCTGCCAAAGCCCGAAGCCTCGATGTCTAATATTATGGGAATTTCCACGTAAAAATTTGCCTCAATCATTGCCACCCAAAAACGGACGACTAAATACTGCATAAGACCCCATCTGCTTCATCAACTGATTACGCCCTTGCGTGAATGGACGAGCCCCCCTCTCACCCAGCCAAATTGATTACTAACTGAAGTCCGTGTTCTCCGTCACTCTAACTGAGTACTGAATGTCCTGGACAGTATATACAAAAATGGCGTCATAAAATTGTAGCTTTTTCCACAATTTCTGTGGATAAGTATGGGGATTGATTTGGGGCAACTGGCTACAGCAAGCGAAAACCTTACCAACACAGCAAATTGTACGTTTTATAACCTATTACGAAGCGTTTGTAATTCAGCTAGTTAGGTGGCCTGAATCAGAACTCCACAATTTATGTCAAATAAATGACAACCACTCCCCACAAAGCGTCAACCTGTTAATTAAATTGGGCTCTAGCAAGTAAGCAACTGCTGACCAACCCAATGGCGAGCAAACTGGTAGGCGGTTCGACCGCTTCGGGTTCCTCTATTATCTGCCCAGCGCACACTCAATACCTGGAGCTCCTGGGACCAGACCACCTTCAGACCATGGGGTGTCGCCAATTGCTCAAGCCAATGCCGTACTATTTCCACATAGGCCTGCTGATTAATGGGGTAGAAGGTCAGCCAAAGACCAAACCGGTCAGAAAGGGATACCTTTTCTTCCACCACTTCAGCGTGGTGAATTTCCGTTTCCACATTGCTGGCACCGGCGTTGTCTGCTTGATATTCCGGTAACAGATGGCGACGATTAGAGGTGGCATAGATCAACACATTTTCAGGCGCTGAATACAATCCCCCATCAAGAGCACTTTTAAGGGCTTTGTAACCCTCGTCCTGACTTTCAAATGAAAGATCGTCGCAGAATAGAATAAAACGGTAAGGTTGGCCTTTAAGACATTCAACTATGGTCATTAAATCCGCCAGATCGGATTTATCCACCTGTATTAGCCGTAACCCCTGATCCCCAAATTGATTCAGTAAGGCTTGAATCAGAGACGATTTGCCAGTTCCTCTGGAACCAGTGAGCAACACGTTATTGGCGGGTTTACTGGCCAGGAACTGAGCGGTGTTGTTCTTGAGCATGTGTTTTTGCTTGTCCACCCCCAATACATCCCCCAGCGTAATCGAAGGGGTGGATGACACCGGCACCAGATAGCCATATTGACTGTGCTTCTTCCAAACTGCGGCTCGATATTGGGCCCAATCCACAGGTAAGGTTTTTTCAGGTAACAGAACCGTCAAGCGCTCTAATACCGTTTCCAATTTATCAAGCAATTGGGGAAACTGCCGTAATACTTTCATA
>CAXHEX010000004.1:0-323063 GCA_964016105.1 uncultured Ketobacter sp.
ATTCATGATAACCCGCACAATCGGTGACCGTAGCGTCTGTCCCATTGGTTTGGGCTGCATGTCGCTGACTTTCGCCTACGGTCGTCAGCCCCAAAAGAAAACCGCCACTGAAATTTTGCAAAAAGCCCTCGACTTAGGTTATGACCATTTAGATACGGCACGGCTCTATGGCAGTGGTGAAAACGAAGTGCTGATTG
The DNA here is from genome assembly GCA_964016105.1 of uncultured Ketobacter sp. GTDB lineage: Bacteria > Pseudomonadota > Gammaproteobacteria > Pseudomonadales > Ketobacteraceae > Ketobacter. The sequence goes on from CAXHEX010000004.1 coordinate 198, forward strand.
GTCAAACCTTGAAAGGGCTGCGAGATCGTTTCTTCCTTGCATCCAAGGCTGGAATTTTCCCCGGTAACGAAAAACGCATGGTTGATTGTCGGCCAGAAACCCTCCGCAAAGCCTGCGATGCTTCCTTGGCTAGCTTGCAAACCGATCACATCGATCTTTATTACCTACATCGGCACGATTACAACACCCCCATCGAAGATTCCGTAGGTGCTCTGGCGGATTTGATAACGGAGGGAAAGATTGGCGCCATAGGCTTATCGGAAGTGGGCGCTGAAACCTTGCGTAAGGCGCACCAGATTCACCCCATAACCGCAGTGCAAAATGAATATTCACTGTGGACCCGTAACCCGGAAATTGCCGTGCTAGAAACCTGTAATGAGTTGGGGGTGACCTTTGTGGCATTTTCACCTTTAGGGCGGGGAGCACTGGCTAATGATGTGGGTGCCGATGGGGCATTACCCGATAATGATTTTCGAGCCGCCATGCCGCGCTTTTCTGCTGAAAATTGGCCCTACAATTATCGACTCATCCAGCAGTTTATTGCTTTGGCTAAAAATGAGGGAGTCACACCGGCTCAGCTGGCATTGGGCTGGGTGCTGGCCCAAGGCGATCATGTGTTGGCCATCCCCGGCACCGGTGTAATAGCGCATCTTGAAGAAAATATTGAGCGTGTGCAGTGGCAGCCATCTGCACAAACGTTGTCGCAACTGGATGCATTGATAAATCAGCAAACAGTACGGGGTCATCGCTACTCTGATGCCATGAGTAGCAATATTGATAGTGAAGAATTCAACGATTAGAGGAGTGAAACATGAGTGATGAAAGTGCGGTGCTCTGTTCTGTAGAAAATGGTTTATGTCGACTAACGTTAAATCGACCGGAAAAACTCAATTGTCTAAGCTTATCCAGCTTTGAGCAGATCAATGCCCATTTGGATGCCGTTGAAAATCAAGAAGTGGGTTGTTTATTGCTGAGTGGAAATGGTCGCAGCTTTTGTGCAGGCCATGACCTGGAAGGTTTGGCCAGTGGTGAAGAAGGCGGAGAAGCGGAGCGGGTGGAAAACGGGGTAGTAGAGCGTTTGGCCACGTTGCCGTTTCCAGTGGTGGCCAGCGTGCGGGGCCACTGTTATACCGGGGGGCTGGAATTGGTGCTAGCGGCGGATATTATAATATGTGCCGACGATGCCCGTTTTGCCGATACCCATTCGAAATTTGATCTTGTGCCCATATGGGGTTTGACTCAGCGATTACCGCGACGAGTAGGCATGGCTAAAGCTAAAGAAATGATGTTCGCCTCGCGCACCTATAGTGGTGAGCAAGCGCAACAAATGGGCTTGGTGAACTTCTCAGTACCTGACGATCAATTAAATCAAGAGACTGAAAAGTTGTGCGCTGATATTCTTGCCAACAGTGCTCGCTCCAATCGCGCCGTTAAAAAATTATTGCGAGACACTGATGGCATGACCTTGGCCGCGGGTAATGCCTGGGAGTTACACCATAGCGAAGGCCATGGCCCCGGTTTTGAACAAGTGATCCGTGATTTTCAAAACAAAAAATAGCTGGCTAAGAGCCTTCCATGGCTTTCAGTGTCTTAGCCAGCACATCCCTGCGCGCAATCTCGCTTTCCACATAGCTGATCCATTGACTGGCTGACGCTTTTGAACGTTTGGTTTTTGCTGCTTGCTTAAATGCGTAAAGGGCGTCTTCAAATTGATTTAAGTTAAACAAAGACAGTCCCAGTACCATATAGGCATTGTCCTGGTTTTTGCTTACGCCTTTCTTTAAACCTTTGCGCAGGTAGCTGGTGGCTTCCTGCCATTTGTCCAATTGATAGTAAGTAGAGCCCAGCTGAATATCGATTTCACCGGATTTTGATGTTTTGGCTGCTTGCTCCAGCACTGGCAATGCTTTCTTTGCTTCCTGGGCTGTGGACCAAGCGTAAGACAAGAGTTTTAAGTTGTCTTTGTCCTGCTTGATGATGCCTTTGTCCATACCCCGTTGCAGTACTTTGGCAGCTTTGTAGGGCACATCTTTATTCAAAAGTAATTGCGCCAGAGTCAGCCATTCATTTTCTTTATCCAGTAAATCCTGACGATAGGCGATTTCCAAGGCACTGAGTTGTTTGGTTTCTTGCTTCAGTTCACCATAGGCAGCGGAGAGCTGTACCCAATATTCCTTTTTGGGGTAGTGCTTAACCAGTTTTTCCATCACAACCGCAGCTGATTTGTAATCGTTCTTCTCAAAGTAAATGGCCCGTAACAGTAAATACCAACTCTCTTTTGGGATTTTGCCTTTGTTCTCTTCCATGGAGATGGCGTTTTGAATGGGTTTAAGGGCTTTGTTCATCTCGCCGGTTTGATAGTAGGCCTGTCCCAACATGATGTAGGCTTGGGGTTTGGGTGAGTCCACCAGGGCAAACCAGCGATTAATGTATTCAATAGCCTTCTTATAGTTTTCTTTCACAAAATACAATTGTGCCGTGCTGTATAGCGCTTCCGTTTCCAATGCTTCCGGTAAGGCATCCTGTTTTAATACCTGTTCGTAAGCATTGATGGCTTGGTCGTACTTATCCTGGGAATAATAGATATAAGCGTAGAACTTCCACATCATGGCCATTTCATAGCTATTGAGGCTGGAATTCTTTTTAAGGCGATCCAAGGTTTTCAATGCATCGGTTTGTTTATTGGCTTCCGCTGCTGCTTGAGCTTCTGACAATACCTTATATATTTTTTCCCGCAATGCGGGTGTCTTTTTGGTTTGTCTTTCAGCCCCTGAGGCGAGAGAAGGGCTCAGGGCCAGCAAGGCCACCATAAACAGGTTCAAACCCAGATGGGCCTTGGATAGCCTTGGGGTGGAGACGGTTGAGCGTGTTAATCGAATCGTTTTCATACTGACAGTCTTAGTTCGTTGTACTCATTAGTCTGCAATTTGGAAGCTGATTTTGTTTTGCACTCCGGCCACTTCCACGGGTTCCCCGTCCACAATTCTGGGTTTGTATTTGAACTTCAGTGCCGCCTTCATGGCAGCAGAGTCAAAAATGCGCGGGGGGTTAGACTCAACCACAATGGGGTCTCGAGTAGAGCCGTTTTTAGTGACGGTGAATTCCACAATGACGTAACCCTCAATACCTCGGGACAACGCCCTTCTTGGGTAAACGGGCTGGACTTTTACGATTGGCAGAAAATCACCATCTGCACCACTGAGTCCAAACCCCGTTGCAATATCCAGGCTTTTATCAATAGGCGCAGCCGCCACGGATACTGCATTCTGCTGCACGTCTGGCGCATCCATTTCCGGAGTGTCTGGGCTGGGGGGTGGCTCTTCCACTTCTGGTGGTTTCTCCGGCTTGCGGTCTTTGGTTTGTACCGATTCTTCTTTTTTCAGCCGCACAAAATCCACCACATAGCGCTCGCCATCATCGTTAAGGGCGTGTTTGGCAGTGGAGATCAGTGACATCATAAGAAAGTACAAAGCCAGAGTGACCAGTAATGCCGGTACGGTTGCAAAAACAATTCTTGCGTACATTCTGTTCTAACCTCAGCTGTCGTTCGCAGCGATAGAAACGTTATACACACCGGCCTGTCGTGCGGCATCCATCACCTGTACCAGGCGCTCATTCTTGGAATTTTTATCCGCCTGAATCACCACGGAGCCTTGGGGGTTTTCCGCATGCAGACGTTCGATATTGGCCCGTACCGCGCGCGGGTCTACCTGACGTTTATCGATCCATATTTGATTGCGCTCATCAATGGCCACCAGAATATTGGCTCGCTCTTTCTTTTGCGCCGTTTCCGCGTCGGGGCGGTTAACATCAATACCCGATTCCTTAACGAAAGATGCGGTTACGATAAAGAAGATCAGCATAATAAACACCACGTCCAGCATGGGTGTTAAATCAATATTGGATTCTTCGTCGTCAGTACTCAGTTTGGATAATGCTCGTCTCATGACTCATCCTCAGTGTTCCATTGTTAGCCCGTCTTCGATCAACTCGCTTTCGCGTTGGGCAAACCGTTTCAAATAGGTGATAGCAAACAGACCTGATAATGCTCCTACCATACCCGCCATGGTGGGTATGGTGGCTTTGGATACCCCAGCGGCCATATTTCTGGCGTTGCCGGTGCCAAAGAACGACATGGAACTGAATACTTCAATCATGCCGGTTACGGTTCCAAGTAGGCCTAAAAGAGGGCAGATGGCAATCAGCGTTTGTATCAGGGCCAGGCGATCGTTCAGGGCTTCTTTGTTTTTAAAAACCATGGCGGCACGGATCTGTTTGGCGGTCCAGGATTGGCGTTCCTTGCGGGCATGCCAGCTTTCCAGGGTGGAGGCCTTGTCTTTGCGGTAGCGAATCTGAAAAAACCAGATTCGCTCAAAGATCAAAGTCCACATGCCAAAGATATTAATGCCGATCAGCACCAATACCATGCCGCCGGTCTCCAGAAAAACCTGGAGTGCTTCATAGGCATCAAGCAGAGCGTACATCATGTTCCTGCTCCATACGTTCGGCGATTAGGCCGGCGCTTTGTTCTTCCAGGGTATGCAGTATATTTTTGGCAATGGAGTTGGTGACACTGTGGAAAAACAGCGTAGGTAATGCCACCAGCAGACCCAATACCGTGGTGATCAAGGCTTGTGAAATACCACCAGCCATGAGCTTGGGGTCACCGGTGCCGAACAGGGTAATGGATTGGAAAGTCACAATCATACCGATGACCGTTCCAAGCAGCCCCAGTAACGGTGCCGCCACGGCAATGATCTTCATCAGCGGTATAAACCGTTCCAACTTGGGTTTTTCTTTAATGATGGCTTCTGCCAATTTCAGTTCCAGGGTGTCGGGGTCCATATTCGGGTTGTCGTTATACACCGACAGTACCCGCCCCAATGGGTTGGACGTGTTGGGGGTGGTATTTTTTGCTTGGGCACGCACTTTGGCTCGGGTGAGGGTCAGGCTAATTATCCGTTCCAAAGCCAGCAGCAAAGAAAGCACACCCACACCGACGATGATGTAACCCACTAAACCGCCTTGCTCCACTCGTTCGCTGATCTTAGGCTCTTTTATCAAAGCGGAAAGCAGCGTACCCCGGGAAGGATCAAGCCCAAATTCCACCAGTTCACCGGAAGGGGTGTTGGTTAGTGCTACTGCCGTGCTGACAAAACGCGGGGTGGGCTGTCGAATCAATTCTGCGATTTTGCCGGTTTCACTGTCGTATTTCAGGTATTTGCCGTCGGCCACCAGGTTAAAGGTGCCTACCCTGAAGACTTCAGCCTCTTTTTCTTGGCCGGTGGGGTCAATAATGGCTTGCTTGAATTTAACCACATTGCCAGACTCGGTCATTTCCCGTTGCAGTTCAAACCACAGACGTTCGATCTCTTCTATTGAGGCCAGCTCCGAACTGGTACCCATTTTCTTCGCCAACTGGGTAAGAAACTCACCACGATTGGGGTATTGTGAACTGATAATAGAAGTTTCGAATTGGCTGGTTGTATCCCCGGATACCTGTTGTAAAACGCCGAACAGCTCCTTCAGAGAGCCCAATCGCTTGTTTAGGGCTTCTTGTAGCTCAAGGGTTTTCTGTTCGTTTGCTTCAAATTTTGTTTCTAGCTCCTGGCTGCGTTTTTCTTCCTGTTTCAGCTGTTGTTTCGATTCCGCCAGTAGTTTCTCTTGATCGCCTTTGGCTGCCCTGAAGCGGGCTTCCCGTTCACGATTCTCTTTCGCTTCTGCGGTTTTACCCTGTTTTACCAGGTTCAGTAATTGGTCCAGGTTGGCCGCTGGAGCCGCTTGTACTGTGCTTGTGAAGAGGCAGCTAGCAACCAGCGCACTCAATGTAATTCGCTTGATCATTGTGCCGCCTCCGCTGATGGTACAGGTAGTTTTAATAGGTTGGGTGCCACTTCTTTACGGGCAATGCGTAAGCCTTCCCGAATGGCACTGCGATATTGATCTGAGAGAGATGTCCATTGCTGCTTAGATTTATCCCAGGCACCGGAGAATTTTGCGTCATCGGTTTGGTACATGAGCGAAACGCGACCGATACGAAGGAAATCCACTTCCCTTTGATTACCTTCAATTTCGATGGTGCCTCGATAAGCTTCTATGGTACGGCCGTATTCATTTTCGATTTGATAGGCTTCCAAAATCTTACGGAACTTCTCTGCCACCGATACGTCAGAGCGATCCATCAAAGAGTCCAGGTTGCCAATACGTTCGCTGCGTTCGTCCGGCAGAAAAGGAACATCCAATTCCACAAACTGTTTGAGACCATCGATCATTTTTAACATTAACGGCACGATTTGACGTTCAATCACCGTTACCTGATCAATGGAGTCTTCAATGGACTGCATCTCTTTCAGTTGACTGGTAATTTGCTTTTCCAATTGGCCGTTGTATACCTGCAGGCCTTCGTATTCCTTGCTTACCACCCGATATTCATTGAATAGCTTATCGGTTTGGTCTGCCAGACCATCAATGCGGGTCTGGGATTGCTTTGCCGCTGTATTGGCTGCGTTATTCTGCTGCACAACTTGATCAACATTGGCTGCAGAGCTGGTATTGGAAAAAAGAAAGCTAGCAGACAACAGAATCAGCGACTGTCCTACTAGTAATGGCGGGTTGAATAATCTCATGAAGCTTTCCCTTTGGTCTCAAGTTTACGCGCGAAGCTAGATTGTAAATAAATCTTGAATAATGAACAGAGCTGTAATGGCTGTGTGCGCGAACAGGCTCTTTTTATTCCCACCTCCCGCTCTACTGAGCGGGAGGTGGGGGTTGTGGTGCTTGTAGAGGCTTAAAAATTGTACTTCAAGCTAGCTACTACGGTTCGAGGCGGGCCATAGGCTGACTCAACTACACCCAACACATCCAGCTGATTGAATCCACCGATGACGTACTCTTTGTCGCCCAGATTGCTGACGGTAATAGCAGAGTCGAAATCCGAGTTCATCATGTTTCGCCAATCAAATCGCAGGTTTGCCACGGAGTAGGGTTTAACCCGCATAGCTTCATAGGCGTAGGCCCGCAGATTGTCATCGGCTATGGTAATGGGATATTGAGACGGTATGGCGAAGTTCACCATCCTATCTTGCCAGTAGAGAGAGCCACTGAGGGTCATTTCACCCAGCTCTACACTGGTGGGCAGGGTATAAGATGCTGACAGGGTGGTGCTGTATCTGGGGGTAAAGCCAAATGCATCGCCTGAAGCATCCACTGTGGTTAAGGTGTTAGTATTTGGTATACGAACATCCGCGATCCATTCGTCGTAACTGGCATCCACGTGGGCGTAGCCTAAGGACACGATTAAGTCGTTGGTAATTGCCCAGGTGGCGTCGATCTCAACGCCTTGAATGGTGGCAGAGGCAGCATTAATAGTGCTGGTGGCAAGATTGTTGCCGCTTTGCACGGTTACGGTTTTTTGGATGTCCTCATAGTCTTGAATATACGCCGCAATACTGGTGCGTAGTGAACCCCATTCTGCTTTATGGCCTATCTCGTAGGTGATAACGGTTTCTTCATCAAACGGTTTCAGTGTTTCGTTATCTGTGCCACGAAGGTTAAAGCCTCCTGAACGATAGCCTGTTGAAATGCTGCCGTAGAACAAGGTGGTGTCATCGGGGGTGAAACTGACAGACAGTCGACCCGTTGGTGATGAAAAGTCTTCACTTTCTTCGCGCTCGCAAGGTGTTGGAGTATTTCCGGCTTCGTCCTTAACCGCACACTCAAGTTGGTCGGTAACCAGATTGAATGCCAAAGGTGGCGTGGGCGCTGCTTGTAATTGGTTTCTCACCACTACGGTGCGTTCATCCCAGCTTTGTCGCAGTCCTAGAGTGACCGCCCACTCTTCATTAAAGTGATAGGTTGCTTCACCGAATAGGCCATATGCAGTGTTTTCAACATCACCCACAGGGGAAGACTGGAAAATTCGCACTGGCAGCTGCGGTGCCGGTGGCGCTCCAGTAGGAATGAACCCAGAAAACACCTGCGTTAAACCGGTTTGTGAGGCTTCCATCTGGTACCAGTATGCGCCAGCGATCCACTCTATGTTGTCTGAAGATCCCAAAAACTGCAGTTCATTGCTGATTTGTTCAGCTTCAATTGCTTCACCGCCCTGGGGATTCCTTGTTACGGGCTGGCCAAAATCACCCAACCCATTTGAGTTGATAGAAAATGGTGTTCCGTCGGCGTCCACTGTGCGGCTGGTTTCCACTTCGCGATAGCCAAGGATGTTTTTAACTGACAGGTTGTCGCTTAAATCGAACTCGGTGATATTAGAGGCAAAGGTATTTTCTACCGATTCCCGTCCCAACGTATCGATTTCCACCTCGTGTGCGGATCGACCGGCCTGTCTCTCGACAGCGTCAGTGAAGGCGCCGGTCTGGTTGTAAGCTGCCTGAATTAGCCCCCCAATTTGCAATGGCGCAAAACCGGAAATCACCGGTACCCGAGATTTCATATCGTTTTCGTCATAGGCCAGCGTGGTCAGCGTGGAGAACGTATCGGTTTCGTAGTTCATGCCGATGCGGATGCCTTTGGAATCTTCATCCCACAGGTCTTCGCCTGCCAGCTCGTTGGTTCCCACCACTTCCTGGTAGCCATCCCTTTGTTGTGCACGACCGGCAATTCGGAACTGCAGGTTATCGTTTACGGGCAGATTCACCGCGCCTTCAAACCCTTTCAAATTGTAATTACCCGCCTTTATTTGCAGATAGCCTTCCTGTTCGGTGGAGGGTGCCGCTGGAGTAATAAGCAAAGCACCACCGGTGGTATTGCGGCCAAATAATGTACCTTGGGGGCCTTTGAGGATTTGAATATTAGCCAGATCATAGAAGGCCAGGTTGGTGCCTTGAGAGGGTGTCATGACCACATCATTAAAATAGATGGGTATGGATTGGTCCAGAGACAAGGTGGTGTCCGTGGGGCGTTGGCCTCGAATCGCTACGATGGGTGAGTTGGAGCTGGTGCCGGTATTGGAAATGCTGACGGCGGGAACTTTACTGGCCAGGCTTTCCATTTCCACCACGTTTTGCTTTTCCAGGTAGTCGGCGCCCATAACCGTGATGGCAATGGGCACATCTTGGCTGCTTTCTTCCCGGCGCCGAGCGGTCACAGTAACTTCTTCCAGTACTTTGGCCTTGTTATCCGCAGTTTCGTTTTCTTCTGCAGCCACTGGGCTGCTAACCGTCGTTGCCAAGGCAGAAGCGATGGCCACCGTTAAGAGTTTAAGCTTCGGTTGGAATGGAGTGGGTTCGCAATCACGCATTAGTTGTCTCCCTGATCCTAATAATGTTTTTGTTAGGTGTTTTTTGATTATGACCTTGCTGGCTTCCGAGACGATTTTTGTCCGGACATATTGTGGCGAAGGTGTGGGTGATTTTTTGGTTCATCGAGAATGACTTCATGATTCTTATTGTTGTTATTTTGGTCAACTGCGAAGGTGTAAAGTTACAATCGCGATTGTCAGATTAAATCGAATTTATCCGATCATTCATTGCTAGGCAATAGCGGTTCGAGTGATTTGGCCTATTTAAAGCCAATTCGTTAAAAAAAGTGGGTTTACCCTCAAATTATTGTTTTTTATATTGAATTTGGGGTGCCAGCATTCTCCATATTGAACAAAATAGCCGACTTTATGAAACAATAGATAAGCCTTTAGTCATTATTTTGTGCCGCTCAGGTCAAAAAGTAGACGTAAGTTGAGGCTCGTGTTTACGCTCTCCTGGAGTGTTTTTTGAGCAAGAAATGAGGTTTGGCGGTGTTGATCTTGCTCAAACATAAGCGCGTGACTGAGGAGTTTTGGGTTTGGTCTTGCCATGACATGATCTGTTTTTGTCAGGGGTATTTTCCTGGCTCGCCGCTCCTGGTGAACAATTAATCCTCTGTTTCGGGAGGGTAATTTGCCTTTGGGCGCATGTCATTTACCTGTGTGACGTTAACTTGAGCTCAGGTTTGTCCGTACATATTACTGTGGTCTTGCCCGGTTTCAGGATTGAGGGTCAGGTTGAGGGGGAAAGCCCTGTCATGGCCAGGCTCACGTCCCAGAGTCGCCGAGCGGTTGCTTGGTCTTTGGCCTTTTTTGCCATACGGGCTGGTTTGCTGTTGGAGAAATAGCTTCCAGTTACTGATGCGACATCGGGTGAGCTTGCTAAGTAGACGCTGGTCTCTGCGCCCTTTTGCGGCGTGATGAGGAAGGGCCTGACCCATTGAATGATTTTTTTGCCGATCCCTGACTCATTGTTCTGTCCAAATCCACTGCGCACGGCCCCTGGGTGCAAGGCGTTCGCGGTGACTCCGGTTCCCTCAAGCCGTCGTGCCAGTTCCTGAGTGAATAAAACGTTGGCTAATTTCGCCTGATTGTAGGCGTGTAGTTCGGTGGAGCGAACTTCGCACTGGAGGTCATTGAAATCAATTTTACCTACCCAGTGAACAATGGAAGATACCGTAATAATTCGAGCAGGCGCCGATGCCTTAAGCAGGTCCAAAAGTAAATGGGTTAGTAAGAAATGGGCCAGATGGTTGGTGCCAAAAGTCATTTCGAAACCGTCTTTGGTGAGCAGTCTGTCCTTGTACATGCCTCCGGCATTGTTCACCAGTACGTCTAAGCTGTTGGTCTTAGCCTTCACCTGTTCTGCCATATCGCGCACAGAGTCAAGATCACTGAAATCACTTTCAACGAACTCAACCTGGTGGTTGCCGGTGCTTTCTTTAATGGCCGCCACCGTGCGGGCTCCTTTTTCTGGGTTACGGCCGTGGACAAAGACCCGTGCCCCCATAGACGCCAGCGCCTCCGCTGTTTTCTCACCCACGCCATTGGTGGCCCCGGTCACCAATACGGTTTTACCTGTCATGGAGTTACTAGAGGAGTTGTTAACTGCTGTTGTCATGGAAAGAAACCCTATATTAATTTTATTGTTTTCACATTTCGTTCACGGTGGCTTCACGACCCGTTGACGGAGAGGGCTTTAAGGTTTGCAGCGAACCAATGGAGGTAGAAGCCTCACCAACCAAATGGAGAATAAAAATGAAGCCATCAAAACTGACAAAAATGGCGGTTGCAGTGAGCAGCTGTCTAGCCCTAACCGCCTGTGACGAAGACTCTATAAGGGACGCGTTATTTCCCAAAGGGGAGCTGCGAGTGATCCATGCCTCTCCCGATGCGCCCCCGGTTAACATCTTGCTGAATGGTGATGAAGCGATCGCCGACCTGGATTACGCCCAAAGCACGGGCTTCACCAAGCTTAAGCCTGGCAGTTATGACATTCAAGTGGAGGGTATTATACCTGGAGGCAATGCCACTGTTATCGACGTGCCTGGATTTGAAATCACCAAAGAGTCCAGCCCCACGGTGATTGCCGTAAATACAGTATCCAGCATTGAGCCCATTGTGGTGGAAGAGTCCGCAAGTACCCCCGAAGACAATCAGGTGGCCCTTGTGGTGGCTCACGCAGCACCGGTGGCAGGTGCTGTTGACGTTTACCTGACCGCACCTGGAGACGATATCAGCGGTTACTCTCCCGCGTTCAGTTTTGACTACAAAGGCAGCGTGGACGCTGGAGCTCTTGACGTGGGCGAGGTGGAGATCCAGGTGGCCATTGGCAGTACGGTGGTATACAACTCCGGTGCTGTTGATCTCACTGCCTTCGCTGGTCAATCTATCATGATAGTTGCACTTAACAGTGAAAATGAAACCGAGAACAGCGCGGCTCCCATTAAGCTGTTGGTGGCCACAGATGAAATGGGCTTGGAACTGAAGGACGCCGACACAACTGCGGCAGCGCGGGTGGTACATGCCTCACCGGATGCGGCGGCGGCCGCCGGTGGTGCGGTGGAAGTGTTTGCCACCAGTGCTGCGTTGGGCACGGACCCAGTGGAACTGATTGATGGTTTCGATTATGCCGATGTGGTGCCTGCCACCGACAGCTATGCTCAAGTGCCCCAGGGCGCCTACACTTTTGATGTGGCCCCGGACACAGATATGATTGGCGACAGCGTATTCACATCTAATGCTGTACATCTTATGGCTGGTGATGAGTATACAGTTATTGCCCTTGGCAGAGTATTGGGCAGCCCAGGTTTTAGTTTGCTGCCCGCGGAAGATGACAACCGCGCAATTGCCACTCAGGGTAGTGTGAAGCTGACCCACGCGGCCCCTGCAGCGGGTGTGGTGGACGTGTACGTCACAGCTGGAGGCGAGTACACCACGGCAGATATTGAAGCGGGCATGGTGTCTGAACCCTTGATCGCCGGTTTTGCTTTTGGCGATGCCACCGATTACGTAGCCATTGCCCCCGGGAGTTATGACATTCGAGTGGTGGCCGGTGGTAGTGTCGCCATTAATGTGGAAGGGTTAGATGTGATGGGCGGCGATGTGCTGCATGCTATTGCGCGGGGGCCAAGTGAGCCTTCTGGTTCCATTGCTGACTTCGGTGTGATTCTATTGAGCAAGTAGAGCCTAACAGGGTTCGTGACGGAGCCTCCCTCTTGGTTGATTGGGGAGGCTCTAGCGGGGGCTGTTTTCAAGCTTAGAGAGAAAAAGTTGAAGCGTAGCGCGATCAATAAAAAACTGCTTAAAATCTTTTTGATGCAGCTTCTGCTTGTGAGCGGTGTGACCGTGGGCGGCGTATTGGCAGCCGCTCTTATTGCCGAGGAGGTTCTCGTCAATCAGGCGTTGCAGGGAGAAGCGGAATTCTTCTGGCAACGTTACAGCGAGGACCCCAGCGCATCGCTCCCCAATTCCCTCAATCTTCTTGGGTATCTGGCTCGCGACGGTGATATGGAATCCGTTCCCCAGTGGTTGCATGACAAACCCATGGGAAAGAGTCGAGCTAGACATAATGGCTCCAACCCCATTGTGCATTTGTCCCAAAACAACAACGACACTTTGTTTTTGGTGTTTAACGAGCAGCAGGTGACCCGTTTGTCTTTTTTCTTTGGCATTCTGCCTCTCACGCTGGTGCTGCTGGTGATGTATGGAGTGGCGTATGGGATTTATCGGCAAGCCAAAAACGCTATTTCACCGGTTCAGAAGCTTGCCGGGGAAATGCGCAATTGTGATGTAAACGGGGCTGCCCCCACGTTGGATTTGAACGATCCCGTGTGGAATGCAGATGAAGAAACCTACGTGTTGGTGGATGCCATTAATGGCTTTACCCAGCGCGTGCAACAGCTGGTAGAGCGAGAGCGTAATTTCACTCGCTACGCCAGCCATGAGCTGCGTACGCCTTTAACTGTTATAAAAGGTTCGGTGGCAAATTTAGAGCGACAAAATCTTGGTTCAAATGCCGGTAAGCATATCTCAAGGATAAGGGACACAGCAGACGATATGGGCCAACTCATCGAAGTGCTGTTGGAATTAGCTCGTGAAACAAGATATTCGGCCGATCCAGAACCCATTCAAATCAATGATCTGATCGAACTGTTAGTGGAAAGACACAACGACTTGCACCGCCCCCATGGCGTTGCCGTAGTGGTAAAGCATTTAGGCCTATTGCAAACCCACTGCCCCCGTAAGTTGGTGAGCATCCTGGTGAATAACCTAATCAATAATGCCCAAGCCTATACACCCCAAGGCCAGATTGATGTGATTATTACCTCCACTGGATTTTCAGTGGTGGACACTGGGTTGGGTATTGCCAAGGACGATGTGGAAAAGATATTCGCGCCATTCTTTCGTGCTAACTGCCAAACGGAAAAGGGGTTTGGATTAGGGTTGGCCATTGTCGATAAAATTTGCAATGAATTGGGTTGGAAAATATCCGTGAGTAGTGAGTTAGGTAAAGGAACCACCTTCACTGTGACCACTAAGGCGGAGCCAGTTTGAACCCCTGGCCTGGAATCGTTTGCAGCATGGGTTCAGTGAAAGGTTTATCAATGGCTTGGCGAAGTTTATATAAATGGCTGCGCAGTGTATCGCTGTCGGGCAATGCGTCGCCCCATAGCTCTTTTTCTATGGCTTCCCGAGTGACCAGTTTAGGTGACTCCCGCATAAGCACTTTCAATATTCTGAAGCAGGTGGGGGAAAGCTGTATGGATTTGCCTTCCCTTGCGACGGAGAAAGTGGCGGGGTCTAAAAGCAGTTCGCCCACACTTAACTGGCCGGGTACCAGTTCGCCCCGTTGCCGGCGAATGACGGCTACCAGACGCGCAGCCAACTCAGGCAGGTCAAACGGTTTCACTAAATAATCGTCCGCGCCTTTCTGAAACCCATCCAGTTTGTCCTCGAGCTGATCGCGAGCAGTGAGCATAATGATGGGGGTATCCAGATTAATTTCTCTACGCAGTCGCTGGCAGAGTTCTAACCCGTCCAGCCCGGGCAGCATGATGTCTAAAATAATGGCGTCATAGCTTTGGGTCTTAGCCAAATGCAGTCCGCTCAAACCATCACTGGCGTAATCCATCTCAAAACCAACGCTGGATAAAAAATCCAAAACCGTTTCTGCCAACGGGTGGTGATCTTCTACCAGTAACACAGTGGCGTTTTCTACTACCAAGTTCTGCTGCACAGAATCCAATCGCTCTTGTTATGTTGTTGCCCTGATTATGGCGTTGGATACAGTCCAAGCGCAACTGTTCAGTAATACGCCGTGTATACATCTGGACACAAATTGTCACTGTTTTCTGCTTACTTCCTTGTCCTCAGATTGGTTAAATGGTGGTTCTGCGTTGACCGTTGGGCAGGCGGCCAATAACAAAAAAAACAAAGAGCCGAATCAGGAAGTCACTCACATGTCCTCTATGCCTTCTTTTCAGAACCTAGTTGAAATGGTTCAACAAAAGTCCATCGTTCGAAACCAATCCACGTTCGCTTACTTCGTCAAAGACAATGGCGAACGGGGTGATCAGTGCAGTTATGCTGAGCTGGATAATCAAGCCAGAGCCATCGCCATGGAGCTGGTGGAGCGCGGCTTGAGTGGTCGCAATCTTATGCTGCTATTCAGCCCCAGTATTGATTATGTGAGGGCATTTTTTGGCTGTCTGTATGCTGGTTGTGTTGCAGTACCGGCCTATCCACCCACGGGAGCCCGGGATTTATCCCGATTGCAAAAGGTGGCCATGGATTGCAATGCCGGGGCTATCCTAACTAACAAGGCCATGACATCGGTGGTGGACACCTGGATAACCTCTTTAGGCTATGAGGATCAGTTATCCAGCTTGGCGGTGGATCAGTTTTTCCATACGCCGGTTGATCCTGGTTTTGAACCCTATCAGGCTGCACCAGACGATGTGGCATTTTTACAATACACCTCCGGTTCCACCGGCCATCCTAAAGGGGTGGAGGTAACTCACGGTAATTTATTGGCAAACTTTGATCAGATCCTCCATTGCTTTATTGGCGGTAATGATTGGCTTGAAAATACCCATGATCTACGGGCGGCAATTTGGCTGCCCCCATTCCATGATATGGGTTTGATTGGTGGAATTTTAACGCCCATTTACGCCGGTGCTCAGGTTTCATTGATGTCACCGCTTACTTTCTTGAAGCGACCTTTGGTTTGGTTAAAAACCATGTCGGATCAGAAAGCCCATGTGAGCGGTGGCCCCAACTTTGGTTATCAGTATTGTGTTCGCAGGGTGTCGGAAGAAAAGGCAGAGCAATTGGACTTGTCCAATTGGCGTGTTGCATTCAACGGTGCTGAGCCCATTCAAACCGGTGCCTTAAATGCGTTTAGCGAGCGATTTTCTGTGAGTGGTTTTAACCCTCGCGCATTCTTGCCCTGTTACGGCTTGGCAGAAGCAAGTTTGTTTGTGACAGGTATGCCCAATGGCAAGGGTGCCCGGGTACTGCCAGCGCAATTGGACGAAATTGCAAAAGGCCGCTTCAAGCCGGCGACCGAATCAGATCGAACAGCTGAGGGTTCGGGCAATACCATCGATTTGGTGAGCTCTGGTGTGGTGGCCCAAGGTGCAGAAGTTAAGATTGTTGATCCTAGAAGTTGCTTGCCTTGCGCCGATGGTGAAGTGGGCGAGATCTGGATTAACAGCCCTTCCGTAGCCCGGGGCTACTGGGGTAAACCGCAGTTCTCCGCCAGCGTTTTCAATGCCAAACTGGGGGACGATTCCAGCACCACGGAGTACCTTCGTAGTGGTGATTTGGGCTTTATGCATAAGGGTGAGCTATACGTTACCGGGCGAATCAAAGAGGTGATCATTATTGCTGGCCGCAATCATTATCCCCAGGATATTGAGCGCACTTTACAAGATGTGAATCCCAGTTTCCGAGGCGGCGGCGGTGCGGCCTTTGCCATTACACAGGATGGCAAGGAAGAGCTGGTGGTGCTGCAAGAAGTGGATAAGGCAGCCGGAGACCAGGGAGATTATCGCATGCTGGCCGCCAGTGGGGCCCAGGCCATAACCGCTCGCCACGGAGTAACGCCTGCTGCTTTGGTTTTAGTATCAGGCAGTACTATTCCAAAAACGTCCAGTGGCAAGATTCAGCGTGGTGAAGCCAAGCAACTGTATCAGCAAGGTAATCTGGTGCCCGTTTATGTTTGGCAACCCGGCAGCGGTACCAAAGCCAGTTCAAGTTCTAAGCCCGCGCAGAAAATCGAGCATTACGATATGGACGATTGGCGCAGCCAGCTTTATGTGGAGCTGCAGGAGTGGGTGGCAGATAAGCTGGATGTTGAGCCCCATCACATTGACCTGGATGTTTCGTTTTCAGAGCTGGGTGTAGACTCAGTGGAAGCGGTGGAGTTAGTGGATCGGCTACAGGATAGAGTGGGGCGCGTCATACCGGCCATTGAGTTACTGCGTTACCCCACGGTGAAGGCTCTTATAGATCATTTCGCCCAAGATGTGGAAAAGCGATCCCTGGAACAGGTGGACTAAGAAACAAATAGGTTAACGTTGGCGCCCACCACTGTGGCAGTGGATGGGCGCTTAGTTCATGCCGGGGTCTGATATCAGTAGGGTTTGTTGCCGGAATTCACTAATGATAAAAACTCATAGCGAGTTGCCTGACTTTCCCTGAACGTTCCCAGCATGGCCGATGTTTTCATAACGGAATTTTGTTTTTCCACGCCACGCATCATCATGCACATGTGCTTTGCTTCAATCACAACGCCAACCCCTGCAGCTTGAACGGCATTCTGAATAGTCTCGGCAACTTGAGTGGTAAGTTGTTCCTGAATTTGTAGGCGGCGGGCAAACATATCCACGATGCGCGCTATTTTCGACAAACCGAGAACCTTTCCCGTTGGAATGTAAGCAACGTGGGCTTTGCCAATAAATGGAAGCAAGTGATGCTCACACATGGAATACAATTCAATATCTTTAACCACGATCATTTCGCTGGAGTCTGACGGAAATAATGCGTTATTAATAACGTCGTCCAGATCCTGGTGGTAGCCGCGGGTGAGATACTCAAATGCTTTAGCTGCACGCTCAGGGGTTTTTTGCAAACCCGGGCGTTCTAGATCTTCGCCAACGGCTTCAATAATGGCGGCAAAATGTTCTTTCATATTTCTATCTCAATATATTGTGTGGCTTGATAGGTGGGTTGGCCCTTCAAAAGTGTCAACATCATATCACACTGAGGACTAATTGGATCTAAATGGGCATGCTGTATAGGTTCAGCTGTTGCGGGTGTTAAAAGAAAAATTGCCAACAAGAGTAAGAAGAAACAACGGAAGTAAAACAGAAAGACGAACCCAAAAGATAAAGCCAAGAAAAACCATGGAGCCTCATTAATGCACCGACAGGACTGAGGCAGGTGGGCTTGGGATCTTAAAACCCACCTTCACTTAGGTTTATGCTTTCATGGCCTCTTTCTCTTCCACTAGAGGGCGGTCTTCTCTGGTTCCGCGCATGGGCACCGCTTGTGATGGGGGCAGGGTGCCATCGCCGTGGGTGAGGATGACATGGTCGTCGTGCACCTCCAATAACACTCCCACAAAAGGCATTTCAGAGAGGGTGCCAGTTACTCGATAGCTCACCATATCGCCAGGCTTAAAGGTTTTGGCATCGAAGTTGAATTCAAAGGGGCAGGTTTCTTCTCCGGGTTTCACCATTTCTTTCATGATCGGGGCCTTTTTATAATTAATCCATTCGGTCGATTCTTCATTTTAATAAGATTGATTGAGGAGTAAACATGCAAAGGTCAATAATTGAATTATTCACTATGCTGAATTCAATAGGTTGAATTGTGCCCGGGTGCCTGGACGTTGGGGTTTATTTGCTGCGGCTGCAAAAGCTGCGAAGGTGTTGCTCAATGGAGAACACATGTTGATCTTGTTCCTTTAACTGCCGCAGCGCATCCGCTAGCTGGAACACATAATCCGAATTGGGGCCGCTGGGACCAAAGCTGCAGGCGATCTGTTTCGCTATGGCTTGTTCTGTGGCGGGGCCAAGATAGGCTTCGTTTCCAGGCGGCGCAACATAGGTAATGCCCATGTGGCGGTCGTCATCGTCAAACACAATCTCCACCTTTTCTCGTAAATAGCCATTCTTTTCTCTGTGGTCCAGGTGAGCGAATTCCTCCGGCGTAATGCGGTAGGCTATGCCCTCACACACGGCGTCGGTTTGTTTAATCAAGGTAACCACTCTGCCGGGTTGCTCGGGTGTGCCGCGATGGTCGTGGGACCCCTGCCAGAAGCGTCGCACCCAGTGGAAAATCCTGGCGGGCTTTTTCTCTAAGTAAGGAAAGTCCACTTTGTATAAAATAGAACCGTACCCAAACAACCAAAGGGACTCATGGTCGTTAAAATGGGTCATGGCTTGATTAATGGCGATTGTGTTGGCTGACATATAAGCAAAATAGCACAATCCAAAGCGGGAATGATAACGAAAACAAGGTGGGATTCATGAAGACAGTGGGGTTTATTGGTTTGGGCAGTCAGGGGGCGCCAATGGCGCAAAGGCTGATTGATGGGGGTTATAGTGTCCTATTGTGGGCCAGGAGGGAAGAAACGCTGCAACCTTTCGTGGGTGGTGGCGCCCTAATAGCCCAAAGTGTGGAAGAGCTGGGTTCAAAAGTGGAATGTTGTGGTGTTTGTGTGGTGGATGATGTTGGTGTGCAGCAGGTCTGCGACCGACTGATCCCCGCCATGGCTGCGGGCAGCTGCATTGTCATACATTCCACCGTCACACCTGCTCTATGCCAACAGCTTAATGATAGGGCAAAGCAACGGGGTATTCAGTTGCTTGATGCTCCTGTAAGTGGTGGCGGGCAGGGCGCTGCTGAGGGTCGATTAACGCTGATGGTGGGGGGAGACAAAGACACTTTGGAACAGCTAAAGCCGCTATTTGCCGCTTTCTCCCATCGCGTGTTTCATATGGGCAAGGTGGGTACAGGCCAGCAAGCCAAGTTGGTGAACAACAATCTGATGGCAGCCAACTTGGCTTTAGCCAACGCTGCACTGGCCATGGCAGATGCACTGGGTATTGAACAACAACAATTTGTTGAGTTGGTTAAGACCAGCAGTGGTCACAGTGTGGCATTTGATGTGCGGGCGAGAATGTCTGCTCCCACCGACTTTAGCCATGGGGCGGCGTTATTAATGAAAGATATCACGTTGCTTGGTAACGAATTAGCTGAGAATGCGCACTACCGGGAGTTACGGGGCGTGTCGGAGGCCTTCTTGCAACAAGCTCTAAAAGAATCATGATTTGTTGCCATAGGCTTTTAAATAAAAATCAACCGCTTCGTTGGCTGCTTTCTTTATTTCTTGCTCCGAGATATTCTCGATTACGCCTTCCAGCACCTCTTGCACCGGTGAGCCAAAACAAAGGCTATTGAGATGTATGGCTGCTTGCCAGGGGTCAGCCTCGCAGAAAAAGCCTTCTTTAATTTTTGTTTTGAAAAATTCTGAGTATCGTTTTCTATGCTGATTGGTGCCAGGCTCGTAGATTAATTTACTAAGATTCAAATGCCCCGCTTCGCTTATTACCATGCGTCGAAAATCGATGGCTTCGGGCGTGCACAACAACGCCATGGTACCGAACACAAAGTGTCTCAGTCCTTGTTCCACATCAGCGGCCCGTTCAAGTTCTTCTAGCAGAGGGTTGCTGGTGAGCCGGGCCAGCTCCATCATGGTGGCCACAAACAAATCTTCTTTTGAAGGGAAATAATTGTAGAGCGTGCTTTTTGAGCCACCAACACGTGACGCAATTTCATTCATGCTGGCATCGGCGTACCCTTTTTCGCGAAATACTTCAGTGGCAATAGCCAGGATTTCCAGGCGTTTTTCCTCGGATTTTACCCGCACTCTGCATCTCTCCTTTTAGATTAATCAATACCGTTGCTTTCTTTCTGAATAGGCCCATGGTCACAAAATCATTGCCTGATCGAGCAGCTTACCGCAAACATTATTGACACCGGGGTTCGTTGGCTATAAATGTACCATGATGTACGATTCATGCAGAGCGGATTCTCCGCTATAGGAGCCTCCCATGGCAGAAATATGTAACTTTTTGGATAGAAAGGCCATTACTGAGCGAATTTTTCAGTATTGTCGATCCATGGATCAGCTGGATCCGCAGAAGGCTCAAGGTGTTTGGAGCCCCGATTCTTTTGTGGACTACGGAGAGGATGTATTTCAAGGTCCAGGACCTGATGCCATGGACTTTTTCTGTGAAATGAATCGAGGTCTTTTGCATTACGCCCATCATTTTATTGATATGGATTTACGCATTAATGGCAATCAGGCAGACAGTAAATCTCAGTTTTCCGTATCTATGTGGATGTACAATGACGATACATTAACTCAAATTACCCTTTCGGAACGTTGCCAGGATATATGGATAAAATATAACGGCCTGTGGTGTATCTATAAACGGTTTGCAGTGATCGAGTTCGATGATTTTCGCGAGTTCACCCATGATACCGGGAGTGAGACTATGCGAGGGCTAAAAGGCATGCCACAGATTGTGAATCTGTGGCATTAAGTCTCAAGCATGGATGTCAATAGAAAGGGGTGAGAAGTGATTGCTCGGCGGCAGACAGAATTAGGTCTGCATCCTCTTGCAGCAAGAAGCCTTCGGTAACCAACTCTCCGGAAGACTGCATCAGCTTATTAATGTAATCGTCCTGGCTGGAATACAGTTGCTGCAATGTGGCTCTGTCCAATAATTCTGTATAGCCATACAAAAAACAAATATCCGCTTCATTTTGAATGCTGCTGTTGTCTCCCGACATTGTAGCGATGGGTACATCCATATAAGGACTACGTACACCACCCAGGGCATTGCCGAACTCATCTCGCACCACATCGTCGCCTGCTTCATTTATGACAATGGGTTCGGCTGAAGCTGGTGCAATACCATCCCTAATCCAGGTGTCGAGGCCCCGTAGCGCTGCTGCACCCACATGGGAATGTTGAGGTGCGGTATTGATGAGGTCAGGACAAATCCCCAAGAAAACACTGGGGCTGGGGGTTTGATAGATCTGTGCCGAGCGTACGTATTCTTGATCGAACCCACCTACAGTGGTGAGGTAAAGATCGGCGTGTGCCGTACCTGCGATTTCCCAAAGGCGGAAAGTATCACTGTCAGGTTGGCGGTTGGCATAGGCTTCCAGTTTGAATAGATCCGTTTCTGTTTGAACATTAATAACCGGTTTGTCTAAATCGTCACGTAACGTCACAATATCAGCCGTAGTGATGTATTCCTGAGGTTCTTGCGATAGTGGAGCGGAGGCGCCGCCAAAATCCGGCAAGTTCCCCAGCCGGCTGTGAATGTAGTAGCCATCATAAACATCGCTGTTGTCTTTTTCGAAGGCGTTATAGTAGGTAATTAATCGGGTGGCAGACTGGGATTCACCGATGGCAATCAGTCGCTCCACTTCTAAGTCTCCCATTGGAGCTAGCCCCGTGGGGAATTTAATGGCCCGTCCAGCCTGGCTATAGATATCGTAAGAGAAGCTATCCCCAGGATGGGATAAGGTGGCGTAACGCAGAGTATTGATCAATTTAAGTGGAAGTGCCATGCCCAGTGGTGTGGGTAGCGGAGTTTGTCCTCCTTCAACACCAATTCTTTGGGCAGAAATGCCAACCCAAGCGTAACCTTTACGCATGATTTCATTGTGTAATAAAATCCAGTCCGTAGCTGTATCGACGCCGCCGGTGACATTCATCCATTCAACAAGAACCGTACCATTAAAATCGTCCGGATTAGTGGGGCGATGGATGATCATACGGGTTTTATAAATTTCGCTATCCACCGGGGTGACATTCCATTTGCCATCGGGAGTAATGGGTCCCACATTCTCATAGGATTTTGCTTCTCCCCGAAAGAAAAACTCCACCTGCTCATAGCCATGGGGCTCCAGATTAAAATACGTTCCTGCCACAAAGGCTGGGCCCAGGTTGGGGGCGGGGCTGACGTTAGCATTGGGATAATAAATGGGTGGCTCCTGTTTACAGGCTAGTAACCATGGCATCAATGCAAGCCAAACAAGGTGTTTGCTTTTTTTCAGAAAGTGATTCATAGATTTTTCTTCTTATGTTGCGGTTATTATTTTTAAATAATTACTGGACTAAACTTTCCAAATTCCGTGATGTAAGGGACCATTTACCCGGAGTACAGTCAGAACAGACATTTTCGGAATTCAGTTCATCATAGGAATCTGAGTTGCCATACAGAACCAGATCTAACCAGTGATGGGCAATGTCTGCGGTTTCTTCTAACATGGCAACATCCGTTGAGATGGTCACGTGGCCAGCCACGTCCCGAGTGACAAACATGGCAGGCAAGGTTTGGTCCATGGCAGCGTAATCTGATTCTGCGCGTTTTCTGGTTTGGTCTGTGGGGCCGCCTTCCACATAGCCCACAGGAACGGTAATGGACTGCATGGTTTCCAGATCGGTTTTGCCAACCCCGCTGGAGCCTGAAAGAACGAAGACAGCCGCTACTCTTTCGTCATTGGCAGTGAGTTCTAAAGCAGTGATGCCACCACAGGAGTTACCGGCGGCCACGATACTGTTGCTGTCTAGCATGTCGGAATAGGTGGACTCGTTGAAGGCCCAGTCGATCAGTTGGCCTTGCTCTTGCCAAGAGCTTTGGCTAAGGGCACCACCATCGGGTCGTTCTGCAAATGCCAGAACCACATAGCCTTCAGCTGCCCAGCGTTTGAATAGAGGCTGCCAGGTAAAATCCGAGCGCAAACAGCCGCCATTGGCCCACACTATAACAGGGAGCAAATGGCCTTTCGCTTCAATGGCTGACGGCATATCAGCAGGGCGATACACATTGAACCAGGGCTCGGCATTGGGGTTCTCTTCGACAATTTTAAAACCTGGCCCAGTGTATTCGTATTCGCATCCGCCCAGCACTAGCAGTAAACAGGATGCCGCCACCACGTAAATTTTATGTTGAATGGATTTAGCCGAAGCCAACATGATCAAATCCCCTACCGTAACCTGGGCTCACTAAAGGATTAGGCTGCACATTTTTTTGGGGAGTGAGGAGGTTACTTTCTTGTTATGATTTTGAGCAGCGTGAATTGGGTATGGTAATTTCTCAGTAGCGGTATCTCTAGCCGAGTTTATATAGATGGGGTTGAGAATGTATCGAATTTCGACTTTAGCTTCTAAGTGATTGAATTAACTTATTGATTGGAATTTCGAAAGGCTGCCGGAGTGCTGCCAGTGGCGGCACGAAAAGAATAGGAAAAGCTGGCGGGAGTGCTATAGCCCAATTGAAAGGCAATTTCCTTAAGGGATAAGTTGGATTCCATTAAATAATTCTTTGCTTTAGCGATTTTTACGGATTTGATGTACTGGGAAAGGGTGCAGCCTGTTTGTTGGCGAAACAGTTTAGAAAAATAGCGTTCACTGAGGCCGCAGGCGGATGCAAGTTCGGCTACGCTAGGGGCTTTGCCTTCCATGTTGGAAAGGTATTGCTCTATACGCTCAAAATCCTGGGCTGACAGTTGATTGGGGGCCTTGGCGGGTTGCTTGTCCACAGCCAGCCAATGGGCACACTCCACCAATAACGCTTGCCCTAAGCTGGTTACTACTCTGTCGCTTATGGGGCCGGGGTATATGGCTTCATTCATCAACCTAAACATGATGGCATTCACCAGTGAGCTTTTAATGTCGAGCGCGTCCACCAAATGAGCTTGAGAAATGTTATCAAGTGGTCCCACCATGGATTCGGCGTAATCAATATCAAAAGTGCAGGTAACCGTGCGCATTGTGCCCGGTGACATGGTCGCTTGAATATTTCGGCCAGGTAGCATTAGTAACAGGCCTGAAGTGCTGGGAGAGCGGCTATCTTCCGAGTCGTAACCGTATTTTACCGTTGAGGTTGAAGCCACAAGCAGTGAAAACCCTACTCGGTTAGGGGTGAAACTGATAGCGGTGGGCTCGGTCACAGGAATTTCATTCACGGCTACCAGGGTGCTGCCCGCTTCCAGGAGCGCAAAGCCATTGTTTAGCTTGGCTTTTAAGGCAGTGGTGGATTCAACGATCTTAGGTTCGCAACTGATTTCCAATTTAGATTCAATGGATTCATCTTTCCACTGAACCACAAAATCGGGCTCTTTGTTATTATTCATTTGGTGACTTACTCAGAAAACGGTCACCCTATATTTGCTTTTCTTCAAAGCTTAGTCAAATTTTGGTCTAAGGGGGATGCGGTGTAGAGAGGGGAGTCTGAAGGCGAGGTAAAGCTTCGCCTTCAGGTTTTGGATCATGGGCAGGGCTTTTAAGGCGTGGCAGTGGCTTCCATCTCATGATTTGTGGTTTTGCTTTCTTGGGATTGAGCAAAGCGTTGCTTTGCATTTCGATCCATTATCAGCAGCAACGCCGGTAACAATAGAACATCCAAGAGGTAAGCTGCCAATAGTATCACCATAGTGACGTTACCCAGCGCACTGTTGATGATGATTTGTGATGTGCCCAATACGTAGAATCCGCTGGCTAAAACTGCAGTAGTCATAAACAAGGCAGACCCCACTTGCTTTAGCGTTGCCCTAACGGCGGCCTCAGCATCCCCTTGGTATTGTTTGAGTGCTCTTTGATACTTAACTAATAAATGAACCGTATCATCCACAACGATACCGATGGTGATAATCACCACACAGGTGAGTCCCAAGCCAATCTCACCGTCAAAGAGGTACCAAATTCCAAAACCGAAGATGGCGGGCAGAAGGTTGGGTACCAAACTCAGGGTGCCATAGCGAAAGGAGCGCAACATAACCAGCATAATTAATGAGATTAATACCAGCGCAATGGAAGAGCCCTCCAATGAATTGGTTAGACTATGAATGGTCAGGTAGGACCAAATGGTGGACAGTGCCGCGTTTTCCACACGCATTTCCGGCGGAAAGTTTTCCTGTTGCCAAGCCCACATGCGTTTATCCATTTCAATATCAGTGGTGGTGTCCAATGAGGGCATGCTGGCTGTGAATAAAGTAGCGCTCTTGTCAGGGGTAACCAATTCATTCAGATCCAAACCGAATGGCAGTGACATTTCGTAGAGCAATAAATACTGTGAGATAAGCTCGCGGTCATCGGGTATGCGATAGTATTCAGGGTCTTCATTATGCATGCTTTTATTCAAGCGCTTAATGATGTCAGAAAACGCTCTTACGCTGGTGACTTCTGGCTGTTCTCTTAACCAGGTAGCATACGCATCCATATGCTTCAAATAGGTGGGGTCAACTATGCCGTTGTCCACTCCTGAATCCATATGAAAGCTGTTTATGTACAGTGCACCAAAGTTCTTATCAATTTCAGTGGTGTCGGAACGGAAAACGTGAGGTTCATGGAGTGTCTCGGTTAGCCGGTCATTCAATTGATTGCTAAAGCTGAAATAGATCATCAGTACCGATAATAGCGACATAAACACTACTACCGAGTATTTGCGGGCAATCACGATATCTGCCAATTTATCCATGGCGCGGTCCAGTGCAAACTCCTTGGTGCTGTTCACGTTGAAAGGTAGCAACATGACCAAGGCAGGTAGTATTGTGAACGACAGTAGCCATGCCAACGCAACGGAAATCGCAGACGCATTACCTAGTACCACTGCGGGAGGAAGGTCATTGGTGTTTAAACTGAGGAAACCGATAAGGGTCGTCAGGCTGGTTACGCTCACAGCGACAAAATTGACGCTGAGACTGGAAATTAACGCGTCCTTTTTGGATTTGGTTTTCAGATCCCGAAGAAACTGGGCAAAGATATGAATGCAATGGGCAACCGTCACAATAATGCTGATTATGGCGGCGTTCACTGACAAAAGTGAAAATGTTAAGCCAAACCAGGATGAAATTCCCATGGCACCCACGGTGGTGAGAATGGCCAGTATCAATGAGATGATAACCGCTGAGGCACTGCGAAGTAGTAAACCCAGAATTATGAACATTAAACCAAACATCATGGGAATTATGGCGCTCATGTCAGACTGGGCCACCTCGATGTTGTAAACGGTACTTAACAGGTTTCCTGTGGCGGCGATTTTTATATCGGGGTACTTCGCGTGAATATCGGCAACCAGGTCTTCAGAAATACGTAAAAGATCTATTGCGGCGGGGGTTTGGGTTTCGCCGTAGGTAATATTCAGTGATAGCACGATGGATACATGGTTTCCGTCGGCGGTCACCAGTCGGTTGACGATATCAATGTCTTGCAGGGCTGTTTCGGAACGTTGTTTGAATAGCTCCGGATCGTTAAGGACTTTCTCACCAAAAAAATCTTCTACGAATAGTTCGTCGTCTGCACTGTAGGTGTATTGAAAATTACTCAGAGAGTCCACTCGCCGAACAAAAGGTAACGTCCAGGCGATATCCGTCATTTCCTGCACGGCTCTGAGCTTGTCGGGCTCCAACATCGAGCCTTCTTTTGCTGACATCATGTAGAAAATTTTGAAATCACTGCCGTAAGTTTGTTCCATTTCTTCAAAGCGGGCGTAATCAGAGTCGTCCTTGGAAAAGAACACTCTGGGAGAACCATCGAATTTGAACTGGCTCAGGCCTGCAAAAGCGCCCCCCAACAGCACCGCGCTAATAATAAAAAATAACCAGCGATGATTTACCAATGTAGAAATATGAAAAGGCATGTGTACTTCTGTCCTACGGGTTAATGGGTGCAGGCCATAATCATACCGTACAGTACGGGATTGAATATAGGCCCAAAAATATGTAGTTAGCCCAATAGACTAACTACGCCAGGGCTGAACCGCCCTGGAGGCTTATGGATTTAGGTTTGTCAGATTGGCCCCATTGATCAGCTTAGCTAGCCAAAAGCTACGTCAGCTCTATCCTTGAGCTCAATTGAGTCGGGATTATAACTTAGATTTTGTGTTGTTGACTATAAGCGTTGTCAAACAAAACGGCGGATTTATAGGTGTGTAAATGTGGGGCGTTGGTCATGGTTCTGGGGAGTGGCGGTCATGACTTGATTGAATTGGTATCTTTTTGAGCACAAGAATTATGGGTTTAGCTGCAACTTTTGTCTTGGGGCCATCGTATAGATAGATGAAACCATTTGAATCAACCATTAGGAGAAACCCAATGAAAGCATCAAAGCGATCAATCTTACCCTTACTGACGTCAGCCATTGCCGCCCCGTTCTATGTGTTGCTGGCGGTCTTTTTTGCAGCGCCTTCGGTGCTGGCAGCCCCTGGCGGATCATGGGCTAAAACGGATAAATTGGCGTCAGTACAAACGAAAATTAACGCCAAACAATACCAGGCCGCCATAAACGAATTGGAAGTCCTTGTGGCTAAGGATGAAAACAATGCGGACGCATTTAACCTGTTAGGGTTTTCCAACCGCAAGCTTGGCCGCTATGTTGTTTCAGAGAAATATTACCTTAAGGCGTTGGAGTTAAAGCCAAAGCACAAAGGCGCATTGGAATATGTGGGAGAGCTGTATGTGGAAACCGGTCGCATGGGCGAAGCTGAAAAGATCTTAACAAGATTGGATGAAGCCTGTTTCCTTCCATGTGATGAATATAAACAGCTCAAGAGCATTATTGAAAATAAGCTCGGCCAACAAAAGGTAAGTCAATCAAGTTTTTAACTAACATTAACCTGGTTTTAAGCCATCGGTTGTTATCGATGGCTTTTTCAGTGCAGTTATTTTACTTGAACGATCTGTTTTTCCGCTAAGGCATAAACCTGTTTAGTATGTTCCACCTTGATTCGATAACCTCCAGTAAACAGGCTGAACGCGGGTAATATGGCGTAGTGTTTGTAAACGGCAAATACGGGAACAATGTCCGCTGTACTTTGAGGCACTTTTATCACCGGATGAGTGTGGCCGCATAAAATAAAGGCGTGCTCTTTATGGTTGTGTTCAGTATGGTCGTGAGCCATAGATAGGGGGCCAAGCTGTACAATATTTTCCACCACGTCTAAATTGAATCTACTTAACAAGCGTCTACTGGCTCTATCATGGTTGCCCAAAATCACTCGCACGTGAACGTTGCTGTGGTGTGATAACCAGGCTGTTAAAGTGGAGCCCACCTGACTTGTGAGCCCAGAAGGGTGGTGGGTAAAATCCCCCAGAACAATCAGTTGATTGACCTTGTGGGTAGTAACCATATGGCTAAGGCGTTGTAAATCTTCTTCCATAACGCCCAGGGGAACAGCAATACCCTCTTTCTGGAAGGTCTGAGCTTTGCCCAAATGAAGATCAGCAATAATTAACGCTTTTTCACTGGGCCAATATAAGGCTCTATCCGCCAGCAATAGGAATTGTTCTTGTAGGATTTTAATCGTGATAGAGTCAGTCATCTTGCGTATCTAGGTTTCTTGCGTATCCTGGTTTCTCGCGTATTTTAGTTTCACACGGGTACATCCCAACGCTGTGACAGTTTTTTCAGTGCCTCTACCGCACTTTCATTACTCAGTGTGCTGGTAACACGTTCTGCTATCAGAGGAAAAGCGAAAGGTGTAGGTCGATTCGTTGTTTTTATAAGGTGATGCTGCTTGTCTAAACGTTGAAGACATCGTTTCAATCGTGGTAATTCAAAATATTGGGCTAAGGTTTCTTCCTGTGCTTGGGTAATCAGCAGGTTGGATGGGTCATAGCGCTGAAATACATCAAATAGCAGTGATGCACTGGTTTGTAGTTGGCGTGCTGAATGGCGTTTTCCTGGGTAGTTTTGTTGTACGAGACCAGCGATTCGGGCAATGTCGCGAAATTGACGTTTTGACAAATTGCTGAGATTTATGCTTTCCAAGATATCGTCTATTAAGTTTTTCTGGCTGAATAAATCGGCGTTGAGATGAGCCTCAAAGTCGAAGGGGGTCTTGCAAAACATCTCAATACCATAGTCATCAACCGATAAAGAAATGCTCACCCGTTCGCTTCTGGCCATACGCAAAGCCAGTAATGGTGCCAGACCTTCATGTACAATGCGGCCTTCGAAAGGATAAATAAAACAATGATAACCTTCGCGGGTTTTGCACGGTTCTATTAATAGCTGCTCATGGGTTGGTAAAGCCGATAGATCAGCTTGCGACGCCAAAATAGGCTGGATTGATTTTATTTCGTCGCTGGGCTTGGTTCTGCTCCTGCTTGTGGCTAGAACTTCACGCATGGCAGCTCCCAGAGATTCAGAAATCGGCATTCGACTTCCGCTCCATTTCGCCACTACATTGGGGTTGCGTTTCGAGAGTTTAACCAGGGCTGCATCATCTTCCACCCTAAATAGCTCTAGATTTCTACCGGCAAATACAAATCGATCTCCACGTTTCAATTTGGCGACAAAGCCTTCTTCCACATAACCCAGTTTTTTACCTTTGGCGAAGCGCACCACCATTTGGCTATCGGAACTAATGGTGCCAATATTCATTCGGTGGATCTGCTCTAAACGGGGTGTTTTGACGCCGTATTGGCCGTTTAGGTTTTCAATCTTATGGTATTCCGGATAGGCTTTTAAATTAGCACCGCCGAATTCCACTAATTCCATCACCCAGTTAAATTGCTCCCGCGTCAGGTTGCGATAGCTATGGGCAGTAATAACAGCTTGATACATATCATCTGGGGAAAACCCACCGCCAGCGGCGCAGGTAACAATGTGTTGTGCCAGCACATCGTACGCATTCTCATGGCTAGGGTTAGGTTCGATGTTGTTTTGATCTATGGCTTGGCGCACCGCGGCGAATTCCAAAATCTGTAACGCGTTAGTGGGTACACAGATAATTTCGCACGTTGCGCCCACTCGATGCTTGGCTCTACCAGCCCGTTGCATAAGCCTGGCCACGCCCTTAGGGGAGCCAATCTGGATAACCTGCTCCACCAATGGAAAATCCACACCTAAATCCAGCGATGACGTGCATACCACCAGCTTGATCAGGCCGGTTTTAATGGCGTCTTCCACAAAGCGGCGGTTCTTTTCGTCCAAGGACCCATGGTGCAGCGCCAGTAACCCGGCCCACTCCGGTTTAGCAGCGAGTATTTCTTGAAACCAGCGTTCTGCTTGCGCCCGTGTGTTAGTAAATATCAGGGCGCTTTTCTGGATATCCAAGTGATTTACCAGCTTGGGAAGCATGGTGAGGCCCAGGTAGCCCGCCCAGGGGAACGATTGAATATCGTGAGGTAATAGGGTTCGTATTACCACAGGACGCTTTAATTTAGCGTCCACCACCACTGGCTCGGGAAGGTCTCGCACATTGCCGACAATGGCTTTTGCTGCCTCAATGGGCTGAGCCAGTGTAGCGGACATGGCCCATATCTGAAATTGTGGAGCGAATTGGCGAACCCGGCTCACATTCAATTCAAGTTGCAGACCCCGTTTAGTGCCCACTAATTCATGCCATTCATCCACCACAACGCATCGCAACTGTGCAAACAGTTCGTGGGCATTGGCGTAGGACAATAGCAACGAAAATGATTCGGGTGTGGTAATTAAGATATCGGGTAATTTGTTGCGCTGCCTTCGTCTCACGGATTGTTTGGTGTCGCCAGACCGTGTTTCCACGCTGATGTCCAATCCCATATCCGTTATGGGTGCTTGGATCGCTTTTTCTGTATCTCGGCTCAATGAACGTAGGGGAGTAATTAACAGAATTTTCAGCCCGGTCGAACGATTTTTCTTAGGCGTCGCCATCAGCTGCATTACTGGGCCCATTAAGGCGGCGTAGGTTTTTCCGGCGCCAGTGGGCACGTGAATCAGTCCACTTTCTCCACGCTTGTAGCTTTGCCATGCTTTACGTTGGTAGGGCCAAGGCCGCCAACCCTGCTGATCAAACCACTGAGTGATTTTCTGTAATGGCGTTTGGCTTCTGGTTTTGGCCGAGTTGATCGGGGTTATTCCGTTCATGGTTGTGGTATGGGGTCAAACACGCTGAGTTCAGCTTGGGATTTTTCATCCACAAGATGCTGTAGCAGAGTGATGTTGTCGGCGGCCTCCACGGCCTTGTCTTCCCGCCAGCGTTGAATTCTTGGGAAGCGAAGTGCGAGCTTGGATTTATGGCGGCTGGAAGGCGCGATGTTTTCAAAAGCCAATTCAAAAACCAGCTCCGGTTTAACTGAGCGCACCGGGCCAAATCGTTCCACGGTATTTTT
Source organism: uncultured Ketobacter sp. (assembly GCA_964016105.1). Classification (GTDB taxonomy): domain Bacteria; phylum Pseudomonadota; class Gammaproteobacteria; order Pseudomonadales; family Ketobacteraceae; genus Ketobacter. The sequence goes on from CAXHEX010000004.1 coordinate 31,648, forward strand.
TCGTATCCAGGCGTCTACCCGATTAATTTCTTTATCGGATAGACCGGAATAGGCTTTGGCAACCGGTACCAGTTCCTGATCCTGCCAAACCGCAAAAGTGTAGTCCGTATAGAGATTGGCTCGTCTCCCGGATCCTGGTTGGGCGTAAAGCAAAACGGCATCCACGGTGTAGGGATCTAGTTTATACTTCCACCAATCGCCTTTTTTTCTGCCCGCTCGGTAGGCAGATTGCTTGCTTTTAATCATTAAGCCTTCCACACCATATTGCCTTGCGATTAGCCGCTGTTGTTCCAGTTGATGCCAATGGTCAAACGCCACTAGTGGGGAGCAAAGGAAGTGTTGTGGTTGATCTGTGCGGGCGATAATGTCTTCAAGATAGCTACGGCGCTGTATCAAGGGCCGTTCTCGAATGTCGGTACTGTCTTTCTCCAGTAGATCATAAGCCATAAAAATCGCTGGATAGCGGGAAATTGTTTTTGCTGATGGTTTTTTTCGCCCTAATCTTTTCTGTAAGTGAGCGAAGGATTGTGGCTTGCCATCCTGCCAACACAGAATCTCGCCGTCCAGTACGGTGCCCTCCGGTAGCGCCTTTGCTGCGTCAATAAGTTCAGGAAACTGCTCAGAAATAATGTCTTCACCCCGTGACCATAAGTAGACACCGCTATGATGTTTCAGCAGTTGCCCACGTATACCATCCCATTTCCATTCCGCTATCCAGTTACTGGGGTCTTCCAGCTTGGTTTGCAAATAGGTGGGGTACGCTTTGGCATTAAGCTCTCTATCAAATTCCGCTTGTAGCGGGTAAGCCAAACAAAATGGGTAGGCCTTAGCGTTGTCGGAAGGTTTGGCGTCAGGATCCAGGGCTTCAGCAAAGAATGCTGCGCTGGGTTGCCATTTTCCAGTAAACCGGTGGGCTAATACAGTGGTGGGAATGGAGCTGACTTTGGCTAGGGCCTTGTAGACGGTGGCTTTAGCAACACCTACGCGAAAAGCGCCTGTGAGTATTTTGTTAAAAACGAAGCACCAGTTTGAGTCCACTTCTTGCCATAGGGCCTTAACCATTTCACTCTGCTGTGATTTATCCAGCGTCCGTAAGGGTAGTATTTGTTGCTCAATTAACTCGTGCAAAGATATGTCGATTAAGTCTGTGTTGATTGGATCTGCACCTTGCAATTCTTTTTCAGAAGATGCTACTAGTAAGGCCACTGTTTCCGCTGTGTCGCCCACGCTGGCATAGCTTTGTTTGAATAGCCACTCCGGTAAGCCTGTGTATTCTAACCCCCACTGTTGGAGGTCTCTGGAAGTAATAAAACGCTTAAATTTATTCCCCGTCAAAAATGCGGTGGCCCAGGCAGCGTCCGCGTTACTCGCGGATTCGTAGTATTGCACCAACGCATCGATCTTGTTATTGGTCAAGGTGGTGGAGTCGATGGCAAGAAACAATTCAACGAATTGCTTCATGGGGCTTTGTCCGTTTTGATATAGGGCAGAGCTGAGAGGCTGGCGGCAGAGGTTCCTGATTCGTTTAGAAATCGTGCCAAGGTTTCATGGTCGCCATGGGTGGCGTAAACCCGTTTGCATCCCGTTTCCTGTATGGTTTTGAGTAAACTTGGCCAGTCAGCGTGATCGGACATCACAAAGCCGCGGTGGTAGCCTTTTCGTCGGCGTGCTCCCCGAACCTGCATCCAGCCCGAGGCGAAACCAGTTGACACCTGTCTAAAGCGTTTCATCCAGGTAGATCGATGGGCCGATGGCGGTGCTACTACTAAGGCTTTACCATAATCGTGGTCTTTGGGTAAATTGGCGGTACTTAAAACCGGCAACATGTTCACCCCCTGTTGCCGATATATGTCGTAAAGTGGCAAAACCGCGCCATGGGCATAGACCGGTTGATCTGTAAAATTATTCAACTCCGCCAGCAGGCGTTGTACTTTTCCCAACGCGTAGCAGAACAAGATTGACGTTACGTTTTGCTCCCTGTTGTTTGCCCACCAATGAAATACTTCTCGCGCGGTATCAGCACCGGGTTGCCAGCGATAAATAGGGTTAGCAAAGGTAGCTTCTGTTATAAACACATCACAGGGCACCACTTCGAACGGTTCAGTGGTGGGGTCGTAACATCGCTTGTAGTCACCGGACACCACCCATACTTCATTGTTCACTTCCACTCGTATCTGAGCTGAACCCCGGATATGTCCTGCTGCATGGAGGCTCACCCGGGCATCGTTGAGTTTCACTGACTCACCGTAGGCTAACGAAGTTAAGTTGATATCCAAACCTAATCGATGCCGTAGCAACGGTTCAGAGTTACGACTACACCAATAGTGCGCCATACCGGGTCTGGCATGATCGCTGTGGCCGTGACTGATGATGGCTTTTGCAACGGGGCGGGTGGGGTCAATATAAAAATCCCCTTGGGGGCAGTAGAGACCACTGGGGCTATTTACAAGCACCTGGTGAGTTTGTCTGCTCATCATGGTTTTCTTTCAAATCCGAATCCGTTAACCGGGCAGTTAACATAGCTTTTTTACAACTATCGTTGGTTCCTGTTGCTTCAGCAACCGATAATTGGCTCAGTCTAGGTTGCCTGTTAATCAGAGGCGATGGATTGGGTAATCAGGTTCAGGCTGTTTAGCAACCATTGGTCACGATCAATATTCTCTTTCTCGAAAATATAACTGGCTCCTTTGTCCTGTAGCATGATGAGTCCGTGGAGGCTGCCCCTGAGGTACATTGCCATACCCATGGGGTCCAAATTCGTATTTATTTTAATGGTGCCGTCGTCCAAGCCCTTTTGTACGCAGGAGCACATCAGATTCATCACATTACATTCTTTTTCTGATAAGTCTTGTTTTGAAGGAGTAAGAATGGCCTCACTTTGGTTTTCAGTACTGGCTAAACCCGAGGATAGGGTTAAGATGCGAAAATGGTTGGTGTCTTTTAAATAGAAGTCCAGGTAGGCGCGGCCTATTTGTTTGATTTTATCCAATCCAGTACTGGCGGTTGCGCTGTAGTCAGACATGCGTTGGAAAAGCGTTGCCGAGGCCCGTGAACACAGAGCAGAGTGTATATCCTCTTTATCTTTAAAGTACACGTAGAGTAGGGCACGGCTTAGCCCCGCGCTTTTGGCAATGGCCCCCATGGGGGTTTTGTCGAAACGCTCTTGCAGAAAAGCCTGCTCAGCCGCATCAAGGATGGCTTCTCTGCGTGCTTGCTTTTCGTTTTCGTTGCGTGAACGTGGCCCAACCAAACTGTAATACCTCTTTGACATGATTATTGACATTCTGGCATTTATTTACATAATGTCAATAAGTGACAGGGTGTCAATAGGTGGAGGCCTAGAGTGAGATTCAAATTCAGCGGTGCGTTAATGGTGATGGCGCTTGTGTATTCCAGCCCAGGGCATGCAGAGGAGCCGACCGAGAAAGTGGCATCAAAAGCCATACCGGTCAAGGTGATGGCGGTAACCCCCAAACAAGTGTTTGAAACCCGTGTATTTACGGGTACCACGCGGCCTGTGAATCGCGCCGTGGTGCGGTCTCAGATTTCCGGTAGAGTGGCACAAATGCCAGCCAGACTGGGGCAAAGGGTAAAACAGGGCGATTTACTGCTGGAGCTGTATAACCCCGAAGCGGTACCCGCCGTAGCGGCGGCAGAGCGGCGTTGGCGCCAGGCGGAATCCCAGCTAAGTCAGCGCCAGAGAGATTTTCAGCGGTTAAAGTTGTTGCTGAAAAAGGGCACCGCCAGTGAACAGGAATTTGAGCAGTCCCAAACCGCTTTGGAAACCGCCACAGATGCCAGCTTGGCAGCGAAGAGTGAATACCTCAGCGCACGTCAGTTGGATGAAGAAAGAAAAATAGCGGCTCCATTTGACGGTGTGGTAACTGCCATCGACACCGACGTGGGAGAAGTGGTGTCGCCAGGCCAGAGTCTGATTCGAGTGGCGGACCCAACCCGGGTGGAGCTTGAGTTAGTGGTTGGTCAGACTCTTGCTCAAAGTCTCAAGCCCGGTGACCCGGTGGAAGTCACATTGCCATTGCTGTCACCTTATCAGGAGGGCAACGGCATTGTCACCGCCACGGTGGCGGAAGTGAGTCCTTTTCGTGAACGCCGGGCACTACCCACGGTGCGTATCCGTTTTCCCGACCATGATATTCAGCCAGGGGTTGCCGCCAGCGCCCATTTCAAATTTGCCCGAGGTGAAGCCTACCATGTGCCCATAGGTGCGCTGGTGAGCAATGGTGAAGGGGCGGTGTTGTATCGGGTGGATGATAATAACAAAGCCTGGCAGGTGCCGGTTCAAATTAAAACCATAGATCAATCGTTTGCCGCCATCGATGGACAGATAGAGAAAGGGGATCGCGTTGTGATCTCTGGAAGTCACCGCTTATTTGATGGCGCAACCGTTGGTGCGTTGCCATGAGATTGTTTCCCCTACTTAGACATTATCAACGTTTGGCCTATGCCTTAACGGCGATGTTGTTGCTGGTGGGGCTGGCTTCCTGGCTCACCATGGCGCGTCAGGAAGATCCCAGTTTTCCCCAGCGAGCGGGCATGATTCAAGTGCTGTTTCCCGGTGCCACTGCAACACAGATAGAAAAGCTCATTACTGAACCATTGGAAGAGCAATTGGCTGAGGTGGAAGAGCTGTATCGGATTCAATCCGTATCCCGCGACGATGTGGCGCTGGCCATATTGCAGTTGAAGGATCGCATTTATGATACCGATGCCGCGTGGGACAGAGTTCGTCGCGCCATGGAAAAGGCAGAGCGGGATTTTCCCCAGGGAGTGGTTGAGTTTAAATTGGATGATCAGCGTGTTGAGATACCCGCCGCCATTATCAGCGTGATGGGTGGTAGCGATGTGGTTGACCTGGCAGAGCAAGCGGAAAAACTCAAGAAACAATTACTCACCGTGACCGGTGTTTCGCGCATCGAGGTTGTGGGTGATCCAGACAAAGAACTGCGTATTAAGCTGGACAACAACATGCTGAATCGTCTGGGCATTAATCGCAATCATGTGGTCGCAGCGATTGAAAGCCATAATCAGATTATTCCAGGGGGATTGATTCGGGTTGGGGATCACGGTTTGCGGATTGTGAGCGGATCTGATTTGCAAGAGCGTGCAGCATTTCTTGGGGTGCCTGTCTCACTTCCCAACGGTCAGATTATTCCTCTCCATGCATTGGCAGATATTGATATTGTGCCCAAGCGACCCATGTCGGCTCAATCATTTCATAATGGTGAGCGGGCAGTGACTTTGGGTATTTTTCTCCAGCGTGGTCAGGTGGATGCCATTTCTTTTGGCGAGCAGTTACGGGATCGTATGGCCCAAGTACGTTCCCAGTATCCCGGAGTCACCATTAAAGATGCCTTTTTTCAGCCGGATTATGTGGAGCGGCGGCTATCCAGTTTGCAAAAAAGCCTACTGGGTAGTGTCAGCATAATTGCCTTAATTGTGGTGTTGGCGTTGGGTATCCGTAATGGGTTGTTGGTTGCATCGGTATTGCCGGTGGTGGCGATTATTGCGTTGGCCATATACAACATTGGCGGTGGCGTATTGCATCAAATTGCGGTAATTGGTGTGGTGATTTCTCTGGGTATTTTAGTGGATAACGCCATCGTTATGGTGGAGTCTATTGAGCAGGGTTTGCAACAGGGTCAGGCGTCTAATGTGGCGGTTGAAAAGGCCGTGAGCCAAATGGCATTTCCGTTATTCACATCTACCGGCACTACGGTAGCCGCATTTATACCGCTGTTGTTAAGTAAGGGGGGCACTGGCGATTTTACCCGCGGCATACCCGTGATGATCATAATTTCCCTAGTGGTGAGCTATATTATTTCTGTTATGGTTTTGCCTTTAGTGGCCCAAGGCATTGTGCGGGCGCGCCCGGAAAAGAAGCGCACTTTTGTGAGTGGGGTTGCGAATCTGTTGGTGGCGGTGAGTGGCCGTCATGCTGGCAAAGCCTTTTTGGTGATCTTGCTTGCAATTGGAATCACTGTGTCTTTGTTTCCCGCTTTAAAGTTAGAGTTTTTTCCATCAGCTGATCGTAATCAGATTATCGTGGACATGACTCTGCCGGGGGATGCCACTATGGAGCGAACCTTAGCCCTCAGCACTGAGCTTGAGCAGGCGCTCATGGCTCGGGATGACGTGGGCGACGTGTTTCGTTCCGTGGGTATGACCGGATTCCGGTTCTATTACAATCTTGATAGCGTGCCTGACGCCACTAACATCGCACGGTTAATGGTAAATACCAATAGTCTGGAAGCAAACCAGGACATCATTGAATGGGTAAAGCATGAGATGCAGCCGCGCTTTCTAGAAACCACGCTAGTGGCCAAGCGCTTGGGCCAAGGTCCGCCCATTTTAGCACCAGTGGAAGTTCGCCTGCTGGGAGAAGACCAGGCAAAATTATTCCAGGCTGCCAATCAAATAATGTCGGTACTGCAAAGCACCCCTGGTACTCACATGGTGAGATCAGATATAGATACGGGAATCGCGGAACTATCCGTTAATGTGGAAAAAACCATTGCCCAGCAATTAGGTGTGGGGCTTGATCAAGTGGCCACGGCTTTGTTTGGTCAGTCTCGTGGTCTAAGTGGGGGCGAATTCCGCTACAGCGACGATCCGATCCCCATTCGCATTGGCTCGGATGAAAGCGATCGAACCACAGCGCAACAACTGCGTAGTTTGTATGTGTACAATGATCAGGGTGATCCTGTGCCGTTGGAAGCCGTTGCTGCAATCGAAACCGGTTGGAGCCCCGCGGTTATTCATCATCACAATGGCCGACGTGCTGTAACCGTACTCAGCGAGTTGATGCCTGGCGCGGCGTACAATGAAATCGCGGCAAGCTTGGCAGCATCATTGGAAAAACAGCCGTTGCCCGATGGTGTGATATTGGATGCTGGTGGTGACTCGGAGGAATCTTCAAAAGCCAATAGTGCGATTTTAAAAACCGCTCCTTTGGGAATTATGTTGCTGCTTATTTTTATGTTGATTCAATTCAACAGTTTTCGTCGTTTGGGGATAATTTTGATGACCATACCGTTGGCGGCAGTGGGCATTGTTCCAGGCTTGGTGGTTAGCGGTGAACCTTTTGGTTTTCAGTCGCTGTTGGGTGTTATCGCTTTGGTTGGCATCGTTGTAAACAACGCCATTGTATTATTGGATTTGGTGGATTCCCTATTGGCCCAAGGGGCCAGTGTGGATCAAGCGGTGGCGCAGTCCATTGAACAACGCACTGCACCCATACTTTTGACCACAGCGACTACGGTAATGGGACTATTGCCTTTGGCTTTTTCCGGTTCAACGTTATGGCCACCATTGGCTTGGGCCATAATATCCGGTCTGTTGATGTCCACATTATTAACACTGGTGTTGGTGCCAATATTATGTCGAGTGCTTTTGAAGCCGAAACTAAGCTAAGGGTTTAAAGGTTTGTTTCAACAGCTGCCTCTAGAGCCTCTTGCTTGCGTGACTCTTGTTTTCGAGTCTCTTGCTCTCGGGACTGGGAGCAATAGTCTGCTCTTTCTTTGGCGATAACCACTAACTCGTCCAAGAGTGCGCGGTAGTTGTCCACTTGATTGCGCATCAGGCCCTGTTGCTCAATGGTATTGAGCTTTTGTTGAACTGCGGCGTGGCGTTCGGCGAAGGTATTTAAGCCAAGTTGGAATTCAGTTTGGGTCATCTTATTCACTCTCAAGTTAAGGCCGATTGCATAGCAAGATGAAGTTTGCCCTGTTGCCAGGGTGTGGTGTTTTTTACCCTTATTACAGGAACATTACAATATCTAGAATTTGAGAAAATCAGGGTTTATGAGTTGTTTTTTGTACTGGGATGGTTGATGTGCGCAAAATAGTACGGGCGTGGGAACTGGGGCTTTCTGGATATATTACAAAAATGGTGCAATATCAGAATGTTGTGGGTGTCTATTGGGGCTCCCTCAGGGGCGCAATTGCCTGTATCAGAGTGTAACGGTTATGTGTCAAAGTGTATATTTTGCTCATTATTTAGCCTCTATTCGACCTTGGTCTTAGGTGAATTGACCATCAATGGTTTGTTTTTCAATTGCCTGTCTTGAGACTGCCAGGCAATACGAATATCCACTCGATTCTGGCTGTCATCCTGTCTTGCGCTTACCTTTAGAGTGAGCAGGCCTTTAGGCTTGAGTTGGATTTCTCCTTCTTCATCGGAAAAAGTGAGCTCTCCCTTGGCAATACCTTTGGTAATAGCTTTAAGTAAGTCTTGCACGCTGTCTTTATCCTGCAGCGACTCGTGTTTAAAACTGGTTTTTTCCTGATTCATGAATGTCCTGTTTTTCCATAAGGCGGCTGGTAGGGCTGCTGTAGGTATCGTTGAGGTTCAAATACTTTTGCATAGGGATAATCGTTGCTGATTCCGATCACGCAACCTTCCGGGCGGATAATGGTGACGCCACTGCCAAAACCAGGCAGCCCTTCTTTGCGGCGCGAATTGCGATCCAGAGTAACATCCCCTTCGATGTGAATCATATTTTGTCTAAGGGCAATGCACTGGCCTTGGGTACGATTGCGATGTCCGTGAACCACTGCGTGCACACCTTCGCTGGCGGCGGCCTTCACGCCTTTGTCCGAGAGTGGTAAATCCACATCGCGGTATTTGGTGCGCATGGTGTTGGCTAGTGGGCCGTAGTAAAAGCCAAAGAGATCCTGACGTATTTGTTGGTTGTAGCATGCGTTTAAATTGTCCACGCCTTTGTCTGCCAGCTGGCTCGCTACGGTGTCGTCCAGCCCCGCGTGAACAAACAGGAAAGACCCTTCTCTGTGGGTCAATTGCATGCGGTTAAAAAACCAGGCGTAGTGGCCATTGGGTTCCAGGAAAAGCTGTCGGCATTTTTCTGCGGTGGCATAGACGTGTCGTAGGCTTAAACCTGCTTTTTCGCAGGCTTCCTCAAACCCAGACACTTTTTTCTGCATCCGTTTTAGTTCCCTGGCGATGCCTTTTTCTGGAATATGGGGAGCTGCAATTTTGGGAAATTCGTTGAACCAGCTCTGTCTTGGATACAAGTAACGACGACACTCATCTTTGCTGGGTATGTGATCCAGATTGGTATGGGCCAAGTAGGTTTCATAAACCTCTTTCAGCAAGGGTACAATCTTTGGGCCCATGCGAACGAACATATGTTCGGTGGCGGTATTACCCTGTTGCTGTAAACAGCGTATTCCCATTAGCAGGCGCACATCGTGGTTGCCTGCCAGTAATTTAACTTTGGCGCCAATACCCATAAGGTTGCGAATACTGTCTAGCAATTTTAGGTTGCTGGGCCCTTTATCGAGACAATCGCCACCGATAATAAAGGTGCCCGCTTTGCCTTCATCGGTTAACTCAATGTGGTGTGGACTGGGCCCCACTTGGCGCACCCCTCCCGATGCCATGAGAGAAGCCAAAAATGCGTCTGCATCCGCATGGGGGTCAGCAATAAAGTACACGGGCTGTAGTGGCCATTGCCAAGGGCTGTGGGCGGCGCAACGTTTAATTACTTTCTGAATGGTTTGGGGGTTTTTAAATTCTTTATTCTTTAGGGGCCACTCAGTGGCTTGGGTGGGCAGCCCCCTGGATTGGGTGCGGCTGTATTTTGGTAGTTCTACGTTGATCGGTGTGTGCAGCATGGAACATCACCCGGCTGTAGTGTGAACAGTCCTTACGTTTATATTGCATGTTTGTTTCAGTTTTATGAAGGGCGCCAGTGCCATTGCTTTAACCCCTTTCACCCTAATCGTTGTAGTCCGAGTGACTGGGTCTGAGTTTCCATTTCCCGGCAATATGAGACCAATGGCCTCCCGCTTCATATTCCAGATACACCGGTTGTGCGTGATACATGCTGAGTTTGGCGATCTCTTCAAAGGGTAGAACCCCCAAGTGATGAGCGCAATGTCGAAAAGCCGCTCCGTGACCAACAAATAGTTGCAGGGTGTCTACTTGCACCTGCTGCGCCAATGTTTCCGTACGATCCTGTATATAGGATGCGACTCTTTGTCCTGCCTGCAGTAAAGATTCCGCTCCTGGGAGGGGTAATTGGTAATGACTGTTGGATTTCCAATCCTTTGGGGGTGTAGGGTAGCGCGGGTCCTGTGCTATTACGGCTTCTATTTGTTTTGTGGTGAGGTTGCCTGCTATGCCCAACCCTCTTTCTGCCAGGGCGGGTGTTTCACTCAGTTGTGGCGGTTGAGTGAAACCATGGGCCAGTGACTCACTTAACTTCTGGCTCAACTTCTGGGCGGTTTGCCATGCCCGAAGTAAGTGGGAGCACGCAATCTCATGGTGAAGCTGCCAACGTTCCTGCTGCAACAATTTTTCTATTTCCACTGCCGCTTCTTGAGCTTGTTTAAAGCCTTTCTCCGTTAGCCCAAAAGGTTGATGAGCGCTGGGGGTGTCAGGTAATTGCCCATAATCACCATGACGAATCAATGCCACAATTAGCCGAGCCATGATTTAGTCATTCTCTGGGTCATCAGTGAGTCTCTTATTGCACCAATTTACCAGGCCATCAAAATCTACGCCGCCGCTCACTTCAAATACCTGGGCGGTTTCCAATATGTCTAAATAAGCCTGTTCATCCAACGGGGTTGTATCCCGATGAAATTCGCCACCGGCCTTTTGGTAAAATGGACCCGGTGATTTCATCAATGCTTGTAATAGATCACGGCGTTGATCCAAATTCACTAGGGTGACCGCCAACGGTGAGGCTGTTCTTTCCCAATTGAGAATGAGCAGGGAGTCCAGCTTGGCTTGATGGCAAATTCGATCTGCGCCGTAGCATTGGAGTATGTCCACATCGTATTTTTCTTCCAGTTGCCAAAGGGCCTCCGATTCCATTGAAAGCAACTGCTGACGACGTTCAGGTGACAGAATGTTTTGCAGTTTAGGATTGTGAACAATGGTGCCTGGATTAATGCGAGGTAATTTGGGAACCCCTGCCACCTGGATATCCTGCTCGTTAGATTCACGTCGTATGAACAGACGATCATTGCTAACAAAGTCGCTGCCCGCTAAATCCATAAGCCGAAGCATGGTGGTGGATTTGCCGCCCCCGGAAAATGCAGCAATGGCGATGGCGTTACCGTGGTGTTCGATGGCTGCAGCGTGACAAATTAGCCAGTCTCTTTGCTGTAACCAATTCATATATTGGGCATTGATAAAATTGATGACCTGATTGTCATTTTTAATACAATCACCGGAGGCAATTCTGTCCCCTTCCTGCTGTAGGAACAGCATTCCCGTTCTTACCTTGTGAATCAATCGGCCATTATCGCAGTCGAAATAGCTGTCCTTGCGTCCGGATTTGCCTGCTTCTCTGACCCAGTCTTGGTAGTGCAGATCCAGGCGGGTTTCAGGCTGCTGCAGCGCTAGAACGGAGATGACTGTTTGCGCTTCGCCTGTGGTTGTCGAGTTAACCAAGTGGCGAAAGTAATGGCGGAGTGTTTCCAGCACAGAAGGGTGATTGCTTCGCACCTCGATCACGCAGGGCCCGAGTTCCAATCTCAGTACGGAATCCAGAATATGGACGTTGGCCAGTAGAATGTGGTTGAGTTGTTGACGTGTTAGGGTTGTGGTCTGGGCGTTAGTCATGGCTTCTTCAATTGGTTTAGTGCGTAATCAGTGTAGAGGCTGGCGGCATCGATACCGGCCCCTTCCAGGGCGCCGCGAAAGCCGCCAAACGCAGAAACTTCAAAAACGATGGGGCCGTTTTCGGTTTCGGCCACGTCCACGGTGGTGAAATCCATGGCAAAGGGTTTTTGTGCAGCGTGGGCCATCTCGATCCATTCTTTAGGCGGTGTAAAGGCAGCGTAGCGCCCGCCGCTGTGAATTGTCGTGTTCCAGGAGTCGCTTTGGGACACGCGGGCATAGGTGCCCAAGTAGTTGCCTCCAAGAAATACCATACCTAAATCCTGGCCCGGAAGGCTGAGTTTACGTTGAATGTACATCATGGGGTTTTGCTGCTGAAAATCGCTGATTTGCTGGGTTAACGCAGCGTCGTCCTGATGGCTATGGATAACACACATGCCCCGGGCTTTGGTGGAAAACAGGGGTTTAAATACGGCGCTGCCAAATCTTTTGACTGCGTCTTTTGCCGCCTGCAGGTCTTCTGTGACCACGGTATCTGGCATGGGTATATTATGATTGCTCAGGGTGACGCTGCAGCTCAGCCGATCAATCAGCCGCAGCATATGGGTGGCGGGGCTGAATACACGCACCCCTCGTCGTTCAGCTACCCGTAATAATTCCAATCGATCTAATGTGTTGGGGTTGTATTCAGCGCTGATTTTTTTAACCATCAATCCGTCCAGCTGGCAAAGGTTATGATCTTCAAACCAGAGTTCCCCGGAGCTGAGATTTAAATGAACACGGTTCATATCAATGATCAGGCGAAAACCGGTACGTTCGGCTACGGCATCCGCAAGGACTTCTGTGGACCACTTTCCCGGTATGCCCACCACGCCCAATCTAGTCACTCAGTATCTCCTTAATGGGTAGTTTAAACTTGGAGTAATGCTTGGGTTGTTCTGTCAATACTAATTCAAGCAGGTAGCGGGAGCGTAAAAACATTTGTTTTGCCAGAGACTTGTCCAATATAAAACGGGTAGATGTAACAAAGGATCGTGCCAGCCCCAACGCCATTCGGATCTCGAAACTGTCATCATTGGCTTTGTTGGCATAGCGGCAGGCCATAGTGTAAAAACGAATGGCAACATCCAGAATTCGACGCCGAAGAGGGGCATCCAGTATCTGCAGGCGGAAATTCGATACCATAAACACCGATACATCTTGAACGTAATCCATATAGCGCGATCGATGCAGATCAATAAAGTGAATTCGTTTGTCCATAGGGTCGTAGATGATATTGTCTACATTGAAGTCGCCGTGAATGTAAACGGAAAAGGGTGGGGCTACTTGCTTTTCAATTTGTTTGGCGGCTTTCACCAAATCGTCAAAGGAAGGTAGAGTCAGGTCGCATAGGGTTATGGGGGCCTGGTGAAACTCCGGATGTATTTTATAAACTTCCGCTAGCCGTTTTTGGGTTTGTCCCATAAAGTCAGCAGACACCGGTTTTGAATTGCGAGTCTCGTTCCACACTGATCTAAGTGTTTTGTTTAATTTATTAAACGCCTCATCTAACGTGGGTTGAGGCTCGTTAATTAAAATCTGCTCAAATGTGGACCCAGGCAGATGTTCTATTAACAATGCGGCTGATTGACCCCGTTTTTTATAGGAGAGAATCTTCGGTGCTAAGCCGGGATAAATTTCGTGCCAGCTTTCCATGCCCTGTCGTTCTTCTTTTACCTTGCGCTTTATACCTTCCTTGAATATAGCCATATACTCGTTGTCGTCTGCACCACTGGTTCGAATGCCCGATATGGCACTACCAGATCGGGTTTCCGCCACTGAATCGATTAAAATGGTGTCTTCGTTGGCAGGGGCGTTTTGGGCAAGTGATTGCAAGGAAAAGTAGCGCTCAAAGTTAACCGGTTGGCCCAGGTTCGCCGATACGATGGATTCACTAATATGCAGCAGTGCGTCCCCCATTTGTTTCAAACTCTGGGCAACGAATAAAATTTGGGTGAGATCCTGGGTTTGCTTCTTTGTTTTCAGGGCTCTTATGTAGTGTTTGTAGAGTCGATCGTAATGCGCCTCTACCGCAGTTTCCCGTTGTCCTATTTTGAGGGCAACCTGGGAGTCATTGGTCTCAATGGCATCCATCACTTGATTGACCCCGCCACTGATCTGTTCCAGCAGAGGGTCGAACCATTGGCTGTGTAGCAGCTCGGGTTTCCCCACATAGCTCATCTGCTTGACGCACTCTCGGGTCAGCTCTGTAATACGTTCCAGATCGGTGGCTATAAACTCCGCACCTCGCAGTGACAGCTGTTTGTTGTGCTGTTTAGAGGCTGATAACTTGTTTACACAGCCACTGTGAATCCGAGTTTTTAAGTTATAGGAGTAACCACTGCGATCCAGTATACGCCGGGCTATGGCGGTAGTAGGGGAAGTTAGGTATTCCTTGAGTGCGGTTAGTTGTGAATCCACCTCAACACAGAGGAAACGCAAATTATCCTTAACGCCAGAGGGCAGCGTTATGGTCATAGGCAACAATACCTTGTGTGTATCATAAAGGGCTAATAAATCTAGTTTGGCATAAATCTGCGGGATTGTCCTTGCCCGCGCCCAATGCTATCCCATTATGTGCATATTGACTAAGGCATGTTAGGGAATATTTGTTACCATTGTTCCGCTCTAATAACGAATACTCTAAAGGGGAAGACAATGGCAAGGTTTGCACTGGTACTATTCATGATTATGGCTCCGATGGTCCACGGGGATGAAATTGAAAGCCAAATCAATTTGGGCATAGAAGCCTATAAAGAGGGGGATCTGAAGGGCGCCATTGACGAGCTGCAGTTTGCCGTGGCTCAGCTAAGAGAAAAGCTCAATGCCGAGCAATCAAGCTTACTGCCGGAGCCCCTGGATGGATGGAGCGCTGGAGATATTGAAAATACTTCAGCCGCCATGGCCATGATGGGCGGTGGTACTCACATGTCTCGCAAATACACTAAAGGTAAAGCCACCATTGAACTTAGCATTGTGGCCAACTCCATGATGATGGCGGGCATCATGGCCATGATCAATAATCCCATGCTGTTGAACTCCAGTGATGGCATGTCTCCCTATCGTTTCAAGCGGACTAAGGGCACCAAAAAGGTGAATGGGAAGGAGATCGAGATTACCCTGGCTTTGGCAGGACAAATTATGATTCAGCTCCAAGGCCGAGGGGTAACCATGGAAGATATGGAGGCCTATTTAGCTGCCATGGATTTCAAAGTTCTCAAGAGCGAATTAATCCAATAGTTGATGCCGCCGCCATGGAATTAATTATCCAAAAAGTAGACTACCAAGATGGCCACCATGCTGATCATTTGATTGGTTTATTGGCGGCCTATGCCCTGGACCCCATGGGTGGCGGTGAACCACTGCCTAAGCAGGTAAAGCAAAACCTGGTGTCAGAATTGGCCAGCTTACCCTATGCGGTTAGTTTTTTGGCATACCATGGTGATCGCCCGGTGGGGTTGTTGAATGCATTTGAAGGCTTTTCCACTTTTAAAGCAAAACCTTTGTTAAACATTCACGATCTTGCGGTGTTGCAGGAAAGTAGAGGTATGGGAGTGGGCGAAGCTTTGCTTAACCACGCAGAAAATTACGCCCGTGAGCGCGGCTTTTGCAAGCTCACATTGGAAGTGTTGGCAGGTAACCAGATAGCCAAGAATTTATATAAAAAGTCGGGCTTCCAGGGTTATCAACTGCATGACAGTGCTGGTAGCGCAGAGTTCTGGCAAAAGAGCCTCGCTTAGTTAGACGACTCTTTTGCCAGCTTTGCGACCGCTATCACAGCTTAACGGAATCAATATTCAATTGGGTCAAACTTTGTTTCGCCGCGTCCGTAAGCGGATTCTCTTTGATTTCCACTTTTTCCAGCTTAGCCAGCCCTGACAGATCGATCTCCGGGAGGTTGTTGTTGTTCAGCCTCAGGTCCACTAACTCAATTGTGTTACTGAGGTCGAGACTCTCCAGATCGTTCAGGTCTGCCCACAATTCTTCAATTAATGGGTTGTGGGAAACGTCAATGGATTCCAGGTCGTTCATAAATACTTCCAGGTGGGTGAGGGCACTGCATCCACTCAAATCCAACGACTCGATGGCATTATTACCGAGAAACACTTCTTCCAGTTTTGTGTTGTTGGAAAGGTCAACCTCGGTTAAGTTGTTTCGGGTTAAATCCAACAGCTTGAGCTCAGTTAGGTGCTCTATACCTTCTACGCTGCGAATTTTTTGCTTGCGGCACACTAGCTCCACAAGTTCATCCGAATCCTCTACTCCAGAGCCAAGCACGCAGGCTTTAAAGGCTTCGTCGGCAAATTCTATGTCGGTTAGCTTCATAACGTCATTGCTCCTCATGGGCTTGTTTATTGGGTTTACCTTGATCTGGGTCAAATAACGACATTTAAGACAAAAATGTCAGATTTGCTACAAGTTACTGATCACACCTTGCCAATGGATGGCATCAAAATGTACATCTTCAGTCTGAAAAAAATCGATGGCATTAGTCACCGCATCTTGTAAAACCGCATTGGCGTAGAGTTCCGCCTGTTCTGAATGGTTGAACTTCTCTGGTACGGCCGCTTCAAAAAACAGGGTTCCAGAGCGTGGGGTGTAGCCTCCCATACGCATGCCTTCAAATGGGGGTTTGTCCTCCCCTGAGCTGAGAAGATAAGTGACGTCTATTGCGGGCCCCTCAGACATCTGTTTAAGTCGCGGACTCTCGGCCATTTTCACCGCCAGGGCAGTGATGGCTTGTTCGATGGGGCTTTTGTCCAACTCTCGATTGGGAATTCGCATATTGATCGATAACTTGTTCATAGTGAATTTAGGTCCATGCTTTGAATGTTGTTTTCGATGATGGCTAAAAAGCCCCGATAGTGGCTGGCGCTGGATTCATAGAGTAGAAACGCCTGTTCCGTGTCTTTTTTCTGAATATCGTTTACCTCGTTCATCAAACGCAGCACCATCTTCATCAACATATCGATGCTCATTGACAGCCAGATATCGTTGTCGTGCCATTTGTCGATGTATTCCAGCAGTCGCGCAAAGGCGCGTTTTAGAATGGGGTAGCTGGTCTTGACTGGGGTAAGCTTTCGAAATTGCAGGGTTTTCTCAAAAGTAAATTCCGCGTTTACTCTAGGTACGCTGAGATTCTGGTTGAATTCGTCAGAGTAGCGTTGAAAGGTGTCGCTAAATTGGGTTTTAAACTGTTTTTGGGTAGAAATCTCTGTAAAGGGAGTGAAGATATCCACTACCAATTGATAGGTGTTGACCATATCACTCAGCAGACTATGAAGTTCTGTGCGAAACTCTTTGGCGTCTATCTCCTCACGGATAATTTTGGTTACCGCTGCCAGCTCTGCACTGGTCATGCTAATGGTGCCCAGCTCTTTCAATATGGTCAGTTCTGTTCCCATCTAAGCCACCTTCTTTCAAACCCCGTGTTTGCCATCCACTTCAAACGGTTTGTGCCCAATGATTTTTCTAAGAAGTCCCCATCACAAAACGTGCCAAACTGAAAACTTAAATTGGCCTGTTGATTGCAATTCACTAGAACGGTAACAAACTAGAAACTAAGACAGGTGAAATTATGTCAGCAATATTTGAACTAAAAACCAATAGTGACGGATGGTATCAATTTCATTTTGTGAACAGTAAAGGCGAGAAGCTGCTAATGAGTGCTGAGTTCGAGCAGCAAGACCAAGCGGAGCAGGCCATCAAGGATTTGAGAGTGGGATCTCTTATGAGCCAGCAGATTGCAAAAGGCGAAGTGCCCAGCGGCGAAAAGTTCTTTGTGATCAAGGATGGTAACGGTCAAATTCTGGCGAAGAGCATTTTATTTGCTGACGAAATGGTATTTGACAATGCATTGCACTCGGTAAAAGACGGCGCTTGTATCGCAGAAGTTCGTTACGCATAGCCTACATCCCAGATTGAGTCTGTTTAGGAGCATGACAACGTAGTATTTCTACTGTGTTAGGCTCGCGTTTGTTTTTTGTTTGGACTCAACTCCTTGTGGGTGGAGTGTGGTATGCTTCGCCCCAAAGTGTGTACAGATAATAAAAAGGTATATATCTGTACATAAGGACTGTGCATTACGTTCAAAGGGAGTTGAGTGTGCCCGCCACTATGGGTTTTTTTGGCAAATTGCCGGGCTACGGCGATTTTGTCGAGCGCAACCTGCCGCAAAGTTTCATTGATCATTGGGATGCCTGGCTGCAGCAGAGCTTGGCTTCCAGCCAACAATGGCTGGGCGATCAATGGTTGGATTATTATCTCACTGCTCCTATTTATCATTTTGCCCTGTCACCCGGTTGCGTGGACGAGCGTTGCTGGCTTGGCTTATGGATCCCCAGCGTGGATCGGGTGGGTCGATACTTTCCACTTACTTTAGTTCAGCCTTTTGAAGATGATATTTTCTTGGGCGCCATGCTGTTGAACAACGAAGATTGGTTTCAAGAGTTAGATCAAATCGCTCTGGCCTGCATCAATGAGTCTCCCACTGTGGAAGCAATGGCGGAAGTGATTCAATCGCTACAGCAGCCTCAATCCCACCCATGGCAAATCAATACTACGGATTCGTCGTTTAATGCCCATGATCAGGGGATTACGTCAATCGTTGCCACCGAGCCAGATCGACAAGGCACCAGTATGATGGAAATGTTGCTGCGCCAGCAATACAACGCATTCAGTCTTTGGTGTAGCAGATCCAGTGAATATAGACCGTCCGTTTTTTTTGCCTCCAAATGTTTGCCCAATTCGGAAGCCTTCACAGCGGTGTTGCAAGGCCAGTGGAGGCAGGCTGATGAATGTGGCAATAGTGTTGATAGTGGCTCTACCGAACTCACCTGAATGTGAATATAGAATTAGATTGGAAATAAACCCAGGGATGCAGATGATTAACCTTAATTTAAAAGCCTTAATAGAAAAAATGTCACCCGCGATGCGGGATGCCTTGGAAGCTGCCGCAGGCTTGTGTATTTCACGAACCCATTACAACGTGGAAGTAGAGCACTGGTTGTTAAAACTATTGGATAGAGAAGACAGTGATATTGCGCTTCTATTGTCTAAGCATGAAGTGGATCGTGGTGTGGTCGAAAAACAGCTTAATTTAGCCATAGAACGATTTAAAACGGGAAGCTCCAGGTCGCCGTCACTCTCCCCTGGGATTGTTGAAGCCAGTAAAAATGCCTGGATGATCAGTTCTGTGGATTATGGCCATGGGGCCATTAGCAGTGGCCATTTATTGGCGGCATTACTGCTTGATGATCAATCCAGGCGAGCGCTATTGGATTCGGCCCCTGAATTGGAGCGTGTGGCTCCGGAATCGGTACGGGAAGCGGCAAGGTTACTGATTGGTACCACCGCAGAATCCGCAGCGCTATTTGATATCAATAATTCGGGGCTGGCTTCGGTCAGCGCATCTTCTGCTAGTGCGGCCGCCACCAACACACCGGCTCTGGATAAATTTACGGTTAATCTTACCCAGCGGGCCCGTGAGGGGTTAATCGATCCGGTGCTGGGAAGGGATAGTGAAATTCGACAATGTATCGATATTCTCACCCGTCGGCGGCAGAATAATCCTATTTTTACCGGTGAAGCTGGCGTGGGTAAGACCGCTGTGGTGGAAGGGTTTGCGTTGCGAATTGTGGGAGGAGATGTACCAGAACCCTTAAAGCAGGTTGAAGTGCACACTCTGGATTTAGGTTTGTTGCAAGCCGGTGCCAGTGTCAAAGGAGAATTTGAGAATCGTTTAAAATCCGTTATTGAGGAAGTGAAAGGAGCAACAAGGGCCATTATCTTATTTATCGATGAGGCCCATACCCTTATTGGAGCTGGTGGCAGCGAAGGGCAAGGCGATGCGGCTAACCTGTTGAAGCCCGCTCTAGCCAGGGGAGAGCTAAGAACCTTGGCAGCCACCACCTGGGCTGAATATAAAAAGTATTTTGAAAAAGACCCTGCTTTAACCCGGCGATTTCAAGTGGTGAAGGTGGAAGAACCCAATGAAGAACACGCCATCAATATGATGCGCGGTATTGCTCAATCCTTGGAACAGCACCATCAGGTTCGCATACTGGACGAAGCTGTTGAAGCTTCAGTTAAATTGTCACAACGATATATTCCTGGCCGTCAGCTTCCTGATAAATCCGTGAGTTTGTTGGACACCGCCTGCGCTCGGGTGGCTCTGAGCCTCACCGCCACGCCCGCTGCCATTGAGGATTGTCTCAGAAAGATCAATCAAGACGCGGCGAATATATCTATGTTAGAAAAAGAAAATGCCACGACGGATGTCCATCATGAGCGAATCGAAGCTTTGAAATTGGACATGAGTCGCACTGAAAACCAATTGCAGCAGTATCAAGCTCAGTGGCAAAAAGAAAAAGTGCTTATCGCTGAAATTCGAGGTATTCGAGCGCGGATAGAAGAAGATTTTATGGCTCTTGGGCAAGACCAAAATACGCCGCTGGGAGAAACAGAAGTGCGGGAGTTAAAGCAGAATCTGCAAACTTTGAGTTCTGAGTTGGCGCAACTGCAGGGGCAAGAGCCACTGATGCAAGGGGCGGTGGATGCTCAGGCGGTGGCTGAAGTGGTTGCCAATTGGACCGGAGTGCCCGTGGGAAAAATGGTGGGTGATGAAATACAGTCGGTTCTTAATATTAAAGACAAATTGGGAGAACGCATTATTGGTCAGGCCCACGCATTGGACGCGGTGGCGCAGGCAGTGCGAACGTCCAGGGCGGGATTGACTGATCCTCGCAAACCCATTGGTGTGTTTTTGTTTGTGGGTACCAGTGGCGTGGGCAAAACAGAAACCGCATTGGCGTTGGCGGATCTATTGTTTGGCGGTGAGCACAACGTTACCACCATCAATATGTCGGAATTTAAAGAAGAGCACAAAGTATCCATGCTGTTGGGTTCACCGCCAGGGTATGTGGGCTATGGCGAAGGCGGTGTGTTGACGGAAGCGGCCCGCCGCAAACCTTACTCCATTATATTGCTGGACGAAATGGAAAAGGCCCATCCTGGGGTACAGGATATTTTCTACAACCTGTTTGATAAAGGCACCATAAAAGACGGTGAAGGCCGCGACATCGATTTTAAGAATACAGTGATCATTATGACATCCAATGCTGGAGAGGATGCCATTCGCAGGGTTTATCAGCAGCAACAAACGCGCCCCAATCCAGAGCAGGTGTTAGACAGTATTCGGCCCCAGCTGATGCAGCATTTTAAACCTGCCTTTCTGGGCCGAACTACGTTGATATCTTATCATCCGTTGGCGGATGACGACCTCAAGCAGATTGCAGCGATTAATCTAAGAAAAATTGAAAAGCGGGTAGTCAACCATTACGGCGCTGGGCTCAGTTACGATGATGGAGTGCTGGCGCAGATAGTGGCCCGCTGTCAGGAATCTGAGACCGGGGCCCGTAATATCGAAAACATACTCAATAAAACCCTATTGCCCGCGTTGGCCAGTGAGTGTTTGCAACAGCTTGCAAGGGGCAATCCGGTGACTAATTTACATGTGGGCGTAACGGAGAGCGGTGAGTTCTGTTACAAGATCAGTTGATGGCTTAGCTGAAACGCTTTTTTATCTTACGTAGAATCCAACCCAAGATAGGGATCTTTTCATAGACTTGTTCAGCTGCATCCCAATAATCACGATGGCTTACGATCAAGCCATCGTCTGCCATCAAGATATAGCTACTGCCGTGAATGCTCTGGGGCTTTCCTCGAAAAGAAAAAGACAAATCCCAGGTGATAAATAATTTGTTGCCTTGTTGTATGTGGTCAACCAGCTCAAACCTTGCCTCATCCAGCTCGAACATCTCGTTGAATAGATGCCGGATTTTGGTGAGGCCACGCACGTGATTGAATGGATCCTGGAATTCACAATCCGAGCGGTAATAATTATCAATCTGCTTCAGTGATTCCTGGTTTAAGTTGGA
Organism: uncultured Ketobacter sp.; assembly: GCA_964016105.1. Lineage (GTDB taxonomy): Bacteria > Pseudomonadota > Gammaproteobacteria > Pseudomonadales > Ketobacteraceae > Ketobacter. The sequence goes on from CAXHEX010000004.1 coordinate 53,235, forward strand.
TAACCACTCTACTAATGTTTGCATCACTCTGGTCTGTCTTGTTTTAGGCTGCTACTGATGTATTAAGTGTGGCTGCCCGGCTGCGTTTGCGATGCTCTTGCGGCGTCATATCTGTCCAGCGTTTGAATGCTTCTCTAAAACTGGCGGCATCTTTGAATCCACATTTGTGAGCCACCGCTGTGGATTTTAACTTCGGGTCAGACAGGTAGTGCAGAGCCAGTTGAAGTTGGCGTTCATGGCATATACGCCGGTAGCTGGTTCCTGCTTCCTGTAGTTTGCGTCGTAAGGTTCTTGGTGTTACGTGTAAACGGTCCGCTATATCATCCAGGTTCGGCAGTGGGCCTTCACGCTTACTGATTTCCGCTCTCAGCATCCAGGTGAGATCGCCCTTCTGTACTTGAGCCACACGTTCAGCTTCCAGCTTGCAAATGGAAAGGGCTTGCTGTTCGGTTATGGGGTTGCCGCTGGCAAGGGGTCTGTTCATCAACTCATTTGGAATCACCATCATACTTTTAGCGCAATTAAAGTAGATCGGGCAGTCAAAGTAATTTTGGTAGTAGTCATGGTGGGCAGGTGGCCCGTAATTGAGATGAATTTCTTTGATGCCATCCTGGGTTTTAACCAGAGACCGAATCATGGTTTGCATGGATGTGATGAGCAGCTCATGGGTTAAACTTGAAGCCAACGGAAAGCTCATGCCTTTTTCGGGAGTTATGATAATCTCAGTGACATCCCGCTTAAAATTTGGCGTGAGATTAAACCGGCTACGCACAATGCTGCGAAAACGATTGCCGGTTTCAAGTGCTGCCCCCAGCGTTTGCGAGCAAATCATAGCAACCGATAAAACCCCCCATCGGGACAGGTTTAGATTGCTACCCAAAGCAAGAGCAATATCTGGCCGTTTGGTGATGCGAAAAATATTGTGGTAGATGATATCGAACTGTCTCAATGAGACGAGTGTTTCAGGGTTTTTCAGGTGTTCTTCTTTAAGGCCGGTGCCAAGCAGCCAGTGCTTGGTTTGAAAACCCTCTTTTTTCATAAACTGCTTGATCAGAAAGAGCTCGGCGCTTGGATATATGGCTTGATCTTCGAACGCTGTCATGGCTACCCCCATGGTCTGTCGTTTTTATTTTTTTAATGGAGACAAAGCAAAAGTCGTATTGTAAGGCCAATTTGAATCGACTATTGGCCCATAGTAGTGGCATTTGCTGAGGAAATCGAGTCATATCTACAAAATGACTCATTTAAGATTCAACTGATTGATCTAACTCAAGGGGATTAATGCCTCTGTTTCGATCTAACAAGAGTCAGAGACCCTAATTAGAGTAGGTAAGCCGGTGTGGCTATAATGTCTCCCCCTACATTGCTTTAACGGAGAGATGCCATGAGTTGGACTGTTTATTTGTCCGGTGAAATTCACACAGACTGGCGCGAACAGATTATAAATGGCGCCCAGGAGCTGGGATTGCCCATTCAATTCACTTCCGCAGTCACCGATCACGACGCCAGCGACGAGGCGGGAGATTTGTTGGGTGTGCCCCAGGAAGGGTTCTGGCGCGATCATCAGTCAGCCAAAGTGAATGCTATTCGCACCAAAACCCAGATTGAAAAAGCCGATGTGGTGGTGGTTCGGTTTGGCGATAAATACAAGCAATGGAATGCTGCGTTTGACGCTGGCGTTTGTGCGGCCCTTGGTAAGCCCTATATCACCCTGCACGATGAAGCCATTGTACATCCTCTGAAAGAAGTGGATGGGGCGGCCATGGCTTGGGCCAAAACCCCAGCTCAGGTGGTGGAGTTGCTGCGCTATGTGGTGGCTTGATGAGTTAAGCAAATAGGTCATGTAAAACGGTAGAATTGGTCAGTGTTAGTGTGGTGCTCATTTGTTATGGTTGCCATCCATGAGCACCACGATGAGGGGACCCCATGACTAGCGCTGTAAATTTGGCTCTATTACATAAATCAGGTGATGTCAGCACGGAACAAGCACTGAATCTATTTGATCAGCTGGACCCGGTGGATACCCAATTTATGTTGGGGGAATGGAAAGGCGAAGGATTTAACACAGGGCACAGAATGGATGGCTTGTTGGAAGCCTTTCGTTGGTATGGAAAGCGATTCCATAGCGAAGATGCGGTGGATCCCTTGATTTTCTCCCGCTCCAATGGCCGCTTAGTGAAATTAAACCCCCTCTGGTTCAATTTGAAATACGCTAGGGCGACCCAATTTACGGGCAGCAAAACGGCACAGAAAATGTTTAACTTGGCTACCTACTTGTTGTTCACCCGTCGTTCCCGGGCGCGATTACGAATGATTGAGTACAGGGGAAAACTCAGTGCCACTATGGTCTATGACCACCAGCCTATTAACGATGTTTTTCGAAAAATTGACGACAATACCGTGATGGGTTTGATGGATGCCAAGCATATGAAAAAACCGTTCTTTTTTATTTTGAAAAGTGTCGCTACTTAACGGCTGTGGCGACACTTTATGCCGTTTCCAGTTTTTGGCGCCAAACATCGATCAAATGACTGTCGTCTGTCTCCCAGGGATGAAAGCGCGGCTTGAAATATTGAAACCAGGCCGGTACCACGCTGGCCATGAGGCCCTTGGGTTTGACCAGTTGCCACAGGCCGTTGGCCAGCGTCAAGGGTTTACGGTGTAGCCCATCTTCCCGTAGAAATTGGTAGGTGTAGGTAACGCAATAGACTGACAAGAACCAAGTGGCGGGAATAAGAATGCGAACTCGTTTGCCGTAACTGCCGCCAGTAACCTGTTGCAGAAGATCAAACGCCACAGCTTTGTGCTCGGTTTCTTCAATGGCATGCCAAAGCCACAGTTTACGGACAGAGGGGTCGATCTTTTCGAGATTTGAATCCGCCAGTAACCATTGAGCCATGATGGCAGTGATGTGTTCCAGCGCGGCGGTGGCGGCAAGTTGTTGTTCTTTGCTCATGTTCTCTCTGCCACCGTCAATAAAGAATTTAGCTAGGGCTTGACCATTTCTCACTTGTTCTTGATAGCCGTTGGCCGCCAGGAACTGATTAAAACTGTCATGCTCCAGTGAATGCATGGCTTCCTGGCCTATGAAGCCGGAGATGTCTTTTTGTTGCTGGCTGCTGGTTGCGTGGGTGCGAAAGGCTCGAACCGAATCCACAAAAAAGCGTTCACCGTCAGGAAAAGTGAGTGAGAGTGCATTCAGTAAATGAGTTTGAACAGGCTCTTGGTCGAACCAAAAATTTGGAACTTTTTTAAAACTAAAATCCATTCGTTTTGGTTTGATCTTGACGTTGCTTGGAGTTGAGAAATAACTGCCCATGATAGTTGCTCCTAAGGTTTTTTGGCCCGATATCAAAGGTAGGCTCTGTTTCGCCTTTCATAATTTATAAGCTTATACTGCAATAGAATTTATTGCTCGTCTTTTGGGCCGGGGCCAACTTGCTTTGGGTTTGGGCCAATGACGCAAAAGGTAAAGTGTCGATGCAACAGGGCATACCCGGAATCTATTTGCTATTGCTGTGTGATGTGATGACGCAGTTGGGGTTTGATGAACAGAAAATTATTGGTGATTTAGGCGTCAAACGCGATGATTTGTTAAAGCCAGATCACCGCATAAGCATGGAAATAGGGCATGTGGCAGCCCAGCGTGGAACCGCAATGGCTGCTGATCTTGGGTTGGGGCTGGCTTATGCTCAGGCCTTGCGAGTGACGCTACACGGTTCTGTGGGATTGGTGGCTTTGACCAGCCCTACTATTGGTTCAGCGCTGCAAGCCATGGCTCGGTTTGTGGCTTTGCGGGCGCCTTTTTTTCAGGCGCAGTTGCAGACGGAACAGGATCATATCGTAATGGGCCTTGAACCCACTATGAATATGGATGGCCCCATTGAACGCTTTCTGACGGAAGCGATTCTGATTGGTGCTGCCATTGTGGTGGAACAATTGTCCGGTCGAGTAATTGAGGGTGGTTGGGTCGAGCTAAAAGGACCTGAGCCTGACTACTATGACCGCTATCGGGATAGGCTGCCTTTACCCTTGCGTTATGAGGCGGATGGGTGTCGGGTGCGATTACCCTTTATTTGCAAAACGCGGTGCCGCAATTGGCGGATCCCGCAGCCATGGAACTGGCACGTAAGCAGTGTGAAAAGGAATATCAGGATTTGTTCCCGGACGAAGAAAAATTCTATGAAAAGATTGTGAGGCATTTGAGCCTTTCTGCGGTGGGAGCGCCGCTACCTTCACAACAGGATGTGGCACGACGCTTTAATATGTCGGTTCGAACGTTAAAGCGCCGTTTGCAGCAAGAGCAGGTAGAATTTCGCGAATTGGTGGAGCAAGAGCTGAAAAGTCGGGCGCAAACATTGTTGCAGCAAAACTCTTTGGATGTCTCTGCAATTGCCTATCAGCTTGGCTATAGCGATGTGGCTAATTTTTCCACCGCATTTAAACGTTGGTGTGGGGTGACTCCCACGGAATTCCGAAAAAACCAACAACATAATTGATTGACTATAAATAAAGGGGAAAGAGTATGGGGCCGTTAACTGGATACAAAATTATTGAACTTGCTGGAATAGGGCCGGGGCCTTTTTGCGGCATGATGTTGGCGGATATGGGAGCAGAAGTCATCCGTGTTGATCGACCCGGAGGTAATCCTTCTTCTTCCGTAGGGCATAATGTGCTGTTCCGTAACCGTAAGAGCATAGCGGTTAACCTGAAGACCCCTGAGGGTGTAGAAACCATCTTGAAACTGTGCGAAGGCGCCCATGGGATTTTTGAAGGTTATCGACCTGGGGTAGCGGAGCGCTTGGGTGTGGGGCCGGAGCAATGTATGGCACGCAATGAAAAACTGGTCTATGGGCGTATGACAGGGTGGGGTCAGACCGGTCCGCTGGCGTCCAGTGCTGGCCACGATATTAACTACATTTCTATTTCAGGTGCCTTGCACGCCATGGGGCGACGGGGAGAAAAACCCATGCCACCTCTTAATCTGGTGGGTGATTTTGGTGGCGGTGGAATGATGCTGGCGTTTGGTATGGTGTGCGCGTTGTTGGAGTCAAAAACATCGGGCAAGGGCCAGGTGGTGGACAGTTCCATGCATGAAGGCTCCGCTGCATTGATGGCGATGTTTTATGGGCTCAGAGCTAACGGCTTGTTCAGTGATGAAAGAGGCACCCATATGCTGGACACCGGGGCGCATTTTTATGATGTGTATGAAACCAAAGACGGCAAGTACATTTCAATTGGTTCCATAGAACCCCAGTTCTATGAATTATTAAAACAAAAAGCCCAGTTGCCAGAAAGTGATTTTAACACCCACATGAATCCAGCTGCCTGGCCAGAACTAAAGCAAAAAATAGAAGCCATTTTTAAAACCAAGACCCGGGATCAATGGTGCGAAATTATGGAGGGAACCGACGTTTGCTTTGCGCCGGTTCTAAGTTTGGAAGAAGCGCCATCCCACCCCCATAATCAGGCTAGAAACAGTTTTATTGAAGTGGATGGGGTAGTTCAGCATGCACCTGTGCCGCGTTTTTCCCGCAGTCAAAGCGAACACCCATCGGCGGTGAGAATCCCTGGAATGGACACTAAGGAAGTGTTATCCCAATATGGTTTTTCAGAAGCAGAGCTGGACACGTTGTTGGCCTGCGGTGCCGTTACCCAGCTCTAAGAATCGTAGTCAGGTAGCTTATGAAGGTATCTGTAACTGGGTGAGCGCAGAGCGAATGTTGTCTGGTATGGGCACGGATTTATTTTCCTTACGGTTCACAAATACATGGACAAAATCACCGAAGGCACAGGCTGAATCTTCTCCTTGCCGAAAGATTGCCACTCCGTAGGTGACAGAGCTGTTACCCAGTTTATTTACCCTTAGGCCTGCTTCAATTTTATCTGGGTAAGCAATGGGCGACAGGTAGTTGCAGCCAGAATTCACAACAAAGCCCACTATGGGCGCGTTATGAATATCCAGCCCCCCCTGTTCGATAAGGTAACGGTTTACGGCAGAGTCAAAGTAGGAGTAGTAGGTTACGTTATTCACATGACCGTAGATGTCATTGTCCATCCAACGGGTAGTGATGGGGTAAAATACTTTGTAGTGCTTGCGTGCAATGGGTTTGTCATTCATGGCTTAGTAGGCTGCCTTGTAGATATTGAAAGCATCTTGCTCGCTGACCTGGCGGGGGTTGTTCACCAGTAACCGAGTTTGTTCCATGGCGTCTGCCGCCAGTTGACCTATAAAATCTTCAGGTACTTGGCAATCCCTCAGGCGATTGGGTAGCTCGACTTTGGCAATCAGTGCTTCAAGCCAGCTGATCAAGTCATGGGTTACTTGTTCTGTTGCGCCCGGTTGAAAATCATTACCCATGATAATGGGTGCCAGCTGGGCATAGAGTTCGTGGGCGCTGTCCGCATTGAATCTCATCACGTGGGGTAATACCAGAGAGTTGCTTAGCCCGTGGGGGATATGGAAGTGGCCCCCAAGAGGATAGGCCAGCGCATGCACGGCGGCAACGGGGGCATTGGCAAACGCCTGGCCTGCCAGTAAGGCGCCCAGTAGCATGTTGCTGCGCGCTTCCAGGTTGTCGCCCTGGGTGACGGCGGTGGTGATATTGCGTGCCAATAGGGTCAGTGCTTCTCTGGCCAGCATATCGGAAAGGGGGTTCTTTTTATGGGCACTGGTGTAGGCCTCGATGGCGTGCACCATGGCATCAATGCCCGTGGCTGCGGTTACCTGGGCTGGCAATCCCACGGTGAGTTCGGCATCCAACAGGGCGGTATCGGGCTGCAGTACCGGTGATACCACGCCTGCTTTAGTGGTGGCTCCGGTTGTTACTATGGCGATGGGCGTCACTTCAGAGCCCGTGCCAGCGGTGGTGGGAACCTGTATCAAAGGCAATCGGGGGCCTTTGGCCATACCCACGCCATAGAGGTCGGACAGGTTTTGCTGACACTGGGGGTGACCCAAAATCGCCACCAGTTTTGCCACATCCATTGAGCTTCCCCCGCCAAAGCCCACCACCAAATCGGCGCTCATGTCTTTTGCCATTTGCACGGCATTGAGTACGGTGGTGTCCGCTGGGTCCGGTTCCACCGCATCATAAACCGATACGTTGATACCCTGTGCAGTAAAGCTGGACAGCGGGTTTTGCAGCAATCCCACTTTAATGATCCCAGGATCAGTGACGATCAGCACAGATTTGGCTCCATGCTGCTGACAAATTTGCCCTAGCTGGCGGGCGCTGCCGGGTTCGTTGATGATGGTTTTGGTGGTGGAAAATGTGAAGGCCTGCATGGCGATGCGCCTCTATAATCAAAGGTGAGGATGAAAGAAGATGTTACCATGGAGAAGTGGTTTTGCATGGGCCAAATGCTGTAACCCAGTGGCCGATTAGCTTAACGGCGTTCCTCCCAGCTGGCTGGGAGGCCCCTGCAAAATTGAGTAAAATGAGTCGCATTAGCTTGATTCGGCGCAATTGCTGAACTTTACCGGGGGGCGGTGTAGAATGGCTCCGCTGGTCAAATAATAACAACGCTCAGGTGTTTTACATGAAGCTTTCTAAATTTGCTGCAATGGTTATCGGGTTGTTGGTGTCTGCACAGAGCCTGGCTCTGACACCACCTCTTCACAGTATCGACGCGTTTAAAGTCATCACCATCGACGGGGAAGATATGCCGTCTGCCCTGGATCTGAGCATAGATGATTTGTCTTTGGCGGCCATGGTGGATGGGGTTATGGAGCCAATACCCTATCAGATTGATCAATACAATACCGGTGGTGCTGTGTATTTTGAAGGATGGCACGTACCCCTGGCTGGCAGCCCCGATGTGCTTGATCCCACTGATAAATTACTGTTTTTGTTTAAGGATGCCGGGGAAAAGTACGATGGCAAAGTACCCTATGATGGCACCCTGATCGCTGAAATACTCACCCTGGATCGCGATGGCCACAAGCGATACGTATACCTTGTTAAGGACTCAAGGTTACGCTCAGACGAGCAATACGTTCGTTATAGTTCCGATTTGGGAGTGGTTGAAACTGACTTTTACAGCCTTCATTACGACACAGAAAATCATCTGGTGTGGGATGACTTCACCATCTACAGTTTTGTGGGGGAACGGCCACTGGATTCCATGAAATTGCGGCTGGACACCGGAGTGATTACCCCGATTACTAACATAGGTCTGAATAACGCTCAGATGGTAGCGGTTCCGTCAGCGGAACGTATTGGCCCCGTAAGAACTACTACCCAGCTGGACTTCACCCTGCATGTCCTCGCCGTGCCATTTTTGCAATTGAGTTTGCAGATACATCACTACCCCAAATTAGTTATGTACGAAGCCCGTGGCACCATTCCTGAGTTACGACGAAAGTTATTGCGCAATCCTTCCTTGTCCATGTCGCTTGACGCCAATAAATTGATGGGAGCGTCTTTACGAACCTCAGCAGGGCCGAAACAGCCTGGCATTGTTGATGGAACAATTGATGAGATTGAGAAGCAGATGATCGAAGCCGGCCTCGACCCCCATAACAATTGGATTTGGGCGAGTTCAAAGCGCAATTTTGATGTGTTGGCTTTCGTGGATTATTTGGGGGATTTCAATGAACCCATGGGGCTGCTGTTGGAAGATGATGAATTCAGCGAAGACCCGCCGGAAGCATTTCCAGGCCAGTTGCCCAATATGGGGTTCCGTATCACTGATTTCCCAATGGAAGGGTTTATTGGGTTTGTGGTCTCCCTATTTCTCAGCGACGGCTTTGACGGTGAGCCCGAAGATTTCGCTTCCTACGCGCGAACTCTGCCTGATATTGAAGTACGCGCGCTCTAAATAATTCCTTTTTGGAATTATTCCGTTTCGCCTTCGTGGAGGGTTGCTTGTGCCAGGGAGAACTGACAGATGGGGCTGGAACCTTCTCGGTTTCGGCTGCTTAACTTCAGTTCTTTACCATCGGTAATAATGGAGTAGCCACCGTCTCGCTGGACCACCTTCAATTCCACATTTTTGTCGGACATGATCAGGTTTTGAAATAAAACCTGCTTGAACGACTGATGGGGGTGGTCGATATAGAATTCGTTATAAAACTTGTCCTGGTCCACGGTCATGGTGACAAAGGTAGTGTCACCGTTGGTATATAAATTGGCGTTGCAGACTTTATCGTCCGGAGACTTTCCCGTGAGTTCCACCCGCCCCACGCCAGAGCGAAACTGGCTGATTGTTTCGTTCAACAGGTTTTTAAACTCCTGGTGAACGGCACCGTTTTCCCGGGGGACTTTCACTACCGTGGTGTCGGCTTGGGCCAAAGTGGCAGCGCCAACGGTGGCAATAAGAGCGGTAATCATAGTGACCTTTATCATTGTTATGGTCTCCTGAACTTAGCGTAGGTGCTGAACCAGCAGTTTGGGTAACAGTCGTGACTGTTCTTGCAGAAGCAGTGTATGGGCATCTTCAGCGCCAGCAAAATAGATCCTGCGCTGGTCCGATTCGGTGCCATTAGCAATATTAAAGCGACCGGAAGCGGTGGGAACACTTACCACCTTGCCGTTGGCATCCAAGCTGGGTATTTCCCGTTGATAGTCCACAGGCCCTTTGGCATCTTTCTGCCAGCGGTTGTAGAAGCTACGAACATTGGGGGTGATTTCCCGTTTCTTTGCCGCTTTAATACATTCAATATACTCGGAATTGGTCATGGTATTTTTGGGGTCCGGTTGGCCACACTTACCTTCAGTTTCGTAGACGATGTTGGCCCGTAAACTATCGGTTCCCATGGGGTCCAAAACCGCTAATAGATCCACCATTCTGCCTTCTTTGGTGGCAATGCGTGTGGCGGCATCGATGGCGGCACCACCACCCAAACCGTGACCAATTAGAATAAGCTTGGCGTCTTTGGGAATCTGACGAATATATTCGTGGAAGGCCTCTTGAAAACCTGAGCTGTCTTTCGGCCCTTTGCCATCACTGAAGCCGTTCCAACTGGCTTCGATGTAGCGCGCGTTGTAGGACTCTACCCAGCTTTTTAATCGCAGGTTGCGCTCTATATTGGGTACCTGATCGCCGGAAATCGCGAATATGTAAGAGTGGTAATTGCCGGGGTCCACAAATGGTTTGACTTTGGGTTGAACCGCTTTTTTCGGCTCCGCTTTTGGCGTGACTTTAGTGACCGCTTTTTTGGTAGTGGATTTGCTATCACCGTTTTTTTGGTTGCGCTTGAATTCGTTCACCAGTTGATTGAATCGCTGATTTTCCGATTTCAAACGGTTTTGTTGCGTCTTGAGATCGCTTCTGAGTTTATCCAGTTGGCGGGTGGTTTGGTCCCGCTTATTGATCAGGGCAGACACGGATGGCTCTTGATCGATATTGTCCTCAGCACCATTTTGCTGGGCCAACAACTGGTCCCTTAGCTGCTGGAGAGTTTCCTTGGCAGATTCCAGCTCGCTCACCAGGGGGGCTTTTTTCACTTCCAGTCCTGCCAATTGGCGGTTGAACTCTTTTTGCCGCACCAGGTAATCGCTCTCAGCCAGGCGCTGCTTGAGCAGATTCATACTTTGATGCCGTCGCTGGTCCCGTTCCATATCGCGGCGCACGATGTCCATATCGAATTCGACCAGGGAAAGGTCTTTTTCAATACGCTCGATTTCGAAGGCCTGACGTTTCAATTCCCGTTTGGCCTCATGGTAGGAGCGTCTGGCATTGTTGCGCTCCTCGCGCACCTGTTTACGTTGCTCCAGCACTTTTTTATCCAGTTCCCAAAGCTCTTTTTCCTGTTGTTTGATGGCAGCTTCGGTGGAGGACAGGTTATTTTTGATGGTTTTGACTTTTGCGGCACTGCTGTTGATCTGAGATTGGGTTGCCGCCAGTGCGGTACCACTTACAATCAGGGTCATAACCATAAAGCAGGCTGACAAGATGTTTTTAACTCTTTGATCTTTATTTGAAAATCTAGTGCAAGTCATTGGAGCCTTTAACATTTATTTGTTGCTGTGGCGACGAATTTATCCGGTCAATATACGGGTACTGAGTAAACCAAACGTGGCGTAGTGTTCACCTGTGGCAGGATAAGGTGCTTGCTTATAGAGTGCAAGTTACGCTCAACCATAGCTAAATTATTTTGACCATATTGCCACAGCCCTTTGTTAAATACTGTCACATACCTGTATAGGTTTGTTTGATTAATATTTAGCCACAAAAAAGGGGCGCACAGGCGCCCCTTATCTGCTTTAGCTAATAAGGTTTATCTCACTCCAGAACGTCGCAGAGCAGCCGGTTGGAATTCCTTGCTGGAGTAGCGAACATCGAAGTTATTGGGGGTAGATTCATTGTTTTCAAAGCCCAGGGCGTAGTAGCGGCCGGCGTTGAGGTCGTACAAAGCCTCCAGGGCATAAGCCTGAACCTGTGGACCATAGAAAAACAGTTGGTGAGACTCTGCTACTCGCCACAGGTTGCCTCGGCCATCGTAATGGTCGATCACAGACGCCAGCCAGCTATCCTCATCCAGGAACATCACTCGCTTGCCATAAATGTGGCGGGTGCCACTGCGCAACGTTCCTTCAGTTACCCACACCCGGTGTAGCTCATAACGGGCCAGGTCCTGGTTGATGTGTCCTGCCTTGATAATGTCATCATAGGGTAGGCCACGTTCGTCCAACTTGTAAGAGTTATAGGGGATGTACATCTCCTTCTTACCGATCAGTTTCCACTCATAACGGTCCGGAGCGCCGTTATACATGTCGAAGTTATCGGCGGTACGCATGCCGTCTGACGCGGTACCTGGGCCGTCATAGGCCACCTGGGGAGCGCGGCGCACCCGGCGTTGACCGGCGTTGTATACCCAGGCTCGGCGGGGTTCCTTAACCTGGTCGATGGTTTCGTGTACAAGAAGTACGTTACCAGCTAAGCGAGCGGGTGCCGTTACCTGCTGCTTGAAGAAAAACAACACATTATCGTTGTCCCCCTGTTTGTAGTCCGTGAGCGTATCGGTTACGCCCAGCTGATCCTTAAACATAACCATGTTGTAGCGGCCGTTGGCCTGGGGGGTAACCTGGCCAATGATGCGCTCAAGGCTTTCACCGCGGTAGCGGCCAATGTGGTTCCACACCACCTCCAAACCATTCTGGGGTATAGGGAAGGGGTAGCCCCGCAGGGTCAGGTTCTTGAGTCCAGTGGCACCAACGGTTTCAGTGTTGGCCGCGTTCTTTTTTGTGAGGGCGGCCACTTCATCGGGTATGGCGTAGCTGCGACGGGACTTATACACGGGCATTTTGTAAGTGTCCGGGTATTTTTTGAACATGGCGATCTGGCCTGGGCTTAGCTTGTCCTTGTATTGCTCCATGTTGGCCGCGGTGATGGTGAACAAGGGTTTGTCTTCCGGGAAGGGATCGCACAACCAGTTGTCGTTCTTGTAACAGGCCGGTGGCTTGGTTATGCCACCACTATAGGCTGGGATGGAGCCGTCTGCGTTTGCTGCCACTTCCGCACCGGTGGCGGTGAGTTCACTGCCGCCGAGCTTGTCTGCCTGTGCTTGGTCTACTTTGGCGTAAGCTGGCGCGGTGGCCATGGAGGCGGCTAACAGCGCACTCGCCAAAACGTTTGATTTTATTGTGTATTTCATATTCATTTCCTTAGTTCCCCTACTGCTTAGAATGAAGCGGAAGCGCTAATGGCGAAAAAGTCATGGTCTGCCAATTGGTTATAGGGCTCAGCACCGTAAAAGTCGGTGTAAGATAGTTTGACTGTGTAAGCGTGTTCGTACTCGGCTTCCAGTGATAGGCCCAGGGCTTTGCGGTCTTCCAGGAAGGTGCCAATGGGGCTGTTGCCGCTTACATCATGGTTAAAGCTGATGGTGGGTTTTAAGTTGACCCCTGCAAACACATTGGAATATTCACCGGTGAATCGCATTCGGTAACCCCAGGAGCTGGAATCTGGGTATAGATCCATATTGGTAGGGGTAATGGTGGCTACGTAGGGTCCGTTTAACAGAATGTCCTGTTTGTCTGGGATGGTGGCGTAGTTGTATGCCATATCCAGCACGGCAGTCCAACGGGATGCGCCCAGGATGCGATCGAAGAAGTGAATAAAAGCTAACTCAGCTTGATAGAATTCCTCTCTAACGAAACCAGGTACATACTCTCCGAAGTCGCCCGTGACATAGCAGCTTTGTCCACCGCAGAGGTCCGATGGCAAGCCTATTACACCCGCAATTACCTGGGCGTCCTCAATTTGCATGGGCATGTTTTCTCGATAGCTGAACTCGCCCGATACCGCGGTAGCGCCTCCAGGTAAGCCGAAATCGATATTACTGTTGAAACTGATACCGTAGAGTTTAATGTCTTCAGGGTATTCAACTGTCAGGTTGCCATAGGGCTGCAGGAAGATGCCGTTGCTTACAAAATTTGAGGCCAGGCCTGTTGCCAAGGCGGTGGCATTGGCTGCACCTAAAACCGGTGTGAAGTCAGCGATAAGCGCCGCGGAGCCGGTTGCCAGTGATGTTCCCAGAATTTCATTAAGCATGGCTGCCAGTGAGCTGGAATTGCCCGCAAGATTTGGGAACCAGGCTGAGGCATCGTATGGAATCAGAGCTGGGTTTATGGCTTGGAGTTGGCCGTTGATTGCAGTTGCGCGTAGGTTCGCGATGTTGGCAGTGGCTCCCGCTATGGCTGCTGCGTCGAATGATGGAAGTGTTATGCCTACCGTGGGTGTGCGGGAATCGTAGCGCACGTGGTAAAGGCCCACTTCGGTTTCGATGGCATCAATATAATAGCGGAAAGCGATACCGTATTGATTGTCATCATCGGGCTCTATGTCCTGACTCTTGGGCAAGTTCACTTGGTCGGCTGTTACCCCAGGTATATTGGAGAGTAGCGAACCAGGATCTGTTCCGCCAGCAAAGAAGCCCGCTTGGCAACTAGAGGATACGGTGTCTGAAGTCGAGAAGTAGTTACCGCAGTAAGGAATCTCGGTGTTATCCCACTCATATTGAAAGAATGCTTCCACGCTTAGGTTTTCTGTCAGGCCGAGAGAACCATACACCAAACCCACTGGCAGCAGTGCCTCTTTCAACTCAGAGCCCGGAGTCAGCAAGGCGTTTACATCCACGGGGTTAATGGTATTGATGCCGTTGGCAAAGAATAAACCTTCACCCCAGCTTACCACCTGCTTACCGGCACGGATGTTAAGAGGCATTTCTCCCAGCCACCAGTTACCCCAGATAAATGCATCCAGAATATCGGCGCTGCGACCGTCACTTTGATTGGGTTCGGTGGCTTGGCCATTGGCGTCTGTAGGATAGAAAGCGGGATAGAAGGTGCGTCCATCACCATTGACGATGCGGTGATCATAGAAGGCGCGACCACGGAAGAAGGCACCGTAATCTTTATAGTTCAGTTCTAAATCAATGGTGGCTTTTATAACTTCAGAGAAGGTCGAGCCCTTTTTCCAAGCTAAATTGGAGTTGTCTTGGGAGCTGGTGTCAGGATGGGACAGGTTCTGAGGGTTGTCCCCGCTAAGAAAAGCAGCCTGAGCGTTAGCAGCACCCACGCTTCGGTAGTCGATCTGAGACACCCGCCAGGCGGCACCTGCGGAAACGGTGGTATCCATTTGCATTCTAAAATCGCCATTGGCGTATTCCAACGCTTGGGCGGGTATCACCGCACCAGTGGCTGCGATTGCGGCGGCCAGGGCAGTAATTCTAAAGTGGTGTTTGTTTGCCATTAGAGTCGAACTCCATCCATTAACATTTTATTATTTATGAGACCAAGCTGTGCTTTGTGTCGAATGGAATGGAAAACAATAAGGAATGGTGGTGTTGTCTGGTTATTTCTTATTGTTATCGCTAAAACCAGTTCGATAGGCGCACCTTCGCACTTTGGTTAGGAAAAAATATATACGTAAATTCACAATTCGTGAATAAAACTCCGTAGTTTTTTCGCAAATTGACCAAATCCGCCTGATTTTTGGCACCTTTGCTCCGCTTTATAATCTCAACATTAGCGCCAGGTATTTCTTATTAGATTTACCAATAAGGCGGGTAAATACAGTAGAATGCGGCCATGGAAAATCACCCCCTTATACGTTCGCTAAACGAGGCCCAGGCTCAGGCGGTCACCTCAGAAGCCCACCGGCTTTTGGTGTTGGCAGGTGCCGGTAGCGGTAAGACCCGTGTACTGGTGCATCGAATTGCCTGGTTGATCCAGCAGTGTCACCTGTCACCCCGTAATATTTTGGCAGTGACCTTTACCAATAAGGCAGCAGCAGAGATGCGAGCACGCATCGAACGATTGTTGCGCGCTCCCACTGGCTCCTTGTGGGTGGGCACCTTTCATGGTATTGCCCACCGCTTACTGCGCTATCACTGGCAAGAGGCCAAGCTGCCCCAGAACTTTCAAATATTGGATTCTGAGGATCAGTTGCGTTTGATTAAACGGGTAATGCGCACCATGGAGCTGGATGACTCCCGCTTTCCTCTTAAGCAGGCCCAGGCTTTTATCAACGGCTGTAAAGACGAAGGCCAACGGCCCCAGCATATTGATTGTGAGTACGATCTTTTTAAGAAAACCCTCACAGAAGTGTACCAGCAGTACCAGCAAGCCTGTGACCGTGGGGGAATGGTGGATTTTGCTGAGTTGTTGTTGCGCAGCCATGAGCTGTGGCTGAAAAACCCGGATATCTTAAAACACTATCAGTCACGGTTTCGTCATTTGCTGGTGGATGAATTTCAGGACACCAACCGGATTCAATACGCCTGGCTGCAAGTGCTTGCCGGCAAAACCATCCCCGTGACCATTGTGGGTGATGACGATCAATCCATCTATGGCTGGCGTGGTGCTCGAATTGAAAACATTCGCTCTTTTGGCGATGATTTTGGTCGTACAGAAGTTGTGCGGTTGGAACAGAATTACCGCTCCAGTGCCACTATTCTTAATGCCGCCAATGGCGTCATTACCCATAACAGTGAACGCATGGGCAAACAGTTGTGGACCGCAGGTGAAGAGGGGGAGCCGATTTCTCTCTACGCGGGCTTCAACGAAGTGGATGAAGCTCGTTTTGTGGCGGAACGGATTCAGCATGTGGTGCAGCAAGGGCTGCGACGTAGCGAGGTGGCAATCCTGTATCGATCCAACGCCCAGTCGCGGGTGTTGGAAGAAGCCATGTTGCGGTCGGGGATTGCCTACCGAATTTATGGAGGCCACCGCTTTTTTGAGCGAGCGGAAATCAAAAACGCACTGGCGTACCTCAGGTTGATATGCCACCGGGATGACGATGCGGCCTTTGAACGGGTGGTAAATACCCCCAGCCGAGGTTTAGGTGATAAGTCCGTTGAACGCATACGGCTAACCGCGCGCGAACTGAATATTCCGCTTTGGCAAGCCAGTCTGGCTTTATTGCAGCACAAAGAGTTGCCCACCAAAGCAGGAAAGTCGCTGCATGAATTTTTAGGCCTGATCGAACGCCTGGATCAGGAAAATAGCGGCCTAAGCCTGGCGGAACAAGCTGAGCGTACCATTGAAGCTTCGGGATTGATTCCCTTTCATCAGAACGAAAAGGGTGAGCGTGGCGAAGCCCGAGTGGAAAACCTGAAAGAACTGATCAATGCCACCGGCGAGTTTGAAGCCAGTGTTGACGAGCAGGAAAGCAGCTTGAGCGCATTTCTGGATCACGCGGCATTGGAAGCGGGTGAAACCCAGGGCGACGCCAATGAGGATTGCGTGCAGATGATGACGCTGCACTCGGCAAAAGGCCTTGAATTTCCCTTGGTGTTCATGGTGGGGGTGGAAGAAGGTTTGTTTCCTTCCAAGCAGTCCCTGGAAGACATCGGCCGTATGGAAGAAGAACGCCGTTTGGCCTATGTGGGCATTACTCGGGCCATGAAAAAACTGTTTATCAGCTACGCCGAAAACCGACGCCTATTCGGCACTGAAACCCGTCAGGGGCCATCCCGTTTTATTCGAGAGATTCCCCATCACTGTTTGCAGGAAATCCGGTCCACCGCCAAGATTACCCGGCCAGTGGCATCGCGCTCCCAAGCCCAGCCCATGAATGATTCCCCTTATCAGTTGGGGCGTTCTGTGCGCCATCCCAAATTTGGTGATGGTGTGATTATGGGTTGTGAAGGCAGCGGTCCCAATGCGAGAGTGCGGGTAAACTTTGCCGCGGCGGGAGAAAAATGGCTGGTGGCACAATATGCGCGGCTAGAATTGTTCTGAGTGGCGCTTAGCGTTGCAAAATACTACAGAGCTTTGCACAGCGCTTGACTCAAGCAGGGCAATTAGAGAATCTGTAATCCACAAAATCAATGGGGCAACTCATAAGATCTCTGCTTTTAGAATGACTTAGTAAGAGTTGCCTGATAATAAGAATGGAACTTATCCCGGGAGAAGCCTAATCATGTGGAAACCCTTAGCAGGGGTGTTAGCCCTGACCCTGACTGTACTGGTCGGTTGTAAACAACAGAACAACGCAACTGATTCCACTGCCGCCGCAGCACCGCAACAAACCTTTAAATGGAAAATGGTCACCACCTGGCCCAAGAATTACCCCGGGTTGGGGATGGCTCCGGAAAATTTTGCCAAAGCTGTGAACGAGATGAGCGGAGGCCGTTTGCAGATCAAGGTGCACGGCGCCGGTGAATTGGTACCTGCCATGGGGGTGTTTGATTCCGTCGCCCGAGGAGCCGTTGAAATGGGTCACGGTGCAGCCTATTACTGGAAAGGCAAAACCCCCGCCGCTCAGTTTTTTACTGCTGTACCCTTTGGTTTGAATGCCCAGGAAATGAATGGCTGGTTGCATTACGGTGGTGGCATGGAGCTTTGGCGTGAAGCCTACGAGCCCTTCAATTTAGTGCCTTTTGCTGGCGGTAACACAGGCGTGCAAATGGCGGGCTGGTTTAAAAAAGAAATCACCAGCGTGGATGATCTGAAAGGCTTAAAAATGCGTATCCCCGGACTGGCGGGCGAAGTGTTCCAACGTTTGGGTGGTGTGCCCGTGACCTTGCCTGGGGGTGAGCTGTTCACCTCACTGCAAACTGGCGCCATTGACGCAACCGAATGGGTAGGCCCCTACAATGATCTCACTTTTGGTCTGCACAAAGTGGCTAAGTACTATTACTACCCCGGCTGGCATGAGCCTGGAGCAGCACTGGAATTTGTGGTCAATAAAGAAGCCTGGCAATCATTGCCCGCAGATTTGCAGGCCATTGTGACCTACGCCACCCGAGCCGTTAACCAGGATATGCTGGACGAATACACTGCCCGTAACAACAGTGCACTTAAAGAATTGCAAACCCAGCATGGAGTGCAGTTGCGCAAGCTTCCCGATGATGTGCTGGGGGCGCTGCGCACAGCCTCAGATGAGGTAATTGCAGAAATAATTGCACAAGACCCCATGGCGAAAAAAGTTTACGAGTCGTTCAAGGCCTATAAAGAGAATGTGGTGCCTTATACTGAAATCTCAGAGGGAGCGTACTTAGAAACCCGCAACTAGCGAATGAGAGGAAGAGCTGGTCGCCCGATGTCGACCAGCTGTTGCTTAAGATGTGCGGGGAACCGGCCTGGTTCGGCGTTTTTCGTCGATGGCTACGAAGGTGAATTCACCCTCAGTTACTTTTAATGCATCTTTATCGCTGTGTAGCTGGGCCCAAACTTCCACCACGATGGCCATGGAGCTGCGGCCGATCTCTTTAACCTGGGTGTAGCAGCTCACAACGGAGCCCACCGCAACGGGGCGGATAAATACCATGGAATCAATGGCTACGGTGGCCACTCGTCCCCTAGCCAGACGATTGGCGGTCACTGCACCGGCCAAGTCCATTTGGGAAACCAGCCAGCCCCCAAAAATATCACCATCCGCGTTGGCATCGGCGGGCATGGCGATGGTTTGCAGGGTGAGTTCCCCCATCGGTACTGGTGTATCGTCGTTTTCATCTGCTATATCGTTCATTCTCGCACCGTTTCAGATAAGCCAAAGAGTATTTGTTATCAAGAGTTATAGACCAAATTTGGAAGCCATGTAGCTAAAGAGGGCCACAATGCAATAATTGTTAATGTGATAACTTGAATCACGATGAAGGGTATCACGCCTTTATAAATGGTGGACGTGGCAATGGACTCCGGCGTGACTCCGCGCAAATAAAACAATGCAAACCCAAATGGGGGGGTTAAAAATGAGGTTTGCAAGTTTACCGCGATCATAACACCAAACCACACGGGATCTAAGCCCATGGCAAGCAAAACTGGGCCCACTATGGGTACCACCACAAACGTAATTTCAATAAAGTCTAAAATAAAGCCCAACAGGAATATGACCACCATCACCAACAGCATGGCTCCGAAGGTGCCCCCCGGTAGGCTGCTGAAGAAATCGTGAATCATTTCTTCGCCGTTAAAGCCGCGAAATACCAACGAGAAAATAGACGCGCCAATAAGGATCGCGAATACCATGCAAGTAACCTTGGTGGTAGAAAGGACAATTTCGATTCGGTTTTGTTTGCTGAGTTGTCCCTGCAGTGCAGCCAGCAGTGTTGCTCCCACTGCCCCCACCGCAGCGGCCTCTGTTGGTGTGGCAAAGCCCGCCAGAATGGAGCCCAACACCGCGATGATCAACAGCAAAGGCGGCAATAAACCTTTTATACACTGTTGTAATAGGGGCTCAGTGGAATATTCATGGGACTCCAGTGCCGGTGCACAGCTGGGATTCAGAATGGCGCGGCCAGCTATATAAAGTATGTAGAGTGTCACCATTATCAAACCCGGCACCAGTGCTCCCACAAACAGATCACCGACGGATACCGTGTCTACATTAAAAATACCCTGTTTAAGTTGCGCCTGCTGATACGCGTTAGATAGCACATCCCCCAGCAGCACCAGGGCAATAGAAGGTGGAATAATTTGCCCCAGGGTGCCGGTGGCGGCAATGCTGCCGGTGGCCAGGGCGGGGTCATACCCTCTTTTTATCATTGTGGGTAAGGCCAGCAAGCCCATGGTCACCACCGTGGCACCAACAATACCGGTACTGGCGGCTAACAGCATACCCACCAAGGTTACCGCGATGCCTAAACCACCGGGAACCGAAGCGAAAAGACGCGCCATGGTGTTTAACAGGTTCTCCGCCACTTTGGATTTTTCCAGGGTCACACCCATTAACACGAACAGCGGCACCGCCAACAATGTGGTGTTACCTATGATGCCGAATAATCGGTTGGGAAGGGGTGTAAGAAAACTGGGATCGAAACTGCCGAATAGCGTGCCAATAGCGGCAAAAATAAGAGCGACACCGCCTAAAGTAAATGCCACAGGAAAGCCCAGCATCAAAACCAGGCAAACCGTTAGAAACATCAATAAAGGAATCCAAGTGGTCATATCAGTTCGGATTCCTCTTGGCTGTCGCTGATCAAGCCACGAAGTATGGCTATGTTACGTAGAACTTCCGTACAACCCTGGAGCAACAGCAGGGCTGCCATGGTGGGGATCAGGGCTTTCAACAAAAACAGGTAGGGTAGTCCTTCAGCTTCACTGGAGCGCTCCTGGATGGACCAGGAAAAGCTGACAAAGTCCAAACTTACATAGAGAATAAAGCCGCACATGGGGAACAGCAGAAACAGGGTGCCAAATAAATTCACCCAGGCTTTTCTCGATGTAGAAAAATCCCGGTAGAACACATCCACTCGCACGTGGCCATTGTGCTTCAAGGTATAGCCGCTGGCCAACATGAAGAGGATGGCGTGGCAGTAAATCACCAGCTCTTGTAAAGCGATTGAGCTTACCTGCCAGCTGCCTATGCCAAAATGGCCACTGTTAAGACCATAGCGCAACACCACCACCAAAAACGTGATCAGCATTATGGCAACAGAAGCCCATGCCAGGGTGCGGCCCAGCAGTTCGGTAAATTTATCTAAAGCGTTAATTATTTTTGTCATAGTACTGCGTTATCTTGTGCGGCTTATTTGGCCGGGGCGCATTATAGCGGCTGTAGGCCAATGCGGGCAAAGGCCATTAGGCTGACATGTGGCTTTTTTGCTTCTCAACTGGTTGAAATTTGGCCAGGGTTCACTCCTGCGACACTTCTTTGTAATAAAACTGTCATATCCCGGCTCTATAGTGCCCAGGCTATAGGGGGGGCGAGATTATCTGGTTTCCCTGGATATTCCACAAAATCTCGGAGAAAACATATGAATTTCAAGAAATTAGTAGCGTCTGTTGCCATGACAGCCAGTGCAGCGTTAGTGGCCACTGCGGTGCAAGCTGGTGCGGAAGTAGACCCTAAACTGCCTTCGTACACCAAGGTGGGTGGTGTATCGGGTAATATTTCCAGCGTAGGTTCTGATACTTTGGCGAACCTCATGACCCTATGGGCTGAAGAGTTCAAAAAGCAGTACCCCAACGTAGCGGTGCAAATCCAAGCAGCTGGCTCTTCCACTGCGCCACCGGCTTTGACTGAAGGTACCTCAAACCTGGGCCCCATGAGCCGTAAAATGAAGGATAAAGAAATCGAAGCTTTTGAGAAGAAGTTCGGTTACAAGCCTACCGCTATCCCTGTTGCTATCGACGCTTTGGCGGTTTTCGTAAACAAGGACAACCCCATCAAAGGTATGAGCCTGGAGCAGGTTGACGCTGTGTTCTCTTCCACTCGAACCTGTGGCGGTACAAAAGATGTTAAGCGTTGGGGTGATCTAGGTCTAACTGGCCCTTGGGCGAGCCGCGATGTGCAGATGTATGGCCGTAACTCGGTATCCGGCACCTACGGTTACTTCAAAAAAGTGGCTTTGTGTAAAGGTGATTTCAAGAGCAACGTGAATGAGCAGCCCGGTTCTGCTTCTGTGGTTCAGTCTGTTGCCACTTCCCTAAACGGCATTGGCTACTCTGGTATTGGTTATAAAACCTCCAGTGTTCGAGCGCTGCCCTTGTCCAAGAAAGGTGATAAGTATGTGGAAGCCTCACCTGACAATGCTTTGAACGGTTCTTATCCGTTGTCTCGAGCGTTGCTTGTGTATGTTAATAAGGCACCCGGCAAGGATCTGAGTCCTCTTGAGCGTGAATTCATCAAAATGGTGCTTTCCAAGCAGGGTCAAGAAGTTGTTGTGAAAGATGGCTATATTCCCATGCCTTCTGCCATGGTTGCCAAGACTCTTAGCAGCTTGGGTATTAAGTCGGAAATTGCCGCAAAATAAAATATAATCCGCCTTCGTTGTAGGATTGTATTAAATGCAAAGGGGCTGCATGTAGAATGTAGCCCCGTTTTCGTATTAGAGCACTAGAGCAAAGATTCATGGAATCATCCACCAGCAAAGATCTGTTCGGGGTTTCTGA
Source organism: uncultured Ketobacter sp. (assembly GCA_964016105.1). Taxonomy (GTDB): domain Bacteria; phylum Pseudomonadota; class Gammaproteobacteria; order Pseudomonadales; family Ketobacteraceae; genus Ketobacter. The sequence goes on from CAXHEX010000004.1 coordinate 75,524, forward strand.
GGAGCGCCTGACCCAGCTACGCCGTAGGCGTCGATTGAAAGATAAGGCAGCTTCCTTGGGCATTAAATCCGGGGGAGTGAGCGTTATAATCGCTATCTGCCTCATATTCTTCTATTTGCTTTACGAAGTGGCGCCTCTATTTATGCCGGCTTCTGTTCATGAGCAAAGCACGCTGAGTGGGTTTCAAGCCCAGGCCCCTTTCCATGTGGTAATGGAAGAGCAGGGGCAGGTGGCCATGGTGGTGGACCGGGAAAAAGGCGCTGGTTTTATAGATGCGCGCACGGGTGATTTTCTGGTTCAACCGGAATTGCCGGTGGATCAGGCGTTGACCTCGTTTTCCAAGGATGCTCCTGGGGTGCAAGGTTTTGCTTTGGGCTTGGGCAATGGTGGAGTGTTGATCCAAAAGCCGGAATATAAAGTTGAATACACGGCAGAAACCAAGGTGGTTAAACCCAGCCTTACTTTTCCCTTGGGCAGCGAGCCCATTCAGGTTCTTGACGACTCCCCCGTAGTGCATCTGGCCTACCGTGAGTCGGAGTCTCAGGTGCGGATTGTGGCGGCCGATAAAGATGGCCAGCTTTTCATGAAGGATTTTGAAAAGGTGGAAAGCTTCCTGACCGGTGAGGTGCAGCTGGAAGAGACCGCCACCGTACAATTGCCGCCACCGTCTGGTGCCCTAAATAAAGTATTGCTCAGCTTGGATCAGCGTTGGCTGTTTCTATTGCAAAACGACGACAGCGTTGAATTATACGATTTGCGTAATCCGGTTGATGATATGCGCATGAGCTTGGAGCAGGTGGTTCCCGAAGGTTCCCGTATCACCGCTGCCGACTTTTTGTTGGGTGGGTTCTCGCTGTTGATAGGCGATGATCAAGGTCAGATTGCCCAGTGGTTTATGACCTATGATGAGAATCAGCGCCCTTACCTGGCCAACGTGCGTACTTTGGAGCTGGAACCGGGAGTGGCCGTCACTAGCCTGCAATCGGAGCACCGTCGCCGAGGTTTTATTGCCGGTGATGCCAAAGGCAATATTGGTTTGTTCAACACCACAGCCCATTCCAAAGCGGCGCAAGAGAGTATTTCTTCCCAGCCGGTGAAATGGATAGCGGTTTCTCCCCGAGGTAGCAGCAGTATCGTAAAAAGTGGGGACGCGGCACCAGTGAATCTGCACATCGATAATGAGCATCCCGATGTATCGTTCACCTCTCTTTGGAACAAAATTTGGTACGAGCGTTACGAGGAGCCCAGCTATACCTGGCAGAGTTCTTCCGCCAGTAACGACTTTGAGCCTAAGTACAGTTTAATGCCACTGACCTTTGGCACCTTTAAAGCGGCCTTTTATGCCATGTTGGTGGCCATGCCTTTGGCCATTTGTGGTGCCATATACACCGCTTACTTTATGGCCCCAGCTTTACGAACCAAGGTTAAGCCCACCATCGAATTAATGGAGGCTTTGCCCACGGTAATACTGGGGTTCTTGGCCGGGTTATGGTTGGCACCTTTGGTGGAAGCCAATTTACCCGGGATGATTTCCATTCTGGTGTTAACACCGGTGTTTTGTATTGTGGCGGCGGTGTTGTGGTCCCGTTTGCCCAATGATCTGCGTACCCGTGTGCCAGACGGCTGGGTGCCCCTGATTTTGATTCCTGTGGTGATTTTTGCTGGTTTCTTCTCCATGTGGATCAGCGAACCGCTGGAGGTGGCGTTGTTCGATGGCAATATGCGTACCTGGCTATCATCGGATTTAGGTATCGATTTTGATCAGCGTAATTCCATGGTGGTTGGCATTGCCATGGGGTTTGCGGTGATTCCCACCATTTTTTCTATTACCGAAGATGCCGTATTTGCAGTGCCCAAAGGCTTAACCCAAGGCTCATTGGCGCTGGGTGCAACGCCCTGGCAGACCATGGTGAGAGTGGTATTACCCACCGCCAGCCCCGGTATATTTTCCGCGTTGATGATTGGCCTGGGCCGTGCCGTAGGCGAGACCATGATTGTGCTTATGGCCACGGGTAATACGCCCATCATGGACATGAATATCTTTGAAGGTTTGCGAACCTTATCCGCCAACATCGCCGTAGAAATGCCAGAAGCCGAAGTAGACAGCACCCACTTCCGCATTCTATTCCTGTCCGGCCTGGTGCTGTTTATGTTTACCTTCCTGGTGAACACCACAGCGGAAATGGTGCGTCAGCGCCTGCGTGAAAAATATGGCTCGCTGTAATCTGGGGAAAGCGTTATGAACAAAATGTCATTTGCAGAATGGTTTAGAAAAGGTGAACCCTGGGTTTGGTTAAATGCCGGTGCCGTGGCCATCTGTGTGGTAATGGTGATTGGTTTGCTGGGTTTGGTTGCGGTGCGTGGCCTTTCTCATTTTTGGCCCCATACCATTATCGAGGCCACTTACAACGATCCTAACGGAACCAGTTATAAACTCATCGGTGAGCTGGCAGACGAGGAATGGGTGGCGGCGTCCCGGGTACGAGAAGCAGGAACAGCCGTTCCTGATGACGTGAAAGTGGTACAGCGGATGCTGATCAAGACCGGTAATCGCGATATCAGTGGTATGGATTTCCGTTGGTTAATGGCCTCCAACCTGGTTGATCGCACCGAGCCCGAACAACTCATGATGGTGGAGCGCCGGGAGTGGGGTAATCTCTATGGCTATCTCACCCAGGTTAAGCAGCAAGGTGAAGTGGTTGCCAGTGGCGAAAGCGCTGTGCAAGAACTGGAAAGTAGATTGCAGCGAGCGTTAAAACTGTTCAAACAGATACGGGAAATTGAGCACGGGGAAATCGGTGCCATAAATTACAGTTTAGAGCGTCTTCGTTTGCAGGAGCGTTCCCTGGAGCTAGATGGCAAGCTTACGGAAGCAGCGAAACTGGAATTAAAAGAAGAGCGCGCCGCCCTTGATGCCCAATACCAAAGCCTGAATTCAGATTTGAATAATCTGTATCAGGAGATCAAGCGCGACAGCATGGTGGTGCGAACCATGGAAGGGGTAGAGAAAGAGGTGCCCCTCAATATCGTGGTTCAATTCAAACTGCCCAATGCCATGGGCTTTTTCGAAAAAATCGTCGATTATTGCCGCCAGTTTTGGATGTTTTTGTCTGAAGAGCCACGAGAAGCCAATACCGAAGGGGGCGTCTTTCCTGCCATATTCGGTACAGTTTTGATGGTTATTTTGATGTCCGTTATGGTGACGCCCCTTGGCGTGGTTGCCGCAGTTTATTTGCGGGAATATGCAGCTCAAGGCCCGTTGACACGCACCATCAGAATTGCAGTGAACAATTTGGCCGGGGTGCCCTCCATTGTGTACGGCGTATTTGGATTGGGCTTTTTTGTGTATTTTCTCGGTGGCAGCCTGGACGCTTTATTTTATCCAGAAGCCGCACCCGCGCCTGTATTCGGTACTCCCGGGCTGATGTGGGCGTCTATTACATTGGCATTGTTGACCTTGCCCGTGGTGATTGTGGCGACGGAAGAAGGTTTGGCTCGAATTCCCAAATCCATCCGCGAAGGCTCTTTGGCTTTGGGTGCAACTAAATTTGAAACCATCTGGAAGGTAATACTGCCCATGTCCAGCCCCGCCATGATGACAGGGTTGATCCTGGCCATTGCCCGGGCAGCGGGAGAGGTGGCACCGTTGATGTTGGTGGGTGTGGTGAAACTGGCCCCCACCTTGCCCTTGGATGGCAATTTCCCCTATTTGCATTTGGAGCGCAAGTTCATGCACTTAGGGTTTCATATATATGATGTGGGCTTTCAAAGCCCGAACGTAGAGGCCGCCCGGCCTTTGGTGTACGCAACGGCCTTTTTATTGGTGGCTGTAATCGTGGTATTGAATCTGACGGCTATCATGATTCGAAACCATTTGCGCGAGAAATATCGCTCACTGGAGAATTAAACCATGACAGAATCCCAATCCAATCTATCTCAGGGAGAAGCTGTTTCTAAAACCGAACAGCGCTCATTTGTGAGTTCCAGCGCCAAAGCCGTAGATATGAGCTCAACCTCCCTTCGTCTAGAAGATGAAGAAGTCTGCCTGGAAGCCAAAGACTTTAAATTGTTTTACGGCGAAAAACGGGCTCTTCATAACGTCAATATGAAGATACCCAAAAAACGGGTAACCGCCTTTATCGGCCCCAGCGGTTGCGGAAAGTCTACATTGCTACGCAGCTTTAACCGTATGAATGACCTGGTAGATACCTGCCGCACTGAAGGGGAGATATTGTTCGATAATAAGAACATATTCCACCGCAGTGTGGATGTAACGGACCTGCGGCGTCGAGTGGGTATGGTATTTCAAAAGCCAAACCCATTTCCCAAAAGCATCTATGAAAACGTGGCCTATGGTTTGCGCATCCAGGGCATCAACAAAAAACGGGTTATTGATGAGCGGGTGGAATGGGCTCTGAAGGGCGCTGCGTTGTGGGACGAGGCCAAAGACCGTTTGCACGATAATGCACTGGGGCTGTCCGGTGGTCAGCAGCAGCGTTTGGTGATTGCCAGAACCATTGCCGTGGAGCCTGAGGTGGTTTTGCTGGATGAGCCCTGTTCGGCTCTGGACCCCATATCCACTCTAAAGGTAGAAGAACTCATCAGTGAACTGAAAGAACGCTATACCATTGTGATTGTTACCCACAATATGCAGCAAGCAGCCCGAGTTTCAGACTATACTGCATTTATGTACCTGGGTGATTTGATTGAATATAAAGATACCGATTCCCTGTTCACCAACCCAGAGAAAAAACAAACAGAAGACTATATAACCGGTCGATACGGTTAAAGCTTGCTAGCAGGCTTTTTCCCTATTCTTAGATTATTCTTGGAGTGACGCACGGATGAAAACTGAAGATTATACTCATCACATTTCAAAGCAATTCAATACGGACTTGGAAGAAGTGCGTAGCCATATCCTTGCCATGGGCGGCATGGTAGAAAAACAAGTGCTGGATTCCGTGGTGTCATTGGTGGAAGGCGACAGTGCGTTGGCGGCAGAGGTCATCAGCAACGAAAAGCAAGTGAATGGCATGGAGCGTCGAATTGACGAAGAATGCACCCGCATTATTGCTTTGCGCCAACCCGCTGCCAGTGATTTACGCCTGTTGGTGGCAGCCACCAAGGCCAATACGGACTTGGAGCGCATAGGGGACGAAGCCAATAAAATTGCAAAAATGGCTATTCGCCTGTCTGAAGATGGCGCCATTCCCCGTGGTTATATCGAAACCCGCCATATAGGCAACCACGTTACTGCCATGCTGCGTCAATCGCTGGACGCCTTTGCCCGTTTTGACGTGGAGCAGGCTATCGCCGTAGTGAAAGAAGATAACAATGTGGACGTGGAATACGAATCCGCCATGCGCTTGATGGTGACCTTTATGATGGAAGACCCACGCTACATAAAACGTTGTCTCAACGTGCTATGGAGTCTGCGCGCGTTAGAGCGAATTGGTGACCATGCCCGCAACATTGCGGAGCAAGTTATCTATTTGGTTAAAGGCAAAGATATACGCCATATGCCCATCAGCAGTGTGTTGGATGACGAAGATATGGTGAACGGGGAGACCTTGGGGTAGTCACTAGAAAGTCTACAAACACTTTAACCTTAGGCGCTAGTTGACGATTGTTCGTAAAGGCAACGTGAACTGGCGTTTTATTGAATTCAAAGCGCAAGCATTAGAGAAAGATTATCATTTTGGGTATATCCATATCTTCGGCACTTACTTGATGGTTTATGGGCTATGCTGGTCAACACATTCTTTAAAATAGAAAGTTAGTGGGTTAGGGTTTGGATATATTGAAGGAGTCAATTCACTAGGTTGTTATGATTCTCGGAGATTTAAGTATATGAAGTTCATAATTTTAGTCCTTTCTATCGTTATATCCGGTTGCTCGCTGAAACCAATGATAAATAAAAGCGGATCACTAAAGAATTCAGATAGCCTTACCAGTGGTTACGGATATATTTCGGGGTTTATAGGAGCGACAACACGAAATAGTACATTAGGCGAAACACTTAAAAGCAAGCTGATCATAACCTACGTAGAAGATAAATCTCTTCAGTCTACGTTAATGATATTGGGTCATGCTAGTGAAGAAAAAGACATAAGAACTGATGATATGTGGGGTTCGGTATTTTTTGCAAAGGTGCCTACAGGCAAATACTCAGTTAATAGAATATGTTTTCATGGTTTAGGCCCAAGGGGAAGTGTTACGACGTGTTCGAAATATGCAGTTTCATACGACTTTGAAGTAAATGAAAACCATGTTTCTTACTTGGGGTCGTTCGTTGCTGAAAGCTATACAACAGAGGCTTTCGGTACAACAATTAGCACTGGCGAGGGCTTTTTTACACATACTTTCAATGAAGAAAGAGACAAGAAAATCTTAGAGAAAAAGTATCCAGAAATAAAATCAGCTGCTTTTTCTAGCACGGAGAAAGTGATTAATATACCGCCGCTTATATATGGGCACGAAAAGTAAGATATCAATCACAACAATTTGATGTAGTGGAACCGGCTGCATTTGTTGCCGAGGCTGATGCTACGCAAGTGAATATCAGTGCTTACTCAGGGCAAAATGCCGCTGAAAATAATGCATTTTTTATCATTCCAGTGGTGCTGGCGTTAATAAATGCGGTAGACCTGGCCTTTACCATTGGTGAGTGGTAGGAATTTGTGAAGCGTTCAGCAATGACTGATAATAAAGTATTACCAAAGTCTCTTGCTCGCTAGATCCAAAATGAAGTTCCAAGTATTCATGAGGCGATACTAAAAAAGGAAAAGGTTACTCCGTCACCAACGGGAAATAATGGTTGTTAAGCTACAGCTGGGAAAGTGTGTGCTTTAGATTTTCATGGGGTATTAGAAACTCAATTGAGAGGGCATATAATAAAATTTAGAGTAAAAAGTGATAAATTACTCGCATTGCCGAAGGAGCAACAAGCCTTGATGACACAGCAAACGGTGTGCAATTGTCAAAGCAGTGGATTGACAATGTTGTGATTAAATTGGATGAAACCATAGTTGATAGTAGTGAAAAGACTATCATTAATTCGACTAGGGAAAAACTTTTGGGTTTGGCTGATTAAGGCGAATATCCTGAAACTTTGATTGCCGGATTAGACAAGATTACAGGAGAGTTTGCTTTGTACAAAGTAGGATGGTGAGACTAAATTTGATTTACTTTAGGCTGGTCTACTTTGGCGCTGATACCAGAAATTAGTCAAACGATAAACGGATTGGTATTGTTTGATGCAGCTAGAGCCGAGCGTTTTGGCGCTGCTATAGATAAAGTTAAGGCATGTATTGCTTCATCTGACTATGAAAAGTTGGACAGAATATTGTTTTCAATTAGTGACACCGTCCAACGTAGAGCTTTGATAGCTTGGTATCGTGATAGTGATTTTTCACGTTTTTCTGAACTTGTTTATACTTATGTAATGATTGATCGAATGCGATTACAATGGGAGCAACCCTATACAGAAAACGGGGAATTTAAAACGTTACTTTATGCGCTTCTAAGTTTTGATGATGATGTTCTCTATTGGCACTCTCAGTGTGCTCTTCCGCTTTTCAGTCGAGATAATGGTACAAAGGCGCTGGAGCTCCCAGGATCAGCAGAGCATTTGATTTTACAAATTCGTCTTGCAATGGCGAATGAAACCGGTCTGATCGCAGAAAATGTAGAAGCTTATTTTGTTGGAGAAGATAAATACTCAAGAAAGTACTACGAAGATTATTTGTTCCTTAGAGCCTTGATACGAGGTGACTCTAAAGACATAAGTGATGCGATTTCCCTTCATCTAAAACCAAAAATGTTGAGGAAGCGTAATATCTCCGCTGGCTCTCCTTGGCATGCTAATGTGAGTAATCTGTTCAGCGGCTGGGCCGTCCTCTACGTTCGTTTGGCCAACTACTACGGTTACAGTGTGGATGTTAAGAGTGAATGGGTTCCTGATGCCTGGGTCAATGTTTTCAATGAAGACGTTAACCCAGAGAAAAAATCGGTGCTCGACTTTGTAGATGGATTTGATCTATTTATGCCGTTGATGGATAACCCAAAAGCTTGGTGCCCTAATGCCAGCAAGTTCTCACCGCGCCCCAAGGGGCAGCCGAAGCTTACCCTGGCTGAATTGAAATCAGGTTTATCTGAGTAATCTAGCTAATTAATATTAAGTGAGTATGATGGCGCCATCACCTAACATCGAACGAGCTGTAAATAGTATTACTATATTTGATGAGGCTGTTAGTGATAGTTACCATGAAGCGGTGAGCAATGTTAGGAAGGCTATAGCTAAAGATGACTTAAGTGGATTGAATTCGGTTCTTTTTTCTGTGCTTGATATTCTCAAAGGAAGAGCCTATTTATCCTGGTATAAAGAGCATAAATTGTTATCCTTTTCGGAGTTCAACTATACGTGTGCGATCATTGAACGAATGCGTTTTCAAATTCGTCAAACCTATACTGAGAGCGGTGAGTTTGACAGCTTGTTAACGGCAGTTCTAAGTTTTGACGACGATATTCTATATTGGCATGCTCAGTATCTATTGCCTCTTTTTAATGCCGGTGAAGATTGTCATGCATTGGGCTTGCCTGGATCAGCAAAACATTTGGCTTTACAGATTCGTCTAGCCATGGCTAGAGATGCGACCCTGTTTTCCAGTTGCGTAGATGAGTATTTTTCATCTGAAGTAAAATATTCTAACAAGTATGAACTAGATTACATGTTCCTGAGAGCACTAGCTTTTGGCGATGCAAGAGCTATGAGTGATTCCATTTCACTTCTATTAAAACCGAAATACCTAAAAAAGCGTAGCCTATCAGGCACGTCTCCCTGGAGTGATGATGTTAGACAGTTATTTAGCGGCTGGGCTGTTCTCTATATTCGTCTAGCTAACTACTACGGTTATAGTGTAGATGTTAAGAATGAATGGGTCCCTGATGCGTGGGTCAATGTTTTCAATGAAGACGTCAACCTAGAGAAAAAGTCGGTGCTCGACTTTGTGGATGGATTTGATCTATTTATGCCGTTGATGGATAACCCGAAAGCTTGGTGCCCTAATGCCAGCAAGTTCTCACCGCGCCCCAAGAGCCAGCCCATGATTACGCCTGAAGAAATAATGGCAGGGCTATCTGAATAAGCACTCTATACTGCCGATAGTAATTCAATGTAGCATGTTTTTTACCAAGATGAGCCTGTTAAAAAATATTTTACCATATCGAAAAGCAATATTGCTTCAGTTAAAGGTGACGGCTTATTAATACTTCGGTTTCTTGAGCCGGAAGACCCGGATGCTTATCTCAAAGCTCTGTCTAACAAAGATGGCAAGCATTGCTATTACTGATTAATTAGGGCTCCATTTAACTAAAGGTGGAGATGCATTATATGTCGGAAAGGGAAGAATTCAGAGCGGAGAAAGCCAAGAGGGAAGCAGATCAGTTTAAAAGTAAAGAAATTAAGCGCGACTATTGTCATCGGCTAACTGATAGAACAAGGAAATACGATGAGGACCGTACTATTTGGTATCGATTAGATGAGAATGGTGAACGAGTTTATCTAGGTGAAGATGAGGTGAATAAAAAATACCAAGATTTTCTAAACGAAATTGCAGAAGAGTGCTATTGAAAGCTAACTGACTAATCAAACGGACGCGTTACAGCGAGGCTAGTTGGAGCATTTGAATTTCATTCAATGAGGCGTGGTACAGTAGAATCGAGTTGCGCCACTGTGCCCAACACTAGTCTTTAAAGTGCTTGTCCAATTTGTCGAGAATATCCAGACCATTTTCGCGATCACCAATTGACGCAAGAGCGCGGAAACGGATTTCACTATCAAACTCTGAAAGTGCCTGTGTTGATAGTTCTTCCATCAACTTATTGATGCTGATTTTTTTATATGATGCCAAAGCTTTTAGCCTTTCGTATTTATCGTCTGGTAATCGCACAGTTAATGTAGCCATTATGATTTACCTCTTAATGAATGCTCTGGTTTCAAAATATGTATCTCTGGAAACCTAAGCTCAGCACTAGCTTTTACGGCTTTTCTCAACATCTTCAGCAAGCCAGATCGTTATCAAGGATTGATAGGGCATATCTCGTGCCGAAATGACTCGAATCAGCGTTTTATCAGGCGCAATGTGAAAGCTATATGAAGTTCACGGCCAGCATCTGACTTTCCCAGAACGTGGAAACTCATTTCCTGGAATTATCGCTATCCAAATCGAAGCCGGTAATTTGCGACTAGTCAATCATTTATGCGTATAATCATATACGCCAATTTCAAGGTAAGCACTATCGAATTACAGCGACGCACTGGTCCGGCCTGCAAGGTTTTATGCTAACAGCGTCTGTATTCATTTTCTATTTTTTTACGATGGGGTTACGAATTTTGTCGCTACTTTGGAAAACTATAATAGTATTAAACGTTATCTTCTCGGTCTATATTCTGTACGTTCAAAGGGCTGATTTGGACTCATACGATGCTCGTGTCAGCTCTCTAATTCAGAGTGAAGAAGAAAGGGAAATAGAGTTTAACAGCTTAAAGAACAAATATTCGACTCTTCAATTAAATTACCAAAACTTGGAACACAGACTAAATGAACCGCGACTTAATAACCAGTATAGTGATTACCATTCTGAAGAAGCAGGCGCACATGATTCTGTAGAGGTACTAAGTTATCAGCAGAGTTATCAGCAGAATCACAATACCGATACTCCCTACATGAATGATAGAGAAGATGATCGGGGCTATCTAGACTCCGGTGAGTTGAGTCCATGCGAGAAGGCTAAACGAGGCGCGATAACACTGGTTTATACCGGAAACGGCGATCTAATACATGAGCTATGCGACGAATAGTTTTGTTTTTTAATTCTGTTTCTGCCTCTGAGTAATAGTCTAAAGTGGAGGATTTAGAATGAAAAAAATAGCAGTCATTGGTAAGCCAGCTAATGGTAAATCCACTTTAAGCAAAGAGTTAGCTTTAGCCACAGGTATAAAGCTGTATGCCCTAGATTCAGTTCTATATAAACCAAATGGAGAAGAAGTAAGTCGCCAGAGTTATGAAGAGTTTCATGAGAGCATAATTTCTTCTGAAGAATGGATCATTGAGGGCTTTGGTCCAATGAGTTCCTTAGATTCTTTTAACCGGCGTCTAGAAGCAGCAGATACACTGATTTACATTGAGCTACCATATATTGTTACTTATTGGTTAGTTGCCAAACGGTTCTTTAAAGGTCTACTTATAAAGCCTGAGGGTTGGCCTGAAGGTAGTTCAGTATTAAAGGGAACACTGGAAAGCTACAGGGTTTTGAAGCATTGTCCAAAATTTTGGAATGATAGTTTCTTGCAAAGGCTAGAAAATCTCGCTTCTGACAAGTCGCTATATATTATTCGATCACTCTCCGAGCTAAATAATTTTGTAGAGAAAAATGTGTAATAAAAACCGAAACGGTTACAGATTAGAATAGAGCCAACCTTTCCACCAAAAAATCCACAAACACCCTTACCTTGGGTGCCAGTTGACGATTGTTCGCAAAAACAGCGTAAACTGGCGTTTCATAGGATTCAAAGCTTAAGCACTTCAGCAAACCTCTGTTTATCTCATCTTGAACAAACCATTGGGGAATAAATATAACCCCGATCCCGTTCAATGCGGCATCCCGTAACATGCCCAGGCTGTTGGCCCTGAAGTTTCCGGAAACGGGTACTTCCACAAATTGATTATCTGCACGTAAGCTCCATAACAATTGGTTAGTTGTTGTGCGGAAAGATAAGCAGTTATGGGATCGCAGGTCTAACGGGCTGTTGGGTTCAGGGTGCTTTTCGAAATAACCTGGGCTTGCGCAGACTACGGAGGGGCTGCTCATGAGTTTTCTGGCAACCAGGCTGGAGTCGTCCAAATGGCCTATTCGAATGGCCATATCCAGCGCCCCTGCAACCAGATCAACCAGATGGGTGTCCAGGGACAGGCGCAGTTCTATTTCCGGGTAATGCTTAAAGAAGTCTGGGAGTATTGGCTGTATAAAGGTTTCTGCAAAATCTTTCTCTGTGGTGATATGCAAAACCCCTTTGGGCAAATCAGTAAGCTGGTTTACCGCTAATTTGGCTGCTTCCATCTCTGTATGGATGCGTTGAGCATAGCGATGATAGATGTCTCCAGCTTCGGTGAGGCTCTGTTTACGGGTGGTTCGGTGAAACAGGCGGGCGCCCAGTTCTTCTTCCAGTTGTGATACCTGGCGTGAAACAGCGGATGGTGTGATATCAAAGTAGCGGGCTGCCTCTGAGAAGCTGCCACTTTCAACCACCTTAACGAAGACTTCCAGATGGCTGATGGTTTTCATTTGTGAATTTTTAGCACAGGTGTGATTCCATGCATGCTGTTTTTCAACTTATACGAAAAAATCATACTACAACCTCCGTAATAAAACAGTAGTCACCATCTTAAAGAGGAAATAGTTATGAAAAAAGTCATTTTAATCACTGGGGCATCCAGCGGTTTTGGTCGGTTAACTGCTTTGGCCATGTTGGCAAAAGGCCATACGGTTTACGCCAGTATGCGCAATATCAATGGCAAAAATGCGCCAGTGGCCCAGGAGCTGTCCCGTGCTGGGGCGTCAGTTATTGAGCTGGACGTTACCGATGGCCATTCCATACAAACCGCGATCAATACCCTAACGAGCAAAGAAGATAAGCTGGATGTGTTGATCAACAACGCCGGTGTGGCCGCAGCCGGTATTTCCGAGAGTTTCAGTGATAAACAAGTCCAGGCCATGTTTGATGTCAACGTGTTCGGGCTGTTCCGGGTAACACAGGCGGTATTGCCACTGATGCGGAAGCACAATGATGGCTTGATTCTCAATGTGGGTTCCATCTTAGGGCGGGTGACCTTCCCGTTCTATGGCTTATATGGTGCCAGCAAATACGCCGTGGAAGCTATCACCGATAGTCTTTCCTATGAATTATCACAATTGGGGATAGATGTTGTCTTGGTTCAACCCAGTGCATACCCCACCAATATGTACGCCAACGCAATCGCACCGGAGACGCCGTCTTTGGCCGAAGAATACGGTGACGTTGCTAATGTGCCTGAAGCTATCGGTTCCACCATTGCCAGCTTGTTTGAAAGTGAAGATGCACCGCAGCCCAGTGATATTGCCAACGCTGCTGTCACCTTGGTAGAGCAGGCAAAGGGTACCAGACCAAAGCGTGTGGTGGTGGGTAATAGTTTTGGCGCTGATGCGGCTAACGATCAGATTGCGCCAATTCAAGCTCAATTGATTGAAGCTTTGGGGTTGTCATCTCTGGAGACCATTCAATAGTTCTTTGCCAAAAAATAGGGGCATGCCTGAATAGCGTGATGTGGTTTGGGAAACAAACCAACTGTTCAGGTACGCCCTGCACACATGGCTTAAACATGGTTAGAAGTCGTAAGCCCAAGCTAAAAAGTTGACTGAATAGAATAGTGACTATTTCGTGATAATTTCGTGAGGAAGCGCGATTCAGATTCTAGCCATAATGATCACCAGAAATAGAGTCATGGGATTCTTTAACCAACCTACTCAACAGTATGACAAGCAATATATGGGAAACATTATGAATATGAAACTACGCCGATTATCAATTCCTTTTCTTCTGGCTTGCTCCGCCAGCGTGCCGGCATTGGCTGCGGATTTTGACGTGACCGTGGAGAATCTAACCCGAGGGGTGTACTTTACGCCTTTGGTTGTTGCGGCACACGCTGAAGATACAAGTCTATTTATGGCTGGTCAGGCTGCTTCTGCGAACCTGCAAGCCATGGCGGAAGGTGGCGATATTTCTGGCTTGGAGGCTGATCTCACTGCCATTGGCGCAACCCAATCCAATAATCCTGCTGGCGGTTTGTTGGCTCCCGGTGCAAGTGCTACCACCACACTGAACACCGACAGTGCCGCAGCAAATACTCAGTTGACTATTGCCGGAATGATGCTGCCCACTAACGACGGTTTTGTTGCGGTTAATAGCCTAACCATTCCTACTACTGCTGGTGAATATACCTACTACCTTAACGCTTACGATGCCGGCACAGAAGCCAACGACGAAATTCGTGGCAGTGGTGCAGCGGGTGAAGCAGGCTTTCCTGTGCCTCCACCCCTTGAAATGACGGTAGGTACAGGTGGCACAGGCCTCACAGCCACTGCAGAAGGGTATGTTCATATTCATCGAGGTGTGTTGGGTGATACTGATAGTAGTGGCGGCCTAAGCGATATTAGTAGTACTGGCCATCGATGGTTAAATCCCGTTGCAAAGCTAACCATCACGGTGCGCTAAGGAGTTGATTATGAATCATAGACGATCCCTGTTGATCACAACCACCTCCTTAATGGCGGCCGCTCTTCTCGCGGGGTGTGGTAGTGATTCCAATGACAATATTGGTGGTAGCAATGACAATATGAGCCCAGCGGTTGAAACCAGCCGGGAATATCAAGTCACGGTTACTAACCTCACTGCGGCACAACCGTTTTCACCTTTGGCCGTAGTTGTCCATGATGCTGATTGGGCAGCTTATACAGTAGGTTCGCCCGCTTCGGTGCCGTTGGAGAGAATTGCAGAGTCCGGTGATAATGGGGACTTTCTAACGGAGGCTACGGATTCCGATGACGTATATACGGCGCAGTCGGGTACTGGCGTTCTATTGCCGGGTTTGAGCGAAACTATGGAGCTTGAAACCAATGATACAGGTGCCATTTATCTTTCAGTGGTTACGATGCTGGTAAATACCAACGACGCTATCACTGGCATGAATAAAATCGATATTGCGGATTTGGCTGTGGGTGAAACAATTAGTCACCATTTACGCAGTTATGATGCAGGCACTGAAGCCAATAGCGAAACTGCAGATACCATTCCCGGTCCTGCGGCAGCTGGTGGTTCTCAAGAGGGGTTTAATGCGGCCAGGGATGATCTGTTGGATCAAGTTTTGGTGCACCCTGGGGTAGTTACAAGTGACGATGGCTTAGTGAGCTCGACACTCACCCAAGTCAACCGTTGGGATAACCCGGTAGCACACCTGTTGATTGAGAGAATCAGATAGGCCCTGTTGGTGGTGAAACAAAGCGGCGTTTATGCGCCGCTTTTTTTGTTTTTATGTCACTGATGGTAGCTAAAACCCGCATCTTTGCATTTTGGTCATAAGTGTTATTCCTCTTCCTATATTTAATCCTGCTTTGCCAGGTTCTAACATCTTTCCCCGACTCTACTGTTTTGATTGGCATGTGATAGCTACGTGATAAGGACGTGATAACTCGTTGCTAATTTAAAAACTCACTCCCTTAACGCTGCTGACAGAGGTGACTGTAATGCCTATTCCTAGTGATACATCAACTCCATTTGGGATGTCCTTTACCCGATTCGGCTATGGTATGAAATGGTTTCAGGTAATGGGGTTGTTGTATTTGCTTCTGGTCTCGGTTTCCATGATAGGCGGTGGTTTTAAGCTAGCCACGGCAGACCAAGCCATGGAGCTATTTGCTTTCGCCAATAACCCCATTGCGGGCTTGGTGGTGGGTGTCCTCACCACCGCGCTATTACAGTCTTCGAGCACGGTTACCTCCATTATTGTTGGATTGGTGGCCGGTGGCTTACCTGTGGCTGTGGCCATACCCATGGTGATGGGAGCCAATATCGGCACCACCATAACCAACACCATCGTTAGCTTAGGTCATATACGTCAGGGCGAGGCGTTTCGGCGGGCCTTTTCCGCTGCCACCATCCACGATATGTTCAATTTACTGAGTGTTGTTATTTTTCTCCCCTTGGAAATCACCTTTGGCTTACTGGAAAAAACCGCCGCATATCTTGCTGGTATGTTGGTGGGAGGAGAGTCCGTTGATCTAAAGAGTGTGAATTTTGTTAAGCCATTGGTGAATCCGGTTGTGGAGTGGACGCAAACCGGGCTTTCTCAAGCCGTGCCTGATAATTGGGTGGGTACTTTTATGATTGTTTTGGGTGTGCTTTCGATCATTTTGGTTATTTCATCCATGGCTAAATTGCTGAAGTATCTAATGGTGGGAAAAGCGAAGAATCTTGTCCAGGGTGCCGTAGGTAAAGGTCCCACCTCAGGTATTGCTTCTGGAACGCTGATTACCTTACTGGTTCAATCCAGCTCAACAACAACCAGCTTGATTGTCCCGCTAGCGGGTTCTGGGGTGCTTTCTCTGCGCCAGGTTTACCCCTTTACCTTGGGGGCGAATGTGGGGACCTGTATTACAGCACTACTAGCCGCTATGGCCGTGGCAGGTGACAACGCGCTTTTGGCACTGCAAATAGCGCTTGTACACCTTTTCTATAATGTGCTTGCCGTCACCCTCATATATGGAATCCCTTTACTGCGCAAAGTTCCTATCCTGGCTGCCGAGGCGCTGGCAGACCGGACGGTTAATAACAAGTTCTACGGGGTGGCATATATGGTCGTCACCTTTTTTATATTGCCCACGCTGCTAATCATCATTACAGCGCCTATTTAGAGTTTTATATACCAATAGTGATTAATTAATGACGAGGTGGAATATGAGTATGAGTAACGAAGTATCTACTGATGTGATAGCACCGAGCACCAGAGAACTTGTTGATCCTGTGTTTATCAAGGAGATTCGGCCCAGGATGCTGGCTCTCGCTACTCTGCAACTAGCTGATGAGGCTCTTGCGGAAGATACGGTACAGGAAGCCCTGGTTGCCGCCATAAAAAACGCTGATTCTTTTAGTGGGCGATCTGCGCTTAAGACTTGGATCTTCGCAATTTTAAAAAACAAGATCATTGATAGTTTGCGTAAAAGAAATCGGTCAGTAGAGACCAGTGTTACGTCCTGTGGTCTAGAGCAACACCAAGTGGATGAGCGTTTGAGTGATACCGCTGAGAATAAGAGCCATTTTTTACCTGATGACCAAGCTAGCGCCTGGACGCAGCCCATGAGTTCCATAAGAAGCGAACATTTTATGCGGGTATTCGATACCTGCTTGAAAGGACTGTCAGAAAAACAGGCAAGATTAATTATGATGCGCGAATTTCTTGAGTTCGACAGTGCAGAAATTTGCTCGTCAATGGATATAAGTGTCAGCAACCTTCATGTGATGTTGCACCGTGCTCGTACAGGTTTGCGTGAATGCCTGGAATGTAATTGGGTTGATGAGCAGGCTGGATACAAACTGTGAACGTATTTTCTGGAGGCAATAAAGTGAATCACTCGTTGATAGAAACTATTGAAATTGGGCTCACTGATTTTCCCCCAGTGAAGCGCAGTGATCTCGATACCTTGCAAGTAAATCTGGGTTACAAATGTAATATGAGCTGCCAGCATTGTCATGTGAGTGCTGGTCCATACAGAAAAGAGATGATGAGTGCCAATACGGTGGATCTGATTTTCCCTGTGCTGAAAAAGCGTGGAATTAAAACCTTGGATCTAACCGGAGGAGCCCCTGAAATGCACGATCTATTTCGGGACATTGTGGTGCGGGCAACAGCAATGGGAGTTCACGTCATCGATCGTTGTAATTTAACCATTTTGTTTGAAGAAGGTTACTCAGATCTTGCACAGTTTCTTGCCAGTCATGGAGTGGAAGTGGTTGCCTCACTGCCCTGTTATTCCTCTGAAAATGTAGACAAACAAAGAGGTAAAGGTGTCTTTGATAAAAGTATACTGGGTCTGCAAAAGCTCAATGCTTTAGGCTATGGAAAACCAGGGTCAGGTTTAAATCTCAATCTGGTGTACAACCCATTAGGTGCGTCGTTGCCACCCAGTCAAAGTGATTTAGAAGTAGTCTATAAGCGCGAACTAAAACATCACTTTGATATTCAATTTAATCAGCTTTATGCCTTAGCAAACATGCCGGTAAATCGCTTTAAATCCATTTTGGTGGCGAAAGAAAAATACCATGAATATATGTCGTTGCTAAAAACGAATTTTCATCAGGGAAATATGTCGAGTTTGATGTGTCGGTCTCTTGTGAGCGTGGATTGGCAGGGCAATCTGTACGATTGTGATTTTAATCAGCAGCTGGGTTTGCATCTGGGAGGTGAAAAAGTCAGTCATCTTCGTGATCTGTTAACCAACAATATTAGCCAAGACCCCGTGAGTGTTGCCGATCATTGTTATGGCTGCACGGCGGGTCAAGGAAGTAGTTGTGGCGGCGCATTTTAGTGAGCTTATTTTGTAATAAAAACCCAGTGGCAAAGACTAATTTAAAAACAGGAATTTGGTTGGAGATAACATCATGCATAAAGTGGTTCAAGATTATTATGGCAAGCAGCTGGAAAGCAGTAGTGACCTTAAGACCAGCGCCTGTTGTGATCCAAGCTCAGTGCCGAATTGGTTGAAGCCATTGCTTAGCAATATTCACCCTAAGGTGACCGAAAAATATTACGGTTGCGGTTTGGTGAGCCCGTCCGTGATGGAGGGTTGTAATGTCTTAGATTTGGGTTGTGGGTCCGGGCGTGATGTGTATCTCATATCCCAGCTGGTAGGTTCCCAGGGTGAAGTGGTCGGCGTAGACATGACTGATGAGCAGTTGGATGTGGCTAAGGAACACCAGTCTTGGCATGGCAAACGGTTCGGGTTTGATAATGTCCGTTTTGTTAAGGGGTATATTGAAAAGCTCCATGAACTTGATTTAGAGCCCGGTTCATTTGACGTGGTAATTTCAAATTGCGTTATTAATCTCTCTACTGATAAACAAGCCGTGCTGGACTCTGTGCATCGCTTATTGAAACCAGGCGGAGAGTTCTATTTCTCGGATGTGTACGCAAATCAGAGAATTCCCGCGAGTTTTCAGCAGCACCCTGTTCTCTATGGGGAATGTCTAAGCGGTGCGTTGTATTGGAATGACTTTTTAGCGCTGAGTAAAAAATCCGGTTTCTATGATCCCCGCTTGGTGGAGGATCGGCCCCTTGCAATAACTGACTCTGGGCTAGCGGAGTTGATTGGTCCAATTAAATTTCATTCTGCCACCTATCGGTTGTTTAAGTTGGCAGAGCTTGAACCAGATTGTGAAGACTACGGTCAGGCCGTTATCTATCGTGGAACCATCGAGAATAGCCCTCACTTTTTTCATTTGGATAAACATCACTATATGGAAACTGGTCGAGTCTTTCCTGTCTGTGGAAACAGCTGGCGGATGCTGAAGAATACGCGGTTTGCAGAGCATTTCGAATTTATTGGTAATTTCCATAACCACTACGGTGTATTTGAAGGTTGTGGGTCTGGCTTACCTTTTGGTGATAGTCAGAGCGGCAGAGATCTGAATTCTTGTTGTTAGGTTTAGCGAATTTTAAGCCTGGTGATTCCGCCGTGTACTTTAACTAACGCACTTTAATTCAATCATTTTAACCAGAAGGTTTTAAAACATTGAAGCGAGACACTGTAGTCAGCGTGATTATACCCGCACATAACGAAGCGGAGTGCATCGGTCAGGTGGTAGACGATTTGAAGGCCTTTGCGCTTCACTCGGATTTAGACGTGGGGTGGGAGATTCTGGTGGTGGACAATGGATCCACGGACACTACCAGCCAGGTTGCCTGTGATCATGGTGCTGTGGTGATTGCAGAGCCCAGGTTGGGCTACGGCCAAGCATGTTGGCGAGGTATAGAGGAATGCCTAGGTGACATATTGCTGTTTGTTGATGGTGATGGCGCAGTGGATGTGTTGGACATTAAGTCAGTTTTGTATGAGTTAACTCAGGGGGCTGACTTAGTAATCGGCGTTCGCAGCTGGGCTGAACCAGGCTCAATGACTTTGGCCCAGAGAGCTGGGAATTGGCTGGCGTGTTTTTTAATTCGAGCCCTGTGGGGTTACCCCGTTCGTGATTTAGGGCCACTGCGGGCAATCCACAAAGAAACGCTACAGCAACTGAACATGTTCGATCGTGACTACGGTTGGACCATTGAAATGCAACTGAATGCCTATAGCCGTGGCTTATGCGTTGTCGATGTGCCAGTGCACTGGCTATCACGTATAAGCGGGCAATCAAAAATTGGAGGCACGCTGAAAGGTGTTTTCCTGGCCGGCAGGGACATTATAGGCACGATTTTTAAACTCTGGTGGCGCCAGCATAGAAATGCCAGCCTAAGCCGCCATTCGAAATTAAGTTCACAACCCATTAGTAAGGAGATTTAACCATGCAAACACTTTTGAAACCCACATTGCTCGCTTGTGTATTAACGGCGAGTGCCTTTTCTTCTTTGGCTCAAGCTTCCGGCTCATCCGCAGTGGGCAGCGCTAAGACTGGAGACAGTGCTATTTACGGCCATGGCAAGCGTGTCTTTGCCGTAAAGGTGGCCTGTGACAGTTGTTCAATGCCTGGGCTGAAGCTAAACAAGGGTAACGCTGAAGAGTTGCTACAAAAAATTCCGGAAATTAAGTTGTCATCGGAAGATGCGCAGGCGCTGAGTTTCTACCTGAAGCGTCGCTACAAACTCTAGCTGGCGATTCACTATTGCTTAAAGACTGATAAGAAGGATGAATACAATGTATAAACAAGTTTTACTTGTGCCAACTCTGCTTTCTATTGCCAGCGTAGGGTTTGCAGAAAATACTTCTCCCTGGCTTCCCATACCCGGCCAGTTGTCGCTGACGCTTAACGTAACGGATCAAACCGGAGATAACGCTTATATCGGCGACGACGAGATCAAAGCCGATACTATTACCGGCGGAGCAGCCAATAGTTTTGACCGTACAGACACTTCGGTATTGTTGCAATATGGTGTTAGTGACAATTTGGCCGTAGATGCTCTTTTAGGCTATGGCGAATCCGAGGCCGGTACAGCGGATGAGGATGCGGGGTTTACCGACGCTATTCTGGGTGTGAGTTGGCGGGTAGTGGATGAGTTCCTAACTGTGAATAAATTGCCTACGGTTACACTGCGAGGCGCCGTTATATTCGCGGGGGATTACGATGGCAATCGGTTGGCGGGCCTGGGCAAAGGTGAGAACGGGTTTCAGGCATCCGTGGTAGTAGGTAAGCAATTTACGGAGAAGTTCAGCGCCAGTGCCGAACTTGGATACGAAGAGCGCGGTGGTGATGTTCCCGAAGCAACCTACTATAGCTTGATCGGTCACTATCAACCCCGCAGTGACATAGGCTTGAGTCTTGGCTATTCCAGTAAAGAATATGATAGTGATTTGGATATTGGAGGCCCTGGATTTAACCCCAGCCGGTTCCAGGAAGTGAATGAAGAAAGGGAAGTTGCCACGTTCAACATTGGTTGGGCTGTTGCCGCCAAACACGGTGTGGCTCTTTCCTATGCTACTTTGCTTGATGGTCGTAACACCGTGGCCGATGATGACATTGTCGCCCTCACATACACCTTTACTCCTTAGACCGGGTTTGACCGATGATCTCGACCTCCCTCCAGAAAGCGTTATTGCTGGCCTTTGTTTCAACAGTACTGCTCTTTCTAGGGGGGCGGGGTCCCCTAGGTAGCGAACCTCAAATTTCTCTACTGTATAGTCTGCTCTCCTCTTTTGCGGGGCTTCTGGCGCTGCTTGTTGTGTTGCGCAGCCATGAGCACATGTCTTTCGGGCTTATTCTGGTAGTGGCGTTGCTATTGCGAATTGTTGCGGCTTTGGCATGGCCTTTACTGGAAGATGATTATTTTCGTTATCTCTGGGATGGGCGCCAAGTGGCTACCTCGTTTACTCCCTGGGCTACTCCACCTGCGGCCTGGTTTGGTGACAGTAACCTTGCAGATCACTGGCAATGGGTGCTGAGTAATATAAATTACCCAGAGTTGCCCACTATTTATGGCCCTGTGCTTCAATATTTCTTTTTGCTTGGCTATGTGGTCTCCCCAGGCAATTTAGGCGCTTTGCAGGGCCTCAATATTGTTGTTGACCTACTGATATTGGCTGGCCTCTATTATTCAGCGGTACCGTCTCGGTGGCTGATGGCGTACGCTGTACATCCGCTAGTATTGAAAGAAGCCATCGCCAATGCTCATCCGGATCTTATTTTGGGTTTGGCCCTAATTTTATGTATTCGAGCCTGGCAATCTCAGCGGCCGGTTTTGGTTGGGCTGTTGTTGGGTTTAGCTTTAGGAACGAAGGTGTCGGCACTAGTGGTAATCCCGTTCTTTTTAGTGGTGCCGATAGTATTTTCTAGCCACTACATAAAGTTAAAATGGGCGGCTACCGTTTTATTCTGCTGTGCCACTACAGTGGCTGTATTATATATCCCGCTATTGGGTGGAGGCAGTGAACTTCTTTCATTACAGGTGTTTGCCAATACGTGGCGATTCAATCCCCTTGGATTTAGTTTGATTGAGATGGTTGTGCCTAATGGAGCTGAGCGATATGTTGCTGCGGCTGTGATTATGTCGGCTATTTTTGTTGTTTGGTTCAAGTGGGTAAAGAATCACAATAGGGCGTTGCCCCCTGTGGATATTGCTCTGTTTATACTTATTTTTTTCTCGCCAGTGGTTAATGGTTGGTATTGGCTTTGGTTGTTGCCCATAGCGCTATTGTACAGGCGGAATTGGCTGTTGCTATTTGTGATTTTTTCAGTTTTAGGTTACTGCACATTGGGAAATATGTTTTCTGGTGAAACGGCAGATGCTTTTGTTGTGCCCGGAATTATCACCGTGATTCAGCTGTTGATTTTGATGGCTTTGTTAGTGCTGAGCTTAAATTTAAATAGATATAGAAAAATGAGTAACAAAATCCGTAACAAAATCAGAGTTAGTCAGTCAATTAAAGCACAAGGTTAATATTGAAAACGAACCAAGAGGATTAGAAGTGAAGAAATTATTGATCATTGGTGTTGTCCTAGCGATTGCAGTTGCGTTCTTTGCGCTGGGTCTGGATAAATACCTGACCCTGGAAGGGTTAAAGGACAGCCTGTCAGAATTTGAAAGTTGGAAAAACCAATCCTTCATTCAAGTTTTGGTGGGGTTTTTTGTGGTGTACGTGGTGGTGGCCGCGCTGTCTTTGCCAGGGGCTGCGGTTATGACCCTGGCTGCGGGAGCGCTGTTTGGTCTTGGTTATGGGGTTTTAGTGGTATCGTTTGCCAGTAGCCTGGGTGCGACGTTAGCGTTTTTAGTTTCACGCTATTTGCTGCGGGATTCCATAGAGAAGAAATTCAGTACTAAGATGCAGCAAATCAACGCCGGAGTTGAAAAAGACGGTGCCTTTTATCTTTTTACCCTGCGTCTAGTGCCTATCTTTCCTTTCTTCTTGATTAACTTGGTAATGGGGTTGACATCGTTAAAAACCATTACCTTCTATTGGGTTAGCCAGATTGGCATGCTGGCGGGGACCTTTGTTTACGTCAACGCTGGCACACAGCTTTCTCAAATAACGGATCTCGGTAGCATCGTATCGCCATCGTTGTTGTTTTCCTTTGTGCTTCTTGGCGTGTTTCCATTGATAGCCAAGAAAATAGTGGGCGTTATTCAAGCTCGCCGTGCCTATGACGGTTGGACTCGACCCCGTTCCTTCGATAGAAACGTAATCGTTATAGGTGCCGGTGCTGCGGGGTTGGTCTCTTCTTTGATTTCCGCAGCTGTGAAGGCAAAAGTAACGCTCATTGAAGGAAACAAAATGGGTGGAGACTGCCTTAACTACGGATGTGTGCCTAGCAAGGCCCTGATTAAAAGCGCTAAGGTGGCTCATCAAGTAGATAAGGCAAGCAGATTTGGTGTGGCGGTTGACGATTATAGGGTTTCTTTTCCTGGGGTGATGCAGGGCGTTAAGGACAAAATTGCGGCCATAGAGCCCCACGATAGTGTGGAACGATACACCGAGCTGGGTGTGGATGTGGTGGAGGGCTATGGCCGTTTGGTTGACCCCTGGACCGTGGAGATCGAGCAAAAGAATGGTGAAAAAACGCGACTGACAAGCCGTACTATTGTGCTAGCCACGGGTGCCCGCCCATTCGTGCCGCCTCTGCCTGGGTTAGAGCAAGTTGGATATGTAACCAGCGATACGCTTTGGGAGACGTTTTCCACACTGCCAGCAGCGCCGAAGAAACTTTTAGTGCTCGGCGGTGGGCCCATTGGTTGTGAGTTATCTCAGAGCTTTTCTCGACTGGGATCCGAGGTCACATTACTGGAGTTAGCGCCGGAATTGCTGGGCCGTGAAGATGAAGAGGTGGGCCAGTTCGCCCGACAATCCCTTGAGTTGGATGGTGTCAAGGTGCTAACGGGGCATAAGGCTGTGGAGTGTCGGCAAGAAGACGACAAAAAATTCATGGTGGCCGAACACGGTTCAGAAAAAATATCCATTGAATTTGATCAGCTTATTTGCGCCATAGGTCGGCAGGCACGAACAGAAGGTTTCGGGCTTGAGGAGCTGGGTATCAAGGTGAATCGTACCATAGAAACCGATGAGTACTTGGCCACGCAGTATCCGAATATTTTTGCTGTGGGAGATGTGGTTGGCCCTTATCAGTTGACCCATGTTGCCTCACATCACGCCTGGTATGCGGCGGTTAACGGCTTATTCGGGCACTTTAAGAAATTCAAGGTTGACCATCGCGTGATTCCAGCTACCACCTTTATTGATCCAGAAGTGGCTCGGGTAGGGATAAACGAGAAGGACGCTAAGGCCCAAGACATTCCCTATGAAGTGACCCGCTATGATCTGGATGATCTTGATCGTGCCATTGTGGAAGGTGAAACCCGAGGGTTTGTAAAGGTGCTCACCGTACCAGGCAAAGACAAAATTTTAGGTGCGACCATTGTGGGCGAGCATGCCGGTGAGATTTTGGCTGAGTTTGTATTTGCCATGAAACACGGCATGGGTTTGAACAAAATACTGGGCACTATTCATGCCTACCCCACCTGGGTGGAAGCGAATAAATTTGCCGCTGGTGTTTGGAAGAAGAACAACGCACCCCAGCGCGTATTGCATTGGCTAGAAAAGTATCATACTTGGAGGAGATCGTAAGTGAATTTAATTAATAAGTACCTTTGTCTGTTTATGTTAATCGTTCCCAGCTTTTTGGTTGCGGAGACGTTTGATCACAGTGAATGGGATAAGCTCACCAAAGCTCACGTGGTTGAAATTCGTGGTGGGGTAGCCACTGAAGTGGACTACCGTTCATTTAAGAAAAATGATAGAGCGCTTTCGGCTTATTTAAAGCAATTAGCCTCAGTGTCACGGGCACAATTTGATGGGTTATCCAAAAGCGAGCAACTGGCGTTTTTAATTAATGCCTATAATGCTTGGACTGTGGAGCTTATTCTAACGGAATACCCCAATTTAGAGTCCATTAAAGACTTGGGTAGTTTTTTGTCGTCGCCATGGAAGAAAGAGTTTGTGCCCCTGTTTGGCGGTAAGGTATCTCTTGATCATATTGAGCATGAATTGATTCGGGGTTCAGGTCGGTATAATGATCCGCGTATCCATTTTGCGGTTAACTGCGCCAGTGTCGGCTGCCCCGCTTTGCGAGCGGAAGCGTATGTGGGAGATCGCCTTGAGCAACAATTGGAAGCCCAAACTAAAGCTTTCTTGAAGGATAGAACTCGCAATCGGCTGCAAAAAAAAGAGCTAGAAGTGTCATCCATTTTTAAATGGTATCAGGATGATTTTGAGCAAGGGTGGCGCGGCGCTGATTCGTTGGAAGCGTTTCTCGCACTCTATGGCAACTCTTTGGGTTTGGATCAAGCCGCTGAGAAACGGCTTAAGTCCGGCAAGATAGATATCGAGTTTTTAGACTACGATTGGCGTTTAAACGATATTTAAATATCCCTCGACATCATCTGGTCCATATTCTTCACTCGATCATTGAGAATATTTTGCACGTCCTTCGCTTGATCAATGAGTTTGGGAATTTCTGCAATGGGAACCGTGATGGGGAGGGGCATTTCGTTAGCCAGTTCTTCACCTTTGGCCATGGGATTGTTTTCTGTGATGGAGTTGCCCTCGGGAAGGGCGCGTCCCAAGGCTATGTTAACCTGATCTTCTGACAACCCTTGCAGTACGTTGGCGTTTGGATCGGTTTTAACCACCAGGTTCAAGGTGTTGCGATTGGGCAGTTTACTGAACTGCCAAACGCCGTTTTGATCCTGCCAGCGGTAGAAAATGTTGTCCTGCTCTTGTATTTCCAGCTGAGCAAGTTGCTCTTTGGTGAGTTGGCTGGGGCCCCGGAACTTGTCTGAGTCGGACCAGGACAGCATGCTCCCCATCTCTTCCGTTGTTGGGCCTGACCCTACGTCACTCACGCTGGGCAGGGAAAACCTGAAGCTTTCCAACAACATATCTTTAACCTTAAGCATTTTCATCTGGCCATCGGGGCCCATTAGCAGGTAAGGGCCAACAAAGGCGAATAGCACCAGGAATATCATCAACTTTACAAATATCTTCATACCACTGCTCAGCTGTTAATGAAGTTAACTGATTACAGTATAGCCGCTGTAGCCCAACTACACAGAGTCATAGGGATAAGATACTATGAGCGAAAACACAAATTAGGAAATTTTTATGCCTTCATTTGACGTGGTATCCGAACTGAACATGCATGAAGTGGACAATGCGGTTGATCAGGCTAAAAGGGAAGTAAGCAATCGTTTTGACTTTAAAGGTACTAAATGTGCGTTTGAGCAAGATAAAAACTGTGTGACTCTGGTGGGAGATGCGGAGTTCCAGTTGCGTCAGCTGCAGGATATCCTGGAAGATAAATTGATAAAGCGCAATATCGACATTGCTTGCCTTGATGTGGCAGAGCCTTCCGTCAACCTGAGCGAAGCTCGCCAGCTGGTGACCTTGCGTCAGGGGTTGGATTCGGATCAAGCCAAGAAGTTAGTGAAGATGATTAAAGAAAAAAAGATGAAAGTGCAAGCTTCCATACAAGGGGAAAAAGTCCGTGTTACAGGGAAAAAGCGAGATGACCTGCAACAGGTGATTGCCATGCTTAAACAGGCGGACTTTGAAATGCCGCTTCAATATGAAAATTTCCGAGACTAAAACAAGGCCTGATGCTTACCTGCTAGTCAGGCCACAGATTTATGTTTTTTGGGTGCAATGGCGGTAACAGGAAAGCGGCAACGGAAAAGACTGCCTTCGCCCAAATTGCTGATGATTTCCAGGTTGGCGTTGTGATGGATCAGCACATGCTTAACAATGGCCAATCCCAGGCCGGTGCCACCACTCTTGGCGTCGCGGCCTTCATCAGCACGGTAGAAGCGTTCCGTGAGACGAGGAATATGCTTGCTGTCGATTCCTATGCCGTCATCTTCCACTTCCATAAAAATACCGGTTTTGTCCTGGTACCAGCGGACCACAATGTTGCCTTGTTCCGGTGTGTAATTGATCGCATTTACCAGCAGGTTTGAAAAGGCGCTACGCAGTTCGTTTACGTCGCCACAAATATCCAAACTCTCGTCAATTTCCAAACTGATTTCATGCTGCTTTTTATCGTTTACTGCTAAGCCATCGTTGTATATCTGACGAATAAGGGCTGGTGCCGACACGGGATTATCGCTCTTTAATTCAGTGTCGGTTTCCAGCCGCGATAGCATCAGTAGATCGTTAATAAGTAGCTCCATGCGTTGGGTCTGGTTGTGCATCTGCTGAAGGCCGCGCTCCAGTTGAGGATTACCACTGATCAGATCCAGAAAGGTTTCTAAATAGCCTTTCACCACTGTTAGCGGTGTGCGCAGTTCGTGGGAAACGTTGGCAACAAAGTCCTTCCGCATTTGTTCCAGTTGGGTCAAGCGTGTGACGTCACGAACCACAATAAGCCGTTCGCCTTCCCCAAAAAGTGTGATTTCGAATTGCAACATCTGGTTGGGGTTTTGGCTGGAAGGAATGGTGATGGGGTTGCTGTAATTTTTTGATTTGAAGTAGCGTATAAAGCGGGGGTCCCGTAACAGATTGACGAGGGGGTTCTTCTTATCGGCGGGTAGCCGCAAGCCAAGGAATTTACCGCCAGCTTCATTCCACCAATCCAATGCCCCGGACTTATCCACCACCACAACGCCGTCGGCAATGGCGTTGGTGGACTGTTGAGCTCTGACGATAATGTCGTTGAGCTCGCTTATTTGTTGCTTATTGGCTTGCTGGATCTGATACAGATTGTCAAACAGTCGGCCCCAAATTCCGCCGCTCTCGGGAGGCTCTTCTTTGCCGCCGCCTTGCAGCCAACCCATTAGTGCCTTCAGGCGAAACAGCATCCAGAAACTGTAGGGTACGGTAACCAATGCCACTCCCACACCGGGAAAGCCCAGTAGCCATCCGGCAGTGAAGCCCACCGCCAACAAAAAAAGGAATTGGTTTAGTTCAAGGTTCCAGTCTCTAAACACGGAAGTTACCTGGTAGTTGCGGACTGTATTAGTAAACGTAAACCTATTCTAGGCACAATACCTTGAGAAAAAGCAACAATTTGATGTCAGAATCGTTACGTTAGAATTTGGTGGAAAATCGATAGCCGGTGCCTCGTACCGTTTGCACCAGGTGGTCATAGTTGTGGGGCGCCAGTGCTTTACGCAGGCGGCGAATATGCACGTCCACCGTGCGGTCCTCCACATAGACGTTGCCACCCCAAACCTGATCCAAGAGTTGT
Organism: uncultured Ketobacter sp.; assembly: GCA_964016105.1. Classification (GTDB taxonomy): domain Bacteria; phylum Pseudomonadota; class Gammaproteobacteria; order Pseudomonadales; family Ketobacteraceae; genus Ketobacter. Next base: position 104,055 of record CAXHEX010000004.1, read on the forward strand.
GCTCTGGAATAAGCTCGATCCTGGTGGGTCATAAAGAATTCAAGTAGACGATACTCGGTGGGGCCCATGTCCACGGGCCGATTATCGGCGGTGATGCGGTGGCTAATGGGGTCCAGTGCCAATCCTTCCACCAGAATGGACTTGTCTAAATCCCCTTGGGTGCGCCGCAATACCGCATTGATGCGTGACATTAATTCGCGGGTCGAAAAAGGTTTGGTTATGTAGTCGTCCGCTCCAGCGTCCAGGCCCTGCACTTTATTATCTTCTTCGCTCTTGGCGGTGAGCATGATGATAGGCAGTTCGGACGTGCTTTCATCTCGTTTTAGGCGTCTAGCTAATTCGATTCCGCTGATGCCAGGTAACATCCAATCCAGCAATACCAGATCAGGCCGTTCGTCTACGATGCGGGAATGGGCAGCTTGGGCGTTTTCAGCATCAATCCATTGGAAGCCGCTTAATTCCAGGGCTACGGATATCATTTCCCGAATTGCTTCTTCGTCATCTACGATGAGGATCTTTGCTTCTGCCATTTTCTATTAACCCGCTTTATTAACCAAACTGCCGGTATTTAATGGTGTCAATGTTACAAGAATATGACGATTGTAGGACAGCCTGCATTAACTAACAGAATAATGTAAAAACAACCCCACAAACACCGCTGCCCCCACCCAATGGTTGTGGAGAAAAGCCTTAAAACAACGCTGGGTGTCCCTGTGGCGACATTGCCAAAGCTGCCAACACAAAAGTATGGAGGCCACTGTTAAGCCGAGGTAATACCAATAGGTGAATTCCAGACTTGAGCCCAGTAGCCCCAGTGCCAGTATGGCGCAAGCGTCTAAAATGCCCACCATGATTAAGTCCAGGTCGCCAAACAAAATGGCGGTGGATTTGATGCCGGCTTTGAGGTCATCTTCCCGGTCCACCATGGCGTAAAGTGTATCGTAGGCCATGGTCCACAGCAGGGTGGCAATATAGATTAACCAGGCATGGGCGGGCAGGGTTTGCCCCACTGCGGCGAAGGCCATGGGAATGGACCAGGCAAAAGCTGCCCCTAATACCATTTGGGGTAAATAGGTGTGGCGTTTCATGTAGGGGTAACTGCAGGCCAGGATCAGACCGCCCACGGAAAGATAAACCGTAAACCGATTAGTGAGTAAAACCAGGCCCAGACACATGAGCCCGATAACGGCCGCCAGAGCCAGTGCTTCCTTGCCGCTGACGCGGCCAGTTGCCAGAGGGCGGTTGGCAGTTCGCTCAACCTTGCCGTCGAAATCCCGGTCGGCATAGTCATTGACGATGCAGCCCGCAGTCCGGGTGAGAATGACCCCGCAGATGAAGATGAACAGCAGTTTAAAGCTGGGGCTACCGTCGCTGGCAATCCACAGGGCCCAGAGGGTTGGCCACAGCAGCAGGTAAATGCCGATGGGTCTATCCAGCCGACAGAGTTGGATAAAGTCTGGCAGTCGTCGCAGGGGGGAGTTGGATAATTGCAGTTGTTTAAGGGTGCTCACGCTTTCGTTCCATCACGGAGGTGGTTATCTAAAAGTTGGTTGTCTAGTTGATACATGGGGCAATCTTCAAGGAAATACTCGCTCACCAATAGGGGTTTATTGTAGAGGAAAAAAACCGATTGTCGGCCCCAAATACCGCCTTCAAGCTGGCATACGGATATGGGGCCCCTGTGCACCCCAGGATGGTTGAATAACACCGCTCCCAGGGGCTTGGTGCCTAGGTGGGTGAGCGCGCGGGCGGGGCCGGCCAATGTTTGGCTGGGAATGAGGGTGCGGGCAAACACCCAGGGCTGGCCCCGGCATAGCAGGGTGACCTCTCTCAGGAATGGCCATTCACGTTGGGACAGGCCCAGGGTGTCCCGCTCCTGCTGGGTAGCCTGGTGGCGACCCTGGCGTAGTAATCTAACCTGGAATTGTCCCCCGGATTCTGCAATCAGACGCTGGGTGAGTGAGCCTGGATCCAGCAACCAGGACCGAAAGGGCAATGGAACCTGATAGGGGGGCTTTGAACCGGCGCCGCTAAGGTAGAAAGTTCTATCCTGAAGGATCGACGGTAGGAAGTAGTGGGTCACGCTAACGCCTTGATAGCATTGAAGGTATGTCCCATTCTAGCGAAATTGTAGGGTGTACGCTGGATTAATTTGAGGGTTCGGCTTGCAATTTTTTTTTATCACACGTAAGTTCGCACCCTTGCAAAATGAGGCGGTAAATTCAGCGAGTAGAGTGTTCCCATGAAAAAGTACGAATGTATAGTATGTGGTTATATTTATGATGAGGCCGAGGGTTGGCCTGAAGACGGTATTGCCCCAGGAACCAAGTGGGAAGACGTGCCCGACGATTGGGTTTGTCCTGACTGTGGTGTTACCAAGGATGATTTCGAGCTTATCGAAGACTGATCGAACTAACAATAGTTGCTTGAATTCCTTATTAGTTTTGGGTCTTTGCCTTTTACTGGTCAGAGTTACGTTATACAATCGGGAGTTTTGAAGGGCTCCTGATTATGCAAAAAACCGATTTGGAAGCGGTGTTGGCGGAAAAGCTTGAAATCAGTAAAACTGCCGCGCGGGATGTATTGAACGTAATACTGGACCAAATCACCCTGGAGATGAGCCGGGGGCAGCGTGTCAGTTTGCCTGGCTTCGGTGTGTTTGAAGTCAGGGCCCATGGTCCGCGCAAGGGCCGCAATCCTCAAACCGGAGAGCCGTTGGAGATTCCAGCAGGCCACAACGTCAATTTCAAGCCAGGAAAAGCCTTGAAAGATGCCGTAGCACAATCATGATGCGCGATAATTACACTCAAAAATTGGCGCTAGGAAGTCCTGTATGAAGTTTTGGTTTCTACTATTGGTGTTGGGTTGGAGAATGCGTTGGTTGGGTAAGAACAACGACGGATTCAAAGAAAAGCTCGAAGGTAAAGACGTGGTGTTGCAATTCCGCACTGAGAAGGGGAACGTGGCTCGATATTACGTCATTCGCAATCAGTCTGTGCGCCCCTGTGGCGGCATTCACCCCGACCCCGGCATGTGTATGTCTTTCAAAGATGCTGAATATGCCTATAAAACCATTACCCGTGCCAGTAAAGATAAAACCGCTTTCATGGAAGGTATGGGCAACAAGGATATTGTGGTGAGTGGTGACCCGCAGGAAATGATGTGGTTCATGAGCTTAATGAAGTTCCTGCCACCAAAAAAGAAAAAAAATTAAGCATTTAGCTCGCATTTCGGTACTAATTAACTTGTTTCATTGGGCTTTTGTGACCAAACTGTGAGACATAGTGGCCTAATAATAAAATGCTTGCTAGATTGAATCCTGATTACTAACCAGTCAGGGTTTTGACGCCAATTAGGGTGGATCGGGGTACCAACTGAATGACCAGCAGTGTGGCAGGGCAGCCTTCCTCTCCTCACAAAGACACACTCACCGTTCGCATATTTGTGGGCCTGGTACTCGGTTTCGCTGTTGGTTTGGCCATGTATTACCTGGGGCAATTTTTTCCGGGGTCTGCTGTTACCAGTTTCGTGGATGAATACCTGATTAATGGTTTGTTCCACGTTGTGGGTAAGATCTTTATTAATCTCCTTAAATTGATGATCGTGCCGCTGGTTTTGGTGTCTTTGGTGTGTGGCGTCATTTCCTCTGAGGAAGCAAAAAGTCTGGGACGACTCGGAACCAAGACCTTTATCCTTTATTTGATCACCACAGGTGTGGCGATCAGTTTGGCGTTGGTGGTGGCTACGCTATTGGATCCAGGCAGCGGTATCAGTCTGGCCCAGGAATTCGATCCCTTTGTGGCAGCTGAGCGGCCTCCTTTTGTTCAGGTGCTCATTAATATTTTCCCCGATAATCCTATTCAGGCCATGGCCGAAGGCAACATGTTGCAGGTGATCGTGTTTGCCATTTTAGTGGGTATCGCCATTAACCACACCGGCGAAAATGGTGCTCGCATCGGTGCCATTTTTGAAGATCTGAACGTGGTGGTGATGAAGCTGGTGCAGTTGATTATGCAGCTGGCGCCCTACGGTGTGTTCTTCCTGGTGGGCAAAGTGTTTGCAGAGCGCGGGTTGGATTTGCTGGGTGGCCTTGGCCTCTATATGTTTTGTGTTCTATTCGCTTTATTGCTGCATCTCTCCATAACTTATATGGGAATCCTTACTTTCCTGGCAAGGTTAAATCCCCTGATTTTTCTTCGCAAAATGCGGGCAGCTCTGATATTTGGATTCAGCACCGCCAGTAGCGCAGCCACCATGCCGGTCACCATGGGCATTGTGGAAAAGAAATTGGGGGTAAAAAACTCGGTAGCATCTTTCACGATTCCCCTTGGTACCACCATAAATATGGATGGAACTGCTATTATGCAAGGAGTGGCAACGGTTTTTATTGCCGGAGCCTATGGCATTGAGTTGGGAGTGGCGGAGTTTGTAACGGTGATTACCACCGCCACTTTGGCCTCAATTGGTACCGCTGCGGTGCCTAGCGCTGGCATGATTACTCTTGCCATGGTGTTAGGACAGGTCGGGCTGCCCGCAGAGGCCATTGGACTTATTTTAGGAGTGGATCGCATACTGGATATGGTAAGAACAGCTGTTAACGTTACCGGAGATGCCGTGGTCACATGCACTGTGGCACGATCTGAAAATTGCTTGGATGAGTCGGTGTTTTCCAACCCTGAGGTGGAGGTGCAGTCGGGATGAGCGGGTTAGCATGGCGTCCCCCAGGTTTGGTGATAGTTGGCTTGCTGGCACTGGGGGTGTTGTCCTGGAATGTGTTTGCTCAACCCCCGTCTTCTGCCAACGTTTCGGATGAGGTGAATTGGGATCAGGTGCTACAGGTGTCTGGTGTTGACGAGGTGTTGCAGCAGGCGAATTTTCTCATTGATCAGGAAATCCGAAACCTGGAAAAGACGCCATTGGGTTTTGATTCCAACGATTTGTTAACCCTTCAGCAGTCATTTCGAGAGCAGCTTGGATCAGAGCAGCTCAAGCAGGCCATTGTGGCGGATTTGCAGCGCCAGTTCAGTGCGTCTGATATCCGCCAGTTACAAAGTATTTTACGCTCGAAAGAGCTGCAGCAGTTGCAGCAATTGCAGGCTCGGTTGGAGAAGGCAGAGGTTCGTAAGGCCATTCGTAGCTACAAAGTTAAAATCAGGGAGACAGCTCCCAGCAGCAATCGCCTGGAATTGTTAGCGTCGTTGGATGAGCTGTTACGTCAGTCTTCAATGGAAACGGCTCTTAAGGTACAGCTGCGCAAGCAACTGCTGGCCACTGTCTCTCAAATGAAGACCAAGCAGGTATTTACCGAGGAAATGCTGGACGAACAATTGATGGATTATCGCCAGGAAGTAGAAGCAAAAATTTCCGAAAATGCGTTACACGCCTATCTGTATTTACTTAAGCGTACGCCAAGCAGTCGAGTACGGGATTTGCTGGTGTCGTTGGATGAGCCCGTGTTTGATGCGTATATGGATATTTGTTTGCGTGCCATGGAAGCGTCGTTTCTCAAGGCACGCCAGCGATTACAGGATAAGATGCAACTGGCGGAGGGTTAACCCGCCAGTCCCCGAGCGATACTGCTCAGCTCCTCTTTTTGGCTAATGACTTTGTTCAATACTTCCAGTGCGTTTTCCTGGGTCAAATGTAAGCCTTCAAGTAATTCATCACTCAGCGGATGGCTGGGGCCATTAACCAGGTCAGCACTGCGCAATAGCTGTTTGCTTACATACAGCAGCTTGGCGTAGACGTTGTGCTCATCGCTGTAGTTAGGTTGGTTCTGCCAGCGCAGCGCTTTCACCACTTCTTCCGGCATGTTCCAGCATTCCATAAGCTGGCTGGACAGGGTTTCTCGGTCCAGTCCCAGCAGATTTTGCTCTACATAAAAATGGTCCAGGTGAGGGTTGGCTTCAATGGATCGATTGATCACCTGAAAATGGGGAGGAAAAATATGGGCCAGAATCAAATAGCCGTAGTTTGAAAGCAGGCCACTCAAGTAGGCTAACCCCAAGGAAGGGCGATGTTCCGCTGGGATGGCTTTTACCAGCCCTTCACTCATGGCGGCGGTATAGACTGACTCGTGCCAGAATGGGGTTACTCCGTGGGGACCGTCTTTGGGCAATTCCAGCGATTTGCCCAGTGCCAGGCCCAGTGCCAGGTTAATCACCAATTCGAAACCCAATACTCGGATTACCGCATCGTGTACCGAGCGAATGGCGCCCGGCGCAGCATAGTAGGGTGAACTGGCCCAGCTTACCACTTGGGCTGCCAGGCTGGCGTCCTTTTCAACCAGTGCTGCCAGCTCGCCCACCCCGGCATCGGGGTCGATGCGCAGCTGGATGATGCGTTCGGCGGTTTCCGGCAGTGGCGGCATCTCCAGGGTCTCTTCCAGGCGGCGCTTGAGTCGCAGTTGCGTGAATTTCTGCACGGAGTTTTCCACGGCTGCCCGGTCGTCTGGGTTTTGTACCAGGCTGGAAACCGGTATGCAGCAATCACACTTTTCGGCATTGGCAATCAGCTTGCTAAACTCTTGTTGGCTGAGTTGCAGGAAGTGTCCGCTGTTGTCCACTTCCACAAACAGTTGCTCCGTGCCCAGCAAACGTTTATCCACCAGCAGGGGCATGTTATCGCTCAAAGGGATGGCTGGTAGTTGTTCAAGCCCATGGGAGCGCGCTATGTCAGTGCAGGTGGCAGGGTTCACGGCACGCAGGCTGCGGCCCTTGTCATCACACAGCTTGGTTAGATCCAGTAGGCAGTCGCTGGGGCTAAGTACTTGTACGCGGCCAATGGAGTCTTCCAGAATCACTGGGTTGACCACTTGTTTTTTGTCCACCTGATCAATGCTGTAGATTGGGTGAATCGAAGAAATATCTGAACCTTCAATAACTTGGTAATCGATTCCCTGGGACGATAACCGCTCTGCCACCACTGCTGGTATGGGCATAATGTAGACCTCCTGCTTGCTATAACGATAAGCATAGTGAGGGCTTGGGAATGCTGCAAAGAAGGATAGGGAAATTCAGCTAGTTAGTTTTGTTGGGGTGGGACATTGCAACAGAAAAAACGCGGCGCTTTTGCTTTGTTTGTGTTTGTTCACCTGCCAATTACCCGGCAGGACAAGGCGGTTGAACTGGGGTTCTGCCTCCAGGTAAATAAGAGTGTGTGGCTGAATAAATTCGTTGTATTCCAACAGATAGCAGGTGTTTTGCAGCAAATCCTGGTTGAACGGGGGGTCTAAAAAAATCAGATCATAGCCATGGTCTGAGCCTGGGTTGCCGGTCTGGGATTTTAACCAGGCAGCAGCCTGTGCCTGGTGCACGCGCCCATTCTTGCTTCCCAAAGTGTGTAAGTGATGACGTATGTTGCTGCATGAAGCGGGGTGGCTATCCACAAAGTCCACTTGGGTTGCTCCCCTGGAGAGAGCTTCCAGGCCAAGGGCGCCACTGCCGGCAAACAGGTCGAGACATCTGGACCCTTCCACATGATGCATTAGCCAGTTGAACAGGGTTTCCCGGTAGCGGTCCAGGGTGGGCCTCAAGCCTTCCTGGGGTTCGAACTTCAGCCGCCGGCCGCGCCATTGACCCCCAATTATACGCAGTTCACCGCGGGGTTTGTTATTGCGGCTCACTGTTCTTGGCCAACGGTGACGGTGAGTAGAGCCTCGGGGTCTATGTGGTGTTTGAAGGCGGTTATCACGTCTTGTACCGTTAGGGCAGCAATTTTGTCGGGGTATTGTTCCAGATAATCCAATGGCAAGTTATAAAATCCGATCATGCCCAAGTAGTCCACAATATTTCGATTGCTGGCCGTGCGCAAAGGGAAGCTACCCAGCAGGTGACGTTTGGCATCTGCCAGTTCCTCTTCGGTGGGGCCTTTTTCCATAAACTCGGTCAATGTTTTATTCACCAGTTCCAATGCTTGCTGGGTTTGGTCGTTCCGGGTTTGCATGTTCACTAAAAACGGCCCGGCCACCGACATGGGGCTAAAGTGGCTGTATATGCTGTAGGCCAGTCCATTCTCTTGGCGAATAATCTTATTGAGGCGAGAGCTGAATCCCCCTGCGCCTAAAATCTCGTTACCCAGGCTAAGGGCGTAGTGATCGGGGTTGCCCCGTTCGATGCCGACTCCGCCCACCATTATGTGGGTTTGAGATGAGGGAAATTCATTGTGTTCCCTTTTTCCAGCTGTCAGTTTTACAGGTTTTGGCAGAGCGGGGGCGGGCTCGCCGCTGGGAAGGCGCTTGTCCAATTCACTGGCAATGTTTTCTGCCTCGGCCTTGGTGATGTCACCAATGATGGCGACCACCATATTGCTGGTCACATAATATTGTTTGTGGAATTTATTGAGATCCTGTTCAGCGATTTGTTGAAGGCTTTTTTCCGTTCCCGTGGGGTGGCTGCCGTAGGGCTGTTGGTCGTAGAGGGTGGAAAAGAACGCTTGTTGTGCCAGTGCTCCCGGGCTTTGTTGTTCATGCTTCAGAGAAAGCAGCGCCTGGGCTCTAATCCGTTCCAGGCTGGCTGGGGGAAAGCTGGGCTCTGCCACAATATCGTAGAACATAGACAGAGCCGGTGTACGGTACTGTGGGTCCGACAGTGTGCGCAGGCTCACCAGCGCCATATCCCGATAGGAGCCGCTGCTGATGCTGGCCCCAAGGCCTTCAAAGTGCCGCGCTATTTCATCCACATCGGCGCTGCCAGCACCCTCCGTCAGCATGGCGCTGGTGAGATTGGCCAGCCCCGGTAGCTCACCATCGCGGGCTGCTCCGGCATTGAATACCGCTCGAATGTCCAGCATGGGGATTTCCGGCGCTGCCACAAACATCACCCTTGCGCCGTTGGCGGTATGCCAGGATTCGATATTAATGTTGTGGGGCTTGGGTTTGGTTTTGGCGATCATCTCCAGTGATTCAAGCTCTGGCGTTGGTTTTGCCTGTTGCTCGCTTTCCTGTTGTTGAGCTGCCTGCTGTTGAGTCGCCTGCTCTGGCAGAATCAGTGGGCCCGTTTCCACTTTTTCTGGCTTACGGCTGCCGGGAAGGTTGTATAGCATGACAATAAAAACGCATACAACAAGAATAATAACGGAGAGATTGCGTCGGCTAAAACGGCTGTCTTCTGCCATGATGGTTAAGGTCCTTAATTCTGGTGGCGCTTAAAGGGGTTGTGGATTTAATACGGTGACGGTTTTGTTTGCATCCACTAAATACTTGTTTGCTACCGCCTGGATTTGTTCTGGAGTGATTGCAGACAGTTTTTCCAGCATGGTTTCTGCTTCTTGCCAGCTGCGGCCTATGGCCTCCATGCGGCCAATCTGATTGGCCTGGCTGGATATGGAGTCCTGTTGATAGACCAGTCCTGAAATGATTTGCGCTTTCACCCGTTCAAGTTCTTCAGGCTTAGCCAGCTCGGTTTGCAGGCGCTGAATTTGCTGGTTAAACGCCTTTTCCAAATCATCGACGCTGTGATCATTGGATGGCACTCCGCTGATATAGAACAAGGTGTCTCCCAATGAGAATCCGCCGTAGCCGGCTCCGGCGCTGGCGGCGATTCCCTGGTTGCGCACCATTTCAGTTTCAATGCGGGCGCTGTAGCCGCCGTCGAGAACGCCCGATAGCATGCGCAGAGCATAAACGTCATTGCTGTCCTCGGCTGTGTTGATTCCCGGTACGTTGTAGCCGATGTAGAGGGTGGGCACTTTAGCAGGAATGTCCACGTTCACTCGACGTAAGCCTTTGCCGGCAATTTCTTTGTTTTCAGGCCGTGTGGGTATCACGCCTTTAGGTATTGGGCCGAAGAACTTGGCTGCCAGCTCGAAGACTTCAGTGGCTTTAACGTCGCCCACCACCACTAAAATAGCGTTGTTGGGAACGTACCATTTTTTGTACCAGTCGCGGGCGTCCTGGGCGGTCATGTTTTCCAGGTCATGCATCCAGCCCGCTATGGGGTTGTGATAGCCAGAGGAAATGTAGGCGGCAGAGGTGAAGCGCTCATAGGCAACGGCATTGGGCTTATCTTCAATGCGCAAGCGCCGTTCTTCTTTCACCACTTCGATCTCTTTCTCGAACTCCTCGTCCGGCATGATGGCATTGATCATGCGGTCGGCTTCCAATTCCAGACTCAGTGGTAAATTGTTGGCACTCATCACTTGGTAGTAACCAGTGTAATCGTAGGATGTGAAGGCGTTTTCGCTACCACCATGGTCGGCAATCAGCTTGGAGAATTCACCGGTGGGAACCTTCGGCGTGCCCTTGAACATTAAGTGCTCCAGCACGTGGGACACGCCGGTTACCCCCGCATGCTCGTAGCTGGACCCGATCCGATACCAAACCTGGGACACCATCACCGGTGCTCGATGGTCTTCCCGTACCACGATTTTCATGCCATTAGATAACGTTTGCTCGAATGTGCGATCGGCAGCGGAAGCCCGTGTTTCTGCCGCTGCTGACTCGGCCCAGGGGCACATGGGAAAGGTTGAGAGGGTTACTAGCAACAATGGAGTCAATATTTTCATAATGCACATGAAGGTTGTGTTTCGGGTGAGTGGAAATAAAGAATACGTTTAGATACGGAATTGGGCAAAAAATTCCTTAAATCAGCTATGAGTAAGTAGTTAATTTTGATGACCAATCAAAAGCTGAGGAGACACAATGCCAAGAATTAGCAGCTGAGTCCTTTTCAAACAAATGGTAGGATAGCCAGCCAGAAGAGAATTGTGTGTTCGAGGTTTATCCATGGTCAACGGGGTTTCGGAAAAAGCGATATTTGAACGCTTTTTTCAGCCAGGGGATTATCCCCTGAGGGCAGAGCAAAGTTTAACCGAACAGGCTTTGTTTGCCCGGTTCTTTGGTGAAGATGCCGCCAATCAGCTGCTCACGCCGGAAGTTTCCGTAGCGCCACCCTTGGCTGTTCCTGAACAGGAGGAGCTCGCGCCCCCAAGTGCTGATGCGGTCACTTCTGAGCCCCCCGCAGTGGAGCCTGATGCCGCGCCGACGGTGTCCTTTTTTGCGCGGGTTAAGCAAGGCCTGGGTCGAACCCGAGCGGGATTAAGTGACGGCTTAGCGGGCTTATTGCTGGGTAAGAAGGCCATTGATGATGATCTGCTGGAAGAAATTGAAACCCAATTGTTGGTGGCAGATGTGGGGGTTGAGGCCAGCTCCAAAATCATTTCTGCTCTCACCCAGAAAGTAAAGCGTAAGGAGTTACGAGACAGCGAAGCCCTCTATCAAGCCTTGCAGGAAGAGATGGCAGCCATTGTGCGCCGCTCCGACGCCGGTGGCGGTTTGGCCATCGACAGCAGCAAGAAGCCCTATGTGATTTTGATGGTTGGGGTAAATGGCGTGGGTAAAACCACCACCATTGGTAAGTTGGCGAAAAAACTTCAACAGCAGGGCAAATCTGTCATGTTGGCGGCGGGAGATACCTTCCGGGCGGCTGCGGTGGAGCAGCTCCAGGTTTGGGGTGAGCGCAACCATATCCCGGTGGTGGCGCAACATACCGGCGCTGACAGCGCTTCTGTTATTTTCGATGCCTTGCAATCGGCTCAAGCTAAGGGGGTGGATGTGCTGATTGCCGACACCGCTGGCCGGCTTCATACCAAAAGTAATCTGATGGAAGAGCTAACCAAAGTGAAACGGGTGATGGCTAAATTGGACGACACCGCTCCCCATGAAGCCATGTTGGTGCTGGATGCGGGCACGGGGCAGAACGCACTGAATCAAGCCAAGCAGTTCCACGAGGCGGTTGGGGTGACGGGGATTACTCTGACCAAGCTGGATGGCACCGCCAAGGGCGGCATTGTATTCGCCATTGCCTCCAGTATGGGGCTGCCAATTCGTTATATTGGGGTGGGTGAGCAAATCGATGATTTGCGACCTTTTGAGGCCGATGAGTTTGTGCGAGCGCTGTTTGATCGACAGTAGAGCCTGCCATTCAACCACGTTGTTTAGCTATGATTCTCTTCAATAAAGTCAGTAAGCGTTACGAAGGCGGTAAAGACGCTCTGGTAAACGTTAATTTCGCTCTGGACCCGGGGGAAATTACCTTTCTAACGGGACATTCTGGTGCCGGCAAAAGCACCCTGTTGAAATTGATCATGCTGATCGAACGGCCCAGCGCCGGAGAACTGGTTGTATGCAACCAGAATGTGGCCAAGGTAGGACGATCTGCCATTCCCTATTACCGTCGCCAGATTGGCATGGTGTTTCAACATCACCATTTGCTATTTGACCGCAGCGTCTACGACAACGTGGCTCTGCCGCTGATAATCGCGGGTTATCGGCCCAGGGAAACCGGTCGCCGGGTGCGCGCCGCACTGGATAAATTGGGCTTGCTGGATAAAGAAAAATTGAACCCCATGGCCTTGTCTGGTGGCGAGCAGCAGAGGGTGGGTATTGCCAGGGCGGTGGTAAATAAACCGCAGATTTTGCTGGCGGACGAGCCCACTGGCAACCTCGATCCCGAGTTGTCCGAAGAAATTATGGATTTGTTTGATCAGTTTTCCCAGGTGGGAGTTACGGTGTTAATTGCTACTCACGATTTGGGGCTGATTTCCCGCTACGATCACCGTCTTATTTCCCTTGAACAGGGGCGCTTACAAAGTGATGGCAGCGATGTGATACAGGGTGGTGTCTACTCGTGAAAAGGGAGTCGCCGCAACTTAAGCCAGGTGAACCGAGATCCCGTGGTGCCACCGCCGCAGGCACTACCTTCGTGCAGCGTTTTCAAAGTTATCGTGAGCACCATCGTGATGTGGCGTTGGAGAGTCTTGGGCGTCTAACTAAGTCACCGTTACCCACGCTGATGACGCTACTGGTTATTGCCATTGCCATAAGTTTGCCGGCGGGTTTGTATGTGATGCTGAAAAACGCTGAAGCCATGAGTGACGGATGGGACGGCAATGCGCAAATTTCCCTGTTCCTGCACAACGAGGTTAACCCCAAACAAGGTAGAGCCCTAGCCAACAAACTGGCCAATCGCGAAGATGTGGCGCGCACCGAATACATTTCCCGCCAGCAGGCGCTGGAAGAATTCCAACAGCAATCGGGCTTTGGCGACTTGCTGCAAGAGTTGGGTGAGAACCCGTTGCCGGCGGTGGTGGTGGTTTACCCCAGCTTAAGCCAGTTGTCATCGGCAGAGACGTTGCGCGATGAGCTTGCCAAATCAGGGGACGTTGAGCTGGCCCAGTTGGATGCTGAGTGGGTAAAACGGCTCCATGCCATGCTTGATCTGGGCCGGCGGCTGGCTCTGTCTTTGAGTACGGTGTTGGCTTTGGCGGTATTGTTGGTGATTGTTAACACCATTCGTCTGGCCATTGAGAGCAGGCGGGATGAAATCGTGATTGTGAAGATGGTGGGAGGCACGGACGGCTTTGTGCGTCGGCCTTTTATGTATACCGGGCTCTGGTACGGGTTAGGCGGTTGTTTATTGGCCCTGGTCATGTTGCAGGGCGTGCTGTGGTGGCTGCATGGACCAGTGGCGTCACTATCCAGCCTCTACAGTAGCGAGTTTCGATTATCTGGATTGGGGTGGAAAATGATCCTAATTATGTTAGGTGGAAGTGTCCTTGTCGGTCTGATTGGTTCTTATTTGGCCGTACGCCAGCATATTCGTTCGATTGAGCCGGGATAACACGAAAAACCTTGAAAAATTACTCGCCAGCACCCATAAATGGGGTTCCTGGCCTAGAAACAAAGCGAGATTGGGAACTTTTTTGAAAGTTAGCACTCGAACTATAAGAGTGCTAAACTCGAAAAGATCCGTTTTGGAGGTTTAATTACAATGAATAACGCCCTACAACCTGCATTTATCACAGCACCTGGTGTGAATCTGGATGCCTATGTCCAGTCTGTACAGACTGTGCCTGTGTTGAGCGCCGAAGAAGAAAAAGCGCTGGCGGAAAAGTTGTATTTTGATGGTGATGTGGAAGCTGCCCGCCAGTTGGTTTTAGCCCATCTGCGCTTCGTGGTGCATATCGCCAAGTCCTACAACGGCTACGGTTTACCCCAGGGTGACTTAATTCAGGAAGGTAACGTAGGCTTGATGAAAGCCGTGAAACGATTCGATCCCCAAGTGGGGGTGCGTCTGGTTTCTTTTGCCGTGCATTGGATTAAAGCCGAGATTCATGAATACGTATTGCGTAATTGGCGTATTGTTAAAGTCGCCACTACCAAAGCTCAGCGTAAATTGTTCTTCAATTTGCGTGGGCAAAAGAAGCGTTTGGGTTGGTTGAATAACGATGAAGTCAACGCCATCGCTGATGATCTGGGCGTAAGTGCTGCAGATGTACGAGAAATGGAAGGTCGTTTAGGCGCTTATGATGCGTCTTTTGATGCTCCGGTGGATGCCGATGATGATAGTGCAAGCCAGGCACCTGTTTTTTATCTTGAAGACAAGAGCATGGATCCCGCACTGCTGTTGGAGAAGGACGATTGGGACAACAGTCACAACGCCCGTTTGTATCAGGCGCTCACACAGCTTGATGAGCGTAGCCAGGATATTTTGCAAAGCCGCTGGTTCGAAGAAGACAAAGCAACATTGCATGAGTTGGCAGAAAAATACGGTGTATCCGCTGAACGTATACGTCAGTTGGAAAAAAATGCCATGAAAAAGGTCAAGGCCCATATTTTGGAAGCCTGATAGTTTACCTTTCTCTATAATGAAAAGGCCGATAAATTGTCGGCCTTTTTTTTTGGTTATTTTTGCAACAAGCCTGATAACCAACGACTAACTGTATATAATCCTGACCTTAGAATAGTCAGTCATAATAATAATAGGAAACGTTATGAAGACATTTGGATACCTTGCTGTGGCGCTGGGTGCACTGATGTTCGGGGTGGGTAGTCACGCCGATGATAGCGTGGGCTCTGCAACAAATGCGGCACAACATAAACAAGGTATGGCCAGTGCTTTGAATGGGCTCTGGATTTCCAATTGCTATCAATTTGAGCCCGGTCTTTACCAGGTTCGCACCTTTGAGTTTGTGCTCAATTACTTGGCCACCATCACCACCATAAGTTATCCCGACAGCTATTGCAGTAAGACCCCTATTGGTGCTCAAGTGGTTCCCGCCACTTGGGATATGGGTGAAGAAACGGTTACGGAAGAAGGCTTGAGAGCTTATCAGCTGGAAATATTGCTGCGCTCCGGCCCCAACAAAGAACTGACCACGGTTAAGCAAATCGTTCACTTCCAGGACAACCGGTTTGTAATGGGGCTGAGCAAAAAAATTGAACAGTATCCCCAGGTGCTGGATTGGGAGATAAGCTATTCTTCAGCTTATTAGCTTTCGTTTCTGCGACCTTTGGATAGAGGATTGCTGTTGTCCATTAAAAAAAATGTAAAATCCATATTCACCCGTCCCGGGGACAACCTGGCCGTCTTGGACGGTCTGCGCGCAATATCCATTCTTTGGATTTTCCTTTTCCACGTTTACGTTCTTATTGCTCTGGCGTTTTCTTCGGAAACGGCTCAGCAACTGTTGCGGGACACCCCGTGGTTTTTCAATTGGATTTGGAATGGTGACAAAGGGGTAGAGATTTTCTTTGTTATCTCGGGATTCTTAATCTCCGGCCTGTTGTTTAGGGAATACAGTGAGACCCAACGGTTAGATCTTAAAAGTTTTTATGTGCGGCGATTTCTTCGTCTGACCCCGGTCTATTGGTTTGCATTGGTTTTGTATTTTCTGCTGGGCGGTCCGAACTCTCACACTATTTGGGCTAATTTTCTTTATATTAATAATTTTTTGCCCACCACAGAAATGGCCATGACCTGGACATGGACGTTGGCGGTGGAAGAGCAGTTTTATTTGCTGGCGCCCGTGTTTTTGTTGCTGGTGTTCTTTAAATCGGAACATAAAATTGCATGGTTGGTAGGGTTTATATTCATCTCATTGCTTGTTCGTTATTTGTTATTGGTAACGGAGCCTGATCTATACCATTCCAAAATCACCGAAATTTTTAATTTGGATAAAAGCGACAAATTCAATTTGTATTTCGATCGTATGTACGTAAATTTGTACAGTCGCTTTGGGCCTTTTATCTGCGGCATTTTTGCGTCTTACCTCTATTTTTATCATGAGCAAAAGGTGCGTCAGTTTTTTTCAAAGCCGTCTGCCCAGGTGCTAACTTTGCTATCGTCCCTGTTGTTGGTGCTGATGGTCCTTGCTCCCTCTTATCACCAGGGAATCAATTATCCCAAATGGTATGAAGTGACCTACATCGTGGCAAATCGAACCCTGTATTCTGTTGCATTGTCCGTGGTTATATTGGCCTCTCTTTGCTCCAAGGATTGGTGTGCGGTGGGGGCTCGATGGTTTTTGTCTCTGCGTATATGGCTGCCCTTTGCCCATCTTTCTTATTCAATTTATATTATCCACATTGTTGTGGTGGGGTGGGTGCACTTCAATCTGAAAGCTACTTTAAAGGCGAAGGGCGACTCCTTAGAGGCCTTAGATTTTTATCAGGTGATGTTGTTGTTCCCTGTCAGTTTGCTGGTGGCCAGCCTGATCGCGGCGCTTTTTTATGTATTTATTGAAAAACCCTTTATGAATATGCGAAAAGGATTTCGACCGAAACTGGTCCAACAGCAAGGAAAAACAGAAACCTTATGAAGCAGATATTGATTATGGGGGCAGCCCTAATGGCTTTAGGTGTGGTGCTGGGAGCCTTTGGTGCCCACGGTTTAAAGGACAAGCTCGCCCCTAATTTAATGGCTGCCTATCAAACCGGTGTTGAATACCATTTCTACCATGCCCTTGGTTTGCTGCTGGTGGGGTTATTGAGCTATCACTTTCCCCAGGCAGCAGGGCTCAACAGTGGGGCTTGGTGTTTGTTGGTGGGGGTGCTGCTGTTTTCTGGCAGTCTCTATATTATGGCCATCACCGGTATTCGCTGGCTCGGTGCTATTACGCCCATTGGTGGGGTAGCTTTTATTGTTGGATGGGTGTGGATCACCTGGACTTTAGTGAAACAGGTGGAATAAAACCAGTATTAGTGCAGCTTGGGGTTTACGGACTGCAATGAATTTCACACAATATGCAGCCTTCAACTTCGGGCCGATGGGGGAATAATATGACGCAACAGACCTCAACAATATCCCTTACTGTGAACGGCGACCCCACGGAACTTGCCGCAGGGGCCACCATTGCTGATCTTCTGGTTCAGATGGCGGTGGTGGGGCGTCGCATTGCAGTGGAACTCAACGGTGAAATTGTACCCAAAGCGGATCACGCCAATACTGCGCTGCAAGCAGATGATTTGGTTGAAGTGGTTCAAGCGATCGGCGGTGGTTAAAGAATTACAGGACTCAATGATGACAGACACGGCTTTGAACATAGGCGAACGAAAATTCCATTCCCGCCTGCTGGTAGGCACAGGAAAATACAAAGACTTAAAAGAAACGGCAGAGGCTATTGAGGCCAGCGGCGCAGAGATAGTAACTGTGGCAGTTCGCCGCACCAATATTGGCCAGAACCCCGATGAACCCAATTTGTTAGAAGTGGTGTCACCGGAGAAGTACACCATATTGCCCAACACAGCGGGATGCTATAACGCCAAAGACGCTGTTCGCACCTGTCGCTTGGCAAGAGAGCTTCTGGATGGCCACAATCTGGTTAAGTTGGAGGTATTGGGTGATGAAAAAACCCTGTTTCCCAACGTGGTGGAAACCCTCTCGGCCTGTGAAACCCTGATTAAAGACGGGTTTGATGTGATGGTGTACACCTCTGACGATCCCATCATCGCTAAGGAGCTTGAGCAGATGGGATGTGTTTCTGTTATGCCGCTGGCTGCTCCTATAGGTAGTGGTTTGGGCATTCGTAACCCCTACAACATACGTATGATATTGGAAGAGGCTAAAGTACCTATCATCGTCGATGCCGGTGTAGGAACGGCTTCTGACGCCGCCATCGCCATGGAGCTTGGCTGCCACGGTGTTTTGATGAACACAGCAATTGCTCAGGCCCAGCAACCGGTGTTAATGGCCAGTGCCATGCGAAAAGCAATAGAGGCTGGGCGTGAGGCCTATTTGGCCGGACGCATGCCCCGAAAACTCTACGCCAGCGCTTCGTCGCCCATTGAAGGCACTTTCTTCTAATACTATAAATTCAAGGGTTAACTCATGACATCTTCTCCCCCTGAGCAAGGGCCCAGGCGCCTGCGCAGTTTTGTGCGTCGTCAGGGTCGCCTTACCGAAGGTCAAAACCGCGCTCTCGAGACACTTTGGCCAGATTTTGGCCTACAGCTTGACCAGGGAATGCTGGACTATACTCAGGTTTTCGGGAACCAGAACCCAGTTGTACTGGAGATTGGTTTTGGAAACGGTGCGTCTTTGCTGGAGATGGCTCAAGCCCAAGTTCACTGGAATTTCATTGGTGTTGAGGTCCATCGTCCAGGAGTGGGCAAATTAATCAACGATGCTCACCAGGCGGGAGTGAGTAGTTTGAAAGTGTTCTGTGACGATGCCATCGATGTGTTGGAGCGATCCATTCCTGATAGCAGTCTGCAAGCCGTACAGTTATTTTTTCCCGATCCATGGCACAAAAAAAGGCATAACAAGCGTCGAATCGTTCAGCCGGAATTTGCTCAGCAGATACGCGCAAAACTGATCCCCGGCGGTTGTTTCCATATGGCAACGGATTGGCAGCCCTATGCCGAGCATATGATGGAAGTGATGAGCGCGGCCGAGGGTTACGTTAATCAGTGTGGTGAAGATCAGTATTCGCCTCGTCCTGAGCACAGACCCATCACCAAGTTTGAGCAAAGAGGGAAACGATTGGGTCACGGCGTGTGGGATTTGGTATTTATAAAAGAATAGGAACAACTATGCAGAAGTTAGTGCAAAAACTGCTTGTGATAGTGGCAATGGGGCTGGTTTCATTCCAGGTTGCCCATGGTTACACTCCCACCGATACCGCATTGCTAAAACCGCGACCTTTTCAAGATTGGAAAACCCTGGAAACACCCCACTTCCGAATAAATTATCAGAATGATCACAGTCATTTTGCCCAGCGTTTGGCGCGGGTTGCGGAGAAGGTATATGCCAAGCAGCTGCCCCGGTTTCAGTGGCAGCCCAAACGTCAAATTGAAGTGGTGATATTGGATTCCTACGACGGATCCAATGGCGGTGCCACTGTGATGCCCTATAACCAGTTTTTTATTTTTATGAATGCTCCAGTGGAAGATGAGCTGTTAGATAACAGTCCCTGGATTGAGCAGGTGTTCACTCACGAACTTGTTCATGTGTTGCATCTGGATCAAGCGGCGGGTGGGGCACAAAAGTTACGTAATATTTTTGGTCGATTCTTTTTTACTTTTCCGCAGATATTCAGCCCCAGTTGGGTTTCAGAAGGCATCGCCGTCTATGAAGAAACCGATGAAGACAGGCAGTTCGGTCGTGGCCAAAGTGCGTTTTACGATGCCATGATGCGAACCGAATATATGAATGGGCTACGCAGCTATTCAGAGCTGAACTATCACGGCTATATTGGGACAGACTGGCCCAGCGGCCAATCTTATCTTTATGGTTACTATTTTTTTGAGTTTCTAAGCGTACGTTATTCGGAGCAGCAGGCATTCGATTATTTGTTTAACTGGAATAACAACATAATTCCTTGGCGCATGGAAGCTCGGGCCAGGGAAACATTTGGTGTTTCGGCAGAAGCGCTATGGAAACAGTTTCAGGGCTATATTGCTGAAAAATACAAACATGATCCCCTGGTGACACTGGATGTGGCGCAGCAACCTATCGTAGAAGGGGGGCGTGTAAACAGTAATCCCGTGTGGGTGGCCCATGACGAGTTTTATTTTTATGAAAACAATGGCAGTGATCACCCGAGTTTGCAAAAGCTGGAAGCTGGCAAGCCCCATAAGGTTGCCCATGTGCCAGAGTATCGGCAGATTGATGTTCATCCTCAGTCAGGTGTGTTGCTGTCTCGGGATAGTATTTGCAACAACGTGGAAGTGTATGCGGATCTCTATCGTTTGCAGGACAACGGCGATTGGCGTCGTATTACCAAGTGTGGGCGCTTTCCCCGCATGGCCTGGTCCAGTGCCGGTGACCGCATAGCAGCGGTTCATGTGGAAAAAGGTACTAACCAGATTTTGTTGTTGGATGCAGAAGGCCAAACCATTGTAACCACTCCGAACTTACCTCAAGGCGAGGTTATCGGCCAACTGGACTGGTCACCGGATGATACACAGTTGGTGGCGTCAGTAAGGCGGGAGCAAAGCGGTTGGAACCTGGAGTTGCTGGATTTAAATACGCTGAAGTGGCAAGTGATTAGCAACAATGATCAGCTGGAGCAGATGCCCCGATTTTCGGCTGACGGAAAATCCATTTATTTTATTTCCGATCAGGGTGGGGTTATTAATGTCCGCCGCTTGGACCTTGCCGATGGTTTGGTTCACACCGTGACTCAAACCCGAACTGCAATCACCGATTATGACATCTATGAAGATCGCATCCGGGTTGCCCAATATGATGCAAATGGTATTAGCATTCAACAGCAAATCCTCTCCACCTATGGCGAGCCATACCCAGCCATTGTGGAAGACCGCGAGCCGTTGCAGTCATTGGTAAATCAGCCTGAATTTGATTTGGTGCAATACGACAACATAAGTGATTATTCGCCACTGAAAACAGTGGCTCCCACATCCTGGTTTGCTTTGCTCTATGCCGACAGTGAGGATAACAGTTGGATACAGGGAATTCTGAACGGGCAGGATGTATTGGGTTTTCATACTTGGCAATTGGCTCCCGCTTACTATATTGATAAAAATTCGGTGGGCGGAAGCATGGGCTATCTGGCCTATCATCGCTTGGCTTTTTTGGTCGATCGTGAATTGGAGACAGTGCGGGCTGGCACGGATTTTGTGCCCAGTACCTGGAATCAGGAAACTCGCTTTCAAGCAATTTGGACACAACCCTTTAACCGTTTTGAGGGTACATTCACTGCAAACTTTGGTATTGCTAAAGAAGTGGTTAAACAGGTGGATGAAGATCTGGGCGTGCTTTTCAAACAGGAAGATAACTTAGGTGGTGTCTCGTTAAATTGGTCCGATTACGATCAGTACCTAAATTCCATTAGCGTGGAAGACGGTCGTTCTGTGCAATTGCAGTTAGAGCGCTACGATTTCTTTGGTGACGGCTTTTTTGACGGCAATGTGATGACGCTGGATTGGCGCGAGTACATTGGCCTTTTCCGTAATCACGTTTTGGCGTTACGAATGGTGTTGGGTGAGGCGGATACCGGAGCGAAACCATTTGAGTTGGGTAACGAGCTGGACCAACTGCAAAGCCTGGGCGCTATGATTGGTTTTGGTCGAACCGGGTACACTTTACGGGGCTACGCTGACAATAATCCAGAACTGCAAGGGGAAGATCTGCGACTTTACTCAGCGGAATACCGTTTGCCTCTGGGGCAGTGGTATGACGGCTTCTCCAGATTTCCTTTAGGTTTGGGCAAAGCGGCGGTACATCTGTTTGTGGATCATGGTGCCGCTTGGAGCGCAGGCCAGGAAAAAGACTACTACACAGGAGTGGGCATTGAGCTGCGCCCTGATCTATTGGTGGGTTATTCCACCTTTACCCTGCAGAGCACGCTGGGTATCGCCCAGGGGCTGGATGATCAGTTGGGGGAAACCACTATTTATCTACGTTTGGGTGCCAGTTTCTAGTGGGATCATTAGGCGCCGCATCAACCTAGGTAAATAGGCCATATTGGCCCCCAAATTCGGCCGTTTCGAATGGGTGATTTTGTTTTGCCTGTTTTGGGTAGCTACCATGAAGGATATTCCTGAATAGTAGACCCCCATAGGTGAAATAAATGCTACCTAAAATTCCTCGAGACAAAACCAACGATTACACCAATGAGATGGCCGCCCAGCGTCGTCAACTGGTATCTGATAATACAGGCAGTGCCTTGAACCATGTGGGTTCCTACTCCATAGACCCCGGTGTATTGCCTGGCAATATCGAAAATTTTTCTGGTGTGGCGCAAGTTCCCTTGGGTTTTGCCGGACCCATGCTGGTGAATGGGGAGCATGCCCAGGGTGAGTTCTATGTACCAATGGCCACCTCGGAAGGCACTCTGGTTGCAAGCTACAGCAGAGGAATGCGACTTACCCGCGAAGCCGGAGGCATTAAAACTTCGGTAATTGACGATGCCATGCAGCGAGCCCCCGTATTTGTGTTTGAAGACGCTAGGGCAGCTAGAGAGTTTGGTTTGTGGGTGGACGACAATTTAGAAGCCATTCGAGCCAAAGCCCAAGAAACCACTTCCTCCGGTAAGCTACGTAATATAGAGCAGTACGCTGCCGCCAAAATGCGTTGGCTTCGATTCAATTTCACTTGCGGTGACGCAGCGGGGCAAAACATGGTGAGTAAAGCCACGCGCCATGCTTGTATGTGGATACTTTCACAAAATCCTCCTGGTCTGGAGCATTTTAGTTTGGCTGCCAATTTTGATACTGACAAAAAACATTCTATGGTGAATACATTGCATACCCGCGGCAAGCGGGTGGTGGCGGAAATAACATTACCAAAACAATTAGTGGAAGGGGTGATGCATACCACTAATCAAGCCCTGTTTAATCAGCGCCAGTATTCGAATATGGGTGCCCTGATGGCGGGGTCGGTGTGTAATGGAGCCCATTATGCCAACGGAGTGACGGCAATGTTTATTGCCTGTGGTCAAGACGTGGCTAACGTGGCGGAATCCTCTGCGGGTTTAAACTACAGCGAATTGTTAGACAACGGAGACTATTACATGTCCGTCACCATACCGGCGTTAGTGGTGGCCACCTATGGCGGTGGCACTGGCCTGCCTACCCAGCGAGAATGCTTGGAAGTGCTGGGTTGCTACGGTAAAGGCGGCGTGTATAAATTTGCGGAAATTGTGGCGGCAACGGTGTTGTGTGGCGAATTGTCTCTCGGTTCCGCTATTGTCGCTGACGAATGGGTTTCCAGCCACGACACCTTTGGCCGCAATCGTCCTTAAGTAAATAGCTGTAACAAGGTATTTAAAAAGCGGTTACCTAAATCGGTGGTTTGCCAATGCTGTTCTGTTTCCGTTATGAGTTCCTGTTTGAGCGCCTTTTCCATGGAGGGACGAATATGCTCAACGGGCAGAAAGGTTCGCTGGGTAAAAAATGATTTTGATACCGGGCCATGGAGTCGAAAAGCATTCATAAAAAATTCAAACGCTAAATCCCCGGCGGCGATAGTTTCTTGCTTAGATGTAAAATAATATTCAGCGTTGAGGTAATCCTTGGGTAATCGAGTTTTTTGATAACGAAAAACTTCCCGGCTTTCTGGATGGGTTATCTTGCCGTGGGCGCCTGCTCCTATGGCCATATAGTCACCAAACTGCCAATAGTTCAGGTTGTGCTGGCATTGTTTGTTGGGCTTGCTGTAGGCGCTGGTTTCGTATTGCACGTAGCCCCCATCGTGGATCCTTTGTTTACCCTCCTGTTCTATGTGCCATAGGGTTTCTTCCACGGGTAAAATGGGCGGTTTTGAATAAAACGCCGTGTTGGGCTCTATGGTGAGTTGATACCAGGATAAATGAGTGGGTTGCAATTCCATGGCAGTATTCAAGTCTGCTAGAGCCTGCTGGGGGGTTTGATCGGGTAATCCATGCATTAAATCGATATTGATATTATCAAAACCGGCTTCTCTGGCTTTTCTTGCGGCGGTTATGGCTTCCGTTGTGTTATGGATGCGGCCTAAGGTGGCTAGCTTATCCGTCTCGAAACTTTGTACACCAATGGATAAACGATTGATGCCGGCGCCATGGTAGTCCTTAAACTTTTGGTATTCAAAAGTGCCAGGGTTGGCTTCAAGGGTAATTTCCGCGTTATTTTCAATTGTAATGAGATTATGGATTTCCTGAAGTAAGCGATCATAACTTTGAGCGCTAAACAGACTTGGAGTACCACCACCGAAGAAGATAGAGCTGATGGGGCGACCCTGAGCCAAGCCTTTATCTTGTGCCAGATCATGAAGCAAAGCGGTGATGTAAGCAGACTCATCCATGCTGCTTTTTTCATGGCTATTAAAATCGCAATAAGGGCACTTACGCACACACCAGGGGATATGTACGTACAGCGAAAGTGGGACCCTATTCTTCATTAGTGGGATTTTTTAAAAGCCAGAAGCAATTGTTGCAAAGCTTGCCCACGATGGCTAATGCGGTTTTTTGTCTCTGATGTCAACTGCGCCGCCGTACAGTTATGATCAGGAACCCAAAATACGGGATCGTAACCGAATCCATTTTCTCCTGCGGGTTCCAGTGTGATTATGCCCTCCCAAGTGCCTTGGCAAATCAACGGTGTTGGATCTTTAGCATGGGCCATTAACACCATCACGCATTGGAATCGGGCGCTGCGTTGCTCACCTTTCAGGTGGCTAATGTTGTCCAGTAGCTTTGTTACGTTGTCGGAATCCGATGCGTTGGGCCCTGCGAATCGGGCACTGTAAATACCGGGGGCTCTATTTAAGCCATCCACCTCAAGACCTGAATCATCAGCCAAGGCGGGAAGTCCAGTAGCCTGGGCGGCATTGCGTGCCTTGATAATGGCGTTTTCTACGAATGTCAGCCCGGTTTCGTCTGCTTCATTGACGTTGAATTGATTCTGGCTAACGACGTTAATGTTGAAGGGGGATAGAACGGAGGTGATTTCAGCTACCTTGCCCTTGTTTCCTGTTGCAAGTACGAGTTTATCCATGGGTATTGAGTCACGGGTTAAAATTATAGAATTGGCAAAGGGCTAATATAAGCTAAAAGTCCCTAAAGGTTAACTGGGCACGATTTCCTAGAAACGTACAATCTAGAGTTTGTAAGTGCTGTTAAGAATTTACACTTGCGGCTCGAAAAAAGCCTCAAGGCAAGCGGTGGCTTTAATCATTAATAGTATTTACAAATGCGCAGCTATAAAGCCATTGGTTTTGTGTGTGAATCTCTGTGGTCATAGTGTCTGAGATTCATCCTTGAGCAGTAAATAAAATATTTACTACAGTTTTTTAAAATTAATGTTTCAGTTTGTATCAGCAAAAAATCCATTTAATTCCGCGAAATACCTGCTATCCCAACGAACATCCTCTAGATAAAACCGCCGAACCAGGAATCGCTGTAAGCTTTTTGTCATAAAGTGATTATAACCTTCGCGGCTTTCAGAACCAGAGGCTGAACCCATGAGGTTAATACTACTTGGAATGATCGGTTTTCTGTTCGCGGGCGCAGCACAGGCCGAAGGCGAACTGGAATCCCTCAGCAATATCTCCGGCGAATTGGTCAAGATTCGTCAGGAAATAGAAGGGCTCCATAGCGAAATTAATCGTCAGAAAGAGCTCTACAGTGATCAAGTGCGATCTTTGTCTAGTCAAAAAACGGATCTGGAAGTAAGGATTGGTCGTACCAACCTAAATTCCAAGGAGTTACAGGCGGAGCTTGATCAGATTGCTGAGAAGAATTCTGAGAAATATGATTCCGCTGATGAGCTGAAACCCATCTTAAACTCAGCCATATCTCAAATTCGAAATGTGGTGAAAAGGGATTTGCCGTTTAAAGTAGACGAGCGGCTGAGAGCCCTTGATGAAATCGCCAGTCGTATTGAAACCAACACTATTTCCCCAAACAAAGCGGCCAACCAACTGTGGGCGTTTGTGGAAGACGAGTTGATGCTGGGTAAAACAAATGGTCTTTACAATGATTTGGTGGAAGTGAGCGGAGACGAAAGACTGTTGAAGGTTCTGAGAATTGGCAAAGTGGCATCGTTCTTCCGAACTAACGACATGCAATATGGCGTCATTCGTCGTACTGAAAACGGCTGGGTTACTGAGTTGCTTGGTGATTCCCAAAGTACTCAACAGCTCGATGACCTTTTTGATTCTTTCACCAAAAATATTCGTAGCGGCGTATTCACCGTCCCCAACTTTTTACCGAAGGGCTAATCATGCGTAGTCTAGTTTTATTTTCGCTTTTATTTGTGGTTTCGTTTGCCCATGGGGATGAGCTGATGGATGCGTATCAAAAGGAATACGCTTATCTGGTGGCTGAAAAAGAGGCGATGTCTCAACGCTTGCAGTTGCAAAAGCAGCAGCAAGATAAAACCCTGGCCAAACTTCGGGGAGAAATTGGCTCTCTTGAGCAACAGTATCTCAATGGACAAAATGCAGTAGATCGCTTGAATCAGCAGATAGTGGAAGCTTCCCGCAGTGCTGATACGGTGGCTGGAGATAGCCAGCTGTTGCAAACTACCTTGCTGCAAGCGATTGACTCTCTTTCAGCCTTGGGCAGCGATATTGATGAAACTGCTTCTCCAAAATTACAACTCGAAAGTGCCTTTCAGTTGGCGGCAAAGCAAATCGAAAAAGATAGTCAATTGAGTAAAGAGCAAGACAGTTATTTCCTCCAAAATGGCGAAGCAGTAGAGGCGCAAGTGCTGAATGTGGGGAGAGTAGCGAAGTTTGGTATGCAATCTGGAAGAGAAGCGCTTTTATACCCTACGGGTAACGGTCGAATGGGGGCCTGGGATCCAGAAGCAAATCCTAATACGGCGCAGTTGTTGTCCAATAACCCACCGGCTCAGATTCAGCTGTTTTTATACGATGATCCCAACAAGGCGGTAGAAAAAAGAGAAGATCGCGGCTTTATGGACGACCTTGAAGCAGGTGGGGTTATTGGTAAAGTGATTTTAGCTCTGGGGGCCCTTGGTTTGTTGTTTGTGGTTATCCGTGCGCTCTACCTTATGGCATTTAGCTCCGATGTAAAATCAGTAGCGGGTGATGCCGGGGCAGCGCTGCAGAAAAAAGACCGTGCGGCAGCACTATCGCTGTTCAAAAAAGGCAAGGGCAGCGCTCACCGGGTAATGGCCAAAACCGTAGAGAATTTGGATAAGGATAGAGATTACATTGAAGATATTATCAGTGAATCCATCCTCAATGAGCGTTCGAAAATTGATAAATTTGGTGCAGTTATTCTGGTTTTTGCAGCGGTTTCTCCCTTGTTAGGCCTTCTCGGTACTGTGACCGGCATGATTACTACTTTTGACATCATTACAGAATTTGGCACTGGAGATCCTAAGCTTTTGTCTTCAGGCATATCAGAAGCGCTGATTACCACAAAGTTTGGTTTGATGGTGGCGATTCCGCTGTTGCTTTTAGGAAATGTACTTTCTTCCTGGGGTACACGCATCAAAAGCAGCTTGGAACAATCCGCGCTACATGTGATTAATACCTACAAGGCCTAGTGATCATGATAAATGGGCTGTGGGGGCCAATCCAAGAATACTGGGAAATGGGCGGGTTCGTTATCGTGCCGTTAGTGCTGGTGTGCATGATGCTTTGGTACGCGCTCACTTACCGTGTATTGAGTATACGCAGCAGCGGTCTAACTCCGCGGGATTTGATTGATAAAGCCCGTCAAAAAAAACTGTCACCGCAAACGCCGCTTGAAGAAGTGGCTGTAAAAGCTGTAGCCATCTCCAAGAAAAGTAACAGTCGTGAAATGTTGCGTTCCCAGTTGAATGAGCAACTAATTGATGCTCGTCTGAAGCTGGGGCGATACCGAAGTGTAGTCCACACCCTGGTGGCAGTGGCGCCTCTATTAGGGCTTTTGGGTACTGTGGATGGAATGATTGAAACCTTTGATTCTTTGGGGGATATGGTTTTGTTTAGTCAGTCTGGAGGTATCGCCGGCGGAATAAGCAAAGCCCTTATAACCACTCAGGTAGGGTTGGTTATTTCCATACCGGGATTGCTTTTAGGTCGCGTCATTGATCGCAAAGAAAAGCGTTTGTTAAAAGATGTCTATCAAATTCGAGATTTGATCTGTATGAGCTACGGCTCGATCAACCCAGGCAAGGTATAAGTGTATGCGCTACCAAGAGAATGAAGAAATCGATCGTCAGATCGACATGTCGCCTTTGATCGACATGGTTTTTATATTGCTGATCTTCTTCATGGTGACAACCACCTTCGTTAAAGATATGAAGCTGGAGTTAAATCGTCCCAGTGCATCAAGTGGAGAAGCGGCATCTTCTAAATCCACCAGGGTGTTTATAGATAAATTTGGTGATATTTACCTTGATGATCAGTCAGTCCGTCTCTACACGTTGCAGAGCAAATTACGAGATACCCTGAGAGCGAGTACAGAGAAAACAGTTCTGGTTGTCACGGATGAATCTGTTCCCGCTAAGCGAGTGCTTGAGGTGATAGACCAGATAAAACTAGCAGGTGCCACGGATGTGGGTGTGGCCACCGACCAGGAAACGGGGTCCTGAGATTAGGATGACGTTATCAAGACCAATACGTATAGGTGTATCTGCGCTGGCAGCGTTGCTGGTGCCGATTGTCACATTTTGGTTGATTGCGGTACTAAACGATCGTGACATTGATCGTGAAGAGCTGCAGCAGTCTGTGGTGAATTTTGATGTTGAAAAACACAGAAAAATACAAAAGCAAAAACCCCAGCCTCCGAAAAAGACCCAAAGGAAGCCTCGACCTGACAATACGCCATCTCTGAAGCCCAGTCTTAATAACGATGCTTTAGCTCTCAGCGGCTTAAGTTTTGGTGTGCCCCAATTTGATGAAACCAATTTTAAAGGTCTGGGAGATCAATCATTGCTGGATGATCCTAGTCAAACTAAGAAAGCCGACTCTTTGGATACCAGGCCAAAAGTTGTTAAGCGCTCACCATTGGTTTACCCGGAATTAGCTCGTAAGCAGGGTATTAGTGGATTCGTTGTGATGAATGTATTGATTAACGAATTTGGTGACGTAGAAAACGTGGTGATCGTTGACTCCAAACCTGAAGAGATATTCGATCTAAAGGCCGATAGCGCTATACGGCAATGGAAGTTTGAGCCGGCTACCTACAATGGGCGCAAAGTTAAAGCGTGGGCCCTCCAAAAAATC
Organism: uncultured Ketobacter sp.; assembly: GCA_964016105.1. Classification (GTDB taxonomy): domain Bacteria; phylum Pseudomonadota; class Gammaproteobacteria; order Pseudomonadales; family Ketobacteraceae; genus Ketobacter. Next base: position 132,959 of record CAXHEX010000004.1, read on the forward strand.
GCATTTAAGTTGCAGTGATATGATTAGGACTTGTATTAAAGTTGTCATGGCTGGGCTTTTGTTCGCTACCGCGGCCCAGGCGGAGGAAGCACCAGATCCGTTGGATGTGGCGGCCACTCTAATCAAAGATGGTTATTATGATCGTGCCAAAGAAGTGCTTGGTGAAGCGGACATCGATATTCAACCATTCGATTTTAAGCGTCTCTACACTCTTCTGGGGGTGCTCAGTCACCATCGTGGTTATCCTGACGTATCCAACATCTATATAGAAAATGCTATTACCATGGGGCAGGACAATCTTGGGATTTTGCTCTATATGGCGAAAAACCATTTCCAATTGCAACAGTTTGAGTCTGTTATAAAAACATTGGAAAAGGCCGGAGAAGCAGCCCAAAACGAGCCGCAGATGTTTGTGATGAAGGCTGAGGCCCACAAGAATTTGGACGATCACCGTTCTGCCTGGAATGTGTTGGATCAGGGGATTAGTAAATTTCCCGAATACACGCGATTTTATCTACAGAAGTTTTATTACCTGGTAGAGCTGGGGTTTTACGAGAAAGCATTGGAATATGCTGACCAGTACCTAAAGCGCGAAGATTACACAGAGAAAGAATTTCTTGCGGTTTCCTACTCATTGAGAGCAAAAGGCGAACCCGAAAAAGCAGCTCAGTTACTGGAGGAGGCTGTGTTAAGGCATCCCCACAGCGAGCAATTGATTGAATTGCTGGGGCAAGTGTACGTGGATCAGGAGTATTATCTTGCCGCTGCTACCGTATTTGATCAGGCTTCCATCGTTTATCCAAAATTTGCCCACAAAGCTGCGGCTCTCTTTCTAAAAGCCAAGCAACCGGTTCGATCATTACAACTTAATCGTCGAATTGCAGATCAGAAATCCAAATTTCAGCAACGTTTGAGTATAGATATTTATCTTGAAGACTACGAGTCCCTGGCAGCTAAAACCGATGCTTTGAAGCGGTATGGGTTGCTTGAACAAGACGATATTTTGTATGCGGTGGGCTATGCCCATTTTCGTAACCAGGATTACGAAAATGCAACCCAATATTTAAAGCAAATTACCGATGGGGAAATGTTTGCTCGTGCGTCCAGTATTTTCGGAATTATTGAGAGGTGTCGGAATGAGCCGGTTCAGTGTTTATAAGCTCAGTTTGTTAGCTCTATTGCTGGCAGCCTCTGGCAATATATATGCAAAGAATAATTTGCTGGTATATGTTTTTAAAAGTGGGCTAGTCCAACCCAATATATCGGTGGTGGTGGATGGTAAAGAGCAGCTAACTGACGACTATGGTAAAGCTGAATTCGATCTTCAGGCCGGTAGCCACGAGATAACTTATTATGATAACGGGGAACCTTTCGCGGTTACCTCGGTTGAGTTGGTGGAAGACATTGTTAGCCAGGTTTTTTTGCGACTTACTCGAGCTGGTGTAGAAGCAGATTTGGACTTGCCGTTATCGCAGATGAGTCAAGAGTTCGCTCAACAGTCCGTGAAAAAACTGGATGAGGGGCCGCGGGGCACCCTGAAGTTTCAAATTGTCAGCGCGTCCGATAAGCAGCCCATTAGTGACGCAAAGGTCTATTTCAGAGGCTATGCGGTAGAAGCGGTTTCTGACGAGGCTGGAGTGGCCACAATTGAGCTGCCTGCAGGTCAGTACGATGTATCTATCGTTCACCCAAAATATGTTTTGTCTGTTAAAAAAGAGTTGCCAGTGGCGGTTGGTAAAGTCGCCAATGTTGACGTAGCACTAACTCAGGCGGATTTTGTTTTGGAGGAATACGTGGTGCTGGCACCTTTTGTGGAAGGTGGCTTGGCTTCCGCCATAAGCGCCATGCGTGATGGTGAATTTATCGGTGATGCGTTGTCCAGTGAGCAATTCTCTAAATCTGGCGATTCGGATGTGGCTGAGGCGCTGAAACGGGTAACCGGAGTAACCTTAGTCGATGACAAATATGTCTACATAAGGGGGCTTGGTGAACGCTACGTTACCGTTCTAATGAATGACATGCATATACCATCACCAGAGCCCACCAAGCGGGTAGTGCCGCTGGATATATTCCCCACTGGTGTAATTCAGGATATGCAAATCCAAAAAACCTGGAGTAGTCCATTGCCTGGTACGTTTGCAGGTGGTTCGGTACTTCTTTATTCAAAAGATATACCGAAAGAGGATAACTACATACAAGGCAGTATTGGGTTTAAATATCGAGATTCAACTGGGGATGATGCTCTGGTTGGGATTGATAACAGTAAACCCTTGCCGAGCATAATATTAGATGCTAGTGAAAATTTTAGCCCTTTAACTGAGCAGGTCATTTTCAATAACACGGTAATTTCTCCCGGTTTAACACCTCAGCAAAAGCAAGCTTTAAATTATGCCATGATGGACTACCGAAAATATGGTACTGAGGAGCAAAAAATTAAACCAGGTTATGACCTTTCGTTTTCTTCTGGTCAGAGTTTCAAGACAAGTAATGGTTTGAAATACGGCTTTGCTGGAACCCTTTATTATAAAACGGATGAAAAGAAAATGGATGTTGGGACTGACAGGTATGAACTCCGTCCAGCCACTTCTTCTATTGATCATATTGATGATACGGATGCCAGCATTACGACTTTGAATGAAAAGGTAGGCGCTTTGGTGAGCTTGGGACTGGATGATACCAAGCTGCACTCGCTTAAATATACGTTTCTATGGTTGAATGAAAACACCGATAAGACCCAATTTGGACAGCGATTAGAGATCGCTGAGGGGAATTATAGTGAGCGCACCTATCTTAGTTATGTGGAAGAAGAATTATTCGCACATCAGCTAAATGGAACTAGTCATTTTTTTAAAGATTCTGGAATTGCCTTTTTTGATGAGCTTAAACTTGATTGGGGGGTTGAAACCGCCGAGGCAAGACGCTTAGAGCCCGGTACATTCGAGTACGAATACAAAGAAGAGCCAGTTGGTTTGGTTCTAGATGCTAAGAAATTGTTTTATTTGTACTCCGATCTTGAAGATAACGTAGAGAATCAACGATTGGATCTGACTCTGCCTTTTGTCTTTAACGGTCAACCTAACCATACTAAGATCGGCGTATTCAATTACGACAAAGAACGCAATTTGGATAATCGTCGTTTTAAAGTGGAATATCAGAATACGCTTGACCTAAGTAGTATAGATGATGCTCTCACTACCGCTAATGTGGATAATGGGATTGCAGATATTCTGGACTCATACAAAGCCGATGACTTCTACACAGCCGAACAGAATGTAACGGCCTATTATATCAGCCAGCTGATATCACCGATGGAGGCTCTGGATCTGTCCTTTGGAGTCCGTGTGGAAGATTCTACTCAATCGCTCCGAGTGGGTGAAGATCAACGAGTTTACGAGTTAGACACCAGTGATACGCTACCAAGTATCGGTGCCACATACCGCTTGTCTGAAGAGATACAGATCCGAGGTGGTTACTCGGAAACGATCACTCGACCAGATTTTCGTGAGTTTAGCCCTAATCGTTATAAAGATCCGCTCACAGGCTACATCGTATTCGGATTTCCCAGCTTAAAATACACCACTATCAATAATTTCGACTTAAAATTAGAGTGGTATCTAAGCCACAATGAATATCTTACTTTTGGCTTCTTTAGCAAAGAGTTTATAAATCCAATAGAAACTGTGCGCTCTCAGGCTGATGTTGATATTGAAATAACTTACCGCAATGCTAAAGACGCTACCTCTGAGGGGTTTGAATTTGGATTTAGAAAGAATCTCGACTTTGTGTCAGATTGGTTCGAAAATTTTTACCTTGAAGGTAACTACACCGATATAGAGTCCACTATCACCCTCGACAAGGATAATCCCCAGTTTCTCAATGATCCTTTTGTTCAAGACTTGACCTCGGAACAGAGACCAATGCAGGGTCAGTCTCCTTATGTCATCAATCTTCAGCTCGGCTATGACAATCTAAATACTGGACGAAGCATTGTGTTGGCCTATAACGAGTTTGGTGAACGGATCAGTACCCTTGGTTTGTCAGGGAACACAGATATCTATGAGCAGCCTTTTGAAAAGCTGGATTTAGTTGTCAAGTGGCGGTTGAACGATACTTATGATGAACAACGCAAGCGAATCGGATATTCGATTTCCTTTAGTGCTGAGAATCTATTAGACAGCGAAAAAATTTGGAAATACGAGGACAATGTGGTTTACAAAGAAAAAGTAGGCCGATCATTCAAGCTCGGCTTTTCTGCGAAGTACTAATTATGAATAATTTAGCAAAAACACTTTCATTCTCCTTACTTGTGATTTCTTTAATCACTTCTAATTCAAGCGTCGCCAATGACCATCGTATTATAGGCAAACATATCTTTGGTTTGATGGTGGATGTGGATAATGATCCATTAATTCGGAATCAACGGGCCGAAATTCACAATCAAGCTAGTTCCAGTACGGAAGTGGCTTATGATAAGGCTTCATTTTCAGTATCGGTGTTCAATCAACCCGTTGGGGCCGTTTATTTAACAAAGCTTGATCAGGACAGTGGGAAAGAAATAAAGACCCAACCAGTGGATGCCAGTGGAATCAATGGTATTAGCGCTCCCGTTGGTGGGCTGCCCACCGAATGGGGATCTTTAATCTACAGCGAGTCTGCGTTGGTTGATGCTGCAGATCCCAAATCATTTGTTGATAAGTTTAAACCGTATTACAAGGGCGACAGCAAAAAGGTAAACCCCTATGAGTATGGTTGGCCAATTGAATTAGTGGTGCTCAACATGAATGGCGAAAATAAGTTGATTAAAAACTATGCCATGGGGCGAGTAGCTGCAGAAAACCTATTAGTCATGCCCGACAATAAAACGGTATGGATGCTTAGCGGTGAAAAAGCAGGTTATTTATATGTGTTTATAGCAGAAGATTCGGGTAATTTTAGCAAGGGGCAGCTGTTGGTCGCTAATAGTGATGACCATTCAGTGAATTTCGTCCAGGTTGCAAATACGAGCACTCTAAAGGCTAAGTTCCAATTAAGACGGATTAAATTTGACTCTTTATTTCAATCAGGGGAATTCGATGGTGGGGTTTGTGATAACGGTATACAGCCTGTAAACACAGTCTATGGTATGGAATGCCTGAAAGTAAAAAACAAACGCTACAGTGGTCTATTCGAACCTCACAGGTTTGCGGCTTTGGCGGGCGTGAAGCCACAATTCAATGCTGTAACAAAAATGACATACAAACCTGACACAAATACGTTGGTATTAGAGAAAAAATCTGGCGATACCATTGGGTTTAATTTGGGATCCGTTGGCCAGTTCTCATCTGATTATCTGATTAAGGAGCATTTATGAGAAATGTAATTGTTTTTTTGGTTGGTCTAAGTACCTGCTTTTCCGTATTGGCGCGTGACGAGTTAAAAATTGTCGGTAGCTCCACCGTATATCCGTTTTCAAGCTTCGTGGCGGAAGAGTTCGGCAGCGTTTCACGCTATCACACACCTGTGGTGGAATCCACCGGTACAGGTGGCGGAATGAAGCTGTTTTGTTCAGGCAACGAAATGGATACCCCTGATATTGTCAACGCCAGCCGCCGTATAAAAATAAAAGAATTGAATCTATGTTTGCGTAATGGTGTATCGGATATAACTGAAGTGATTTTCGGCTATGACGGTATCGTAATTGCTCAGTTCAATGGTAATAAGCCAATGGCAGTCACAAAGAAAGAGCTTCTGCTTGCTGTGGCAAAATTGGTGCCGAACGCATCCGGTAATAAATTGATTGATAATCCCTATACACACTGGAATCAGATTAACCCGGAGCTTCCCAAGCGTAAAATTACGATTTATGGGCCACCCATAAGTTCTGGCACCCGTGACGCATTCGAAGAAATTGTCCTGGAGTATCAAACTCAGGATATGAAGGTCTATCGTGATTCAGGGAACAAAGGCTATAGAATAATCCGCACTGATGGTGTGTATATACCCAGTGGCGAAAATGATAATTTGATCGTTAAAAAATTAAGTAAAGATAAAGAGGCCGTGGGCATCTTCGGATACAGTTTCCTCGTTGAAAATACCGATTCCATTAGTGCATTCTCCGTTGATGGTGTTGAGCCCACCATGGAAAATATCTCCAATAAAGACTATCCCATATCTCGTTCGCTTTTCTTTTATTCAAAAAATAGCCATATAGATAAAGTGCCTGGAATGATGGAGTTTATGGAGCTTTTCCTCGATGAAGAAATTGTCGGCCCTGATGGCTTGCTCACTGATATGGGTTTAATACCGTTGACAGACCATGCCTTGGTGCAGTCTAAGCAAAACTTAGCCAACCGAACAAAAGTGGTATCCGGTCAGTTGGAAATCGCGAAGAAATAAATTAAAGCAAAAATGTCTACATTTAGAACTCCGCAATGATGTCACTATCATTGCGGAGTTTTTTTATTCCATTCTTAAAAACTAATTAAATTAAATTTCACAAAAGGGTTTTATACCGCTCCTCGCCTGTTACAAAAATATTTATTTACCGTAACAACACTGAAATAAATTCTATATAAAGTTCGCAGCCTAGCAAAATGGAAAACTAGGGGTTACTAGACTATGAAACTTGATTCGTTAAAAATTTATTCTTCTGCTGCATTGTTGGTTGCTGCAGCGACTATGGCAGGCTGTGGCGGTGGAGGCGGCGGTGGGGGTGCAGCATCTCCTACACCTACTCCTCCAAGAAGTGCCGATGAAGGTACTGCGCAGTATGTTTCCGACAACAAAGAGTTGAAAGGTGACTTTGAAGAAGACGTGACTTTGGAAGCCGGTGAAACCTATAAAATCACCGGTGAAGTGAACTTCCTCGAAGGCACTACATTAACCATTCCTGCAGGTACAACGCTTTATGGATCGACAGGTCAATCTTACCTGGCCATAAATCGCGGTGCGATGATCATGGCGGAAGGCACCGAAGAAGCGCCAATTATTTTCACATCCGCTGAAGATATTGCAGGCCAGGCCGGTCAAAACGACCAGGGCCAGTGGGGCGGGTTGACTATCTTGGGTCAGTCTACCAATAACAAGGGTGAGCGCACCTATGAAGCGGGCACACAACTCTATGGGCCTAAAGACGGTGTGGTTATCGAAGACGACAACAGCGGTGTATTGCAGTATGTTGTTATTAAGTATTCTGGTTACGAAGTTGAAAAAGATAAAGAACTGAACGGATTGTCATTGGCCTCTGTTGGTTCCGGCACCACCATCGAGAACGTTGCCATTATCGGTTCAGCTGATGATGGTATCGAGTTTTGGGGTGGAACCGTCAACGTGACTAACTTGTATGTTTACAACGCCGGCGATGATTCAATCGACACTGATCAAGGTTATACTGGTACCATCGATGGAGCCCGTGTTCAGCAAGTTATCGTTGATGATGAAACCGATTCTCGCGGTATCGAAGCTGACAGCTTTGACGAAGCGGAATCCGGTGATCCAGTTGCCATTCCTGTGTTAAAGAACGCAACTTTGAACACAATTGGTCGGGCTGTTCGTCTTCGCGAAGGTACTGGTTACGTGTTCGAAAACGTCATGGTTAATGTCCAGTCAAGCTCTGCCCTGCCTGAAGATGAAGGTTATGCAGAAGCCGTGGCGGCCATTCGTATTTCTGATCAGCACACCTTGGACGGCGCAAATATCTCTACTGCGGGCGCTGGCTTGGCAATAAAGAACGATGCGGTGGATGTACCTGCTACGGATATCAACGCTGCTGGTGAAGTGGTGTCTGGTTTGGGTCTGTACTATGACACGGCTACTCAAACTTACTTCAGTGGATTGGATGTACACGACGTTGTGGGTGTGTCTGGTGATATGGTTGATGAAGAAGTTGTGGGAGCCGATGGTGTGTTCACCGCAGAAGTGGCTTCTGACAACACAGTAACCGGTGCAGGCGACTTGGAGTTTGACTGGGCTAACACCGAGATCTTCTCAGGTGAAACTGAAACCTTGAAAGGTGACATCACCGCAGATCTAACACTATCAGCAAGCACTCTGTACTTTATCGATGGTGAAGTGAATGTGGTTGACGGAGTAACTTTAACCATTGAGCCTGGTACAACCATCGCAGGTTTGACTGGGTCTTCTTACTTAGCCGTAAATCGTGGTGCCATGATTATGGCTGAAGGAACCGCAGAATCTCCCATCGTATTTACCTCTGCGCAGGATGTGGCGGGACAGAATACCGGTGATGAGCAGGGTCAGTGGGGTGGTTTGACCATTTTGGGTTCGGCTACTGCAAACAAGGGTGAGCGTACCTATGAAGCAGGTACTCAAAAGTATGGACCTATCGATGGCGTAGCAGACGACGCTGATAACAGCGGTGTATTGAAATACGTTGTGATCAAGTACTCTGGTTATGAAGTTGAGAAAGACAAAGAGCTCAACGGTTTGTCTTTAGCCGCCGTTGGTTTTGGTACCACCATTGAAAACGTTGCTATCATCGGCTCTGCAGATGACGGTATCGAGCTTTGGGGTGGAACGGTAAATGTGTCTGGTTTGTATGTTTATAACGCAGGTGACGACTCTATCGATACTGACCAGGGTTATATCGGCACCATTAGCAATGTTTATGCTGAGCAAAACATTGTTGATGATGAGGAAGGTTCTCGCGTGATCGAAGCCGATAGCTTCGACCAGGCTTCAGCCGGTACTCCTCAGGCGCTAGTCACTATGGAAAATGCCATTTTGAAATCAGTTGGTCGCGCGGTTCGTTTACGTGAAGGTACTGGCTACGATTTCGATAATGTGTTGATCAGCGTTGAGAGCGGTGATCCAAGTATTGCTGCTTTCCGAATTAGTGATGTGGCATTGAGCGGTACTGCGATCACCAATTCTGGTGCTTTGGCAATTGAAACCCAAAATGGTGCTCCTCTGCTACACGACGCAGATACTGAAGCTTATTTCGCAGCGAACATCACGCTGTCAGATGCCGCTGAGGTAACTGTTACAGAGTACGATCGTAGCTGGATTCCAAACTGGAATAAGTAACGTTTATACCTACCTACCCGGCTCCCACGGCTCTCCTCGTGGGAGCCGGTTTTTTTCCGCAGTATTTATTCGGAATTCGTTATGCACAAAAATTGGGGGGAAAAGCTGGTAGTTGGGCTTTTAGTTATTGCTTCAACCCTATCCATAATCACCACGCTCGGTATTCTTTTCTCCATATTATTTCAAGCTATTGAGTTCTTTCAGCTCAAAAGTTTTTGGTATTTCCTAACCGGCTCAGAGTGGACACCAGGTACGGAAGAGGGCTTATTTGGCGCTTTACCTATATTCGCCGGTACCCTAATGATCACGGTAATTGCTCTATTGGTGGCAATTCCTGTGGGATTGGCTAATGCCATATATCTCAGTGAATACGCTTCTTCAAGCGTTCGAAAGTACTTGAAACCCGTAATAGAAATATTGGCTGGTATACCCACGGTTGTGTACGGGTTTTTTGCTGCCCTCACCGTAGCCCCATTTATCGTGCAGTTAGGCGAGTTTGTAGGGGTAGAGGCTGCCTACAACAGTGCTTTGGCCAGTGGTTTGGTCATGGGTATTATGATAACTCCGGTTATCGTTTCCTTGAGTGATGATGTTCTTCGTGCGGTGCCCGATAGTCAAAGGCGGGCCGCTCTTGCGTTAGGTATGACTAAGTCTGAAGCCATTCTCGATACAGTGGTACCGGCAGCCCTGCCGGGGATCATTTCAGCGGGATTGTTGGGCTTTTCGAAAGCTATCGGGGAAACCATGATTGTGGTTATGGCGGCGGGTATGAGGCCCAACCTAACCTGGAACCCGTTAGAAGACATGACTACCGTAACGGTAACCATCGTGGATTCCCTGGTGGGGGACCACGCATTTAATTCACCGGAAACGTTGTCCGCTTTTGCGTTAGGCCTGGTGCTGTTTGTGGTGACATTGTTATTGAATTTTGGATCACTCAAGCTGATTCGGCGATTTAAATTGAAGTACAAGATAAACAACCTATGAAGACTAACCCGTTTTACAATCCTCAAATGCGTTGGCGCCGCCTACGTGGCAAAGGCTTTCAGTGGGCAATGCTATTGTCTTTATTCATTTCCTTGGGTTTCTTGGCCATCTTCTTAATTGATATTGTTTCTACCGCCATGCCTGCGTTTAAACAAACCTATATTAAGGTGGAGGTGGATTACAGTGAGCGTTCTTTGCGTTTTACCAGCCGGGCTGTGGACCGCAATTTAAGGGGCGTTGTTAGTCGCGCCTGGTTGCGGATGATTCCTCAAGTTGTGGAACAGAACCCCGAACTGAAGGGCCAAAAAATTCCCACCTGGGTATTGGCTGATGATAGCGTTGATCAATGGATGAAGGGTCATCACCACGGCCTAAAACAAAGCCAAGTGTCGATGTTGGAAGCCATGAGGAGTGAAGGCAATGTGGAATTACGATTTAATCGGCTCTTTTTCACCACGGGTGATTCGAAATTACCAGAATATGCGGGCATCTATGCAGCCATAATAGGGTCAATCGTTACTTTGTTCGTAACTATGTTGTTAGCTTTTCCGTTGGGAACCATGACGGCGATTTATTTGGAAGAGTTTGCAAAAGATTCAGCCCTTAACCGCTTTATTGAAGTTAACATTAATAACCTTGCAGCCATACCCTCTATTTTATTTGGCTTGCTGGGGTTGTCCGTGTTTATCAATTTGTTCGGTCTTCCCCGCAGTTCCCCCTTGGTGGGAGGGATAACTCTGGCCTTGATGACGTTGCCCATCATCATAGTGAGCGCCCGGGCAGCACTTCGTAGTGTGCCTGATTCTATTCGTCATGCGGGGTATGGTCTGGGCTTAACCAAGCTTCAGGTGGTGACCGGACACGTTTTGCCCATAGCCATGCCCGGTATTCTAACGGGATCCATCATTGGTTTGGCCCAGGCCATGGGAGAAACGGCGCCTCTGATAATAATTGGTATGATCGCTTTTATACCGGAGGCCCCCACTTCTGTGGTGGATTCTGCCACAGTTTTGCCCGCACAAATCTTCACTTGGGCAGGCATGCCCGAAAGGGCTTATGTTGAAAAAACCGCAGCGGGTATTCTTGTGATACTAGGAACTCTGGTTGTGTTGAATTCCCTGGCGATTTATTTGAGGAAGAAGTATGAAATCAAATGGTGATGGTGCGATTGATGTGGAAGTTGAAAACCTCAACCTGTGGTATGGCAACAATCAGGCGCTCCATGACATTAACATCCGGGTGCATCAGCATAATATTTCTGCGTTGATTGGTCCTTCTGGTTGCGGCAAATCAACTTTTTTGCGCTGTATCAACCGAATGAATGATTTGTTCGATCAGGTACGCATAGAAGGGGTGGTCAGCGTGAAGGGAAAGAACGTCTATGATCCTGATGTTGATGAAGTGTCCGTAAGAAAAACAGTGGGCATGGTTTTTCAGCAACCGAATCCCTTTCCTAAATCCATATACGACAATATTGCCTACGCGCCTTTGAAGCATCGCTTGGTGAAAAAGGGAAGGGACTGTGATGCTTTGGTTGAAGCGACTTTAACAGAAGCTGGGCTATGGGATGAAGTTAAAGACAAATTACATACCCCTGGTACCAGTTTGTCTGGTGGACAGCAGCAGCGTCTATGCATAGCCAGGGCGATTGCAGTAAAGCCAGATATTCTTTTATTGGATGAGCCCACATCTGCCCTGGACCCTGTGTCCACGGCAACGATTGAGAATTTAATGACGGATCTTAAACGTCGTTATTCTTTGGTGATTGTTACTCATAACCTTCAACAGGCTGCGCGTATATCTGATTACTGCGCCTACTTTCATTTAGGCAAGTTAATCGAGCACGCGCCCACCACGGATATGTTCACCAAACCAACGGAAAAACTAACTGAAGACTACATAACCGGGCGCTTTGGTTGAGGTGTCCTCTGTAGCGCCCGGTTATGGGATTCCGCCCAGTTGTGGGATTCCATAGTGGTGAGGACCTTACGGTTTTAAAGTCACATTTCCGGAAATGTAGTCTCCGTTTTGATCTTCAAATATAACTTCGACGCTGGTGAGGCTTGTAGGTAAGCCATTTGCTATCACATCAACATTGTAGGTGCAGCTTGCTTCGTCGCTGTTGATTTGAAGCCAGCTTAACGCGTTGAGTTGGTCCAGGTTGGCAATGGCGTAATTGTTCATGCTCATGGTGCCGGCACTGGTGCTGAAAGTGGCTTCTGATCCGGTGCTTAGGATGGGGTTACCTGAGTTGGCTTCATACCAGATTGTATTTGGCAGATTGGTGGTGGATGTCAAAACTCCTTGCATAATGGTATCCAGGGAGGTGCTAACCAGGATTTCATTGGCCACGATACCCACCCCTGGGCTGAGACTTAGGTTGGCGTCCAGATCGAAATTAATTTCAGGTGTAAAGAGTGTGGAAGGTATGGTGACATTCACATTCAGGTTGACTTCTTTGCTGGGCAAAGGGTTACCGTTCACCAATACATTGCTGTCACCACTGACAATGGTGTAGCGGATAATAAAGTCCGGCAGGGGTAGTACGGCGCCCCCATAGCGAACCACGGAAGTTGCGGTTGTATCGCCGGTAATGGTGCCTCGGCCATCATAGAGTGGAATGGAATCCGCAAAACGAAGTTCTTCCACCAGAACATTGCCACCGTTGTATTCGAAAGTAATAGGCCCGTTCAATCCATGCAGTGTGATGGCGCTGGGGGCCGACGTTAATAACAGCCCAACAATGTTTTCTCCGTTGCTGGTGTAGGTATTGTTGTAGACTGGAACGCCACGATCTTCTGACTCTGCACTGTCGTAGCTGAAGCTGCTGTCCACGTCATCTGCGATAACATGGGAGTATTGATATTCAGCTTCTGTGTTGATGGGCAGGTAAGTGTTAAATTGTTGATTGAAGGCGCTGGCTTGCAAAGGTGAGCAGCTGGGTGTCACGCTGCTATCCGGTGTGGGAGCAGACGTTTGTGCTCCTCCACCACCACCGCCGCCACCACAGGCGGTTATAACGGTGAGGGCGGTAAGATAAGTAATGGTCTTGATTGAGGGGGCTGTCTTCATGACGATGGCTTTCGCTTCTTATATTTTAGTTAGTGAGAGTATTGAGTTAATAAAGTGGTCTTTAATTTAAAAGGGTTATGTTGCCAGACAAAAGTCGTTCTGGGTTTTCCCTGTCTTGAAAAATAACCTGCACACTAGTGAGTTGGTTTGGCAGGTTCTCAGAATAGGTAACGGTTGCCTGGTAGCTGTCGCTGGCTGGGTCTAATGAAACGGTCAGCCAATCCAATTGATCCAGCTCATCTTGATTGTAGATATCAAATCGGCTCCCCAGTACGGGGCTATTGTCAATCATTACGGTGGCGCTCGAGCCATTGGCTAGAATGGGGTTTCCATCATTGTATTGGTACCAAATGGTTTGTGGCAGATCCCGTAGGTTCGTGAGATCGCTATTTAACACGCCACCCTGAAAGTCACTCTGGAATTGAACTATACCTATTCCAGTGGCAAAACTGAGTTGGGTAGTGAGGTTGCTGAGGGTGAGCACTGTTTGGATGCCGATCTTGATTTCGATGTCAGAAACGATGTTCACCCTAAGGGTTGGCAGTGGGCCGTACAGGGCGCCAGCGTTATCGTATTCGCTATTGCTGTTATTAATTCTATAGCTGACCGTTGGCGTGGATGCGTTCGCCTGATCGTTGTCCGTAACAATGCTGGCTGTGGTGGTACCGGTGTGATTTCCGTTGCCAATAATCACGATGGGATTATCAAAACGTAGACTTTCCAGGGTAAAATTGCTCACGCCCTGGGATACGTTGATAGGTCCATTGATGCCGAGCCATTCCACTTTGCTTGTTGACGTTCGGATCAGTAAACCCAGGTTCAGATTTTGATTGGTAAATTCCACTTGATGCAGTGGGCCGGTATCTGCCGAGTCTTGGTTGACCCGCTCCACATTGGCCACCACTTGGTTCAGCAATGAATCGGAGTAGACTAGGGCGCTGCCGTCTGTGAGTGGTAGCAAGGAATGTTGTTCAAGGGCACTTATGTCTAAGCCTTGTTTGTCCTCATCTTCCTCTGTTTCTAGTCCACACCCACTCAATGAAATTAAGCCAGCAAACAATAAAATCAACAACTTATACTGCATTTTTCGTCTCGACCGAATCTTGTTTATGATAATTCTTTTTTTAATAGTTTAGACAAGGTCTTTGTAAGTAACTGTTGGGGGTTTGTGATGAGTTATTGCGATAATTTTATTCGGTATAAAAATCCTGGGAAAAACGGATCTTTATGGGGTCGGCGTCGGGTGTGGGTTTGGCCACTATATCAAATCTGAGTTCATCGCCATTGCGAATAGGAAATTGGGCCAGATAGTAGATGGCCTTGCCCTCTGTAACCAGATTAAATTCCAGGGGAATTTCGCTGCCACTTAAATGGCTGGCATAACCTTTCAATTGAGACATCACGGGTTTGTTGCTGCCATCGGGCATTTTTCTCTGCACGCTGATATTCAAAAGGCCCCGTTGCCGGCTGCGTTGCAGCCCGTAGGCTTTTGCGATATCAGGTTGAATTATGATGGAGTTCAGTGCGCTGTAGTAGACGATGTACTCATCGTTTTCTCGCAACTGTTCTGCCTGGGCTAGGCCGGCGGTGGCCGTGAGGATCAGGCTAAAAGCCCATACCAATCCGTTAACTAATTTGTTTTGATTGCTCATGTTGGTTCACCTCGATACGCGGTAGATGGCGGTTTCTCCAAACAGGTTGGGAAAAATGCGTTGTAAAAATCCGTCCCGGTAGTTCATGTCCACCACTGTTCTATTCAGTATTTTAAGTTGTTTGCGAAAGCACAGAGCTTCAAAATCCTTAAAGGTGCATAGATGTATGTTGGGGGTGTTGTACCAAGTGTAGGGCAGTGTTTTAGATACAGGCATGCGACCTCTCAGTGCAAGATAGAGGCGGCAACGCCAGTGGCCAAAATTAGGAAAGGTGATGATGCATTCTTTCCCCACCCTTAGCATGTCATCGATAACCCGATCGGGGAAATGCACTGCTTGTAGGGCTTGGGTCATGATCACAACATCAAAGCTGTTGTTGTCAAAATTATCCAGCCCTTGGTCCAGATCCTGTTCTATGACGTTAACGTTGTTTTTTACGCACTCAAGAATTTGGTCTTGATTGATCTCCAAACCATAGCCGAATACGTTTTTGGTGTTTCTTAGGTGGGCTAGCAGTGTGCCGTCGCCACAGCCCAAATCCAGAACGTTGGCTTGGGGTTGAATCCATTGCTGTATGGTTGCCAAATCGTGTCGCATGATTATTCACTTACCTCGCCAAGGTTATCCACTTCAATAGAGTCCATATAGGCTTTGAGTAGTTTTATATAGCGAGGTATCTTGAGCAGGAAAGAGTCGTGTCCTTGTGGGCAATCTATTTCTGCGTAGGAAACGCTTTTTTTCGCTGCCAGCAGTGCCTCTACAATTTCCTCCGACCGTTGCGGCGAGAAACGCCAATCGGTGGTGAAAGAAATAACCAGAAATTTTGCCCGCGCATGTGCTAAAGCTTTGCTGAGATCATGGTCGTAGGCAAGGGCAGGGTCGAAGTAATCCAGGGCTCGGGTCATGAGCAGATACGTGTTGGCATCGAAATTTTTTGAGAACATTTCACCTTGGTAATTAAGGTAGCTCTCCACTTGAAATTCCACATTGAAATCGAAATTTAAGCCGCTGTTGCGCAGCTCCCGGCCAAATTTTTCCGCCATGCCTTCGTCGGACAAATAGGTGATGTGGCCGAGCATGCGCGCGAGACTGAGGCCCGTTTTGGGGTAACTGTCGTCTTCATAATAATGGCCCTGCCTGAATTCGGGATCCGACAAAATGGCTTTGCGGGCCACTTCATTGAAAGCGATATTTTGAGCCGAAAGCTTGGGCGCGGCGGCGATCAGTAGGCCGTAGCGGACCAGATCAGGGAAATCGATAGACCATTGCATGGCTTGCATGGCACCTAAGCTACCCCCGGCAACTGCCGCCCATCTGGGTATGCCCAAGTGCTGCATTAATCGGTGCTGGCTCACTACCCAATCTTTAACAGTTACAATG
Organism: uncultured Ketobacter sp.; assembly: GCA_964016105.1. Classification (GTDB taxonomy): domain Bacteria; phylum Pseudomonadota; class Gammaproteobacteria; order Pseudomonadales; family Ketobacteraceae; genus Ketobacter. The sequence goes on from CAXHEX010000004.1 coordinate 149,074, forward strand.
GGAAAGTCAGGGCCATAGGGCTTTTGCGTATCCGGATTTACGGATTTGGGCCCTGTGCTACCATGACAGCCCCCCAGGTTATTCAGGCTCACCACAAAAAAACGATTGGTATCAATGGCCTTGCCCGGACCGATACAGGCGTCCCACCAACCTGGACGTTTGTCGTCTTTGTGGTGAAAGCCCGCTGCGTGGTGATGGCCACTAAGAGCATGGCAGATCAGCACTGCGTTGTTTCTGCTGGAATTGAGTGTGCCGTAGGTTTCGTATACCAATTCAAACCCGGGTAGAGTCTTGCCACACTCCAGGGTTAGGGGAGTGGGGCATTGGAAAAGGCTCGGTACCACAATACCAACACTGTCTTCCTGGGTCTGTTGAGTTTGAGAATGGTTGTTCTGGGTATGCAATCTGGCGTTCCCTTGGCGCTTTGGAAGATAGCGAAGTCTACCAGAAACAACTTAGAATTGTTCAGAGGTTCCTCGGCGTGAGAACTGGGCCGTTATGGTGGGAATGGCGTTGCGATTGCGTTGGATGGGCGCAGGCTTGCGAATTCCCTGGAGCATGCCCTCCATATCTTTTATTTGCTCATCCAGTTCCTGCAGTAGTGTTTCCATCTGTTCCAGGCGTTGTTCCAGGTCACCCTCTGCGTGCTGCAGATTACGTAGCTTGATTACATGGTCGTCCAGCAGCTGTTTCTGTTCCTGGGCATTTTGGAACAGGGGTAAAAGCACATCATTTAACCAATCTCGTGCGTCTTTTTCGTATTGTCTGTAAATGCTCGATGCTTCGCGCACAATAGTGCCGAGAAAACGCTTTGAAGTGGCCTTTTGCTCCGTGAGTAATTTGCGCAAATTTCGGCGGAAGCTTCCCGCCTTAGTGCGCAAGTCCTCCAGCCTGGTGATGTAGTCCCTGGGGGAAAAGCGGGGATAATCCAGCGGAGCCATGCTTTGTTCGGCTTCGTATCTGGCGTAAATGTCCGCCACCAGCAGCTGGAGCTTTTCCTGGTGTTTTGCCGCCGCTGTCATATCAGCCTTGAGGTGGTTAAAAAATGAATCAATAGCATTGTTCATACCTACAATTGTCCATCGGGTTGACAAGGCTTTGCCTGCATTCTTTAAGTAGCGCTCCAGCTTGGCGCCATTGATGGGTTCAAGCATGGTGGTACCTTCCCGCAAAATGGTTTTGCGGCTGGACTTTAGCAGTATTAATTTCTTGTGGTAAAAATTCTGCTCCTGGCGGGCTTGCTCCAATAGCTGCTGCAGCTGATTCTTGCGGCTGGACTCGTCGGAGCGTAATGCTTTTATCTCAAGCTTGACGGATTGTTTGCGCCGCAACAGGGCTTTTTTACTGCTGTGCAGCATGCCGTGAATGTGGTTTATGACGCTCTTCTGAATCAGATGCTCCTTGCGCCGCATCATATCGTGGGAAAGCAGGTCCTCCAACTCTGGCAGGCAACTGGCATCAAGCCTGTCTATGTTGCCGTCAATTTGAGCCAACAGACCTTCTTTAGCGGAAACACAGAGTATTTCGTCGGGGGCTATGGCCAAATGGCGGGCGCATTGTCCACGGATTTTATCCAGAGTGCGGCGGTTATGCTCTTGGTCCTCCAGCTCGTCCCATATGGTGTCTATCTTATTCAAAATGGCGTATACCCCAGTGGATTCTTGCAGTGCCAGATCTCGAATGTGGCGATTCCAGATATCTAAGTCAGTGGCGGTAACGCCGCTGGAAGCGGATAGCAGAAATAAGATCGACTGGGCTTCAGGTAATAAGTGAAAGGTGAGCTCCGGCTCGCAGCCCAGGGCGTTGAGCCCTGGGGTGTCGATAATGGTCAGGCCTTGTCTTAGCAGGGGGTGGTCAAAGCTGATCATGGCGTGGCGCCAGGCGGGTATTAGCACCTTATCTGGCTGGCCCGGATCCTGTTCCAATAAATCGGTTTGAAACCCCATGGCGAAAGCGGCCTGGTGGTTAACGGCTTTCATTTTAGCCACCTCGGCGAAGGTGGATTTCATGCTCTGAGGGTCTTCAACGTCTAAAGCCAAATTAACCCATTTTTCGGGAATTTTTCTAAAGTTGGCGATGCTGGAGCCCATCATGCGGGTTTCTATGGGAAGCAGCCTGATATGGCTGGTTTGTGACTGCTGGTCAAAATACAACTCAGTGGGACACATGGTGGTGCGGCCGGCACCGGAAGGCAGTAGGCGGGTTCCATACTGATTGAAGAACAGCGCGTTGATCAATTCTGTCTTGCCTCGGGAGAACTCTCCCACGAAGGCAATGGTGATTCGATCGTCTTCCAGTGTTTGCAGGGCTTGTTGAAGCTTGGTTTCCAGGTCGGTGTTTTGAACGTTGTGGTCAATTAACCAGCCGCGGTAGCGGGTCAGAAGGTCATGGATTTCCTGCCGCCACTGAAGGTAAGCGTTCATCTGGTTGGATAGGCGCACTGGTTCCATCTATTACACTACCCGGTTTATACCGTTAAAAATGGGTCTTATAAAAGCCTAACTACTTGAACTGTCAGGCTTTGATTATACTCAGCTTAGCAGGTAATTTATTGAGCGTATGGGTACATATCTGTGGGTCTACCCAATTACGTTAGTACTCATCCTGAGTGATATGGGCTCCGTATCTATGGAACCGGCACTGGATAACCGCTCAATATTGCGCGGTCCAGCTGAAATAGAATCTTGAGGAAATATAAGCCAAGCATAACCACCATGGGGGAGAAATCAATGCCTCCGGCAGAGGGTATCAGGCGTCGAATGGGTGCTACGATGGGGTCCGATAGCTGAAATAAAACGGCGGTTATGGGATGGTATCCCTGTACCACCCAACTCAATATGGCGCCAGCAAAGATCACCAGCATAAAGTAATTAACCAGGGTTAATGCGATGGACTTCAGGGTGAGCATGGCCAAGGGTGCCAGGGGCAATAATACTTGGAAATTGATAAAGCTCCATGCGGTAATTTTGGCCACCACCAATATCAGCAACAGCACCAGAGAGGCATTATCCAAGCCTCCGATCCCTGGAATCACTCTGCGCAAGGGTTTTAATACGGGGGTAGTGGCCTTGACCACGAACTGTGAAACGGGGTTATAGAAATCGGCCCTGAGCAATTGCAGCAGAAACCGAGTCAATACAATCATGATGTAGATGTCAAAAAGATAGACAATGATGAAATTAAAAGCGCCACTCACGTTCATGAAATTCGGTACCTTATATTTTATAAATTAGGTTTTTCGCGTCAGAATAATAGGAATCATAGCCTAAGTCAGCCCGCCAATTCTTTGGATCGATCGTAGGCCCCTCGCAAAGCGTCCATGAAGATAGCTCGAAGTTGTTTGTTTTCCATTATATTGATGGCGGCTTCGGTGGTGCCGCCGGGAGAGGTGACCCGGCGCCTTAGCTCGGCTGCATCTTCGTCACTGGTTATGGCCATCTGTGCCGAGCCCAGGGCGGTTTGAAGGGTGAGCTGTTTGGCAACAGGCTCTGATAAGCCCAGTTCTTTGCCTGCTTCTATCATGGCTTCCATCACCAGAAAGAAATAGGCGGGGCCACTACCTGATACGGCGGTAACTGCATCAATCTGATCTTCGTTATCTACCCAGATAGCCAACCCCACTGAGTTCATAATGGTTTTTGCCTGCTCGCGCTGACCGGGGTCTACATTGGTGTTGGCGTAAAGTCCGGTAGCTCCCGCTTCCACCAGAGCGGGCGTATTGGGCATGCACCGCACGATGGGCATATCCGCACCTAGCCAGTGTTCCAGCTGCCCCAGGGTAATTCCCGCTGCAATGCTGATGATGAGCGCCTTACGCTGGCTCAATACCGATTTGAGTGGCGATAACACGGTTTCCATAACTTGGGGTTTAACCGCCAGTACCACTACGTCTGCTTTTTGGCAGGCACTAACGTTGTCGCGGGTAGTGTTCACCTGGAGTTCGCTGCGGGCGGCCTTGAGCTGACCTTCGTTAATGTCAGTCATGGTGACGTTGATGGGGTCAATTCCCTTGGCGATAATGCCGCCGGCCAGGCTGCTGGCCATGTTTCCTGCTCCGATAAAGGTGATCTTCAAATTCATGATATTTCCCGCGCACTCCCAAAAACTGACTTTTAGAATAACGATTGTATTACGGATTTGTTACATTTTTCTGCCGTTCGCCAAATAACGCCGTTCCGATTCTCAATATGGTGCTGCCTTCGGCTATGGCGGCCTCCATATCATTGGACATCCCCATGGACAGGGTATCGATGTGCAGTCCTGCACTGATCAGTTGACTTTTAAGGTCGGTCATCTGCATAAAGCAGTGTCGTTGTTGCTGAAAATCCGTATGGCGCTTTGGAATACACATTAGGCCCCTTAAATTAAGACGGGACATTGCAGCCACCTGTTTTGCCAGGGGCAGAACTTGGCTTGGGGAAACCCCGGATTTGCTGGTTTCACCGTCCAGATTGACTTGCAGGCACACATTCAACGGGGGCAGCTGATGGGGGCGTTGCTGGCTTAGGCGGCGAGCGATCTTTTCCCTGTCCACACTGTGTACCCAATGCATATGTTCAGCAATGGGACGGGTTTTGTTGGACTGCAACGGGCCGATAAAATGCCACTGGATATCCAAATCACCAAGTTCGTTTAGTTTTTGCTCGGTTTCTTGCCAGTAGCTTTCGCCAAAATGGCGCTGACCCAACTGGTAGAGTTGTCTTATTGCCTCGCTGGTTTGTTTCTTGCTAACGGCCAACAGGCATGGAGGGGGCTGCCCAAATTTATCTGACAACTGATTAATCTGCTGGCAGATTTCCTTATAACGCTGGGTTAGCGGGTCGGATCCATCATTCATGGGGGGTATTTTACGCCAAAGTGTGGTATTTAATCACAAAAATAATTTAGGTTTTCGTTAGTGGAAATTGTACAGGCAATTGTCTGCTAATCTTAATTTGAGACCCTCATTTTCTAATCAGATCACAGAAGGTAGCCCATGGATATTACCGAGTTGCTTGCATTCGGCGTCAAGAACGGCGCTTCGGATTTACACCTGTCAGCGGGGCTTCCGCCCATGATTCGTGTGGATGGCGATGTGAGGCGGATCAATCTGCCCGCCATGGATCACAAGCAGGTACATGGCTTGATCTATGACATCATGAATGACAAGCAACGTAAGGATTTCGAAGAGTTTTTGGAGACAGACTTTTCGTTTGAGGTGCCCGGGGTGGCCCGCTTTCGTGTCAACGCCTTCAACCAGAATCGCGGTGCCGGCGCGGTATTTCGTACCATCCCTTCCAAAGTGCTGACCATGGAAGATTTGGGGCAGGGCCAGGTGTTCAAGAATATTTGTGAGTTCCCGCGGGGCTTGGTGCTGGTGACAGGGCCCACGGGCTCGGGTAAGTCCACCACACTGGCGGCCATGCTGGATTACATTAACGAAACCCGATATGAGCACATACTCACTATCGAGGACCCCATTGAATTTGTGCATGAGTCAAAGAAATGTTTGCTTAACCAACGGGAAGTGCACAGGGATACTCTGGGATTTGCCGAGGCACTGCGTTCGGCGTTGCGTGAGGACCCGGACATCATCCTGGTGGGTGAGATGCGGGATTTGGAAACCATTCGTTTGGCACTGACTGCAGCAGAAACAGGGCACTTGGTGTTTGGAACCTTGCATACTACCTCGGCGGCAAAAACCATAGACAGGGTGGTAGACGTGTTCCCAGCGGCGGAAAAAGCCATGGTACGTTCCATGTTGTCAGAATCTTTGCAAGCGGTTATCTCTCAAACCCTGTTGAAGAAGAACGGCGGTGGTCGGGTGGCGGCCCATGAAATTATGATTGGAACCCCTGCCATACGTAACCTGATTCGAGAAGACAAAATTGCACAGATGTATTCGGCCATACAAACGGGGGCGTCATTGGGCATGCAGACCCTGGATCAATGCCTGGGTGATTTGGTGAGAAAAGGTCACGTCAGTATTGAGTTGGCCCGAGAGAAGGCAAAAAATCCCGAAGCGATCAAGTAGTAAGTGGATCGACATAACCAAGAAGTTAGAGGCTGAGTATGGATTTTGAAGATCTTCTAAAATTGATGGTAGAAAAAGGTGGCTCGGATCTTTTTGTTACTGCGGGTGTGCCGCCATCAATGAAAGTAAATGGTCGTATTGTGCCCGTGACCAAAACATCATTAAGCCCGGAAAAAACCCGTGAAACGGTACTGGGGGTGATGAACGAATCCCAGCGCAAAGAGTTTATCGAATCCCGTGAATGTAACTTTGCTATTTCTGCCCGGGGCATAGGCCGCTTTCGTGTTAGTGCTTTTTATCAACGTAATTTGGTGGGGATGGTGTTGCGACGAATTGAAACGCGCATCCCTACCATTGATGAGTTGAACCTGCCTTCTGTGGTGAAAGATCTGGCCATGGCAAAAAGGGGCATCGTGATTTTTGTGGGTGCGACTGGTACCGGTAAGTCCACGTCCCTGGCGTCCATGATTGGCCACCGTAACAATAATTCCAAAGGGCATATCATCAGTATCGAAGATCCCATTGAATACATTCACCAGCACAAGGGTTGTATTGTGACCCAGCGTGAAGTGGGATTAGACACCGACAGCTTTGATGTGGCGTTGAAGAATACGTTACGGCAGGCACCGGATGTGATCATGATAGGCGAGATCCGTACTCGAGAAACCATGGAATACGCAGTGGCCTTTGCTGAAACCGGTCACTTAGTGTTGGCCACCTTGCACGCCAATAACGCTAACCAGGCTCTGGATCGCATTATTCATTTCTTCCCAGCGGATCGTCACAATCAACTGTGGATGGACTTGTCCCTTAACTTGCGGGCCATGGTGGCACAGCAATTGATTCCCACCCCCGATGGTAAAAGCCGAAGGGCTGTTATTGAAGTGCTGCTTAACACGCCGTTAATGGCAGACCATATTCGTAAAGGTGAAGTGCATCTATTGAAAGCGCTGATGACCAAATCCCGTGACTTGGGTATGCAGACCTTCGATCAGGCCCTGTACGATCTTTATAGTGCGGGAGAGATTACCTATGAGGATGCGCTTAGCCACGCTGATTCTCCAAACGATTTAAGGTTGATGATTAAATTAGGTTCGGAAACCACCGCAGATTCATTGGATGATGCAACCAAAGGTTTAACTTTGCAGGGAGATGATTCCCTCAAAAATAGTTGGTAAACACGGAAGTTAATACGTAGGTGAAATGCCATGATTACAGAGAAAGAAAACCATCAATTAGCAAATGACCGATTTTTGCTTGTTACGCTAGTGGCGTGCTTTGTGCTCAGCTTGGCACTGGCATCTTGGTATAGCACCTGGATGGAAGCCATTGTTATTGGCGGCCTGAGTTTGGGTGGTGGAGTGGCATTGAGCCAAATGGCCCCCGGTAGTCTGTTGTCTCGATGTGGCAATGCCGTGGCGTTGATGATGTTTGTAGCACTGCATATCCATCAGGCCCATGGCATGATCGAGATGCATTTTGGTGTGTTTGTGGGGTTGGCATTGCTGTTTGCCTATCGTGATTGGCGGCCACTGATCTTAGGGGCAGGGCTTATCGCGGTACATCATGTTTCGTTTAACTTCTTGCAAGAGCAGGGTGCTGGAGTTTATGTATTCGATAACGATCGATTGGGTTGGGATATTGTATTCGTTCATGCGCTTTATGTGGTTGTGGAAACGGCTGCCTTGATTTGGCTGGCCCGGCTATCAAAAGAGGAAGCGCGGGTGAGCCAGGAAATTATAGGTGCCACTGGTCGGGTTATGTCTCGACAGGGGGAAATCAATCTGGCTGTGCGTTGTGAGGCTAAAGGTAGCGAGGTGCTGGGGAATTTTAATTCCATGATGGAGCGTCTGGAACAGGTGATGCAAAACACCCAGAGAGTACTTTCAGAATTGGTGGGCGTTATTAATCACAGTAACGACGCTAATGCTAAGTTAGCCCAGTTGGCGGAGCAGAAATCCCACTTGAGTGAACATATAGCTACCGCAATGGAGGAGTTAACCCAGTCGGTAGTTTCCATTTCTGATAGCGCTCAGTCCACCTCTCAGGATACTTCCCATGCAGTAGAAGATAACGCAGCTTGTTTAAAGCAGGTGAGCCAGACCCAGAATTCGGTTAGTGGATTATCCGGTTCACTGTCTTCTGCGGGGGATAAGATTGAGGCTCTGGCAGAAAACTGTAAGGCCATCAGTGCGGTAGTGGACGTGATTCAGGGCATAGCTGAGCAAACCAATTTGTTGGCATTGAATGCCGCCATAGAAGCAGCCCGAGCCGGTGAGCAGGGTCGCGGGTTTGCCGTCGTGGCGGATGAGGTGCGTGCATTGGCATCCCGCACCTATGAATCCACAAAAGAGATTAATGATCTTATCGTTAACTTGCAGTCCGGTAGTAATGAGGCCGTGGACGCTATGTCGGATTGTCAAAAGCGCATCAAGGGCACAGAGACAGAAAGTGTGGAAATGCTGAATAAACTGACGGAAATCAATTCCAGCTTGGACCGTGTCAGTGGTATGGTTCAGCAGATTGCTGCTGCGGTGGAAGAGCAAAGCGCGGTAACACGTGATGTATCTCGAAGTGCGGGAGACATTCGTGCCACTTCCCAGGACATTTCCAATGTTTCCCGAGATAGTTCAAATTCTGCCAATCACGCACAGGGTCTGGTTCAGGATCTGCAATCGAAGTTGAGTGATTTTCGAGTGAGTTAATGATTTGCAAAAACGGCTGTATCGTATTGGCAGTGTGCTTTTTTTCGTTTTTTGGCTGATCGTACTGGGTTTTTCTTACTGGTATTTTTTGGTCAAACCAAAACAATGGTTTGACCCTGAAATGGTTCAGCCGCCATTGTTGTCAGAGCCTCAAAATCAAGCCAGCCTGCGGGCAATTCTGCAGACCGGTTTTCCCAAGCTGCGCAATGATAGCCAATGGTTTATCCGTTTTTTGCAACCCGATTGCGGTTGCGAGCGTTTTGTAGAACTGTATCATCAAAGCTTTTCAAATCGAGCGCCACAGGATATGCAAGTGGCCACTGTGGATTTTTCTTCAACTATTTTCACTGATGCCCAGCTTAAGCAAATAAGTGCTTGGGTACCAGCCACTCCTGCTGTGGTGGTGTTTGACTTGGATGGCAGTATTCGTTATCTGGGTCCCTATCATCAGGAAGGTATATGCAGTGCGGAAAACAGTTACCTTGAACCGGTGCTGGAGTCTATGGTCAAAGGCAAGCCGCTAAGTGTATTAAATACCTTGGTGTTTGGTTGCTTTTGTTCCACTGGTGAGTCGTTGTAGGTCACCCTTATCATTTCTTGGTGTTCCTTGATATGCCCTTGAGCGAACCAATCAGCCATGGCGATCTAGCTTGGTGGCCTTAGTGCTATTGTTGTGTGATTGTCCTGTTTGGAGGGGGAATGAAAATAGTTTGGTGGGCCATTATTCCTGTTGTGATGTTGGTGGCGGGTTGTGTTTCGTTTAAATCGAAAGCTGAGATGGAAGCTAGCTCCGCGGTGGAGCCAACGGCATCAACAGTGCGCAAGGTGGATCAACTACTCCGCAGTGCGATGATATTTCAGAATGCGAGCCAGGATTTGGCATTGTCAAAGGGCAGAGAATTGACGGAGACCGAAGTTGCCTATGCAATGGAGTTGGGGGTTCGACACCCTGAAAAAGTTCGGGTATACCAGCGTTGGCGGTTTCCAAAGCCTGAAGATAAGGTGTTGCTGGCAGAGTTCAATAAGCTGGGCTTTGGGGCTTGGTTGGAGGGTGGTAGAAGCAATGGTTATGGGGTTTTTATTAAATCCTATTTCCCCTACAAAGATGCCATACTACGCCATGAATTGGTGCACGTGATGCAAGCTGAAAAGATGGGGTTGTCCGCTTTTACGCGGCAATACTTGGCTGAAGCTATGACCTATAGCTATTTTAAAATGCCTTTGGAGATGGAGGCTTTTGAGAGAACCGAAGGCGAGAGTTTTTGACGTAATTTTGCGCCCATTGGTTGGCTTTGGAAATAAGGATTGATGCTTCTGTGAAACATTTTAAATATTGGTCGAATGAAGATTATCTTATTCAAATTGATGGTCAGCAGAGAAAAATTCGCCTGTTGACAGGTTCAAATATCTCAACGGAAAACGCTCGCGAGGAGTCTATCCGCAAGGCTCAGCAGATAGAAAAGCGTATTGCACAAAGGGATAGCTTTGACGAATATGAAGTGGGAATTAAAGAATATGTTTCTGAGTTTTTGGATGAGTCCAATGTGGTCACTGTGTGCCGCTATGGTGCAAGGATATTAAACACCAATGAGTACACAATATTGGATCTGGACGATTACCCCCGGCGTTTTTTTGATAGGTTTAAGCCTCTTGATGGAATGACAAAGAAGGAAAAAATAATTCATAGATTCGAAGAGAGCGTTTCTCGATTCTCAAAGTTGGGTGCGGATTTCAGAATCTACGAAACTGCGAATGGCATTCGCGTGATTGGCAAGAACTATCTCGATCCCGAGAAAACCAGTAGCATTAAATTAATGAAAAAAATAAACGTGGACTGGCTTTATATGACGTTGTCCAGGAAGCAACGTTGCTACCGTGCCAGATTGACACCAAAGCCCTATCGAATGGGAATAAAAACCATTAGGGTGCGATCGCCTCTTGTCTGTGAAACAGATGAGTACAATGAATGGTCGAAAATGTACGAGACCGCATCTCGAGACTATTGCGTAGTGCGGCTGGTAAAATCCATTGGCCGCGATTTTTCCAGAGATCCGGTTATACGGTTTCATGATGAGCAATGCAATGCACACAAGAGCGCCAAGCTGGCGTAGGCTGTCATAGTAGTCGGAGAGTCTTTTTTGGTGAAGAAGTGTCGACTGGAACTTAAAGTGGTACCCGGTGCATCACGTTCAGAAGTGGTGGGGTGGCTTGGGGAAAGTCTGAAAGTCAAAGTGGCTGCAGCGCCGGAAAAGGGCAAGGCTAACAAAGCCGTTGTGAAGCTGTTGTCTGACCAGTTAGGCGTCAGTGAGAAGGCCATCACTATTGTGTCTGGGGCAGCCTCGCAAAGGAAGGTTTTGGAAATAGAAGGGATTGGTCAACATTGCATTAACGATGTTTTGCGCTCATAAATGGCTTAAGCAGTGTCCTACCTAAGCCCTTACCTAAGCCGTCGCCCGATAGCTCACCGCTCCATCTTTTAACGTCAGGGCCACCTTGCCTTGCAATACCGAATCCAGAAATGGCGTGTTTTTACCTTGAGAAATCAAATTATCTTCCGTTAAGTGCCATTCTTGATTGGGATCGAATACGCATAAATTAGCGTTGCTTCCTGGGCTTAAGTGGCCCGCATCCAATCCAATTAAATGTGCTGGGTTCATGGCAATGCGTTGCACCCAATCGGATTCTGACAGGACTCCGTCCACCACCAATTGATAGGTAAGAGGCAGAAAGGTTTCGAAGGCCGAGATCCCGGGCTCTGTGGCGCTAAAGGGTTGCGCTTTGGCGGCGGCTTCGTGGGGTTGGTGATCTGAGCACAGCATGGAGATCACGCCGCTTTTTACTCCGTCGATTAAGGCATGGCGATCGGCTTCGCTACGCAGAGGGGGTACCACGTGGAATTGGCTGTTAAATCCGTCGATCATATCGTCGGTGAGAAACAGTTGGTGGGCTGCCACACTGGCGCTTACCGGTAGCATTCTTGCTTGAGCATTTGCAATCAGTTCAACGCTACGGGCGCAGGATATTTGGCCGAAGTGGGCTCGAACTCCGGCCTGCTCCACCAATAACAGGTCGCGACTAAGGGCCACGGTTTCAGCGGTTTCCGGAATGCCGGGTAGGCCCAGGCGGGTGGCGGTGGGGCCTGAATGTATTCCGCCTTTGGGGCTGATTGTGGCGTCTTCACATTGGAAGAACACGGTGAGATCGAAGGTGCTTGCGTACTCCAGGCAACGTAACAGAACCAGGGAATCTTTGATGGGGTTTCGCAACTGGGAAACCCCGACGCAACCCGCTTCTTTCAGCGCGTGCATTTCCGCCAGTTGCTCGCCTTCCAGCCCTTTGGTCAGGGCGCCGATGGGCAAAACGTGGGCGTAGCCAGATTGGTAAGCTCGCTCTTGAATTAGTGCCGCCACTGCCCGGGTGTCGATGATGGGCTTGGTGTCCGGTGGGCAGCAAAGGTGGGTAATGCCCCCCGCCGCTGCGGCGTGGGTTTCACTGTGAATGCTGCCTTTCTGGCTTTGCCCTGGTTCCCGAACCCTGGCGCATAAGTCCACCGCTCCGGGTAAAACCAGCATGTCGCTGGCATCAAATTCCATGTCGGCTTTAAAGCCAACGGGAGGTTCGCCGATGCCCGCCAGCAGGCCATCTGCGATGTACACATCTGCCACCTGGTCCAATATTTGTTTGGGATCGATAACCCGACCGTTTTTGATAACAATGCGTTGATTAAACTGGGGGCGAGAATAATCCACTATTGTTCGCTCTCCTGTTGCTGCTGTTGCTCGGTTTGGCCACTCATGGCCATGGATAACACGGCCATGCGCACAGCGATTCCATAGTTGACCTGTTTGAGGATTACCGAGCGGGGGCTGTCCGCCACTTCCGATTCGATTTCGACGCCCCGATTAATGGGGCCAGGATGCATCACAATGGCGTCGGGTTTAGCGAAGGCCAGTTTTTCCTGGGTGAGCCCGTAGAGTCGGTAGAATTCCGATTCGCTCGGTAATAGGGCGGATTTCATTCTTTCTTTTTGCAGCCGCAACATGATTACCACATCCACATCGTTGAGGCCATTGATGAGGTTGTAGTGGAGTTTTGCACCCAGTTCTTCAAATTCCGGTGGCAATAATGTCTTCGGCCCGATCACCCTCACTTCTCCCACGTTTAAATTACGCAGGGCGTGAACTTGAGACCGAGCCACCCTTGAATGCAGAATATCACCCACTATGGCCACTTTGAGCTGGGAGAAATCCCCTTTGTGACGGCGAATGGTGTACATGTCCAGCATGGCTTGGGTGGGGTGGGCATGACGGCCGTCCCCTGCATTGATGACGGCCACTTCGGGGGTAACATGCTCGGCGATAAAATGAGGTGCGCCGCTGTCGGCGTGGCGTACCACGAACATATCTGTGTCCATGGCTTCCAAATTCCAGAGCATGTCCATTAGGCTTTCACCCTTGGACGCCGCCGATGTGCTGATGTCGATGTTGAGTACGTCTGCCGATAGCCGTTTTGCCGCCAGCTCAAAGGTGGTTCGGGTGCGGGTGCTGGCTTCGAAGAAAAGGTTAACCACGGTTTTGCCCCGCAGTAGTGGCACTTTCTTTACCGCCTGTTTGCCAACGCTGACGAAGGAGTCCGCAGTATCGAGAATCTCGGTGAGTAATTCGGTGCTCAGCCCTTCGGTGGTCAGAAAGTGCTTGAGTCGGCCTTGTTGATTTAATTGCAGTTGATGGGGCGGTGTCAGTGGTCTCATGCTTTGGGTTCGATAATGGTGAGAGACAATGGCTCAGGGCCGCCTAATTTTATCCTTTGTTTTGGTTTTAAATCCATGCTTATACCCACCACATCGGGCTGGAAAGGTAATTCTCTTCTGGGTAGATCCACTAGCGCTATAAGAGAGACACAGCTTGGGCGGCCATAATCAAACAGTTCGTTTAGCGCAGCTCTAATGGTGCGGCCACTCATGATCACGTCATCCACCAGAATGATATGCTGGTCATCTACGTTGAAAGGAAGCTCCGAAGGCTTTACTTTGGGGTTGAGCCCTTTGCCGGCAAAATCGTCCCGATAAAAGGAGATATCCATTAATCCCAAAGGTTGCTGGAGTTTTAATAGCTCATGAAGTTTTTTTGCAAGCCAGGCACCGCCGGTGTGAATGCCTACCATGGCGGGTTCTTGTTCTATTTTGTTCAGCACATTGAGGCGAATATCGTCCGCCATTTTCTCCAGCAGGGGAGACACTTCTGGCATGTTCATGGTTTTGCTTCCTTCAGCAACAGTGGCCATTGGTGGTTGAACCAGGACTGCAGAATAAGGCTTGCAGCGACGCTGTCAACCAAAGCCTGTTTTTGTTTGGATTCTCGGGCTCGCTCCCGTGCTTCGAAGGAGCTCAAACGCTCATCCATTTCGAAGCAGGGTTTGCCGAAGCGGCCATGTAGTCGTTTGCCAAATTTTTTTGCCCGCTGGGTCAGCTCGAATTCCGTACCATCCATATGGATGGGCACACCCACAACAAAAGCGTCCGGCTGCCATTGCTGAATGGTGGTTTCCACCTTGTGCCAGTCGGGTTTGCCATCCCGGGCAGTAAGTTCCGGTAGGGGGGTGCTGGTCTGGGTGAGGCTTTGCCCCACAGCCATACCGATTTTGTGGGTGCCAAAATCGAAGGCCAAGATGGTAACCTGGGGTGATGGGGGAAATGCGGCCATAGACCTGGGTTAAGCGTGGCCGATCTGGTCCGAGAGCAACGCCATGTCCACCCCCAGAAGCTTGGCTGCGGCTTGCCAGCGCTGTTCCGTGGGCGTATCGAATATGATGTTGGGGTCTGCTTTCACGCTGAGCCAGGCATTGGCCGCCATTTCCTCGTCCAGCTGGCCGGAACTCCAGCCAGCATAACCCAGTGCGATCAACGATTGGTTGGGCCCCTCATTATTAGCAATAGCCACCAGGATGTCGCGAGAACTGGTCAGGTTGATGTCGTCTTCGATACTTAAGCTTGAGTCCCAGTTGTGATTCTTATTGCGATGCAAAACGAAGCCCCGTTCCATTTGCACGGGCCCACCGCACATGACCGGGATGTCGTCATACAGGCTATCGTACTGCTCGATATTGAGGTGGGTGAGTATGTCGCCCACGGATAGCTCCATGGGGCGATTGATAACAATGCCCATGGCCCCTTCATCATTGTGCTCGCAGATGTAGGTAATGGAATGAGCGAAATTGGGATCACTCATGGATGGCATCGCGATCAAAAAATGATGCTTCAGATTGATTGCTGGCGATTCAGTCATAACTCTAAGTATTGAGGCTTGAGCAGCGCTGTTCAAGTGATAATTTGATAACCATTCGGTCAGAAAGAGGATAGGTAGTTGTCCTTTTCAAATCGCCAGGTTCGAATAATTTCCAAAATGTCTGTATCTTGTTTGATTTCCGGGGGAAATGCCGAAAATGGGGCGGCAAGATTAACGATCTGCATGGCAGCTTGATCCAGAATTCTGTGGCCCGAACTCTTTAAAATTTTCATCTCCCGCAGGCTGCCATCGGAGTTAATGGCCACCAGAAGACGTAGTTGGCCGTGAATTTCTCGTCTTTTGGCTTCAGCAGGGTAGTTGAGGTTTCCTACATGCTCAATTTTTAGCCTCCAGGCATCCAGGTAGGCGGCATCTCTGGCTTCTTTGGTGCTAGCGGAGGTGAGTACCCGTTTCTTCGGCCGCTTGGCGTAAGCTCGGCGTTTTTCTTCCAAGGCAGCCTCGTAGCTGGCCATTTCGATCTGCCGGTTCAGGTTGGCCAGCATTTGTTGTTTGGAAATTTTAACTTCACGGTCAATTTCGCTGGTGGGTGGTGTCACCACGGCCTTTTGCCGGGACTGGCCCCGAGTGCTGAGTTGAGAGCTATGGCGCGGTTTAACAGGAGTTTGGGTGGCTTCCTGGGGAAGGGGTTTGACCTCTTTGGGCACGGCATCATCGAAGTGAGCCACCTGATCGGTGGTGGGTTTGAGCTTTTCTTCTTCTGTTCCGCTGCCCACCTGATTGGATTGTGCCAGGAAGTCGGCCTCTTTAGGGCTCTTGTTTGATTTGTGTTGGGCCAGAATCACCTCCAGGGAGGTGGGGGCGAGGCTGGGGGTGGGTATGCCAATCCCCACACCCAGTAGCAGCACTAGATGAAGGGCTAGTGCCAGGAACAGGGTGAAGGTGAGGCGATCATTCGCCGATATTTGGGGTCTATCTGCTGTGGCCGTGGTCATAGTGGGATTTTACTGCATCTTCTTTTCAATCGCATCCATGAGCAGGCCTGCCACATTCAGGTTCGCGCCTGCGTCAATTTCTCTAATACAAGTGGGGCTGGTGACGTTAATCTCTGTTAAGTAGTCCCCAATCACATCTAATCCCACGAAGATTAACCCTTTCTGAATGAGTGTGTCGCGTACTTGGTCGCAAATCCAACGGTCCCGATCTGACAGGGGTTGAACAATGCCGGAGCCGCCGGCCGCAAGGTTGCCCCTGACTTCGCCCACGGCAGGTACTCTGGCCAGGCAATGGGAAACCGGTTCGCCGTCTACCACTAAAATACGCTTGTCACCCTTACTGATCTCCGGAATATAGCGCTGGGCCATGGCCGGTGTTTTGCCGTGTTCAGTTAAGGTTTCAATAATAACGCTGAGGTTGCCGTCTTTGGCTCCGGTGCGAAAAATGGAGGCTCCGCCCATTCCATCCAGAGGCTTGAGAATCACGTCCCCGTGCTCCTCGGCGAAGGCGCGCAGTCTGTTTTTGGCCGCACTGACCAAGGTGGGTGTACCGCATTGGGGGAATTGGGTGGCAAACATTTTCTCATTACAATCCCGCAGGCTCTGGGGTTTGTTCACCACCAGCACGCCTTCCCGCTCTGCCTGGTCGAGGATATAGGTGGTATAGATGAAATTCATATTGAAGGGTGGGTCTTTGCGCATCAATATGACGTCCATGTTAGCCAGGGGGGCGAGGGTTTCCTCACCAAAGTCATACCAGTGGTTTGGATCTCGTTTCGGATGAAGCCGGGTCATTTTTGCCATGGATCGCCCAGCGTCCACGTACAGGTCTGATTGCAGCAGGTAGTAAAGCTCCCAGCCACGGGAATCCGCCTCCCACAACATGGCAAGAGTGCTATCCTTTTTGTAGGCGATGGATTCAATGGGGTCCATCACTACCCCGACTTTAATGGCCATGGTCAACTCAGTGTAACTCAGTAGTGGGTTAATGTTGTTGCAAACAGAATATAAATTACTCTGGTTCTGAGTTTCTAGTTATATGTGCTCTGGTTTTCATTAAGCATAAAAAAATACTTAATCCACAGTAGGTTATAGATTGAATATAAAAACTGTGATAAAAATCATGCAGCGTTCGAACTCCAGCAAATTTTATCGTGGTTTGGGTTTGCGTACTCACCATAACGATATTATAACTATTAGTAGGTTGCTGACTTATCGCTGTAAATTACAAAGGCATAATCGATGGATGACAATTTTGAAAATCTAAAGGTGATGGTGATCGACGACAGTAAGACCATTCGTCGTACCGCTGAGACACTTTTAAAAAAGGCTGGTTGTATGGTGATCACAGCGACAGATGGTTTTGATGCACTGTCTAAAATTGCAGATTCACAGCCGAACATTATTTTCGTCGATATTATGATGCCAAGACTGGATGGCTATCAAACCTGCGCGCTCATAAAGAATAACAGCGCTTTCAAGGGCACTCCTGTGATCATGTTGTCTAGTAAAGATGGGCTGTTTGATAAAGCGAAGGGTCGAATTGTTGGTTCTGATCAGTATTTGACCAAGCCATTCAGCAAAGAAGAATTACTTGGAGCGATTCGCGAGCACGTTGCCGCTGCCTGACGTTTCTCGCTAGGGTGCCGCGGCGCCCATTGCCCCATACATATGTGACTACGGAGGAGCTATGCCTCGCGTTTTAATCGTTGATGACTCACCAACCGAAACGTACAAATTTAAAGAAACCCTAGAAAAATACGGGTTCGATATTATCACTGCTGATAATGGCGCCGATGGCGTTGCAGTGGCGCGTCAAGAGAGGCCTGATTTGGTGTTGATGGATGTGGTGATGCCCGGGTTAAACGGGTTTCAGGCCACTCGGCAACTCAGCAAAGGCGATGATACCAAGCACATCCCCGTTATTATTGTGACCACCAAGGATCAAGAAACTGACAAGGTGTGGGGCCGTCGTCAGGGTGCCACGGACTACTTGACCAAGCCAGTGGAAGAAGCGGTTCTTATCGATACCATCAAACGCGCCATGAGCGGAAGTTAAACAGTATTATGTCTGAGGTTTCCAACGCATATCTCAAGTTAGCGGAGCTAGCAACCCTCAGCCGCAGCAGTGCCGCAGGCCTGCCGGAGCAGGAGCAGCTCAAGTCCACCTGGAGTGGTGTTGGCTTCACTCTGAATGGGCGTCGCTATGTGGCCCCCATGGAAGAAGTGTCTGAAATTCTGACGGTTCCAAAGTACACTCAGGTGCCCGGTGTGCAGACCTGGGTGAAGGGCATCGCCAACGTGCGCGGCCGCTTGATGCCGGTGATGGATTTGATGGCATTCCTCAATGAGCCCTCGCAATTACAGCTCAAACGCAGGCGCCTTTTGGCACTGGAGCGGGGTGAACTGTATAGCGGCCTGGTAGTAGATGAAGTGCTCGGCATGCAGCACATTGGCAAAGACCTGTTTACTCAAAACGTACCCCATGAGTACTACGATACCAAAGACTACATCAAAGGTGGTTTTGAAACCGAGAAAGGCTTTTGGGCCTGGTTTAGTTTGTACGAGTTGGCGCGGGATCCGCGTTTTCTCAATGTGGCTTCGTGAAGATAGTTCACGGCCTGAACATAATTCATGCGCAGGTTGTTGCCTGTTGCTGAATTGAGGCTAAGGTTAAATTAAGGTGCTTAGTCTCCTGTTGGGCAGAAATGCCCAACGTTTGTATATGGGGCAGATCGGTTTTCACCGAGATGCCATTTGGGATTGTTCATCATAACAATGTGTTTAAAAAAACAAGTGTTGTGCACTAAACGGCCAGGAGTCCGCCCATGTCGTCGAGCACTGGAAAGCTGGAAACCAGCAAATCCACGAATCTAATACCAGTCTATATTTTGGGATTGGTTGTCACCATCATACTGATGTTGCTGAACTTCTTCTTCGTTGCAAATCACAGCGAATTGTCGGCCAAGTACGTAACCAAAGCAACGGAGCTGCGGGTACTTTCCCAAAGGATTGCAAAGAACGCCCTTGAGGCCGCCGCGGGTAACGCAGATGCGTTTACCTTCCTGGATCAGGCTCGGGTGGACTTTGGCTTGGAGTGGGATGCGATTAAAAACGGTTCCCCAGACGAGGGCTTGAATGCTGACTCAGTGTTTGTGGTAACGGCTGGGCAAGAGATGACCGACGTGGAATCGGTCTGGAAGCAGGTGTCCGATAGCTCCGATGCGATTTTGGAAGGCCGCCAAACCGTAATCAATCTCCACGATGTGGCTCGTGCACTGAACGAAAATATCCCGGTTTTGCAGGAAGAGTATGACTTGGTTGTACAGACCCTGGTGGACAGCAAGGCTCCCGCCGATCAGGTGGCAGTGGCACAGCGTCAGTCTCTTTTGGCTGAACGAATTGTGCGATCGGTTAACAAGGTGTTGGAAGGTGGTGAAGATGCGGTAATGGCGGCGGACAGCTTCGGCCAGGATACCCAACGCTTTGGGCGCGTATTACAAGGAATGCTGGAAGGGGATAGATCCCTGGGTATTTCCCGTGTACGGGATAAAGCAGCGGTGAGCTCTTTGAATGAAATTTCGGATTTGTTCGCGGGTGTAAACGAAAGTGTTGATGAGATACTGGAAAGCTCACCGGAACTGTTCCAGGTAAGAGCAGCAGCCAACGGCATATTCAAAGATTCTCAAACCCTGCTAACTGAAACCGGTGCTTTGGCCCGTACTTTTGAAGGTACCCCCGTTTCTGGTTTCTGGTCAACCATACTGGGTATCCTGTTTGCAGGCCTTGGCGTACTGTTCCTGGTGTTGATCTTTATCTCCTTTATTGGTCAATCCCGTGCTCGGGTGGCGGAAGAAGCGCAGCGTGCGGAAGAAAAAGATATGCAGAACCAGCATAACCAGGAAGCTATCCTGCGATTGCTGGATGAGCTGGGTGACTTGGCGGACGGTGATTTAACCATTCAAACCACCGTAACCGAGGATTTCACCGGAGCCATCGCCGACTCCATCAACTTTACCATCGACCAATTGCGTTCTCTGGTATCTACCATCAACGAGACTGCGGTACAGGTATCGGCAGCGGCACAAGAAACCCAAGCCACTGCAATGCATCTTGCGGAAGCTTCTGAGCACCAAGCCCAGGAAATTGCTGGAGCTTCAGCGGCGATTAACGAGATGGCGGTGTCCATCGACCAGGTATCCGCTAACGCGGCAGAATCCGCAGCGGTTGCGGAGCGTTCGGTATCCATCGCTAATAAAGGTGCCGAGGTGGTACAGAACACCATCAACGGTATGGACACGATTCGTGAGCAGATCCAGGAAACATCCAAGCGTATTAAACGTCTGGGTGAATCGTCCCAGGAGATCGGTGACATCGTATCATTGATTAACGACATTGCTGACCAAACCAACATTCTGGCATTGAACGCGGCAATTCAGGCGTCTATGGCCGGTGAGGCGGGACGCGGCTTCGCGGTGGTTGCGGACGAAGTACAGCGACTTGCGGAAAGGGCATCAGCGGCAACCAAGCAGATTGAAGCTCTGGTAAAAACCATCCAAACGGATACCAACGAAGCGGTTATCTCCATGGAGCAAACCACATCTGAGGTGGTACGTGGAGCACGTTTGGCCCAGGATGCGGGTGTGGCCCTGGAAGAGATCGAGAACGTATCCAGTAACTTGGCGGACTTGATCCAAAACATCTCCAACGCCGCTCGCCAGCAGGCTGCGTCGGCGGGTCACATATCCAATACTATGAACGTTATCCAGGAAATCACCTCGCAGACGTCTGCCGGTACCACCGCAACAGCAACGTCTATCGGTAACCTGGCTGAGCTGGCGGTACAGATGCGTAACTCTGTTGCCGGTTTCAAGCTTCCAGATACCGGAATGTAATCGGAAGTGGGTGAAGTCGATGGGATTTCTATCATGGACTTCACCCGTTCTTATGGCCAGGAGCGATGTTAGTGCCAGCAGAGCGATGGAGCTTTAACGATAAAGCTGGATTGAGCGACGATCAATTTGTACGTTGGCGTACGCTTCTGGAAGATCGAACTGGAATGCAACTCTCCGAACAACGCAAATCCTTCCTGGAAACCAGCCTCAATATTCGTATGCGAGAAATTGGCTGCGAAGACTACGATCTCTACTACGACAAATTGATGTCTGGCCTGGCCGGAGAGGTGGAATGGGCTACCCTGGTGGACCGTTTGACGGTGCAGGAAACCAGCTTTTTTCGGCATCCGGCGTCGTTCGAACTGGTGGAGAATTATTGCCGCGGACTCTATCAGGACCAGGGTAATACCCACATTGAATTGTGGAGCGTGGGCTGTGCCACTGGCGAAGAAGCCTATTCTCTGGCCATGACCATGGATCGTCTGGTAGCCCAGCAGGACCATACTTGCTATTACGGCATCACAGCCACGGACATTAGTTTACCGGCCTTGAGCAAAGCGAGAAAAGGCGAATATAACGTTCGCAAATTGGAGCGAATTGAGGCTGGGTTGATGGAGGCTTACACCGAAAGGAAAGATCAGGGTCGCTTTCAAGTGCGCCCCAGTATCAAAGAGCGCATTTGTTTTGCCCGAATAAATGTGCTCGATTTAAGTGATGCGCCAGTTGATAACGTGGACGTGGTGTTTTGCCAAAATCTACTGATCTATTTCGAAGGGTGGCGTAAGCGAGAAATTGTGACCCATTTGGCCGACCGGCTGGCGCCTGGTGGCATCATGGTGTTGGGTATTGGAGAAGTTCTGGATTGGCAGCGGCCCGATATGGAACGAATCCACTATAAAGATACTTTGGCTTTTGCAAAGCAGCATGGCTGAGCCGGGTTTAACTAGTAAACGGCTTTGTTAGGCCCGAACAGATATTACAAAGCCAGGAGCGAACATGGCGGAACAACACGATTATCAAGCACTTGACTGGGTTAAAGGTGAGATTGAAGAAACCTTAAAGCAGGCGCAGCAATCGTTAGAAGCGTTTGTGGACAATCCCGAAGACTCAACCCGAATGCGCTTCTGTTTGACCCATCTGCATCAGGTCACGGGTACTCTGCAAATGGTGGAGTTCTACGGTGCTGCACTATTGGCCGAAGAGATGGAAAATCTATCCATCGCCTTGATGAACAATGACGTGCAGCGCGTAGAAGATGCACAAGAAGTTTTGATGCGAGCTATTCTTCAGTTGCCTTTGTACCTGGATAGAGTGAAAGACGGTCAGAGCGATGTGCCCGTTGTTATGCTGCCACTGTTAAACGACCTGCGTGCGGCCCGGGGCGAGCATCTGTTATCTGAAACGGTTCTGTTTAAGCCCGATTTGCAATCCGGCGGGGAAGCCGCACCCAAAGAAGATCTGTCAGAAGAAACTCTGGCGCAATTACCCGAAACGTTGAAAAAAATTCGACAGCTGTATCAGTTTGCCTTGGTAGGCTTGATTAGAAATCAGGATATGCCCACTAATCTGGGATACATGGCCAAGTCTTTAATGAAGTTGGAGCAGCTATACAGTAACACCGGTATGGGGCAGCTTTGGTGGGTGGCAGCCGCGCTGGTTGAGGGTGTATCCCGTTCCTATATTGAACTGGGCACATCGGTAAAAATGTTGTTTGGTCAATTAGATCGCCAGTTAAAACAATCAATAGAAAGTGGCGCAAGGCGCGATGAACCCGTGCCAACGGAATTGCTCAAGAACATTCTTTATTATGTGGCACGTAGCGATGGCGAAACCAGCCGAATCGAAAAAGTAAAATCTGCTTTCAAGCTGGAATCTGCATTACCCAGCGAAGATCTGTCTGATATGGATCGTTCGCAGTTGGCGGGGCCTGATAAATCTGCCATTGATTCTGTGGTCACTGTTTTATTAGAAGAGTTGGCGGGCATAAAAGAAACCCTCGATTTGTTTATGCGCGATGGTGATTCCAACACCCAGCAGTTGAGGGATATGATTCCCGCGCTTAAGCAAGTTTCTGATACCTTAGCCGTACTGGGTGTGGGTAATCCCCGCCGGGTGATTATGGAACAGTTGGATTCCATCGGCCAGATTGTGGACAGCGGCACCGTGCCGGATGATGCCAAAATAATGGACGTGGCTGGGGCGTTGCTCTATGTAGAAGCCACCCTGCAGGGTATGGGCAGCGATTCTGGATCCGGCGTTGACCAGGCTGGTGAACGTGTAGAGGGTGGGCAATATGTATCTCCGGAGCACATAAATAAAGCCCGCAGCGCCGTGATCGAAGAATCTAAAACGGGTCTCGAAAACGCAAAAGATGCCATTTCCGAATACATCAGTTCTGATCTGGATGCTTCAGCATTGGAGCTGGTACCCGACATTTTGCACAGTGTTCAGGGCGGATTAATGATGGTGCCATTAGCCCATCCCGCTGCTTTACTGCAAAGCTGCATTGCCTATATCAAAGAGCAACTAATTGACGGTAACGTAAAGCCTGATGCTAAAAACCTGGATACTTTAGCCGACGCCATTACCAGTGTTGAATATTATCTGGAACGACTTGGGGACCGCTTTCCCGGTGATGAGGATATACTAGCCATTGCCGAAGAAGCCGTGGTTAGTCTGGGTTATCCTGTACAGCCCCTGGCAGAAGAAGACATGCCTGCTATGGGATTGGAATCCCAGCCGCAAACCCAGGATCAAACTGTCGAACTGGATCAGTCAGCAAGTCAGCTGGAAATAAATCCACAGGATGAATCAATTGAAGAAGACGAATTCGAGTTGGAATTCGATGCTTTGGATGAGCCTGACGAAGTGCTGCCACTTACGTTCGCTGAGGATGATGAAGAAGACGATGACACCCTGCTGGTGATCGAAGAACCTGAGCCGGAACCAGAGCCGGAGCTTGAAGATGAGTTGATTGATGAAGAAGTAATGGAAATCTTCATTGAAGAAGCCGGTGAAGTTCTGGAGACCATCAACGATAACCTTCCTCGCTGGAAATCCGACTACGAAGACGAAGAATCCCTGAAAGAATTGCGGCGTGCTTACCATACCTTGAAAGGCAGTGGGCGTATGGTGGGTGCCGGAGTGGTGGGTGAGCTTGCCTGGTCTGTGGAAAATATGCTGAACCGGGTATTGGATGGATCCATTGACACCACTCCTGAAATAACGGGAATCGTGGATAAGGTTACCGAAGTCATGCCTGATTTGGTGACGGCATTCGAAAAACGAGTAAAACCGTCTATTGATGTTGAACCGCTAGCTGCAGTGGCTGATGCTTTGGCAAAAGGCGAGGAAGCGCCTGCTTTGGAGAGTGCACCGAGTCAGGAATTCGATCCAGTTTTGGTGGATATTTTCAGCCAGGAGGCCAATTCCCATTTGGATACCATCAAAGCGTATCTGGATCGAGGTGATTTTAATTGTCTTACTGATGTTCTTTTAAGGGCGCTGCATACTCTAAAAGGCAGTGCCCATATGGCCGGTATAACACCTATCGCAGAGCTGGCTACGCCCACTGAGAAGTTTTTTAAAGAATGCCATCTTCAGGGTGTTTCGGTGGACCATGACATTCAGCTTTTGCTGGGTGATTTTGTGCAACTGGTTGAGCAGGGGTTGGAGGGGTTAACTTCGGTTCCTGGCAACTCTATCATCGGCAGTGACGAAATGTTGGCTCGAGTCGCTGAAATGAGAGAAGAAAAACTCATCCACGCTGAAGAGGAAGCCATTGCGCAGTCCGGTCAGGTTGATCCCCAATTGGTGAGTATGTTCCTGGCCGAAGGTATGGATCTCATTGTTGACGCCGGTGATGTGCTTAGGCATTGGGAAGAAAACCCTGTGCCTGGAGAGCAGCTGGATCAACTGCGTCAGGAATTGAGAGTGTTGGCTCGTAGTGCCAGCGCCGCCCAGTTGACCGAAGTGGTTGACTTGAGCATGAGCCTGGAAGAGTTTTATGACAGTGCTGCTAAGGGCCTGATCACACCAAGCGAGCCATTTTTCCGAGCTGCCCATGTTGCCCATGAAGACCTGGTTAACATGATGGATTTTATTGCTGCCGGACAACCACTGAAACCAGCGGATCAAACCATTGCCAGGCTGCAGGCATTAATGGATCAGGCACCTGAGGTGGCGGATCAACTGTTGCAGGCAGAAAATGGTCAAGCGGGCGAAGGCGGCTTCCAGTTCCAAGAGTCCCCTGTTTTTGATGGCCAGGAAGAAAGTAAAACGGAGCTTGAGTTCAGTGTGGGTCAGGAGACTGAAGCTGAGGTGGCTGCAGAAGCGGAAGAATCCGAAGCTGATGAGCAGTATGATACAGAAGACCTGAGCTTTGAGAATTCAGAGGCCGAAGATACTGACCTCGACTTTGATAGCCTGGAAGAAGCGGATGAAGAGGAACAGCCGCAGCCGGCTATGGTAGAAGAGGCTAATCTGGCACCCCAAGCTGCAGATGATGATTACGATCCTGAGCTGGTGGAAATATTCCTGGAAGAAGCTTCAGAGATATTGATTGCCAGTGATGAACAGCTGCAGGCCTGGACGGAGCAGCCTGACAACCTGGAGATCGTTGCCAATCTGCAGCGCAGCTTGCACACCCTGAAAGGGGGGGCTCGCATGTCAGATATGACGGAAATGGGTGATCTTTCCCATAATCTGGAAAACCTGTACGAAGGCCTTTGCTTGGGCCACTTAACTGCCACTCCAGATCTATTCGGTTTGCTGCACGAATGTCACGATCGTCTTTCTACCATGTTCGACAAAATAGAAACAGGGCAACAACCAGAGGCCGCTAACGATCTGATCGGTCGGATTGATGATTTCACCCATGGTCGTTCAGCAACGGCTGCCAACGAAGACGTTGAGCCTGCGCCCACACCGGCTACTTTTTCTGTGTCTGCTCAGCTGGAAGATACCGATGCCTTGTCGGCCCTCGGTGGTCAGGGTGACGACTCCGATACAGAAATTCTTGAGATTTTCCTGGAAGAAGCGGAAGAGTTGGCCGAAGCCATCGATACCACCATCAATGCCTGGCTGCGAGAGAAAGATAATCCGGACCATTCAGAAGAGTTGAAGCGTCTGTTACACACATTTAAAGGTGGTGCCCGACTGGCGGGGCTGGTGAATATCGGCAATATCAGCCACAACTTTGAAACGTTTTTGATCGATGCTGAAGTTGATCGAACTCCTATGAACGACGGTTTTTTTGGTCGAGTACAGGATGAACACGACAAGCTATTCGCGCAAATGGAGCATCTGCGTAAGCATGGTGTAGAGCTGATAGCGGCTGCAGGTGAAG
Organism: uncultured Ketobacter sp.; assembly: GCA_964016105.1. Taxonomy (GTDB): domain Bacteria; phylum Pseudomonadota; class Gammaproteobacteria; order Pseudomonadales; family Ketobacteraceae; genus Ketobacter. The sequence goes on from CAXHEX010000004.1 coordinate 175,271, forward strand.
ATGCTGAATTTGAATTCACCATGGATGAAGGAGACGCGGATACCACGGCCAAGCCTGAAGATAACGTGGTGCCATTGGTTGAACAACCGAAAGACTTCGTGGCGCCAAAGCCGGATATGCTGCCGGCGTCTGCATTCAACACCGAAGAGAAAAAGGCATCATCGGAGAGTGTTAAAATATCTTCGGAATTGATGGAGGATTTGGTTAACCTGGCCGGTGAAACATCCATCTTCCGTGGCCGTATTGAACAAGAGATTACTGATTTTAACTACGTTATCGATGAAGTGGGTATGACCATTGATCGTGCCCGCGAATTGTTGCGTCGACTGGATATAGAGACGGAAGCGCAGATACTGCACCGACACCAGCAAGAGCAGTCAGAAGGTCGAGATTATGAAGACTTTGATCCTCTGGAGATGGACCGCTACTCCACATTGAACCAGCTGTCCCGTTCTTTGGGTGAAACTGTTTCTGATATGACGGACTTGAAAGATTCATTGACTAACCGAGTGCGTGATGCTGAAACACTGCTGGTTCAGCAAGGCCGAATTAACTCGGAGCTGCAGGAAAGTTTAATGCGAACGCGAATGGTACCCTTCTCTAGAATGGTGCCACGTCTGCGTCGAATTGTGCGTCAGATATCTAACGAATTGGGCAAAAAGGCTGAGTTAGAAATCATCGGTGCTGAGGGCGAAATGGACCGTACCGTGTTGGAGCGAATGGTGCCACCGCTTGAACATATGATCCGAAACGCAGTGGATCACGGATTGGAGTCGCCAGATCAGCGACGTGAGGCCAACAAAGCGGAGACTGGACGAATTACCATTCACCTGGCTCGTGAAGGCGGTGAAGTGGTGCTGCGGCTGACTGACGATGGTAAAGGTATCAATCTGGATGGTGTGCGCAAACGCGCCATTGAAAAAGGTTTAATGAAAGAGGATTCACCTCTTCCAGACAAAGAAATCATGCAATTTATCTTTAAGCCTGGTTTCAGTACGGCTGAAAAAGTTACCCAAATCTCAGGCCGGGGTGTGGGAATGGATGTGGTGCACAGTGAAATTAAACAACTGGGTGGTAGTGTGAAATTGCATTCTGCACCAGGGTCTGGGTCTCAGTTTACCGTGCGCTTACCGTTTACGGTTTCCGTGAACCGTGCCTTAATGGTGCGGGTAAGTGATGATCTTTACGCGATACCATTAAACAACATCGAAGGTATCGTGCGAGTCAGCCCATACGAGCTGGAAGCCTACTATCAACCGGATGCGCCTCAGTTTGAGTATGCCGGTCAACACTACGATATGCGTTACCTGGGCCGATATGTTCATAACCAACAGATACCCAATCTTGCTGGCCACAGTAAGCCCGTACCGGTTCTGTTGGTGCGCAGTGCGGATCAATCTGTGGCATTGCATGTGGATTCTCTTGTAGGTTCCCGCGAAATAGTTGTGAAATCCGTGGGCCCGCAGTTGGCCGCTGTGAGCGGTATTTCCGGCGCCACCATTTTGGGTGATGGTAGTGTGGTCATCATTCTCGACTTGGGTGCCGTGATTCGAGCTGAGCAGGCTCAGGCCATTGAAACCAGCGGCATAGAGAGAGTTGACGCGTACTCTGAAGTTAACGAAAGCACTACAGTTATGGTGGTGGATGACTCCGTAACGGTGCGTAAGGTTACCAGTAGATTGTTGGAGCGTAATGGCTACGAAGTGGTGACAGCCAAAGATGGGGTGGATGCCATCACCTTATTGCAGGATATTAAACCCGATGTAATGTTGCTGGATATAGAAATGCCTCGAATGGACGGGTTCGAAGTGGCCACCCTGGTGCGTCACGATAATCGCTTGGCAGATACCCCAATCATTATGATAACCTCTCGTACCGGTGAAAAGCACCGAGAGCGAGCCATGGGTATTGGCGTAAATCGCTATATGGGTAAACCCTATCAAGAAACGGTGCTACTACAAACTATTGAAGAGTTAATAAAACAGGAGGCCTAGTGTCCAAGCCTGATCTCCAAAAGGGGGTTAACCCCCAAATTGGGGTGATAGCGGATTCCACTTTGCAACGCCATGTGGTTTGCAAGGCCATTGAATCTGCAGGATACGTAGTGGCTGTTACCTTGCCTCCAGAAAAAGTGGATGATCACGTTATCAGTGATTCAAAAGCGGACCTATGGCTTGTGGACATCGAAGATGAAGAGCAATGGTCTGATTTTATTGTCAATTTGTTCGAATCTGTCCAGGTACCTATTTTGCTGGGTGAAGGCAATGCTCCCAGCGTGAACAGTTTGCAGTTTCAGCGCTGGGAACAAAAAATTTTTAGCAAGCTAAAAGATATCGTTGGTACTCCTACCGAAACGCCCGAAGCAGTGGCGACCCAGGTACCCGTTCAGCATCCAGAGCCAGTGGACGATGGATATGTGGCAGGAGAGCCTGCCACCAACATATGGGTGATAGGGGCGTCCCTAGGCGGACCTGCTGCAGTAAAACTGTTTCTCAATGAACTACCCAAAGAATTACCCATAGCCTTTATTATTGCGCAGCACATTGATCCAGGTTTTGAGCATACTCTTTCTCAGGTCTGGGGGCGCAACAGTCACTTTGATTTTGTCCAGCCCCGGTCTGGTAGGGTGATCAGTCATGGTCAAATCATGATTGTACCTTTGGAGCAGGTTATGACGGTGGATCAGTCTTCCAAAGCACTGTTATTTGGACAACCGTGGGCGGGACCCTATTCCCCCTGTATCGATCAAGTTATGTCATTAATGGCAGATCACCTTGGGGTTCAAACTGGCGCTATACTGTTTAGTGGTATGGGCTGCGATGGCGCAGAGGCAACAGTAAAAATGCACAAAATGGGTATACCAGTTTGGGCTCAAAGTAGTGAAACCTGCGCTAACAGTTCTATGCCGGATTCAGCCCGTGAAACCGGATGTGTCAGCTTTACTGGTTCGCCTGAGCAGTTGGCGCAATACTTAACACAATACATTACCGAGCAATACGACGACGCGGTAATAAACTAGGACAACTCTATGGCCGATATCCCAGAACAAATCGCAAGTCTGCTTATACCCATGATTGGAAGGCCGCTGTTGGTTCCCAACGTTTCTGTGGCGGAAATTGTCGGTTGGGAGGAGCCAGAAAAACCTGCAGACAGCCCGCAATGGTTGCTGGGTGAAGTGGAATGGCGCGGGGTAAAGTTGCCCGTAGTGTCATTGGAACTTATGAACGATCCTGAAATTGAAGATGCATCTGCGGGCCAAAGATTGGCTGTGGTGAATAGCATCGGTGAATACAAACAATCATTCTACGCTATTTCGGTACAAGGGATTCCCAGGCTGGTACGTGTTTTTCCCGAAGAGATGGGCAGCGAAGAATCAGTGGATGAGAAAGCTTACGACATGACTGTAATGGTGAGTGGTGAGCGAGCGGTCATTCCGGATCTTATGACGGTTGAAAAAGAACTGAATAATATTACCCAGCTTGTTTACTCCACACCCTAATCTACTTCCCTGCCCACACGGTAGTGTGGGCAATGTTAGCACCCAATCTGTGGGCACTAACCACGGCCCTCTTTAATACCGCTCTATATCCAATTCCTTTAATCCATTTATAAGGCTAAGACCCTGGGGAGATTCGATGCCTGCATGGTGTTCCTTTGCCTAATATGTTTATACTATAAATATATTAATAGTGTTAACATTATTCCAGTCGCATAGTATTGGGGAGCAATGGAAGAGCAATGAAAACGAATACCCTGGTTTTAGCCGTATTTCTATTTTTTCAATCATCGGCATTAATGGTTAATGTCAGCGCGGGTGAGATCCCTGTTGGGGCCTGTAATCATTACGATGAAAACAAAAGACCCTACTTTGGTGACCTCCACGTTCATACCAGTTACTCGCTCGACTCGGCTATGTTTGACAATAAAAACAACCCAGATAACGCCTACCGTTTTGCCAAAGGGGAGGCGGTTGGTATCGCACCGTACGACAGTGCAGGAAATCCCTTGCGAATGGCGCAGCTGCTGCGGCCTTTGGATTTTGCAGGGGTGTCAGATCATGCGGACTTTTTGGCGGAAGCGGATGTTTGTTTTAATTTAGACAGCTTTCAGTACTTTTCAGCTTACTGCACCATTGTGCGAGGCAGCAGCCAAGGTAAGGGTTTGGTTGATTCGTTGGCGGTTTTGGTGGGATTAGGCCAGGCCACCTTGCCGGGGGGCTCTCGAATAGGTATTTGTAATAAAAAATGGAACAAAAATTTGTGCCAACGTCGAGAATCCAAAGCCTGGGCAAGGGTGAAAGCCGCTGCCGAAGCCCACTACGATCGCAGTAGCCAGTGTAGCTTTACTACCTTTATTGGTTATGAATGGATGGCGACACCTAACTTTAAAAATGCTCATCGTCTGGTGTATTTCAAAGATGAAAATGTACCTGAGCATCCCGTTCCATTTCACCAGGCCTGGACGCCATTAGCGCTTTGGAAAGCACTAGATAGCGGCTGTACTGAAGCCAACCCTGATTGTGAAGTACTAACTATTCCTCACACCTCGAACCTGGGTGGCGGAGAGATGTTCAGCCCCTTCGCGGAGAACGGAGCACCCTACACCGCTGAGAACGCCGCTACTCGACAGCGAATGGAGCCTGTAGTTGAAATTTATCAACACAAAGGAACATCGGAATGTGTCAATACCAGCTTGCCTTATGGCAGTAATGATGAACAGTGCAATTTTGAAATGATCATTGAAAATGTATGTACGGGTTCCAGTGATGATGCCGATGACTGCAAACCTCTTTGCTCTGAGGGTGGTGCCACCTATTCGGTAACCGGTGCATGCATCGAACCTTCCGACTTTACCAGGGCGGCCCTAAAGAGAGGGCTTATGGTGGGTAAAGAGATTGGGGTCAATCCTTTCCAATTTGGTTTTGTTGGTGGAACCGATACCCATAATGGCACGCCGGGTGCCACCAGTGAATTTAATTGGAAGGGGCATTCTGGATCTGAAGATGACCAGCTTGTTGATCGAATTGGGCTTGCGGACGCTGCCAACAACCCCATGCTCGACACCATAGGTAAAGCGTTCCCCAGAATCAAAGATATTGCCGGTTTAGGTGATCAAAAAGTGTATGGGCCTGGGGGGTTAGCGGTTGTTTGGGCGCAACAAAATTCTCGGCACTCCCTATTTGAATCCATGCAGAAAAGAGAGACCTATGCCACAAGTGGTACCAGGATTACGCTGAGAATGTTCGCTGGAGAGAATATCGATATGGGCTTATGTGATGACCCCGATTTTGCAGCCAAAGGATATGAGCAAGGTTTCCCCATGGGTTCAGAAATTCCATCTGCTTCTGGATCCATGCGGATAGCCGTATCCGCTGCCATGGATCCTGGTGTTTCCGAAATGGCATTGCTACAGCAGCCCGTTAATAGGAATATTCCCACGCATTTTTTACAAGGTACGCCGTTGCAGAGGGTTCAGATTGTCAAAGGTTGGATTGAGGATAATCAAACACATGAAAAAGTGTATGACATTGCTGGTGATCCAAGCGCGCCTTCTGGCGTTGACCCAGACACGTGCAGGCGATGGGGGGTAGGACACAAACAACTTTGTAGGGTTTGGCAGGACCCGGATTTCTCAGCAGACCAATCGGCGTTCTACTATGCCAGGGTATTGGAAAACCCGAGCTGTCGCTGGAGTAAGATACAGTGCAATGCCCAGTTGGCCAGTGAGGGTTTAACCTGTGATGCAGTTAGGGCGGAAAAAAATCATCCTCTAAAATCATGTTGTGATGGTTCCATGGCTGATTTTATCCAAGAGAGAGCCTGGTCATCTCCAGTTTGGTATTCCAGTAATGAAAAATAATCCAATTTTGCATTTTTTTCTTATTGGTGGACTTCTGTACTCCGTAAGTTACTGGGCTCAATCTTTTCAGGGCGATTTTACGGGCCAGGTCTTAGTCATAAATAAAAATCTGATGGAAGGCGCAGTTAATAAAACTCTGGATTCCTTTGTTGGGGTGGCGGAAGCTGAGGTTCGTAGACATACACTGGATCAAGCGGTTCAAGATGAGGTGTTGTTTCGCGAAGCCTTGAAATTTAATTTCCATCTGGGCGATGAGATAGTTCGTCGGCAAATGATCCGTAAAATGGATTTGATCATTGAGAGTCGATCCAATCCAGCACAACCAACAGAAGCCGATTTATTACAGTGGTGGAAAAAAAATAAAATACAGTACACTGAGCCTAGACAATATACTTTTTATCACGTCTTCTCAGATAAGTCTGCTGCTGAGCTAGAACGATTGGCGCGGGAATATGACCAAGTCTTTAGTGAAAAGCCAGAAAAAGCCTATAAATATGGCGATGCTTTTTATCCCGGTAATCAATTCCTGGGCTTGTCCTATGATGAGATTCAAGTTCGAGTTGGTGCCAGTGCTGCTGCAGCCATAGCAAAACTCAAGCTCAAACAATGGTCCGAGCCTATAGCTTCGGTTTATGGGTATCACCTGTTTTACCTGGACACATTGACTGCAGCGGGTGAGTTGCCATTTGATAGCGTAAAAGAAAAAGTGTATCAGGATTTGATGGCTAAACGTTTGGGCGAGGAAAAGCAAAAGCAATTGAAGGCAATGGTAGATCAGTACCGGGTCATCTATGAATAAGGTTGTTTGGCTATTGTTGTTGGTTGTGCCCAGCGTATTTGGTCATGGAATAGGGATGACCTCTTTGTCCATTAAACACCAGAGCACGCCGAACCAAATGCAATATGATGTCACCCATATTTCGGTTAATCTTGCCGGTGCTGCTCCCGCCAGGCTTGTCTTTCCTGGGCACTGTAAGAAAATATCTGGGGACCGGCTTTCGCAAGGTGCGCAGAAGATCAAGATCACATACAGTATGGAATGCGAGTCCTCGCTGGGTGGTTCTTGGCTTGAATTTGATAATCAAAAAAATGTGATGGGCCAGTTCGTATTTCATTTTGAGTCTGATAGCGGGGAGAAATACCAGCAGACATTAACGAAACCCAGGCAAATTATGATCCCGGAAATGGGGTCAGGAATTGAGAGCGCTCCAGAAACCTCTTCTGATTCCCTTCTATATATTACTAGTGGAGTAGAGCATATGCTTTTGGGGCTGGATCATGTCCTGTTTGTTTTACTCATTACTTTCTTGTATGGCGAAACAAGAAAGATAATTGCTGCTGTGACGGGTTTTGCGTTGGGCCATAGCTTAAGTTTGGGATTGTCAGCTGGTGGGTGGTTGCAGCTGGATATGTATGTGGTGGAGGCGCTAATCGCACTCAGCATTGTGTATCTTGGTGCTGAGGTAATAAGTAAGAATTATACTAAGCAAGTTGCCTTGAGACGTTTTCCATTTCTAGTGATGGCCTTGTTTGGGCTATTCCATGGAGCGGGATTCGCCAGTGCTTTAGGGGAGCTGGAGTACACAGGGTGGGGGTTGGTTATGCCACTGTTTTACTTTAATTTTGGTATTGAATTGGCACAATTATTTTTGGTTATTTTGTTTGTGCGATTGGGGTTTGTGTTGAGCCGATTTGGCAAGTTAAAAGACAAAGCAACTTACCTGGTTGGTTGTATTGCTGGATACTATTTTTTTGAGCGAGTTTTTAGTCTGCCCCTTGCTCATCTAACTTGATGGGTGGTGCTCACTAATCCTCTTCCTGAAAGTCGCAGCTGGTGGGTGGTTGCAGCTGGATATGTATGTGGTGGAGGCGCTAATCGCACTCAGCATTGTGTATCTTGGTGCTGAGGTAATAAGTAAGAATTATACTAAGCAAGTTGCCTTGAGACGTTTTCCATTTCTAGTGATGGCCTTGTTTGGGCTATTCCATGGAGCGGGATTCGCCAGTGCTTTAGGGGAGCTGGAGTACACAGGGTGGGGGTTGGTTATGCCACTGTTTTACTTTAATTTTGGTATTGAATTGGCACAATTATTTTTGGTTATTTTGTTTGTGCGATTGGGGTTTGTGTTGAGCCGATTTGGCAAGTTAAAAGACAAAGCAACTTACCTGGTTGGTTGTATTGCTGGATACTATTTTTTTGAGCGAGTTTTTAGTCTGCCCCTTGCTCATCTAACTTGATGGGTGGTGCTCACTAATCCTCTTCCTGAAAGTCGCCCCACTGCATTTGAATCAAGCTCAGTAACACCACGGGGGCCGTTTCTGTGCGCCAAACCCTAGGCCCCAAAGTTAAACAGTGAAAACCCTGTTGCTTTGCCAATTCGATTTCTTCTTCAGCAAAGCCACCTTCGGGCCCCACAGCAAAGCTTACGCTATCGGGTGTTGTTTGGTTAGAAAAGGGGTTAGTGGGCAAATCTTCAGTGTGTAAGATCCACTTAACATGGCTTTCGTTGCCCTCACACCATTGCTGTAGAGAGATGGGTTTGTTCACGGTGGGAATGATATTGAGGCCGCTCTGTTCACAGGCCGCTAAAACCAAATGGCGCCATTGCTCCACTTTTTTTGCCAGTCTGGCCCCTTTCAGCCTAACAGTACAGTGCTGGCTGAACAGTGGCGTTATTTCACTTACCCCCAGTTCCACCGCTTTTTGGATGGCATAATCCATGTGAGTGCCTTTGCTGATCACTTGGCCCAGATGGATATGCATATGGGGACGGCGGTCGGCCTCGTTAAAGAAATCTAAATAAACTGAAACCTTCTTGCCGGAAATGCTGCTTATTTGGCCGTGGTATTCACCTCCGGTTCCGTTAAAGAGTATCACCGGATGGCCCTCTTTTAGACGTAAAACGCGAGCAAGGTGGTTGCTGCCATTTTCGTCTAACTGTATGGCTTTACCTTCTAATAAAGGTTGGTTTTGATAGATTCTCGGGGTGCCCATTGCACTTCTACTGTTCTGAAAAGGAAGGTTTGTGGGCAGTATAAAGGGCTAGCCAGAATCAGCCAAGCATCTGCAACCGGTTAGTTCAGATGCTTGGCTTGATATAGACTGTTTGGGGTTAGAGTGCCTTCAATTTCAGGCGTACGGGTAAACTCTTCAGGCCCCTCAGTATCACCAGGCTATCGCTGTAGTCCAGATCACTTTCTGGTATGTCCAGCTCACAGGACTCAACTCGGTTGATAAACTGTTTTAGCGACGCCTTAATCTCGTTGCGAGCTAACATGGCACCGATACACATGTGCACGCCGACACCAAATGCCAAATGCTGGCTTGAACCTTTGCGGTCGATATTAAATTCATCGGGGTTCTCAAACTTGTCAGGGTCACGGTTACCGGATGCCCAGCACAAGAAGACCAGGGAATCCTTGGCCAGCTTTTTACCGTCCAGCACAGTATCTTCCGTAACCACCCTGGGTAGGGCAGGAACCGGAGAATAGTAGCGCAGAGTTTCTTCGCAAAGAGCGGCAATCTCTTTGTCTTGGTTTTCAGATTGCTGCAGACGTTTGAGTAACTCTGGACGGGTTGCTAGGGTGTACAGGGCATAGGCAATGGTATTTCGGGTAGTATCCACGCCGCCGGCAATGGAAACCGAAATAATAGACATTAATTCCTGTTCGGTTAGTTCTTCGCCTTGCGGGGCTTCGGCGCTGGAATTGACCACCTGTGAAATAAGGTCATTGGTGGGTTCTTTCAGCCGCTGCTCAATGGCATCCCGAGCGAATTGCTGGAGCAGCATAATATTATCGGCATGCTGAAATGCTTCATCTCTGGTTGCACCGGAGCCGGCGCGGGCCACCATGGAGTCCGCGGCTCGCCTTACCTCTTCTATGCGGTCCAAAGGCAATCCCAGGGAATCGCATATGACTTTTATGGGTACCGGAATGGCGTAATCTTTAACAAGATCCACCACACCGTCGGCGGCAAAACTATCGAATTGATCCTGACATATCTTGGCCACCTGGTCAGCCATGGCTGCCACTGCATGGGCGGTGAAGGCATGGGCAATCAGACCTCGACGTCTTTTATGGAGTTCTCCGTCCACTTTAAAGCTGTCTGAAGGGTCTAGCAGGTAAAAGCCTTTGCTCTTTATATACTCGTCGGCTTCGTCCTGATAGGGCGATCTAACCGATGCTGCCACCCGCATCTCGTCGGAATAAATCACCGTATCCCGCGCCACCGCAACAATATCTTTATGCTTTGTGACTAGCCATGCCCCCAGCTTTTCATCAAAATGAACCGGATCTTCATTTCGTAGTCGCTGGTAATAGTCGTAGGGATCTTTAATGGTATCCGGATCGGCGATAGTCATTTCTTTCAAAGACGTCATTCTCTTTTTCCCTATTATAATTATGGAGGCAGGTCAAACCCTTAGTAATCTAATTCAAAGCCCATGGAAAGTCTGTGGCAGCTCACGTAGATTTATAGACACTAGACTCGGGCGTGGTATTCTTTTCGCCCAGAAGCAAGTGTTTATGCGGGGTGGGAGTAGATCTGGTTGCCTCGATAATGGCCTATTGCCTCTATTCAATCATCCAAGTTAAGCCGAGGATTAATACTCCAATGACAAAATTGTTAGGCTATGAATTTTTAGGAATAGGAATCATGATGTTGGTAACCGGTGGCAGTCATTTATTGGGCTACATCAAAGCACCGGAACAGTTCCCTATTTATCATTACCTAACAAATTTACCCCTGGAAGAGCGTACTATTCAAACCAAGGCCGGGGATATGCTATTGCCCATAGGCATTTTTAAGATCAGTGGGTTATTGTCCATTGTGTTGGTGGGCTTTTTATTGGTAGCGATGATGAGAATGTTGATATCCGCTGGCGTGCAGATGATTCGTTCCGATACCCGAGATATGGCGAAACAACTAATCAAAGAAATTCGTAAGCTGTCTAACCAGGATCTGGAATAGTGGTTTTGCAGGTTGTTAGTTATCAATCATGGGTGTGCGCATCATTTTCCGGGCCTGGGGCATAAGCCGCCACTGCTTTGGCATCAAGCTGAAGAACCTTTTTATTCGCCTTCGATGGGTTGCAAATTGTTTCTGATGGGCCACGCCCCAGGGTATTTCACTGTTGAATTTGCTGCGATAGGCTTCGGGTAAGCTACCGGTGGTCATCAGGTGGCTGTGTTTGCCAATGGGGTTCCATATGTGTTGCCACATCTTTTCAGGAATTTTAGCTAAAGCGGGTGGGGCAGGGGGTGTGTGCCGATCCAGGTGCAACACATAGTCTATGGCGTCATTATACTCCAGAGTTGTTTCCATCATATGGTGCCACTTTTCCCAATAGGCAGCTTTTGTGGTGGGTAGATCTTTTTCTCTTAGGCCGAAAAAAGCCGCGCTTTGTTTCCATTCCTCAAATAGTAGATCTTCTATTTCCGGGCTTGCCGGGGTGCCAAACAAAGTGTGTGTTGCCAGGGTGCTTTCAAAAAAAACATAGTGTACCCAACCATACACTTCGGGATTCAAAGCGTGATAGCGCTTGCCTCTACTGTCGATGCCTTTGATACCACGGTGTAATTCTCGTAACCGTTTACCTTCTGCCATGGCGGCATCGTGGCCGTGGTACATCATCTGATTGCCGGAATAGGCGATCTCCTTTAACCGACTCCAAGGGTCTTCACGAAATTTGGAAAACTGCATGACCCCCGCTCCCACAGACGGATGGGCTAATTGCAAAATAAAAGTGCGGTTGCCCAGGATCAAATTTCGCATATCGCCGCTGTATTCCAGGGTGGGGCTGATGGTGGGTGCGCTGTCCATGGGGTGACTTCCTTGGTCCTGATTGAGTAGACTTAGTATAAATCGAGTAATTGCTCGGTTTTACTCGGGTTCCAGTTTTCCTGGGAGTTACGTTTGCGTGTCAAAACAAGTTTATGATTTTGCTATTAAAAAAATGCCCAAGCAGGGTAGGTCGCGGGCCACATTCAATGCTGTTGTAGAAGCCTGTGCTCGGCTTTTAGCGCAATCTGGGTACCAAAATTTGACAACAAATCATGTGGCGCAAGCGGCAGGGGTGGGGATAGCTTCATTGTATGAGTACTTCCCAAATAAAGACGCCATAGTTGCCCAAGTGGCAGAGCGTTTGGTGCAGAGGGTAATGGCGGAGTTGAGTCAAGCAGTACCCGAGGTGATGGAGCAGCCCCCGCAACAGGCCATGATTTTTTGGATCAAAACTATCTATGCTGTGTTAAGCAACGAAGTGGAGTTGGTCAGGGTGTTTCATTACGAAGTGCCTTACACCAATCGCCTGCCAGCGGTTCAAACTATCCTGCCTAAATTGATGTCATTTTCAAAACACATGCAGCAACAATCCGGTGATCAAGCTATTGAGCAGCTGGATACGGTAACCGGCTATCTCATTGTAAATCTGGTTTCCAGTACTATTATTCAAATGCTGTTGAACCCGCCTGTGGATGTGAGCCAGGATCAATTTTTGGTGGGTATGGCTAATCGTATAGAGCAGTGGTTGGTTTAGTGTTGGGCGTGAATGGATCGATGGAAGAATTCGCAGCCACCACATAATGTCCCGATTGAGAACGAACCAGTTCTAAGTTTACCTTGTAGACTTTTTCTAATGCATCACTTTCAAACACCGACGCAACGTCACCCTGTGTTACAACCCTGCCATTTTCCATCACCACGAGATGATCAGCGAATTTGGCCGCTAAATTCAGGTCGTGAAGAATGATCATGCATACCCGTTCGCGACGCTGTATCTCTTCCTTGAGAACTTCCAACAATTGAAGTTGACGGTGTAAATCCAATGCGCTGGTGGGTTCATCCAGTAGATACAGTTGCGGTTTTCGCACCAGAGCCTGACAGAACGACACCAGTTGTTGTTGCCCGCCGGACAGCTCGGCAAGTGGTCTTTGCGCTAGCTCCTGAATGCCCATACGCTTTAGGACCGTTGCCACAGCGTCAAGATCAGCGCTATCTACAGACCAATTCATTTTGGTTTTTCGGGCCAGCAGTACCACTTCAAACACCGATAGCATGGCAGAGCTGGAAAAAGTTTGGGGCATATAGCAAATGTTCTGCATTCTGTCTCTGGCCGATAGAGTCGATAAGCAAACGTCATTTAACTTCAGTTGCTGATACTCACTCTTTATCAAGCCTGCAATGGCTTTGAAAACCGTACTCTTGCCAGCCCCGTTGGGACCAAGCAAGACAGTTAAGCTTCCTTTTGGGATAGCCTCCAGTGTCGTCTCGTTTAGTATCTTGTTGGAGCCATAGCGCACTGTCAAACTGTGAATAGATAAGCTCATTACCAACCCCGGTTCTTGGTTTTTAGCACCAGGCTGAGGAAAAATGGAATGCCAATTAGAGATGTTATGATGCCCGCGGGATAGACCACCCCGGGAGTAATTGATTTGCTCAATACCGATGTCATCGACATCAATAGAGCACCAGTTAGCACCGATAGTGGCATAAAGAAACGTTGATCCTCTCCCACTAACATACGGGCGATGTGCGGTCCAACTAATCCGATAAAAGCGATAGTTCCCACGAAAGATACGGCGGTTGCTGCTAGCAACGACACTCCAATCAAGATTTCTATCCTTAAACGTTCCACATTAATACCCATGCTCTGGGCTTTATCGTCCCCCATCCGAAGAGCAGTCAATTGCCAAGTTCGCAGTAAGAACAGCGGAGTCACCAGCGCGAATAATACAACGCATATCCACCATCCTTGCCAACTGGTTCGGGTCAGTGATCCCATCATCCAAAACACGATCTCACTGATTTGGGCATCGGTGGCCGTGTATTGCAGCAAACTCAATAGGGCGTTAAAGGTAAATAACAAAGCGATACCCACAAGAATCATGGTTTCTGAACTTGCATTTTTGACGCGAGTTAAAAAATATAAGAGAAAAGTCGTCAGAATGGAAAATAAAAAAGCAGACACCGTGGATTCCAATCCCACCAAACCCTTAACCTCAAACAGCGTTACGCTGTATACGATGGGAATCGCTGCACCAAAGCTGGCGGCAGATGAAATTCCCAAAGTAAAAGGGTCAGCCAGAGGATTATTTAAGATAGTTTGCATTTGTGCCCCCGCCAGGGACAGCATGGCCCCCACTGTTATTGCCATAAGAGCAATAGGTAGGCGGATCTGCCAAGTTATTAATTCCAGTTGGGGAGAAACCGCGTCTGGTGATACCAAAGTGGTGATTACTTGATAAATAGAAAAATCGCCGGGTCCACTGCACAAATCCAACATCAGGCTGACAATTAAAGTCACCAGTAAGATCCAAAGAAATACAATTTTTTTGCGAACTGCCTTGTGATAGCCCTGCTGGATCAGATTATTCATTCACACTCGACCATTGCAATTTTTGGTCTCTAATTTTCTTTAACAAGTGCATGTGTTTATCTATGATGCTTCGCACCACAAGCAGAGCTTGTTCGGATTCGGCTTCGCAGACAAAGTGCAACGTTTTATCTTGGCCCCGCATCCAGCATTTACCCATAGGAAAATGCACCAATGTCTCTTCGCCACCACGATCCACATCTACTTTTCTGGCAAAGTGGTGGCTCAGCATATCCACATACTTTTGTGATTGATCCGTTCCCAGTCGGCTTTCTATTTTTAACATGGCTAAATTTACCGTGTTTGCTCAACCGAAATGGAATACGCCCCGGATAAATCCGCCGGAGCGGCACCGGACAACAATTCATCTAAGGTTTTTTGCGGTTGTAAGTCGGCAAAGAGGGTAGGGTGAAACCATTTTGCCATGGACTCAATGGCATACAGATTGAAAGCAGAGTTATAAAAATGATGCCATAGGGAATAAGCCCGCCCAGCTTTGATTGCGGGTAATTTCTCAAACTTTCGCGCTTTTAGAAATAACGAAAGTGATCGCCTGGCTAATTCCGGAGTAACATTGGGGCCGGATAAAAGGAACGGGCTTTGCTCAGGGCTTTGCAGGCCAGAACCGATTGCGGTACCAATATAAACGTCAAATTGAGTACTGAGTATGTGCTCGTAGCTGAGTTGACCCACAGGACCAGGTAATAAGCCGCTGGCCAATGATTTACCGCCGGTAAATTGGGCCATCTCGGCAAACAAACCCTGTGCAACGGATAGGCAGCAAGCTTGATCTGCACTGGCCCGCAAATCAAACAACACCGTGGGATATTGTTCAGTAGTCAGGCCTTTGACTCGTTCGGCGATCAACTGTAGTTGACTCTGGTAAAGATCAGCAAAAGCCTTAGCGCGGGATTGTTTGCCCAAGAGTGTGCCCACAATTTCAACGCTATGAGCGGTGTTTTTTATGGGGCTTTGCCGAAAATCGATGAATACAATAGGGATGCCCGCTTTCTCCAGTCGTTGCACGATATGGGTAGACTTTGCTCCTGGGCCGTGGCCCGCCAAGCCGAAGATTGCGAGATCCGGTTTCAGCAGTAGAATCTTATCCAAGCTGACACTGTCTTCTGACGTATTCCCAAACAGATCGATTTGTTCGATTTCAGGAAAGGCTTTTCTGTAGGCTGCATAGCTTGCGGGATCAAACCGTTTCAAATCCGCCATCATCCCCACGATGCGCTGCATTGGGTTTTCAATCTGCAACACACTAAAAAGGGAAATAAAACGACCTTCTCCCAGTATCACCCGTTGGGCCGGTCTTTCCAATGTCACGGTTCGTCCTGCTAAATCGGTGACAGACAAGGTGCTGTGGACCAAAGCACTGGCAACTAAGAGCGTAGCCGTTATCGCTCCTTTAAATAACATGTTCATCATTCTACGTTTAACCTCTAGAACTGATAAGCTATGGTTGCTTTCACGTTTCGGCCGGGCTCATAGTCCTGCAGGTATAGAGGTCCAAAAACGGGATGGAATGAGGTTCCCGTTCTGGAGGATTGGGAAGAGTAAAACTCATCCAGAACGTTATCCACACCCAATGTTAAAGCCAATCCCTCTATTTGTTGTGGTAGCCAGCGTGCTGAAATGTTGTGGACTGTATAACCGTCTTTTGCGTTATCCAGGGTGGCACCATCTAAATCTGGTCCAGCGTCTACGTCATCTACCCACTGAGTATCCCAGTGCAAGGTAACGCCGGATTGGAAGATGTCGTAATCAATGGATAGCGCCAGGGTATCTCCCTGCTGACGATCCAAACGCGCTCCGTCATACTGGGCGTAATCACTATAAGCCGACAAGTTACTTTCAGCACGAGAGGCGGTGAACATCACAGTCAGTGCCTGCTGTTGGTAGCCTAGGTAGGCTTCAAAACCTTCAATTGTCATATCACCGACATTGGCTTTCCAATCATCCGTTGATCCAGGAATGGTTGCGTAATCGTAGATGTAGCCATCGATGTCCGTTGTAAAACTGGTTATACCCGCTGACCATCCAGACTGAGCATAGTGAACACCAAGCTCTTTATTTACGCCGTCTTCTGCCTCGATATCGGGGTTGGCGGTATCGCCCAAACCCGCACCGATAAATACTTCACCGATTTCAGGCGCTTTCCAAAGTGTGGTGGCAGACGCCACAAGTACTAATTGATTGGAAAGGTTATATTCGAGGGCTAATGATCCCCCCACGTTATTGAACTGTTCGCTTACCACCGCAGACTCTACTTCGGCACTATCAAATCTCAAGCCAGGGGTGACAATAAAATCTCCCATGGCCATTCGGTTTTCCGCAAACAGGCTTAGGTTGTCTGAACGTTCTCCAGATACATATTCCTGATTCACCAGGTACTCAGTTTCATAGTTAACCGCTTCGAACCCGTAGGTGAGCTGGTGGATAACGGAACCTTTTCCCAATTCTGACGTGCCCAGTAAATTCAAACCTGTATTCTTCGCTTCTCCTTCGTTCAGGGTGGCAGCGGTTGGACGCCAGGGTTGCAGGCCGCGCTCGTCCCGCCATAGCGTGCTGGTGTTTTCGTATAGGGCCAGCTTCAAGCTGGTGTGATCCGCCACATCGATGGCATAGGTAAGATTAATGGTATCCCGGGTAAATTCCGTTGGGTAAACCACCGGTATATTCAATGAGTTTGCAATGGCCAGGTCGGTGGCCAATCCCATATCAGGGCGATAGCTGTAATCGCCTTCATCTTTGTAGGCTTCGTATGACAAAGCCAAACGCTGATTACTGGTAATGTCCCAGCCAAACTTGAGCAGTCCATCGCTGAGCTCACCTTCCAGTCCCCGCACCTCGCCATCAGTATTGGCTACCTCCAGTCCATTCTGGTCTTTAATTTTTCCTCCACCCACTTCATAGTTTTCTCGATCCACGTAGTTGAGGTAGGCAAGAACATCGATGCTGTTGGTGACTTGGCCATAAGTGCTAACCGCCACAGACTGCGAAGCATTGGAGCTGACTTGGGCCTGTACTCGGGCTCCCCAGCGGTCTCCGGTTTGCAATAATTCCTTGGCTTCTTTGGTTTCAAATCGTACTGCCCCGCCCAGGCCGCTATTTACCACCGAATTATTGCCCACAGCTACATCTACAGATTTAAGGATATCTGCATGAATTTGGAGGTTTCCCATGTGGTGATACATATAGGTATTTTGTCTGACGCCATCAATGGTAATATCGATGTCTTTATCGTCCATGCTGCGAATGGTGATACGTTGGTTGAGCGAATGCGCTCCACCCACATCTACTCCCGGCAAGGTGCGCAGCAAATCGCTAATATGATCTGCCTGTTTGAGATCTATATTGTGTTGATCCAGCTTTAGGGAGGATGATTCCACGGCGGTGCCCCAAACTACTACCTGCTCTAGAGTTCCTTCTGGGTCCGCCGCTAAAGCGGAATTGGCCAAAGCAACAGCGGCGGCTAAATATCTTAGTTTAAACTTCATGTTGATCCCCTGGTGAAGGCTGGGCGCCCCAATGAGGACGCCTAATTAATAATGATTATCATTTATGATATCACTCTGGTATGGTATGTTGCTTATCTGATGGCTATTAGTAACGGACAGATCACTATGGGACTGCGACATGCAAATGAGATATTCGAAAGTGAACTTCAGCCACTACAGAGGGCTTTTCGATTCGCGGGGGGCATCCATGGCTTGAATAAACAAGAACCCATCATGTCTGGGCAATTTTGCTGTCATTCGTTTCCCGGTGGATTGTCAATGCACGCCACTAAGGCCATTGAGCGTCAGGACCTAGTTAACGCCACGGAACTGCCGCCGGGGTTGAGTTTCAATTTTGTTTTCAAGGGGGAGATAGAATTCACCTTCGGTAATTCTCGTTATCGGATGAGCGATCAACCCCGTGTGAAATGCACAGCCATTGTCAATAGCAGCCATGAATTAATGTCGCGTTTATCCTGCAAGGATATGCAAGTTCATAAGCTGAACATCTTTGTGGAGAAGTCGTGGTTGGAAAGGCGCTGTGGCTCCATTGAGGATGAAAAAAGACTTGAGTCACTTTTCGCTAGCCGATCGGTATATTCGTGGGTACCAAGCGCACGTACTTTAGCCAAAGCCCGTTTTTTACTGAATGTAGAACAAAGCACCTGCTTTGAGCAAAAGTTGCAAACGGAGTATCTCACAATTAATTTATTGGCTGAGTGCATTGAGCAGCTTCATAGAGCCCGGCCGGAAGAACAGTCAGAGAGTGGCACCCATTTTCAATCTGATTCGGCACTTAAATTCCATATAAGACAGCTAACGCAGGAATACCACACGGTAGGGGATATTGCCGCAGCGTTGAATATGAGTGAGCGAACCTTGCAGCGCAAGTTTCAAGCTAACTATCATTGCTCGGCGTCAACCTATATTAAGCAATGTAAATTGGAGAGAGCAAAAACAGCATTGGTTTTTGAAGGTAAGAGCATTGGTGAAACTGCCTATATGGTTGGTTATCGGCATGCCAATAATTTTATGATCGCCTTTAAAAAGCAATTTGGTATGACGCCGCTTGAATTTGTAAAACTGCATAGGGGAGCCCGTCACAACCCTATGGAATTCAATGGGACTCTGAACGCAAAAAATTCTGTTTAGTATTTACATGGGGAAAGGATTGTTGAGGTACATCCAATTTCAGTGCCTCGCAAAGTGGAAGCCAGCCATCATTTGGTTGCCATAGGATCAGTCTCTGCTGAGGTACATGTCTAATAACATCCTCGCAGTGAGTATTGTAAGCAGCCATACACGCATTTTTGTCCAATAAGTTGGAAGTAAATGTTTGGTAAACTACTTCCCTAATCATGTCTCCCCATTCTCCTTTGGTATGGAGTATTTTGGGGAATATAGTGTCCATACAACTTTGATACCATGCCTCGGGATCTCGAACTGATAACAACACTTTGGCCTTAGGGAAATCCTCCATAATCTGCTTATAAAAAGCGGCAGCAGGCCAGTCTGTCATGGCGGCATAGCCAAGAAAAAAATGACGCCAGTCTATCTTTTTAGAGCGAGCAGCTTGAACAAATAATGCATTATGGTCCGAATGCTTGGGTAATTTTGCCATATGATAGCAAGGTGCATTGAGCAGGTGTTCCAGCGCCACCATCAAAGAAGTAGTACCCGTACGACCAAGGCCGGCGCCAATTACTTGTAGTTCCATCGCTATAGATAACGTTCTAATTTAGACACTGAGTAGGACGTATCTTAGATCTTATGGGGTATGAATGTGCGACAGAGTACTATGATTGTAATTTATACTAGGGTTCGCTTCCGGTTGCTTTGCAAATGCCATCCCAAGCCACCTTACTCAAATGCTCGATTTGTTCTTCGGTGATCACATAGGGCGGCATAAAATACACGACATTCCCCAGCGGTCTTAGCAGCGCCTGATTTTCCAGGCCGTGTTGATAAACCCGAAGACCTCTGCGCTCACGCCAATCGAAAGGCTCTTTGGACTTTTTGTCCTTGGCCATTTCAATGGCCAATATCATTCCCGTTTGCCGCACTTCAGCCACATGGGGGTGATCAATAAAATGGGCGGTGGCGTCGCTCATTTTTTTAATCAGCTGTTTGTTGTTTTCAATCACATTGTCTTGTTCAAAAATATCCAGGGTGGCCAAGGCGGCGGCGCAAGCGAGTGGATTGCCGGTATAACTATGGGAATGTAAAAAGCCTTTCATGGAGGCGTAATCATCGTAAAATGCCTGGTATATTTTGTCGTGGGTGAGCACGGCGCACAGGGGTAAATAACCTGCGGTGAGACCTTTGGAAAGGCAAAGAAAGTCCGGTGTGATGTTGGCTTGTTCACAGGCAAACAACGTCCCCGTGCGGCCGAAGCCCACGGCAATTTCGTCGGCAATAAGGTGAACGTTATATTGATCGCAGGCTTTGCGTAATTTGGTAAGGTAAGCGGGATGGTACATACGCATATTGCCAGCGCACTGCACCAGAGGTTCCACAATGACAGCGCAGATTTCTTCATTATGCTGCTCCAGCAGCTCGATCATTTCGTCGCATTTGCGCAGGCTGTATTGTTCCCAGCTTTCCCCCTGCTCCCGGTTATAGCAGTCGGGGCTGGGGGCGGTGAAGGTGGTCATGAGCAGGGGTTCGTAGGTCTCTTTGTACAGCGCCACATCGCCCACTGCCAATGCGGCCAGAGTTTCCCCATGGTAGCTGTTGCCTAAGGTGACAAACTTGGTTTTTTTCGTCTGGCCCATGTTGAGCCAGTAATGGAAGCTCATTTTCAGGGCCACTTCTATTCCCGATGAGCCGTTATCTGCGTAAAAACATCGGTTTAGAGGGGCAGGCGTTATGGCCACCAGCTTTTCCGACAGCTCGATGATGGGTTCGTGGCTAAAGCCCGCAAGAATCACATGCTCCAGGTTGTCCAGCTGCTGCTTGACTCTGTCGTTCACCCTCGGGTTGGCGTGGCCAAACAGATTTACCCACCAGGAACTGACGGCATCCAGATAGCGATTGCCATCGAAATCCTCTAACCAAACACCTTCTCCCTTTTTTATGGGGATGACCGGAAGTGTCTCGTGATCTTTCATTTGGGTGCAGGGGTGCCATAGAACTTGAAGGTCCCGCTGCATTAGGTGTTTGTTGGAGCTCATGGGTTCAGCCTGTTGTTACTGGGGCTGTCCAGGGTAAGCAGATGTTCAGCCTGGTGCAACCCCATGGTAGTAACAGCTTATTACCCTGTTGTTATTGGGGCTTTTTGAAGCGCAGTGTCATGCGGTCGCTTTCGCCAATAGCCAGATACTTGTCTTTGTCTACATCGCCCATGCGTAAAATAGGGGGTAGGGTCCAGACCCCTTTAGGGTGGTCTTTGGTGTCTTTGGGGTTGGCGTTGACCTCGGAATAGCCATCCAGAACAAAACCGGCATCTTGTGCCAGTTTAATGATCTGAGCTTCCGTTACGTAGCCGCTAAAACTGGTTAGGGAGGAAGGGCCGCGATGCTGCACTACGCCCAGTATGCCTCCGGGTTTCAGCACCTCAAAAAACGTTGCGTAGACTTGGTCAGCTACACCATCTCGAATCCAGCCGTGGGTGTTGCGAAACGTCAACACCATATCGGCTGAATTTGGTTTGGCTAAGTTCATACTCTTGGGTGGTGAGAAGCGACTTATCTCTGCCTTGCTGAACTGCGGTTCCGTAGCAAACCGCTGTTCCAGCTTCTTAGTTTGGCTGTAACGGTATTCCGGTTGGCCCGGTAAGTTGGGATCATAACCTGCTGCTATAAACTTGCCCTTTTCTTTTAAAACCGGTGCCAGTATCTCGGTATACCACATACCACCGGGTGCGATTTCAATCACTGTCATGTTGTCTCTTAAACCGAAAAAGCTCAGAGTCTCCACCGGATGGCGAAACGAATTTCTGGCAATATTTTCATTACTACGATGTTTACCACTAGCGGCTTTTTCAATGGTTTGTTCAATGGGGGCGGCCTGTAGGGAGCAAGCCCATAGGATGAGCATTAGCGGTGTGACGATGGATTTCAGTATCATGAAATTGGCCTTCTGTGTGTGTGAGTGTGCCATAGCTCTTAGTGTAAGGTTCTTAGCATAAGACAGGTAGACAAGCGAATGGTTCTGGATTTCCTGTGTCTTGGTGTGGCGTGCTAATGTAAAGGATTGTGCAATGGTCAATGGTACAGGTGCTTGCTATCGTTTTATGACTTCTGAATTGAGCGATTTATTACATTATTTTGAAACCAAATCACGAATCCTGGTGATTACCGGGGCGGGCATTTCTGCTGAATCTGGGATTCCCACCTATCGCAATGACAAAGGAGAGTGGCAGCGCAGTCGCCCCATACAACACCAGGAGTTTGTTCGAGAGGAAGTCTGTCGTCAACGTTACTGGACACGCAGTGCCGTTGGCTGGCAAGCGGTACACCGCGCCAGACCGAACCAGGCTCACCGGGCTCTGGCCTCCATAGAAAGTGTGGGCAAACTGTCATTGTTGGTGACTCAGAACGTGGATCGTTTACATCAACAGGCCGGTCATAAACGGGTGGTCGATTTACATGGCAGAATAGACCGAGTTGTTTGTTTAGATTGTGGCCAATATGAGAGCCGTGATGGAGTTCAGCTGCGTTTGCTCACTGACAATCCTTTCTTGAATGATCTGTCCGCTCCTATAGCACCCGATGGCGATGCGGATGTGGCCCCTGAGTACTTCAGTCGTGTTCGTAGCCCGGTCTGCCTGGAATGTGGTGGAGTGGTAATGCCCGACGTGGTTTTCTATGGCGGTTCAGTGCCTAAGCAGCGAGTGACAAATATAGAAAACACACTGCAAAAATCAGATGGCCTATTGGCCATTGGTTCATCTTTGAGTGTGTATTCTTCCTATCGTTTTTGCAAAGCGGCGCAAGCGTTGGGTATTCCCATTGCTATTATCAATCGTGGCACCACGCGAGCAGATGATCTTGCTAGTTTAAAAATTGAAGAGGGCTGTAGCGATGTATTAACTGGCATTGCCGCTCGACTAATATAGCGTCAGCTCGCATTTGCTCAATATAGTATTGGAGTAGAGGGTCCCCATGTTGTGCATCTTACGGAGGTTAAACTAACTCAATTATTTCGTAAGTTACTTCGTCTGGTCCTGGAGCTAAAGCCACTTCATCACCCAGCGTCTTTCCCATTAGATTTTTTCCCACTGGGGTTTCAGGCGTGATGATTACCAGGTCATGCTGTTTCCATTTGAGTTTCATTCCGCCACTGGTAGGGCCAATAAAGAAACTCTTAACCTGATTTTGTGGGTTTTGCAGACGGACAAAGCAGCTGATGTCGATGCTATCCTGATGGGAAAATGCTTTAAAAGGTAAGCTACGATAAGTCTCGATTTCTTGCATCAATGTCAGCACCCGCTGGGATTGTCCATGGGCAAGGTAGGACGCCTCCAGTCCAAATGTATCGTATTTGTTTTCGGCGATGGATTCTTTGCTGATTGCAGTATCCCGTGCAGAGTTGGCCGCTTTTTCAGCGGTTTTCAAGTTGGCTTCCAGACCTGCAATAATGGCTTGGCGCAAGTCTTCCTTCGGGCCCACTATCGGCTGCCCCATATTTTAGCAACGGCCCGGTCAGATCCCACTGCGCCGACTACTATGGCTACCAGCCCCACAAGGCCGAACACAATCACAGGGAATAAATATCCTACATCGCCGCTATCATTAAGAAAAAAAGCAACGCTGGATAAAATGCTGAATAGCACGCCAAGCACGATCAGAATGGTGCGATGGGAGGGCTTGTAAGCATAAGGGTCTTCACCGGATTCCAGGGGGTTAAGAACGAATGAAAACAGGGTGCGTATCAATGATTTCATGGAGAGTATCTAAGAGGGCGGGAGCAAAAAGGCTCCCGACTTTGGGTTAGCTTAAATTCAAATTATCCCAAATGGCCAAACTCGGGGCCGCTTGGTTAAGGGTATAGAAATGCAATCCAGGAGCGCCCATGTCCAGTAATTCCTGGCACAGGTTGCTAATGATCTCTTCTCCAAACTGTTTGATTGATTCCAAATCACTGCCATAGGATTCCATTCTCACCCTAATCCAGCGAGGAATTTCTGCGCCGCAGGTGTGAGAGAAACGCACTAAATTGTCAAAGTTGGTAATGGGCATGATGCCGGGAACGATGGGGATATCCAGGCCCATCTTTTCACAGCTGTCGATAAAAAACTTGTAGGCATCCACATTGAAAAAATACTGGGTAATGGCGCTGCTGGCTCCTGCCTCCACTTTGGTTTTAAATGCATTCAGGTCACTTTTCATGCCTTCAGCTTGTGGGTGCATTTCCGGATAAGCGGCCACTTCAAGATGAAAATGGTCACCGGTTTTTTCACGGATGAACTGCACCAAATCGCTGGCGTATTTCAATTCGCCCAGTGAAGCGCCCATGCCCGATGGCAGGTCTCCCCGCAGGGCCACAATGCGATTGATGCCTTGGGACTTATATTGTTGCAGCAATTCGCCCAGTTGGGCTTTGGTGTCGCCCACACAGGATAAGTGGGGTGCAGTACAAATTCCGGTACCTTGTTTTACCTTTACTACGGTATCGAAAGTGCGGTCCCGTGTGGAGCCTCCGGCACCATAGGTAACGGAGAAAAAGCTGGGGCTTTTTGCTGCCAATTGTTTCTGTACTTTTTCAAGCTTTTCCATACCGGCATCGGTTTTTGGTGGAAAGAACTCGAAACTAAAACGTTTTTCGTATTTCGCTTGCGTGTTCATTGGTAATCCTAAGCGGGGGAGATGGACACTTGACGTGACCACCTCCCAAACTGGCTAGTATTTGTAGCTTTCGGGTTTGTAAGGTCCATCCACCGGCGTGTTGATGTAGTCTGCCTGGGTTTGAGTCATTCGGGTAATGACACCACCAAAGCCACGCACCATTTCCGCTGCCACTTCTTCATCCAGCTTCTTGGGCAGTACTTTTACGTATAGAGCGGCTTTCTTTTCCGCTTCTGGAAGGTCGGCAAACTTGGCCTCCCACAGATACATTTGCGCCAGAACCTGGTTGGCAAACGATCCATCCATAATTCGGGAGGGGTGACCTGTGGCGTTGCCCAGGTTAACCAGTCGTCCTTCTGATAACAGAATCAGATGGTCATTGTTGGCGCGATCTCGGTAAATGGAGTGTACCTGGGGTTTGATTTCTTCCCACTCCCAGTTTTCCCGCATATAGGCTGTGTCAATTTCGCTATCGAAGTGACCAATGTTACACACCACCGCTCCGTTCTTTAAGCTTTGCAGCATATTGGCATCACACACGTTTACGTTACCGGTGGTGGTGACCACCAGGTCCGTGTTCTGCAGCAAGTCGCGGTTGATGCAGTTCAAGGTACCGTCATTAACGCCGTCTTTGTAGGGAGATAAAACCTCAAAACCGTCCATGCACGCTTGCATGGCGCAGATGGGGTCAATCTCAGTCACCCGAACAATCATGCCTTCCTGACGCAGAGAGGCAGCGGAACCTTTACCCACGTCGCCGTAGCCTATAACCAGGGCTTTTTTGCCAGACAAAAGATGGTCGGTACCGCGCTTAATGGCATCGCTCAAACTGTGACGACAACCGTACTTGTTGTCGTTCTTTGATTTGGTTACGGCGTCGTTTACGTTGATAGCAGGCACCTTCAATGTCCCTTTCTCCAACATTTCCAAAAGACGGTGTACCCCGGTGGTGGTTTCTTCAGAAATGCCATGGATAGTATCCAGCATTTGAGGATACTTGTCGTGCAACATCAAAGTCAGATCGCCACCGTCGTCCAGGATCATATTGGCATCCCAGGGTTTGCCATCTTTCACGATGGTTTGCTCGATGCACCACCAGAACTCTTCTTCGGTTTCACCTTTCCAGGCAAACACAGGAATTCCAGCAGCTGCAATGGCCGCCGCTGCGTGATCCTGAGTAGAAAAAATATTACAGGAAGACCAGCGCACATCTGCACCTAGTTCGATCAGCGTTTCGATCAATACAGCAGTTTGAATGGTCATATGAATGCAGCCCATAATCTTGGCACCTTTTAAAGGCTGCTCGGCTTTATATTTTTCACGTAGTGCCATTAGCGCCGGCATTTCACCTTCGGCAATTTTGATTTCTTTACGGCCCCACTCGGCCAAGGAAATATCGGCAACCTTGTAATCACTGAAATTGTTTTCCAATACGGCGTTCATACTATGTCCTCGCTTTAAAGATTGGCAGCGTCGCGTAAAGCGGCGGCCTTATCGGTGTTTTCCCAAGTGAATCCGGCGTCTTCCCGACCAAAGTGGCCATAGGCCGCAGTGGGTTGATAAATGGGGCGACGCAGATCCAGCATCTCGATAACGCCGCGGGGGCGCAGGTCGAAGTGTTCACGAACCAAAGCAGCGATCTGTTCTTCGCTTACTTTGTTGGTGCCAAAGGTGTTGATGGAAATAGAAGTGGGTTCTGCTACACCAATGGCGTAAGAAACCTGAATCTCACATTTGTCCGCCAGGCCAGCGGCCACTACGTTTTTGGCAACGTAGCGTCCAGCGTAGGCAGCGGAGCGATCCACTTTTGAAGGGTCTTTACCAGAGAAAGCGCCACCGCCATGACGGGCCGCGCCACCATAGGTGTCCACGATTATTTTGCGCCCGGTGAGGCCGCAATCGCCCACGGGGCCACCAATAATAAACTGGCCAGTGGGATTGATGTGGTACTTGGTGTCCTTGTGTAGCCACTCTGCAGGCAGCACGTGCTTGATCACCTCTTCCATGATGGCTTCTTGTAGGTCTCCCTGTTTGATGCCTTCGTCGTGTTGCGTAGACAGCACCACCGCATCCACAGCCACTGGCTTGTTGTTCTCATAGCGCAGGGTCACCTGGCTTTTGGCATCGGGGCGCAGCCAAGGCAATATGCTGTTCTTTCGAAGGTAAGCTTGCCGCTGTACCAAACGATGAGAGTAGTGGATGGCCGCGGGCATTAACACGTCGGTTTCATTAGTGGCGTAGCCGAACATTAAGCCTTGGTCACCGGCGCCCAGGTCCTTGTCTTCTGCTTCATCCACGCCCATGGCAATATCGCCGGATTGCTTACCAATGGCGTTCAGTACCGCACAGGATGCGCCGTCGAAACCCACGTCAGAACTATTATAGCCAATATCCAAAATGACATTACGTACGATGTCTTCCAAATCCACGTAGGTATTGGTTCGCACTTCACCAGCTATAATAGCCATGCCGGTTTTGACCATGGTTTCTACTGCAACCCGGGAGTGTGGGTCGTCCTTGATTATCGCATCCAGAATGGCATCCGATATTTGGTCCGCCATCTTGTCGGGGTGTCCTTCAGACACCGACTCGGATGTAAAAATGGAATATTCGCTCATTGCGTTAGGTTCCTTTAGTTGAAGTACCAAAATGGGTTAAGTATCAAATCGACGAACTTGAATCTGGAAGCCATTGCGAAGCCCCAGATACAAACTCTCTTTGCTTTCCAGTCCGGCATCTTGAGCCCAACCGGACAATTCTTCAGGGTCAAAACCCAGCCACAAGTCACCACAGCTTTGCTTTGCCCAATCTTGGTCGTGACGGCACAGGTCTGCCACGATTAATGAGCCACCCTGGTTCAGCATGGTGGCGCAATCTTTAAATACGTCTGCCGGTGCCGGCACGTGATGAAGCACCATGCTGCAGATAATTCGATCCACTTTTATCTGTTGGCAAACCGCTTGCTTAGTATCGGCGTGGAGAAGATGCACGTTATCAAGTTGTTGTTGTTTGATAACGGAGGCGGCTTTCTCCAACATCTCTCGTGAAATGTCGATGGCCGTAACTTCGCCAAATTGTTGGGCCAGGACGGGTAAGAATGCCCCCTCTCCAGGGCCGATTTCCAGCGCTTGTTGTTGCTTATGCGGATTTGTTTGAAGCAGCAAATCTTTTACGCTTCCTGCGTATTGATCAAACAGGGCAATCAATTCCTGTTGTTCGCGAAATTGATCTGCATGGCGATCAAAAAAATCCCGGGCTGCTTCTTCCCTACCTTGCTTAATGAGTTCTATACCGGAGTCAATGCTCGCTCGGATGGCGGTTTGATCAATGGTATGGAACAAGCTGGTTAACAGTTGGCCGTGGGGTGTGTCTGGGTCCGTTAGCGCTCTACGATAGAAAATGGAATTGCCTTCCCTGCGTGTGGTCACCGCTCCGCAGCCAGCCAATACTTTCAGGTGGTGACTCATGGCGGGCTGCTTAACGCCGAATACGTCGCACAGTTCGGACACTCCGAAAGAGTCGGTTTTCAGTACCCGCAGGATTTCCAGGCGCAGGGCGTCACCCGTTGCTTTGCAAAGTTGGGCCAGGGTTTCCAGGTCATCGGGGATTTGGCTAGTCATGGGTTTGGAGTGTAGCAGCAAGAAAAATCTATATCAAAATATTTTGATATAGGTCTAGATTTTGGTTTTTATCGGCTTTGGTTTTTTATCTTATTGATTCTTATGGCTAAATGGGGTTTAACTGCAGTTTGGTCAGAGTATATGGTTTAGACTAAGCCCGTGTTTTACCTTAGGATTAGCCGTCTTTGCTTCCCTGAAAAAAGAGCCCGTATTATGGATTTAAAAGTGTTTTTTGCCATCTTCGCCACGGTGTTCCTGGCGGAACTGGGTGACAAAACCCAGCTTGCCACAATGTTATTTGCGGCTGATAAAGAGGTGAGCAAATGGACGGTGTTTGCCGCTGCGTCGGTCGCCCTGGTGTTTGCCTCTGCCCTGGGCGTACTTGCCGGAACCTTGTTGGCAGAATATATCAATGAGAAAGTGCTGCATTACATAGCCGGTACTGGTTTTGTGGTGATTGGCCTTTACACTCTTTACAACGCATAAATAATAAGGGGAATGCATGAAACTGGGTCGGTTCTCGAATGCGGATAACCCGGTGGTGGCAGTGCTACGGGATGAGCAGTGGTACAGCATCCAGGCGCTATTGCCTCACAGTGGCAGCTCCGTTTTGGATGCACTAATCCACTGGGAAAAGCTGCAGGTAGAGATAGAAGCGGCGTTTTTATCCGGTCAGCTACCTGTTGTGGCGACAGAGGCCCGGCCAGTGCTGCCCTTTCAGCCCCTCAGTTTGCGTGATTTTATGCTGGCGGAGGACCACGCGATCAATGCGGCCAGAGGCTTCGTTAAGCGCTATATGCCCAAGTTGCTGCCTTTTATTAAACTGTTTGAGCGTAGCGGGCGTCCTTTCCCGGCGTTAAAGCCAAAGCCCATCTGGTATAGGCAACCTATTTATTATTTCAGTAGTCATACCAATTTGGTCACCGATGGCGATGCCGTCACTTGGCCAAGCTACAGTGAAGACCTGGATTATGAATTGGAATTGGCATTTGTGCTGAGTAAGCCGCTATATAATGCTACCCCTAAGCAGGCATTGGATGCCATAGGGGGCTTTCTGGTGCTAAACGATTTCAGTGCTCGTGATATTCAGTTGGAAGAAATGCGCAGCGGCTTTGGTCCACAAAAGTCCAAACATTTTGTCAACGGCTTGTCTTCTACAGTAGTGACCGCTGACGAGATTTTGCCTGTGGTCAATCAGCTCAATGGGAAAGTGGAAATCAATGGTCATACGGTGGTGGAAACCAGCACGGAGCAAATGCAGCATTCTATTTCTGATCTGTTGGTGCATCTTTCTAACTCGGAACGATTGTTCCCAGGTGAAGTGTTTGGCCTAGGAACCCTGCCCGGCGGTTGCGCCATGGAAAATGATCATTGGTTAAAGAAGGGCGATGAAATCTGCCTGACCATAGATCGGATTGGAAGTTTGCGAAACACAATAATATAGGATCAACTATGGAAGCCAAATGGTTGGCGGGGCCCAATAGAAGTAAAACTCGGTTTGGTGAGTCGTCTCTTTTCAAAGAAGGCCTTTACCAGCTTACCCGTAATGCCTATGCCTGGATGGTACCCAATGGCTCCTGGGGAGAAACCAATATTGGCTTGGTTGATTGCGGAGGTCAAAGCCTTCTGGTGGATACCTTTTGGGATTTACATTATATTGGCGAATTCCTCGAGTACGCGTCCATCATTCTTACAGATTCCCCCGTAGAAAAAATAGTGAATACCCATTCCGATGGTGATCACTGTTGGGGCAATCAACTCTTTAAGGATAAAGAAATCATTGCCAGCCAAGCCTGTGCTAAGCAAATGCATCAGCACACTCCTTCTGCCATGCAGGCATTTAAACAGGGTGGCAAATTGTTGCGGCATATTCCTGTGGGTCAGGTGGACAAACTTGGACGCTATATGAGTACCATGTTCAGTCCCTACCAATTTGATAACGTTATCATTACTGATCCCGCCACCTGCTTTGAGGGTAGCCACGAGTTTAATCTCAATGGGGTAGATATCGTCGTGACGGAAGTGGGGCCAGGACACACCGATGGTGACGCCATTGTATATATTCCCAGCCAGGATGTGGCTTATGCAGGGGATATTTTGTTTATTGGGGTTACTCCCGTTATGTGGAGTGGGCCGCTGGACAATTTACTGCAAGGGATTGAAAAGCTGCGCAGTCTCAACCCTAAAGTGGTGGTGCCTGGTCACGGCCCGTTGGCTGACGCCCACAGTATTCAGGCGGTGATCGATTACTGGCATTTTGCCCATGAACAATTGCATGCCCGCTTTCAGCAAGACAAAGAGCCCCATGAAGCGGCTCTGGAGGTGTTGCAGAGCCGCGACTTTGCCCAGTCAGTATTTGCGAAATGGGATTCGCCGGAGCGAATGGTAACCAATGCCTACACGCTCTATCGTCACTGGGGTGCCAGTGTTTCCCGTTTACCCGAAAAACTGGGTGTTATGGATTTGTTTCGCCGTCAGGCACAGGTGGCATTTAAATTACCCCATGCCACACCGGCCTGCATGCACAGGCGATGAGTGAACTTATTTTGAATAAAGCGCTCTCTATTCTGGAACATACCTTTGGCTATCATAGTTTCCGTGGCCAACAACAGGCCATTGTGGAAACCGTGATTGCAGGCAAGGATGCCCTGGTGATCATGCCAACGGGGGGAGGCAAATCCCTCTGTTATCAAATTCCGGCCTTGGCCCGCAAGGGTTGTGGTGTTGTTATTTCCCCGCTCATTGCTCTGATGCAGGATCAGGTGGATGCCTTAACGGCGGTGGGGGTGAACGCCGGTTTCCTCAATTCCAGTCTTTCATCGGAACAAGCTTATCAAGTGGAGCGGGCTCTACTTAGTGGTGAGCTGGATTTGCTTTACGTCGCGCCGGAACGGCTTACCCAACCCCGCTGCCAAAACCTTTTACAACAAGCAGATATTGCCTTGTTCGCTATCGATGAAGCCCACTGTGTTTCCCAGTGGGGTCATGACTTTCGTTCCGATTATCTGCAATTAAGTTTGTTGGCAGAACAATTCCCCCACGTGCCCCGTGTGGCGTTAACCGCCACTGCCGATGAGCGCACTCGCAGAGAAATCGCCACCCGGTTGCAATTGCAGCAAGCACAACATTTTATAAGCGGTTTTGATCGGCCCAATATTCAATATCGAATTCAGTTAAAGGATAAACCTCGACAACAGTTATTGGCCTTTTTGGAAAAAGAGCAGGAAGGCAATGCGGGGGTAGTGTATTGCTTATCCCGTAAAAAGGTGGAGGCCACGGCGGAGTGGCTAAATCAGCAGGGTTTTAATGCCTTGCCTTACCATGCAGGCTTACCAGCGGAAGTGCGCCAACATAATCAGCAACGCTTTCTGCGGGAAGAGGGCATAGTGATGGTGGCCACCATTGCGTTTGGTATGGGAATCGATAAACCGGATGTACGTTTCGTGGCGCACTTGGACTTGCCTAAAAGTGTTGAGGCGTATTATCAGGAAACCGGGCGCGCGGGGCGCGACGGCGAGCCGGCCACTGCACTTTTGCTTTATGGTTTGGAAGACGTGGTGAAGTTGGGTCAAATGGTGGCGGGATCCGAAGGAAATGATGAGTTTAAGCGTCTTGAGCGGCAACGGTTGGAAGCCATGCTGGGGCTGTGTGAAATAACCAGCTGTCGGCGTCAAACCTTATTGCGCTATTTTGGCGAAGAGTTGGAAACCCCCTGTGGTAATTGCGATACCTGTTTACAACCTCCGCAAACCTGGGACGCTTCCGAAGCGGTACAGAAATTGTTGTCTTGCGTATACCGCACGGGCCAACGATTCGGTGCCGGTCATGTGATTGATGTGTTGCGGGGCAGCGCCAATGAGAAAGTGTTGCAGTTTCAGCATCAAAACCTGTCCACCTACGGTCTCGGCCGCCATATGAGTGTAAATGACTGGCGAGCCATAGTGCGGCAGCTGGTGGCCAGAGGCTATTTGGTGGTGGACGATGCTTATGGTTCCCTGAGGTTATCAGAATCCTGTCGCCCGCTGTTGCGGGGGGAGGAAACGCTGCAGCTGCGAAAACTGTCACCTAAATCTGAGTCTGTGGGCAAGCGTGCGCGAGCTGTGGAAGTGGATGAGCAAGATTTGCCCCTGTGGAATGCCTTGCGCGCGTGCCGTAAACGCCTGGCAGATGAGCAGGGAGTGCCACCCTATGTGGTCTTTCATGATGCCACCCTGCGGGAAATGGTGAATCAGAGACCCACCTCCGAACGCACCTTTTTGTTGCTTAACGGGGTGGGTGACAGCAAGTTAGAGCGATTTGGTGAGGCCTTTTTGGAAGTAATACGAGATTACGAGTATCCAGGCTAAGATCCATTTGCTGCTTGACTATCTTTAAGCGACAATAGCGCCCCGATTTAAGTACCGCCTACTTAAGTACCGCAAACTAAAAAATTTAGGATCAAGCCCTATGCCTAGCCGCAGTGAACTCGCCAATGCCATACGCGCCCTATCTATGGATGCCGTTCAAAAAGCCAATTCCGGTCACCCCGGAGCCCCCATGGGTATGGCTGACATTGCCCAAGTGCTGTGGTGCGACTATTTAAAGCACAATCCAGCCAACCCCAACTGGGCCGATCGTGATCGGTTTGTGTTGTCCAATGGACACGGCTCCATGCTGATCTATTCTTTGCTGCATCTCACAGGTTATGACCTGTCCATTGACGATCTGAAGAACTTCCGTCAGCTCCATTCCAAAACCCCAGGTCACCCTGAGTATGGCTATACCCCCGGTGTGGAAACCACCACGGGCCCTTTGGGCCAGGGCATTGCCAACGCGGTGGGAATGGCCATTGCTGAAAAAACCCTAGGGGCTCAATTCAATCGCAGCGGCTACAATGTGGTGGACCATAATACCTATGTTTTTATGGGTGATGGCTGCATGATGGAAGGTATTTCCCATGAGGTTTGTTCCCTGGCTGGAACCTTGGGCTTGGGCAAGCTGATTGTGTTTTACGATGACAACGGCATTTCAATTGATGGTGAAGTGGAAGGTTGGTTCAGCGACGATACCCCCAAGCGATTTGAGTCTTATGGTTGGCAGGTAATTCCCAAGGTGGATGGCCACAACCCGGAAGAGCTGATTGCGGCGGTTGAAATGGCCAAAGCCAACAGTGAGCAGCCTACGTTAATCTGCTGTAAGACCATTATTGGTTATGGATCGCCTAACAAGCAGGGCAAAGAAGATTGTCACGGTGCGGCTTTGGGTGAAGATGAAGTGGCATTAACTCGGGAAAAGCTGGGTTGGAAGCCGGGCCCATTTGAAGTGCCAGACGATATCTATGGCGGCTGGGATGCCAAAGCCAAAGGCGAGAAAGCCGAATCTGCCTGGAACAAGCTGTTTGATAACTACCGCAAAGCTCACCCTGAACTGGCCGCTGAATTTGAGCGCCGTATGGCGGGGGACTTGCCCGAAGATTGGGAAGTAAAAGCCAGCGATTATATCGCCCAGGTGCAAAAAGCCGGCGAGAAGATCGCTTCCCGCAAAGCCTCACAGCATTGTTTGAACGCCTTCGGGCCTATGCTTCCTGAACTGTTGGGCGGCTCAGCGGATTTGGCTGGGTCTAACCTCACGCTTTGGAAAGGCTCAAAAGGCATCAGCGCTGACGATGCCGGTGGTAACTACCTGTTTTGGGGGGTGCGTGAATTTGGTATGACCGCCGCCATGAACGGTATTGCCCTGCACGGTGGTTTTATTACTTACGGCGCCACCTTTCTTATTTTTATGGAATACGCTCGCAACGCCATGCGCATGGCTGCGTTGATGAAGCAGCAGAATATTCAGGTGTATACCCACGATTCCATCGGTCTGGGGGAAGACGGTCCCACTCACCAGCCAGTGGAGCAGTTAACTAATTTGCGTACCACCCCAAATATGTCGGTCTGGCGGCCCTGTGACGGAGCGGAGTCTGCCGTGGCGTGGAAGTATGCCATTGAAAGAAAAGACGGCCCCACGGCATTGGTGTTTTCACGCCAAGGTCTGGCTCCCATGGAGCGAGATGATGAACAGCTGGCTAATGTGGCTAAGGGTGGTTACGTATTGCGAGCGGCCCAAGGCGAGGCGGATGCGTTGATCATTGCCACCGGTTCTGAATTGGAGCTGGCGGTTAAAGCGGCAGAACAGTTAGAGGAAAAAGGCAAGCAGGTTACTGTGGTGTCCATGCCCTGCGTGGATGCGTTCCTGCAGCAGGATGCTGACTACAGAGAATCTGTACTGCCCGCTAAAGTTCGGGCCAGAGTGGCGGTGGAAGCAGGTATGAAAGATTTCTGGTACAAGCTGGTGGGCTTGGATGGTGCAGTGGTGGGAATGGAGACCTTTGGTGAATCCGCTCCTGCTGGCGAGTTATTCAAGCAGTTCGGCTTTACCGTGGAAAACGTGGTTAGCACTGTAGAGTCGGTTATAGGCTAGTGCCTGTTCGGGTTGCCATTAACGGTTATGGCCGCATTGGCCGCAATATGTTGCGGGCGTTGTATCAGAATCTAGTGCATGGTTGTAACCGACAGGTGCAGTTGGTGGCTATCAATGACTTGGGGTCACCGGAGTCGCTGCTGCATCTCACCCGTTACGATACCACCCATGGTCGTTTTGGCAGCCCGGTGTCCCTGCACAATGATAACGTGCTGCAAGTAAATGGTGACAGTATCGTACTGGTGCGGGAAGCCAATCCACTCAATTGTCCCTGGGGTGACCTGAAGGTGGATGTGGTACTGGAATGCACCGGGCAGTTTCGTTCTAAGGCCGATGCCAGCATGCACTTGCAGGCCGGTGCAAAGCGGGTAGTGATCGGTGCGGTGGCGTTTGATGAAGTAGATGCCACCATTGTTTATGGTGTCAATCACCACACCTTGTCTCCTCAACATAAAGTGATTTCTAATGCCTCTTGCACAACTCACTGCGTTGCGCCCCTGTTGCGGGTAATGCATGAAAGCTTTGGTGTAAAGCAAACCTTTATGACTGAAATTCATTCCTACACCAGTGATCAGGTGTTATTAGACCACGTGCATCGGGATCTGCGTCGTGCACGGGCAGGCGCGCAGAACCTCATTCCCACCACCAGTAGTTGCATCGGCGCGGTTCAGCAAGTGATGCCTGAAATGCAAAATAAAATTTCCGGTTATTCCATGCGTGTGCCAACCTTAAATGTGGCTGCGGTGGATCTAACTCTGGTGCTGGAACGCTCGGTTGAGTCTGCTCAAGTCATTCACCAGGCTATGCTGGATGCCAGCGAAAATCAGTTAAAAGGCATCGTGGGTTATTGTGATGAGCCTTTGGTGAGTGTGGACTTTGTCAATCGTACTGAATCTGCAATTTACGATGAAACCCAAACCATTGTGACCGATGACATGGTGAAAATCGTTGCTTGGTATGATAATGAAACCGGATACGCCCATCGTTTGCTGGATTTGGTAGAAACACTAAAGTGATCAGGTTAGCGTGGGGCTCTAAATCTGTGTTGTAGCCAACGCCTCAGTGTAGATAGGAACAAGTTAATTTCATTTAAACTTTCGGGGTAAAAAGTATGTCCGTAACAAAAATGACCGATTTGGATCTGTCCGGTAAAAGAGTACTCATTCGTGCTGATCTCAACGTACCCATTAAAGATGGCGTGGTGACCAGTGACGTTCGTATACGTGCTTCGCTGCCGTCGGTGGAATTGGCGTTAAAACAGGGCGCTTCGGTGATTCTGATGTCCCATTTGGGTCGTCCGGTTGAAGGTGGTAGCGCGGATGAAAACGCCGCATTTGGTATGCTACCGGTGGCTAATCGCTTATCTGAACTGTTGGGTTTTGACGTGCCGGTGGCTGAGGATTGGCAGAATGGATTGACGGTTGAGCCAGGTAAATTAGTGCTGTTGCAAAATGTACGCTTTAACAAAGGCGAAAAGAAAGACGACGAAGCATTGTCTAAAGCCTATGCAGCGCTGTGCGATGTGTTTGTAATGGATGCCTTTGGTACTGCTCACCGGGCCCAGGCCTCTACCCACGGAGTAGGTAAATTTGCCCCTCAAGCCTGTGCCGGCATTTTGTTAGGTAATGAATTGGATGCGCTGGAAAAAGCCCTTGCCAATCCAGCACGACCCATGCTGGCCATCGTGGCGGGCTCTAAAGTTTCAACCAAACTGGATGTGCTCAATGCTCTTTCAGAGAAGTGCGACCAACTGATTGTAGGTGGTGGAATCGCCAACACCTTTTTAGCGGCAGCGGGTTTCAATGTGGGTAAATCCCTATGTGAACACGACCTAATTGATACCGCTAAGGCCATTGCCGAGAAAGTGGAAGTGCCTTTGCCCACGGATGTGGTGGTGGCCGAAGTCACCGGCCCCATTGATGACTTTATGGATTTTGTCAGCAATGCACCAGCGGTCATCAAGCCAGTGGCTGACGTGGGTGATAATGATATGATTTTGGATGTGGGGCCGGAAACAGCGAACAAGTTTGCCCACATTATCAAGGCTGCAAAAACCGCACTTTGGAACGGCCCTGTGGGTGTGTTCGAAGTGGATCAGTTTGGCGAAGGTACCAAGGTGTTAGCCCAGGCTGTGGCGGATAGTGAAGCGTTTTCTATTGCTGGGGGAGGCGACACTCTTGCTGCTGTGGACAAATATGGTGTAGCCGATAAAGTATCCTACATCTCCACCGGCGGTGGTGCCTTCTTGGAGTATGTTGAAGGTAAAGTTCTACCGGCTGTGGCCATGTTGGAACAAAGAAGTGCTGGTTGATGCAGGCTAGTGGTCTAGCAACAATCTAATGCGTTACCAAAGGGGAGCCTCGCTCCCCTTTGCTTTTCTGGCTACAATTAAAATAATACAAAAACCTGGGCTACCTTTTGAACTTTATTCCTGTAGAACTCCGTCAAAGATTACCCGAATTTACTGTATCGGGTGAGCAGCGCTTTGAGCCAATGGTGCAGGCGTATCGGGAGTTTTATGGGCTGGATTTTGAGAAAAAAATGTCTGGCCTCTCTGTGCATATGGGTAAAACCCATGTGGCAGGGTTTGATATAGTGATCCACAGTTATTTGCCAAGGCAGCCGCTGGCTACCGTTTTTGTGGTCCATGGCTATTACGATCATGTGGGCATCTATAATCATTTGATAAGGGCCTTGTTAAGAAAAAAATTCGCGGTGGTAGCATTTGATCTGCCGGGGCATGGTCTTTCATCGGGGTTTAGAGCGTCAATCTCTTCATTCTGTCAGTATCAACCGGTGCTTAAAAAAGTACTGCGACTGTGTGAAGGGAGCATGCCACAACCTTGGCATTTGGTGGGGCAGAGCACCGGGGGTGCCATCATTGTTGACTACCTATTGGGGTTTGCGGGGCAGGAAGAACGCATACCTCTAAATGGCGTTGTATTGCTGGCCCCCTTGGTAAGGCCGGTAAACTGGTTTTGGAACAGTAAGCTCCATTGGGTGCTGAGTCCTTATAAAAGTAAAGTGAAGCGGAAATTTTCTGCCAGTTCTAACGATGAAGAATTTCTGCTGAAAACCCGCAAGAATGACCCATTACAACCTCGGTTTCTAGCTACCCAGTGGGTGGGTTCTCTTAAAAAATGGATTCCTTTTATTGAACGCCATGAGCCTGTTGATTTCCCCTTGTTGATCATTCAGGGTCAAGACGACGGTACCGTAGATTGGCGTCATAATATCCCGGTTCTAGAGCGCTTGTTTAACCCTGTGGAAGTGAAATACATGGCTAAAGTTCGGCACCATGTGGTCAACGAGTTGGAAATTTATCGGCAAGATGTTTTTAGCCAAGTGGTTAACTACCTAAAAGGCAAAAGCGGGGAGTAAGCGGCAGCTCTGCTTTTTATGCCACCTGATATAGTGCGCAGGGTTCTTTGATTTCATTCTCGTGTAGCCCCATGGTTTCACTGAATGGGCTTACTAAAGCATTATCCCATTGGTCTTCAAACAAGAAAGCCTGGTTTGGGTGTTCGTGCCCCAATTGTTGTTGAATGGCAGCCAGACTGTAGCCTTTTTCCGCTAAGTGGCTGGCAAAGCTGCGGCGCAGGCTCAGGCAGTTGGCTGGCTCAATCAGATTGGCCGCCTTAGAAGCAATAAAAAGTTGTTGTTCCAGTGCTTGCTCCGGTAAATGAAATCGATGATGGCTTGTTTTCCCTGCCATGGTCTGGGGTAATGAGCTGGGAAATAAAAACTGCCACGGCCATTCTTTGCTGTAAGGGGTGTTTTTATCCAGGCCCCGCTGGGGTAACCTGACGTAACCATTGCCTTGGCTAAGATCGTAGATGTGTTGACTGCGTACTTTTCCCATATGCACTCGAATACTGGGTATCAGGTTTTTATCTAATACCGCCTTACGTGCTCCGTTGCTGTTGGGGTTAGGGATCAAGATAAACCCCTCTTCCATATGCAGATCGTTTATGCGCAAACATATACACTCTTGAGCCCGTAATCCCGAACCGTAAATGATGGCGGCCATAAGCCAATACGCGCCATCTATATGATTTAATAGTTGCTGAACATCTTGGCGACTGAGTCGATGGGAGGTTGGCGTTTTTGTGTGGGTTTGAGTGTCTAATAGGTTCTCAAACAAAAAGCTAATGGCTTGTTTAGCCTGCTGCCGAGTGGCCAGGCTGGCATTCTCCTTATCTTGCAAATGATCCATAAATCGCTGAAAGTGGTGATGCTTAAGGGATTTTGGGTTGCAGCAACCGTGATAAAATAAAAACCTTCGCACCCAATAGAGGTAAGTGTGAACGGTATATTGATCAAACTGCCGTTTGCGCAGCTCTCGGGTTAGTTCAGCAAATATATCCATGGGAGCATCCTGCTCGAGTCATTTTTCTGTATATATTTACAGTAACCGGTTCTTCTGTCAACGGCCTTTGCAATCGTTTGCGCTTTTTATGGTGCTCACATTACTTTTTGCTGCTTTGCGATAAATTGCTTCACGGAAGAAGGCATCATGGACATCATTTGCGATAAGCCTTGATTAACCAGGCCGTTCACGTGAACTGGTTTACCTTCCATTAGGGCATCGAATCCTTCTTGTGCAACTTCTTCTGCGGTCATCCAGACAAAGCGAGGTAATTTCCGCACACTGCCTCGGGTTCCCATCACGTCATGGAATTCGCTGAAGGTGAGTCCGGGGCATAACGCGGTGCAGTAAACGCCGTGGGGGTGCAGTTCCAGGTCTATGGCTTGGGTAAAATCCAATATAAACGATTTCGCTGCATTGTATAAATTGCCCTTCAGTTGGGGTAACCAAGCCGCCACTGATGCGATATTGAGAATGCGTCCGTAGCCGTTATCTTTCATGGCTGGCGCAAATAAATGGCACAACTCCACCACGCTGATGTTGAGGACCTGCAAAAATGCGCGGTGGTCCTGCCAAGACGAATCCAAAAAGTTGTTGTTCAATGCGTAACCGGCGTTGTTGACCAGTGCATCCACATGCCAGCCCTGCTTTTGGCAATGATCAAATATAAATTGAGGCGAACTGGGGTCGGCTAAATCCACGGCAAGGCTGTAGGCCATTTGCCCGTATTGCTTTTTGATGTCCTGTTCTACCTGTTCGAGTTTCTTCTTACGGCGGGCTACCAGAATCACATCAAAACCGTTTTCGGCAAAGGTGTGAGCCAGTGCTTTGCCAATGCCAGATGAGGCACCCGTGATCAAAACCATTTGGGGTTGGGTTACATTGGTACTCATTTGAGATCCTTTTATTGCTGAAACTGTTGCTCTAGCTTTGCTATTCGGGCTAGCCTTACGCCTGACATATGATAATCGGCATTTGGCTGAAGAAAAAGGGGATAACCATGGCCTATGATAATGAAAATATTTTTGCAAAAATCTTACGGGGCGAGCTACCCAGTATCAAAGTCTATGAGGACGAGCACACTCTGGCCTTTATGGATATTATGCCCCAGTGTGATGGCCACACTCTGGTGATACCCAAGGTGGAAGCAGAAACCTTGTTTGACTTGCCTGACGAATACGCGGTTGCCTGCCTGCAAACTCAAAAGCGGGTGGGCAACGCTCTAAAAAAGGCTTTCAATGTTGAAGGCATAGTGATGTTTCAGCTCAGCGGTGCCGCTGCAGGGCAAACCGTACCCCATTTGCATTTCCACCTTCTGCCCAGTTCACTAGGTGCCATGATGGGTAAGAGGCACGCTAGCGGTATGGAAGACTCGGAAAAACTGAAGAAGTTCGCTCAGCGAATTATCGATGCAATGGATCAGTAACGAGCCGATACCTTGATACTGTTTCAGGGATGAAACAGTTTAAAACTCCAGGGAGGAAATTGACCAATGAGTTCACCGGATAATTTTTGTGGCTGCGGTAATATAGAATTCGCCACTGAAGCGAAGGTCATTGCTCGATTCGTGTGCCATTGTCATCTCTGCCAAAGTTACACCCATGGCCCATACAATGATGAGGTTTTTATCTCGCTGGATAAGGTCAACATTCTATATCCCCTTCAGCTCGAGTTTGCCCGTAACTATGGGGGGCGGTCCCCCCTTAAACGATCCAAGTGTAAACAATGTGGAAAGCCCGTGATATCCGTTCTGGATATGACCTTTAAAAAGTTTGCGCTGGTTCCCTCTGATTCTGTGCCCATTACATTGGCCAGTAAGAAAATTGATTGTCATGGCTTCTACCATCGGAGAGTGCGAGATATTGACGATGCTGCACCCAAATTTAATGGTTTTTTAATGAGTCAATTAATGACGCTGTGGTTCGTTGTGGTAGGAATGGTGAGAGCAAAATTTGTCGGCTAGAAACTAGATTTTTTTGCGGCAATGCTTCCTGGCATGCTCAGATTGCTTGGTTTTTCTTTATATTGAATAGGGTGTTGATTTTGGTGTGGTTATATATGCCTATTCTTTTGGGTAAGTTGCAAAAGAATTGAATTCCATCTACTGTCACTAAAGAGTTAAAGCTGATTGCAAAGCTCTTCAAACTATTCAAACAGCTTAGTTAATTAGCTGGTTTTCTTTCCAATTAAAAATAATGATGGTGTGGTCAATGTTGCGTATTTCAATTCTTTTGTCGGCGTTATTTTTAAGTGCCTGTGGAGGATCAGGCTCTTCCGATTCAGGAACGCCTGCTCCGGGAATTTCCCCCGCTAAACTTGCTCAAGTGATGGGTCTCTACGATACATCCACAGATGATGACGAAGCTTACTTATATATAAGCGGCAATGGCACCGTGGTAGCCTATGATTACCAGGGCGATAGCGTAGGGTCTGGTTTAAACTGCTATTCTCTGGCCCTTGATGCCAATCAGATTAACTCCGGTCTTCATGGGGGATCCGTTTACTATTTCAGCGAGACTGATCGATTCAATATACAGACTGAATTTGATCTGCTCTCATTTCAGTATAACGAAGTCGCTGGTATGAGAAATTTTATCTTCAACTTGTTTTTCTTTGGGGTAAGCAGTCTAACGGTTGATTTTCCCAACGTTAATGTGGGGGGAGACGGTAGACTACAAACCTCGTCTCCCACCATCGAAGAAATTGAATCGATGCTTTGTGAATAACAATATCATTGCTTTTGGTCGGTAACGTCTTAACGGGCTAGAATGTTTTTTCTAGCCCGTTTACGATCAATTGTTGCTAACAAGTTCTGCCGCAGTAACAAAGCGCCCTATTTTTTCCTTGATACGAACATCCTTTTCACTCTTGAATTGTTTCACCAGCAGGTTTTTGGCTTCCTCGCTGCCTTGGCCACCAAGCCATTCCACCACGGCCGATCGTTGTTGAATATCGCCTTCATTAAGTTTGCTTTCCATTGTGGGCAGGGCCTGTGGATTTTTGATTTCCATCTTGCTCATGGCGTTAACTAATGCCGTATTTACGCTGGAATCGGTTTCGCGCTTTAAGCGCTCCAGTAGTAGGTTAGAGGCGTTAGAGGGGGCCACTGTTGCAATGGCATTGGCGGCGCTTTTACGTACGTTGCTTGATTCCGAGTTAATTTCTGTTTCCAGAATGTCGGTGAATCCTCGGTCTCTGCTATTACTCACGGTATCAATGGCCACTATTAGTTCGGAAGTGCTGCTAGCAGACTGGTATTGGTTTCTCACAGAGGCTTTGAGGAAGTCAGTGAGCTGTTGATCCTTGCTGCGGGATAACATAGAGCCTATCCCCAGTGTACTGACGTTGGCTGCCATATCGTTCTTGGTGGCACGGGTCATTAGCACATCCGCCACCTCTTGGGTGGGTTCACCTATATCCACCAAGGCAGAGGCAGCTGCAGCCTGATCCGATTCGCTGAGTGCAGAGTCATCGAGCAACGAAATCAGAGCGTCTTTGGCTTCCTCCGTGGCGGACATTTCCAAGGCAAGGAATGCCGTGGGACGTGCTGTGTCGTCAAGGTCGCCGCGCAGTTCTGCAACGATCAAAGCCACGTCATCCGGATTGGCTTTTAACCATGCCGCCAGTTCCATAGCTGCCTTCACGTAACTGGGCGTGGTTTGGTGTATGTGCTGATCAAATGCTGCTTTGGCTTGGGTGTAGCTTGTGTGGCTGGTAGGAGGAAGCAGATTGTTTCCGGATTGCGTTATAGCAAACTCTCCAAAAAGGGCTTTAGATGCGTCCGCTTGGGG
Source organism: uncultured Ketobacter sp. (assembly GCA_964016105.1). Classification (GTDB taxonomy): domain Bacteria; phylum Pseudomonadota; class Gammaproteobacteria; order Pseudomonadales; family Ketobacteraceae; genus Ketobacter. The sequence goes on from CAXHEX010000004.1 coordinate 218,020, forward strand.
TACGAGCTGAAACTGATTGTCGTCACGATACATATCAAACTTCTGCGACAATAAGAAGCTATCACCTGATACGCGGAATAATAATTCTTCAGTTCCAGAGATGGTGTCCCACCAGAGTGGCTGTGTCGTTTCAAAAGTAGCCCGGGCGTGGGAGTGATTGAGCTGGATTCGAACCCCAAACTGGTCGTGTTGGCTGTAAGCGGAATCTATGGCTTTAGTCCGCTTCACCGTCAGGGGTGAATTGTCTTCAAGGGAAAACAAGCCGTCGTAGAAACCAATGCCATCTTCCAGGCTATGACTCCATATTTTTTCCTTCTCAGAGGGAAGCGTAAACATAAGATTGCTAAGTTGGGCTCGAATCAGCTTGATGCTGTTGGCATCCCAGCCCCATGAAAAACCACTATCTACAATCAAACATGAGCTATTCATAGTTAAATAGAATGGTGTTTCTGGTGATAGATTTGCTCGCTCAGCTTCTGCTGACAGTGCTTGCTTAAGTTGGATCTGACTTAAGCCGGCTCGAATCAGTGCTGAGGTTCCGGTTACTTGTTCCACCTCCCAACTCATTACAGCAGAGAATCGATCGGTATGGTTTTCTGCCGTGGCTTCGGAATGGATAACAAAAGCGCTTCGGTCGCCTTTAGTCCAGTTGCAGCTTGTTGCAGATGTGGCCATATAATCCTGGCTTTGCTTGGAAGCCAGGGTAGGTTTGTTGTCTTCTTCAGCTGGTTTTAACAACCAGCTGAAGGAAAACAAAGCCGCGCATGCTGTGATTGAAACGATAATGTATTTTGAGTATTTCATGATTTTAGTTCGCCAGTCTTAGGGTGCCAGTGCTTACGTCTAGTAGATCAATGCCAATGGGGCGAGAGCTGAAGCTCACCAGGGTTACGCTAAAGCCCCGTCGTCGGAAAACTAATCTGATGGATGCCACCAGCTTCACGTCGCCCTTGATCAATACTAACTGGGTGTCCCAACCAATATCGGCTTTAACCAGAAAGGCCCCATTAACGGATTTTCCAACGTGTAGCTGGCTATCCAGCGGAAAGCTAATGTTCATAAGATTCAGGGTGGCATCCACGCCCACTCTGATAATACGTATATTTAAGCCGCCGAAAATAACAGCCTGGAGTCCAAATTCCGGTGCGGCTCTCTTACTAATAGTGCCGCAGCCATCCATGATGACGTCGATATCGTTGAACTTGGTTTCACAGTCTGAGTTGGTGTTGTCAGGGTTGCCTTCAATGGCAATATCCACTGAGTTCTCCACTCGTCCACCTACATTGGCTTGAAAGCCAAAGTTGACGGGTCCTACCCCAAAGCCTAAGCTGCCAATTAACTGGTTTTTATCGAATCTGGGTCGAGCGGTTTCAATCTGGTCTTTTTCAGGGTCGGCATTTTCTTCGAACAGGCTAAATACAATTTGGCCCACCGCACGAACCTGCACCTGTACCGATGACGGTTTCTTCTTGTCCGAGTCGTTTCTGTTGGAGTCGTTCTCATCTTCATCGGAGGTATTGAGGCTGGCCTCTACGGTAATTCCCGCCAGTTCTTGTTTGAAGCTTCGGCCAATTTTGCCTTGAACGCTCACAGCCCCTTTTACACCGGCCACTGCGCCATCGGCGGTTAACTTATTAATGGTGCTGAACGTGGATTTGATTCCTATTCTTTTGTTACCGGGGTTGCGCGACAAATCTTCTGAATATTCCAGGTCGGGCTGATCAACGGTTTCCACATCAAGTTCACGCTCTAACACAATTTCTGTGGTAAAGCAGTCGTTGTTCTGCCCGCTAAAGTCGTCATTGGACTCTTGGGGAAAAGCCATAGTGATGCAGCCCTCGACTAAAAATAGATTTTCTCTTTCATATTCCCCGCCAAAACCCAGAGCGTCTGCAGCTGCGCCTTCAACAAAAAGGTCGTGGGAGAATGTATCTTCCACCCCCAGATTGATTTCGCTTATTTCCAGCTGGGTAACTTTGTTCGTTACGTTGGTATTTGCTAAGTCTTCAATGGAAAGAGACTCGTCCTCAAGTGCAAAGGTTAATGGAAATTTGTCTTCAGGCACGATGGCGGGGGCAATGGTATAGGTTAAAGTCAGATTAGATGGCAGCTTGGTAAACTGCTTAACTTCTTCTATATCAAAGCCATAGGTGAGATCTTCTTCGATGCTGGGTTCATCTAAAGAGGGGTCATCCTGCTTGAGATCCGCTGGAATGCTATCGGCATCTATGAATGCGTAGTAGGGGTCTTGGCCATGTAAAACAAAAATGGACTTGGCCGACAGTGTGGGTTCCAAGTCATTCTTCACCGGAAGAATAGCCACGGATGATTCTGTTTCCAGTTGATATTCAACATCCGGTTCCCCCAGTGCCAGGCGCAGATCAGGAAGCTGATCGGATACCACAAGCTCTGCTTCGGATAAGCGTTCTTCGCCGCGGAAGGCCCGTACTTTAAGTGATAATTCCACGCCTTCTTCCGCTAGCTCAATACATTCGGAAACGGGCCATAAGAAAAACTCGTCAACCAACTCTGGTTGACCATTGCCTTGTATTGTCAGTCCCACCGCATTTACATCACAGCCCCTAGGTGCCTCTGCATCCAAGGGGTTTTTCTCCTCAAAATAGAATCCGATACCGATATCTTCCTCGAGATTGGGGTTTTCACTAAAGCCTTGAACTTGGAACGAGTAAGGAATGCGATGATTAACCAGTAATGGTTGACTCAAGTCTGCTTCAAGCTGGATATTGGAAAGTTCAACCGTAGACAGTTGGGTGGGCTGGCTTGAATCGCCGCCCCCTCCGCCCCCGCAGGCCGTTAGCAGGGTGAGAACAGCGGCTAATCCCGCGTTATGTAGCGTGCTCATGATAGTAAGTTCCTATTGGTAGTTGATTGATATAAAAGTGATACGGAGGAGGGGTGTGAAAAGTTGCGAATGAGATAGGAAATACCCAAATTACTACTGTTGAAGCCTCAGTAGCCACAGGGATGGATGGCGGGATTTTAGGTTGTGGCGACGAGTGTGGTGTTTTTTTCTGCTTTGGGTTTTAATTATGCCGATGGTTGTATTCAAGTTGTCGACGAGCGAATTGCGAGTTTGGAGATCTATTTGCGCTTGGTATTAAGGCATTTTGATTTATGGAGGTTGTGAATGCTCGAGATGAGGCCAGGCTGTGAGTGTTGTGATGTTGATCTGCCCGCAGATTCGGGTGGTGCCTATATTTGCTCATTTGAGTGCACGTTTTGTCAGGGCTGTGCTGAGGAGAAGTTAAGATTTGTTTGTCCCAATTGTGGCGGTGAGCTGGTTTTAAGACCCAGGCGCCCCACGGAAAAATTAATGAGTAATCCTGCTTCGAATCAGCGTATCCTCAAGTCAAATGGCTGTTAAAAAGTGGGTTGCTCATTAGCGATTGTTGCTGATTTTATTGCGAAGATTTCGATTAATGGGGAGAAATCGTGAATCTATTGAAAGATTTTCTTCAGTTTAGACGATTTGCCATGCCAATGGCGTTGCAGTTCTTGTTCTGGTGTGGGATCGGTGGAACGTTATATGGAACCTGGTGGCTCTATCGTCATGGCAACTGGGCTTGGGTGATGTCGCTTGTATTTGGCCCTATTGTTACCAGGCTTATTTTTGAAGGATTTCTGATTCGCTATCAAACCTATATTTTGTTACGTGAGATAAGAGATAAGCTGTATGAAAGCAAATAACTTTATTGCATTGTTTGGGGTGTTTTTGAGTTTGTTTGCTTTCAATTCAAGTGCTGAGCAGAAATCTCTTGTACTAACGGTACAGGTGAAAGGTGCAAACAGCGACAGAGGTCAAGTTTTGGTTTCATTGTTTTCCAGTAGTGAACACTATCTGAAGGTGCCTCAAAGTAAAAAATCCATGCCCATCGACAGTGAGGGGGCTGCCAAATTAGTATTTAATAATCTTGATGCAGGGCGCTATGCAGTCAGCGTGATTTATGACGAAAATAGCGATGGCGAATTAAATACGGGTTTTTTGGGTATTCCTAAAGAATCGGTTGGTTTTTCCAACAATGTGGAAGCCAGATTTGGGCCGCCTTCATTTGATAAAGCCGCTTTTGAGTTGCTAACATCAACAAAAATGGTAATCGAACTTAAATCTGTTAAACACTGAACACCTTTTGTTTGTGGTTGCGCAGATGCTTCTTCAGGCAGCACAGCTGCGTTTGGGCTGTTGTAAGCGCAATTGCGCCCGTACCTCGTCGCCCACTTTTTGCACCATAACCAGTTCATCTTGGGCATCAATAACAGTCAGCCAAGGCTGGTTCAGATTTGGCTTGCCATGAATGACAACCGGCAGTGCCCGGGTTTTAAGACGCATGACCGGTGGTTGATGTTGGTAGGGCTGCATCTCTTCACAGAGTAAGCGTTCAGCTATGGTTCTAGCCTGATGTATGATGGGTTCAATAAAGCGACAAGGCTCGCCATTAATGCTGACGCAGTCTCCCAATGCAAAAATTGATTGGGTACTGGTTTCCATTGTCTGGGGATTAACCACAATGCCTTTATCAAATTTAAGTCCGGCCTGCTGCGCTAACCGGTTCTCTGTGTAAAGCCCAGTGGCCACAATGATCTGATCAAAGTGAATCTTTTCTCCGTTGGCAAAAAGCAAGGCGGATTGCTTATTTTCACTGTTACAGGTTTTTACCTCTGAATCCACAACGTAATGGATACCTTGTTGCTCCAGGCTTTGCAGCAGCCGCCTGCCCGCTTTTTCCGGAAGTATGTGGGCGAGGGGATAAGAATCGCGGTTGATCAGGGTTACGTTGTGTCCCGCATTGGATATGTCCTCAGCAATTTCACAGCCGATCATGCCCGCGCCTATGATGGCTATTTTCTGTGATTGTTTACTTAATCGCTGTGAGAAAGCGTCCCAGCCTTGCAGATTATTGATGCGCCAGCATTGCTTCGGGTCAAATTGCGGGGGAAGGAGCGGGCGTGCTCCTTGCGCCAATATTAAGTGAGTGTAATTCAGTGTTCCCCTGGTGGTTCTCAATTGCTGTGTGGACGGCGTCAAGCCCGTGGCGTGGGTGTAACTGAGAAGTTGAATACCCAACCTATTTGAAGCGTCGACGGCGGATTCTCGAATTAACTTTTTCTTGGTTAAACCACGGCTTAGTGCAATAGAGAGTTCGGGTTTATGATATCGATCACCGCTGCAGGCGGTTACCATGGTAACAGGGATGTAGGGGTTTATATTTCGAATGGCTTCAACCGCTGCCCAGCCAGCAAGGCCACCACCCACCACAACAATCCCAGTGGCATTTCGAAACGTCGCTGGTTTTGCGGAAGGGGGGGCCTTTTTCAGTTCAAGAAGCTCAAAATCGCTTTTTGTCACCCCGCAGAGAGGGCATTCCCAATCGTCTGGGATGTCTTCAAACCGCGTGCCCGGTGCGAGGCCGCTATCAGGATCACCCTCCGCTTCATCGTAGATTAATCCGCAAGCTCGACATATATATTGACGGTACTGGCTATGGGTCATTTGATACTTCCTGTTCGCTTGCTAGGCCTGCTGTGTGATTTGGGGGGAAGGTTCCTGCATCAACTTTGCCATCTCCCATCTGAGATGCTTTATTGCCGGAGTAACGATAGCCACAAAGTGAGCTTCACGAATCAATCGCTGAGGCTTGCTCTTCATAAGGTAACCCCGGGCACCCTGATGCAGGAGAGCGGACTGTGACGCCTTGAGTGCTAGTTCGGCACCCTGAGCCCGAGCATCCAAGACATTAAGCAGGTAGTCTTTGTCAGTCTCGTAGGGTGTTTGTGCCAGTAATCGAACCCGTTGCAACAGTTCGTCAGCTTCCGCCTGTAACTCGTCCGGCCTATTGTGGAGGTATTGGTTTACGTGTCCCAGTGACGTTTCCACTTCTTTACAGGCATCAATTGAGGCTTGGATGACACCGCTGGCCATTCCTACCTGTAGCAGAATGAACGCGCCGCGGATTTTTGCCACGAACGGGCGCGCCGGGTCAGCAATGATCTGATCCTTACCGATAAAATAATCTCTAAGGAATAGTGACCAGGTGCTGGTGCCTTCCATTCCTGAAAATGCTGGGCACTTGCGCAACTCAACCCGCTCATCGATTTCAAGCAAAAACATAATCTCATGGGGTGCACTGTTCTTGCTTTGTTCAAGCTGTGCGATGGCACCGCAATACTGCCCTGGTGCAATATGGCTTACCCAGGGTAGTACGCCACTGACTTTGTAGCCACCGGGGCAGCGAACCGCCTTCAATGCAAAGTTTTCAATTTCAGTGAGGGATTTCATCGGGTTTGATAATGCGGTGCCACCAAAGCTGAGGGCAGCGGCATGGTCCGATAGGCGATGGGTAAGAGCCGGGTTTTCCGAGCGCTCCATATACAGCCCGCAGACATCGTGACACCAGGTTAAAAAGCCGGTAGCGCCGCAGTGCCTGGCAATTTCGTGCATGTTGAGTAAAGCCAGGTTAAAACGTTGACCGTACTTATCCAGGTGGGTTGCAAAAGCGCCTGCTTGCCCCAGTTCAGCCATAATGTCTTTAGGATAATAACCTTCTTGATCTATGCGGTTGGCCTCTGGAGCAAGACGGCTTTTTGCAATATGGGCCACCTCACTCAAAATCCGTTTGTCGTCACTCCATGGCCGGTCAATTGTTTGGGTCATGTTGCATTCTCTGACAAGTTAATGATGATTAGTCTGCAAGGCTGATGCTGAAGGCAATGGGGTTACGCATGGAGTTGGCTACCGGCGAAAAGTAGTTGGCCCGTTGCACTATTTCGTCCAGCTCTTCGCGGCTGGCATTGCCTTCTACCACCACTTTGGCCCGTATTTCCTGGAATCCCATATCTTCTGGCTCTTTTTCCGCACCTCCAGCACCCCAGGCGGCTGGATTGCCGATATCTGCTTCCAGAAATATTTCCAGCTTGGACAGCTGGACTTTTTTCCAGGTGGCCACCGCAGTAATGCCTACTGCCAGACAGCCGCCCAGTCCGGACAATACAATTTCACCGGGAGCGGGTGCGGTATCTTCGCCGAATAAATGCAGTGGTTCGTCAACCACAACCTGATGTTTGTTCACATGGGTGATAGTTCGATATTGACCTTCGGTAACGGTGTGAACTTTATTGGTGGCGCGTGCATTGGGATTGTTTCGACCCTTTTCCGCGAACGCGGCGAGTCCTTCACTATCGATAGGACGCAGGTAGGTGGATACGGTGGTGGGTGCGGCAGTTGCGGAATCGCTCATAGGGTTCTCCATAAGTTTCTATTGGTTATATGAAGAAACATTGCATGCAGGATGCCAACTCAGCTTGAGCGCAGGAATTGAATAGAGTGCCGGGTTTTACGGTGGGTGACGGAGGGTGTGCGGATACCATTGGAAAGGTCCCACTTGCCAATGGGTGACAATGTCAGCTTTCTCCATAACTTTGTCAGGTGCAACGGATTATTTTAGGCGACACCCAGTTTCGCCAGTCTGTATCGAAATTGACGGGCTGTCATTCCCAGCAATGCGGCTGCCCGTGTTTTATTGCCGTGGGTTTGTTGCAAGGCTTGCTTTAAGGCTTCCAGCTCGTCTTCACGTACCCAGCTGTAGGGGCGGGCACTGGCCTGGGTGATGGAGTCGGGGTAGTGATCTGTATGGCTGGTGTGGTTAGTGTTAGTAGGAGCCAAGGTCTGGCCGGCTTCGATATGCTGAGTGATTACGGACTCCTGTTGCAGAATGCCTTCAATCGCGTTGATATGGATGGTGCTGTTATCGGCTTTTAGGACGGCGCGCTTAATGACGTTTTCCAATTGGCGGATATTGCCTGGCCAGCTGAAACTTTCCAGTCGCTCCATTACACCGGCTTCGAATGTTACTTGCCGTTTATACTCGCTATTTGCCCCAATAAGAAAATGCTGGGCCAGGGTTCTAACGTCGCTTCCCCGGTCCCTTAGAGGGGGCAGATGTATGGGAAAGACATTGAGTCTGTAGAAAAGATCCAGACGAAAGTCTCCACGATTTACCGCTTCTTGCAAGTTCTTGTGGGTGGCTACGATAATTCTCACATCCACTGCGATGGATTTTATTCCACCCACCCGTTGCACCATTTTACTTTCCAGAATGCGCAGCAGTTTGGATTGCAGTTCAAGGCTAAGGTCACCGATTTCATCCAAAAATAAGGTGCCGTTGTTGGCCAGTTCTATTTTGCCTTTTTTAGTGGCCGTGGCGCCGGTGAACGCACCCCGTTCGTGCCCAAACAATTCAGATTCCAATAATTGTTCTGGTATGGCAGCACAATTTATAGCGAGAAAAGGATGGTCTCTGCGCTGGCTTTCGTTGTGCAGAATTTGTGAAAAACGCTCTTTACCGGTGCCCGACTCTCCGGTAAGCAGTACGGTAACCGGTGTGTCTGCTACCTGCTTCACCTGTGATAGTGCGGCGCGTACCGCAGGGCTGTCACCTAGAATACCATGGCGGTTGCGTTGATTTTCCAGGGCATCTTTCAACTTCAGGTTTTCTTGGCGGAGATGCTCGGTGCGCTCGTGATAAAGCTGGTTAATTTTCAGAATTTGCGCAATAAACGTGGCGATTATGCGCATTACTGTCAAATCAGCATCAAAGCAGCGGGTACGCCTGCGTAGACGGTGTGCTCCTAAAACCCCAATGGGAATATTATCGTCAAGGATGGGGACCGCGATAAATGAAACTACGTCGTTTGGCAGGGTTGCACGATCCACGGCACGAAACAAAAAATCCGGTTCCTCATCAATATCTTGCACCACCACTTCCCGTCCGTTGGCCATGACTTTTCCAGAGATGCCTTCACCAAAGTGATATAGGCCTCTGTTTCGCTCAGACGGGGTGAGTCCATAGCTGTATTCGATGCGCATTTTTTCTTGTGGCGGTAGTGGTTGTAATACTCGGCCGCGGTTGAGCCCCAGCATTTGCGAAAGCAAGCGCAGCATGGTGCTAATGGCCACATCCGGTCGATTGGATTGGCCGATCAGCTTTGCTGCTGCGTTGATTACTGTGAGGTCAGAATCAATACCGGCATCGGATTGGGTTTTGCTTCGCTGCAGCGGGAATTGAGTAACGGACGTCTTACTGCGTTGAGAGTGTGACAGTAATTCTGACATGCTGGGTACCCCGGTAAGGCTGGCTTTCTCGTTTTACCGGGGGATAAAGCAAATAGTGTTCCATTGGGCGATCTACGGTGGAGGTTTTGTTCTATTCCGGGTGCCAGTTTGATCGATTCACCAAAATGCCACAGAGGCTATCCAGGCAATATCCAATTATCCCTATCACCACTACAATTGCTGCTAAAACGTCATAGGCAAGGGTGTCCCGCGCATCATTGATGGCATAACCTAGGCCACTGGTAACCCCTAAATACTCGGCTGGCACCAGCACCACCCAGGCCACCCCCACTGCTAGGCGAATACCCGCCATAACATCACTCATAATGGCGGGAAGTATAATTCGACGCAGCATTTTAGGGCCATCTGCACCCAGATTCCGTGCTACCTTGAACCAGTTTGGATCAATACGGCGTACACCATGGGCGGTGGAGAACATAATGGGCCACACTGCCGCCATCACAATCAGGAAAATGATAGCCCCATCCCAAGTGTCGAAGCTCAGCACGGCAATGGGCATCCAGGCGAGGGGGCTAATCATCCGCAAGAATTGGAACGGAACATTGGTTATCTTTAGAGCTGTGTCCATATAGCCAATCAAAATACCCATGGGGACGCCGATCAAAATGCCCCAGAACAAGCCAGCGAGAATCCGTTCCAGGCTGGCGAAAATGGTGGGCCATATTTCCCCGCTGTTGATGAGGTAAAGCAAAGCATCGAAGGTGGGGCCTGGGGCGAAACTGGAAAAGGCCATCAAGTCGGGATTGTTTTGAATCATTTTTCCCCCCAGCCACCACAGGGCTAATAGCCCTGTGATGCCCGCCGCCGGGTATTTTAGCCCTGCCAGCAGTCGGCCAAAATAGAGCACTCTGTTAGGGTTGAAGCTCCCTTCTCTGGCACTGGAGGTGGTGCTGCTCACAGGCTGATAACCTCTTCGCGCTCAAATGGATTATCGGCATTAAATCCGGGTGCCTGTTTCCAACCCTGGTGTTTGTCCATGGCGACTTTGACAAAGTTGTAATCCACCAGATCCTTGGCCACAAAGTTGGCGTCGAGATCTTCCATGAATTTAGTGTCGCCGCCCACTAACGTGTTTTTTAATTCATTAACGATTAGTTTGGTTGCCGATGGAAAAGGCCAGGGCTGGAAGTCGATGCGGCCGCTGCCCCAGTCGGGGTTGTTGATGGCATTCGGGCTGGCGTAAGTCTGTTGGTCATAGAGTGTCATGGCCCGTTCTACCACGTTGGCTTTCATGGGTAGATAGCGCTCTCCATCCCGTGACAGAAGTTTCGCCACTTCTTTTTTGTTCTGCTGCGAGTAAGCTTGTGCCTTAACGATGGCGTTCATCACTTTCTGGGTCCACTCCGGGTTGCTCTTTACCCGGTCTTCATTCATGCAAACCACGCAACAGGGATGATTGCGCCACATATCACCAGTGAAGCGCAGCATGGTGCCCCCCGCCAGCAGCTCACCTGCCGCATTAAAGGGTTCTGCCACAATAAAGGCATCAATCTTCTTCGCCGCCAGTGCCGGTGGCATATCTGGCGGTGGCATTATTTGCAGGTTTACTTCGTTAGCCGCCAACTTTTCTGATTGGGGTTTGATCACAGGGTTCAGGCCCGCGTGGCGAAGTGCCATTTGCAGAACGATATTATGCATTGAGTACCAGTAGGGTACCGCCACCTGCTTGCCACCCAGTTCACTGAAGGAGGTTACTTTTGTGTGACGACCCACCACCAAACCGGAACCATTGAGGTGGGCCCAGGACATTATTTTTACCGGAAAGCCGTTGTTGTAGCGCATCCATATGGGTATAGGTTTGAGCAAATGCACGAGGTTGAACTTGCCCGCTGCGAAACCTTCCACCAGGGGAGACCATCCGCGAATCAAGGTGGGTTTTTCACTCTTCAGGCCTTCTTCGGCGAAGAAACCCTTGGCATGGGCCACCAGTAACACGGTTGCATCGGTTATGGGCAGGTAGCCGATACGAACCACTTCGTCCGCTGGTGGTTGAATGCTTGCCCAGGAAGCAGCAGATGACATCCCAAACGCTGCGGCCAGCCCTCCTTTTGCCAATACATCCAAGAGAAAATCCCGTCTATCCATTTCGTAGTTTTGCAGGTACTCGAGATCGTCCTGGTTCATGTGGGAAGTCGTATTGTCGTGGTTTCGAAATTTCATAGGGCTGACCTCTTTGGCGATTTTGCTCGCGGGCTGTGGGTTTCGGATCCCGGTGCGTCACCGGAAGCCTTGTCTGTTTGTGGTCCTTGCATGGTTTCGAATTCGTCCATCAGTTGGGAGCGCAGCGATTGAAACTTTGCATCCATGTGACGGCGGGGATAGGGTAGGGGGATGGGGAGCTCACTTACAATATGACCCGGGTTTTGGGCCATTATCATTACCCGGTCGGCCATGGCCACCGCTTCGTCTATGTCGTGGGTTACCAGTAGCAAGGTGATTTTCCGTTGTTGGCAAATAGCGGATATTTCTTCCTGCAGTGCCGTACGAGTGAAGGCGTCCAGCGCTGAAAAGGGTTCATCCAATAACAACACCTCGGGGTTGTTTGCCAATGATCGAGCCAGGGCCACCCGTTGTTGTTGCCCCCCTGATAAGCTTTGAACCTTGGCTTTTTTGCGGTCTTGCAGGCCCACCATGGCCAGCAGGTCCTGAACTTGTGCAACGGCATCTCGCTTGGCCATGCCAGCAAAAATCAAACCCAGTGCGGCGTTTTCTTCCACATTCATCCATGGGTATAAAGACGCTTTTTGAAACATCATGTTCCAGCGGGCGCTGGGTTGGGTGACTTGATGGCCGTTGATTCGAACGCAGCCTTCAGTGGGCTCCATTAGACCCGCGACCATATGTAGCAGAGTGGATTTGCCACAGCCACTGCGACCAATTAACGCCACGTGTTCACCCGGTGCTATTTCCCCGTGTATATCAAATAAGGTGGGCTCTGAAGCGGGCGTAAACCGGTGCGTAATATAGTCGAGGGAAATGCGGGCGCCCATTTTGGATATTGCTCCGGGTGGCTGAAAGGTTAGTTGGATTACTGCAAACGTTGAAAAATTAGTTAGCAAGTATTCTGCCAATCACAGTTAATCGACGGGGTGTAGGTAAATCTCACATTGGAAGACGGATTAATTATTTTTACAGGATGACTTTGTCAGACATTGTCACTGGGCCTGGACAATGTGATCACGACTTTTAAGAAAATAAATTTAGGACTATTTATAAATTCCATAAATTCACTGAAATAGAAGGTGATTCAGTGGTCCTACGCCCTATGTTTTGTGTGGTTAATCTCTGTGGCATGGCTATTGCTATTTTGTTGGAACAGATAATTTTGCAGTCAATCCAATTGTTTTAAGCCAGACGCCATAGGAGCCACTGATGAGTGACACAATTTTACTATCAGCAGAAGATGTGAAAGCCATGATAGATAAGGGAGAGGAACTCCTTTTAATCGATGTCAGAGATGGAGAAGAGTACGGTAAAGAGCATATTAGCGGGGCGGTGAGTGTGCCTGACATCTTTTATCATTTGTCCACCACTTCTACCGATGGGCTCAGTGAAACCTATAAAAAGTTTGGAGAGATACTTTCTGCGGTGGGGCTTAAGCCGGGGCAAAAAGCGGTGCTGTATGAAGATGGGTTAACAACGCGATTTGGAAGCTCCTGTCGGGGCTGGTGGCTGTTGAATCATCTTGGACACGACAATGTATTTATCTTAAACAAGGGTATGGCCAGTTGGAAAGCAGCGGGATTGCCAACGGATGATAAGCCCGTTGACATTACGCCCAGCGATTTTGAGGTAAAGGTTAACAATGCTATTTTGGCGACCATGGAAGACGTGCTTGCTGCCATCGAAGATGATTCTGTCGTGTTGCTTGATAACCGCGATGCGCGGGAATGGTATGCGGAGGGATCTTCCCCCTATGATGCGGATGGTAAGGACTTTTCGCCACGGCGGGGTCGGATTCCTTCCGCTCGCTGGGTTGAGTGGTATGAGTTGATGGACAGCAGCGATATTCCCACGTTTAAATCAGCAGAAGAAATTACTCAAATTTTGTCAGAGCAGGGCATCGGCAAGGATGACGATATTATTATCTACTGTTTTAAAGGCTCCCGCGCTTCCAATACCTTTGCGGCACTGAAAATGGCAGGTTTTAAAAATCTGCGCAACTATTTGGGCAGCTGGTATGAGTGGAGTGCAAATGAATCATTGCCCATCGAGCTTCCCGTTGCTGAGCCCGCATGAATAAAATCGACTACTACTATGCACCGATCTCCGGTTACGCATATCTAGGAGAGCCGCGATTGATGGAAATCGCGGCAAAAACAAGTGTTGATGTCCACTTTAAGCCGGTGGACATCATGGGCGTTTTTTCTGCGCTGGATATTGTCCCTCCCGCCAAACAATCCGGCGCTCGATTGCAGTATCGGCTATTGGATCTGAAACGAAGTGCCGAGTACTATCGACTGCCGATCAACCCAAAACCCCGTCACTGGCCTGTGCCAGTAGAGCTTTCCGCACGCTGTGTCTATGCTGTTTCGGAATTAGGCTTGGATACTCATGGGGTTTCATTTGCTATTTTGTCAGCGGTGTATGCTCAGGATAGAGATGTGTCCGACCAGCAGGAGATTCGCCAGATTCTAGGGGAGCTGAATCTGGATGTTGAGCAAGTATGGGATGTACTTTGGAGTGATACCACCGCCCGTGCTCTTGAACAGTCTACTCAAGAAGCCATTGATAGAGGGATTTTGGGATCGCCTACTTATATTTTGAACGACGATGAAATGTATTTTGGTCAAGACAGGCTGTATCTGTTAGAGCATCGCCTGTCGCAGAGAGAGCAGTTGCAGGGAGTGTAGCCCGCGGTCGATCTAGCTACACTCCTGCACTGTTTATTTAAGTCAGGTTTTGGTCATGAAATGCTGGCTTAGAACAATATCCGACACCGAATAGTGCCTTCCACTTCTCTGAGCTTTTCCTGGGCCAGCTCACTTTGTTCTTTATCCACATCCATTACCACATAACCGATTTGGTCATTGGTTTGCAGGAACTGACTGCATATGTTGATGTAGTTGTCGGAAAATATGCCGTTGATTTTGGACAGTACACCGGGAACGTTTTTATGAATATGCAAAATTCTGTGTACGTTATCATGAACCGGTAACGCAACCTCGGGGAAATTGACAGCGGAAATGGTTGAGCCGTTGTCGCTGTATTTAATGAACTTTTCTGACACTTCGCCACCGATATTTACTTGCGCTTCCAAGGTGCTGCCACCCACGTGAGGGGTGAGAATGACGTTGTCGTATTCCCTCAAAGGTGAGGTGAATTCTTCATCGTTGCTTCTGGGCTCAACGGGAAACACATCAATGGCAGCTCCAAGAATCTTTTTTTGTTGTAGCGTGTCTGCCAAGTCTTCAATATTAACCACAGTACCACGGGAAGCATTGATTAAAATGCTTTGGGGTTTCATCTGGTCCAGTTGCGGTTTTGCAATCATGTATTTTGTGGAAGTGGTTTCCGGCACATGCAGGCTGACGATGTCGGCTTGCTGCAGCAGCTCATCCAGGTTATTCACTTGGACTGCATTGCCTAAGGGGAGTTTGGTTACAACATCATGGAAGATGACCTTCATGCCCAAACCTTCTGCCAATACACTCAGCTGTGATCCAATGTTGCCGTAACCTACCAAGCCAAGGGTTTTACCGCGAATCTCAAAACTGTTGGCGGCGGATTTTTGCCAACCACCGCGATGGCAGACTGCATTTTTTTCGGGCACACCTCGAAGCAATAAGATGGCTTCTGCCAATACCAGTTCAGCCACTGAGCGGGTGTTGGAGAACGGGGCATTAAAAACCGGAATGCCCCGTGCGAGGGCCGCTTCCAGATCCACTTGGTTGGTGCCTATGCAGAAACAGCCTACGGCAATCAGCTTTTTTGCGGCCGCAAACACCGGCTCAGTGAGCTGGGTGCGTGAACGAATACCAACGAAGTGGGCATCCGCAATTTTCGCTTTTAGCTCATCTTCAGGAAGCGACGTTTTTAGGTATTCAATGTTGTCGTAACCCGCCCGTTTGAAATTTTCAACGGCGGACTGGTGCACACCTTCCAATAAAAGAATGCGAATTTTACTTTTTTCCAAAGAGGTTGTACTCATCTTGCTGCGCTCACCGTTGAAGATTGAAATGCTGGCCAATATTTTAGGGCGGGTATGGTATCATAACGCGTCGTAATCTGGTCCCAATGTAAGTAAAAGGTCATTGAAATTCTCGCATGGGGGATTGAGCAAACCTAATAGCCAGATGACCTTGTAGTCGTTAAATTTTAGGCAAGGTATGTTCCGGTGCTTAACAATGTACCCCCTCTAACCTGTTGTTAAAGAAGAGCAAATCATGAATGACACCAATCAAATTGTAGCCCAGCTGAGCCAGTTGGTGGATAAGGGGCGATTGCTAACGGATGACGATAGCTTTGCCCACTATGGCTGTGATTGGACTAAAAAGTACAGCCCCAAACCGCTGGCCATAGTGTTACCCAAGACCATCCAACAGGTTCAGGACATCGTAGTCTTTGCGAACCAAAATAGGATTGCTTTGGTACCTTCTGGGGGGCGTACCGGCTTGAGTGGTGCCGCCGTGGCCGCCAATGGCGAGGTGGTGGTGGCGTTTGATTTGATGAATGAAATCAAACAGTTCAACCCGGTGGATCGAACCGCTTGCTGTCAGGCCGGGGTAGTGACTCAGCAGTTGCAGGAATTCGCCAGTGAAAATGGACTGTATTATCCGGTTGATTTCGCTTCCGCAGGCTCAAGTCAGTTAGGGGGGAATATTTCCACCAATGCTGGTGGCATTAAAGTTATTCGCTACGGCATGACTCGGGATTGGGTGGCGGGCCTTAAAGTGGTCACTGGAAAAGGCGAGTTGTTGGATTTAAATGCAGATTTAATTAAGAACGCCACAGGCTATGACTTTCGCCATCTGTTTATTGGGGCGGAAGGCACTCTGGGGTTCATTGTGGAAGCCACCATGAAGTTGTCCAGGCCGCCACAAAACCTGACGGTTTTGGTGCTAGGGGTGCCCCATCTTCGAGCCATCATGAGTGTGTTGGAGGAGTTCCAGGGTAAGTTGGATCTCACCGCCTTTGAGTTTTTCTCAGAAAAGGCGGTTCAATTGGTCACAAGCCACCAGGAAATACCCAAGCCGTTTGAGGAAGCCAGCCCCTATTACGCTCTGTTGGAATTCGAAGCCAGCAACGATGAGGTTCTAGAGCAGGCTATGGCTCTGTTTGAATCCTGTGTGGAGCAGGGGATTGTTGTGGATGGCGTCATGAGCCAGAGTGAATCCCAGGCCATGTCTCTGTGGCGCCTAAGGGAAAGTATCAGTGAAACCATTGCGCCTTATACCCCGTATAAAAATGATGTGTCGGTGGTGGTGTCCAAGGTTCCTGATTTCTTGGAAGAGATTGATTCCATTGTGAGTGCAGAGTATCCGGATTTTGAGATTGTTTGGTTTGGCCATATTGGCGATGGTAACTTGCACTTAAATATACTCAAGCCTGAAAGTCTGGAAAAGGAAGCGTTTTTTGAGCGCTGTGAGGGGGTCAACACCCGGGTGTTTGAAACCGTGAAAAAATATCAAGGCAGCGTATCCGCAGAGCACGGTGTGGGTTTAACCAAAAAACCCTATTTGGAATATACCCGTAGTCCGGTGGAGGTTGAGTACATGCGTTCCATCAAGGGATTGTTTGATCCCAATAATATTATGAATCCTGGCAAAGTTTTCGATTAGTGGTGGAATCGGTATGACATACACCCATGTGCTTGACGGGCAAAAACTGGATTTACCCATTGGCAAAGTGGTTTGCGTAGGCCGCAACTACGCCGATCACGCCAAGGAATTGAATAACCCCGTACCCACCAGTCCAATCTTATTTATCAAGCCTGCCAGCGCCGTGGTGCCAATGGAGCCGGAATTTTCAATTCCTACTCAGCAAGGTGAGTGTCACCATGAGTTGGAAATGTCATTACTGATTGGACAAGGCTTGTGTAATGCCACAGCGGAACAGGCCAAACAAGCGGTGTTAGGTTATGGTTTGGGGCTGGATCTTACCCTGCGGGATGTGCAGGCCACACTTAAGCAAAAAGGTCATCCTTGGGAAATAGCCAAGGGTTTTGATGGCGCCTGCCCTCTTTCGGTCTTTTGTAGCACAGAGAAACTTGCTAATCCGGAAAATACTCCTCTACAGTTAAAAGTGAATGGTCGATTGCGTCAGTCAGGTAGTAGTGCTGACATGATTACGCCGGTGTTCGAATTAGTGGCCTATACGAGCCGCATTTTTACCCTGCACCCTGGGGACGTTGTGCTTACTGGAACCCCCGCGGGGGTGGCGGCGCTAGTGCCCGGTGATCAATTGGAGTTGACTTTGGCGGATCAATTGTTGTGTCGAACCCAAGTGGTGGGGCAAAACTAACGACATAATCAATACTCACATCTCGCCAATGGTTTCCACACCGTTATCCGTGCCCAGCAATAATACATCGGCAGCTCGCCTTGCAAACAGGCCATTGGTGACCACACCCACGATGTTGTTGAGTTGTGCCTCCAGCTTAACGGGTTCGGCAATTTGCATATTGTGGATGTCGAGGATGATATTGCCGTTGTCGGTAACGAACCCTTCGCGATAAACCGGGTCACCCCCCAGTTTTACGATCTCCCGTGCCACGTGGCTACGTGCCATGGGAATGACTTCAACCGGCAGGGGGAAAGCGCCCAGCACGGCTACCTTTTTACTGGCATCAGCAATGCAGATAAATTTGGTTGCGACCGCTGCGATAATTTTCTCTCGGGTGAGGGCGCCGCCGCCGCCTTTAATCAGGCACAGGTTGGCGTCACTCTCATCGGCACCATCAACATAGACTGGGATCTCGTCAACGGCGTTTAAATCGTATACCGGAATGCCGTGCTGCTCCAGTCGTTGCCGGGTGGCTTCGGAACTGGCAACGGTACCTTCTATATCGGCTTTAATCTCTGCCAGGTAGTCAATAAAGTAGTTAGCAGTTGATCCGGTTCCCACCCCGACGATGGTACCTGGCTCAACGTAGGCCATGGCGGCTTTGGCCACCGCTTGTTTTAATTGATCTTGACTTGGTTTTTGTGTCATTTTGCATTCCGCAGAGTAGGTTCCAGTCGGCGTGATTATAGAGCCATGTGAACTCGGAAAACAGCCGTAATTGAACAGGCATACTGCGGTTCCAACGAATAGTGTATGCTTAGCGGCTTTCAATGCCTTAGGATTGAGCGCGCGAATGCCCACCAAAATTATCAAAAAGATTCTTCAGGCCCAGGTTTACGATGTGGCGGTACAGACCCCTTTAGAGCGGGCCGGTGTGTTGTCCAAGAGGTTGGGTAATGAGGTTTGGTTGAAGCGAGAAGATCTACAGCCAGTGTTTTCATTCAAGATTCGAGGTGCCTACAATAAAATTGTAAACCTGCCCGACGAAGACAAGCGCCAAGGGGTCATTTGTGCGTCAGCAGGAAACCATGCTCAGGGGGTGGCTTTGGCGGCGGCGGAGCTGGGCATCAAGGCTGTCATCGTGATGCCTAAAACCACACCAGAAATCAAGATCAACTCAGTTCGAACTCTTGGTGGTAATGTGGTGCTACACGGCGATGCCTATGATCAGGCGGCAGCCCATGCCAAGCAGTTACAGCAGAAACACGGTTATACCTTTGTGCATCCATTTGACGACCTGGATGTGATTGCCGGGCAGGGTACAGTGGCAACCGAAATATTGCGTCAACACACGGGTCCGCTGGATGCGGTATTTATACCTGTGGGTGGTGGTGGCCTGGTGGCTGGTATGTCCGCTTACATAAAGTATTTACGTCCTGAAATTCGAGTGATTGGGGTAGAGCCTGATGATTCCAACTGCTTGCAGGCGGCCATGGCGGCCAACCGTCGAGTGGTGTTGCCAGAAGTGGGGTTGTTTGCGGATGGCGTGGCGGTGAAGCAAATAGGTAAGGAAACTTTTCGTTTGGCTAAGCAGTATGTTGATGAGGTGATTACGGTATCAACTGATGAAATATGTGCGGCCATAAAAGACCTGTTTGATGATACCCGTTGCATAAATGAGCCTGCCAGCGCGCTGTCCGTGGCAGGCCTAAAAAAGTATGTGGCGCGGGAGGATGTTCAAAAGGTTAATCTGGTGGCCATATGCAGCGGAGCCAACGTGAATTTTGATCGCTTGCGTAATATCGCCGAGCGCGCCGAGCTTGGTGAAAAGCGAGAGGCCGTGTTTGCGGTAACCATTCCTGAGCAGCCGGGTAGTTTCAAACGTTTTTGTCAGGCTTTGGGCAAGCGTTCCATCACTGAATTTAACTACCGGTATTCTTCCAGTGATGCGGCCCACGTCTATGTGGGTGTGCAAATCAACGGCAGCAAGATGCAGGAAGGCATCATGTCGGACCTTAGGGCCAAGGGTTACCCGGTTGAGGATCTATCCGACAATGAGATGGCAAAATTGCACATTCGCCATATGGTGGGTGGTCACGGCCCCTCAGGGCAGGAACAGCAGCTCATCAACAACGAAGTACTGTACCGTTTTGAGTTTCCTGAAAGGCCAGGGGCTCTGCGTAATTTCTTAAGTAAGTTAGGCCAGCATTGGAACATCAGTTTGTTTCATTACCGCAATCATGGGGCGGCATTTGGTCGAATTTTGGTGGGCCTGCAGGTGCCAGTGAATGAGCGACCTAAGTTGAGGCGTTATTTTAAAGAGTTGGGGTATCGTCACTGGGATGAGAGTGGCAATCCTGCTTACCACTTGTTTTTAAAGTAAATGCTGCTTATATAAATTGTTACTTTTCAACATGGCTAATGCATGATAGTTTTGCTACCCAAGGCTGAACCTGGAAAATCTCAAGCATCCCTAGGATTGATTGGATTTCAATTTGTAGAGATTTGTATAAAACGTGACCCACGTCATATTGTGGCCTGGTTACGTAATAACAATAGTCTATAGTTTAATCAGGAAGCCGGAATACAGCGTGTTTAGGCTGGCTTCCACAGATCCTGAGATGTTGCCATTGGAGCTTTCTAGTGGCTATTTATGAGGCAAATTTGAATTATGAAAAGAAAACCCGACTTGCTTCTGGTGTTGGTTATGGTGTTGGGCTTCGGCGTTTTGGCCAGTAGCTACACCCAAGGTCAACCAGACCCGGAAGTGGTAGCCAGTCAGTTTTCCATTCGCTGATTCGTTTTCTTAGTTTGATACAGCCATGGTTCTCTGGCTGACTTCTGGCCCCCTCCCTGGGGCTGTGTAGATCCGACTCTCTGTCACAATCATATCCATGGGAATATCCCAGCTTTCATTGGCCAGTGAATCCACTTTTTGGCACTCGTGAGCTACGCCCACCATTGTGGGTCTCCTGGGGCTGGTGGCGGTGCGGATAAAAGCAAAAGTGCGGTCATAGAAGCCGCCACCCATGCCCATGCGATTGCCCTTTTCATCAAACCCCACAAGAGGGGTCAAAACCAAATCTATTGTCCAGCTTTTGCAACGACCGTCTTCCTGACATAGAGGCTCGGGAATGCCATAGCGATTTTTGGCCAGGGGTTGCTTGGCCCAGTGCTCCATGAACAGCAGTTTTCCTGTGTTTGCGGGCTGCAGAATGGGTAGGTATACCCTTTTGCCCAAGCGCCAAGCCAGCTCCAAAAGGGGCTGCGGGTCTATTTCGCCATCATTGGGTAGATAAGCGGCGATGCGCTTACTGAAAATAAAGGCCGGTAGCATAGACAGCTGTCTACACAGTCCCATGGATGCGTTCTGCTGCTGCCGTTGAGTCAGGTTGCGGCGCCGTTGGCGCAGACTTTTTCTAAGCGCGTGTTTATGCTTTTGCAATGGCGGCGGCGCCCTTGGTTATTTGCCTTGGGAAATGGAAGAGCCCCCCGTTCTGCCGTGACTGGCGGTAGCCCTTGAACCCAAGGTTCAAGGTGGTGGCTCCTGTAATGTATCGGGCTTTCCGTCAAGCGGACATGCACTCCCACACTAGCTAGAACCCCCGATAAAAGTAAGCATCGGCTCAGGGACGTCGGCCAGAAACTCGAACAGCGCAGGGGGCTGAGCTTCTAAGTATAACGGAAATTCGCAGCGGTACGAATGGGATTATTTACAGGTCTAGTTGCCGAGCTGAGGCCAGTGCCCGTTCAATTTTCTCATTCAGCTTGTTCAACTGACGCTCGGTGATGCGATCGTGGTTGGCGAGCTCACCTCTAGCCTTGATCAGCTCATGGGCAATATTCAGCGCCGCCATCACCGCGATTCTTTCAACCCCCACAATCTTGCCGCTGCGGCGGATTTCCCGCATGCGCCCGTCAAGTAAGCGAGCGGAGTCTTTAAGTTCCTCTACTTCCTCTGGAGGGCAGCTGACGCCGTAATCCCGGTCGAGAATACTGACATTAAGGGTTTCCTGATCTGAACTCATGAGTCTTGCTCCAGCGATTTCAGCCGGGAAATCATGGCCTCCACCTTGGCTCTGGCCATATCGTTCTTTTTCATTAAATTGGCCCTTTCTTCTGACAGCTGGGTTTCACGGGATTTTAGCGATTGATTGTGGCGTTTGTATTCTTCACACAGTTCAATGAACTCGTCAACGCGGGATTCCAGGTTTTTGAAGAGTTGCTCGGTTTTAGTCATAAGCGTGTTAATTTTTTATTGGGCTAATGGGGGCTGCTATTGGTCCGCACTTGCGCGGGGTGGTGTGGTCTCAAACCATCACGCACCTGTTAAGCTTAGCCTGAATCCCGGCTTTGCTACACCCCTTTGCGTGTTACAATGGCCATAATTTTAACATGAAAGGTGAACCTTCCTATGTCACTGCAGGCGGAAGACGTTCTCGACTACTATGAATTAGAAGCGGAACTACAAAAAATTGATTCTCTAGCATCGCCCTCCGAGGCCCATGGCATTCTTTGTGGGCAGCTCAGTGGTGGCCAGAAGGCCGATGCTATGGCTTGGTTGAAAGCCTATCTGCCCAATATTGGTGTGAAGCGGGAGCCTTGGCAAAATACCCGGGAATGGTTGTATATGCTGCGTCAGTTTACCCTGGAAGAGTTGACCGATAACCAGTTCAATTTCATGCCTCTTCTGCCCGATGACCAGGACCCCCTTGATCAGCGGTTGGGGAGCTTGGCGGAATGGTGCTCCGGCTTTTTAGCCGGTTTTGGTAGCACTGGTTCCCGCAAGCCAGAAGAGTTTACCGAAGACTCGCTTACTGCGTTGCGTGACATACAGCAGATCAGTCAAGTGGATACGGAAATCGAGGAAGAAGAAGACGGAGAGAATGCCTATTTTGAGGTGCTGGAATACGTTCGCATGGCGGCATTGATGATATTTACCGAATTTGCCATGGGAAGAGATCAGCTAATCCCCCCTAACGCCACCATCCACTGAGGGCTGCCATGACCATCAGTAAAAAAGAGTTTGCCGAGCGTCGGCGCCAGTTAATGGCAATGATGGAGCCCAACAGCATTGCCATCGTGCCAGCTGCACCCTGCCGCACCCGCAGCCGGGACACGGATTATCCCTACCGCCAGGACAGTGATTTCTACTACCTGTCGGGTTTTCCTGAGCCAGAAGCGGTGTTGGTTTTAATCCCCGGCCGGGACCATGGCGAATACGTTATGTTCTGCCGTGAGCGTAACCGTGAGATGGAAATATGGGATGGTTTTCGTGCCGGCCAGGAAGGCGCCATGAAAAAATACGCCGCCGCCGATGCGTTTCCCATTGGAGATATTGACGAAATACTGCCGGGTCTGCTGGAAGGCCGGGACCGGGTTTATTATCTCATGGGGCGGGATAAAGAGTTCGATAGTCAGGTGATGGAGTGGGTCAATACCATTCGAGCCAAAGTACGCAGTGGCGCCCATCCCCCCGGTGAATTTATTGCCTTGGATCATTTGCTCCATGATATGCGCTTGTACAAAAGCAAAGCGGAAATACGTTTAATGCAGGCGGCGGCGGATATGTCGGCCCGAGCCCATACCCGAGCCATGGAAGTGTGTGAACCGGGTATGATGGAGTTTCAACTGGAAGGCGAGTTCTTACACGAGTTTGCCCGCTCCGGTAGCCGTTTCCCTGCTTACTCCAGTATTGTGGGCGGCGGAGCCAACGGTTGTATTCTGCATTACATTGAAAACGATTCGGAATTGAAAGCCGGTGACTTGGTGCTGATCGATGCGGGTGCCGAGTACCAGCATTATGCTGCGGACATTACCCGTACTTTTCCCGTGGGCGGCCGTTTTAGCCCGGAACAAAGGGCGCTGTACGATGTGGTGTTAAAAGCCCAGTTAGCCGCCATTCGTCAAGTGAAGCCGGGCAACCACTGGAACCAACCCCATGAAGCAGCGGTGAAAGAAATCACCAAGGGCTTGGTCTCTTTGGGGTTGCTGCAAGGCAAAGTGTCGGAATTGATTGAAAGCGAAGCCTACCGCAAGTTTTACATGCATCGAACCGGTCACTGGCTGGGAATGGATGTGCATGATGTGGGAGATTACAAAGTGGGGGATGCCTGGCGCGAGCTGGAAGCGGGAATGGTGTTGACAGTGGAGCCCGGTATTTATGTGGCGGCCGATGAAAGCTCCGTGGAGGCCCGATGGCGCGGCATTGGCATCCGAATTGAAGACGATGTTCTGGTGACGGAACGGGGCCGTAAGGTATTAACCAAAGCGGTACCCAAAGACCCAGACGAGATTGAAGCATTGATGATTCGCAGTCAGCCTGGGCCCAGGAAGCGCACCGCCGCCCGTCGTCCAAAAGCGGTGGCTTGATGAGCTACGATGTGGTGATTGCCGGCGGTGGGCTGGTGGGGGCGACTCTGGCTGCGTGTCTGGCGCGGGATCCTTCCCTATCCGTGGCGGTGCTTGAGAAGTTTCCACCACCACAATCTGATGCTTCAGAGCAGCAGGATTTTCACCCCAGTTACGATGCCCGTAACACCGCATTAGCCAACGGCACCTGCCATATCTTTGATCAGTTGGGTTTGTGGCAAGCCATGCGTGAGCATGCGGTACCCATAAACACCATTGAAATTACTAACAAGGGCAGTTTCGGCAAAGCACTGATTCAAGCTCAGGAAGAGCGAGTGCGGGCGTTGGGCTACGTTATCGAGAACCGATACATTGGGCGCTACTTATTTCAACACCTGAGCGGGTTGCCCAACGTGGACTATCTGGCGCCGGCTCAGCTCAAGGCCATTGAATATGAAGCGAACCAGGTCAGCCTGGAATTAGAACACCAGGGTCAGGCCCAAACCCAAGTGACTCCGTTGCTGGTGATTGCCGATGGCGCACAATCGGATGGCCGAGCGTTGTTGGGAATTGATGCGTCGGTGCATCAGTACCAGCAGGTGGCCATCGTTACGGCGGTGACCCCCGATCGTCCCCACAACAATGTTGCGCTGGAGCGATTCACTGACAGCGGCCCCCTCGCTATCCTTCCCCAAACCCATAACCGCCTGGGTTTGACCTGGTGTGTATCCCCCGAAAGAGCGCAGCAATTAATGGATTGTTCAGATCAGGACTTTATGGCCGCTTTGGAGCAGGAAGCGGGCAGTGCAATGGGTGAATTAACAAAAGTGGGTAAACGGGTGCAGTATCCCCTGGCGCTCACTTTGGCTAAGGAGCAAGTTCGGCCCAACGTGGTTGTTTTGGGTAACGCTGCCCATGGTTTGCACCCGGTAGCAGGGCAGGGGTTCAATATGGCGGCACGGGATGTGGCGGTGCTGGTTCAGCATCTTTTCCGAGCCCGAGCGGAAGGCGTGAGTTGGGGAGATTTTTCCTTGCTC
This sequence comes from uncultured Ketobacter sp., assembly GCA_964016105.1. Classification (GTDB taxonomy): domain Bacteria; phylum Pseudomonadota; class Gammaproteobacteria; order Pseudomonadales; family Ketobacteraceae; genus Ketobacter. The sequence continues at coordinate 243,001 of CAXHEX010000004.1, forward strand.
AATGGGTACTTTGCTGAGCGCCAGCAGGACCAGTTCAATACCACTCAGTTTTCCCATAACCTGACTCGGCTTTTTAGCCATTCCAATCCCATGCTGAATTTTGCCCGCAACGCCGGGTTAACCCTGTTCGATAGCCTGCAAGGTACCAAGCGTTTGGTGGCCAGACATGCCATGGGGCGTTCAGTGGCCACAGAATTGCCCGATGTGGAAATCAAGGAGCACGCCAGAGTATGACGCCATCTGTCCAGCCTGTGGATGTGTTGATCGTGGGGGCCGGTATGGCTGGGCTCACCATGGCCTTGGCGGTATCCCATTTACCTTTGACCATTCGCATTATTGATCCAAAGCCACCGCAATCTGCCCAGCAATGGCCGCCGCAGTTTGACCCCAGAGTAAGTGCGCTAACCCAGGCCTCTGAAAGCATGCTGCGAAATTTAGGCGTTTGGCCCGGGATGGAGCAGCATCGGGTGGCTCCCTTCATGGATATGGATGTTTGGGACCGCGAAGGTACCGGCAATATTCAATTCAGTGCCCGGGAGGTGGGGACGCAGCGTTTGGGTTGCATTGTGGAAAACCGTGTCACCAGCGCGTGTTTATTTGAGCAGGTGCAGCGGGCGGACAACATCGAATTTCAAGGGCTGGGCCTGGCCCGGGTGTTGGAATCCGATTGCGGTTGGCTGGTGGAGTTGGATAACGGTGAACAGATCGCACCAAAACTGCTGATTGCCGCCGATGGTGCCCGTTCCCGGGTGCGGGATCAGTTGGGCTTTCGCTGTCGTACCTGGGATTACGGTCAACAGGCATTGGTCACCACGGTCACAACGGAAAAACCCCATGGGGATTGTGCTCGGCAGGTGTTCCTGGAAACCGGCCCGTTGGCGTTTCTTCCGCTGCGGCAAACCACGGATCAAAAGCGTAGCCAAATCAGCTCCATTGTTTGGACCACAACACCGGATCAGGCCCAGACTTTATTGGCCAAAACCGACGGGGAATTTTGTAAAGAATTAGGCTTCGCGTTTGAACATAGGTTGGGAAAAATTTTAGAAGTTGAGTCGCGGCATTGTTTTCCATTGCAACAAAATCATGCAGTGGATTATGTGATGCCGGGCGTGGCACTGATTGGTGATGCCGCCCACAGTATTCACCCCTTGGCAGGCCAGGGGATTAACATGGGATTGTTGGACGCTGCGGTGCTGGCGGAAGAAATTGAAAGAGCAGTAAATCTGGAGTTGCCCTTGGAAGATTTCAGTGTGCTGCGCCGTTATCAACGCCGTCGCAAACCCCAAAACCTGTTAATGATGTCCACCATGGAAGGGTTCAAGCGCTTGTTTGGCACAGGCCTGCCGCCACTGCGGGTGGCCCGTAATATGGGCATGTCTTTACTCAATGGTCACACCTTGATTAAAGGTCAAATCCTGTCGCGGGCCATGGGTCTGGAAGGGGATTTGCCTCAGCTGGCCAGGGCGCCCCTCTTGGCAGATTTTTAAGTGCTACATAGCTACATAGCTACATAGATGAGTATGAGCTCCTTTCTTGGGTGGGGCACAAATTTTAAGGGTGCCATAGGGAATTCTCTATGGTGTATACTTGATTGGTGAGATCATTTTTGATTCAGGAGCAAAATTAATGGCAGAAGCCTTTGTGATTCGTAATCAGCTTGGCCAGTATCTGACAAAAAAAGGGGAATGGGTATCGGGCAAGGAACCGGCCCTGGTATTCCATCAACCTCATTACGATCAGGCCTTAAATCAGCTGATCGAGGTGAACTCCAAGGATATTGACCTGCGAGGCACTGTGCAACGTCTTGAGCTGAATGATAAGCGGGTCCCGGTCATTACGGAGCTTGGTCCTGATCCAGTCCAGCCAGAGCTATTACCTGAGGATTCAGATGAGGCTGATGTTGCAAGCCAATCTGAGGAAAAGAACCAGGGTGAGGAAGCAGCTTAGGGTAACCATTTGGCACCTGGTTTGTTTTTTATTGCCATTTAAGAGTACAGCGGATTGTATGATTGGTTAGATAATTATTTGAATTCGGGGTGGGATTCTGAGTCCACTTCGCCTTCGGATTTACGTCGGGTTAGAACCTTGACCGCCACTTGCAGCCTAATCTTTTTGGTTGCCCTTCCTTTTCTCTGGCGTGCCTATCAGTGGCAAGTGCCCACCCGCATGGTGACAGTCACTGTGGCCGTTATCCTCTGTTTATTAGCTCTTATTGGGTTGCGTCGATTTAATCGTTATCAGTCTTTTGCGGTATTAGCGGTTGTCGCGGTCTACGTGGGTGGTGTAGGGGCCGTCATCAGCGGGGGTGGAATCGGTTCTGTGGCGGTGGGATGGCTCATGCTGGTACCCATGTTAGCCGGTATATTGTGTGGAATACGGGGGGGTGTTATCTGGGCAGGTGTTGTGCTCGCTACTATTGGCATCCTGTTCACCTTGCATGGCGCAGGCTGGGATTTTTCTGATCAAACTCCCCAGGCATTTCGGGCATCCCAACAATTGACTCAGGCCTTTGGGCTTACTTTTGTCGGCTTGGTTTTGATGGCAAGTTATATCTCACAACTGGGCTATTCTGAGCGCGTGCTGGCACAGCGCAATCAGGCGCTGTTGCAGCAAATTAGCCGGGCGGAGAAGGCCGAAACAGAGACCCATAAAGCAGTCAAATCCAAGACCCAGTTCCTCGCTAACATGAGCCATGAATTGAAAACACCCTTGAACTCCATATTGGGGTTCACCCGCCACCTTCATTCTGCGGCGTCGGATCGGCTGAACGAGCGTGAGCAGAACGCTTTGCAAGAGGTGGTAGCTCAGGCGGAACAAATGCTGTATCTGGTGGACGATTTATTGGCCTTGTCTCAGGTGGATGAGAATCGGTTGAAGTTAACCACCGGGACCACCAATATCCAAGAAGTGCTGGGTCGGGTTATTACGGAGGTAACCCCCCTGGCTGAGCGCTACGGCTTGGAAATTGAGCCCCAGGGCAAACGGCGGGCATTGATGTTGGAGTGTGATGTAAGGCGCTTGTCCCAGGCGTTCGCGGGCTTGCTGCGTCACTGCGTTAAGTACTCGGCGGGCGGGCCCATTCGGATTAGCAGTGAGGCCCTGGATGAAAGCTGGCTATCTGTGCGGATGTTGTTCGCTAGCGTGCCCCTAAAGGATGGAGAGCTGTCGAGAATGTTTGATCGAGATAATCATTTGCACAGTCGAGTTGATCGAGAAGTGGGCTGTTCTGCCTTGGCGTTGGTGGTGGCGGCAGAGCTGATTGAGCTGCACGGTGGTCAAGTTGATGTATCACTGAACCAGTGGGGTGAAATGCTCTTCACCATCAAATTACCCTTTGTTTGATTCCCGTCAGAAAAAAAGCCCTTTTTATTGATTATGTATTTAATTTGAAAATGATAGCGATTATCATTTGCCCTCTTGTTTTTAGACCCTTATGAGAAGGTGGCAAATGGTTTCTTGTAACTTAAAAAAAGGGCTGGGTTCATTAACCTGGCTGGTTGTAGCGCTATTTGTAGCCGCTTGCGGCGAGAACGGTGGCCAGGATTCGGATCAGAAGGCCTCCTCTGCAGATGATGCTGAGTCAGTGGAATTGGTGGTTTATTCATCCAGAAAAGAGCACCTTATCAAACCCTTGTTCGACCGATTTAATGAAGAAACGGGCATTAAGGTTTCCTATATCACTGATGGCGAAGGCCCCTTAATGGCGCGGTTGGAAGCCGAGGGCGAGCGAACCCCAGCGGATATTTTTATTACCGTGGATGCGGGCAATCTTTGGCAGGCAGCAAACCGAGGGTTGTTTCAATCACTGACTTCATCTCTGCTGGAAAGCAGCGTGCCGGAGCATCTGCGTGACGCAGAAAATCGTTGGTTTGGGCTTTCCGTTCGGGCCCGCACCATTGTTTATTCTACCGAAAGGGTAAAACCAGAAGAGCTCAGCACCTATGAGAATCTGGCCAGTGAACAATGGGATGGGCGTTTGTGTCTGCGGACATCGAAGAAAGTGTACAACCAGAGTTTGGTGGCCACATTGATTGAGCGCCATGGCCCGGAGCAAACCGAGAAGCTGGTGCGTGGCTGGGTGGGTAATCTGGCCACAGAGGTGTTCCCCAATGACACGTCTCTGATGGAAGCTATTTTGGCAGGGCAATGCGATGTGGGTATTGTTAACACCTATTATTTTGGCCGTTTACAGAAAGAGAATGCGGATATTCCGTTGGCCTTGTTTTGGCCTAACCAGATCACGTCTGGCGTGCATGTGAATGTGTCTGGCGCAGGTGTGACCGCCCATGCTAAGCATCCCAAGCAGGCGCAACAGCTATTGGAATGGCTGGCCCAGGGGGAAGCCCAGGCCATGTTTGCCGGTTTGAATATGGAGTTTCCCGTAAACCCTACGGTGGCTGTGGACCCATTGGTAGAAGCCTGGGGTGAATTCAAAGCTGACGATCTCAATGTGTCGGTGGCGGGTAAGCGTCAAGTGGAAGCGATCAAGTTGATGGATAGGGCAGGCTATCGCTAGGTGACACAAATAGCAGTACCCCTGGAAACATACCAAAAGCCCAATCTGATTCGTCGGATTGGGCTTTTGCGTGCCAGCGCCCTTTTTATGGCGCTGATGGTGACGGCTCCTTTGCTGATCATCAGCTTGAGTTGGGGTTCTATCGAAGCGGACATCTGGTTGCATTTGATAGAAACCCAGCTGGGCCGGCTGTTGTTCAATACCCTTGTGCTGGTACTGGGGGTCGGGGTCAGTGTCGTTATCTTGGGTGTGCCCTTGGCGTGGCTCACCGCCACCTGCGAGTTTCCTGGCCGACGAGTTTTCGATGTCGTATTAATGTTGCCTTTGGCGGTGCCTGCCTATGTGATGGCTTTCGTGTTGGTGGGATTGCTGGATTATTCCGGACCGGTTCAGGCCTTGCTGCGGGATTGGTTTGGCGCGGGGGTCGCGTTCGGTTTTCGGGGTACCGGTGCCGTGATAATGGTGATGTCCCTGGTGCTGTACCCCTATGTGTATATGTTGGCCCGCAGTGCATTTTTGGCCCAGGGTAATGAAACCCTGGAGGCGGCTCGCGTTTTGGGTTTGAGCACAGTGCCTGCTTTTTTCAAAGTGTCATTGCCCATGGCCAGGCCCGCGGTGGTGGCTGGTCTGGCGTTGGCGTTGATGGAAACCCTGGCGGATTTTGGTGCCGTTGCCGTGTTCAATTACGACACCTTTACCACCGCCATATACAAAGCCTGGTACGGCTTTTTTGACATTCAAACTGCCGCTCAACTGGCGTCCATCCTGTTATTGATCGTGCTCAGTGGTTTGTTTTTGGAACGCAAAGGCAGAGGTGGAGCCCAGTATTTCCAAAACAACCGGCGTCGCACCTCCCAAATTAGAATGCAATTACGTAAGCGCTACGCTTATTTGGCCACAGCTTTTTGTGGCACCGTGTTTTTTCTAGCCTTTGTGGTGCCTGTTACGCAATTGGGATATTGGGTGGCCACCGAAGCCTGGCGCGATTGGGACACCCGCTACATCGGTCTGGTTTGGCATACCTTGTATCTGGCGGGACTGGCGGCGTTGATCACAGTTTGTGCTGCTTTCCTGTTGGCCCTCTACAAGCGTAACTACAAGGGTAACTTTACCAATGCGGTTGTGCGCCTTTCTACTGTGGGTTACGCCCTGCCGGGTTCCGTGTTGGCGGTGGGTATTTTGCTCAGTTTCAACTGGATGGACGGCTGGATAGCACAGCTCCAGGAAGCCATGGGCAAGCCGGTTCAGCCGGTGTTTGTGGGTGGCGTTATGGCGTTGCTTTTGGCCTATGCCACCCGCTTCCTGGCAGCGGCATTTGGTGCGGTTGAAACCAGTCTGGATCGTATCAAGCCCTCCATACCTGAAGCTGCGGCTATTCTGGGAGCGAAGCCAGCGGAAATCGCGCGCAGGGTGTATATACCCATGTTGGCTCCGGGTTTATTCACCGCCGCCTTGTTGGTGTTCGTAGATGTGATGAAAGAGATGCCCGCCACGCTGCTGATGAGGCCTTTCGGCTGGGACACGTTGGCGGTGCGCATATACGAAATGACCTCCGAGGGGCTTTGGCAGCAAGCGGCTTTACCGGGGTTGTCCGTAGTACTGGTGGGTCTGATTCCCGTTATCATTTTGGTGCGTCGCTCCGCGCTTTAGTTCACTGGTAACCTCCGGCGTTGCTGGGTACAATGCCTGCAAATTCCCTCCCTGGAGCGTACACCATGGCCCATCGCACACCTCTATACCAGACTCACCTCAATGCTGGCGCTAAGATGGTGGATTTTGGGGGTTGGGATATGCCTATCAATTATGGGTCACAGATTGAAGAGCATAACGCAGTGCGTGGCGATGCTGGCATGTTTGATGTATCCCATATGACTGTGGTGGATGTGAACGGCACTGAAAGCAAAGCCTTTTTGCAAAAGCTGTTGGCCAACGATGTGGCCAAGTTGAAATCCCCGGGTAAGGCGCTGTACACCGGTATGCTCAACCCAGAGGGGGGCGTTATCGATGATCTTATTGTTTACAACATGGAAGCTGGTTATCGCTTGGTGGTGAATTGCGCCACCCGGGAAAAAGATTTGGCCTGGATGAATGCCCAGGCCGATGGTTTCGATGTGACCATAGAAGAGCGTCCCGAAATGGCCATGGTGGCCATACAAGGCCCTAACGCGTTAACCAAAACCGCTCAAGTTTTGACTGAGGCAGGTGAATTGATTGAAAACCTCAGTGTATTTCAGGGCCAGCCCTGGAATGATTGGTTTATTGCCCGTACCGGTTATACCGGCGAGGATGGGTTGGAAATTATGTTGCCAGGTGATCAGGCGCCGGAGTTCTGGCAGCAATTGCAGGCCCAGGGTGTGGCGCCCTGTGGGTTGGGGGCGCGAGATACTTTGCGTCTGGAAGCGGGCATGAATCTGTATGGCTCAGATATGGACGAAACCGTATCGCCCCTTTCAGCGGCCATGGGTTGGACCATAGCCTGGGAGCCGAAACAGCGGGATTTTATTGGTCGTAGCGCCCTTGAAGAGCAAAGATCCCAAGGCAGCTATGACAAACTGGTGGGGTTGGTTATGGAGACCCGAGGCGTATTACGTGGCCATCAAAAAGTCATTGTGGATGGCGTGGGAGAAGGGGAGATCACCAGCGGAACGTTCTCTCCCACCCTAGGCTACTCTGTTGCTTTGGCACGGGTGCCCAAGGCAACCCAGGATTCTGCCCAGGTTGAAATTCGCGGCAAGCTGCATCAGGTTCGTGTAGTAAAGCCCCCCTTTGTGCGTAACGGCAAAAAGGTGTATCAGTAACTAAATGAGGACTTACCATGAGTGAAATACCATCGGAGTTGCGTTATTTGTCGTCCCATGAGTGGGTGAGTGTTGAAGACGGTGTGGCCACCATTGGCATAACCGACCATGCTCAGGATGCCATGGGCGATTTGGTGTTTGTGGAAACCCCCGAAGTGGGTACGGAACTGGCCGCCGGTGATGAAGCGGGCGTGGTGGAATCTGTCAAAGCGGCTTCGGACATTTATACTCCGGTTTCCGGCGAAGTGATTGAAGCCAACGAGAAGTTGGCAGATGAGCCCGAGGTGGTGAACTCTTCTCCGTACGGTGATGGCTGGATGTTCAAGGTTCGTATTAGTGATGACAGCGAACTGAATAACATGCTGACTGCTGATGAGTATCAAGCCCAGATAGAGGACGAATAAGACGTCATGCCCTATGTACCCCATACCGATGACGACATAAAACACATGCTGGAGACCATTGGTGTTTCCAGTCTGGATGATTTGTTTGACGAAATCCCCAAAGACATTATTGCTGGCCCGTTGCAGCAGGTTCCCACTGGTAAAACTGAAATGGAAACCTTACGCATCATGTCTGATCGAGCCCAGCAAGATGGGGGTAATTTGTGTTTTATCGGAGCGGGGGCCTATGAGCATCATATTCCTGCCGCTGTGTGGGAGATCGCGGCCCGGGGCGAATTCCTTACTGCATATACTCCCTATCAGGCGGAAGCCAGTCAGGGCACCTTGCAGGTTATATATGAATTCCAATCCATGATGGCCCACCTCAATGGAATGGATGTGTCCAATGCCTCTTTGTATGACGGTGGTTCAGGTCTGGCAGAAGCGGTATTGATGGCGGTACGTGCCAATCGCAAATCCAAATCCCACAAGGTGTTGATGCCCACCACGGTGAACCCGCTTTATCGAGAGGCCACCCACAATATCGTTCACAACCAGGGTCTGGAATTGGTGGAAGTGGGCTACGACGCCGATGCCGGTGTCACTTCCCTGGCGTCGTTGCAGCCCTATGAAGGGGAAGATTTCGCCGCGCTAATTATTCAGCAGCCAAACTTTTTTGGCAGCCTGGAAGATGTGGATGCCTTAACCAATTGGGCCCATGCCAACGGTATGCTGGTGATTGCCTGTGTGAATCCCACTTCGTTAGCTGTTTTAAATCCACCGGGTGAATGGGGCGATAATGGGGCTGACATTTCCTGTGGCGAAGGCCAACCTTTAGGGGTGCCCATGTCCTCTGGTGGGCCATACTTTGGTTTTATCACTTGCAAGCAAAAAATCGTTCGGCAAATGCCGGGGCGTATCATTGGACGTACGGTGGATATGGAAGGACGGCCCGGTTTTACTCTAACCTTGCAGGCCAGAGAGCAACATATTCGTCGCTCCAAAGCCACGTCAAATATTTGCACCAACCAAGGGTTGGCCATGACCGCCGCCACCATTTATATGAGTTTGTTGGGTGCCGATGGTTTGGAAAGTGTTGCCGTGGCCAGCCACAACAATACCCAGGCTTTGTTGGAAAAGCTGAGTGGGATTGATGGGGTTGAGAAAGTGTTCAGTGCTCCCACTTTTCACGAAGCGGTGATTAAGGTGAAAGACTCTGGGGCTGCGGTGCTGGATAAGATGGCTGCAAATGGTGTGCAGGGTGGGTTGGATTTGAGTGGGTATTACCCTGAGTTGGAAGGGTGTATTTTGCTTTGTGTGACGGAAACGAAGAATAGCTCGGATTTGGAGCGTTATGTTTCTGTTTTGCGGGACGCGTTGAGTTAACTGCAGGACTTTTAAGTGATCGGTGGTGTGCTGGTGGGGCCTGCTTTTTTGCCACTTTCACGCCGCCGAGCATCGCAGAAACAATCGGAAAAAGGGGCCGGCCTGTTTGAGCGCGAAGCGCGAGTTCCGGCACCGCCGATTGTTTCGAGAAGCACAGGGAAGCCAAAGGCCAAGTGTCCGTGGCAAAAAAGCAGGCCCCGCCAGCATCGAATAGGGGAGCTTCGTTCTGCTTCGGTTATGAATTTTTTGTGAGATTGAAATGACGTTGATTTTTGAAAAATCCCAAAACGGTCGACGGGCCACTTCTCAGGCGCCTAAACCTTCTGAACTTGGCGCGGGAATTCCGGATCAGTTTCGGCGCAAACAAAAGCCGTTGTTGCCAGAGGTGGGTGAGATGCAGGTGGTGCGTCACTACACCAATCTGTCCCGCAAGAATTTCAGTATTGATACCCAATTTTATCCCCTGGGCAGTTGTACCATGAAGTACAACCCTCGGGGCGCTCATCGCGGTGCTATGTTGCCGGGTTTTTTGGGTCGTCATCCTTTGGCGCCAGAGCAACACAGTCAGGGTTATTTGTCTTGCCTTTATGATTTACAGGAAGTGTTGAAAGACGTTACGGGAATGAAAGGGGTTTCGCTCACCCCCATGGCGGGAGCCCAGGGCGAATTCGCCGGTGTGGCCATGATTCGCGCTTACCATGAAGCCAAGCAGGACCATGAGCGCAGTGAGATTCTGATTCCTGAAGCAGCCCACGGCACTAACCCGGCTACGGCAGTGATGTGTGGTTATAAAGTTCGGGAAATTCCAGTGGACGCTGACGGTGATGTGAATCTTGAAGCCCTTAAAGAGGCGGTGGGGCCTCACACCGCTGGATTGATGATGACCAACCCTTCAACTTGTGGTGTGTTTGAGCGCAAAATAAAAGAAATTGCTGAAGTGGTCCATGGGGCTGGCGGGTTGTTGTATTACGATGGCGCCAACCTAAATGCCATTCTGGGCAAGGTGCGTCCCGGTGATATGGGTTTCGATGTATTGCACATGAACCTGCATAAAACCTTTGCCACGCCCCATGGTGGTGGCGGCCCCGGTGCTGGCCCGGTGGGAGTGGGGGAGCGCTTGTTGCCGTTTTTACCAACCCCTATTGTGGGTAAAGAATCGAAGGATGGACAAGACCATTATCGATGGTTAACCGATAAAGATATTCCCGGCACCATAGGGCGTTTGTCCACCTATATGGGTAACGCCGGCGTACTGCTTCGGGCTTTTTTCTACGCTTCGGTTTTGGGTAAGGAAGGCATGTTGCGGGTTGGCGAATTTTCAACGCTCAATGCCAATTATATGATGAAGCTGGCAGAGCAGGCCGGGTTCCAGTTGGCTTACCCAGGCCGTCGTGCCACCCATGAATTTATTATTACTTTGAGTAAGCAAGCGAAAGATTTGGGTGTCACTGCCATGGATTTTGCCAAGCGCATGCTGGACTATGGCTATCATGCTCCCACCACTTACTTTCCATTATTGGTGCCAGAGTGCTGGCTGATTGAACCCACTGAAACAGAATCTCCCGATGAGTTGGCCGGTTTTATTCAGGCAATGGAGAAGATTTTGCGTGAAGCCCAAGAAACTCCAGATCTGGTGAAAGGCGCTCCATATACCCAGCCTGTGCGGCGCTTGGACGATGTGAAGGCGGCTCGCGAGTTGGACTTGGTTTGGGGTAAATCTCAATAGTAGAAGAATAACGAAAATTCTATTTGAGAGTGCTGCCAGTCTGACTCATAGGGTTATTGGAATCTGTAATGCACAAGTTGTTGTCCATAAATAATTATTACTATTTACGTGGTGGCGCGGAAAAAGTATTTCTAGACCACAATGAGTTAATGGCAGATCAGGGTTGGGCGGTGGCCCCCTTTGCTATGAAGGGGGAGAAGAATCAGGAAAGTGAGTGGTCCCGCTATTTTGTTGATGAGATTGAGTTTGGTGAATCCTACTCATTGACCCAGAAAATGGTGAATGCAGTCAAGATCATTCACTCAAGGGAAGCCCAAACCCAGGTGGCAAAGTTAGTTAAAGACTTTAAACCCAGTATCGCCCACGGCCACAATATCTACCACCATCTTTCCACTTCCATACTAGTTGAGCTGCATAAATTAGGCGTGCCGGTGGTTTTAACGCTGCACGATCTAAAGTTGGCTTGTCCAGCCTATACCATGCTTCGTGACGGTGAGATCTGTGAAGATTGCAAAGGGGGCGTTCATAATGTTTTTACCAAAAAATGCATGAAGGGCTCCACTTTGTTGAGTGCTTTGGTGTATCTGGAAGCACTTTATACTCGTACGTTTGCTACTTATCGCAAAAATGTGGATGCCTATGTGGTGCCCAGTCAGTTCTATATCGACAAATTTGTGGAGTGGGGTTTTCCCCGGGAGCAATTCGTTTATATCCCGAACTACGTGGAGCAGGAGTCTGCTGCTGTTGACGCTAAGTTCGGCGACTATTTTGTTTACGCTGGACGTTTGTCTCGGGAAAAAGGCTTGCCCACCCTCGTGCAGGCTGCTGCGCAGCAAAATACCAAACTGGTGGTGGCCGGTTCGGGGCCTGAGGAGGCGGCAGTTAAAGCTATTGTTGAGCAAAAAGACGCGCATCATATTTCCTTTGCTGGATACTTGGATAAGCAAGAGTTGGCTTCTCTAGTGGAAGGTTGTCGTGGTGTGATCGTGCCTTCCGAGTGGTATGAGAACTGCCCTATGTCCATCCTTGAGGCCTTTGGTAAAGGTAAGCCAGTGATTGGGTCTGATATTGGCGGCATAAGCGAAATGATTGATCACGGCGTGGATGGGCTAAAGTTTACGGCAGGGTCTGTGGATGAGCTAAGGTCTGCCATGGTATCCCTGGCGGAAAAATCGGATGGGCAGCTGCAGCAGATGGGGGAAGCAGCACGGATGAAAATTCGAGACCGTTTTTCCAAGCAAAACTATCTTGAGAAGACGTTGGCTCTCTATCAGCGACTGCTGGGTTAGCGGCGGTTAGTTTTTTCTTTTTTCGCGTATCAGGTCCACCAGCAATCTAGGATTAATGGCGGTAATGATTGCCAAGTAAAGTATACCCATAAAAACTATTTCAATTAAGAAGTCTATGTTGGGATTTATCAATGGTTGGTCCACCAGCGCGTCTATGGTGAAGTGCGTGACAACTAATGCCAAAGTGGCAAAGACCGGTTCTTTATAGCTTTTAATGTAGCTACCGAGGCTAAGCTCAATGGGGGTGATAGTGGCGCGTACCCAAAACGGAAATAGTACCAGGGCAACTACGCCGTACCCAAAGCTCAATACCACAATATCCCACTCGTACAACATAAAGAAAATGCCAATGTTTGCGCTTGCGATAACGGCTGCAAGCATCAACCGCACCCCGGATTTCCCCGTGGCCAATATTAGGCTTTCGTGACTGCTGCGTGTGGCTTCAAAGAAACCCGCCAGAGCCAGAAGTTGGATAATGGGAATACTGGCGTACCATTTTTCGCCAAAAAAGAGGGGGATATAGTGGTGGCTGTATAGACTGACGGCGATAAACAGCGGAAAGGTAATGAGGCATACCATACGGTTGAGTTGCACTAGCCCTTGTTGAAGTTTTTGTTGCTGATCCTGAATTCTGGAGAACATGGTCCAAGCCACGCTGCCGATCCCCCCTCGAACCAGATCTACTAGCATCATAATCAAGCGTTTTGCAATACTGTATTGGCCCAGCACAGTGGCACCCATAAAAAGACCAATCAAAAAGCTGTCAAATTGGCGCGCGCCAAAGTTCAGTACATTTACTCCTAGTACGTTGGAGCCATAGCCCACGATATCTTTTAAATGGGGGACAGAAAATAATAGGCGAGGACGCCAGTCGGTGAGTAGCCAAAAAAGCAGTACTTGAGTAATTTGATTGATAATGGGGCGAGCCACTAAACTCCAAATGCCAAACCCCGAAAGTGCCATAGTGATCCCAGCAGCACCGCCAACTGCCTCGCCGCTGAGTTTTCGAATGGCCACATTTTTAAACTCCATGCGTCTTTGCAGTATGGAGTTTTGTACACTGGTAAGGGACTCCAGTAATACGGTAATGCAAAGCACCATAAGAATTTGGCTTACTGCGGGCTCGCCATACAGTAGGGCTATCCCGGGCGCTGCTGCCATGCCAATCATGGCTACGATCAGGCCGACGCTGAGGTTTAACCAAAATGCCGTATCAAGATGGCTTTGTTCCAAATCCTGGCGTTGAATAATGGCGGAAATGAGCCCTTGAGATGCGAACATAGTGAGAAATTGGGTAACCACAAAAGCCATGGCCATCAAGCCAAAGTCGCGGGGAGTCAGCAGTCGAGCAAGCAGAATAAATACGATTAGCGCGCTTACCTGGGCACCCAGATTCTGTGCCAACATCCACATAGCGCCCGATAGCGCTTTACTTTTTAGTTGTTGAGGCAATGAACCAATCCCAAGTCAAACCAGTTTTTCATATTCATGGATATAAAGGCTCGCCACATCTCGCCAGCTTTCGCCTTGCCTGTTTTTGATAGCATTGATCCTTGTTGACTCATAGAGCGAAGGATTCTCTATATATTTGTTCATGCCCTGTTGCCAGTCTTGTGATGACTGCCCCACCACTATTCCATTGTGATTAGCGTCAATTATGTCTCTATTTGGTGGCACGTCTGATGCTAGCACGGGAATTCCTAATGCCTGGTATTCAAGAATTTTTAATGTAGGTTGATAGACCCAATCCTGGGGCTCGTTGGGCACATAGGCCAGCGCCACATGGTGTTGGTTGAGCAGTTGAGGTATTTGGTTGTAAGGGGTAGGGCCAAGAAACTTGACGCAATTTGCTAACTGCCATTTATCCACCAAGTTTTTGTAGTGGCCACCGGTGTTATCTGGTCCAGCAAAGATAAGTTCAAATGGTTTTTTGTTTTCCTGTTGCTGCATTTTTGCTGCTTCTATTAACACTTCAAGTTTGCGAATACGAGTGATGCTTCCAATGTAAATAAAGCGGATACAATGATCATTTGCCGTAATTTTTGGAGAGCCGAGGTCAGCTTCAAGGAAGGGGTTGCCTACTCCTAATGGAACTACCATGCCATGGTTTCGCCATTCTTCTCCTAGTTCCTTTGTTGCGCCGCGTTCATGTAAGTAGCTGGCTTTGTGAAAAAGGTGTTTGATTGAGAATAAGTGAAAACGGGCTCTTAGCTTTTGCCGTAGCGCTCCAATTGGATTTTTTAGGGTCTTCCTCACGTCCACTTGACGACAATCAAGAATAAATCGGGTTTTCCCCGGAAATAAAGGTAGAATCCAATACCAGCTAACGTTAGCCCGATTGATTTGTACCACATCTGGTGCCCAAGTTTTGATGAGGTGTCGTACTTTCAGCACAAAGAGAAGGAAATACAGTTTATTCAGTATGACGGCCAAGGGACCGTGACTGCGTTTCGGTGCACGGATGCCCAGTTTCGGTTCGGTTCCCTGATCCAACATAAGATCGTCGTTCTCGTTCCTGTAAGCCACCATAACTTCGTGCCCAAGATCGCGCATGGCCTGTGAAATCTGGGTGTAGGCTGGATTAGCGATGGCATTATAGTAATGAAACAGAAAGATGCGCATAGATTCGGGTGCTTACTTTACTTGGCGTTGTGGGTGGTCTGTTATACTTAAAACGGGCTCTTCTTTAATAAACTTGATGTTACGATGCAGGTACGTTAACGAATTTGTATACAATGATAAAGGATTGAACGGTGATTTTGCCTTATTATCTGACAACTGTTCCACTCATGTGGAGCTCTGTGAGTTGCCCAGAAAGGCAATTCGTTTCGTCGGTTTTTATATGCTTCCCGCAAGTGATCATGTGGCCGTGGCGGCGATAAGGGGTGGCTGGTTGAGGCGAAAAAAACCGTTAGTTTTCTCGGCGCTAGGTGCTGCGGCGAGTTGATGGTCAGTATCAAGGGGATATAAATGGATCAGGAAATCCGTATTCTATACGCAATAGCGGAGTCGTATCCTACTCATCGTGCCGATATTATAGCCCTTTTTGGTAAGTATCTTCCCCGCCATGGTATCAAGAGCGATATCGTAACCAGTGCAGATCCTGCTCATCAGGGCGGGGTAGAGTGGGCAGGAGGGGATACTATTCTGGGGCAGGCCTCAGGGGGTGCCGCAAAACTGAGGTTACAGCATTTCAGTCACATAATTAAGCAGCTCTTGGGCTTTGATGCCCAGCGATATCAAGCGGTTCAGATTCGTGATATGCCTGTGGTTGCGGCATTGGCTGTGATTATTTCCTGGTTTCGGGGCTTCAAGGTTTTTTATTGGATGTCATACCCCATGGCTGAAGGGCAGATTGCCTACGCTAAAGAGCGCGGAGTGAGTTCGGGGTTGATGAAGTTTCTCTACCCTTGGATTTCAGGTCATGTGGGCAAGTTCCTATTGTACCGCTTTGTGTTAAGGCAAGTTTTGCATATCTTTGTTCAGAGTAATGTCATGAAACAGGAAATGATGGATAGAGGCTATCCGTCGGAAAAGTTAACCCCAGTACCCATGGGGGTGGACTTAGAGGTGGTTGAGCAATACGTTCCCACAGTGGTGGCGCGGGAGCAGCTAGCGGGGAAAAAAGTACTTGTTTATCTGGGAATCCTTGAGCGAGCCCGTAAAATTGAAGTGTTGCTGGACATGTTGGTATTGGTTCTCCAAAGGTTCCCTGACGCGGTGCTGGTACTAGCAGGCGATACCCCAGATGTTGACCATCGCAACAGCCTGTTGGCATTGGCGAAGAGTAAAAACATCGATCATGCGTTGCTGTGGACAGGCTGGCTGCCTACGGAAGTGGCATGGAGTTATGTGAGTCAGGCTGACGTGGCTCTTTCGCCCTATCCAAGGGGGCATTTGCTGGATTCGGCTTCGCCCACAAAAGTAGCGGAATATATGGCGTTGTCTAAGGTAACAGTAGCAAATGATCAACCTGATCAAGCGGAAATACTGGCGGCCAGTGGCGCAGGGGTTGCCGTGGAGTACACTGCGGAGAACTTTGCCAGGGAAGTAGTGAAGTTACTGGAAGATGATGAGCTCCGAAATAGTATGGGTATTAAGGGAAAGCAATGGGTGGCGGAAAATCGTAGCTATGCCAGTTTAACGCCCACTTTGGCCAGCATTTATGTGCAGTTGAGTCGGTAGATCAAAAGGGGTATTCATTTGTGTTCTGAACGTTTAAATGTGGATAAGCCTGCCATCCTAGGAATCGGTGCGCAGAAGTGCGCGTCCACCTGGGTCTATCAGGTTTTATCCGATCATCCCCAAGTGTTTGTGAGTACACCCAAGGAACTGGATTTTTTTTCTTGCTTTTACGATCGTGGTTTCCACTGGTATGAACGTCATTTTGCCGCCGGATTGGGCAGCAAGGTCTGCGGTGAAATATCACCTTCTTATTTTGTGGACAGCGAGGCTCCGGCTCGGGCAAAAGCTTACAACCCCGACTACAAGGTGATAGTGGCGCTACGGGATCCTATAGAGAGGGCTTACTCAAATCACTTGCATGATATTCGACTGGAGCACCTGCCTTTGTCCAATAGCGGATTTGAAGCAGGTCTTGAAAATAACCCCATGTACGTGGATCAAGGTCGCTATGGGACCCATTTGAAACGCTGGCTGGAGTATTTTCCCCCTGAACAGATTTTGGTGCTGCTGCAGGAGGAGGTGAAGCTGGATCCCGACGGTCAAGCAAAACGGGTATATGAATTCCTCGGGGTTGATGCTGGCCATACTTCCGAGTTTTCAGCGCAAAAAGCCAATGAGTCCTACCTGCCGAAATCAAAGCAGCAGGAGAAGCTGTTTAGTCAAATTAGTGGGATCATGAATAAAATGGGATTGGAACCACTGGTGGAAATGATTCGTTCTAGTAAGTTGTTTCAATGGGTTAAGGCGGGTAATCGTCAAGATATTCGCCAGCTGGTGGCACCTATGTCTGAAACCACTCGAGCAAAATTGACAGCGGAGTTTGAGCCTGAGGTGCTGGAGCTTGCTCGCTTGTTACATAGAGAGTCGCTGCCTTGGAAAATCTGGAGTGATCTCAAATAGCTAGAATGGCGGGTTTTTGGATTTGGCTAAGCCCATGGCTATGGGAGCCCCTATAGCATTAGGGTTTGACTGGGTTCTCATTTTTGAACGGTTGGCGCGGAAGCAGTGGACCGTCATGGTCAAATGCCTGTACAGTTGACAGATCAAGTAATGACTACTTCACGAAAATCAAATATTACCTTCCCATGTGCCATGGGAGCCTTTTCCTGGTGATACTGTGTAGTAAACTTCCTATATTCTCGAACATAGAGTGCTGTTGTTTCCCTTGAGTCAGATTCCGGCTTGTTGGAAATAGGCTAATTGGCTTTTGATCTGATGGCTCTGTGTTGTAAGCATGCATGTGGATAGATTGGAGAATTCCTATGAGTATGTTTTATTTCCAACCGAATGCTTTGTCGGCTTTCGTAAAGGCTTCTTGTTTGCTTTTGTCCTTTACCCTAACAACTGATGTACTGGCAAAGACAGTCTATGTCAGTAGTTCTGGCAGTGACAGCAATTCCGGGCAAGCTACCTCGCAACCCATGAAGACCGTGTATGAAGCCGCCAAAAAGTTGAGTGATGGCGATCAACTGCTTCTTAAGCGAGGAGACGTGTTCGACGAGAGAGCGACTTTTTTGGTTGACGAGAACAATGTTTTAGTTGGTGCCTATGGCTCAGGAAGCACGAAGCCGGTAATCAATGGCAAAAAGTTTTCAGAGCCAGGTGGCGTTTGGGATCCACAGCTGAAAATTGACGGTAATAATGTCACCATCAAAGACATCGAATTTAAGCAATCCAGTGGGTTTGGTATTCGAATTGCCAACGATTCCAAAAATGTACTGATAAAAAATGTATTCATTAACGGTTCTTATCAGACTGGAATAATGGCGGAGGTTAACACTGAAAACCTGACCATCGAAGATTCAGAGGTCTATTGGCACAATTGGGTATGGGGCAACTCAGATGAGCAAAAACGGTCTTTTTCAAACTCCGGTTTGTCTGGTGGGTGGGGTCAGGGAATCCACGTGAGAAGCAAGAACTTCGTTATCCGTAATAACCATGTTCACAGCGGTTGGGGAGAGGGTATTGGAACTCAAGCGGGTGCTCGTTACGGCCTGATTGAAGGTAATACCCTGGAATCAAATAAAGCGGTTGGGATTTATGTTGATAATGCGTCAAATATTGAGATTAAAAACAATCAGGTGGATGGCGGTACAGATACATTTTACTGGCGCAGTCATGGTAGGAAGCCCGGGCATGGTATTGGCATTCAAAATGAGCTTATTGGTGCTCGCAGGGCAAAAGGTGCAGGCATCAGGCCGGGATCGAGAAATATAAACATAAATAATAATACGGTGACAAATACCGGCACTGGAATCTTTATCTGGTCCGCAGATGCGTCTCTTGATGCAAATGATATTGATATTAAATGCAATGCTTTCGTAGATAACCTTGATCAGTCTCAGTTCTTATCTGATACAGTTAAAAACCTTGATGTGCGCAACAACATTTTCGTGGCAGATTCTGGCTCCGGCAACAAAATGATCAGTTCGTTTAGCTTGAACGGCAGTTTTAATTTCCAAGATAACTTTTGGTCATGGACACCTGAAAGAAATCAGGTGATAGGAAGTAATGATCGAATAGGTGGTTATCACGAGCGTGTGGCGGACGTGTATTCGGGGTGTAAAGGTGGTGCAGCTGAATCTCAAAGCGAGACTATGCCTCCGCTTTCTCCTCTCAATGTCAGGGTTAAAGTAATTTAAGGTAGGAGCGTTATTCATGCATGGCCTGACAATCATCGGTTTAGTTTAGGGAGATTGTCGGGCCATCCACAAGTCATGGCTTCCAAGGTGGGGCGTCGTCAGATCCCCTGGGTACGGGCAAGAAAAGCCTATCCGAATTCTGCCTTGTTTCCATCAGGCGAGGCCTGTTCAGGACCGTGAAGGGTGCTTGGCCTTCCAATTAATTTCTGGTGATAAATTCCTCCATTGCCGACCATTAGAAACAGTTGTCGCAGATTACAACCTCAAATGGGGTGGCTCCCTGATCTCTGCCTCTGCTGCACGATTTGACAGAGATTACCCCTCAGAATTACTTGATGTGGCCATTGGTTAGTATTTGAGTGCGGAACGCAGTGTTTACCTGCCCGTACATAGATGTAGGTCGTTGTGCGAAAAAGTCGTCAAGCTAGTAAAAGAAAGCTTGGTTCAAAGTTCCGGGCAATGTTACCTCAAGCGCCAAAGATGATGACGATATCTGGAAAACCCATAAACGGTTAATTATTCGGATTAGTGGCTTGAATTGTACGCTGTGGTTTTTGCTATGTTCTCTGCATGCCTGTAGTATTCTTGCACAGGGTGCATTTTTGGGGTTTTGGATGTGCTTGGTCGTCTAGGCAGGCTTTCTTTTTTCGGTCTATTTGATTTAGCCGTGCCCCCTAGGCGGGTTTTATGTTTGTAGGTTTAGATGCAATCGTTTCAATACAGTATAAAACAAGTACAATATCAGGGGTTTAAGCTTCTGGGGTGCCCTTGTGAGGTGTCCCATGAACAGTGATTACAATGGAATGCTCAATTATTAAAAAAACAACAAGGATAATATCCTTGAACCTCTTTCAGTATGCCGCATGGGGGCTGTTGCGTTGTTCGGGTGGCATAAGAGGGTGAGCCAAGGTGGGGTGCGGTGAAAGGCTGCAAGGTAGTGGTGATTGGTCTTAGGGGGTTCCCAAATATTCAGGGTGGAATAGAGTCCCACTGTGAACATTTGTATCCTTATGTTGCGAGGGAAGGCTATGAAGTTCTTGCTCTGTCTCGCCGGCCGTACTCGCCAGAAGAACGTGTATACTCCCATGTTAAGGTTAAGCCAATCTGGTCACCCACCAAGCCAGGTTTGGAAACAACAATTCATACGTTTCTTTCTGTGATTTACGCCCTTCGTACGCGTCCTGATATTGTCCATTTTCATGCGATCGGACCCTCATTTTTTGCTCCATTGGTGAGGCTTTTTGGGGTAAAGGTGGTGTGCACCCAACATGGTTTTGACTACGAGCGCGAAAAATGGGGGCCGCTGGCATCCTTTTTGTTGAGGTGCGGGGAACGGATGGCAGGTAAATACGCCAATGGCTTTATAGCGGTTTCGAAGCTGGCTGCGGAGCGGCTTGAAAAGGAATATGGTCGGCCAGTCTATGCCATATCGAATGGTGCAGTTGTACAGCAATATACTCCTGAAACAGGCGTTCTAGAACGCTTTGGTCTGATCAATCAGCCTTACTTTCTTAGTGTGAGCCGCGTGGTTGAGGAAAAGAGACAGCTGGACATTGTCGCGGCTTATTTGAAGTTGCCGAATCCCACCTATAAATTGGTGATTGTGGGTGGCGATGGCGGTGACGGTGCTTACTACAAGAAGCTGCGTAAGCAGGTGCAAGACAACCCTAATATAGTCGTGACCGGCACTCAAACCGGACCCCAGCTGGCGACCTTGTTTGCCCACGGCAGCGCTTTCGTTCACGCCTCCTCGCTGGAGGGAAATCCCATAGTGATGTTGGAGGCAATGAGCTATGGCTTGCCCATAATAGCAAGCGATATAGCGCCTAACCTGGAGTTGGGGCTTGAGCCCGGTGAGTATTTTGAGTTGGGTAATACTTCCGAGCTTGCGGAAAAAATGCAGCAGTTCATGTTTAAGCCATCAACTAAACAGCAGTCAAAAATTGAACGCATTCGAAATGAATTCAGTTGGAAGGTGAAGGCCCGTCAGACAACTTTGGTCTACCGTGATGTAATGGAGCAATACGGGGCTGGCGCTAAAGGTGCTGGATCAAATTGCAAGTGTGAGTGAGTTTTGGCTCTAATTTATTTCCCCTAAATGCTGGCAGGTATGATGCTTCAAATTTATGAAATGCGGGAGCCCAAAGTGCTATATTTGAGCTTGAGTTTTTTGGGGTTGATTCAAAGGAGCTAAGTTTGACTGCTCATCGCTACGTGCTTATTTCATTAGTGATCATATTTTTCTTGCGCTTTCTGGTGGAAGATTATGGCTTTATTGGCTCTGCGCTGAACTTGCTAATTGAGGGCGTTTGTTTTCTCTGTCTGTTGATTGTGTTTATTCGAATAGCCAGGGGAGCCAAGCTCTATGTATCCACGAAGTACCTGGTGATATTTGTTCTATTCTTTGCATCCACTGCAGTTGGGGCCGTTGTTAATTCTGTGCAACCTGGAGCAGTGCTATCGGGAATACGCAATACTTATATGTATATGCCGTTTTTTCTGTTGCCGTTGGTGTGGCGATTTTCCGATGAGCAGTTCAACCAGCAACTTAAATTGATCATTCTCTGCGCCGTTGTACAAATCCCTGTGGTGGTTTGGCAATATATGTTTGGTTACTCTCGGGGCACCATGGATCATGTGGTTGGAACGCTGATGGTGGGGTCTTACCTGTCTATATTTTTGGTTTGTTGTATGTCTATAGCCTGGGGATACTATTTAAGAGGCCAGTTGTCTTTACGGAGATTTCTGTTTTTGTGTCTTATATTTCTTGCGCCCACAACCGTAAACGAAACCAAAGGCACTCTGCTGCTGATTCCCATGGGATTTCTTATTCCCGCGTTGGTGTTGAGTGTACATCGCCGCAACTTCACCATGCTGGCAATGACCATGATTATAGTGGTTGCCATGGCGACCTTGTTCATGCTTTTGTTTTCTGTGTTTCTGTCGGATATGAAAAATACAAACTTGATGAGTTTCTTTCTTGATGGAAGTTTTATCGACTATTTGTATTCCGGTTTGGATGAAAATGCGCCGCGAGATTATGGTGTATTGGTGGATGTGGGGCGTATCGATGCCATCATGTATGCCATTAAATATATTACTAAGGATGTGGTGCATTTCTTCTTTGGTTATGGGGTGGGGAATGTGTCTGAGTCCGCGAGCAGTCTGATTGCTGGTGATTTCGACAAGTATGCCCATATGGCACCACAGATGACTACGTTGTCTTATATGCTTTGGGAGTACGGCGCTTTTGGGGTTGGCTTGGTTTTAGTGGGAATATGGATGATTATGAAAGATTCTTTCCGCTTGGCAGGTAGTGAAAGTCGGTATGCCGTTTTTGCCTGCGGTTGGGCGGGGGTTGTGGGCGTTTATTTCCTTAGCTTGCCCTACAAAAACATACTCATAAGTGATGTGAATGGCATTCTGTTCTGGTATTTCTCAGGCATTGTTGTTTCCGAGGGTTGCCGCTTAGCGCAGGAAAATAGCCTCGAGGCGGCGCCTTCCTATGGCAGCAAGCCTTCTCAGTGGGCTTGATTGGGTTCAAGTAAAAACACATCGATAGTGTCATCTTGGTTAGTATATTTTAACTTCTCGGGAAAAAGTTCACGGAAATAGTGGGCTGGTTCGCCCATCCAATCGGTGGAGAAGTTGATAAACCAGGTCCGCTGTTTAATAGAGCTTAGGTATTGCTCCAAGTCGGATAGTCGGTAGATTAAATGTGCGTTTGTCCATTGGTCTCGGGTTCCCTCCAGCACTGCTCTGGTCCAGAAGCGGTTTTGTTCCATAGGCAAATACATGTATTGAATTGGATGATCCAAGTACAGGTCCACTACTGTTACTTCTGAAACAATGGTGTCGCCGTCTTGGAAGTGTTGGTTTACGAACTCGCCGGGGGATCGGAAATCTCTGCGGGGGTAGAAAAAGTTGCCTCGCTTCAATGAATATTGGGTGCGATACATAATCTCAGGTTCGTTTATTTTCAATAGGTGCTTTGCGCTAAAGTCTTCTCCTGCCCATAAAGTGGTGATGATAAAAGTGGCGAAGATGCCCGTAGCCATTTTCGGTTTAGCCATTTGAGCGATTCTGAAAACGCCATAGCAGCAAAGGAGTATCATTAGAGGGTAGAAAAAGAACGCGTATCGGGTTGATTTCTGAATCGTGTCGATGGCACTGATAAATGCTATGGCCGCCAATACGATGGCAAACACATAGCGACTATCATCGTTGGTTTGGTTGGGTCGAATAACCATTACCAAAGCAGCCGCCGCCATCCCCACGATCATGATGAGGCTTGTGATTGGTATGGCAACAAGCCAGGGCTTCAGAAATCGAGTGACCGTATCTGGGTAGTTAATAAGGATGCTGATCAACTGTTTCAGTTTTTGTGGGTGTTGTTCCAAGTCAAGATTGGATACATTGCCTAGCCACTGTTCTGTGGTTAATCCAAATCCGCTCCAGTAGAGGCCGCTCAAGATGAGGCAGCCGCCTATGCCCAAAAGTGCTTTCAAGCTTAAGGGTAGGGGTTGGTTGTCTTGTTGAAGAAAAGCAAGGGCGAGGATGAAGCAGATAGCGGACAGACCAAAAAGGTTCATTAGTGCAGAAACTATTGCCGCGCAAAGGAATAATGACCATAGATGCAGCCATTGTGGTTGCCGCAGCAACTGAATCAGAAAGTAGATGCTTGTAGAGGCCGGGATCAAGAAAAGCCACTGCCACAAACCGCTGCCAAAGCTTTGAGTTATAAGCAGTGGTGGGTGTAGCAACCCAAACCGAGTTGAAGCCAGGGGATAGTCGGCGAGATCGGCGGGAAGTCGGGGTGGGCCTGCGTAACTTCCCAGCTTGCGATGAAAAATGTAAAGCGCGATTCCAACTAATGCAAGAATAGCTGGCGGCAAGAACTTGCGGAAGTGTTGTGAAAATAATGGCAAAAAGTTCAGCACCAGCAAGAAAGGTGAGGCTTCATAGACGTAAACAGAGATCCAGGACAAGCCATAGGCGACTATTAGACTGTTGCGTTGGCCTCGGACTGTGGCGTCGATTAAAAAGTAAGTGTGCCAGAGGAATAGGGCCTGGAATGGTGCGTACATACGGGCAAACCGGGCAAATTCAATCTCCCAAAGGGAAAGTCCGAAAATGAAGGTGGCTCCGCAGGCCAGAATGGGGCCACCCATTCGCTTGCCAATTAAGTAAACAGCGGGAATGCAGACGATGCTGCAAAGCGCCGGTATCAAACGCAGGGACCACTCCATGGGTGCATCCAGGCTCAATAACCCAGCGCTCAAGTATTGCTGTAGCAAGCCCCGCAGATAGAGGCCTCCGCCGGCTTCGTGCAAGGGGATGCCTTTCTCTAAAATGTTATAGACTGATTTGGAAAAATAGTATTCGTCTACGCTCAAGGGAGAAGTGCCCAGGCCCCAAAACCTGAAGAAGATTCCGATGGCCACCCCGCAGGCCATGAAGATGTGTGCCAGCATAAATTGTTGCTGGGAAAAGCTGTGGTTTGAACCCATTATCAAAACGCCTGATGTCATGTTGATATGACTGGGTAGAGGCCCATTTAATACCCCAAAGACGATTTCCCCATTAGCTTATGATCGCCTTCCCCTTGAGTGAGGCTCAGATTATAAATAGCGGCAAACCCACTGTTAACGTCTAATTGATTGCTGGGTACAATTATTTACATTCATTCTTTGTAATATCGCCGTTTTGATGGGGTTTATGTGGAGAGCTTAGTGATTCTAAATTTGGTATGATGCATACTGAAGGTTTAATGGGGGGTCTGTTAAGTTGTGTTGCATATTTAGTGGAATATGGTTTGGGGAGCCTGTATATAGAGCTATCAATAATCTACTATCCTTAAAGCAGTGGCGCAGAGACACCAAGGTTGGGTTATGCGCACTCCCTTTTCTATGTGAGTGTCCAAGTAAATTGGGAAATAAGGCATGAATGGATCAGATAATGTGATCGATTTCTCTGAAATATTGGGTGTTTTTAAGCGCCGCAAGTCGCTTTTTTTGGCGACTTTTGGTGTGGTTGCTGTTCTGGGGATAATAATCGCGTTTGTTTTGCCACCCACTTACCGGGCGGAATCTCGGGTATTCATCGAGCGGCAACAAATTCCGGATACGTTGGTTTCGACCACGGTAACGGGCTATGTCCAGGAGCGACTCGAAATCATCAGCCAAAGGGTGCTCACTCCGGAGCGTTTGATGGATGTGGCCAAGCAGTTGGGTTTGCCTGGGGCCGATTTTCCCGTCGGATCCGAAGAGTATCAAAACGCCAAGTATGAAATAACCACTGATATGATCGATAACACAGCCATTGAGACGGTAGATGTTCAGGTGGAGCGCGCATTCCGAGGTCGCTCCACCAGTCATATGTCGGTGGCGTTTATTGTTGCCTATGAGCATAAAGATCCGACAGTGGCAAGAGATGTAACAAATGCCCTGACCCAATTGTTTTTGGCGGAAAATGTGTCCCAGCGAACCGAACAAGCCAGTAACGTCACCGACTTTCTTGAGCAGGCCGGAGGTCGTATCAAGGCAGAAATTGCCGGTATAGAAGCGGAACTGGACCGGCTCAAAGGGCAAAGCTTCGAAGTGTTGCCCCAACAAGTAGCTGAAAACCGGAAATTGCTTGCAGAGAAAAAAGCAGAGTTGGTAAATGCCGAGGCTGAAATTAGCTTTCTTACCAACCGAAAAAGCCAGTTGCTGGCACAGATGGCTCAGACGAACCGTCATGTGATATCCGATCGCACTGATATGGGGGTGGTGTTGGACCCCAAGGTTCGACTTGCAAAAGCCAGAATTGACCTCAAGAATGCCCGCGAGCGGTTTACCGAGAGCCATCCCGATGTGGAGCGTTTACAGTTACTGATAAGAGATTTGGAAAAAGATGTAGCCCAGGGCGTAAGCGCATCACCGGCAACGAAGTACTCCGTGCCTACTAATCCGGCCTATGTGCGCCTTCAGCGGCAGTTTGATGATATTGACACAAAGCTATCAATTGCCCAGGGCAATAAAGTACTGCTTGAGGAGCGTATTAAATCTCTCAGAGTTAACTCAAACGCAGATCCCGCGGTAGAAATTAAATACAATGCGCTGATCAGAGACTTGGACAGAGCCCAAAAAGAGTATGCCGATATCAAGGATAGGGCCTATTCCGCTGAATTGGCCCAGAGCCTGGAGAGTGAGCAGCGGGGTGATCGGTTCACATTGATGTATGAAGCCACGACACCCAAGATGCCAGTCAGGCCAAATCGAATTGGAATTGTGATGTTGTCGGTTTTTCTTGGGTTTTTAGCCAGTGTTATAGTGGTGGCGATCCGAGAGCGCGGCGATAGCACCTTGAGAACAGCGGCGGATTTGAAAAAGGTGTTTGGTGCTGAGCCAATAGGTGTGATTCCAGTAATACACTAGCCTAAGTGGATTTTTGTTAAGGCAGAACTTTTGAATGGATCGAATAACTAAGGCGATTAAGCAAGCTAACAAGACCCGGTCTCGTAGTGAGGGGGCCGAAAGGCTCGTGAGCGAGTTTGGTACAGGCTTTGAGAATCGTATCGATATTCCCAAACAGGTGTTAGAAGATCGAAAGTTGATCGCAGGCATGCTAACTCACCCAGTTTCTGAGGCATATCGTCTATTACGTACTAGAGTATTAAGAGTGATGGAGCAAAATAACTGGCGGGTTATTGGTGTGACTGGTCCGTCATCTGGGTCAGGTAAAACACTCACCGCCGCCAATTTGGCTGTTGGTATTGCCATGAAACCCAACTTTTCCTCACTTTTGGTAGAAGCAGATTTACGCAAAGTGGGGTTGAGTAAACTGTTTGATATCGATCCAGATTATGATCTAGAAGATTTTCTGGGTTGGAAGGCATCCCTTGAGGATGTGGTTGTTTGCCCTGGTATAGACGATTTAGGGGTAATTGTGAACAAGCGCCCATTACATGGGTCTTCCGATCTGTTGATGGGCGATGCTTTAATGGTAATGATCGACCAGATAAAGCTTAGCCAAGAGAATTTAGTGGCAATTTTTGATCTGCCCCCGGTATTTGTGGGGGATGACGCAGTGGCTCTATCCGCTCATTTGGATGCAGTGCTTGTGGTGGTTGATTCGACCAATACCTCTAAAGAGAGTTTACAGGGCTGTTTAGAGCTACTTAAGGGCGTCAATATCATTGGTTGTGTTCTAAACAATGCCACGGATGTAGAGAACCTAAACACGAAATACGGCGGCTACTAGCTAGCTACCACCAGGCCGGTGGTTAGTGCAAATTTTAGAAACATGAAGTTGGAAACATTATGTATTGCGAGTTTTATGGACTGAAAGAAATGCCGTTCAACTTGGTGCCGGATCCTGATTACCTCTTTATGAGTGTTCAGTATCAGCAGGCGCTAAGTGTGCTCGAGTATGGCTTGACCAAAGATGGGTTCGCCATAATCACTGGTGAGGTTGGCACAGGTAAGACCACTTTGGTTCGAAAGCTTTTGGATAGAGACGACACCAAATACACCGTCGGTCTGTTAAATCACACAGTGGTGTATGATAAAAACGAGCTGATGAAGTGGATTTTGTTCAGTTTTGGTGTGGTTTACGATGAAAGCCAAGGTGGCCAGGTCCAGCTTTATGGTGAACTAAGCAAGTTTTTGATTAATGAGTACAAAGAGGGTCGCCAGTGCATCATGATCATCGATGAGGCGCAAAAGCTGGATTTCGATTTTCTTGAGCAGATACGGATGATCTCAA
The DNA here is from genome assembly GCA_964016105.1 of uncultured Ketobacter sp. Taxonomy (GTDB): domain Bacteria; phylum Pseudomonadota; class Gammaproteobacteria; order Pseudomonadales; family Ketobacteraceae; genus Ketobacter. Next base: position 270,674 of record CAXHEX010000004.1, read on the forward strand.
ACATCAACTTTGGTAAGAATCAGCTCATACAGTTTATTCTTGTGGGTCAGCCTGAGTTGCGGGATGTTTTGAAAAAGCCAGAGATGCGCCAGTTCGCTCAGCGCATTGCGGTGGATTTTCATCTGGGGTGTCTCAGCCAGCAAGACACCTACATGTATATTACCCATAGAATCACTATTGCCGGTGGAGATCCTCAAATCTTTGACGATGAGTCTAAGCATTTGATTTGGCAGCACAGTGGTGGTTTGCCCCGTTTGATTAATGTTCTGTGCGACACAGCCTTAATTTATGGCTATGCTTTCTTGTCTACTAAGATAAATGCGGACATAGTTCGGCACGTAATTAATGATAAGAAACAAGGTCTTACACCCCTCAGTGCGGGGGATCAGCTCGCACTTGACAGTGAGCAAAAAAAGCTGGAATGAATTCTACGCCCCACCCGGTTGCATGATGTTTTTTCACTGAAGCGTTTACTGAACTAAGGCAATAAATTTCCATGACTGACGCGAAGACTCACTTACTGCGTAGGCTGCTTATTATTCTAGATATTTGTTTAATTGTGCTTACTTTCGCAGTGTTATCCCATGCGTACATTTATTACTGTGGCGACCGAAACGGAGTTTTAGCTAATAGCCACTTGTTAGTGGTCATACTGCCCGCAATAATGCTCCCCTTGAAGTCTTTGGGATTGTACGATTACTTTAAGCCTAAGAAGTTTTGGGTGTTTTCTCTTCAGGTTGTGGCTTCTATCCTAGCCGCCTATCTGGCCACTTTAGCCATCGCTTTTGTGCTCAGAGTGGAGTTTATCAATTTAAACATTATTTCCTCCTTCTTCATGTTAGTGGCTATGGTGCTGATTATTAACCGCCGCTTTTTGGTGTGGTGGTATTTCCAAAATAAAGTGGAAAAAGAATCTAACTACCTGAAAGTTCTAATAGTAGGAACCGGGCAGCGGGCGCAATCTCTCACCAGGCAACTGAAGGCCAATGGGGAGTGGGGTGTCAGTATTCTTGGTTATCTTGATCCCGATCAGTCGAGAGTGGGGGAGAAGGTTGAAGGCGGTACCGTTTTGGGAACCGTCGACCAGATATCAGCAATCCTGCGAGATCATGTGGTGGAGGAAGTGATTTTAGCTCTGCCGCGAAAGATGATGAATGATGTGGCCATGATTGCCACTGCTTGCGAAGAAGAAGGGGTGCAGATGCTGATCATGAGTGACCTCTATGATCTAAATGCGTCTCGAATATCTCTCTTCAAATTGGGTGATGTTCCGCTGCTTCGGTTTGAGCCCGTGGCTCAAGATATAGGAAAACTCGTGGTTAAGCGTATGTTTGATATTGTATTGACCATGCTTGCCATGCCGGTGATTGCACCCGTTATGTTGTTGATTGCCGTGGCCATTAAATTGGATGACAAGGGGCCAGTGTTTTTTATTCAGGAGCGGGTGGGTTACCACAAGCGTTTATTTCCCATGATTAAATACCGCACAATGTGTGTGGACGCTGAAGACAAACTGAAGGAAATAGAGCACCTGAACGAGGCCAGTGGTCCCATCTTTAAAATGGAGAATGATCCCCGTGTCACCCGCGTAGGTAAGCTTCTGAGGGCCACTAGCCTGGATGAAATCCCCCAATTGTTGAACGTATTACGGGGGCACATGAGTTTGATCGGGCCTCGACCCATGTCTATGCGGGATGTGGATTTGTTCGATCGGGGTATACAGCGCAAGCGTTTTAGTGTGAAGCCTGGAATTACCTGCATCTGGCAAATATCCGGGCGCAGTAATTTGCCGTTCGAAAAATGGTTAGAGTTGGATTTGGAGTACATTGAGAACTGGTCGTTGTGGCTGGATATCAAAATCTTGCTGCTCACAATTCCTGCGGTTCTCAAGCGCGATGGGGCTCACTGACAGTTCAATCGTCAGCGGCAGCAAGTAGCTCCAAGTCTATGATCGTAATTTTACTGCGTTCTTTGTGAATCAGCCCCCTACGTTGCAGTTGGCCCAGCTCTCGGGTGATGGCTTCCCGGTGGGTTGATAATCTACCGGCCAATTCTTCATGGGTAGGGGCGTTGTCCAACAGGACGCTGCCGCTTGTTTGGGCGGTTTTCTCTTTGGCAAGACGCAGTAATTCCGCACGAACTCTGCCAGCCACATTCAGCGTGGAAAATTCAAACAGCTTGTCGCATAGAAATCTAACTAACTCCACCAGCTTTAGCAGTGTGGCTTTCGCCACCGCCGGGTACTGATCCAGCAGAACATGAAAATTCTGTTGGCTCAGAATTAAAACCTCACCATCCTCTAAGGCGATCACGTGGGTTGCCCGTGGCTGGTTGTCCAATGCCGACATCTCACCAAACATTTGGCCATGTGTAAGCTCTTGATATGACACCTCTTTACCGGATGGGCTGAACATAGCAGCACGCACTTTCCCGCTATACAAAAAGTATACTGACTTGGATTGGTCTTTTTGGCTGATCAGCGTGTCGCCTTTGCTGAAATTTTGGCAGGTGAACAGCCCGCTAATATGGTTTAATTCGGCGTCGGTAAGAGTGTTAAAAACACTCATTGATGAAAGTTTCTGCTCAATGCTTTCCACGCGGTGGCCCCCCCGGCCACAATTCCTGGCTTAAGTTATTTGTAGGACTGTTATTTTCCCCTTGTGACTTTCACCGAGGATTGTCTTTGAAAATAGAGTCAATCTTGTGCATGTCTCCACCATTGCACAGCGATAGACTAACGTCTTTTCGTATATTGGACAAGAAAACAACAGTTAATTGTCTCAAATGTAAATGGGGCCACAAGGCAAATTGAATAGCGGTATCAATTTGTATTGCGTCTATCCAGTACCGGGTAGGCTTTGACCGGTTTGCTTTTGCCTTTGAGCTGAAATTGGATGGCGGTGTCGGCGACAAAAAAGGACAGAATGTTGCCTATGGTTTCATCGCTTACGAGTATTTGGTTTGGCTCAGCGCGGGCCGCGAGGCGAGCTGCTGTGTTTAATGCATCTCCTGTGAGTTTGTAGCGGCCCTGAATGGGGTCTCCTTGTTGAATAGCTACAACACCGCTGTGAATTCCCGATTGCAAATTAACCTCAAAGCCAGGCAAATAGATATTGGTGGGTGGCTCTACTTTCTTAACTGCCTGGTGTAGTTCCAGAGCGGCATTTATGGCTCGCTTATCACAGTTTTTTTGGGGTTCTGAAAGCCCGAATGCCGCCAGCATGCCGTCTCCGTAAAACTGGTTAACAACTCCGCCGTGATCGTTTACTACTTGCTCTGCCATATGGCGCAAAGTCGTTTGTATGTGCGCAACGGGCTCTGGGTCCAATGATTCTAACCTGTGATTCATTTGGCTGAGATCTGAAAATAAGATGCTTGTAAAACAGCGTTGCGTGAACATCAAACCATTCCTTTTTCGTTGTTCTCCATGAAGCGTTACCCCGAGTTTTCTTCTGGGCGGGGTGTGGTTACTGGGCTAGGCCAGTTCTGGCAGAGATACGAATTCATTTTGAATGGTTAAGATGGGAGTTGCCTCAGCAAACGAAAATTCGATCTCCCCAACTTTGATGTGATCACCATGTTCGACTGCAACAGTGAAGCAGGGTTCATTATTAACATAGATGGGGGGGCAATCTGAATGACAGCTGATCATCCAAATAGAACCAGTGCGAGCAATGGTCACCTGGTGTTGTTTAAGTCTTGGGTCGGGTAAATAAAAGTCTGCCTGTTTGTTTGCCCCCAAAGACCATTGATGTTTGCCGCCTCTCAGGAATAGTATTAACTCCATGCCACTGTATGGCGCAGAGGTTATGATCAGACGGTCGTAGTGCTCCTGCGGCTGATGGAGCGAATGGTCGTTAGTAAAGCAATTTAACTCCGAGTTGAGATTTTTATTTGCACCTTCTCTGGAATTGGCCATATACCCCCCCAAGCTTAGCTCGCAATGGCCATTCGGCCCAGGGAGCTTTACCCAATCTGACACCCGCTGGCGAGTCTATCATGGCCGCAGCATTCGAATAAATAAAAATGTAACCTAATTCCTGCGCAACTATTTTCATGTTTAATTAAGATTCGACAAAGATTCGTGGAATCGAGTAGCCTTGGGCTTATGTTGTAAACGAAAAGGAACATCGAGTGGAAGGCAGAAGAGTAAATTTCACAGTGCTATTGTGGTTTTTATTGATATCTCAGCCACAGATTTTGCACGGGGTTGAACCAGTCTCTGCCGACAATGCACCTGTGGCAACTGAGGAGAGCTCAGGCCTGCCATTGAAGACCCTATCCAAACCGGAAGCAGAGTATGTTCATCACATTGTTTTAGTGGAATTAAAACCGGAGGTGACCGACGAACAGAAAAAGGAAATAGTGGATGAGGCTTTACATCAATTGAGCGAAATTCCGGTGGTGGAAGAAGTGCATGTGGGGGAAAAATTACTGGAAAATCGCGAAGTACATATTAAGAACTATGATATTGCCATATACATTCGGCTGCTTTATCCAGAAAGCATCAGTGTATATCGAGCCCATGAAAATCACCGCAGATTCGTAAACAATAATAGAGATAAATTCGCCTGGATTCAGGTTGTGGACTTTTTAGGCAAGTCCAAGATCGATTTTTCTTCCAAAATCAGTCCGGTTGTGGTCGGAGATGAAGCTTCCGTTGATGAACCAGAACCCACTGCCACGTTGATAGATTCCCAATAACAGTCAACAATTAGACTCACTCCTATTCACCATCACCTGGAGAGCCAGTGAATACCAATTTAATTATTACATTTTCTGCCATTGGGGTTATTGGTCTGGCCTGTCAGTGGGTGGCTTGGCGTTTGAAGTTGCCTGCGATTTTATTTTTGTTGCTGTCTGGCATTATTGCAGGTCCGGTTACCGGTTGGTTAAACCCGGACCAGTTATTTGGCGACATGTTGTTCCCGTTGGTGTCCCTGGCGGTGGCCGTGATTCTGTTCGAGGGTAGTCTTACTTTAAAGTTCAGTGAAATAAAAGGAATGGAATCCGTGGTTTGGCGCATTTTGACCGTGGGTTTGATTGCAAGTTGGATGAGCATCTCATTATTTACCTGGTGGTTGTTGTCCTTAGATTGGAATATTGCACTTTTATTTGGGGCCATTGTGGTGGTTACGGGGCCCACGGTTATTGTTCCCATGCTGAGGTCCGTAAGACCCAATTCCCGTATTACCAATATTTTGCGTTGGGAAAGCATTTTGATTGACCCTCTGGGTGCGTTGCTCGCGGTTTTGGTGTTCAACTTTATCGTTGCCCAGACCGAGGGGGGGAATGAGTGGTTAGCTGTGGTCACGGTGTTCCTGGAAATCCTGGCTATTGGTACTGCCCTGGGCTGCGGTGCCGGATATCTTTGCGGTTTATTGTTGCGCAGAGGGGTCATTCCCTATTATCTGCAAAATGTGTTTATTCTCATTTCGGTTTTTGCTGTGTTTGCAATCTCAGATACCTTGGAGCATGAGTCTGGTTTGTTGGCGGTGACCATAATGGGTATTTGGCTTGCCAACATGAGGGGTGTGGAAACCGAGAATATTCTGGATTTTAAAGAAAGCCTGAGTATCTTGTTGATCTCTGGTTTGTTCGTTTTATTGGCCGCTCGTTTGGAGCTTGACAGTTTGTGGTCTTTGAGTTGGCAGGCCCTGGCCATTCTAGGTTTTGTTCATTTTATTGCGCGTCCGTTGAAGATTGCCACTGCTACATTGGGTAGTTCCATCACTTGGCAAGAAAAAGTGCTTATTGCATGGATCGGCCCCCGGGGGATTATCGCAGCGGCGGTATCGGCGCTATTTGCTCTGCGTTTACAGCAGTTGAATTATCCCAATGCGGATTTGCTGGTATCCCTGACTTTTGTGGTGATTATCGGTACAGTGGTGTTCCAAAGCTTAACAGCCAAGCCCCTTGCCAGCATGTTGGGAGTCATGGAAAAAGCTCCCCAGGGGGTTTTGTTTGTGGGTGCCAACCCAGTGTGTCGCACCATTGCAAAAGCAGTTAGTGAAAATGGGTTCGAAGTGCTGTTGGCAGATAGTTATCATGGTAATGTACGGCAGGCTCGAATGGCCGGCCTTAGAGTCTTTCACGGAAATCCTGTATCACGGCTGGCGGATAAAGAGTTGAATTTGGTGGGTATAGGCGTGATGCTGGGCATTTCTCAGAACGACGATTTAAACTTGTTGGCGGTACAGCGTTACCAGAATGAATTTGGTAAAAAACGGGTATATGCTCTGCCCACCCAAGCCAGCCTGGGTAAAAGTGAGCGCAACGCTGTGTCTGAAGAACTGACAGGTGTGAGGCTCTTCTCTGCAGATAACACTTACAGCAAATTGGCAAGTTTAATCGCGCAAGGTGCGGAAATGCGCACCACCAATATCAGTGAAGAATTTACTCTGGATGACTACAGAGAGAAATACGGTAATAACGCCATTCCCATGTTTATTATTAAAGACAAAAGCACTTTGCAAACCTTGTCTGATTGGCCCACCCTGGAACAGGCAGTGGCTGGTAGTAAAATAATTGCTCTGATCAAAGTGGATAAAAACTCAGAGCCAAAGAATAAGTAATTGTTTAATTAAATTTTGTTTATTGAGAAAGCGCCGTGTCGAAATCAGAATGCCCCACTATTCGTTTAAAAGCCAAAGAAGAACGCCGAATCAAAGGCGGCCATCTGTGGATTTTCAGCAATGAAATTCAAACCCAAGAGGTACCTATAACTGATTTCGAACCCGGCACCGAAGTGATTGTGGAAGAGCATTCCGGTAAGCCGTTGGGAAGGGGGTATCTTAATCCCCATTCCTTGATCTGTTGTCGTTTGTTAACCAGAAATTGCCGTCAAAATATCGATGCTGCTTTTTTAAAAAAACGTATGCAGCGGGCCTTGAGTTTACGGCAGCAGGCTTTTAGTACAGATCATTATCGAGCTGTTTATGGCGACAGTGATGGTCTGTCAGGTTTGGTGGTGGATCGGTTTGGCGATTATCTGGTGGCGCAGTTAAATACGGCAGGTATGGATCGCCTGAAAAGTCAGGTGCTTGATGCCTTGCTCAGTGTGTTTCAACCTAAGGCGGTGTTGTGGCGGAATGACAGCCCTCTTCGTGAGCAAGAAGGTTTGCCGCAATTTGTAGAGGTGGCCTATGGAGACTGGCCTGAAACGTTGATGGTGACGGAGAATGGGGTCGACTTTGAGGTTAGTTCAATATCCGGTCAAAAAACAGGGTGGTTTTATGATCATCGAGAAAATCGACGTCAGTTGATGACCTGGGTGCAGGGCAAGCGGGTTTTGGATGTATTCGCCTACGTGGGTGGTTGGGGTTTGCAGGCCATGGCGGCGGGGGCAGAGTCATTGACGGCGGTTGACGCATCAGAATCGGCTCTGGATCAATTGGTGGCTAACGCAGATAAGTTAGGGTGCGGCGATAAAGTGACTTGTGTTGAAGGTAATGGGTTCGAGGTCTTGGAAGCCTTGCTTGAAGCGGGTGAGCGTTTTGATGTGGTGGTGGTTGATCCACCCGCTTTTATAAAGCGTAAGAAAGACTTCAAAGCCGGCCTTAACGCCTACAAAAAACTGAACACGCTGGCCATGCGCCTGCTACCAAGCGATGGCATATTGGTTTCGGCCTCCTGTTCCATGCACTTGCCCAGAGAAACCCTGGTGGATACTGTGCGTGGCGTATCACGGCACGTGGATCGTTATGCCCAGCTTGTTTACAGCGGCGGGCAAGGAGCCGATCATCCGGTCCATCCGGCCATCGTCGAGACTGACTATTTAAAGGCCTGTTTTTTCCGGGTGGGACCCGCTCTCTAGGGCAGTTTCCAACAGGGCCAGCAGCTGGTCTAGGGACTGGATTGTCTGATCCGGCTGCGGTTGAGAAATTCCTGGCAAGGCACCTTTTTGATACCAAAGCCACAGGTGGTTAAGTAGGTGCTCATTGTCTGGTTGCTGTGCTAAGGAAACTTTCAGGCTCTTAAGCTGCTTTATCTGCCAGGCTTGGGCTGCCTGATTGGCAATGGGAACTTCAGCGCTGGCCCATTGCTTTTGCAATTGTTGAATGTCGCGTTGGGCCATGTCCAAAGTAAGTTGCAGTAGTTTGCGGCGTCGATTTTGGGGATGCTGTGAAATGGCCAGGTCCGTGCGACCGTCTTGCCAGCGTTTCTGTTCGCGAAACTGATCCGCCTGGCGGGCAGGGCTTTCTTTGTCGTAGTGGTGCTCTCCCCACAGCAGGAAAGCAACCACATCGAAACCGATAGCCACATCGCTTTCGTGGGTCAGGCCATGTTGTTGTCGTAAGCTCTGCTGGTTAAGGGGAAGGCTGACATCGTTGACGATGCCGCTTGAAGGGTATTCCGTAACGCCGTCGATGAAGCCCGGGTGCTGGAGTTTGGATCCCAGGTTGCTGTGAAAGCGGTCCAAATCTTTTTGCTGGTCATCGTTGAAGCCACGTAAGGCGCGCGCTGCCTGATAGATCTGCCAGCAGTTATGCTGTTGGTCCCGAACCCGCTGCAGATTATCTTCATCCACTTGCTCTAAAAATTTCAGGCTCAGCGCGCTGAGGGCTTGATTGCATACTTCCAGGGCTTTTAACAGGTCATGGCTGTGGGATTTAAACAGTTCCAGTTTGCGCAGTGTTTTACCATCCGTTAGGGGCTCTTCAGCTGCTCCGGGGGGCGCACTAGGGTTGTCTGAGGGTGAGGGATTGCAGGAAGCCAGCAGGAGCAGGCTCGCCCCTACCAGCATTAATCCCTTAGGGAGATACATGGCCAGTTTCGCTGTTTTGCTTGTTCCGTAAGTAGCGGGTCACCGTCCACTACAACTGGGTGTGTCACTGAGCTGAGCAGGGGCAAGTCATTGATGGAATCGCTGTAGAAATAGCTGCCTTCCAGGCTGTGTCCGCTGGTAGTCAGCCAATCCTGTAGCCGGGTGACTTTGCCTTCCTGATAGCAGGGTGTTCCCGCCACCCGGCCGGTATAACGGCCTTCCACTATCTCTGGGTCCGTGGCCAGAAGGTGATCCACGCCCAGGGCCCGGGCGATGGGCTCCGTTACAAACCGATTGGTAGCTGTGATGATAAGAATCAAATCGCCCTGTTGGCGATGCTTGTTGAGTAAATCATCCGCTTTCTGTTGGCGCATTGCCTGTATATGACTGGCCATGAAATCCCGATGCAACAGCTGTAGCTCACCCTGGCTGAAATGGGTAAGGGGTTCCAGGGCAAATTCCAGGTACTCCATAATATCCAGCGTGCCCTGTTTGTACTGTTGGTAAAAGTGGTCGTTCTGTTTGCGATAAAAGCTGGGATCTACAATTCCCCGGTTTACCAGAAACTCGCCCCAGGCGTGGTCGCTGTCGCCATTGAGAAGAGTGTTGTCCAGGTCGAATATGGCTAAAGGCATGGGAGTTAGTCGGTCTTTTGGCTCAAAATTTGGTGAAGTGTATCAGCTTGCTATCCCGGGGGAAATCCAACCTTTTTACTTGGGGTTATAAAAACTTAGAAAAATCAAATAAATATGTCTATAGTTAGAAGCAATACATAAACACTCCCTAAGGTTGATATTTGGCTAAATCCTGGTTGTGCGAATGGGCAGACTAGGGTATTTATAATCTTAGTGACGGATTGGAAACAGAATTGTGATAGACGAGGATGGATTCAGGCCTAACGTCGGGATCATCTTGGCCAACCCATCGGGGCAGGTGCTTTGGGCTCGTCGTGTGGGTCAGGATGCCTGGCAGTTTCCTCAAGGTGGCATAGCGGAAGACGAATCGCCGGAGCAGGCATTGTACCGTGAGCTGCACGAGGAAGTGGGTCTGCAGCGAGAAGACGTGAGCATTGTGGGCTGTACCCAGGGGTGGCTGCGATACCGCTTGCCTAAGCGTTTTATGCGCTATCGCAGTAAGCCTCTCTGCGTTGGTCAAAAACAGAAATGGTTTTTGTTGATGCTCACCAGTAGCGAGAGCCAGGTGAGCTTTCAATATGGCAATCCCCCGGAGTTCGACGACTGGCGCTGGGTGAGTTATTGGTATCCGCTTAACCAGGTCGTGTCCTTCAAGCGGGAAGTCTATCGAAAAGCCTTGAAGGAGTTAGCGCCCTCGTTGCATGCGGTGGCGGAAAAGTAGTTAGGACGCAGGCCAAAATTCAAAGCCACTGGACCCGAGAGCAACTACATGCTGGAAACCCTACGACGAATTGTGCAAGAGGTGAATTCGGCGCCGGATCTAACCACTGCGTTAGAGGTAATGGTGGCCCGTGTGCGCGCGTCCATGGGTACGGAAGTGTGTTCTATCTACCTGCTTGACCACCAGGATAATCGCTATTTTTTAATGGCCACCGAAGGTCTCAAGAAAGAAGCTATTGGCACCGCTACTCTGGGCTTTTCCGAGGGCTTAGTGGGGCAGGTGGGTATGCGTGAAGAGCCCATCAATTTGGATGATGCGCCATCCCATCCCAAGTTCCGATATTTGCAGGAAACCGGTGAAGAGCCGTTCCATTCGTTTCTGGGTGTTCCCATTATTCATCACCGCAAAGTGTTGGGCGTTGTCGTCGTGCAGCAGAGGGAGCGTCGACGCTTTGATACGGAAGAAGAAGCCTTTTTAGTCACTTTATCCGCCCAGTTGGCGGCAGTTTTGGCCCATGCGGAAGCCACCGGTTCCATTGACGGTATCTTTGGAGCCAAAGCTGAGCTGGTTACCAAGTTTGATGGGGTGGTGGGATGCGTTGGGGTGGCCATAGGCCAAGCATTTGTGGTGTACCCCCCGGCGGATTTCAAATCGGTTCCAGATCGCAAAGTTAGCAACATAAAAAAGGAACTGAAAACATTAAATGAGGCGCTGAAACGGGTGCGAGCGGATATTCGAGCCCTTTCAGAAAAGGCCCGGCTCACGCTGCCGCCGGAAGAGCAAGCTTTGTTTCAAGTGTATGAGCGGATGCTGGACGACAATGCGCTGGCCGGTGAAATACGCAATTACGTTAAGTCCGGGAATTGGGTTCAAGGTGCTCTGCGCCAAGTGGTCACCAAGCATGTGGCGGCCTTTGAAGCCATGGAGGATCCTTATCTGCGGGCCCGAGCATCGGACGTTAGGGACTTGGGTTTGCGTATTTTAGCTTATCTTCAAGAAGCCAAAACCCTTTCCGCTCCCATACCGGATCGAGCCATTATTGTGGGTGACGATATCACTCCCACTGTGTTCGTTGATATTCCCCGTGAGCGTATTGTCGGTATTGTTTCTCTGCATGGCTCCAGTAACAGTCATATGTCCATTGTGGCGCGGTCTTTGGGGATTCCCACTGTGGTGGGGGTGGGTGAATTTCCATTGTCGCGCTTGGAAGGGCTCACCCTGATTGTGGATGGTCACCGAGGGGAGGTGATCGTACAGCCCAGTACCGAGGTGGTGCGCCAGTATCAGGATATCATTGACCAACAGGCGGAACTGTCCAAAGAGTTGGACGTGGTGCGGGACTTGCCCTGTGAAACCACAGACGGTCACCGTATCAAGTTGTTCGTTAACACTGGGCTCATGGCTGACGTCAATATGTCGCTTCAGCGAGGTGCCGAGGGTGTTGGCCTATACCGTACTGAAATTCCTTTTATGGTGCGGGATCGATTTCCCAGTGAAGGGGAGCAGATGGAGATTTATCGCCAGCAACTGGAAGCGTTTCATCCGTCACCGGTGACCATGCGTACTTTGGATATTGGCGGTGATAAATCGTTGCCTTACTTTCCCATTGCTGAAGACAATCCGTTTTTGGGCTGGCGCGGTATCAGGGTAACCCTGGATCATCCGGAAATATTTCTGGTACAGATTCGAGCTATGCTTTGGGCCAGTGAAGGCTTGGACAATCTTCGAATCATGTTGCCCATGGTAAGTTCAGTGATGGAAATAGACGAGGCCATGCACTTGGTGCATCGGGCTTATCTGGAAGTGCTTGAAGAGGGAGCCCACGTTCGCATGCCCGAGGTGGGCGTGATGATCGAAGTGCCAGCCGCTGTTTACCAGATTCGGGATTTTGTTCAGCAGTGTGATTTTGTTTCCGTGGGCAGTAACGATTTAACTCAATACTTGCTGGCGGTTGATCGCAACAACCGGCGGGTTGCCAATTTATTTGAATCGTTTCATCCTGCAGTGCTGCGGGCTTTAAAGCACATTGTGGACGAAGCCAAAGCGGAAGGCACGCCGGTATCTATATGTGGGGAGATGGCGGGCGATCCGCGGTCAGCTTTGCTGTTGGTGGCCATGGGTTATGACACACTCAGTATGAGTGCGTCCAGCCTGTTGCGGGTGAAATGGGTGCTGCGCAAGTTACCTAAAGACGCAATGGAGGAGCTGTTGGAGCAGATTTGGAGTATGGATAATGGCGCGGTGATACGCAGTCACGTTGATCTGATGCTTGAGAATGCTGGCCTTGGCAATTTTGTTCGCCCCACGGTTAACGTTTAACGGGCCGCTTTTGCAGCTTCCTTTGCAGGGTACGACGGTGCATATTCAAGGCGCGGGCGGTGGCAGAAATGTTGCCCTGGTTTTCAAGTAACACCTTCTGGATGTGCTCCCACTCCAGGCGATCGGTGGACAGTGGTGTGTCAACCAGTTCCACCTCTTCATTTCCTTCCGAACTTTCCTGCAGCAGGCTCAAAATGTCACGGGCGGTGACCGGTTTGCACAGGTAGTTGTCGGCACCCCGTTTTACTGCCTCCACGGCGGTGGCAATACTGGCGTAAGCCGTAAGCATAACCACCCGTTGCTGGGGGTGTTCAGTTAACAGGGTGTCCAATAATTGCAGGCCGCTCTCCACACCCAGGTTCAAATCCAGTAATACCAAATCAAATTGCTCCTGCTCCATGGCGGCAATGGTCTGGCTGGAGTCTTGCGCCGTCGTTACGGATAGGTCGTGGCGTTGCAGCACCCGTTTCAGGGTTTGCAAAAACACGCTATCGTCATCCACCAATAATAGTTTATCCATCTGTGGTGCCCGTTGTAAGGGAGTTGGGTAACCAAATTTCAGCCCGGGTACCCTCGGCCTGGTTAACTATTTTTAGCTGGCCTCCCAAGCGATTGATGGTGGCATTTGATAGAAATAAACCCAGCCCCATGCCATCGCTGTCTGAAGTCAGAAAGGGTTTGCCAATATCTTCAGAGACCTGTCTTGGTAATCCAGGACCCTTGTCTTCGATGATGATGCCGATCTGGTGAGCCCGTTGCGTCACTCCGATGATGGGGTTGCTGGCACTGGCTTTTGCTGCGTTGTCCAATAGATTCAAAAGCGCCTGCTCCAGGGTTGGATCATAATTGATGTGCTGCTGTTCCAATTCCTCGGGTAAGGGTTTCAGCTGCAATCTTAAGCCGGGATGTATTAGGGTGAACTGTTCTTGCAGGTGCTTGAGTAGAACTGAAATGGGCTCGCGGGTGACGGTGCCGTTACGAATATGTTCGGCTTTGCGCATCATGCCCTGCAGGGTTTGCTTGCATATTTGAACTTGGCTTTCCATGGTGGCCCAATCCTGTTCCCTGTGTTCCGGATCTTGCCCATGCTTCAACTCTTCCATCAATAACCCGATGGTGGAAAGAGGGGTGCCTATTTGGTGGGCGGCGCTGGCGGCGAAAGTGGCTAAAGCAATAAGTTGTTCATCCCTTAATGTGTCTTCCCGTTGCTGTGCCAAACGCTCTTTTTGCCGGCGAATGGATGCGGACATAGGTTGTACTAACAGCAACAGCAACACTGCCGACAGGGAAAAAGTGATCCACATACCCAGCAGATGAAGTTGCATAAATTGTTGATGATGGTCATGGTCATGGGTCTGGGGCGCTAGGGGGATATAAAATTCTGTCAGACCGGTATAGATGCCGATGGCGATCAAGGCGATTATAACGCTTGCCTGCCAGCCGAGAATGGCGGCGGCCATGGCAATAGGTAGTAGTAAAATGGAAATCAGGGGGTTGGTATGGCCGCCGCTGTCATGGAGAAACCAACCCAATAACAACATGGAAAAAAACAATAGCAGCAGGTAAAAGCCAGTGGTGATTTGGCGACCAGGTTTAGACAACAACACTGCTCCCAGGGTGGCGAGACACTGGGTGGGTATAAGCCACCAAAATACTCCTGTGGTCAAACTATAGCCCTGCCAGCGCAACGCCAGGGCGCTAACAATCATACTTAAGCTGATGAACAGCATGTACCATTTGAAAAAAGTCAGGCTGTTGGGCGGTAGAGTTTGTTGGTGCCAGGCAGCGTGGGTCCCGTGTTTAGATTTCCAGGGCAAATTCAAACTCCACTTGCTGTTGTAGCTCGCCGTTTATATTCCAGGTCCACTCTGCAAACTCCATCTGGCCCTGGTTGTTGAGTCTCACTAAAGTGCTGGTGCGAGTGCCATAGCCGCTGGCGGGGTGCTCGATAAAACGGGCGGATAGTACTTTTTCCATGTCTTCCCCAACGCCGGTATGGGGTAATGTATGGGAGGGCGCCATTTGTTTATGGGTTAAAAGCGGCAAAAGTTGCGGCAGACTGAAAGACGACTGCCGCAGTAAATGTTGCAGCTCTTTTTTTCCCTCACTCACTTTCGGCCAAGGCGTGTTTAAAGTGGCGTTACTTAGACCGTGAATGCCGGGCTCAAGCTTAGTGGCTTGTTCATTTCGATTGCTCATGTGCCAGAGCTGATGGTTTAGGCCGCAAATCAGATTAAAGCCGCTGTATCGGGTTTGATGCTGCATTACTTCGCTTTGATAGTCCTGGCAGCTCTTGTCACTTGTAAGAAAGCCCGTCACCAGGTGGCCTCGGCTGATGGCGTCGCTGGGCGGTGCCCGGTGGGGCTCCCGTACGTTGGTGACGGCCGCTAATCTGCCGGTTTTGGTGACCCCCATCCAGGTGCCGCCTGCCGTAATGTCCTTCCCCGCAAGAACCGGGTTGTGGTCTTTGCTGGCCCCGTTCTCTCCATGCCAAAAGTGCGCTTCTGCGCTGGGACGGCTGAAAAATTCATCCCGGTTGGCGGCGATTACCAGGGGGTACTTAGGATGTGCCTGGTGGGCAATCAGAATAAGACACATGTTTAGAAAGCCCTTCAATGTTAGGGTAAACTATGGGCAATACATGATAAAGCCCATAATTTTAAAAAGGAATCCTTCCATGTTGATGTATCCGGAGATTGATCCGGTGGCGATCCAGTTGGGGCCATTGAGCGTGCGTTGGTACGGCCTTATGTACTTAATTGGTTTTGGCGCAGGGTATTGGTTGTTATCCCGGCGGGCAAAGAAACCCAACTCCGGCTGGACCACAGATCAGGTAAGCGACCTGATCTTTATGGGGGCATTGGGGGTAGTGCTGGGCGGCCGTATAGGGTACGTGCTGTTCTACAATTTCAGCGCCTTTCTACAAGATCCTCTCTTGCTGTTCACCGTCTGGAAGGGGGGGATGTCCTTTCACGGCGGATTCATTGGTGTCATCCTTGCCGTATTACTGTTCGCCCGCAAGCACAAAAAACATGCTTGGGATATTCTGGACTTTGGTGCCCCCATCGTACCTATTGGTCTGGGTGCCGGGCGCATAGGCAATTTTATCGGTGGTGAGCTGGTGGGGCGTACCACTGACGTGCCCTGGGGTATGGTGTTTCCCCACATTGATCAGCTACCCCGTCATCCATCCCAGCTCTATCAGGCCATACTGGAGGGGCTGGTTTTATTTTGTATCCTTTGGTTTTTCTCGGCTAAACCCAGGCCACGCTACGCGGTGAGCGCACTGTTCGCCTTTTTCTACGGTATATTCCGTTTTGGCGTGGAATTTGTGCGCCAGCCCGATGACCATATCGGGTTTGTGGCGCTCAATTGGCTAACCATGGGGCAAATTTTGTCTTTGCCAATGATACTTTTAGGTCTATACCTATGGTACCTGGCCTATTACAAAAACACCGCCAGCGGACATTAGCACCAATCATTGACTCTGAACTATCAAAGACCTTAATTCATGAAACAGTATTTAGACCTTCTGCGCCATGTGCGTGAAAATGGCGTGACAAAAAGCGATCGCACCGGAACCGGAACCCTTAGTGTGTTTGGATACCAAATGCGGTTTGATCTGGCCCAGGGTTTCCCTTTAGTCACCACCAAAAAAACCCATCTAAAATCCATTCTGCACGAACTGCTTTGGTTTATAAAAGGCGATACCAATATTGCTTATTTAAAACAAAACGGGGTTTCCATCTGGGATGAATGGGCCGATCAAGCCGGTGATCTGGGCCCGGTGTATGGCAAACAGTGGCGCAGTTGGGAAGGGCCCAAGGGCGAGGTGGTGGACCAGCTAAGTTTGCTGTTGGATGAAATCAAAACCAATCCAGATTCACGCCGGTTGGTATTAAGCGCCTGGAACCCGGTGGTGCTGCCGGACGTATCCAAAACCCCAAAACAAAATGCGTCCGAAGGTAAGCAGGCCTTGCCGCCCTGTCACTGTCTGTTCCAGTTTTATGTGGCAGATGGAAAACTGTCATGTCAGCTTTACCAGCGCAGCGGTGATGTTTTCCTGGGGGTGCCTTTCAATATCGCTTCCTACGCGTTGCTGACGTTGATGATTGCGCAAGTGAGCGGGCTTGAGCCCGGTGACTTTGTGCACAGCTTTGGTGATGTGCATCTTTATTCAAACCATCTGGAGCAGGCGGAGTTGCAATTGCAGCGCGCTCCAAAGCCCTTGCCCATCATGAAGATCAATCCCAATATCACGTCCTTATTCGATTTTAGTTATGACGACTTTGAGTTGGTAGGGTATGATCCTTATCCTCACATAAAGGCACCTGTGGCCATCTAAAACAGCAACTTAGGCAAGGTTAGTTTTTGTACAGATGATATCTTTGATTGTGGCCGTGGCCGATAATGGTGTGATTGGCTATGAAAATAAAATGCCCTGGTATATTCCTGCTGAACTCCAGCATTTCAAAACCCGTACCATGGGTAAACCCATTATTATGGGGCGCAAAACGTTTGATTCCCTTGGTCGGGTTTTGCCCGGTCGGCCCCATGTGGTAATCAGTCGCTCTGAGTTGAACTTGCCAGACCGTTGTTATGCTGCAAACGACATCCAAACCGCCATAGACACGGCCCAGAGGCTGACCGATGGTGATGAAGTGGTGGTGATTGGCGGAGCGGAGATTTATCGCCAGGCTCTACCCTTGGTGGATCGCCTCTACCTTACAGAAGTGCATATTGAGCCTGAAGGCGACACGTATTTTCCTGAGATTGACCCTCATCAGTGGCGTGAAATTGAGCGTCAGGATATGTCTGCTGATGATGATTCTGCAATTGCGTACAGCATTGTGACCTATCAACGTAACTAACGACGATACGCTATGTTTAAGAAACTATTCAAGCCAAAGTGGCAAAGTGCTAAGCCCCAAGTGCGAATCCAAGCGCTGCAAACCCTGGATATAAACGATCAGAATGATTTTCATGTGATTGAGCTTATGGCCAAGGGCGATGTGGAACGGGACGTGCGTTTGGCGGCAATGAAACGGATTCCGCAAAAAGATAAATTGATAACCCTAATTCGTCAGGAAAAAGACAACGCGGTGCGCTTTTCCGCCATTGAGCATCTGGTTGCCACCCTGGGTCAACATCAGGCAGGAATCGATCCAGTAGTGCAGGACATGGTGTCGGATTTGGATACCCACGCCCTCATAGGGATTGTGGAGCAAACCCAGAACGTGGAGTTGGGAAGTCACGCCATTGGGCAACTGGATGATGAATCGATTTTGGAAAACTATGCGGTTAAATTACCGCTGGCTCAACTACGGCAAGTGGCTGCCCATAAGCTGAGTTCCGAGGATGTGCTGGAAAGGGTAATCAAAGCCAGCAAGGGTAAGGACAAGCGAATTTGGCGAATCTGCAAAGACAAGTTGAACGCGTTACGAGAAGAGCAGGATCAGGAAGCCAGTATAGAGCAGCAGATAAATGAGTTGTGCCATGGGATGGAGACGTTGTCACGGTTGCCCCACGATAATCTATACGCGCCTAAACTGGAACACTTGCAAAAACAGTGGCAGAGGCTGCAGCATCACGCGGATAACGAAGCCGTGCAGAGATTCAATCGTGCCTACTCATTATGCAAGGCGGTGTTAGACGACATTAACAATGAGCAGGATCGCTTGGCAGAGGAAACTCAGCGCCGAAGGGAAGCGCTGCAGGAACGTATGGCGGCTTGTGAGCAGCTGGAAGCGGCTGTGAAACAACTCAGTTCCATTGCGGTGGTGGATCCCAAAGATATTCCAGCGTTACAGGCATTGCTAAACACCCAGAAAATTCGCTGGGATGAGGCTTCCAGCGTGGTGGAACCCGCCGCCGATGAGCGTAAACGTTTTAGTCGAATTCATAACTTGTTGCAGCGGGCATTGGATGCCGTGCGCAAATTAGGTGAGCATGACGCTAAAATTCGTGCTGCGGCCAAGGACATCCTGGATCTGCAGGACGCCACCATGGCGGTTCTGGAACAAAAGCATAAGTCGCTGCAAAAAGCGCTGGGTGATCTGGTTTGGCCAGAAGAGTTGGCTTGGCCCGAAAGCCTGAAATTACAACAACAGGCATTGGCCCATTACGAACGATTGCGTACCAAGGCAAAAGCCCTGGAACAGGAAGCCATTGATAATATCCGTCATCGTTTCACCGAATTGAACAATGAGATTGAATTGGGACATTTAAAGCCGGCAAACCGTTTATTGAAAGAAGCCAATCAATTAGTGAAACATTTGCCGGTAAAAATAGCGTCCAATTATCAGAAGCAATTACGTGAGCTTACAGCCAAGGTAAATGAGTTGCGGGACTGGCAGGGGTTCGTTGCCACTCCCAAAAAAGAAGACCTGTGTGTTGAAATGGAAGCGCTACAAAATGCAGACCTTGATCCCCAGGCGCTGGCTTCCAAAATCCGTCGGTTACAGGATGAATGGCGTAAATTGGGTGAGGCAGACAAAGGCCGTAACAAAGAGTTGTGGGATCGCTTCAGTTCTGCTGCGGACAAAGCGTATGAGCCCTGTCGTGGCTACTTCGATGAGTTGTCAGAAACCCGGCAACGCAACTTGGAAAAACGCCAACAAATTTGTTCGCAGCTCTCCACCTATCTGGATCAATACGATTGGGATAACGCCGACTGGCCAGCGGTCAATGAAGTCTATGAGACTGCCAAAAATGAATGGCGTATGTATTCCCCTGTGGAGCGTAAAGAAGGCAAGAAGGCCCAGGAAGAATTTAATGATCTGTTGAATAAGTTGAGTGACAAGTTGCAGCAGGAATTTGAACGAAATAAAAAACAGCGAGAAGGCCTGATCGAGCAGGTTAACGGCTTAGTGGAAGATGAAAATCTCAGCAATGCCATTGATCAGACTAAAGAGCTGCAACGTCGCTGGAAGCAAACTGGGATGGTGGCGCGAAGAGATGATGCACGTCTGTGGAAGCGATTTCGAAGTGGCTGTGATCAAGTGTTTGCGCGCCGGGACAAAGAGCGTGAAGTGGCTCAGCAGGAGCGTCAGCAGAATCTGGTGCACGGAGAACATATTTGCGAGCAGATCGAGCAGCTGGCGGAATCTCACGTTGAAAATGTGCAAGAGGTGGAAACCGAATTGCGGCAATTGAAATCCCGCTTTGGTGAGCTGGGCGCTTTCCCCAGGGATCAGCAGGAGCAAATAAATAAAAGCTTTAAAAATGTCTGCGAGCAGGTGAAGCAGGTATTGGATCGTGCTTATAAAGCCGAGCGGGAACAACGTTTTTCTACGTTATGGGGCGCCATTGATCTTTGTGATCAGATTGAACGTCAGCGTTTGGGTGATTCAGCTTCAGAAGCGTTAACCACCCAGATTGAAGAGCAATGGCAGCAGCTGTCTGCCAATTTACCTGTGGATGCAGAGCTGCCATTAAAACAACGCTACCAGCGAATCCAGGACGGATTTGATGCTGAGCAGGTATCGCCCTCTGCTTTGCAGGATAACGCCGATCAACTACGGGATCTTTGTATTCGCTTGGAAATTGCCGCCGGAGTGGATACGCCAGCACAAGATCAGCAGCGTCGCATGGAGCTGCAAGTGGACCGGTTGGCGGATGGTTTAAGCCAGCGATCGGAAAATACATCGGTGACTGGCTTAGTGGAACAACTCCAAATGGAATGGTGTTCAGTGGGGCCAGTGGCAAGCCCTGAGCGTCAGCAATACACCCAACGCTTCAAATCAGCACTGGCGAAAGTGTAGCAGGGGTTGTAACTGGGTTCGTGACAGGAAGTACAGAACAAACGCTACAAAGCAGCTTCAGGAGCTGCTTTGTAGTGTGTTGCGGATTCGTTGGCAAGCATTACTCACCAAGGACAGTAAAGATTTTCCGTCTTTGGCAATGGCCACGTTTTCAATAACGTCGTTGCGAATGGACAAGGTCACAGTACAGTCTGTGGCCGCCATACCTTTGGAGTTGTCGTCGTAGGCCCAAACTTCAGAACCTGATTTGTTTTCTTGCCGGCGATTGGGTAATCCCAGCGCTTTTTGGGCGTAGGAACTGGGTTTGCCCACGAGATTTTCTACAATGCTGTCTTCTTGCTGATTGGTAACGGAGCTTGCGCATCCTGCCAGAAGAAGTGCGGAAGTGCTCAGTGCAACTAGGGTTTTCATCTAATCCCCCCTCGATTCTTTAATTTATAATTTTAATTGGTTTTGTTGTTGGCTTAATTTCACCAATTCCAAGGTCGGGATGCAAGCATTGGAATATTTTATTCTGTAATCCTAACTTAGTTAGCGTCATCCAGCCAGCGGCCCACCACTTTGCCAGAAGCGCTGTCCAGCTCGATTCCAACCAAGTACTGATCCTCACCTTGGCTGTTCACCCAGCGCACGATCCCGCTAATGAGGCTGCGCTCACCGTCACTGCCGTTGATCCACAGGGCGATTTCTGCTTCTTCTAAAACCGGGAAATCCAGCATAACCTGCAAACCGCCCAGGGACGCGTTCACGGTATTGGCTTTGCTTTCGTCTAACTTACTGATTTGACTAGATGATATGGACTCGATAAAGAGTGTTTCTTGTATGGGTGATCGGGGGCTGGTGCGGCGATCGTCTTCACTGCTCATGGGGTAATCTCTTGTTATTAACGCAAGCGGGTGGTGAAATCCGTCTTCTAAGATTAGACCCAGTCCGGGATTAAGGGTAGGTGGGCAGTTTTACCATGAACTCGACACCGGATTGTTCAGGCAAGTTGTGTGCAGACACTTCTCCGCTGTGGGCTTGGCAGATCAGACGTACAATAAACAAACCCAGGCCCAGGTGGGGCGCGCCATCGGACAGTTCATCCCTTTGCGAGACCAGGGAATCAAACAGTTGTGGGCCCAGTTCCACGGGCAGAGGTGGTCCCGAATTTTGTACCTTGATGAGAAAGTGGTCCTGTATCTGCGCCAGCTCCATTTTGATCTCACTGCCAGGGGGCGCGAAGCTGCGGGCGTTGTCCACCAGTTTATCCAGCAACTGGGAAAGCAGTTCCGGGTTACCGTGGATGACCGCCGTTTTCAGGTTGGTGGCCAGGACAAAATGGTGTTCATGGTAGGTGTCATCATAAGCTTGCTGAAGTTGAGTTAATAAGCCCAATAGATCCATCTTAGCCATATCGCTGAGCTGGATGGACTGTTCCACTCGGCTGGCTTCACTCATGGCTGACAGTATTAACCGTAGACGCTCTATTCCCTGTTCTGCGCGCTGCAGATAAACCGGGTTCTCCGGCTCTCTTCCCATCAATTCCAACGATGACTTAGCAATGGTTAATGGCGTACGTAGCTCGTGGGCCAATTTGCCGTTGAGGGTTTCCAGATAATGGGTATAGCCCTGAATTTGTGTCAGTAGTTGCTGGTAGCTACGGGAGAGGTCACCTATTTCATCGGCTTGGGTGGATGCTTTGTAGGGCTGTGGCCTGCCATCAGAGCGCAGACTATTCTCCAGTCCACGCTTGAGGCTGCGTATGCGCCAGGATAATAAGCTGGCATAAAGCACTAAAACTAGAAGTACAAGGGATACGGTTATTAAGGTGAGGTGGCTAACCCGTTGCAGCGCTTGATTGGTCAAGCTCACCAGCGCATCCGCGGTTTGGGACAGTAAGATATACCCTTTCAGTTCTCCTGCATGGATAAGGGGCTGTACCGCCAACAGAGCCGATTGGTTGCTGTTACCGGTTTGAAACCAGCTCACTGTGGTCTCATCCATTGAGCGGTCAACATATTCCAGTTTGAACCTGTCTTGGGAGCGACTCAGCTCCTGTGTATGCAAAGGCCAGGGCCTTTGACTGTTGCTGGGGGTGAGGGTGTCCACCATAATGCGATAGAAACGAGCCGTGCCCTGTTCCATCAGGCTTTCGGGGTTGCTGGGAGTGTATTCCAGGGCATCGTGAATGTTATGCAGCCAATTGCGCTGTGCTGATATGGGCCAGCCCTGTGGATTAATGACCACGGCATCCCGGTCCAGGCCTCTCATGGAAGTGAGTACTTCCGCTAAATTGGGGGCTAAATCATCCCTGGGGTACAACCACACAGACGCCCGTGTGCTATGCCGGGTGGTGGCCACCAATCTATTGTCGTGGTCGTAGATTTCCAGGTCCAGGTGGCTGAACAAGAGTTCTGTTGGAATTCCCACCTCAAGGTTATACCCGTCACGGGTTTCACTCCACCAGGCATCAATTCTCGGATCTGAACGCAGCTTTCCATGAGGCAATGATCGCACTTTTGCTTGGACTGGCCCTGGTGCGCTGGTGGTAAACAACCACAGCCGGTTATCGCCCTTTTGCCCCGAGCCGCTGTTAGAAATGATCCTGATGTGGTTGCCCAGGCTATTGGGATGAGAAGGGTCGAGATAGCGAATGTTTTCGCTGTTTACCCTTAAGAAGATATACAGCTGTCCGTTTAGTAGATTTTTTTGCAGGGTTCCGTGTTTGCCCAGTTGACGGGTTTGATGGCTTTGCCAGTCGTTGTCGTAGCCGTCTACCTGAACTGGTTGATAACGCAGGGCAGTATAAAACGGTGGATTGGGGGTGCTTAAATTGGGCAAATGAGGTGTCAGCATCTTGCTTAAAAGCTGGCTTTTTTCCGCCATGGCATCTGCCTGGTTGCCCCGCAGCACCTGCTCCATTTCCTGAATGTACTGGCAGCCAGCCCAGGGCAATAACAAAATGGTAAGAGAGACAAGAAACAGTTGTTTGCGCAGTCCCAAGTGGTTTGCTCCCTAGGGGGTTAAATTGGGCGGTGGGGTTGAGCGTTTACGTGCCATCGGTAGCCCATGCCGTAAACCGTCTGTATGCAGTCAAAATGGGGGTCCAGAGCCATAAATTTTTTGCGGATTCGCTTTATATGGGAAGTGATCGTATTATCGTCCAAGACCACGCTGGCCGCGTCCATCAATTGTTGGCGATTCTTCACATGGCCCGGGTGTTGGGCCAATGCGTGCAACATCCAAAATTCGGTTAGGGTCAGCTCCAAAGGCTTTCCCATCCAGCTTGCCTGCAAACAATCCAGATCCAGTTCCAGATTTCCCTGTTGTAATGAGCGACTGTTTTCAGCGGGCTTGCTTAGGGCTTCCAATCTTCGGAACAGGGCGTTTATGCGAGCGCCCAAGTGGGGTAGGCTGATGTCCTTGGTGAGATAGTCGTCGGCCCCCAGTCGCAATCCAGATATGGCATCCAGCTCACTGTCGCGGGCAGTTAGAAAAAGAATGGGTAGTTGTGGTGCCATTTGGCGCAGAGCTTGGCACAGATCGAAACCGCCCTCGATTTCGCCCTGTAGCCCCACATCAATCACGGCCATATCCGGAAGTTGGACTTGCAGGGCCTTCAGAGCGGCGGGACGGGAGTCATAGGCATTCACTTTGTAGCCTTGGCTTTCCAAGAACGCGCGATAGTTTTCCCGTATGGCCGCTTCGTCTTCCACCAATGCGATGGTTTTTAACATGTGAGGATCACTGATGATGGCTGAGCTTTAAGTTTACCTCAAAAATCCGTTATCAAAGCCGGTTGCCATAATTGATCATATTTACACACCGTAAACGATTTTTTTCTGGCTGCGGAGCATTTCTTCCTGTTTTTCCCAGACGAACTCGCCTGTTTTTGTGTCCAGCAATCGCAATGTAACCCGGTAAAACACCAATTTGACCTTGGGTTGGGTTCGAATGACGTTGCGAATTTCACCCACCAAGAGGTAGTCGGCCCCCACGGACTTGGCAAGCCGCTGGGTCGTTTTTGGATCTTCTGCAAAATCATGGAGGTTGAGGTTTAGTTGGGCGCTTTGTTTGGCCAGGGCGTTGGCGTTGGTAAAGCGGAAACGATTACTGTTATTAACTTGGTTGTAAATCTGACCATTAATACCGGCCAGGTCCACATCGTCGGCAGAGAAATTGATAACACCAAATACCGCCATCATGGGGCGTTTGCCTCGTGTTGCCGCTTTTAGCTGGCTATCCGCCAGCATGTGATCCAGTAGTTTGGCTGTTATCTGAGTCAATTCATCTTTGCTGGAATCATTTTCTATGGTCTTGCTGGCTGGTTTGTCATCATACTTTACGGTGTTGGTGCAGCCTTGCAGAAGTACGACAGCAAAGGTGAGAGCGATGGCCACTGTCCGGGCTAAAGAAGCAGGTTTGATCATGGATTCCCCTGATTATTCTAGTTTGGGATGAGTCGTGGGCAAGTTTCCCTTTATTCTACCCCATGTTCAAGGGTTTCCAACTTCCAGGGAGCTTTGGCTAACCTGTTAGGAATGGCTGTCATAGCCCTGCCCACAAAATCAGTATACTGTAAGGCATTGATGCATCGGAACTTAACACAAGGAATCTTCACCAGTGAGTCTTACTCAAACCCTAAAAAAATGGCCATGGTACCAGTGGGTGATGCTGGTATTGGTTTTACTCTATGTACTGTACATTGCTTTATCCTACCTTTATTTGCCTGGCAAATTAAAGCAAGTGGTGGAAAGTGATGTGTCTGAATTGATTGGGCGCGGAATTGAAGTGGAACGCATAGACTTTAATCCTTTCGCTTTGTCTCTCACTGTGGGCAAGTTTGTGATTCAAGATGAGCCCCAATATCCTATTGTCGGGTGGCAGCAGTTCTACGGCGATTTCAGCTTTTGGCGATCTTTATTTGGTTTGCAGATAGCGTTTGATTCTCTGGTGCTGGATCAGCCCCAGATTAATATTGTACAAACTGCAGATGGGTTTAACTTCGACGATATATTAGAGCGACTGGCCGCTAATAAAGAGGAGCAACCGGAGTCCGAGGAGTCGAGCGGTTCCATCGCGTTGCAAGTGGCCAGCTCCGCCATAAATTCAGGTGCGTTCTCGTTTCGGGATGGCTCCGGTAAGAAAGTGGCTGAGACCCAAATGGATGGTATCTCGGTGATGGTACAGGATCTCTATTTTGCCACCGGGGACCAAGACCTGAATCCGTTTAATATTAATGCTCAGTTTCCGGGGGGTGGCCAGGTTGAGCTGAATGGCCAGTATCGGATTGATCCCCTGTTGGTGGAGTCCAGTTTCCAACTCAAACAGCTGCAGATGGCCAGCTTTAGCGATTTCGTGGAAAACCGCGTGCCCGTTCGCATCAGTGACGGAGCCTTGTTTGCCGATGCTAAAATTCAGTTACAAAGTGATCAGGAGTTTCAGCTTCTCTTGACTCAAGGTAACGTGACTCTCAAGCAGTTGGCAATGGATGATGAAGTATTAACTCCCCCCATGTTGAGATCGGAATCGCTCAAAATAGAAAACATCAATTTGGATCTTCTACAGCGTAAATTCACGGTGGGTTCTATCCTGCAGCAGGGCCTGGAAATAAATCAGTGGGTGGACGCCGAAGGTAAACCGCGTTATGAATCCTTGCTGAAAGCACCCTCTAACAGCAATGCTGAAGATGCTGAGGGTGGCAAGGGTGAGTCCCCCCAGGAGCCCCCCTGGCAATTAACGGTTGACACAGTCAAGCTGGATAATGGCACCATAAATTTGGTGAAAACCCAGCAGTCTTTGAATCAGCCACACACGCTATCCCAACTAAATATTCAATTGAATAACATCACTTTGGAGCAAGAGCAAAAAACGCCATTGCTGGTTTCCGGGGTGTTGGATCAACAGGGTAAGATTGATTTGAAAGGTGACCTGGTATTGTTTCCTTTTTCCATGGGTCTGGATTACCAGTTGGATAAGATTGCATTGCCGCCGTTTACCCAATATCTGGAATCCATGACTAACCTGCGTCTGGGCAAGGGCCGTACATCCGTGAATGGTTCAGTGGAATTAAAAGTGGCAGATGAGCTTCAGCTGGATGCTTCGTTGGATTTTTCATTGGATGACTTTCAGGTAGAGGATCTTCGCACTGGCAAGCCTGTGGTGAAATTAGAGCAGCTAAAGTTAGACCAATTAAACGTGGCATTGCCCAGTCAGCAGATTCAGCTACAACAGCTTGCATTGAATAAACCCAAGGTTTATGTCGTCAGGGATAATAAAGGCCAGATCAATTTAGCCAGCTTAATGAAGTCTGGAAAAAATCGCTCTGACGAGGTTGGTCATGAAAAGGACGGTGAGGATGTCAGCGTTGCGGCGGAAGCCAAACCATGGAACTTTAGCGTGGGCAAGTTCGCTCTAAAGTCTGGGACCACGCTTTTTTCCGATGCCAGCGTCAGTCCCTCATTTAAAACCGGGCTTTACAGTATGGATCTTGATGTGGGGGAGATTGCTTCCAGCGGCCAGCAAATAATTCCAATCAAGTTCAGTAGTAAGATTGATCGCTACGCACCCCTCACTATTGATGGTCACTTGCAGCCTTTGCAAAAGCAGCCAGGATTCTCGTTTAAAAGTGAGCTAAAAGGGCTGGATCTTCCCAATCTATCACCTTACTCCGGATTATATATTGGCAATCAATTGGCCAGCGGAAAACTCGATCTGGATCTGAACTATGATTTAGCGGAGCGTCAATTAAAAGGTAAAAACAGTATCCAAGCAGATAATCTTTATTTGGGTGAAAAGGTCGCCAGTGAGCAGGCGATCGACGCACCGGTGGGGCTTGGGCTGGCTTTGTTGAGGGGGCCGTCAGGTGTCATTGATTTGAATGTGGGTGTGGGGGGTGATCTGGACGATCCCAACTTTAGTGTGGCAGGTATTGTTGTAAAGGCTTTAGTGAACGTCATTGTTAAAGCAGCCACTTCGCCTTTCAAACTGTTGGGATCGTTGGCCGGTGGTCGAGAAGATCTGGGTGAAATTGATTTTACTCCCGGAGCGGCACAGCTGGATGAAGAGAACCGGAAGCGGCTAGAAGATTTGGTGACTGCATTGAAGCAGCGCCCCCAACTGATGATTCGTTTCAGTGGCAATGCATCCGCTGCGGAAGATGCCCAGGTATTAAAAGAAATTAAACTAAAAGCGCAAGTATCTGCTGAGCGCCGCATAACGGTGGAGGCGCTTGAACAGGCGGTTACGGATGGATCTTGGTGGCAAGTTAAAGACAATTGGAAAGTTCTGTCCTCCATCGCTAAGCAGGCTCAGTTGCTGAGTGAAAAAGATCGTAGAGAAGCGATTCGTCAAAAACAGCCTGAGCTTGATTCGGATAAGGTAGTTGAAATAGCCCATGCAGACCTCTTTCAAGAGCTGTTAACCAAACAAGAGGTGAGCAAAGCAGACCTGGTTGCGTTAGCGGATCAGAGAGCGTTGACTGTTAAGCAGCACATGGTGGACGTGCTTGAGCTTAAGCATGAGAGAGTGGCTGTTAACAAAAGCAAGAAACTGCAAGGACGTATTATTAAATTGGAAATAGATGCACGATGACTGATTCACCAAAGCACTGGGTCTTACTGCGTGGCTTGGTAAGACAAAAACGTCATTGGGAACAGTTCCCTTCGCGGCTGGAGCAGGCCTTTCCAGATGCCCAAATCCACTTGCTGGATTTGCCCGGCAATGGTTCCCTATGCGATAGGCCCAGTCCTCTCACTATTGCAGAAATGGTTGAGTCAGCGCGGCAGCAACTAAAGCTTCAAAAAGTGTCGGAGCCTATTCATCTATTGTCCATTTCCATGGGGGGAATGGTGACAGTGGAATGGATGCATCAGTATCAAGAGGAAATCGCGGGTGCTGTGATTATCAATTCTTCATTGGGAAATATGGGCTCATTATTCGAACGTTTGCGGCCCCAGAATTACCCCGCCATTTTAAAAAATATTATTTTGCAACAGAGTGGTTATCGAAGAGAAAAGTTGATTCTGGATATCTCCAGCAATTTATACCCCCACAAAGCTGAGTTGGCAAAAAAATGGCAGCAATATGCCCTGACCCATCCCACCAGTACCAAAAACGCCATGCGTCAATTATTGGCTGCGGCCCGTTACCGTGGTCCGAACAGCCGGCCACATGCCCATGCATTGGTGTTGCGCAGTGCCCAGGACCGTTTGGTGAACCCCAAGTGCAGTGAAGTGTTGGCTAAGGCCTGGAACTGGCCACTTTGTACCCATGAAAAAGCAGGTCATGACTTGGCCCTGGATGATGGGCCTTGGATTATTGAACAAATTCAAGGGTGGTTGGGTTGTTAGACAAAATAGTTCTGTATAGATAGGCTGGGCACGAAAAATCTTCTTTAACGGCTTGGGTTTAATTCATTTTTACAAAATAGATCAAAATATTTCCCCGAAGGCGTGCTCCCAACATAGCTAACGTCAACTCTCGTCTATAATTTTTTTATCCTTAAGAAGTTTTGTTGTTTGGAGTATGAGCGTTGCTAAGTAATTTAGCCCGAGCGCTATTCGTCATTGGGCAGATAATGCTTGCCGTTTCATGTGGGGGGGAAGGTGATGCGAGCAGTCAGGCGGATGCTTTAGACGAGGTCGCTGTTTCTGATCTTGAATCATCGGATGCCTTATTAAATTATGTCGCTGACGGCGTCGAGCGTAACAGCAATTTAACCCCGTCATTGTCTGCCAGCCTCGACCAGCAAAGTGGGTATCTCCGTCCCGTCATCACCGCACTGTGGTGGGATAGCCTGCCCCATGGTGAGGGCAGGATAGTTGAAAATGCCATCGATTTTTCTGGCACTTCGGAGCCTTACCACATCGTTGAATTGTGGCTCAACGATGAGCTAGCGGGTTCCACTATCGCCAATCGGGCAGGCGAATGGCGGCTTTATTACACTTCTGTCTTGTTAAATCCTGGCGCCTATGATGCCAGAGTCATTTCTGTCTCACGGGAGAATACCCGGGTGGCAGCGGCGGATGTATTCCAATTCCGCTATGATCTGTCCTTACCTGAAACTCCCAGTGTGAGTTCCATTTCCACTGACAGTCATGGGCCGTCCGATGGCTATACCAACGATGGCACCCTCCTATTTTCTGGCAATATGGTGTATGAACCGGGCCTTGTGGTAACCATTTTTATGGATGGAGTGGATATCGGTGGCGCCGTGGTGCAAGAGGATGGCACCTGGTACTTTGACCATAGCAGTGTGGAATTAGCTGACGGTAGTTATGCTGTAACGGCACAGGCTTCTGTACTTGGACTGGTGAGCGCGATGTCACCTCCGTTCCAATTGGTGGTTGATCGAAGCAATCCTGTTCCTCCCAATCTTAGCGGAATTAGCGAAGATACCGGCAGCAATGGTTCTGACGGCATTACCAACGATAATCAGTTGATTTTCGCCGGTACAGCTGAGCCCCATGCCAGCGTTCGTCTACGCATTGATACTGTTGTGGTTGGCACTGCCACTGCGGACGCTAATGGAAATTGGCAGTTAGACTATCAAAGTTCCATCCTTAGTATGGGTAGCTACAATGTTGAGCTTGAGGCCACTGATCGTGCAGGAAATAGATCAGATTGGTCCAGCCCATTTCCAATCAGGATCGATACCGTGGCACCAGACCCAGTGCTAAACCTTGTAGTTGAGCCTGATACCGGGCTTATGGGTGACGGGATTACTGCCACAGGCGCACTACAGATTAGAGGCTTGGCTGAAGTGGGGGCTACTGTTTATGTTTTTGCCAACAACACTGTGGTGGGATCGGCACTAGTTGATGGCGGTGGCGATTGGTTAGTGGACTTGTCCAGCACGCCCATTGCTGACGGTACCTACGGCATAACGGCTCAAGTGGAAGATGTGGCGGGCAACAGGTCGGCTTTATCTGCACCTGTTAACATTGTTGTGGACAGTCAGGATCCTGCTATTCCCGCTATTACTGAGATAAATTCGGATACCGGTACACTTGGTGACGGAGTCACGTCAGACAACACTCTGGTTATTTCCGGGGTAGCGGAAGCGGGTAGTTCCGTAGAGATTTATGTAGACACAGTTTCAGTTGGAACCAGTGCGGCAGATGGCAGTGGTGTTTGGCTTTTTGATTACACTAGCACCACTTTGGCGGACGGTAGCCATACCATTACTGCAACGGCCACGGATGTGACCGGTAACACTTCTGGGAATTCTTCCATTTTTGATCTGACGGTTGATACTAATGATCCCGATGTCATGACTCTTGTGCCAATGAATGGTGCGATAGATGTGGCGATGTCCAGTGGAGTTTCAATAGAGTTTAACGAATCCATTTTTGAATCCGTTGGCAGCTTTCGGTTGCGTAGAACCGCTGACAATAGTTTGGTCGAAGCAGTGGATGTTTCTGACACTGCAATCGACGCTGTAACAAATACAGTTAGTGTAGAATTTTCCAGTACGTTGCACGGCGGTACTCAATATTTCGTTGAGCTGGATGCCAATAGTTATGCTGACTTAGCCGGTAATCGGTTTAACGGTATTGCAGGCAGCGCAGCCTGGGTGTTTACCACAGAGGATACTGCATTGATTAGCGCGGTGCCCGCCGACCAAGCGATTAACGTAGCGCTTGACGCTAGTTTGGTTTTGACATTTAACGAACCGGTCATTGCAAACTCCGGTGACATCCGCATTCGACGATCTGTGGATGATGCCGTTGTTGACACCATCGACATCAATAGTGGTCAGGTTGTTGGCAGCGGAAGCGCTAATCTTGTGATCTCACAATCCGAAGTGCTGGAGCCAAATACCGCTTACTATATTGAACTAGACCCGGGTGCCTTGGTTAATGGCAATAATGTGTCTTACTCAGGGTTCATCGGCAATACTTTCTTGCGTTTCAGCACCGCCAATGTGGCAGTACCCACCGTTACCAACGTAACTTCGTCCACTGCTGATGGCAATTATAGTGGCAACGACACCATACTGATCGAGATCGAATTCAGTGAAATAGTTAACGTCACCGGATCGCCGCAGCTGCTTATGGATTTGGACTCAGCAGATCGATTTATTAACTACCTGGGCGGGTCCGGTACTAACCAGCTTCAGTTTGAATACCTGGTTGCAACCGGTGATACCAAGTTGGATTTAGATTACGCGGCAACGGATTCTCTGGTGTTAAATGGGGGTTCTATTCGTAGCCAAAACAATGCAAATGCGACACTTGATTTGCCAACCCCTGGAGTGGGGGCTTCGTTGTCAGGGAATAAAAATATTAATATCACTGCCGCCGCTTTAGATATTTCCAGTCTCACTCCCAGCGATGGTTTTTTGATAGAAGGTTCGGAAGCGTCGTTACTATCTTTCGGACACAGTATCAGTAGTGGGGGTGATTTTAATGGTGATGGGTTTTCTGATTTAGTGATTGGCGCACCCACCAGCAATTTAGATAGCTCAGAATCAGGGGCGGCGTGGTTAGTTTGGGGAGCCTCTGGAGCAACGCGATCTACCCTAAATATGGCTGGCTTCAGTGCTGGTGATGGGTTGACCATTGCCGGAGCTGCAACGGGGGATCACCTTGGGTCCGTGGTAGACCTAAGTGGGGATTTGAATGGAGATGGCTACGATGATTTGGTGGTGGTGTCGTCCCGTCAGGATGCCGGTGACGGGGATGCCGGAAGCGTTTATGTGGTTTGGGGGGAAGCTACACCGGGCAATGTGAATGTGGCTACGGATTTTAATACCTCAGTAGGATTTACCAACAGTAATGGCTTTGTCATTTTAGGGGCAGAGCCGGTTGATGAATTGGGTCACTACAGTACTACCGATCCGAACAATGCCCAGTTTTTGGATGCCGGTGGAGACTTCAATGGAGATGGTATTAGCGATCTCATCATTGGGCATAATCAAAGTGATTTTAACGGTCAAAATAACGTTGGAGTGGCCTACGTTGTATTGGGTAAAACCGGAGTGAGTCGCGCTAATTTTAAACTGGATTCCTACGCAACCGAAGGTTTCGCTATCTATCATAGCGCCACCAGTAACAGCTATGTGGGTCACAGTGTTCAGTACATTGGTGACTTTAATGGGGACGGCTATAACGATGTGATTATCGGAGCCCCGCAATCCGATGGTGGTGCTGTGGATAGTGGTGAGTCCTATGTGGTATTTGGTCATGCTGGTCCCACTTTCACTGATCTTGATCTAGCTACTCTTAATGGTGCGAACGGGTTTGTTATTTCTACTGCCAATGGTAGTGGCTTATTGGGGGGATCAGTTTCAAGTGCTGACCTGAATGGGGATGGTCTAACCGATCTTATAATTGGTGTAAACCAGGCTGATACCGGGGTTAACACCGACAATGGTGCCGCCATGGTTATTTATGGCAGTGTTAGTGCCACCTATAACAACATCAATCTTGAATCCTTAGGAACAGCAGGCTATCTGATTCACGGTGAGAGGAGTAACGATCGCAGTGGTTACGCCGTTAGGGGTATTGGCGATGTTAACGGCGACGGAATCGCTGATATGGTCATATCATCTATTGATGACGCTGAAGGTGGGTTATCGGCTGGCGCCGCTTGGGTCATTTATGGCGAGTCAGGAACGGGTCGGGCCGACATTGAATTAGAATCCTTAACTGGCGCAGTTGGGTTTAAGATCATTGGCGATCAGGCCGGTGACATGTTAGGTGGGTCCATTACTTCTAGTGATTTAAATGGCGATGGATATAGTGACCTAATAATGTCATCCGTGGCAGGTGATAACAATGGTGCTGACACTGGAGAGGTTAACGTCATTTGGGGGCAAGACTTTACGTCCAGTGTCTTCAGTGGGAATACCGGTAGTTCCAATGTGGATCATTTGGTGGGTACATCTAACGCGGATGTGATGGTTGGAAATGGCGGTGCGGATACAATTTCTTCAGGGTCGGGGGATGACACTCTCGTTGTTCCCGATTTTACCTTTGCGGCCATTAATGGAGGTAGAGGCAGGGACGTTCTGCAACTAACCGCTTCAGGGGTGGGGTTCGATCTTCGCAATGTCCCCTATGACAAAATGCAGGGGATCGAGGTAATCGATTTGGGGAGCGGTGGAAATACACTAACTCTCGATAAAATCAGTTTGTTGAAACTCAATGGCGAAGCCCGCAGCCTTTATGTAAATGGTGCAATTAACTCAGCCGTTATCTTAGATGCCAACGAGACGTGGACCCTGGCGGGTAGTGTGACAATTGGCCTCCTAACTTACAATCAATATGAGTTGGATTCAGTATCCTTGTTTGTCGCCTCGGATATAGTGCAACCTCTAACTCCCACTGCCCCCAGTGTAAACGCCATTAGTATTGATACCGCAACAGCGGGTGATGCTGTGACGTCTGATAATCAGCTTGTTTTTAGCGGTATCAGTGGCGCTTTTGAAACTATCGAAATTTTTATAAATGGTGTTTCTGTGGGAACTGCCACTGCCACTATTGCGGGTACCTGGCTCTATGATCATTCCGGCGTTACCTTAAGCGATGGTGTGTACAGTATCACGGCACAGGCAACCAATCTTGGTGGTTACACATCGGCACTGTCATCGGTGCTTGCGGTAACAGTTGATACCACTATTCCAAGTACTCCCACCATTCAAACCATATCGAACGACACGGGCATTCTAGGTGATGCCATAACCAGCGATGATACTCTGATATTCATTGGCTCTTCAGATAGCAGCATGACAATTGAATTATTTGTGGATGGTGTTTCAATCGGTACCACCAGCTCTGATGGTGTGGGTAATTGGAGTTATGACTATTCTGCTACCCCACTTGCCGACGGGGTGTATACACTGACAGCTAATGCGGTGGATCAGGCGGGCAACGTTTCTGCTTTGTCGTCTGGGTTTGATGTTGTTATCGACAAGGGTCTACCGAGCCCACCCAGTATAACGGGTATATCCGGAGACAGTGGTGCTAATGATGGCATAACCAATGACAATACATTAGATATAAATGGAGCTGGGGAGGTGGGCGCGTTAGTGACGGTGCTCATGGGCGGTAGCAGCATTGGAACCACTACCGTGACGGGTGCTGGCACTTGGGTGTTGAATTATTCAACAACAGTGTTAGCGGATGGGGCCTATCAATTAACTGCAACCCAGTCCGACAGCGCCGGCAATGTGTCTTCCGTTAGCAGCCCCTATGATATCGCCGTTGATACCAGCGCACCGATAATATTGAGTACCACGCCAGTGGATGACGGCAGCAATATTGGATTGTCAGACCCTTTGACGCTGATCTTCGACGAAGCGGTGATCACGAATACCGGAAACATTTCCATACGTCGTGTTAGCGACGATGTACTGTTCGAAACCATTCCAATAAACGATCCCAGGGTTACTGGAGCTGGAACCAACACCATAACAATTGATCCTGCCGGTATTTTTAGTGGTGGTGTTGACTACTATGTTCAAATTGACGCCTCTGCGTTGAGCAATGTGTCTGGAACCGGGTTTGCCGGTATCAGTAACACAACCGATTGGAATTTCTCTATTGTACCCACACAGATCATTAGTTCTACGCCTTCGGATAATGCAACGGGGGTTGCGCTTAACACGGATATCAATATGACCTTTAATGAATCGGTCACTGCGAACAGCGGCAATATTTATATTCGAAAAACCAGTGATAACAGTATATGGGATACCATAGCGGTGGGGTCCCCTCAGGTGACAGGGTCAGGCAGCCCGAGTATAAACGTAACCTTATCGGATGTACTGGAGCCCGGCACCGATTACTACGTTACTATCGACCCCGGTACATTCGTCAATGGAGTTGGTGTTAGCTATTCAGGCATTTCCGTTACTACAGATTTTAGTTTTACTTCAATTTCTGCCGCTATACCTACGGTAGTGGATGTAACATCAAGTAATGCCGATGGCACCTACGGTGTAGGCGACACTATTGCGGTTGAGGTGCAATTCAGTGAAGCCGTTAATGTGACATTGGGTGTGCCTCAGCTCGCACTGGATCTGGATGTGATCGATGTGATATTGGCCTATGCCAGTGGCTCCGGTAGTGACACTTTGATTTTCCAGTACCCTGTGGTGTTGGGTGATGCCAGTGCCGACCTTGATTATATCGCTTCCTCTGCATTGAGTCTGAATTCCGCCAGAATTCGTAGCCTTAATTATGTTGATGCCGATCTAACTCTGGCAAACCCAGGGGCTCCCGGCTCCCTAGCAAGCAATAAAAATATTGTGATTGATACCGGCCTATTGGATGTGAGTAACTTAACATCAGCCCATGGGTTTATGGTGGATTCTGATCAAGCCAATGCCGGATTGGGCGTTTCCGTCAGTAGGGTGGGTGACGTAAATGGCGATGGATTCGAAGATTTCATTGCAGGAGCCCCGGCTGAAAATGGAGGACAGGGCGCTGTCTATGTGATTTATGGGCAGCCAGGTGCAAGCAGAAGCAACCTGGTGACCTCGTCAATCTCCAATGGAGTCAATGGCTTCAAAATTTATAGCAACACGGTGGGAGACAAGTTGGGCATGGCCGCAGGTGGGGCGGGGGATTTTAATCACGATGGCTATGGGGATGTGTATGTTATCGCATCTGGTGCCAGTGATTACGCCACCAATGCCGGTGTGCTTTATATCGTGTATGGTAAAAGCAGCAACACCGATATTGATATTGGTAGCTTCAGTAGCATTGATGGCATTGTGGTACATAGTGCTGAGGCGGGTGCCCTGATGGGTGAATCTTCTGACCTTACTTCCACTAACGGGCAAACGGTGGATTCCGGCGGCGATTATAATGGGGATGGCATTGATGATATTGTGCTAGGCCTACCCAGTAGTGATGAGGGCGGAAATAACAGTGGCAAAGCCTATGTTTTGTTTGGGCAAAAAACCTCGGGTTTAAGCACGATCGATCTTGATTTGATCTCCAGCTCAGGACCTCAAGGTATGTTAATCGGTGGTGCCACTGCAAATTCAGAATTGGGTCAAAGCGTGGGATTCATAGGGGACTTTAATGCCGATGGCTATGACGATGTGGCGGTATCTGGCTGGCTTTCAGATGATCTGGTGAGTGATGGAGGCCAGGCATTTGTGCTGTATGGTAAGCCGGGGCCCTATTTTGCGAGCTTGGATGTGAGCAGCTTGAACGCCAGTGATGGCGTTAAAATCGTGTCTAGTGAAGTGGGAGGCAAGCTGGGGCATTCCGTTGCAGGGGGGGATTTCAACGGCGATGGCATCAGTGATCTAATGGTGTCGCATCACGGATTCGATACTGAGACAGGGCAAGCTCATGTTGTTTACGGTAGTGCGGGCGCCATACCCGGCACTATCGATGTGGATACCATGTTAAGCAATGTTGGCTATGGTATTGCTGGTGTAGCAACAGGTGACCGCACTGGCAGTAGCATTGCTAACGCGGGTGACTTTAATGCCGATGGTATCGACGATATTTTAGTGTCAGCTTATTGGCATGATGGGGACGGCAGTGACAGTGGTGCTGCCTGGTTGGTGACAGGTCAGGCGGGAACAACCCGAGCTGATATTCTGCTGGGTTCTCTTGATATTGCTGACGGCATAAAGATTGTGGGTGATCAGGCTGGAGATCATCTTGGCCAAGGGGTTGCTTCGGCTGATGTGAACGGCGACGGCTTTTCTGATCTTATCGCTGCGGCTCCCCAAGGTGATAATGGGGCCAGTGACGCAGGGGAAGCCATTGTGCTCTGGGGCCAGGAGTTTCATAGCATGAACAATTACGGCCTTGTGGGCGATAGTGGGATCGATAATCTGGTGGGCAGCAGCGGCAGTGAAACATTGAGTGGCGGTGGGGGAGCCGATGCTATCTGCGCGGGTGCCGGTGATGATGTGTTAGAGGTCAGTGATACCAGTTTCTTCCGTATTGATGGGGGGCTGGGTAACGATACTCTGCGTATGAATACCACAGCAGCTACTCTTAATATTGTTTCACTTGGGCCTGAGGTAATTAAAAGTGTTGAGGTGATTGATTTAGGTGACAGTGGTAATAGCTTGACCCTAAGCAAGTCCAGTGTGGCCGCGTTAAGTGAGAACACCAGTTCCTTATTTGTGCGTGGTGGGAGTAGTGATACCGTGAATAGCAGTGCTGGAGATGCCTGGGTGAGCACCGGAATTCAGAACATTAGCGGCGTAGATTATGAAATTTACCTGGACGGAGCTGTAACGCTCTATATTGAAACCGGAATTAATACCGGCACTTTGGGTAGCTTTCAAAGTAGCCAGCAGTATACCTTCGATACGACGGCTTCCGGTGCGAACGTCACTGGCGATGTGGTGGATTTTCCTGTTCTGATCCGAATTTCCAGTGCCATTCAATCCACCTTGCAATTGGATTACGACGATATACGGTTCAGTGATGCTGATGGAATCAGCTGGCTCCCATTTGAGATTGAACCAGGAGCAACAGGCGAAATTTATGCTTGGGTGCTGGTTCCCCAGGTAGATGGCAACAGTAACAGCGACTATATCGTCATGCATTACAATGATAGGATAAACGGCGATGTACCCAATGGCGAAGACCCTGCTGGCCTATGGAAAGATTACGCAGGTGTATGGCACTTTGACGAAGGCAGTAGCGGTACCGCTTATGATTCCTCAGCCTATCAAAATCATGCCGCAGAAATATCCTCAACAGTGAGTGTGAACACGAATAAGTTAATTGGCCATGGCCGGGATTTTCAGGGGGGAGATCGTTTGCAAGTTCCCTATGATACTGCCCTAAATGTAGATAACAGGCCTTTTACGATTGAAGCTTGGGTTAGAGAAGACGTGGTGCTCACATTGATTGCTAACTTGGCTTCTACCTGGATGTCTCGAGGCAGCGGTGATTTTAGTTGGGAATTAATAGGTAAAGCCGGGATACTCACTTTTATTTCGGCGCCAGAGTTCAGTATTACAGAGTCGCTTTTTAGCTCCACCACCCGTAGTTTCAATGGCGGGGGATTTATTCTTGCTGGAAGTTCATGGCTCTACACCACTCTGGTTGTGGACCCTGCAACGGGCGTTACTATTTATGGCGACGGCGTTAAAATGGGCAGTACTGGTATCTATCGGAATTCAGAAGATGGCTCTGCCTTTCTGATGGGGGGTAGTAACTGTGATCAACAAATGGATGAAATTCGGTATGGGCGCTTTGCCAGTGATGCTAATCGAATTAAATTAAATTACGAAAATCAAAAACTAAGTTCGAGTCTAGTTTCACCTCAATTTTAGGGGAAAATAAAAATGCAAAAACGCTCGTTAGGAAACTCTGACATTCAGATCGCACCGATGGTGTTTGGCGGCAATGTGTTTGGATGGACGGTAGACCAGAAGCAATCCTACAGTTTGTTGGATGGCTGTGTGGACCTGGGGATCAATATGATTGATTCAGCCAATGTCTATTCAGCTTGGGTTGACGGCAATGAGGGCGGTGAATCTGAAGCGGTTATTGGAAACTGGTTGTCCCAGAGCGGCAAGCGGGATCAGGTTTTGTTGGCTACTAAAGTGGGAATCCCCATGGGTGATGACCCCGGTGGGCTATCGAAACAATCAATTATTAAAGCAGCAGAAGATTCCCTGAAACGTCTGAAGACCGATTACATTGATGTTTACTACGCCCATCGGGATGATCCTGATGTCACCTTTGATGAAACATTTTCCGCTTTCGAGCAACTCATTAAGGATGGTAAAGTAAGGGCTATTGCTTCTTCCAACTACAGTGCAGAGCGCCTAAAGGCTGCAATCACCTTCGCCCAGGAAAATCATCTGCCTCAATTCGTTGCCCACCAACCTGAATATAATTTGTTTGATCGTTCTGGATACGAAAAGGCATTGGAGCCCGTATGTCGGGATCTCAGTGTTGGGGTAGTCACTTACTTCTCTTTGGCCAGCGGCTTTCTGTCGGGAAAATACAGAACTAAAAAAGATTTGGAACAATCCAGTAGAGGTGCAGGCTTTCTTGAAAAGTACCTGACCGACAGAGGTTTGAAGATCCTAAAGGCCCTGGATGAAGTCGCCAGCCAACATAACTCAAACCCGGCTGCCGTGGCCTTAGCATGGATTGCCCATCGTTCAAGTATCACCGCCCCCATCGCCAGTGCTACAACCCTGCCTCAACTTGAGCAGCTCGCCAATGCGGCGATGCTCACTCTCACCGAGGCTGATATGGCGTGTTTAAATGATGCCAGTGCCTATTAATCCCGCACCAACATGGTCTTATAGGAATGCCAATGCTCGATACAGTCCGGCAGCGCTTTAAATCTCTTAACCCTAAAGCGCAGTTTTGCTCACTGCGTTACGTAGAAACCCGATCTGAAGCGCTGTCCGTAAGAAAAGATGTGCAACAGCCCATTGGCCGTGTGCTTGATCGGGGAGCCATGATCAGCGTACAAACGGATTCAGGATTTGGTTATGCCGCTACATCGGATTTGTCCGTTAGTGGTCTGAATCGTGCGCTTAAACAGGCACAGCATTGGGCTGATATTAGCGCCGGAGCTAATCTTGTGGACTACAGCCAGTTAGAGTTTCCTTCTGCCACAGGCCTTTATAAGGGCGCTGGCACTGAAGCCACCCTTGACTGGAATCGACGCTATATATTGGATCTATTGATGACAGAATCCAATGCCTGTGCATACGACTCCCGTATCGTAGACTGGTCCGTTTACTTGGAGCGCCTTGAGAGTAGGCAACTTTATCTGACGTCCCAGGGCGGCGACCTAGAGCAGCATTTTCAATATCTCATTCCCAGCCTAACGGTAACCGCCTATGCCGATGGAGAAGCCCAAACCCGCAGTCTGGGTGGGCAGTACAATGGTTTTTGTCAGCAAGGTGGTTTGAACATTCTCGACAACGCAGGATTAGTGGGAGCGGGTGCCAGAGTGGCGGATGAGGCACTGCAATTACTGACGGCACCCCAATGCCCCACGGATCAGCGAGATCTTCTACTCATGCCGGAGCAGATGATGCTGCAAATCCATGAGTCCATTGGTCACCCCCTGGAGTTGGATCGGATTCTGGGTGATGAGCGCAATTACGCCGGCACCAGTTTCGTTACCCCTGATATGTTTGGTCACTATCAATATGGATCGTCATTACTTAACGTGAGCTACGATCCTTCTGTTCAACATGAATTTGCCAGTTATGGGTGGGATGACGAAGGCGCCGTGGCCAGCAAGGAACTGTTGATTGAAGGTGGTGTGTTAAAGCGGGCCTTAGGTGGTCAACTTTCTCAGGCCCGTGGGAATCTGCCTGGGGTAGCCAATAGCCGGGCCTGTAACTGGAATCGTCCGCCCATGGATCGTATGGCCAATCTTAATATTGAGCCCGGTGACACACCTTTCGAGAAAATGGTTTCGGAAGTGGAACGGGGTGTGCTGATGAATACCAATTCCTCCTGGTCCATTGATGATTCCCGCAATAAATTTCAGTTCGGTTGTGAGTGGGGGCAGTTAATTGAAAACGGTGAATTAACTCAAGTGGTGAAAAACCCCGGTTATCGGGGCGTGTCTGCCACGTTCTGGCGCTCGTTGAAGTCGGTAGGGAATCAAGACTCAGTACACGTTATGGGCACACCGTTTTGTGGCAAAGGCGAGCCCAATCAGGTGATCAGGGTGGGGCATGCATCCCCACCTTGCTTATTCTCTTCCATTGATGTTTTCGGTGGGGAGAGTTGATATGAAAGCCTATTTTTATGAGCTGGCAGATTTCGTTAAATCAAAATTAGTGGGCAATGAAGGATTCACTCTTTGGTTGGCCGGTGAATATTCCGATTTTGTGCGTTTTAACCATGGCAAGGTGCGTCAGGCTGGTCATGTGCAGCAAGCGTATTTAACCTTGCGGTTGGTACAGGGGCAAAAACACATCAGTCAGGAAATCACCTTGTCCGGTGATAGAGAAGAGGACCAAGTTTTAGTGTTGTCGCTGATGGAGGAGCTGCGTGATGTACTAATGCATGTGGCAGAAGATCCTTACCTATTGCTATCTGACACAGTGGTGAGTAGTGAGCAGCAGAAGCCGTCATTGCTGCCAGACAGTGGCAGTATGGTGAATGATATTGTACGCCTTGCTACTGGCACGGATCTGGTGGGAATATTGGCCAGTGGTGAAGTTTTCTCTGGCTTTGCCAACGATTTAGGCCAACGTAACTGGCACCAATCCAGTAGTTGGAATTTTGATTGGAGTCTTTATTCTCACGGCGACAAAGCGGTGAAGCGGGGCAGTGCCGGATTTCAATGGTCTCCAGAGGAAATTCGTAACAGTGTTACTGAAGCGCAGCAACAACTGAGTTTTTTGAGTAAGCCTGCACGATCCATAAAGCCCGGCGGTTATCGTGCCTATTTAACACCTGCAGCGGTTGCTGAATTGCTTGATATGTTGAATTGGGGTGGTGTTTCTGAAAAAGCCTTTCGTACCAAGCAAAGCCCTTTAGAAAAACTGTCTTTGGGTGAAAAAGCATTTTCCACCATGGTGCAGTTGAACGAGAATGTCAGTGATGGATTG
The DNA here is from genome assembly GCA_964016105.1 of uncultured Ketobacter sp. Classification (GTDB taxonomy): domain Bacteria; phylum Pseudomonadota; class Gammaproteobacteria; order Pseudomonadales; family Ketobacteraceae; genus Ketobacter. The sequence goes on from CAXHEX010000004.1 coordinate 312,396, forward strand.
GCACCGGCCTTTCAGCATGAAGGTTTTATAAGGCCTGCTCAAGTCTCATTGGTTAAAGCGGGAAAAATGACCGGTACTTTAATCAGCCCTAGGACGGCAAAGGAGTATGGGCTGGTGGCTAACAGCGGTTGCAACGAAAGTGCACAGTCATTTGATATGGCTGCGGGTAATTTGGCGGCAACTGATGTATTAAAGGCGTTAGATACGGGTTTGTTTATCAGTAATCTGTGGTATTTAAATTTTTCTGATCGGGCCAGTTGCAGGGTAACCGGCATGACCCGTTTTGCCTGCTTTTGGGTGGAGAACGGCAACATTGTAGCGCCACTGAATGTGATGCGTTTTGATGACTCCCTGTATCGATTATTGGGTAGTGCCCTTGAGGCATTGACCCAAGAGCAAGAATTTCTTGCCGATACGGGAACCTATGGTGGGCGCTCCAGCTCCAGCAAGCGGGTACCAGGGGCGTTGTTATCCAATATTAATTTGGTTTTATAAAAGCAAAAGGCCGCTGGTGATACGGCCTGGCGAACTGTTGGATTTGTTGGGCTTTTTGATCTTTTGAATCTTGCTGTTAGCAAGCATGAGCGGAATGAAGCACTTTATCCGCCTCTAGTGGATCTCCGCTGTCATTGAAGGCATTCACCCAAAGTTGGAAATTGTCTGCGGGCTGATGTTGATCAGGATGAAATCCGGGTTTGAAATAGGCGAACAAATCTTTCAGTAGAGGAGGGAATACACCACCTGGACCATAAAGCCACCATAAGCCTCCCATCCAAAGCTTCAATCGTTTGAACAAGCTAAAGCCATCGATCTTGAGCATGACTTCCAAAATTACCAATAGATAAAGAGAGAACTGAATTAGCTCAAGTATCAAAAGTAATATTCGAGTGAAGTAACCGGTCTTCGCCACCTTCGTCATCACGTCGTAAGCCACGGCCTTATGTTCGATCTCTTCGATTGCATGCCAAGTGTATAGAGCCCGTAGCCGAGGATCGGTGCGTTCCAAAAAATCTTCTCTTTCGATTAATCCGTGGGCCAATACAGAGGTGAGATGCTCACAGGCGGCTGTGTCTGCAATGGTAATTTTTGGCGATATATTGCGTCGTACCCAGCCACACATGGTCGACATTTCCTGCTCAACTTTTTCAACCGGTATGCCTTGCTGTTTTAAGCGTTTGTTGTATTGTCTGTGCACCAACGTGTGTTGCGCTTCCTGTCGTGTAAAGGCTTTAACATCCTGCAGAAGTTGCGGGTCGTTGATCTGATCGCGATAATCGCGAACGCAACTAATAAAAAACTTTTCGCCCTCGGGAAACATCGCCGATAGCGCGTCAAAAAAACGGGTTTTAAAAGGGTCTTGGTCAAACCAAAAACGAGGAATATCTTCATCGTCGAGGCCGAAGTCGAGGCCTTCCCGAGGCAGGATTTTTTGAGGTGAGGTTGTTTCTAATGCGTCCATTGCCGCCATCCCCTGGTATTTGAAACATCTTTTTATTATTGGGGGCGAGTATATCAGTCACATGAATTAAACGCATCTTCGATACAAGCAACCGGGGGACCGTTCGTCATTTACATGACTTTGAGTTTCCTCTAAGAACAAGAAGTGTTGCATTTAGATGCCAGTGCTATTTATAGAATATTCGATTTATAAGTTAAAAAATTAGAATGCCCACCAGTGCGCCGGTAAAACAGGTAGACATGGTGCCGGAAATTAAAGAACGTGTGCCCAGTTGAAGGATCTCAGTGCGACGCTGTGGCGCCATGGTGATGAGACCGGCCACCATAATGCCCAAGCTTCCAAAATTGGCAAAACCACACAACGAATACATCAAAATTAATTCGCTACGATCGGAGAAAGTGCCTTCTTCCATTTTAGAAAACTCTAAGTAGGCGAGAAATTCATTGAGCACAGTTTTGATTCCCATAAGTTTGCCACCTGCTAACGCCTCTTCCCAGGGTAAACCCAGTGACCACATTAACGGTGCCATAATCCAACCTAAAATTCGCTGTAAACTCAAAGGTGCACCATGGATTTCAGGTAGTACATGCAGAATACTATTACAAAGCGTCACCAGTGAAACCAACACCAGTAACATGGCAATGATGTTTAAAAACAGTTTTAAGCCTTCTTCGGTGCCGTTACTGATGGCTTCCATAGAGCTGCTGGCATTGGAGCCAAGCTCAACCGGGGCTTGCTCGTTGTTTTGCCAAGGTGGAATCATCATCATCGCGAATAGAATAGCCGCCGGTGCGCTGATCAGTGATGCCACCAGCACGTGCCCTAACGCGTTGTCTATGACGTCCCCTAGAATGATGGCGTAAAGCACCATCACGGTTCCGGCTACGGTGGCCATACCCGCTGTCATCAAGATAAATAATTCTGAGCGGTTCATTTTGTTTATGTATGGGCGTACTGTAAGTGGCGCCTCAACCATGCCGATAAATATATTGGCTGCTGTCGCTACACCTACCGCGCCACTGACTCCCACACTGCGGTTCAGTAACCAGGCCACTGCCGAAATAAACAGGGGAAGTATCCGCCAGTAGAACAGCAAGGCACTTAAAGCGCTCATAACAATAACAATGGGCAAAGCCTTAAATGCCAGTACAAAGCTGGCGCCAGGGAAGGATTCGGTGAAGGGTAAAGGGGCTCCCCCCAAATAGCCAAACACCATGGCAGACCCCGCTTCTGATGCACTTTGCAAAGCTAATGCGGCTTTATTGATGATTTGCAGTGCGGATTGAAACAACGGTATATGTAAGAAAAGTGCCGCCAGTACCATTTGCAACAGCAATGCAGACAGAACGTATCGCCACGGGATTTGGCGTCGGTGTTCGCTTAGTAAGTAAGCCATAAAAACCAGGAAAACCATTCCCACTATGCCTTGAAACTGCATTTATTCTTTCCACCTAACATCGACGCACACCGAATGTTTATACATCGCGGGTCTATTTAAGACAATGAAGCGGATTAACTCTGCGCTTTTGTTTCCTGTTCTATTGACAGCCATGGCTATAAGGGATACCTTTATGCAACTTAGTTGCATTCAGCCGCTAACTGAATCGCTAAGTGCTTAAGGTAAAACCCCCTTGGTTTAGCCGTGCGGGGGCACTCGCACGGCTATTCTTACACTCGCCTTCTTCCAGCAGCAGCGGTTGCCTTAGAGGGGCGGTCGTGGTGCAATATTAACCATGTCCAAGCATCATCACCGAGAACCCCACTTAGGGGCTGAGCAAATTATTAAATCGTCAGGGCAACGGGTCACCAAAGCTCGAATTGCTGTGCTGGAGCGCCTGTTGGCTGCAGAGTACGCCCTCAGTCACCAGGAAATTGAACAGCAGCTTATCCAACACCAGTGCAAAGTTGATCGTGTTACTTTATACCGGGTATTGGACTGGGCTTTACAGCATGAGATTGTCCATAAGGTTACCGGTGAAGACAGGGTGTGGCGATTCAGTGCCATAAAGGGGACTGATCATGCCCACTTCAGTTGTACTCAGTGTGGCCAAGTATATTGTCTGGAAGCGCTTTCTCCTGCCGTTACCCTCTCCATGCCAGAAGGCTTTGTATTGCAGCAAGCGGATCTGGCGGTTCAGGGAATCTGTCCTAATTGTTCAGTTTGAGGGTAGTGAACCAGCAAGGTGCTCGAATCTACCCTCTAGCTGTATTCGGCAGCTCCATCAAAATTTAGCGATTAGAGTCTTTTATACAGGGCCCGCGGTTTCTAGTTAATTGCGGCGTTAAAAACTCACCACTGGTGCCTGGTACATGATCGGGCCCGTGGGTTGTCCCGTGGGGGAGCCGCCAACGGGTTCCAGACTGATTGCCAAGCCCTCGCTGTTTTGCAGTACTTCAAGTAATTTTGGCGACAGGACAGTTTCCGATCTCGTGTGTGAAACAGGCAGTATGCCCAAGGATGTGGGCTGGCCTTGCTTGGGCAACATCCACAGTTCAAAGGCTTTGTTGTCTACAGCAACTGCCTGTGGGTTGATGGCCTTCACCATCAACTTCCCGTTACGGCTATCGCTGGTCACCAGCCAAAGGGGGGTGGCTTGCTCGTCGTTGAACATGGCTACCCTGTCGGGCTGTGTTGTGGTGGTAGTTGTGGTAGTAAAAGGCACCTGACTGAATAAAACGGCCATAACTAAAACTATGGCGCTACTCAATGCGGCCCAACCTCGCCACCAAAAAAGGGCATTGCTGGGAGTGGGTGCGGGGTCAATTCTTTGTTCAATCTGTTTCCAGATTTTTTTGGGTGGAACGGTTTCCGGGAGTGAATCAACCAATGGGTTTAACTGTTGCTCCCATTGCCAAACTGCGTCCCGTACCTGGTACGATTCCATCATCAGCTTATCAAAGCGCCTACGGGCGGAACCGTGAAGGGTTCCCAGTACATACTCTGCGGCAAGTTGTTCCAGTCGCTCCGCTTGTTTGTAGTTCATGACTGTAGACACCTCCGTAAACTTTGCAAACCACGACGTATCCAGCTCTTAATAGTACCCAGGGGCAAAGGGTTGCGTTGCATCAATTGCCGATGGGTTAAACCTTCCACGAAAGACATGACGATTAATTGTTTCTGCTGTTCTTCCAGTTGATCCAGGCAAAGCTCCAAGGCCCTAAGATCTTTGTCCAATGTTACATTTTCCAGCGGCCCCGGCAGGTTTGAAGCAAGGTTCATGGTTTCCGGTTCCAAATCCTCCGTGGGTTTATGAGCGCGAAGAAAATCCAAAGCCCGATAGCGTACGATACTGGTCAACCAGGTACTCACTTGCCCCCTATCCTGATGGTATTCACAAGCATGGTGCCAGATTTTGACAAATGCCTCCTGTAACACCTCTTCTGCCCAAGCTTTGTTCTTAAGTATCTGTAGGCAAAGGCTGTACAGCCGGGGTGATGTTTTTTGGTATAAATCGCGGAATGCGCTTTGATCTCCCAGGGCAGTTGCCTGCAGCAAGGGTAATAATTCAGCTTGATCGGCCATAGAGTCAATTCCATTGCGGTACTTGCTACTGAATACGACCTTATGGCCTCTTTGGATTCAAAATCAACCGATTTTTTTTAAAACAAATGAATCCAAGAATTTCCTTTCTTCGTATAGAGCCGATGCAAGCCTATTAAAGACAACGAAGGAGACAGGAAATGCAATTCAAGCAAACCACCAAACCGCGATCACTGGCCATCGCCAGCGCGCTGATTGGCTGTATAGCAGCCACTGGTATAGTTGATCGGGCGGCGGCCTCCAGCCATAGGGAGGCCCCTTTTATTACCGGTGCACCCAAAGTGGATGGAACGGATCTATATGCGTTTCGAAGCTATGAGCCCGGTAGGGAAGGTTTCGTCACACTGATAGCGAACTACCTTCCGCTGCAAGATGCTTATGGAGGGCCCAACTATTTTGATTTAGACACCCGTGCAGCCTATGAGATTCACATCGACAACGATGGCGACGCGTTGGAAGATATAACTTACCGCTTTAATTTTAATGATGTATTCCAAAATTTGGCATTGGATATTGAAGGCGAGAGTGTTTCAGTAGCGCTGAAAAATATTGGTGCCATTGGTCCCACCAAGGCTGATACCAATGCTGTGAATGTGCGTCAGCAATATCGTATAACTCAGGTGAGTGGTGATAGAAGGCGAGGTCATCGAGCAGCGGTAGTCAACGCAATGAACGGTGATAAACGATTTCGAAAACCGGTGGATAATATTGGCAGTAAATCAATAAGCGATTATCAAGCCTATGCTGATGATCATATATATGACATTACGCTACCCAATTGTTCGGCCGCGGGTCGGGTTTTTGTGGGCCAACGTAAGGAGCCCTTTGTGGTGAATTTGGGGCAAACTTTTGATTTGGTGAACCTGAACCCCCTGGGCCCAGTTGATGCCATCGCAAATACCATTGACGACAAGAATGTCACTTCCATCATTATGGAGTTACCCATCCAATGCCTCACTCGCAATGACGAATCGGTAATTGGTGTCTGGACCAGTGCCAGCTTACGCCAAGCAAGGTTGCTCAATTTCAAGCCTAACTTCGACAATAAAAAACCCAGCGCTTTTGTGGGCGGGCCTTACGTTCAGGTTTCTCGCTTGGGAATGCCCTTGGTTAATGAAGTTGTGATCGGGTTAAAAGATAAAGATCGTTTTAATACCAGTGAGCCAAAAGATGATGCCCAGTTTGCCAGCTATGTCACTAACCCCAGCTTGCCGGAACTGTTGGAGATTCTTTTTCCCGGAACGGCAGTCGCACCTGATTTGTTTCCTCGCAGCGATTTGATCTCGGCGTTTTTAACGGGAGTTGAAGGCCTGAATCAACCTGCCAACGTGCAACCCTCGGAGATGTTGCGCTTGAATACCTCCATCGCACCCACCGCTAAACAGGACCAGGCCACCTTGGGTGTTTTGGGTGGTGATCTTGCCGGCTTTCCCAACGGCCGCAGGCCCGGTGACGATGTAGTGGACATTACCTTAAGGGTGGCCATGGGTGCGCTGATACCGGACGCGACCATTGCGCCTAACAACACTGCGCCACTGACTGATGGGGCTGCAGTATCCGCCGCTGATTTTGGTGACAGCTTTCCCTACTTGCTCACCCCCATTGCCGGTGACCAGTTATAACAAGGCGGAGATCTCAAATATGAAACCTTTGATGTTAAGTGTAGTGGTTGCAGTAGGACTAAGCGCCTGTGGTGGTAGTGGCGGCAGTATGCCTCCATCAGGTGTGAATCAAACCGGTGGTAGCCAGACTCCGGTAGCGGTTCATTCACTGGTGCAGGATATGATTGACAGCGGCGTGGATGACGAAGCCGAACCCCTGTCACTGAACCAGATGGAGTTGCAAACTGAGGAGTTAGAAGATGAGTCTACTCTCTAGCGTGGAGTGCGGGGGTAGAGCGGGGTGGTGCAATGGCACTGCCCCAGTTTCTAGTCCGGTTCGGTGGTTTTTTTTCCTGATTGTTACGTTGACTAGCCTGTTATTGCCGGGATACTGCCTGGCCAAGCCCTTTGTGCCCAGTGATGGGAATCAATTGTTATTGCAACGGGCTTACACCGTATCAAGCCCAGCACAGGGTTTACCAGTAATTGACGACGTGGCATTTGATGATGCCCTTAACCAAGCCAGATCCTATCTGATTCAGGCCTCCACCCACTCGAGCAGTGATTACTATCAGTACGCCAAGATTGCATTAGAACCCTGGTGGCAAAAACAGATTTTTAATCACAAGCAGAAAGGTAATCAACTGCGTTTGTTGCGGGCGCAGATCAATCAACATCAGCATCGTTTTGATGCGGCGCTGGAAGATTTACAGACGTTGTTGGGGCGCCAGCCGCAGCACACCCAAGCCAGGCTGATGCGTGCCGCTATCTATCTAGCCATGGGCGAGCCAACCAAATCTCGGGCAGATTGCCTCACACTCACGTTGAGTATCGATAGCCTGTTGGTGATGAATTGTGTAGCCCAGGCGGAAGGCGTAATGGGTAACGCCCGCTTGATGCAAACAAAAATACAACAGCGCTTATCCAATTTAGATGTCCATGATCTTGATGTTGAAATTAGCAGGCAATTACTAGTGACGTTAGCAGAGCTGAGTGCGTATGCAGCGCAACCGGATTTAGCTGATCAATATTATAAACAGGCATTGCAGTTGCAACCCAATGACCGCCAGCTATTGATGCGCTACTCAGAATTTTTACTATTGCAGCAGCGGTTCAAGCCACTTTATCGACTCACGGGTGAAGATGACTCTGTTGATACCTTGTTATTTAAAGTGGTTGCTGGGTACAAAACAAACCCAAAGGCCATAGAACCCCACCTTTCTAACCTGGCTAAAGAAGCGCAAATTGCCCAAACCAGAAATGATGTAGACAGTAAAAAATGGCTGGCGATGTATTACCTTTACATGGAATCAAAACCGGTATTGGCAGTGCAATACGCACAGGAAAATTGGCAAATTCAAAAAACCATGACTGACACTATGCTGCTGTTACAAGCGCTTGAGCGCGAGGGCAGTGAATCTCTACCCAGTGCATTGCAACAGTGGCTTGGCCAAAACAGGATTGAAACCCAGCAGCTTCAGTTAGCTATGTCCCGTTGGGGTGATTTTAAGGAGGAAGAGATATGAAACGGCAATTAATCACCCTCATTTTAGTGGTGCTTGTTATGTTGTCCGTGAATTACGTTCACGCCCACAGTGGTAGCAACAGTTATCTGGAAATAAGCCACAATAGCGTTAGTCAACCCAGTCAAAATCACTCCCTTTCGGCACAGTGGAAAGTACCGTTGGAAGATTTAGATAAGGCTTTGGATTTAGATAGGAATGGTGATGCTGCCTTGAGCTGGCAGGAACTACAGCTTGATAGCTCGCGCATCCGTGAACTTATGCTATCGGAACTAATAATAAAGTTGGATAGCCAAATCTGTGAGCTTGAGGCGGGTCAGCAAATGTTGGAAAACCTCAGTTCTGGGCTTTATCTGGTATTGCCGCTTGAAGTGCTTTGCCATGCTGCGGTGGCGAATGGCACCTTCACCGTGGAATACGGCTTTCCTTTTCTAACGGATGCTTCTTCTCGCACACTGGTAAATTTGGCTTCAGGGGAGGCAGCTTATACCAGCGTGCTTTCACCACAGCAACCCACTGCACAGTGGCAGTTGCAATCTAACAGGGATTTAAGCCCGCTCTTATCTGGCTTTTGGCATTTTCTACAGCAGGGTGTATGGCATATTCTAATCGGGGTTGATCACATCTTGTTTTTGGCTACCTTGCTATTCCCGGTGGTGCTTCGCGCGAATCACAGCAACCCATCGCCCTTGTCTTCATTGGCAGCAGTGCTACCGGATACGGTAAAAGTGATTACCGCATTTACTGTTGCTCATTCAATTACCCTCACCTTAGCCGCAGGAAAATGGGTGCAGTTGCCAGTAGATTTTGTAGAAACCAGCATTGCGGTTTCTGTGGTGGTGGGCGCCATGCTGGCTTTGACGCCGGCAATGGACCGTTGGCGCTGGCTATTAGCGTTGGGCTTTGGCTTTATACATGGCTTTGGTTTTGCCAATGTGATGTTCGATTTGATGTTGCCTTTGGTGTCTTTGGGTACCACCATTTTTGCGTTCAACTTGGGAGTGGAGTTAGGTCAGTTGTTCCTAGTTATGGTTGGCTTGCCTTTGTTGTATTTGCTAGGTAAAAAGCCTGCTGTATCCCTGCTCTCCTTGCGTTTAAGTATGATGATCGTTGCCGGGTTGGGGATGGTATGGGTATCAGAGCGTGGAGCGAGCTTTATGTAGACAATGCTCGCAGGGATCCCTAAAACGGGCGTCCTCTTCGCTATACAGTTCGTCCAACAGTGGTGAGCAGGTCGACCACATCAAACAATCGGCCCGCATACTTTTCTCGTAATTCGAACCTGGAATTACCCTGGTCCTGTAGATCGTCTCCTATCGCGTTGATGAGTTTGCGCAGCCGTCTCTGATGAATGCCCAGTGCCGCTTGCAATGGGTCGGTGAAGATACCGATAAAGGTGGATACCAAGGCCAGTATCAGTGCAAACAGCGCGGTGACTGCGATGAGGATGCGCAGGGATACAGCAACGGGAACCAAAGCATAGTAGTAGGACCCGATGGTGGAACCAAGCCAAAAATTGGAAACCGCAATGGAATGTGCAACGGCGGTTGAAGCCGCTGTACCCAGGCCGAGAGTGCCGAAGGAAACTTGCCCAAATGCCAGTTTACTTGTAATTAATAATGCCGCGTTACTGGTTAGCTCTGCGGAACCGGTTCGAGTTGCGCCGTATTCTGCCAGTTTAGCTTTAAGTTTGGATTCGAAATTCGGTTGCTTTGACGGTGCCACAAATGCAGCAAGCTTGTGCTCAAGCAGTTGCTGTAGTTCAGGCTGTTTGACAATCTGTTCCATTAACGCATCGTGCTCGCTACGCTTGGCTCTATGTTGATGGGGGAGTTGCAGTAGTTCAGTAATCACCAGCCAACTTATCTGGCGGTCCATGTCTGTTTCAAGGCCCGGTGGAATCTTGTTTAGCCAGGATCTTAGCTGCTTCAAGCCAACTATTTGAGCGATAAACCCAACAAGCGAAAAGAGGATGTTCACAATGGACCAAATTATATTAATGGGCACACGCAGAATATCCCAGCCAAGGGCGTGAGCGTGTAGTTCTAATGCCCCACGAAAGGAATAGTGACGGCGTGTGAAATCATCTACCCGAGCTTCACATCCCTGGATATAACGAGTTGCGCCATTGGTTATGGCTTTTTGTATAATCGCCCTAACTTGGGCGTCGGTGTACTGCTCGGATGGATTATTCACCCTTTAGATCCCCTGTTTTAGTCCAGCAATTTTTACTCGAAGAAGGGTGCAGCGTCTCCATGATATTCCCCTGATATATTCGACACCAATAGTGTTGGCAACATTACCGATGCTGGTAAATTAAACTGCTTACAAAACTTTTAACTTCAGCTGCTCGGGCAGGAGTGTTTATTAGCTCCTGATAGTACGCTGAGAAGTGAATAGAAATATTCGGACTTAGTGAAAAGTTAACTCCACACTTGGTCGTATTAGGGTCCAGTGATTTAGAATGGAATAAGCATGAGGCGTATAGTGGTAGCCCAGTCTCTTCGCCGATATCAAATAGGTGGGCCATTCTTACTTCAGAGA
>CAXHEX010000005.1:0-302821 GCA_964016105.1 uncultured Ketobacter sp.
CGGTTCCGTTTATCACCAGCTGACCTAGGGTCAGGTCTGCGTCTCCGCTATTGCTGACGGTCAGGCTTTGGCTGGAGGAGCTGCCCAAGGTTAGCTGGCCATAAGCCAGGCTGGTGGCGCTAACGGCGATATTGGGAGAAGTGGAAGTGGCTTCACCGGCGTGCTCCAATGCTAAATAGCCCAGGTAATAATAACGGGCACCACCATCCGGGCTAACCGCCACGGTTAACGTAATAGTTCCATCATTTTCTGGCTCAATGGCCATGAACTGAGCCTGATCAGAGGTGTTATCAGCCACCTCCAAGTCTTGGAACTGGGTTCCATTTACCGTGTAACGAATGAGTCGGCCATTACCGGAGTCGTCATTACCCCGGGAAGCAAACAGGGTTAGATTGTATTGGCTGGAGGTATCCAGATTACTTATTACCAGCTCTGATTGAAGCGCCAGGGCTGCAGCGTGGCCGCTGGCCGTGCCACCCCAAAGAGTATCCTGACTGGTGTTGGGGTCTAAACCCAATGTATTACCGGGTAAGCCCGCGCTGTTCTGGCCGTTAAAGCTTTCGGTAATATTAAGCCCGATTGAACTGGATGTTGAATCGGTCTTGGTCAGATTGGAAATAGAACCGGATGCGCCGGAGATATTATTTAAACCGGTGGTGGAAATAGAACCAAAATCAACCTCGATAATGTCTCCTTCCTCAAAGACAGCAGACGCGTCCTGGAAGCCCCGCCCATCCAGAGGAATAACCGTTTGAGGACTGCTTGAGTCATTGGTATCGAAAACCAAATTAGCACTGAATGAACCGTTTACCAGGGGATTAAAGAATATCTCTATTTCGCACCCAGCCCCCACAGCAACAGTAGCATTGTCACAATCGTTGGATCCACCAAACCTGAACACACCACCAGCATCGTCGGTTATGGCCATGGAAGAAAATATAAGGTTAGCGTCACCGCGATTGGACACCAGAAATCTGCGCTTACGATCCGTTCCCGCAACAAAGGTTCCCAAATCAACGGTCTCATCCACGTAGTATGCCAACGCACCAACTGTAGACCGCCCTTGCCCTTGGAGATCTATTTGTGTAGTGGCAGCACTGGGATCATTGGACGCGATGGTGACATTCGCCAATTTGCTACCAGCAGAAGATGGCGCAAACTCTACGTCGAAACTGCAGTCAGCTCCTGCAGACAAGGTGCTATTACTACAACTATTTGAGGTGAGAGAGAACTGATTGGAGTCCGCCCCTTGAAGAGCAATAGTGGTTACATCCAGGTCGCTGTCACCGGTATTTATAACTTTTACCGATCGCGTTCCCACACTTCCCACTGTAACAGGTAGGAACTCTAACTCTTCGGCACTGGCACTCAAAGTCTGAGGCAAAGGGACAGCCCGACCATCATTAGTAATCTCCAGGGCACCCAGGTACGCGTTTTGAGCGCTACCAGCGGGGCTCACCTGAACATCGATTGTAATGGTGCCGTTAGCGTCTGGCTGAACCCCCAGAAATACGGCTTGGGTGCTGGTGTTATCGGCAGCATCCAAATCAGAAGAAGCACTGGAGTTAACGGTGTACCGAGCCAACCGGCCCAAACCACCATCATCTCCACTTTTCGAAGCAAAAAGCTTCAATGTGTAGACGTTGTCAGGGTTTAGATGGTGAAGTTCGATACGACCGGTGGTTGAACTATTAACCGAAATGCTATCGTTGCTCACTTCCTGAGGATACCCCAGGGTATTGCCACCTAAACCGAGACTATCTGTGCCGCTAAAGCTTTGCACAACTTCAGCACCCACACCGGAGCTGGCACCTGTGGATTTGAGGATGTTAACGGTGTCTCCATCCGAATCCGCAAGACTGCTGTATCCGGTGGCGGCAGTATTGCCCAAGTCGAGCACCAATGTTTCGCCATTGGCAAAATTCGGGCTAACAGCGGCAACTTCATCCAAAGATGCTTGAGCGGCTTCTTGCAATAGCTGGGTGGTTGCATCGTCCAGGCCCAATAATGGTGAACGACCGATGGGGCTTTGCCCGTAAATCTTACCAAACAGAATTAACGCATTTAAATATCGGCCAGCGGCAGCAGCATGGTAATCATCTTCGCGATGAAGGCGGATATCGGTACCTGCATCCAACACCTTTTCCCAGGTACTACCCACTCGTGCCAAATCCGTGTCCCCAGCCGGAATAGGCGAATCCGCATTGGCTGGCAGATGGCGGTTGTAGAAGTCATGGTACGCGTATCGAATTTGAGCCTGCATCTCGTGGGGATCAGCAAAGGTATCGGGGTAATAACTGTGGTCCGGATGCCTGGACCAGGGCTCATAAAAAACCACTCGGGCACTGGGATTGGCTGCCTTTACAGCGTTATAGACATCGGTAGCCCCGGTGCGGAAGTTTTGCGGGTTTCCTATATTTTCAGTGGAGCGGACTGAGTTACCCTGCACCACCACAACATCCCAAGTACCTTGAGCAATCAACTGCACCGCCGCACTGCCACCGTTTCCAGCCATGTGCCCGGCAAGCCACATACCGCCAGGGGTAGTAAATTCATAATTGGGTGGAGATTCACCGGCATCAACCGCCAAGTCGTGAACCAGTTTCGGCACCGGGCCTTCAAACGTGAAGCTGTTCCCTATGAAAAGTATATTCTCGGCCACGGCGGACTGCCCAAGCCCGAATACTCCTAAAAACAAACTTACAATCAGAGCCCTGGGAGAAACTGTTCCCTTGTTAAATCTCATCACTTTTTGCCCTTGTGCGTGTGCGAGTGCAATCCACTTGAACCGAGTTTTCGGCGTTTGAGTTAGCAATCAGCTGGCGGGTTATTGAACTCCAACAAAATATACCTGGATAAAAAGAAGCCAATGCATATAACCAGCTGGTATTAAGGTGAAAAGTTTAGCAGGATTTAGGCCATAATAAGGTGAACAACTCATCAATTAGGCTGATCTCCAATATCGAGTTGATATGTTATTGATTTTCATAACTAAAAGGATTCGTTTAGAATTGTTAATCTAATAAATGAATCCAGGGGATAAAATCGAGAAAAAAGGCCTCCCGACCCAACTGTAAAGTTTTTCGACAGCCACCCCAAAAAACTGAACAATTAACGATCAAAGCAGACCCATTAATCCGGAATTTCCACAAAAAAACCGGGCCTTTAGGCCCGGTTTTTTTTATGCGGCAACCGGCTGGCTACCACAGGTTATGAATGCAGCTTAGAACTGATTCATGGTGTTGTCTTTACCAGAAGCCTTAAGGGCTGCATCACCAGAGAAATACTCTTTGTGATCATCACCGATGTCGGAACCAGCCATGTTCTGGTGCTTAACACAGGCGATACCCTGACGGATTTCCTTACGCTGCACACCAGCAACATAAGCCAGCATACCTTCATCACCGAAGTAGCCTTTGGCCAGATTGTCAGTGGACAATGCCGCAGTATGGTAGGTAGGCAGAGTGATCAAGTGGTGGAAGATACCTGCTTCACGGGACGCATCAGCCTGGAACGCCTGGATGCGACGATCCGCTTCTGCAGACAGCTCAGTCTCGTCATATTCCACGCTCATCAGGTTGTTACGATCGTAGGCAGAAACGTCTTTACCTTCGTCATTCCAAGCATCAAATACCTGCTGACGGAAGTTCAGAGTCCAGTTGAAGGAAGGACTGTTGTTGTAAACCAACTTGGCGCTGGGCACCACTTCACGGATACGGTTAACCATACCAGCAATTTGGCCAACATGGGGCTTTTCTGTCTCGATCCACAGCAAATCTGCACCGTTCTGTAGCGAAGTGATACAGTCAAGAACTACACGATCTTCACCGGAACCCTTCTTGAACTGGAACAAACCGGAAGCCAAACGCTTGGGACGCAACAACTTACCATTGGCTTTAACAACCACGTCACCATTTTCGATATCAGCAGCGCTTTCAACGTAATCACCGTCCAAGAACGCATTGTACTGGTCACCCAAGTCACCTGGTTCGTTAGTTACAGCGATTTGCTTAGTCAAACCAGCACCCAAAGAGTCAGTTCGGGCAACGATTACACCGTCGTCCACACCCAATTCCATAAACGCGTATCGAACAGCGCGGATCTTCGCCAAAAAGTCTTCGTGAGGAACGGTTACCTTACCGTCTTGGTGCCCACACTGCTTCTCGTCAGAAACCTGGTTTTCAATTTGGATACAGCAAGCACCCGCTTCGATGAATTTCTTCGCCAACAGATAAGTGGCTTCAGCGTTACCAAAGCCCGCATCGATATCAGCGATGATGGGTACTACGTGGGTTTGGAAGCCGTCTACTTTAGCTTGAATTTCTTCCGCTTTAGCAGAGTCACCTGCACTACGTGCATCGTCCAATCCGCGGAACAGTCCGCCCAATTCACGGGCATCAGCTTGACGCAAAAAGGTGTAAAGTTCTTCGATCAGGTCGGCAACGGAGGTTTTTTCGTGCATGGACTGATCAGGAAGAGGACCAAATTCAGAACGCAGTGCAGCTACCATCCAACCAGACAGGTACAAGTAACGACGATTGGTATCACCCAAGTGCTTTTTGATAGCGATCAGTTTTTGTTGACCGATAAAACCGTGCCAGCAACCCAGAGATTGAGTGTACTGTGCAGAATCGGCATCGTAGGCAGCCATGTCTTCACGCATGATTTTGGCTGTGTATTTAGCAATATCCAGGCCTGTCTTGAAGCGATTTTGCAAACGCATACGGGCAACAGACTCAGGGTTGATTGCGCTCCAGGTGGGTCCGTTTGCGGCGATGACAGACGCAGCCTCATCGGTGAAAGTGGCGTAATTAGACATGGTAGTTCCTCTACGTTGGATTATGGATATCGAAGCGAACGGGCTGACTGAGTTGTCAGTCAACATCCCTCACATAAGATGATAGCCATTCTATGGACCACCGCAGCATAAATGAAATCAATAGATCATATAGTCGGCATTTATTTTATGAATAAAGGATGGGTATGGGGGACAATCATGGGAGAACAATAGAGCCCTGCATAAAGCAGACAGCGGAGCCGGAGATAGAGACTCTACCCTGCCCCACAACGCAAGCCACATCGCCTCCTCGGCTGGACAATTGACGCGCCTGCAAATGAGGCGTTCCCAGCCTCTCGGCCCAATATGGAGCTAATTGAGTGTAGGCAGAACCCGTAACAGGGTCTTCATCGATACCATAGTTGGGCGCAAAAAATCGTACCACAAAATCACAGTCACTGCCGGGAGCGGTTACCGCAACCCCCCGCAAATCCAGCTTTTTTAACTGTGTCATGTCTGGCTGGATTTGCCGCAACTGATCCTCACTGTCCAGCACCACCAGATAATCCTCAGACGCCAGACATAACTCTGGCTGCACACCCAGGCCAAGCAGCAAAGCAGCGGGGGTATCGCACACCTTACCGGGCTGGGCAGGGAAATCCATGGAAAAACATTGACCCGATCGTTCCACCACTAAGGGGCCGGAAGCGGAGTCAAATTGAATCAGAGGTTGCTGCCAGCCACAAAATTCATAAAGCACAAAAGCCGCTGCAAGGGTGGCATGACCACACAACTTTACCTCGCTGGTGGGTGTAAACCAACGAATATGGAATCCATCTCCTTTAGGCACAAAGAAAACCGTTTCTGACAAATTGTTTTCTTCCGCCATGGACTGCATTAGCGAATCGGGCAACCATCGCTGCAATGGCACCACTGCCGCGGGATTGCCTTGGAACAATTTCGACGCAAAGGCGTCAACCTGATAAAGCTGCAACGTTTCACTGGCCATTAATCATCCTTGCTCAGGTGAGCCACCTTATGGGCATGCTGCTCCCAATTTTGACCATCGAATTTTTCCACCACTAAATTAGAGGGTACGGGGTCCAGGCAACGCACATTAATATCAATACCATCGGGATTTGAGCGCGGCGTATAAAAAGGCTTTACGCCGCAGCTGGAGCAAAAAGTGTGTTTTGCCACCCCGGTATTAAAGGTGTAAGTGGTCAGGTTATCCTGACCACTGAGCAGCTTAAATTTTGAAAGGGGCAGAATAAGGTGTAGAAATCCCGCCTTGGAACAGATGGAGCAATTGCAATCCTGACACTCAATGGTTTCAGGCGCTTCGATTTCAAACGTGACCGCGCCGCAATGACAGCTTCCCTGGTATTTCACCTAATGCGCCCCCTTGGAGATTTATGTTAAGACCCGCCATTGGTTGTAACATAAAACCGTTCACTGCCGGAAGCGCTGCAACAGGAATTCAGCATTAATGCAAGTGCGGCACCACACCCACCTGGGGCATATCCGCCAAGCCCACATCACGGGCATGCTCTTCGAAACCTTTGTTCTTCCAGAAAAAGGCCCCTGGCATGGTGGTAGGTATCACCAAAACATAAAACAACGCTCGACCTATCAGCAACCCAGGTAACCCCAACAGCAACAGTGCAACACTGGCAAATACCGCCAATGGCGCCGTTGCCGGCAACAATACCATTAAACCAGCCACCAGGGCGCAAGCAACCAATAACGCGTTACGTAAATAGTAGGTTTTTCCAAAGGTAGTGCACTGAACGTAATGGGCAGCGGCACCTTCTCCGGATTCTGTATTGAGGTATTTCCCATGGGCAAACAGACCAACTACTTCCGCCACAAAACCCACCAACGCCATCAATCCCAGGCTCGCCAACAAGCTAGACAAATCCGCTCCATTGGACAGCGCCACCGGAACCATAAACAATCCCAATAAGATGCTCCCCAGACTGAACAGGGTGCCAAAGAACGACGTGATCACTTGCCAGTGATTCCAAAACGGTCGAGCTTTAATGCGATAACTCTTGTGCATGTACCACATGCCCACCAGGCCAGATATCACGGCGAATGCGCCGGCAAGCTGCGCCACTGCATCCACAAAACCCCAACCCAGCCAGATATTGATTAACTTAAGCCCGGTAAAGCCACTAAGCCCCGCCAGGAAAAGGGACACACCCAACGCCTCACGGGAAACCGGTGAGTATTTCAGGTTATTAAAACCACGATAAAAACGCATTGGCTTACCCAAGTGCATGGTGGACAGGAATAAGCCCCACCCTTGCAGTGCCGCCAACAACAACAAAAAGGGAATGAAGGCAGCGCTGGATTGGAATGCCACAAAACTCTCCACCCCAAACCAGGAACCCAGCAATACCGCCATAAATGCGCCCATGGCACCTTGGGATGCCAGAGTAAAGATAACCAGGGGATTTTCGCGGGAACTGAGCCGCGCCAGATTCCAGGATGCGTCTTTACCTTGCTTTTCATCCACCACCGAACGGAACTGACCGTCATCGCCCTTATAGTATTTCACTGGCATGGAATCGGTACGCGTCACCTCGTTGGGCATGGAACGAGTTTGCTGAAAACGGATATTAGGCTGTGTAATGGATGGATCCGGAAATCCGGGGATGTGAGTCAGAACCTGCTCCCGGTTTTCCGGGGTGTTTTCCACCACACCGAAGTTCAATGCGTTACCCAAGCATGCTGACACGCAGGCAGGCTTAAGACCTTCTTCCAACCGATCCACACACATGTTGCACTTGGATACTTGCCCTTGGATGGGATCCAATTGGGGCGCATTGTAAGGACACACCCAGGTGCAGTAACCACAGCCAAAACAGGTATCGGGATCCTGTAACACCGCGCCGTATTCGGCGTGCTTGGTATAAGCTCGGGTGGGACAGCCTTTCAAACACACTGGATCATCACAATGATTACAGGCCATGGATATATTCATGCGCTTGTAATCAGGATAAGTGCCCCCTTCCACATAACCCACGGAGCGGAAACTGATATGGGCCGGATTGCCATTTTTTTCACTACAGGCGGCTTCGCAGGCGTGACAGCCAATGCAATTGTCTGAAGTAAAATGAAAACCGTGCTGCTTGTTTCGGTTCGGGTTCTCCCCCACTGCGGGGTTCTCATTGATTTTCAGAGAGCGTTCTGCGGGCAATGCGCCTTCGCTCAAATCCAACAAATCTATTTTCACGCCGTAGCGATTCTGTTCTTTAACCTGTGGGTCGTACAGCTTTGCGTAGCTCTGCTCTCCAGGACGATGCTCCCACATACGCTCGGGTTCGGTGTAAACGGGGTCTGGCTCAGCGCCAATCTGATCCAAACGATCTCGAACTGACTTTAACAAACTCAACATAATTCTCTCCTCAACCTATCCCCTAAAACGCTCTACGCTGAGCGTTCAATTTTGCCGCCTGCTTTTGGTCCACGTGCTCGATGCGAACTGCACACTGTTTATAGGCAGGTTGACGAGAGTGAGGATCCAGCAAACCAAGAGAAACCCGGTTTACACAATCGTGAAAATGGAACGGAATAAATACCATATTGCGAGGCACCCGTTGCGTGAGCTGCACCATCACCACCGCATCACCACGGCGGGAAACGATGCGCACATAGCTTTGATGCTTAACGCCCAATTCTGCGGCGGCATCGGGGTTCATCTCCATATAAGGAGTAGGGCTGAACTTATTCAGATTACCCAACTTGCCAGTACGGGTTCGAGTATGGAAATGCTCTACCACCCGTCCACTGTTCATCCAGAAAGGGAAGTCGTCGCAGGGGCGCTCGTTGTTATCAATAAAGGGCAAAGCAATCAGCTTGGCTTTGCCATCAGCGGTTTGAAACACGCCGTCCGTATACAAACGGGGATCGCCTTTAGCACCGTCCATACCTTCACGGTAGGGCCACTGAATTCCCTTGGCCTGCTCGATTAGCTCATGGCTCATGCCCGATATATCCAAGGTACGACCTTCGCCTTTTGAGAGCTGCTTCATTTCCTCAAAGGCCCCTGCGGGGGTTTCCGGAAACGGTATTTTGCTACCGTGTTCAAAACGTTTAGCCAACTGGCTGAAGATCCAAAAATCCGGCTTGGAGTCAGCATGGGGCTGCACCACCGGCGTGATCAAATTCACCCGCCGTTCGGTGTTGGTGAAACAGCCTGTCTTTTCTGCCCACACACCGGCCGGCAGAAACATATGGGAGTACTGATTAGTTTCAACATCTTCGTAGGCATCCTGCACCACCAGAAACTCAAGCTTCTCCAAGGTTTTGCGAATGCGAGCGGTATTGGGCATAGAGGTCATGGGATTGGTTGCCACCAACCACAACCCTTTCACTTGACCGGTTTCGATGGCCGGCAGAATATCTGTCATACACATGCCGCGCTTGTGCGGAAAGAAGGACTCTTCAATACCCCAGAATTCGGCAATTTCTTTACGGTGATTGGGGTTTTCCAACGCCCTGTAGCCTGGCAAACCGGAGCAAGATGACCACTCCCGCGTTCCCATGGCATTGCATTGACCAGTAATGGATAAACTGGTGCCACCGGGCTTACCAATGTTACCCGTAATCAAATTCAAGTTGTTGATTCCCACCACGCCGTCGGAGCCGTGGGTGCTTTGATTGATGCCCATAGTCCAGATACTCATGGCGGAGTTGGACTTGGCATACAAACGGGCCACATTGCGAATGGTATCTTCATCAATACCACAGATTCTGGACGCCGTTACCGGGTCATAGTCTTTAACACAGGCTTCTAGCTCTTCAATGCCATTGGTGTGGGCATCAATATAGGCCCGATCTTCAAGCCCTTCCGACAGAATCACATGCATCAGCGCATTCTGCAGCACCAAGTCCGTGCCAGGGGTGACGGGCAAATGGATATCCGCAAATTGGGCAAACATGGTGACCCGGGGGTCCACCACAATCAGGGGAAACTTACGCTTTTCCAACGCTTCTTTCAGGCGCCAGTAAATTATGGGGTGCTGTTCCGGCAAATTAGAACCCCAAGCCATTAAACAATCGGTATGCTCAAAATCGTCGTAGCAGCCTGGCGGCCCATCGGAACCGAATGATCGTTTGTAACCCGAAACCGCAGACGCCATACAGAGGGTAGTGTTGCCGTCGTAGTTATTGGTACCAATACAACCGCGAACCAGTTTACCCAGGGTATAAAACTCTTCTGTCATTATCTGACCAGTGGAAACCACCGCAAACGAATCGCGGCCATATTGCCCTTGAATACGCTTGATCTCGTCACCCATTTTATCAAGAGCAGTGTCCCAGTCTGTTTTTTGCCAGGGTTGCCAAGGCTTATCTCGCATAATTGGGGTGGAACCGCGACCAGCGGCCTCGAACAGTTCGTGCTCAAAGATGCCCTTGATGCAGAGCTTACCCCGATTCACATCCGCATTAGCAACACCTCGAGTGGCTACCGCTTTACCCTCCTCATCCAAGCCCACCTCAATGGAGCAGCCGGTGGAACAATAACCGCAAGTGGTGTATTTCCAATCCTTAACTTTCTTATCCAGTATCTTTATTTTCTTCTGATCCTGACGGCCAAAAAGCATTATTTTGGTTCCCCTAAGAACTTTTGTGATTAATATCGGTGCTTTGAATTTTCATCAGGCTAATCCTATTAGCTCTGCTTTGGTGCAATAAGCACAAATAGCCGCTTCAACATGAACCATAAACATGCAAAAATTGTAAAAAAGACAAATATGAAGCTATTTGCGAAAAAGATGGGGAATTAGGGACAAGATCCATGCCACAACTGCGCGAGGATCGAATTGGCAGGAAAAAATGGGACACTTATAGAGCCCACGACTGAATAAACACTCAGCCGCAGGCATGCAACAGCGGACTAGCCTTGCTCTAACAATCGACGCAGGTCAATTATGGCTGCATTGGCCCGCGAGATGTAATTGGCCATAACTAATGAGTGGTTTGCAAACAGGCCAAAGCCGGAACCGTTCAGTATCACTGGGCTGAATATGGGCTGCTGGGACGCTTCCAATTCGCGAACGATTTGACGCATGCTCACCATGGCATTTTTCTTCTCAAGCACGTCTTTAAAATCAATCTCGATGGCGCTGAGAAGGTGAATCAATGCATAGGAGGCTCCACGAGCTTCGTAAAATACGTCGTCAATTTGAAAGAAGGGTGTTTTTACTGCCATTTCTTTCGGCGCATTGGTGGACTGTTTGGCGGCACTGTCTCCGGCTAAATCAACATTAAGCTGATCTTTGCCCACACTGGCGCTAAGCTTTTGCGAAATGCTGCCTAATCGCGTCTCCACGTCCGCCAACCAATTACGCAAATTATCAGCCCGAGCATAGAATTGGGCGTTGCTATTGTCCTCGTCCAACAAGCGTACCTGATAGCCCTTCAGAAACTTAATGCCACGACGGTATTCCGCCTCTGTTGAAGGAAACCAAAAACTGCTGTTATCAAAGTGCAATTGAGGCTCGGCTTTGGCGAGATCCACGTCCTCTCGGGAAGTGGACTGGGAGCGAGCGATATCTTTGCGCAGAGCTCGGCTCAAATCACGAACCTGAACCAACACTCCGTACTCCCAGTTCGGCACATTATCCAACCAAATTCCGGGTGGTGCGATATCGTTGGTAAGATAGCCGCCGGGCTTATCCAACAGGGTCTCGGCAAGCCGGATCAGGGTGGAGGTGGTGGCAAACCCCACTGCCGATGGCCTTCCCAGGGCGGATGCATCCTGCTCTACCACTTTGGACACGTCCCAAACGTCGGGCGAACTGCTCCAATACATGCCCAGCCCAACGGTGACTAACAAATAGATGCCTATTACGGCCCCAATCATTTTCATAATTCGGCTCTTATTATCGTAACTATTCAACCGTAAACCCCTTATGCGTTCGAAACGGTAAAACTAACCATTTAGCCGCCCACCCGCAACCTTTATTCGATTTTTCCGAGGGGCTTATGCCGCAAACTTCGACTGGGGTTCACCCAGGAAATACCCTTGCCCTCCGTCCAGCTGGAATCGGCGCAACAGATCCCACTGCTCCGCCCCTTCAACCATCTCTGCGGTGAGCAGTATTTGCCGGCTATGGGCAATACGCACCAGCGACTGAACAAAAAACTGATGATCCAGGTTCTTCTCAATGTCCCGAATGTAGGAGCTGTCCACTTTAATGGAATACAGCTGCAACCCACTAAGATAGCCAAAACTGCTGTTGGTGGTTCCGAAATGATCAATAGTCAACTTGGCACCCAGCTCTCTTAACCCCACCGCCAGCCTGCGGAGTTTGCCATGGGCCGTACGCACGGTCACTTCAGGCACTTCAAAGATAAGATACGGAGCAATGTCCCGATGCCGGTGCAATAGGTCCAGCAACCACGGTTCAAACGCCTCATCTCTCACACTTTGTGTGGATAAATTAATGGCTATGGGTGCCCGGCGCTCCCCCTGCTGCAGATATTGAATCAACATCTGAATCACTACCCGGTCAAATCGCGTAATCATATTAAAACGCTCAACCAGCGGTATAAAATGCCCCGCCGCCACCAGTTTTCCGCCAACGGAGACGCGAGCCAACACCTCGTAATGCATAAGAGTCTGATCCACACAGGACATCACCGGCTGATAATGAAATTGAATTTTCTGACGCTCCAATACATCTTCTAAAAATGACGCCCAATTACTGACCCCTGCCAGCTTGGGGGCCAAAGGATCGCCATATTCACGCTCATCAAAAACTTCTATATGCCCCGCTCGGTAGTCCTGTGCTCGCTCAAGGGCAACATTGGCTTGGGCTTCAAGCAACTTAGCATCCTCCCCCACACCACAACTGCCGATGCCGAAGAACATCTGGACGTCGGCGCCTCCCAAATTCATACCATCTATTTGCTGAATTTTCCCTAAAGTGTCCTCCGCCAACTTGCGGGCTTGATCAATCGAGGTACGGGGCAGCAGAGCGGCGAACCTGGACCCCGACACCCGCGCCACACAGTGGGACTCCACCTCCCCCATGACTTCCTCCCACGCCATGCCGATTCTGCGCAACAATAGATTTCCAGCTGCATGCCCATAATTCTCGTTGTACAGCCCCATGTCCTTCACTTCCAATCGCACCAGGCTGCCACTAAAAGGTTCTTCAGGCGATTCCAATCTCGCCTGTAACTGAGCATTAAAAAATCGCCCATTACCCAATCCGGAGACCGAGTCCACATAGGCTTGATTGCGGACCTGCTCAATCTGGGCCACCTGCTCGTCAAATAACACCTTGAGCTGGCGAGTCATGCGATTAATGGCTTGCACTACCCGTTTTAGTTCCCGGGTTTTGGGCAGCGGTTGTTGCCCCGTGAAATCTTTCCTGCAGATTGCCTCAGCCTGCTTTTCAAGGGTACGAAGGGGCTTAAGCACGGCTCGCACGATCAGCAGGATAACCAACCACCCGGCCAAGCCCACCGTCAGAAACAGCCAAAGGGCCTGTTTGGTCACTATCCATAAGTTTCGATTGGCTGCGTTTTTGTCACTCTGCACGCGAACTTCACCCACCACTCGCCAATCACGGGTGATCTCACTGACACCGGGCATCGGGTTGATTTTAAGCCAGGAGACGAACCAGTCTGGAACAGAATGGGGCAGCGGCTCCAGGCTACGACGAATGATTATGTCGCCATCGGCATTTCTCACCACAATGCTAGTGAAGTCTCCGCGATCAAAAATGGCATCAACCATGGTTTGTACTAGAGCCTGATCATCCTCCGCCATAGGGTGGGAGATGGACAATCCCAACGATGTCGCGGTGTCCTGGGCGTGACCATGGAGCTGGTACTCAAGATAATCACGACTGTTGTGAACACTCAGGATACAAATGCCCGCCAGCAAAACTAACAACAAGCCGGTAATCATTAAAACCATCTGACGGTGTAAGCTCACTTACAAGCCTCCTAACAGCGGCACGGGCAAGCAACAAGCACTTGCCTCAGTACCGAAAAATTGAGTTACCAGGACAGTCCTGAATAAGTCCATAACTAAAGCGGCCCCATTCCCAAGCGCTGCTGTAGGTCACGCCACATGGGAATATCGTTGGAGTCGCCTAATCGCACTGATTCATTTCTATGCCGGCCTTTCCATAACCCTTCGGCATTAAAGCTGTAAACCGGAAGCAGATCCTTGCGTTGCTCTGCGGGTTTGATTCTATTGGTCAATATATCCAACACCAGGGGATCCCCATTGTCAGAATAGTAGGTGAGCACCATATGGGGCTCATTCAGCTCCAACGCTTTTACATAGGTAATCCGCATTTTTTCAGCAGGCACCCCCAACCGACGCAGACTGAAATACTTGGCTATGGCAAAGTCCTCACAGTCTCCACCATTGCTGGCCAAGGTCTCAATGGGAGTAGCCCAGTAATCCTCCTGCTGCCAGTGCTCCAGGTCACTGCGAAACTCAAGCTTATTGAAGAACAGATTAACCGCGAGCAACTGCTCTTTTTGAGACTTGTATACCAAATCCCACATCATTCTTTCCCACTTATCTATGCGTGCCAAGCCCAGTCTACCGTACTGGTCCTCTACTCTGTCCTTGACCGCCAAAGGCAAATTCTCCGCAAGACAAAATACAGGTACCAGCAACAGCACTAGCAACACTGATCGTCCTACTTGCACCACAGGCCACTCAGTCACCAACCGTTTCATTAACTATAGCAACCGGTACCAGATCGTGGTTTAACAATGAAAGAGGTCACACTTCACACTTTTTGCAGCGCCACTGAAACACCTTTGCTGTGCCACAGTCTAACGTTAGACTGTGGCCCCCTAATGCCCCCACGATCTAGCGGATTTAAGTAAGCATGATGCATTACGCGTTGAAATATCTTTTTATGATGGTTGTGGCCTGCACCAGCATTCTTGGTTGGGCTGAAAACGACGAGTTCTTGCCGGCAAGTGAAGCGTTTCAAGTGAATGCTAACGGCGATGGCAGCCTTATACACTTCCAGTTCGAAGTGGCTGAGGGCTACTACTTGTACAAACATCGATTCGCTTTTGAGGTAACAGAAGGGGCCATAGGGACCCTGGGGGAACCCATATTCAAGCAGCAAGGCAAATGGAAGCAAGACGCCGTTTTCGGCAATGTGGAGGTTTTTTACACATCTGTAGATATATATGTACCGGTTTCGAAGAGCGATGGCGGCTTTATTGAGGTGGATGCCCGCTACCAGGGATGTGCGGACAAAGGCCTGTGCTATATACCGCAAACCTACACTAACATGTTCCAAGTGGATGAAAATGCCCCTAGACCTCCCCTAGACCTGGAACCCACTGCATCTCAAGCCAACAGCAAAGTACAAGACCCGGTGAAACAAAGCACAGACTTGGACACCAGCAGTGCCGCCAGCCTACAGGGCTTTCTCAGCAGCAGTAATCTCATTAGCATTCTGGGCCTTTTCTTCATCATTGGTGTGGGGCTCACTTTTACACCCTGCGTTTTACCTATGATTCCCATCCTAAGTGGCATCATCGTGGGCCAGGGCAGCGACCTTTCCCGCACCAGGGCCGCAGCCCTATCTTTGACCTATGTGCTGGGAATGGCTCTAACCTATGCCGCCCTTGGGGTGGCCGCAGGCCTCACCGGCGCCAAATTACAAGTTGCCATGCAAAACCCCTTAG
The DNA here is from genome assembly GCA_964016105.1 of uncultured Ketobacter sp. GTDB lineage: Bacteria > Pseudomonadota > Gammaproteobacteria > Pseudomonadales > Ketobacteraceae > Ketobacter. The sequence goes on from CAXHEX010000005.1 coordinate 15,473, forward strand.
TACTGTTCAGTTTTGCGGCGATATTTGCGGTGCTGTCTCTTTCCATGTTTGGCTTTTACGAAATGCAACTGCCATCGGCACTGCAAAACAAACTGAACCAGGTCAGCCAAAACCAGCGGGGGGGCACCTATGTGGGGGTAGCCATTATAGGTATTCTGTCAGCGCTGGTGGTGTCACCCTGCGTGTCTGCACCTTTGGCTGGCGCCCTGCTCTATATCGGCAAATCCGGTGATTGGATTCTGGGTGGTAGCGCTCTACTGGCCCTTGGCCTGGGGATGGGGGCACCGCTGATGGCAATCGGTATCACCGGAGCCAACTTTCTGCCCAAAGCCGGCGGCTGGATGGACAATGTGAAGGGCCTTTTTGGTGTTATGTTGTTGGCAGTGGCTCTTTGGTTAATCAAACACTTGCTGCCTGCCACCCTGGCTTGGATTGCTGCTGGCGGCCTTCTTATAATGGCCGGTATATTCTTGGGCGCCCTGGATAGCCTCACAAGCCCGCGAGGTAAACTGTTCAAAGCCCTGGGCATTACCTTGATGGTGTGCGGCAGCGGCATCATCCTCAACAGCACCATTGAAAATGGCCGCGGCATCGAAATCGCTGCCACCCCCAAAACCACCCCCTTTGAAAGGCTCCGTAGCGAAACCCAGCTAGACCAATTGCTGAACACAGCCAAGACCACACAGCAACCGGTCATTTTGGATTTTTACGCGGATTGGTGTACCGCCTGCCTGGAAATGGAACACGAAACCTTTACCCACCCGGAGGTAAGACAAAGGCTGGCTGGGCACAAATGGGTTCAAATCGATCTAACCAACAACCCAGAAGATCAAGCCCTGCTCAGCCGCTTCAATCTGCCGGGGCCTCCTGCCATACTGTTCTTTAGCCCACAGGGCGACGAAATCAAGGATGCCAGAATATACGCCTATAAAACCCGTCCACAGTTCCTGCAGCATTTATCAACACATAAGATCTAAAAGAGAAAATCCAGCGATAATCGCCCAACATGCATTCAATGGCAGATAACTTGTAAACAATTGTAAGAACTGCCACAAAGTACAAGAGAAGCCCATGGGGGTCTGGTTATAATCGGCAGCAAAACAACAACCGGGAAGCTCCGAAATCAATGGCGAAACTCCTTCTGTTAAATGGGCCTAATCTAAACCTGCTGGGAACAAGAGAACCGGAAGTTTATGGTTCCCAGAGTTTGGAGCAGATCCATCAGGGAGTGGTTAATTGTGGCCAACACCTCGGTCACGCAGTGGAGTGCCTACAGAGCAACAGAGAGTATGAGCTGATTGAGAAGATCCATCAGGCCAAAACCGAAAGTATGGACTTTATTATAATCAATCCAGGCGCACTCACACACACCAGCATTGCACTGCGGGACGCTCTCCTGGGGGTTAGTATCCCATTCATTGAAGTACATCTCTCCAATGTACATGCAAGGGAACCGTTCCGACAACATTCCTACCTCTCAGATATCGCCGTAGGCGTAATCTGCGGACTGGGAGCACAGGGCTACGAGCTTGCCATCCAGGCAGCACACACTCATCTGAACAAGCAGAGTGCAACAACCGTTTCATAACACCCAATAATAAAGAGAAGTTGACATGGATATTCGAAAAGTAAAAAAATTAATCGAATTGCTTGAAGAATCTGGCATAGACGAGATTGAGATAAAAGAGGGGGAAGAATCCGTTCGCATCAGCCGCAACCAGAACGTTACGGTGGCGCCCCAGGCCTATGCCGCTCCAGCTCCGGCCCCCGTGGCGGCACCTGCCGCTGCTGCCCCAGAGCCCGCTCCATCCTCTGCTCCGGCGGATTCCGGCCCAGACGGACATAAAGTGAAATCACCCATGGTTGGCACTTTCTATCGATCCTCTTCACCTGAAGCAAAACCCTTCGTGGAAGTGGGCCAGAGCGTAAAAGCAGGCGACCCTCTCTGCATCGTGGAAGCCATGAAGATGATGAATCAGATCGAGGCAGATAAATCCGGCACCGTGGCCGCAATTCTGGTGGACAACGCAGAGCCCGTTGAATTCGATCAACCCCTATTCGTAATCAACTAAAATAAGGCCGACCCCATGTTGGAAAAAGTGCTAATCGCTAATCGTGGCGAAATCGCTCTTAGGGTGTTGCGCGCCTGTAAAGAGCTTGGCATCCAGACGGTTGCCGTTTATTCCACTGCAGATAAAGACCTCATGCATATCCGCCTGGCGGATGAGGCCGTTTGTATCGGCCCCGCAGCAGCACCAGAAAGCTATCTTAATATTCCCGCCATCATCAGCGCGGCAGAGATAAGCGGTGCCACAGCCATACACCCCGGCTACGGTTTCCTAGCGGAGAACGCCGACTTTGCGGAGCGAGTCACCGATAGCGGATTTATTTTTATCGGCCCCCAGGCCGACACCATTCGCCTGATGGGCAATAAGGTGTCCGCCATTGAGGCCATGAAAAAAGCCGGTGTACCCTGTGTACCAGGGTCAGATGGCCCCCTTGGTGACGACAATAACGAAATACTAAAACTGGGCCGAGATATTGGCTTCCCCGTTATCATCAAAGCCGCTTCCGGCGGTGGCGGTAGAGGGATGCGGGTAGTACATGAAGAAAATGACTTGATCAAGTCCATCGCCCTCACCCGAGCCGAAGCTAAAGCCGCGTTTGGTGATGATACCGTGTACATGGAAAAATTCCTCACCACGCCCCGCCATGTGGAGATTCAGGTACTGGCAGACGGCCAAGGCAATGCCGTTTATCTGGGCGACCGAGATTGCTCTTTGCAACGCCGCCATCAGAAAGTCGTTGAAGAAGCCCCTGCCCCAGGGATTCCGGATGCCCTGCGCAAAGAAGTGGGGGAACGCTGTGTTCAAGCCTGCATCGATATTAACTATCGCGGTGCCGGCACCTTCGAATTCTTGTATGAGAACGAAGGATTTTATTTTATTGAGATGAACACTCGAGTTCAGGTAGAACATCCTGTGACGGAAATGGTCACCGGTATTGATATCATCAAAGAACAATTGCATGTGGCCGGCGGCGAAAAGTTAAGTTTTCAACAAAGCGACGTCAAGATTGAAGGGCATGCTGTGGAGTGCCGCATTAATGCGGAAAACCCGGAAACCTTCATCCCCAGCCCCGGTACAATTCAGCGTTGGCATGCCCCCGGTGGCAATGGTGTGCGCATGGATACCCATATTTATTCGGGTTATAAAGTGCCACCCAATTACGATTCTCTTATCGGCAAGCTCATCACCTACGGTGAAGACCGAGACATTGCCATGCAGCGAATGCGCAATGCCTTAGACGAAATCCTGGTAGAAGGCATTCAGACCAATATCCCTCTACACCAGGATGTCATCATGAGTGACAGCGGCTTTAACAAAGGCTGCGTAGACATTCATTATCTCGAAAGAATCCTGGGCTCCCATTAATGCCCTGGATACAAATAAAGCTACAAACCACCGGGGCTCAGTCTGCCTCGGTGGAGGATCAACTTGTGGCATTGGGCGCTGTATCAGTTACCTTGGAAGACAGCGCCGACCAACCCCTTCTTGAGCCTCCACCCGGAGCCACTCCTATCTGGGATGACACAACCTTAACCGGACTTTTTGAAGCAGACATCGATGTTGATCTGGTTATGGCTGCCTTAAAAAACGCATTGGGCAATATCCCAATAAAAGTAGAGGCCCTTGAAGACAAGGACTGGATAAGAGAATGGATGGACAGCTTCAAGCCCATCTGCTTTGGTGAACGGCTATGGGTCTGCCCCAGCTGGTTAGAACCACCCCAACCCCAAGCGGTCAATATGCTGCTCGACCCAGGGCTGGCTTTTGGCACTGGCACCCACGAGACCACGTCACTGTGTTTGAAGTGGCTGGATTCAGCGGATGTAAACGGCAAAACCGTCGTCGACTATGGCTGTGGCTCCGGAATATTGGCCATCGCCGCTGCCTTATTGGGTGCAGGGAAGGTAATCTGCGTGGACAATGATCCCCAGGCCTTAATCGCAACAAAAGACAATGCCGGTCGTAATTCAGTGGATCACTTGATAGAGGTTTATACGCCCGAAACCTTACCCACCGCCATTACAGCCGAAATAACCCTGGCAAATATACTCGCCGGGCCACTGATGCATCTCAGTGAACGCTTGGCGGGGCTCACACAACCCGGTGGACACATTGTGCTGTCGGGAATACTCAAAGAGCAATCCAAACAAGTCTCCGATACCTATCAAAGCCGCTTCACAATGGCACCTGAAACCATAGAAGGAGACTGGGTTCGGCTGACTGGTGTGAAACAGCGCTGAAATAATGACAACTTCACATTGAAAAAGGGCTAAACTGAGTACAATATTCCCCGTCCGCAAGTGAGTTAAACAGAAAAGGCCAAGCCCGATATGGCAGAACACCTGCTAACAAAATGCCCCCATTGCAGCACCACATTCAGACTGACCCAGGCACAATTGGACATCGCCGATGGTGCGGTGCGGTGCGGCGCTTGCTACCAGGTATTTCACGCTGCCGAACACACGGTAATGACGTCGGTGGTGGAAGAGCATCGCAAGGTTGATCAAGAACCAGACCCGATCGAAGAAGCCTTCGACATCCAAAACACCGATGGCATTGACCCCTACGATGCCAGTGATTTAGAAGCTGCGGATAATGAAACTGAAGATTATTTTGACGATGGGCTGGAAGCCACACTGGAATCCAGCACTGGCTTAGAAGATTTCGGCTACGAAGATGACAAACCGCCCAAAGACTCAAAACACGATGAGGGCTGGGCAGAGCAACTGCTAAAGGAGCTGGGAGAGGACGAAGAAGAACCCCTCATCCAAGACCAGGAAGAGAAAGAACCGGTCATTGTCAGCGGAGAAAATGTATTCGGCTTGGATGATCCCCTACCCAACAAAAAAAGTCAGAGCAAGAGCGCGGAGCTAAGCGAAACCTTTCTCAACCTGGGCAACTTTTCCAGTGACGATCCTTTCGCCATTAGCGACATAGAGGAAGAAGAATTCAACCTGCCTGAAGAAGGCGGTGTAGATGAATCCTGGGCAAAGGCCATGCTGAGCGAGCTGGAGGACGAAGAACGCCCCCAAAGCCCAAAATCACCCAGCGAGCTATCAATACTTTCCCTCGAAGAGGAAGACCCCGTTGACGAAGGCCCTTTTGCTGCCAAAGAACTTTCAAAGAGTCGACGGGAAATCATAGACCGGGCTAAGGAAGAGAAGAAAAAGCAAAAACAGCTCAACAAACAATCGGTGTCAATCACCCCCCCAGCGCAAGACGATTCAGATTTATCTGCTCCTCTTCCAGAATGGGAAGAGCCCTATCAGGTCCAGACCGATATTGATGAAGTTGAGGAGATTGATGATGTTGCCAGCCTCGACTCCACCCTCAATGACAAAGAACTGGACAACATAACCCCAGAGAATCTATTCACCGAGAGCCACGACCTGGTTGAGCAGCAGATTCAACTCAGCGAACTGGAGTACGACCACAAAAGCGCTTCCAGCGCCTTTCGCTCCAAGGTGGTGTGGGGATTCTGCAGCATTTTACTGATGGGCATTCTGGCCGCTCAATACGTCTACTTTAATTTCGATTCTCTGGCCCTTAACCCCAAGACCAGACCGCTGGCCATAAAAGCCTGCTCTATTCTGGGTTGTACCATCGCGCCGCAAACAGACGTAAGCCAAATAGTGGGCACTAACCTGGTAGTTCGTTCTCACCCCTACGAAAAGGACGCTTTGGTGATCGACGTCATCATCAAGAACCGGGCAAACTTTCCCCAACCCTACCCTCAAGTGCAACTCAGCTTTGAAGACCCCCAAGGCAACCCTCTGGCCAGTCGGCGCTTTACTCCGAAAGAGTACATTAAAGATAAAACCATCAACCTAAACAAAATGCCGATAAATGTACCCGTGCACCTGACCCTTGAGATTGTTGATCCTGGCAAAGAAGCGGTTAACTATCAATTGCACTTTTTGCCCCAGGGTGAGGCAGGCTGATCGACATTCGACCTAATCAATAGGTTAATAAGCCCAGCCCGCGTTCTAACCAGCATTTAGTCGAATTATTTTACATATTAATCAAAAACCCTGTTTATTCTGGCGCTGCTTCCCGTTATCATAGCTCGATCTTTAAGCATATGCTGAACACCATTAGGTGCATTGATGAGCAGGAGGTAGGTACAGATGTCTATTGTCATCGGCCCCTACACCCTAAGTAGCCCAACTGCACTAGCACCTATGGCCGGCGTTACCGATCAGCCATTTCGACTTCTCTGCAAGCGCCTTGGCGCTGGTTTAGTGGTCGGTGAGATGCTCACCAGTAACAGCCGGCTTTGGACATCACGCAAATCACAATTGCGCATGGTCCATGGTAGCGAGCCCGAGCCAAGGTCTGTTCAGATCGCTGGCACAGAGCCCGACCAAATGGCCGAAGCCGCCCAATTGTGCGTGGCACGTGGCGCCCAGATTATAGATATAAACATGGGATGCCCCGCCAAAAAAGTTTGCAAGCGGGCTGCCGGCTCAGCGTTACTTAAAGATGAAGTACTGGTCAAAGACATACTGACTGCTGTGGTTAAAGCGGTGGATGTACCGGTAACATTGAAGATTCGCACCGGTTGGTCTCCAGATCAACGTAACGGTGTCACCATAGCCCGTATTGCTGAAGAGGCAGGTATTCAAATGTTGGCGGTTCACGGTCGAACCCGTGCCTGCGCCTACAAAGGCCCGGTGGAATATGACACCATTGCGCAGATCAAGGAAGCCATTGGCATTCCGGTTCTCGCTAACGGCGACATAAACAGCCCGCAACAGGCGCAAAGGGTGCTCCAGCACACGTCAGCAGATGGTGTCATGATCGGCAGAGCAGCACAGGGAAACCCCTGGATATTCCAAGGAATTCAACATTTCCTTGAAACCGGGGAACTGGTACAGCGACCCACTTACACGGAGGTGAAATCGGTGGTACTGGATCATCTACATCGATTGCATGACTTTTATGGTGACTTCATGGGCGTACGTATCGCGAGAAAGCACATGGCGTGGTATGTACAACAGCTCCCAAAGGGAGCACAATTTAAATCATCCTTTAACCAGCTTGAAATAGCGTCGGAACAACTCGCCAGTGCTCAGGAGTACTTTGAGCATTTAATCGAGGGAGAGGTAATGGCGGCATGAACGATACAAACTACAACGACGAAACACCCCCAAGCAACGCAACTTCAGCCAACAACTCTGAGCTGAAGCAACATCTGGTCACATCGGTTGACCAGGAAACCCAAACACTCCGCGACAACGTCCATAGAGCTTTACGCAATTATTTTGCTCACCTGGATGGTCAACCGGTTACGGATGTGTACCAAATGGTGCTGTCAGAAGTAGAAGCGCCCCTGCTGGAAACAGTCATGGAATACACTAGAGGCAACCAAACCAAAGCTTCCGTCCTGCTGGGCTTAAACCGCGGCACCTTGCGCAAGAAGCTAAAGACCTACGGCTTAATCTAGAACATTCCAGCATAAGGGGATACAACCAGCTCCCGCAGTATGGGGCTGTTGTGCTCCCTGCCGTTATGTTTCCCAACACTAGAAAGCAAACCGGATTAGCCCGCAATTATTTCCCATTAAGGCTTAAATCCGAAGCCATTTGCGTCTACAATGCGCCCCTTCCTGTGGCCGCGGGATCTGTCGGGTTTTTCTTATCCACGAACGCTTAAACCCGGTGACCCCAAACCTCAACAAGCTTCCAGAATCAACCATACAGTACCAGTCTATGAGCAAGCCAATAAAACGAGCGTTAATCAGTGTTTCCGATAAAACCGGCATTGTGGAATTTGCCCAGGCCCTCGACCAAATGGGGGTAGAAATACTCTCCACCGGCGGCACCTTCAAACTCCTCAAGAAACAGGGCATAAACGCCACTGAGGTGTCAGATTACACTGGCTTTCCCGAAATGATGGACGGTAGGGTGAAAACCCTGCATCCCAAAGTCCATGGCGGCATTCTAGGCCGACGCGGTACGGATGATGAGGCCATGGAAGCGCACAGTATTACCCCGATCGATCTGGTGGCGGTAAACCTCTACCCCTTCGAGCAAACGATTTCTGACCCCAGTTGTGACCTGGCCACCGCCATAGAAAACATTGATATCGGCGGTCCCACCATGGTGCGATCATCGGCAAAAAACCACAAATGGGTAACCATCGTTGTTAATTCCAGCGACTATGACAAAGTGCTGGAAGAGATGAAAGCAAACCAAAATGCCGTCAGTGATCAAACCCGTTTTGAACTGGCCCTGGCCGCGTTCGAACACACTGCCAAGTATGATGGCGCTATCGCTAACTACTTGGGCAGCATCAACCCCGATGGTTCAAAGAGCGCTTTCCCCAACACCTTTAACACCCAGTTTTCCAAAGTACAGGAAATGCGCTACGGTGAAAATCCACACCAGCGCGCTGCCTTTTATAAAGAGGCCAATCCCCAGGAACCCAGCGTGAGTTCAGCCCAGCAACTCCAGGGTAAAGCGCTGTCCTTTAATAATGTGGCAGACACGGACGCGGCGTTGGAATGCGTAAAATCTTTCCAGGCACCCGCCTGCGTCATCGTCAAGCATGCCAACCCCTGTGGCGTCGCCGTGGGCTCCACTATTTTGGAGGCATATCAACGGGCTTTCCAAACTGATCCCACTTCCGCCTTCGGCGGTATCATCGCCTTCAATCAACCCCTGGACGAAACCACAGCCCGCGCTATCGTAGATAAACAATTCGTTGAAGTGATCATCGCCCCTGGGGTAGATGATGGAGCACGAACTGCAGTAGCTGAAAAACAAAATGTACGATTGCTGGTCTGCGACCCGTGGGGACCACGGTGCGACGGACTGGACTACAAGCGGGTTAACGGCGGCTTATTGGTGCAAGATCGCGATAACGGTATGATCACTGAAAACGATCTGAAATTAGTGACCAAACGCTCACCAAGTGCCGATGAAATGGCCGATTTACTGTTCTGCTGGCAGGTGGCAAAGTACGTCAAATCCAACGCCATCGTCTATGCGAAAAATAAGCAAACCATTGGTATTGGAGCTGGACAAATGAGCCGTGTCTACAGCGCCAAGATTGCCGGCATTAAAGCACAGGATGAAGGGCTAACGGTGGCGGGCTCAGTAATGGCTTCGGATGCCTTCTTCCCATTCCGTGACGGCATTGATGCAGCCGCTGAAGCGGGAATACGGGCGGTTATCCAGCCAGGCGGCTCAATACGGGATGAAGAAGTTATTAGCGCTGCGGATGAAGCAGATATTGCCATGGTATTCACCGGCATGAGACATTTTCGACATTAATTCATAAAGTTAAGTAGGCCCATGATGAAAGTTTTAGTAATTGGCGGCGGTGGCCGTGAACACGCCCTGGCCTGGAAAGCGGCGCAATCCCCCAAGGTAGACAAGGTTTACGTGGCACCAGGCAATGCCGGCACTGAACTGGAAGCTAATATCGAGAATGTGGATATTGATGTTCTAGCCATTGAAGACTTGATTGCTTTTGCCCAGAAAAACGCCGTAGATCTCACCATAATAGGTCCAGAAGCGCCTCTGGTAGCCGGTGTGGTGGATGCCTTTCGCGCCGCCAACTTAAACTGTTTTGGCCCCACCGCAGGGGCTGCTCAACTGGAAGGATCAAAGGCTTTCACCAAAGATTTTTTGGCTCGACATAATATTCCCACCGCCGCATACGGCAACTTCACCGAAATCCACAAGGCGGTGGCCTATGTGAAACAGCAGGGTGCCCCCATCGTAATCAAAGCCGACGGTCTGGCAGCGGGCAAGGGCGTCATTTTGGCCCAAACTGAAGAAGAAGCCATTGCTGCCATAGAAGATATGTTGGCAGGCAACAAATTTGGCGAGGCCGGCAGCCGAGTGGTGGTGGAGGAATTTCTGGTGGGAGAAGAAGCTAGCTTTATCTGCATGGTGGATGGCAACCATGTTCTTCCCATGGCCACCTCCCAAGACCACAAGGCCAGGGACGAAGGTGATCAAGGCCCCAACACCGGCGGCATGGGAGCCTATTCCCCAGCCCCCGTGGTGACCCCGGAAATACAACAACGGGTCATGGAACAGGTGATTTACCCCACCGTGAAGGGCATGGCAGAAGAAGGCAATATTTACACGGGCTTTCTCTATGCCGGCTTGATGATCAGCGAGGATGGCACTCCCAAAGTACTGGAGTACAACTGTCGCTTTGGCGATCCAGAAACCCAACCGATTATGATGCGCCTGGAATCCGATTTGGTGGAATTATGCCAACAGGCACTGGAAGGTAAACTGGACCAGGCAGAAGCGAAATGGAGTGAAAAGGCTTCCCTCGGCGTGGTGCTAGCCGCAGGGGGTTACCCGGAAGAGTATCAAAAAGGCGATCTCATTTTTGGACTACCGGAAGTGGACCAGGCGGACACCAAGGTTTTCCATGCGGGTACTAAAACCGATGATGCAGGCCACGTTGTAACCAACGGGGGCCGCGTACTGTGTGCCGTTGCTTTAGGTGATACCGTTGCCGAAGCCCAAACTAAAGCCTATGAGCTCTGCCAGCAGATAAACTGGCAGTATGTTTACTATCGCAAAGACATTGGCTATCGGGCGGTAGCACGAGAACAAGCGGATAACTGACCAAACAAAGCGCAACAGCACAGCCCCCCGTTCTGTTGCGCCCTTTTCCCCTCCCCACTGCTCTGCACTGTTCTATACTGGGACAAAACCCTTTCCCTATCCGTCACGGATTTGCTTATGTCAGACACAGCTAAAGCAGCAGAGCCCCTGGACTTAGCGCAAATAAAAGCCTTAACCCCATTTAATGAGTTAATGGAACACCAATTCCAGGAAGCAATTAAATATTGTGAACGAATAACTGTACCGGCGAGAAAAAAACTATTTAAACGGGGTGATCAAAATAGCCACTGGTATTATTTACTCAAGGGTGACATCAACCTGATTGACGACCTTTTTGAAGTCCGCAGCGTAAAAGCCAGTGACCCTGCTTGCGTTTACACATTAGACGATCAAAACCCACACCATTTCTCCGCCATAACCACCTCGGAATGTCAGCTGCTGAAGGTGGAGAAAAAGCGACTGGACCTGGCAATGACCTGGGAGCAGGCTGGAGGCTATGACATCCAAAATAGCAGTGATGATGAGGCCGATTGGATGTCATCGTTACTGGAGTCTGAAGTGTTCGCTAATGTGCCTCTCGCCAACATGCAGCGCTTATTTAGCACGTTTAAAAATCTGAAAGCCCATAAGGATCAATACATCATTAAAGAAGGTGCTAGCGGCGATCGATTTTACGTGGTGGCAAGTGGCTACGCCCAAGTAACAAAGCGCACAGGGGAAAGCGATGAAGTCATCGCCAACCTCAGCCCAGGACAATTTTTTGGCGAAGAAGCACTGATAGGGGAAACAACCCGTAATGCCAGCGTGATGATGTTATGCGAAGGATCGCTAATGTATCTCGATAAAGAGGATTTCCAGAATTTATTGGAACAACCGGTGCTCAATAGAGTGCTGGAAAGTGAGTTATCAGAATTACAGAAAGATTTTAGCTCCCTCGAAATAGTGGATGTGAGGCTCTCTGGTGAATACCGGCATTTTCACCGGGAAAACAGCGTAAATATACCCCTCAACAAATTGCGTAGAGAACTGAACACATTTAACAAAGAATGCGCTTACCTGGTAGATGATAATGCTGGCCCCCGCAGCGAACTCGGCGTATATTTATTGATCAAAGCAGGTTTTCATGCCTACCTGCTCACTAATTCAAGCGACTGACCATTCAAACCCGGTTATTTGTCAATTGGAGAGTGGGATTCCCGCGGCGGTGTGAATATACTTGTTGTCTCATTGGCCCGTAAGTTTACCCATGCACACTGCCTTCAACCCAACTCAGCACCGCGTATTTTCACAACTCTGGAGTCTGTGTGCTGCACTTTTGTTAATCGCCGTCGCAACCCCCTCCATGGCCAGCGTGGAATTACCGGGACCCAGGTACCACTTACAGATCACACAAAATACCCAATACTTTTATGATACTGATAATCTGTATCAAGTTCAGGATTTCCTTAACGAAGACCTCCTGCATCAGTTCACCCCAGCCAGAACTTCTGTACTGCAAATGGGCTACACCGATGCAACTCTATGGTTACGCCTGCAAATAATTAACCCCAACAAGCAAGGCCGCCCCTCCCTGCTATTTGTCAACCAGCCGAACATTGGTAAGCTCAGCGCTTTTAAGATACTCCCTGGAGAAATCATCCCGGTTGAATCTGCTGGCAATATGCAACCCAAGGTCCACGGTATCGTCAGGCACAAAGCGCCGGTACTGCGACTTATGCTGGACCCGGATACCAGCAATGAATTTCTTATTGCGGTTGAATCACCACAACAATTGGTATTCGCCCTCAACCTGGCAGATCCAGCCTCGTTTTATCAATTGCAGTTCGAAGAACAGCTCATCACCGGTTTAGGATTTGGCATCACCCTGGCCATGTTTATCTTCGGTTTGGTTAGCTTCTCACTCAATCGCAACATCAACTACATGAATTTTGCCGGTAGCGCGCTGCTGATCAGCTTTTATGGTATGACCAGCCTTGGGTACATAGGGTACTATTGGTTGAGTGTCCCGGGCCTGCAGCTGCGACTGGAAAACTTCAGTTTGATCATGGTGTGTGTGGCACTACTGCAAAGTAGCCGAATACTGTTCGAGTTGCCGCTCCACCACCAACGGCTGGACTCTCTGTTTCGCATCCTAATGCTTCTCTGCCTTTTATCTGCAGCAGCCAGCTTGGGGTTTCAAGCCAATTCATCCACCAAGCTTGCCAATCTGATGGCCATGCTAAGCCTGCCAATTGTCTGCTATGCCTCTTTGGTCAGGGCCATAAATGGCAGCCTTCCAGCCAGAATCATGGTGCCATCAAGACTCCTGTTTATTGTAGTCAGCGTAATTATCGCTCAGAGCCTGGTGGGCGTGTTGATTTCCACCAGCGAGACACAATGGTGGCTGCTGAGCACACTTCTATTGGATTGCTTAGCGAGCTTAGTGGCCTTGAGCTGGGACCAAAAAATACGTAACAAAGCACAAGTTGATGAGCGACAGACCGCTGCCATTGCCGTGGCAAAAAAACGTGCAAAAGGTGAGTTTCTGTCTCAGATCAGCCATGAAATTCGCACCCCCATGAATGGCATTCTGGGAATGGCGGAATTGTTGGAAGATTCTAAGTTGTCCCATACCCAACTGGACTATGTCCGCACCATTAACGCTTCTGGCAATAACCTGCTGAAAATCCTCGATGACATATTGGATTTTTCTAAAATTGAAACGGGAAAGATGACCCTGGACATGACGTCCTTTGACATCGTTTCCATGCTCAGTGAATGCATCGAAATGTTCAAACATCGGGCTGAAGAAAAAGACCTGGAGCTTATCACTCACGTTCAAAACGATGTACCCACCCAGGTCAAAGGGGACCCATCCCGTACCCGACAAATTCTTGCCAATTTAGTATCAAACGCCATCAAGTATACAGACCGAGGTGACGTGGTAATCACCATCAGCAAAGACCCCCAGAGGGGTATCCATCACCTGCTTTTTGAGGTGAAAGACACCGGCATTGGGGTGAGCAAAGATCAACTGGAGCAACTGATCAATTGTGACTCGCTGCCATCCAACCATATCGACAATCACGGGCTTGGCATACCCATATCTCAACAATTAATCCGTATGATGGGCGGCAAATTCGGAGCAGAAAGCCAACTCAACAAAGGCAGCACCTTCTGGTTTAGCATTCCATTGGAACCCGACCCTGACGGTCAAAACTCGCCGTTGATCGCAGAACAGTTACACGGATTGCGGCTTCTCATCGTGGATGATAACGCCTCCTGCAGATTAGTGATCCAACAACAGGCCAGCAGCTGGGGCATGACCGTATCCACCGCGGTGAACGGTCGCCAGGCTTTAGCATTTATCCACAATCAAACCACCATTAACGAACCCTATGATGTGGTGATTCTGGATCACGAGATGCCCGGAATGAATGGCATGGAGCTGGCGGTACGAATGAAAGAAGACGCCATCATCAACAACGAACCTCTGGTACTCATGCTAACCGGCCTGGGGATGGCACCCAGTGCAACAGCCGCTCGCAATGCTGGCATCCGGCGCGTGATAAGCAAGCCTGTTACCGGGCGCCATCTTAGAGCGACCCTTCTGGAAGAATTGGCCCACTTACGCCGTATTGTAAATAGCCATGACGCACAGCCAACGGAGCAAGGCAACCTGGCCAACAAGCGAGTTCTGGTGGCAGAAGATCACCACCTTTCGCAAAAGGTGGTGAAAGGCATGCTGAAACGGCTGGGGATGGAGTCGGTCACCGTAGAAACCGGCCTGGCGGCACTAAAAAAGGTGAAAGAAGAACATTTCGATTTAATTTTAATGGATTGCGAAATGCCGGAAATGAACGGCTTCGACGCCACCCGTGCCATTCGATTGTGGGAGCAGGAAAACCAGCGTAACGAAACCCCCATAATAGCACTAACTGCCCATATCATGGACGAACACAAAGAACGCAGCATGGAATGCGGTATGAATGCCCACTTGGCGAAACCCGTTGAAATGAGCGAACTGCGTGACCTGGTACTGCGTTGGACCCGTCACCCCGCTGCCAGCAACGAAGGCCACCGAGTCATTCCCTAACTCAACACTAATTAGCCAGCACCGCCCTTTCCCGAGCCCAATCTCGCAACCATTCAATCTGTTCGTCCATCACCACTGACAACGGGCGAGTGGATGATATCTCCTGCAACAGATGGTCCGTGTCCAGGTTCACCTCCTCTGACTGGCAGCGATAGAGGGCAGACACCACCACCTGCTCTATCTCCGCTCCCGAAAACCCGTCACTGGACAGAGCCAGCGCATTTAAATCCAGACTGGAACTATTTTGTCCACGCTTGGTTAGATGAATGGAAAAAATGTCTCGACGTACCTCTTGGCTGGGTAAATCAACAAAAAAGATTTCGTCCAGCCTGCCCTTACGTATCAACTCCGGTGGCAGCAGTGATATATCGTTGGAGGTGGCCACAATAAATACCGCTGATTTTCGCTCCGCCATCCAAGTCAACAGCGCCCCCAACAATCGCTTTGAGGTACCATTATCTGAGCTATCCACAGTGAACGCTTTTTCAATTTCATCCAGCCAGAGCACACAGGGTGCCAAACTGTCAGCTAAGTCGAGGGACTCACGCAAGTTGCGCTCTGTTTCTCCAATAAACTTATTGTACAACGCAGCCACATCCATACGCAGCAGGGGTATACCCCATGTACCCGCCACCGCCCTGGCAGCGAGACTTTTGCCACCACCCTGGACCCCGAGCAGTAAAACTCCCTTGGGATAGTCCAGGTTCGAATCAGATGGAACCAGAAAATGTTGTTGTCGCTTCGCCAACCAGGCTTTCAGATTATCCAGTCCCCCCACTGATGCAAAGCTGGAGGTGTCGTACTCGTAACTCAATACTCCGTCTTTTCCCAACAGTTCAAACTTCGATTGGTTTAGCTGGGGTATATCGGTCTCCGTTATGGCACCATCGTCAAAAATGACTCCATGGGCTAAACGGCGAGCATCGGAAAAAGTAAGACCCCGCAAATTCGCCACCAACTTTGATAAAGTGCGGTTATCGGTTTTGACTTTTTTACCCAGGTTTTGATTGGACCAATGGCTGGCTTCTTCTTTTATTAAATGCATTAACTGATCATCATTGGGCAGCGATAACGACATGCTGGCACTGTAACTCTGCAATTCCGGCGGCAACTTACAACGGTGGCTTAAAAGAATTAGCCTGTTGCCATTGGGAACGTGGCCCATGGCAATTTCTTTCAGCAATCGAACATGGAGTGGCTGCTCACATAAGAAAGGATGGAAATCACAAAGAACATAGATGCCCCCATCTCCAGCTTTTTTGATGTGTCGAAGCACCGCCTGGGGATCATGGTTAATGGGCTTAGCCTCATCCAATACCATATCAACCCGCCGCAGCCCTTCGGATACTGACCACTGATAGACCAACTGATTCAACTTTATGCCCGCCCGTTGAATCAGCTCCATGGCTCGTGGCTCTTCAAAGGTTTCAAGCACAATCAGCGGTACCTTGGACGCCAACATAATTTCCAGGTCAACCAAATCGGGCATTGCTTCACCTCTTATTAAATATCGGGGTTTTCGTAAAACACGTAGCTAGTGGAATAGTCACTTATTTCAAAATAGACCTTTTTCTCGCCAGGGTCTTTTTTATAATTTTGATTCATATCCAGAATGCCATAACCAAAACGATAGGGCCTGGCACCGGAGCCCGAAGTGGCGCTGGCGGTGGTTAATTTATCAATTTTAATAAAACGTTTAACTAACTTGTCACCGGCGTACACATCCAGCACGCCATCGGTACCGGTCCAGTTTTGTATGGCCCTTCCCAGGCTATTTTGAGTTTCCTGGGTGCATCCGCCCAACAAAGCCATCCCTAACGCTGATAGAGCTATATAATTCCTGACCAACATACCATCTCCTTAGATTGTCATGAATGAGGCCATCACTGGTGTTCACAGAAGGCCTGGGGACACTATAATAGCGTGTCTAAACTTAAGATTGTCCAGGAGTAGTGGATGTCAGGAAAACAGGCTCAACGCCATTTTAGCCTCTTTGACCGCTTCATTAGCCAAGCGGACAATGCCCTGCGCACGGTAGCCGGAGGCCATCCCGGAACCCAACGGGAAAACCCCGTGGAAGGAACCGTCATTCCTCAGCTCAGCGACAGCCAACGTCGCCATGTGGCCGGGCTAATGCGGGTAAACCACACTGGGGAAGTCTGCGCCCAGGCCCTCTATCAAGGCCAGGCCACCACTGCGCGATTGCCTAGGATACGTCGGCAAATGGAGCTATCAGCTCAAGAGGAAGAAGATCATTTAGCATGGTGTGAGCAACGCCTGAGCGAGCTCAACGGCCGAACCAGTCTATTGAACCCCGTTTGGTACGGGCTATCATTTGGTATCGGTGCCACGGCCGGTGCCATTGGAGATCGCTGGAGCTTGGGTTTCGTGGAAGAAACGGAACATCAAGTTTGTGCCCACCTGCAAAACCATATGGATCAACTTCCGGAAACGGACGAAAGAAGTCGCAAAATTCTGGAAAAGATGCACGATGATGAGGCCCATCACGCCCAAACCGCCCGCAAAGCGGGGGCCACACGCTTACCGACTTCTGTTAGAAAACTTATGTCCGCTGTGTCTAAAGTGATGACAGTCACAGCCTACCGGATCTAATTAATATGGAATTTAGGGATGAATAATATTTACTCAGACTGGCTTAAGTTACGGCTCTCCACCCGACAAACCCGAGTTTGAAGATTGTTTAGGCAAGTCACCCTTCTTTGCCTGCAGGGTCTTTTCTGGCTGTGCCTCAGCGCAGGGCACGCCAGTGCCAGCATGGTATTGCCCCCGGGGTTTGACTATGCCAAAACGGGTAATAAGCTGGAATACCTCATGGAGCAACGGGGTCTGCTGGACTTAAACCAAGTCAAGACCAGTGACCGCTGGCAGGCCATGGAGAAAATATACCCCAGCTTCGGGTTTACCAACAAAGCGCTGTGGCTTCGGCTTACCCTGACCAACACGGGTGATTCTCGACCTTATGTGGTACGACTGGAGTACCCTCTTCTTGACCACGTGGAATTCTATCAACCGGGCCCAAACAACTACATAATGACCCGGGGCGGAGATCAACTGCCGTTTCGTGAAAGGGTGCTAAAAGACCGTTATTTTTCTTACCCCGTAGAATTGGAGAAAGATGAAACCAAAACCCTATACTGGCGGGTTAAAAGCCGTGACACACTAATTGTACCTGTAAGCGTGTCTACGCTTGAGCGTTATCAGGCCGACCAAAGTTTCTCCCTGCTATTCTTTGGCATGTATTACGGCGCCATCATAATCATTCTGCTGTTCAATTCCTTCCTCTACGTATTTCTACGCCAAACTGCGCAGCTCTATTACGTGGTGATATTAGCTAGCTACGCATTCTTGGAACTCTCCCTCAATGGCACCGGAAACATGTACCTGTGGGGTGACAATCCAGAGTTAACGAAATGGATAAGACCCCTGGCCATCAGTTCCATCAGTGTTTTCATGGTGAAGCTCACGGGTGCCTACTTTGGTCTAAATAAAATTACGGTCGCCAAATTGGATTTAGAAATAGCTGCCTATTGTCTGGGCGTAATCACGATTATTTCGATTCTGGTCACGCCATTTGATCTCAGCATTCGTATCGCCATGTTCAACCTGGCCATTACATTTCCTTCAGTAATTGCAGTGGCCCTAAATCAACTTAAGTTAGGCAACCACGCCGCCAAGTACTATTTAATCGGCTGGAGCGGTGCCATTGGTGGTGGCTTACTCAATATTGGACGGGCCTTCGACCTGCTGCCAGTGAACTTCCTTACCACATACGGTTCCCAAATCGGCTCGCTTAGCACACTGTTGATTCTGAGCATGGGCCTCACCGACCAATTTAGAGAGTTTTATCGCACCAGAGAACGCAAAAAAGAGCTGATAATCCAACAGCAGGAAGAACTAAACCGACAATTGGATGTGGCGGTACAGGAGCGCACGCGGGCATTGGAAGAAAAAACTCGAGAAGCCCAAAAAGCCCAACAACTGGCGGAACAAGCCCTTGAAGCTAAAAGCCAGTTTTTAGCCACCATGAGCCACGAAATCCGCACCCCCATGAATGGCATACTGGGCATCACTGATCTGCTCATGGATACCAGGCTCAATTCACAACAACAGAACCTGGTGAATACCATAAAACACTCGGGCGATGCACTGGTCACTATCATGAATGACCTGCTGGACTACTCCAGAATTGAAGCGGGTAAATTACCCCTGGAAAACATTGAATTCAACCTGCGCAATTTATTGGACCAGTGTATCGCCCTGTTCGCCCACTCCGACCAAAGCAAACCAGTCAGGGTTATTCTCCATGTTTGTCCCCATACCCCCAACATCACTCGCGGTGACCCTACCCGTTTACGCCAGGTGATCATGAACCTCCTGGGTAACGCCATCAAATTCACCCACAAAGGCCATGTGATTTTGCGATCGCAATACCGCTTGTCCAGCGGCGAGCTCACCATCAGCGTAGAAGACACTGGCATAGGAATAGATAGACAGCACCAAAACCGATTGTTCCAGTCATTCACCCAGGCAGACTCATCCACCACCCGCCGGTTTGGTGGAACGGGGCTGGGACTGGCCATCAGCCAATCTTTGGTACAGCTGATGGGCGGATGTATTGATCTCGAAAGCGAGCCAGGAGAAGGCAGCCGATTCTGGTTTAACATAAGAATGCCTTCCATCGAAGCGGTGGAAGAAGTCTTGGAAATTGCACACAAAAAAGTCTTGATACTGGATCCGTCCAAGGAAACTGAGCGCAGCCTATACGACTTTGCACTTACCTGGAATATGCAGCCACTTCTGCCCGAAGAACCCAATCTGGATTCTCCACCGGATATCATCATCTGCAATCAGCAACTGGCAATAACGTTAACCGAAGAGCAACAACAGTGTCCCTGCGTTCACATCCACACCGCTCCGCGGGAAGACTTAAATCCGAGCAACAGCGTGAGCGAGCCCATCAGCCATGGACATCTGCTCCACGCCATACTGATTCAACTCATCGGTCACAATAAACCCCATCAGCGAAGACATCCAAAGCGTGACTACAGCCCTCTGCGGGTGCTGGTGGCGGAAGATAATATGGTGAATCAAATGGTAATCAGGGGGCTTCTTAACAAATTCAACATTACGCCACATATTGCCAATGATGGCCAGGAAGCGGTTAATCGAGTCATTTCTTCGCACACGCCCTTTGATTTAATTTTAATGGACTGCGAAATGCCTAACCTGGATGGCTACCAAGCCACACAACAATTGCGCAACAACCCAGCTTGCCGCACAACCCGTATCGTGGGGTTGAGCGCCCACGCCATGCAGGAACACCGGGATGCGGGCCTGGATGCCGGTATGGCGGCCTTCATCACCAAACCCGTCAACACGGATACCTTGGCGGAAGAACTGTCCATTACCCTAAAACAGAAATTAAATTGAAAGTTTCACCAAAATGTAAAAGTTTTCCCTTCACTTTTTGCTAGTTCTGTTACAATTAACGACAAATTGTGAGCGCTATGTAAATCAGCAGCTCATGGAGCTAGCGAAAGCAACGCTTTCCAAAATAACAAATAGACCATCAGGACCTATGCAGGAAACTGAAACCCCACTGGACACGGACATCTGCTTTAAACTCAAAGGCAGCCGCGTCACCATGACCATACTGGAGCTCTATCGTTACGACTACCAGAGCTTCAACGAAACCCTCGCCAAAACAGTCAACAATGCTCCCGACTTTTTTCAACAGACTCCGGTCATACTGAGCCTGGAAAAATGCCCCAAGGACAGTGACATTGACTTTATCGAGTTGACCGAACTGTGCCGCGAATACGGTATGGTGCCTGTGGCAATCCGCGGAGGCAGTGAGCACCATGGCATCTCCGCCAATGTGGCAGGTTTACCTACGCTTCCCCCCGCCACTGGCCAGACCAAAAGCACCGATCTGGTTGCTGAAACTAAAGCCAGTGTTGCCGAGGTGGAAGTGCCAGTCATGACGGAAGTGGCTATTCCAGTTAGTGCCAACATGCTGGTGACGACGCCGGTTCGCTCTGGCCAACAACTCTACGCTCCTGGAGGTGACCTGATTGTATTGGCCCCTGTCAGCGCCGGGGCAGAAATTTTAGCGGACGGCAACATTCACGTTTACGCTCCCCTGCGGGGGCGAGCACTGGCTGGCGTCAAAGGCGACACCGAAGCTCGTGTTTTTTGTCAAAGCCTCGAAGCTGAACTGATTTCCATTGCCGGGAGTTACAAAGTTAACGAGGATTTAAGAGGCGAGCTGTGGAAGAAACCCATAAAAGCTCACTTAAGTAACGATCAACTCATCATCGACCCACTGTAAACTAGAAAAAGAGGATACGACATTGGCAGAAATTATCGTGGTGACCTCAGGTAAAGGGGGCGTTGGTAAAACCACTACCAGCGCAGCTATTGGCACCGGGTTAGCTATGGCCGGCCATAAAACGGTTATCATCGACTTTGACGTGGGTTTAAGAAACCTGGATCTCATCATGGGCTGCGAGCGGCGCGTGGTGTACGATTTTGTCAACGTGATTAATGGTGAAGCCAACCTCAACCAGGCCTTGATTAAAGACAAGCGGGTAGAGAACCTTCATATTCTCCCGGCTTCCCAAACCCGAGACAAAGATGCCCTCACCCTGGAAGGCGTGCAAAAGGTTTTAGATGAACTAAAGAAAACCCACGACTACATTTTGTGTGACTCCCCTGCCGGCATTGAAAAAGGCGCGCAAATGGCAATGTACTTTGCCGACCGAGCCTTGGTGGTCACCAACCCCGAGGTATCTTCGGTTCGTGACTCGGACCGTATTTTAGGCATTCTTCAGAGCAAAACCCTGCGAGCGGAAAAAGGCGAAGACCCCGTCAAAGAACACTTACTTCTGACTCGCTATTCCCCAGAGCGGGTAGAACGGGGGGAAATGCTCAGCGTTAAGGATGTGGAAGAAATCCTGTCTATTCCCCTATTGGGCGTCATACCAGAATCTAAAGCGGTACTCTCAGCATCTAACCAGGGTCAACCGGTGGTACTAGATGAAGACAGTGACGCCGGCCAAGCCTACGAGGATGCGGTAAAGCGGCTGCTGGGAGAAGAAGTGGAACACAGATTCTTGAACGTGGTGAAGAAAAGCCTGTTTTCGAGAATGTTCGGAGGTAGATAATGAGCTTTTTCGATTATTTCAAAAGCAAGAAGAAAAGCACTGCCAGCGTGGCGAAGGAACGCTTACAAATTATTGTGGCCCACGAACGCACCAAGAAAGATCAGCCAGACTATCTGCCGGATCTGCAGCGAGACCTGGTGGCTGTGATCAGTAAATACGTTGATATAAGCGACGACATGGTGGCTGTGAGTCTGGATAAAAATGACGACTGCGCTGTTTTGGAGCTCAATATTACCTTGCCGGAAATGGAAGCGGCTTCATAACATTTGCTATTCAGTGTCCGCCCTGGGTAACTCCATGGCGGCAGCGCTGTGATAGTTTTGTGACATTTTTGCTGTATTCTAACCACTATGGCTAGAGAAATGACACAAATTGCACAGACCTGCGGCAAGTCCGTACTGGTCATTGAAGACGAGCAAGACATCGCACAGCTGTTGCAATTGCACCTGCTTGAGTTGTGCGATGATGTTGTTCTAGCGGGTGATGGCAGCCGTGGCCTGGAACTGGCCCAGGAACGAGATTGGAGCCTCATCATTCTTGACCTCCGTCTACCCGGCATTAACGGGCTAGACATATGTAAACATCTGCGCAGCGCTCAAAGTTACGTTCCTATTCTCATGCTGACCGCCAAGTCCACGGAGCTGGATCGGGTGCTTGGGCTGGAAATCGGTGCCGATGATTATCTAACCAAACCGTTTAGTATTCAGGAACTCATGGCTCGGGTAAAAGCCATATTCCGTCGATGCGATGCCATCAACCTTAATCAACACCACAACAACGAAGACAATCTTAAGCTCATCAAAGCAGGCTCACTGAGCATAGACGCGGAAAAACGTCAGGCCAGTCGCCATGGCACCACCATCGAGCTTACGGCAAGGGAGTTCGATCTACTCCATCACTTTGCATCCCATCCGGGGCGCGTGTTTAACCGAGGTCAGCTACTGGACAGCGTCTGGGGCTATGGCCATGACGGTTACGAACATACGGTTAATTCCCATATCAATCGCCTGCGTTCAAAAATTGAGCCTGATCCCGCCAACCCTACACACATCATTACCGTGTGGGGCGTGGGTTACCGATTCGACCAATGACACCGTTTAATCGTTTATACATCAAACTGGCCACCAGCTTACTGGTCCTGTTTTTGATAATCGGTGCGGCGCTTCTGTGGGTCACCAGAAACGCCATGGATCAGTACTATCAAGAAATCACCCAGCGCTTAAATGCCTCAGTGGCCATGTATGTTACCGGCGAGCTGCAACTCATATCCGATGGTGAGCCCAATCAGGAAGCCCTCAAACAATTGGCTCACCACGCCATGATCATCAATCCTGCCATAGAGGTATACCTGGTGGCCACCGATGGCAAAGTCCTTAGCCATGCCCTGGAACCCAATCAAATCCGCAAACCCGTGATCAGCCTTGACCCCATACATACTTTTCTAAGTCGAAACTCTACCCTGCCTTTGAAAGGGGATGACCCACGCCAACCGGAAAAACAAAAAATATTCAGTGCTTGCGAGGTTCGAAACCAGGACAAACTGGAAGGCTACGTTTATATCGTGCTAGAAGGCAAAAAACACCAGGATTTAGCTTCTCGCATCAGCGACAGCCATGTTTTCAGACTCAGCACGGTTGCGGTGAGCTGTTGCCTGTTGTTCGGTCTGATCAGTTCGTTGTTAATCTTTGCCCGTTTGAGTCGCCGACTCAATCAGCTCACACTCAAGGCAGACCGGTTTTACCAAAATGATCCCAGCGTCAGCACCAGTGAAAACAAGGATGAAATCGCCCGCTTGGACGAAGCGTTCGACACCATGCAGCAACGTATTAACGAGCAAATGCAACACATTAAGCAAGCCGACGAAATGCGGCGCGAACTGATCACCAACATTTCCCACGATCTCCGTACCCCCCTCACCAGCATGCAAGGCTATATAGAAACCGTGCTGCTGAAACAAAATCAGCTATCTCCAACGCAACTCAAGCAGTATCTTCAAATTACCCGTAAGCACGCCCAACGCCTGGGCAACCTTATTGCCGATCTGTTTGAACTAACCAAACTGGATAGCAATGCCATTAAACCCCAACTGGAACACTTTTCCATTGCCGAATTAATCCAGGATATTATTCAAGAATTTGGTTTGCAGGCGGAAAAAAAAGACATTCAACTTAGCCTTCTGGGTGAGATGGATAATGCCTACGTATACGCAGATATTCGTCTTATTGAGCGAGTCATAGGTAACCTGCTGGATAACGCCCTTCGACACACAGCCCGGGGAGGCAGCGTAAAAATCGAATTGAAGACACAGCCGGAAGGCGTCAGAGTCACCATATCTGATGATGGGGAAGGCATATCAGAAATAGACCTGCCCCATATTTTTGAGCGTTTCTTCCATGCTCGAAACAGCGAACAGGAATCCCTTAAGTCCACCGGACTGGGGTTAGCCATCGTAAAACGCATTCTGGATCTTCACTTGGCGAAAATAACCGTGGACAGCTCCACCGATAGTGGCACCTGTTTTAGCTTTGTTCTATCCGCCCAGTAACTTACTGTCTGAGCAGATATACATTATACCCCCCGTTATAAAATCGTGATAACTCCGTGAGCACTCTGTGAATCTCAGTCTTTAGTCTTCTCGTTACAGCCTAGTGCTGTTCAACAATAATATTCAAACGATTGAGGTCACAGCAATGAAAAATGGAATGTACAAGGTTGCCGCCACTGCCGCCCTGTTGTGTTCAGTAAGCCTGGCTCAAGCCGAGCAAAGCAAAGTCATGTATAAAATAACCATAACCAATATCACTGCCAATATCAGTTTTACTCCCGTGTTGGCGGCTACCCATTGGGGCTCCTTAAAGCTGTTTGAAGTGGGTAAACCGGCCTCCGATGAGCTGGTTGCCATTGCCGAGGGTGGCGATATAGAACCCCTAAAATCTGTCTGGGAAGAATCTCGTCGCGTGTTTGATGTGGACAACACCGAAGGATTACTGGCACCGGGCCACAGTATGAGCTTGACCATGGGCGGCAGCATGAGAAACCCTCGCTCGGGTCGCTTCAGTATGGCGTCGATGTTGCTCCCCACCAACGACACCATGGTGAGCCTGAATGGCGTTAAACTGCCCTACTCCGGTAGCAGAACCTACTTGGTCAATGCCTACGATGCCGGTAGCGAGCCAAATGATGAATTATGTGTGAACATTCCCGGCCCCACCTGCGGTGGTGAACCCCTGTCTCCTGCAGTGGACGGAGAAGGTTATGTCTATCCCAGCCCCACCACCCATGGTGAAGGAGACCTACCGGTATCCGAATACGGTTGGTCTGGGCCTGTGGCCAAAGTGACCATTAAGCGCATGTATTAATAGTGCTGGGGGAGAGGCGCAGGCTTGCCTCTCCCCCAAACAAACTCAATCCTTCGGCCCCATTTCAAGCTCTCTTTGCCGCTGTAGACGCTGGCTTCTGGCCAGGAACCGCTGAATGTTACGTACCTGCTCAGGATGCAAGCCCACAAACTCAGCGCCAACCACAGTGGTTTCAGGCCCGTCATCCAGCTGCTGCAAACTGCAAATAGAAAGCGAACATACCACTGTGCTATCCAGCCCTAAGCGTAAACACAGTTTTGACTTATCCAACTTGGAATAGCTACCCGCTAAGGAAAACCGGATACCCGCAACGGAGAGATCCAGAACCTTGGCCGCCAAATTGCCAACGCCTGACACTTTCAAAACCGCGTCCACCGCGGTGTGATCATCCACCACCAAACGAAAATTTCTGCGCCTTTGAGCAGCCATCACTTCCCTTGGCATGGCCAAACTCAAAACCTGGCTTTGATGCAGGGAGTCAATGGAAAGCACCTGGCTCTCAAATTGGGTATTGATGCCGGCTTCAATGGTGGCGACGTTGACACGCCGGCCAAGCCAAAACTCAATGGGATGCTCCTGGGGAAAAGGCTCATCCAGCAATAGGCGGTCCTGGGCTAAATCCACTTCCAAAAGCATACTTTGGTAACGATTTTTCGATCCTGCCAGCGTCACCAAAAGCAATCGGTGCTCCCTGCGAATCCGAAACAAATGCATTACGCTCTCGGGAATGGCTCGCTCTGATTGCGTTTTGCCATAGGCGTTAATGCTTATTTTATCTTGCCACCAGCTTATTAGCTTTTGGGAAACCTCTGCCATCTAATACACCCTCCGGTAAATACACTTCAGAGAATGAAATAGCAAACCACTTGCCAATCTGATCTGCACCTGAGCAAAGGTCGTTTTTTACTTTAAAAACAGAAAGATAGGAGAAAACACAAAAAAAACAGAAGGGCTGTACCAGGCGCGCTATTGCCGCCACAGGGGCAATAGCGCGCCTAACCAGAATTACGCTAAAGCCGCGGCAAACTCATCCCCAGAGTAAAAATCATCTAGATCAGCACGAATACGCTGTTCCAGATATTCCATTAGATGTTCATTACCCAGTGTTCCGGGCAACGTCTGCTTTAACTCTTGGGTTAAGTAATCTTTGTCGTAACCAATGGCAGTGGCCAACTCCGCAAGCTTGCGATCGCCAATGTCATCCAACAGGTGTTCCACTATGCGTTCAATCATATTGTTGAGATATTCCGCATTGCGTACGTCGGACCACAAATCATTGGCCACAGACAAAGTCTGGTCCACATCCCCGTCTTCAATATACTCTTGGAACTTACCAAATTCCTTGCCGCTGATGGTAGTCCAGAAGTGATCTGCTATAGACTTAATATTGGATTCAGACAGCGCGTTATTGAGTATTTTTTCACTCAACTCCACAGAGCTGCGCAGATTGTTGGATATGAATTTCTTGATGGTACCTTCCGCTGCGCTTTCCAATTTTGGCATCGCCTTATTCAGACTCTTGGCTCCGGCTTTCATCAGGGCCGAAACCCCTGGTACTTTTTTCACAACCACGTTTTCTGTTAAAACATAATCTTTAATGCCGTGATAGAGAACATCACTGATCAACTCACTGTAGATAGGGCTCTCCAATATCATACGAATAACGTCAACCCGAATCTTTTCAAACTTGGCAAAATGGGTGATGGTTTTATCGTATTCGTCTTTGGGCACCAGACTGGTAAGGTTAGCGCCATTATTTAATTCCGCCTGGATGCCAGCAATAATGCAACGCTCAACGATAGAGCGAAGTTCCTCATTAAAAGGGGCTGTAGACACCCAGCGATTAATGCTTTTAATCAATAGCTCACGGTCCAGAATCTGATTCAATGATACCGTTTGCCCCCACTCAAACAACGCGCTAAGCTCGCGATCAATGGTTTGCGTCAAACCTTCGTTCTGCAATCGAGATAATAAAAACTGAACGTGTGCCTCTTTTATTTTTGGTGCTAAATCTTGTGCGGATGATGACATAGAAAAAACCTCTAGAATTGTAATTATGGAACGCCCTTTAAGCCCTGATTGCCTGGTTTGGGTCTCATTGTTTTTGCCGTCGATAAACCGCAGGCGTTACACCTTCTTTACGTTTGAACGCTCGGCTGAAATTTGAAGCATCACTATACCCTAGTGTGGAAGCAATGGCGTCTATAGACTGGCTGGTCTCAAACAACAAACGCTTTGCCTGTCCCATTCGAACCAAATCTAACAAGTCTTGGAAACTGGTGCCCCGTTGCTGCAAACGGCGTTTCAGGGTGCGGGATGACATATGTAAGCTCTCCGCCATTTGATCCAGCTTTAAATATCCGGGCTCCGCTTGCTTGAGCTTTCTTTGGATTTGGTACAGTAATTCATCTTCCAAAGGAATGGTATCCAGTTCCCTTTGGCATTGTTGCTCTGCCAACTGTTTTGCCAAAGGATCGGATAAATTTAGCGGCCTCTGCAACAGTTGTTCAGTAAAAATAACTTGATCCGCGCTTTGATTAAACAGTATAGCGGGACGCTGGGGTAA
This sequence comes from uncultured Ketobacter sp., assembly GCA_964016105.1. Lineage (GTDB taxonomy): Bacteria > Pseudomonadota > Gammaproteobacteria > Pseudomonadales > Ketobacteraceae > Ketobacter. The sequence goes on from CAXHEX010000005.1 coordinate 43,326, forward strand.
CCATGGCTTCATTTGTTCAAAATAGGCCGGCTTTTCACACACTCTTTTCACTTGTATGCCCGATGGAATCTCGCCTAGCATGTTTAAGCAGCCCACAGCGAGACTGGTCATAATAGAATCGATAAAAAATAAAGAAGTGGACCCCAGTGGCGCCGCTTGACTCACTTGCAAGGTGGTTTGCTGATCTGACTGGTGTAACGTTAGCTCAATGAAATCAAATCGAGTGCGACAATATTTAACCGCCAACGCTATGGCTTCCCCCAGGCTGGCAGCACTCATGGCGGCGAACCCCAAAAATCCATGGGTAGACAACTTTAATTGAGTACCAAATTTAAACGCCAATGCTGGATCTTTGGACAACACACGGGCATTGTCGATAAGACGGTTATACTGTCGAGCACTTAATCGGCTATCAAGGCTGCTCAGTTGTTCCGGTTGTATACCCGTTCCCGCCAATAATGCACCCTGGCTCACATTGGATTGGCCGAGCATATCCACCAGCAAGCTGGCGTAGATAGCATTTGCGGAGAGGTGGTCTAAATCCGATTCCCTAACAGACATTTGGTATTGTTGGTTCAGCTAAAATCGTCAAAACCATACCCTGCCAGAGCGCCTTTAGCAATGACTAGAAAAACTCTTCCTCAGACTCCTGGGCCGGCGGCGCAAAAGGATCCACAGATAAATCAAATGGCGACGTTTCCGGCTTAACTTCGGGCTCTGGCCGCGGAGCTTCGGCCTGGGGTAAGCCGGAAGCAGGCTGCGTATCCAGCGGTTCCAATACACTGATCACATCATCGGGCTTTGGCTCTTGCTGCTGTTCTTCATCGGTTTCTTCTTCGGTCAATAGCTCGAAGCCTTCCAGATCCTCAATACCTGCCGCTCTTAACAATTGAATATTGAATTCCGGGTCATCGGGTAAGGGTTCCTCGCCGGAAAGGTACTTTTCATCTTCCGTTCCCTGATCAATTACAATTTCAACCCGTCGATTGCGAGAACGATTTTCATCGGTGTCATTTTCCGCCAGGGGCCGGGTTTCTCCGTAACCCACAACCGTAAACTTGGTTTGATCCAGATCATCGTTCTTAAACAGCTCCTCCGCCACAGACACCGATCTGGCGGAAGCCAGCTCCCAGTTTGATCGAAATCGGGGAGTAGAAATGGGCACATCATCCGTATGACCTTCCACTGAATACTCCCCATCAATCTGTTTCAACGTTTCCCGAATTTTGTCCATGATGGGGATAAACTCTTCCCGCAGAGTGGCAGAACCACTGGGAAAAGAACCTTGCTCTTTTACCCGGATCACAATCCGCCGATTTTTGGTTTCCACCTCAACCGCACCATTTTGAATATCCTCTTTCATCATGGAAGCCACTTCCACCGCATCCGCTTTTGTCATGGCTTCCAGCCGCTGCATAATCTCTGCGGACTGATCCTGACTGACAGCGGTTTGCTCATCCTCCGCCTCCTCACGACTTTCACTTTTGCCGGGTGAACAAAGCACGTCCAGGGTGTTATGCATGGTTTCGGTAGTGGACTGCCTCACTTCATTTAGCGCAGTGGGTTGGGGGCGACCAGGGGAAAACTCCTGGGCGATGATGGAAGTCCCCTTCGGAATCTCCTTCATCTTTATCTTATCCTGAACGCCAAAAGCGTCCCTCATGGAACCTGCCACCTGCTTGTACTTCTGCACATCCATTTCCGAGAAGGCCAGCAACAGCACAAAGAAGCACATTAACAAAGACATTAAGTCGGCAAATGTTGCCAGGTATGCGGGAAGCCCTTTCGGGCATTCCGGGCATTCGCATTCCTCTTCGTCAGCCATACCGCTATATCACCCTACTCATCGTCGTCACTGGCACGTTTGGACGTGGGCAAATAGGTCTTCAACAAACCTTGAATCACTCTTGGATTCTGGCCGGCTTGTATGGACAGTAATGCATCAATAATCATATTTTGTATACGGGCTTCTTCTTCTGATCGAATGGCCACCTTGTCCGCCACCGGCAAGGCCAGCATGTTGGCAATCATGGCGCCATACAAAGTGGTCAGCAGCGCCACCGCCATGGCAGGGCCGATGGATTTCGGATCATCCATGGCCGAAAGCATTTGCACCAATCCGATCAGGGTACCGATCATCCCCATTGCGGGGGCCGTATCACCTATATTCACAAAAATGGCTTTACCCAGCGCATGGCGGGCAATACCCTCTTTTACATCCTTGGACAGCATGCTCTTTACCACTTCCGGATCATGGCCATCCACCAGCAGCTGGATCCCTTTTTGCAGAAAGTCGTTGGATACCTCTTTGCCTTCCAGGGATAGCAGGCCGCCCTTGCGAGCCACATCCGCCAACTCCACCACTTCCACAATCAGCTCTTCTGGCGAACTCATCTTGCTCTTAAAGGACTTTCCCATGACCTTAATTGCGCCCACAAACTGGCCCATGGAGTACTTCGCCATGACCGCAAAAATGGTGCCTCCTATTACAATCAGTAATGAAGGCACATTGACGAAAATCATTACATCGCCGCCGGTCACCATGGCCATAACCACAATAACCGCGGCACCAATCAAACCTATGAGGGTTGCTAGATCCACACCCCTACTCCATATCGACTAAAAAATGAACAGAAATTGAAGCCAAAGGCCCTATAGAGATTAAGTCTAGCCAGAAATTGGGGAAATTCCGCTTTAGGGAAAAAACCACAACCACACCATATTTATTGCTCCCCGCATTGACCTATTTCAGCCAATATCCGAAACTTGCGCATCTTCAATGGGAGGCTCAAATGGCTCGAAAAAAAACCGCTATCGATTTCGAAAAGGCCCTGCAAACACTGGAAAGCTTGGTGGAAAACATGGAAAGCGGCGATATGACACTGGAAAAATCCCTGCAAGCGTTTGAAGAAGGCATAAAATTGACCAAAGAATGCCAACAGGCTCTGAAAGAAGCGGAGCAAAAGGTAGAGATACTCATGTCCCAGAACCCTGAGGCGCCTCTTCAGCCATTCGACGAACAGAAAGCAGACCTCTAGATGACCGATTTCGATTTCGAAGCCTATCAATCTCAGTGCCAACAACGGGTCAATCAATGCCTACAACGCTGGCTGACCACTGCGGACGGATTAGCACCACGGCTGATGGAAGCCATGGGCTATGCCACCTTCAACGGCGGCAAGCGGGTTCGCCCCTTATTGGCCTATGCCGCCGCCAATGCCGTGGGCGGTCAGCCGGATTGGGTTGACGATATTGCAGCCGCCCTGGAAATGGTGCATTCCTACTCGTTGGTGCACGACGACCTGCCCGCCATGGACGACGACGATCTACGACGTGGCAAACCCACCTGCCATATCGCATTCGACGAAGCTACGGCAATATTGGCAGGTGATGCGCTGCAGTGTTTGGCCTTTGAAGTATTGAGCCAAAGCCAACCCCCCCTCTCGGACTCAGTGCGGCTGACTTTGATTCAGATCTTAGCCCAAGCCAGTGGCACACAAGGGATGGCAGGGGGGCAGGCACTGGACCTGGCCGCCGAAGGTCAACAACTTTACTTAAGCGAACTGGAAACCATCCACCGCCACAAAACCGGGTGCCTGATTCGTGCCAGCGTTAAAATGGGCGCATTATCCCACCCCACCGTGACCGATCATCAACTTGAGTCACTGGATCAATATGCCCAGGCAATTGGACTATGCTTTCAGGTACAAGACGATATTCTGGATGTGATTGGCAGTACGGCGCTGTTGGGCAAAAACAAAGGAGCAGACCAAGCCATGGAAAAAGCCACCTACCCCGCACTTCTGGGGCTAGATCAGGCCAAAAACTTTGCCATGGAACTTTGCGCTAAAGCCATTCTCGCTTTATCTGATTTTGGCGCTGAAGCCGATCCACTTAGAGCTTTAGCCAACTACATCGTATCTCGCAGCAATTAGTATTGGCAAAAATGCACGTGAGATCGTCTCTTGCTCGAAGTATAATAGTGTGTTCCTCATTGTTGCCCAGCTCTGTTTCCCCAGGAAACAGCCATAGCAGGCACTAAAAGGTTGGTAAATGTTTACTAAGATTCCCAGAACCCGCCCAGAAACACCGCTACTTGACTTGATTGATAGCCCAGCTCAGCTGCGTACCATCGAGCCTGAAGCGCTAGAACGGCTTGCTAATGAAATCCGCTTGTTCCTGCTTTACTCCGTGGGAAAAACAGGAGGCCATTTTGGCGCTGGATTAGGGGTGGTGGAACTCACCATAGCCCTTCATTACGTGTTTAACACGCCGGAAGACAACCTGGTGTGGGATGTAGGGCATCAGAGCTACCCCCACAAAATCCTCACGGGTCGCCGGGAGCAAATGACCAGTTTGAGACAGCGGGGCGGCCTAACTGCTTTCCCAAAGCGTGATGAAAGCGAATACGATACCTTTGGGGTGGGACACTCCAGCACCTCCATCAGTGCCGCACTGGGCATGGCCCTGGCCAACAAAATGCGTGGCAACCCAAATCAAAATGTGGCCATCATAGGCGATGGCGCCATGACTGCGGGTATGGCATTCGAAGCCTTAAACCATGCCAGCCACTGCAAAGCCAATATGATTGTGGTGCTTAATGACAATGAGATGTCCATTTCGGAAAACGTAGGTGGGCTATCCAATTACCTGTCCCGTGTCTGGGCCAGCCGAACCTACAATTCCCTGCGGGAAGGGGGCAAAAAGGTTCTGGAAAACATGCCCAGCACCATGGAATTTGTGCGTCGTACTGAAGAGCACATGAAGGGGATGGTGTCTCCGGGTACCTTGTTTGAAGAACTTGGCTTCAACTACATCGGTCCCATTGACGGCCACAACCTGGAAAAGCTGATTACCTACCTGGCAAAGTTACGTGATATTCCAGGACCACATCTGCTCCACGTCATAACGCAAAAGGGCCGAGGCTACGAACCCGCTGAAAAAGACCCAATCGGTTATCACGCCCTGACCAAGCTGGAGCCCAATCCTCCGGTAAAAACCGCAGAAAATTCTCAGCCTAAACCGCCTAAATACAGCGCGGTTTTCGGTCAATGGTTGTGTGACATGGCGGAGCAGGATTCCCGCCTGGTGGCCATCACCCCCGCCATGAGAGAAGGTTCCGGCATGGTTGAATTCTCCCAGCGTTTTCCGGACCAATACCACGATGTGGCCATAGCGGAACAGCACGCAGTCACTTTGGGAGCGGGGTTCGCCTGCGAAGGACAAAAACCCGTGGTGGCCATCTACTCAACCTTTCTGCAACGGGCCTATGACCAGCTCATCCATGACGTAGCGTTACAGAACCTGGATGTTACCTTCGGCATTGATCGAGCGGGTCTGGTTGGCGAAGACGGTCCCACCCACGCGGGGGCCTACGACCTGAGCTTCCTTCGTTGTATTCCCAATATGGTTGTTATGGCACCAGCGGATGAAAACCAATGCCGCCAAATGCTGTACACCGCCTACCAGTACCCTGGGCCAGCCGCAGTGCGATATCCCCGGGGGACCGGCTGCGGAGTCGAGATTGAACAAGAAATGTATTCCATTCCCATCGGTAAAGGTCAGCTGCTGAAAACGGGAAAGACCGTTGCCATTTTAGCCTTCGGAACACTGGTTTCCCCCTGCAAGCAAGTGGCAGACAAACTGGACGCCACCCTGGCAGATATGCGCTTTGTTAAACCACTGGACGCGGACCTGATTTTGCAACTGGCAGAAAGCCACGACCTAGTGGTTACAGTGGAAGAAAACGCAATAATGGGGGGAGCGGGATCAGCCATTAATGAATTGTTGGCGGAAAATAACGTGGTTATGCCTGTGCTCAATCTGGGTATTCAAGACCAGTACATTGAGCACGGCAAACCTGACGAAATGCTGGACCAATGCGGCCTAAACGCCAAAGGTATTGAACGTTCCATTAGGGGAAGACTGGCGGCAATGGAGCAAAACCCCGCCAATTTAAATGTTAGCTAAGCATCGCAATATCCCTGACGTTTCCGCCAGATGGAAACGTCAGGGGTTGCTACACAAAAGAACACTCTAAGCGCTGGCCACCTTCTCACCCGCTTCAGGTTCAGCCTCATCTTCCACGGAAGAACGAATCAAGTAGTCAAATGCAGCCAGGGATGCTTTTGCACCTTCACCGGTGGCGATAATGATCTGCTTGTAAGGAACCGTGGTCACGTCACCTGCTGCAAACACTCCGGTCACCGAAGTTTGTCCTCGATCATCGATTTCAACTTCGCCCCGTGGAGAAAGGTTCACAGTTCCTTTTAACCAGTCGGTATTGGGTACCAGACCGATCTGAACAAAAATGCCTTCCAGCTCCACTGTGTGCTTTTCAGAAGTGGTACGATCTTCATAGATTAGCCCGCTCACTTTTCCGTTTGTACCCAGCACTTCCGTTGTCAAGGCAGAGACAATGGTGGTGACATTGCTAAGACTGTTGAGCTTTTTCTGCAACACCGCGTCGGCCCGCAGCTGCGCATCAAATTCAATCAAAGTCACGTGGGACACAATACCGGCTAGATCAATGGCCGCTTCTACGCCGGAATTACCGCCACCGATTACCGCAACTCGCTTACCTTTAAACAAGGGGCCGTCACAGTGTGGGCAGTAGGCAACACCCTTGCCGCGATACTCCTGCTCACCGGGCACATTCATTTCACGCCATCGAGCACCGGTGGCAACCAACACCGATTTTGCTTTCAAAACGGCACCGCTTTCCAATTCCACCTGGGCTTGTTTTCCCGGCACCAGTGCCGAAGCCGTTTGCCCGGTCATAACGTCCACGTCATATTGTTTAACGTGCTGCTCCAGCTGGGCAACCAGTTTTGGCCCTTCTGTTTCTGCCACGGAAATAAAGTTCTCAATAGCCATGGTATCCAACACCTGACCACCAAAACGATCGGCAACGATGCCAGTACGAATGCCTTTGCGGGCAGCATATATGGCAGCAGAAGCCGCTGCGGGACCACCACCGACAATAAGCATGTCATAGGGGTCTTTCTCGTTAAGCAGCTGCGCTTGCTTCTCGACGGACCCTGTATCCAGTTTGGCTAAAATATCCGTCACGGTCATTCGGCCCTGACCAAATACCTCGCCGTTCAGCAATACACAAGGCACGCCCATGATATTGCGGGACTCCACTTCTTCCTGGAACAAAGCGCCATCCACCATGGTGTGTTTTATATTGGGATTAATTGCCGCCATCAGGTTCAGTGATTGGACCACTTCCGGACAATTCTGACAGGATAGCGAGATGTAGGTTTCAAACACCATGTCGCCTTCCAACTGAGCTATCTGCTCTAATACTTCCGCTTCGGTTTTGGAAGGGTGCCCGCCCACTTGCAACAACGCTAAAACCAAAGAGCTGAATTCGTGCCCCATGGGAATGCCGGCAAAACGGATGGATATATCTCCGCCAGGACGATTAAGGCTAAAAGACGGCTTACGAAAATCGTCATCGCGACTTTCCTTGACCGTAATTTTATCGGTTAACTCAGAAATCTCCTTGAGCATTTCTGACATTTCTAAAGACTTTGCACCGGAATCCACCGACGCCACAATTTCTATGGGCTGAGTTACTTTCGCTAAATAGGATTGCAACTGGGCCTTAATATTTGCATCTAACATCTTTCTCTCCTATTCACTGGAAAAATGGGATCAAATCGGAATGAAAACGGTGAAAAATACGGTTTTTTGGCCAAATAAAAGGGAGGCGAACCTCCCTTTAAAGGTCGAACTTAGATGTCGAACTTTGCTTCAATAAACCAATGGGGGCTAGCTTAGATTTTGCCAACCAGGTCTAGAGAAGGAGCCAAAGTTTCTTCACCTGGCTGCCAGGAAGCAGGGCAAACTTCACCGTCATGGCTTGCCACATACTGAGCAGCTTGAACCTTACGTACCAATTCTTTAGCCGATCGGCCAATACCCAGGTCGTGAATCTCAGCAACCTTGATAACACCTTCAGGGTTAATTACGAAAGTGCCACGCAGTGCCAAACCGTCTTCTTCAATCATTACATCAAAGTTACGAGAAATAGCGCCAGTTGGATCACCGATCATGGTGTACTGGATTTTCTTGATGGTGTCAGAAGCATCATGCCATGCTTTATGAGTGAAGTGAGTGTCGGTAGATACTGAGTAAACCTCTACACCCATTTCCTGCAGCTGAGCGTAGTGATCAGCCAAGTCACCCAATTCCGTGGGGCATACGAAAGTGAAATCTGCAGGGTAAAAACAAACTACAGACCACTTGCCTTTCAAGTCAGCATCGGAAACATCAATAAACTCACCATTTTTGAAAGCAGTGGCTTTGAATGGCTTAATTTCGGTGTTGATCAGCGACATTTTATTTCCTCCTAAGGACTTCGTTGTTTAAAAGCTGATGGAGCTATACTAGGCAGGCTGGAGCGATAATTAAAATTGATTGTGCCTATATTACTAATAGGTATTCCTAAATAGCCACATAGACAGGCGCCCGCCAAGTCAGATACTATCCAACGCACACGAACTAGCAAGCCCCAATTTGGAGTAAATATGAATAAAAATAGGATATTCGGCGTGTTGGCGATTGCTGCCATTGTTGGGGTCGGTGCCTATATTTATACCAGTTCCAATCCAAAAACCCCTACGGTAGCTACAGCGCCCCAGGTGGAGGCCGAGCAGACTCAAGAAAACGCCGAGGTGGAAGCGCTCGAACCTGTGGCCACGGCCCTACCGGCACCAACAAAGCAAGAATCCGACCACCCGCCCTCCCCACCCCAGGAGCCGCTAAAATCCCAGCCACCCAAATCCTTGGAGAACAGCGACAAAGCGGTGAAAAAAGGGGCAAAACAACTGTCGCAGCAGCTGGTAGCCTGGCTCACCCCGGAAGAACAGATACGAAAATGGGTTTTTCTGGTGAATAGTTTTGGCCAAGGCAACATGCCCATAAAAAACTTACCCCTCAATTTCCCATCGAAGCCATTCCAGGTGTCTACGGCTGACGGTCACAAACGCCTTAGCGCCTCCAATTACTCCAGGGGAGAAATCTTAATTAATGCCTTGTTGAGTGTGGATGTGGATCTGTTGTTCCGCTACTACTCCGCCTGGTCACCCCTGTTGGAGACAGCCTACGGAGAACTGGGTCAGGGGGGGAGTTTCGAGCAAACTTTGCTCGGCGCCCTGGATCAGGTTATGGCAATTGATGCCGATGCCGCCACCAATGCCAAGCTGGAACAGCCTTCGGTATTTTATAAGTACATTGACCCAGAACTGGAAAACGCCAGCGATCTGGAAAAGTTTTTCTGGCGCTTGGGACCGGACAACACCCAAAAGTTACAGCAATTTTCAGAACAGCTGAAACTTAAAATCCAATCAAACCTGGTTGACCAGGACGGCGGCTAGAAACCCGGCTAAAGTGGACAACCCAACCACACCACCGCCATTATGGTAAGCCTCGGGCAGCATGGTTTCAGCAATCATTGTCAACATGGCACCTGCGGCGACGCCCTTGATTAGGGCCAACCATTCTGGAGATACCCCTTCCAGCATGGACACCCCCAGCGCAGCCCCAACCCCAGTCATCACCATCAAACCTGCCCACATCATTACCACTCTAGCACTACCAAAACCCTGATCCTTCATGCCGGCGGAACTGGACAGTGCCTCAGGAAAATTGGATAAAAACAAACCACCAATTAATGACCAGCTGATGTGCTCACTCACCAAAATATCAGAACCAATCACCAGGGATTCCGGGATACCATCCAACAAAATACCCAAAAATACCGCCATGGGAGCACCATTTTGGGTGGCCACCGTGCGCACAATTTCTCCGATAGAAGGAAAGTGCTCTCCCACCGCCATGCTTTTAGCCGCTTTGTCTAACCAGAGCCCGGCTCTTTTTGGGGAAACCTGCTGATGTTGCGTGAGGTATTCTTCCACCTCATGCTTTTTCAGCAAAGCACTAAGCTGGTGACGCACCTCAGTGGATTCCAGCCAAAGCTCCTGAAAATCCTCACTGCGCAATTCGGATACCTGAGTTTCTTCATGGCCGATGGCAGTCATGGTATGTGGCCCGGCGGTGAGGAAAGAAAACGCACCAAACAACTCGCCTTCGTTCACCACCATGGGATCTCTGCTCTGATTATGAACATCCACCAGGGACACTTTCCCTTGACGCAATAGATAACAGCGATCCGCCAGATCACCCCGATTAAAAAACACAAACCCTTCTGGGTAGGTGTTGTTCGCCATGCGCAAAGCAATTTGTTGTCGCACCGGTTGCGACAGGCCACTAAAAAATCCCATTCGGGTTTCCTTAGCCAGCAGCTCCGGTAAACTTTGCAATTCCGGCCCCGGTATCAACGGCGGAGTCAGCACACCACTTGCCAACACTTGCTCTGTGGCTTGCGCCACCCAGGTTTCAACAGCGTGGGGCTCTATGGCGTGACGCACTTGCAGATAGCGTTTCACCTCTTCGTTCTGTAGTTGCTCCACCACATGCTCTCGAAGCTCTTCGGAGTGAGGCAAAAGATCAAAGAAGGCGTGTCGAGGCAAGCACAGTAATTTCACTGGTGTTTTTATCCGAGCCTCAGTTTTGCGGTGCAATCCGGTATAAAAGCTCAAGCGCCCAAACACATCACTGGGTTGCAAGGTTTCGAAAACCCGTCCGCCATCACTGGGGTCGCTCAGTTCCACTGAGCCGGCTTCAATGACGTAGATAAACGCGGGATGATCTCCGGCTCGATAAAGATAGGCACCAGCCGGGTACTCACGAACGGATGTTATGCTGGCCAGCTTATCCATTGAATGGGTAGAGAGTGTCTTGAGGCTGTCCAAGCGCCGCATTTTGGCAAGAATGCTGCGGGTTTTTTGCCGGGTTTGCCGGCTCCAGAAATTGATCGCAGTGGAAGGTTTGCGTAAATAGCCGCCTTTTTGGTTTACCCAGTAGTCCAGAACTTTAAACAATAATCCGCCAATTACCGCCCCCAAGGCAATGGAATTGAACAAGCCTTTTTCGATACCCGGAGCCATCAGCTCAATGGTCAACGCCGCCAACAACGCACCACCGCCAAAGGCAAGCAAGAAAGCCATCACCCGATTGGACGGACGCCACCAAACGCCCACCAGAGCCCCAAGGGGCAAGGAGGCCGCACTTAATAATCCCAACAACAGTGCCCACTGCACAGGTGATTCCAACATCCAGCGCCTCTTCTTACCAGGTATCGATACAGGGTCGTTTTTTCCCCAGGGTCGGAGACTCCATTACCTCGGGTGCGGCTTCAAGACCTGCCAGCAACCACTTACGGGAATCCACGGGATCGATAACGTCGTCAAATTCAAAGAAGGTGGCTGTATTGACCGCTTTGCCGCGCTCATACATATCCGCCACCATGCTATCAAATAATTGCTGTTTCTTGTCCGGGTCGGTCTCTGCTTCCAATTCTTTGCGGAACCCAAGCTTAACTGCGCCTTCCAAACCCATTGCACCAAATTCCCCCGTGGGCCAGGACACGGTGAACACGGGGGCTTTCAAGGTTCCCCCTGCCATGGTCATGGCGCCTAGGCCGTAAGCTTTACGTAATACAATGGTGAAAAACGGCACGCTAAGGCTGGCCGCTGTAACAAACATACGGGCCGCGTGTTTCACCAATGCGGTTTTTTCCACTTCCGGTCCCACCATAATGCCAGGGGTGTCGCACAAGAAAACAATGGGCACATCATAGGCATCACACAGTTGCATAAAACGCGCCGCTTTATCGGCATTATCTGAATCTATAGCGCCGGACAAGTGCATGGGGTTATTCGCGACAACGCCAACGGCTTTACCTTCAATACGCGCCAATGCGGTTATCATGCCCTTACCAAAACCCCTGCGCAGCTCCAAAACTGTTCCGCAGTCCATCATGGTGTCAATTACGTCACGCACGTTATAAACCCGTAACCGATTTTCCGGAATCAAACTCCGCAACAAGCGCTGATCGGCTACCTCCCAGGATGTAAGCTCGCCCTGAAAATAGGACAGGTACTGTTTGGCAACGGTTACCGCAGCCGCTTCATCCTCCACCAAAACATCGATCACACCGTTATTGGCCTGTACTGAGCTGGGCCCCACCTGCTCAGGGGTGTAACTGCCCAGACCACCGCCTTCGATCATGGCTGGGCCACCCATACCGATGTTGGCGTTCTGGGTGGCAATCACCACATCGCAACAGCCCAGCAACGCCGCATTACCGGCAAAATTGCGCCCGGAAGCAATACCCACCAGGGGCACCAGGCCCGATAACCGCGCAAAATAAAGAAAGGCCAAGCAATCAAGACTGGCGGACGAACCCAGACTGTCAGTATCACCAGGTCGACCACCACCGCCTTCGCTAAACAGAACCAGGGGCAACTTCATTTGTTTTGCCAATTCAAACATGCGGTCTTTTTTATGATGATTTTGTATTCCCTGGGTACCCGCCAGCACCGTGTAATCGTAACTCATCACCACACAACGGGACGCTTCAGCACCAAACTGTTCAGCATTCACCGTGGCCAATCCCGTTACCATGCCATCTCCTGGGGTTTTCTCCATAAGATCCTGCAATGTTCGGCGTCGACGCTGTGCGGCTACCACCAACGATCCGTATTCCACAAAACTGTCTTTGTCACAAAGATCCTCAATATTTTCCCGAGCGGTACGTTGTCCGGTGGCACGGCGTTTGGCCACAGCATCTGGGCGGTTTTCATCAAAGCCATAACCGTGGCGCTGATTCACTTGTTCCAGATCGGCTCTTATGAAATCCAAGTCCTGAATCTGTTGCTGTGATTCAACTTCGGCTTGCTCCCCATCCACGATAAATTCCAACAAAGGCTGGCCTTCTGCAATTGCGTCGCCTTCCCCACAGTACAAAGCCTCAACTCGACCATTCCCCGGTGCCGAAATCACATGCTCCATTTTCATGGCATCCAACACCAATAACTCATCGCCTTTCTCCACCCGTTGCCCCGGCGTAACCGACAGCGTTCGAACCGTACCTGCCAAGGGTGCCAGAACCGCGGACTCGGACTGAACCTGAAACGAGGTTTCAAAGTGCGACTGTTCTTGAGTGGCGGGCAATATATGCTCGCCTTTCTGGGTTAAGAGTGAATCCAAATGCTGCTGGATAAAGCCGGTATGAAATTGATTGTTTTGCACTTCCGGATGCTTCAGCAAGGCTTGCAAGAAATCCAAATTGGTGGCGATCCCTTCAATGCGAAAGCCCTTTAATGCCAGTAACGCTTTGCGCAGAATAGCGGGGAAATCGGCAGTTAACCCGCGCACCACTAATTTTGCCAGCAGGGAATCATATCGGGGGCTGGTGCTGTAGCCGCCGTAAACGTAGGTATCCACCCGAACACCATTGCCGTTGGGAGCATCAAAGCTGGTGAGAGTACCGGCGGAAGGTTTCACCGTTGCGTCCGGTAGGATGGTTTCAGCATTTATTCGGGCTTGTAGCGCATAACCCTGGGGACAGGGCAATTGATCAAGAGGCAATTGTCGCAAGCTGATACCGGTGTTTAATTGGGGATGCAATAGCAGTTGCAATTGAACCAGGTCCAAGCCCAGTAACTCTTCAGTGACGGTGTGTTCCACTTGAATTCGTGGGTTTGCCTCAATAAAAACAAATTCAAGCTGCGCCTTTTCTTGTACTTGGCCTTCACTTTCGCTGTCACTTGCACTTTCGAACAGCAGAAATTCGAAGGTGCCAAGCCCAATGTAATTCACATGGGACGCCATGGATATGGCGGCCTGACACAGTTTTTGCCTTAACTCTGAATCGATACTGGGGCTGGGAGCATACTCCACCAACTTTTGATGATTGCGCTGCAGAGTACATTCCCGCTCAAACAGATGAACCACCCGTTCACCGTCGCCCACAATCTGCACTTCCACGTGACGAGCCTGGGGCGCCCAGCGTTCCACATAAACCCGATCATCGGCAAACGCCGTTAACGCCTCCGATTGGCATCGGGTGAACGCCTCTTGCACTTGTGCGCGATCCGTTACTACCCGCATGCCGCGACCACCACCACCGGAAATGGCTTTTATCACCATGGCACTTCCGTTAGGCAAGCCATCAAAGAAGTTGAGCGCCTGATTGAGATCCACTGGCGTGTCAATTCCTTCCAATATGGGCACCCCCAGGTTCTGAGCCAGGGCTCGGGCTTCAGCTTTGTTTCCCAATAATTCCAGGGTGGACGCTTCCGGTCCTATAAATACCATATTGTGACTGGCACAGCGGCGAGCAAACTCTGCGCTTTCACTGAGAAAACCGTAACCCGGGTGAATGGCATCGCAGCGCTCTCGTTTCGCTACGGAAATCAACTCGTCCATATCCAAATAACCGGCGGGACCAATAACGGTTAAAGGCACAGACACATCGGCCTGCAGTACAGCTAAAGACTCCCGATCATCCTCGGCGTACACCACCACAGAGCACCAGCCAAGTTCAGCCAGAGTGCGTACAATGCGAGCAGCGATTTCACCGCGATTGGCGATAAGGATTTTTCTTGTAGGATTGGATTGAACAATTGCAGACATGAAAGCGGTTCCAGATTATGGGTCGAGAACCGCTATTAAATCAGAATTTCTTCTCTAACATCAAAACACTGTTGTCTTCTTGAATTTTTACATAATCCAAATAGGTCATACCCAGTAACACGTCCGTGGGATGGGTGCCTTCTACTACCACGGCGCCCACATTCTTGATTGCAATCTCACCCACTTTGACCTCATCCAACTTGACGTACCAACTATTGGCGATGCCGCTGGCAGTATGAACCTTGGACTCAGTCCCCTGGAGTTTGTACAGCAAGCCCAATCGACGTGCTTCCATTTCGTTCATGGCAACGGCGGTGGCCCCGGTATCCACCAAAAAGGTGACCGGCATGCCGTTTAAACTGCCGTTGACTTTATATTGATTTCGATCGTTTTTCTTAATCACCACCTGAGTCAAGCTGGTCTGCTGATAGCTACCCCCGATAGCCATATGCAAACCCATGGTATGTTGTTTACCATCCACTTCCACCACCGCCTGACGCGAAGTGGCGCTAATCAGCTTAACGCCAGAACCATGAGATTTACCATTCTTCAGCATCACCTGCTGACCATCAACATTAAGAACCGCTGCGCCTTTAAACAGCCCTTCTACCCGCACCTGAGGGCCCGCTTCAACGAATCCACTTAGCCCCCATAGCCCCACCAATAAGTAGAAGCCGTTTCTAATTCCCTTCCCCCAGTTTTTCATTATCCCTCTTCCCGTTTAACTTTCAGATACCTACGCTACTCACCCAAACAAATAGCACGCAAATCACACCGATCACAATGGGCAAACTGTGGCGAGCAAACGAGATTAATTATAAACCAGAGACACAAGCCGCTGGGTTAAAATTTGCTACGGGAAAAAGCTGATGGAGGGTCACGTTTACAAATCGCAACCCCCATATTACAAAGTGATTAACACAATACCATGGAATTGTTTGCAGGAATTCTGGCTTCAATTAGCCCGGTGTTTTTTTAGTTGTGATAACAACGGTTTAGGCAGCTGTTTGAATACCAGCCTTTCATTATCCGCATCGTATTCCACTTGCTCCCCCAGCAGGGTGGCAGCAAACTGAATACTCACTTCTTTACTGCGCCCGCTAAAACGCACGTATTTTCGTAACTGCGCCCTATCGGGAATCAGCTCTGGTTTGGGCGTTTCTTGTTGCTCTTCAACAAACTGTTCAAAGTGTTGGGGCTGATGTTCGTCTAAATAGTAAGACAGCTCCTTATACACCACGGGTTCCCCCACTTTATCTTGATCCATGCAATATTGAACCACCTTTTCGCGATAGGCAGGTGCTTCTTCTTCCGGTAAGTTGTCTGCATAAGCATCCACAATGTTAAGAAACTCACTGGTTTCTTCAGACACATTCACCGTATCGGTAAAACTCACCCATTGTTTAAGCACATCCATTAGGGGTTGATCGCCGCGAATTTTAGAAAGAGTAAGATATTTCTCCGACAGTTTATCCCGCCATTGATCCAAATTGATGCGGCAGCCAAACCCCAAGCGAGAGAGATCCACGTATTCCGTTTGTTCTACTTCAAGATGACTGGTTACCACCAATCCAGTTTGCAGTGGAAACAGCGCCATATAAAACCAACTGGCGTCCACCGTATCTTCTTTCCAAAAAAGCAAATGGCCAGAACATATGGATTCAGTTTGTTCCAACAGCAAACGAAAATGCTCTACCATCTTCTGGCTCAGGCTGGCCAAAGACAGGCTGCCTTTATCGTAATCCTGTAGCAACCCGGGTACGGGGTTATCCTGCCGATCAGGATCAAACTGGCCATAGCACTTTGCGGTTTTGGTATTAAAAAGATGACGTGCCTCATTTAGCATCAACTGTACAGAGTCATTAAGTTCCAACGACTCATCACGACAATTTACATTAGCCCCGCTGTCCATTTGATTTCGGCTAATCTGGTGAACAATACATTCCTCTACTGCCATATCTGTTTATCCTGACTCCCTAACGCTTAAATTTTACGAACGCATCAACGGGATCTCGATCAATCACTGTTTTATTGGCTGCCACGGCAGTATCTTCATAACCAAAAGTGATCCCTAACAGAATATTAATGCTGTTATCGATATCAAAGGCCTCCCGTACCAGGTCGGGATAGTAACGCATGGTTCCCTGGGGACAGCAAGCCACACCATGGGCGGTCATGGCCAGCATAAGATTTTGAATATACATGCCCACGTCAATTGCTACCGAGGCACCAAATTCTTTGTCCATGCCAATGAACACCACATGGGGCGCATCAAACATTTCAAAGTTACGTAATAACGCCCGTGTTCTACCGGGCTTGTCTGTGCGCTCAATGCCCATGTTGTCATAGAGTTTCATGGCGCAATCCACCTGTCTGGCGCGGTAGTCGCCGGAGAAGGTTTCGGGATACTCGTAATCGGAATTGAAAGGCACGCCAGTAGTGACCTTTTCCACCATCTGGTCACGCAAGTGGTTTTTTAAATCTCCTGAAGCAACATACACATACCAAGGCTGAATATTACAGTTGGAAGGTGCTCTTTGGGCCAATTCAAATATGGCGTTGAGCGTGTCCTGGGGCACTTCTTTATCCAGATAGCCTCGGACAGAGCGGCGTTGGTGGATGGCGTCATGTAAGGTTATGGTTTCGGCTGAATGGCTCACGTATCAACTCCTTATTTTTGTTCTGGCCAATCATACCCGATCCCTTGCCAAAAGACCCTCGCAAGTCCGGCCAAAAACGTGGCAGATACCCCCTAATGTATAAAAAACCAGTGGACAAAGATTTGGCAGATAAATTGACTAAGGCCATTTGACAAATGACTAAATTATCTCCATAACCTAAAGCGCCTTAAAACAAAAAGGAAACAGGCAATGATCTACACTGCGCGACAGTGGAAACTGGCTGGATATTCAATACGCCTTTGTGGCCACAATATATTTTACGTGGATAACGGCACCCAGAAAGACAAATCTCACTTGCCCTGCGTATTGTTTCTACACGGGTACCCCACTTCAAGCTGGGACTGGGAGCAAATCTGGCATCTCATGGATCACGAGTTTCGCCTTGTTACCTTGGACCTGCTGGGATTTGGTTTTTCCGACAAACCCTATCCCTATCAGTACTCCATTGCCGAACAAGCGGATATAGTGGAAGCGCTGGTGAAAAAACTGGGGTTAAAAACTTTCCATGTGATGGCCCATGACTATGGTGATACCGTTGCCCAGGAATTGCTGGCTAGACAGAACGAGCTAGACCAAATTGAATGGCAATCATTATGCCTGCTTAATGGCGGACTGTTTCCGGAAACCCATCGACCCAAGTTAATACAACGTTTGCTAGCGTCTCCATTGGGTGGCCAGCTGACAAAACTCATCAATAAAAATAGCCTGCGGAAAAACATGGCCGATATCTTTGGCCCATCCACTCAGCCGCAGGAAGAGCTGATCGAAGGCTTCTGGGAAGTAATTAATTTTAATAATGGACGCCGGACACTACACGAACTCATCGACTATATGGGAGAGAGACGACAGCATCGCGAGCGCTGGGTTGGCGCACTGCAAAATAGTAAGGTACCCATCGGTTTAATCAATGGCGCGGTGGACCCCATATCCGGTGCCCATATGGTGAAGCGCTACAAGGAAGTGGTGGGGGCACCACTCATGCTGATCTCATTAAGCAAAACCGGCCATTACCCTCAACTTGAATCGGCAAAGGAAACCGCCACCGCCTATAAACAATTCTTAGATGCCGTAACCAGCGGCTAAGGTCACCACCCCAAACAACACCACCCAGGCAAATACACCCGCAATAATATCATCCACCATGATACCCAAACCGCCATGAACGTGGCGATCAAGCCAGGATATGGGCCAAGGTTTCCAGATATCAAACAGACGAAACAAAACAAACCCCAGCAGTAACCAATACCAGGTAAAGGGAATCATAAATAACGTGATCCATAATCCCACGAACTCATCCCAAACAATGGCACCATGATCATGCACTCCCCAATCGCGTGAAGTCTTACCGCATAAGTACACGCCCACTAAGGCGGCCACCAAAACCAGCCCGGCATACACAGCCGTACTGCACAGGGACATGGGCAAATAGATTAGCAAACCCGCCACCGTGCCCCAGGTACCTGGAGCTTTGGGGGCCGCTCCACTGCCCAAGCCAATGGCCAGAAAATGGATAGGATTGCGGAAAGCTGAACGGGGAACGGGGATATTTTTAGAAATGTTGGTAACCTCTAGGATCAATGGGCCGGCGCTGGCCATGGTTTTCAATCATGCCCTGCCCCGCTATAACACGACCAATACGGGCTATGGGCAGCTCTAATGAATTGGCAATGGATTGTATTTCTTCAGCGTGGTCAGGTGAAGCCGTGAAACAAAGTTCATAGTCATCTCCCGCGCCTAACGCCCACATCCGACGCTGGTCATGGTTGGCATCCGCAAGTGACTTGGGTAAATGGCGGGTGGAGTTTTCGTTGAACAGGCTGGAGGCTAAAGGAATGGCTTCCAGATTCAACTCTGCACCCACGGAGCTTGACTCCAGAATGTGGTTCAAATCCGCTAACAGGCCATCGGAAACATCAATACAGGACGATGCCATACCGGAAAGCCGCAAGCCCAAATTAACCCGGGGCTCAGGCCGCTGAAATCGAGTCACAGCCGTCTGCAGATCAGAGTCCATGGCGTCACCTGGCTGGGTCTCCTTAGAGAGCATCAAACCCAATCCCGCTTCGCCCACTCTTCCTGATACATAAATATGGTCGCCTTCACGGGCGCCCTGCCGGGTAAGAGCCAAACCCCGATCCACCAAGCCAAAAACCTGTATGGTAATGGTAAGTTGCGAACCGGAAGTGGTATCACCTCCAATCAGGGCCACATCGAATTCACGACATAGCTGATGCATACCACTGCAAAAACTTGCCACCCACTTTTCATCGGCATTGGGTAAACTCAAGCACAGGGTAAACCAGGCAGGCTTAGCCCCCATGGCGGCCAGGTCACTTAAATTCACCGCCAAGGCTCGATAACCAATATCTTCTGGAGGTGACCCTTTTATGAAGTGAACGTCTTCGATTAAGGTATCACTGGACAGGGCCAATTGTTGCGATGGGGGTACAGAAACAAGGGCACAGTCATCTCCGATCCCCAGGTCCACTGCATGCCCATTGGAGCGCCCCAATTTCTTAAAATGGGCATCGATGAGTTCGAATTCTCCCATCTTGCACTGGGCCCTTAGCTATCTTCCGGTGGGTTGGCTTTAAGTTCCGCCACGCGCATACGCTGTGCCACCTTATCCAGCACGCCGTTCACATACTTGTGGCTTTCGGTAGCACCAAAGTACTTGGCCAACTCTATGCCTTCGTTGATGGCGACTTTGAATGGAATATCAATCCGCTTGGACAGCTCGTAGGTTCCAATCCGAAGTATGGCCAACTCCACACGATCGAGTTCTTTTATCTCTCGATCCAGCAATCCCTTGTAGGTTTCATCCAATTCATTGAGGCACTTGGGTATCTCGTGAAGTAATTCGTGAAAGTACTCAACGTCAGTCTTCCGCATATCGTTATCCACGCGAAACTGGGTTTCAATCTCGCCGAGATTGGCACCGGTCATCTGCCATTGATACAGGGCTTGTACAGCAAAACGCCGAGCTTTTCGGCGCGCTGCGGGAGAAGGCTTTTTCGCTGTTGTGCTCATGGATTGTGACTGGCTCTTACAAGTTACGAAGTAGGCTAACCATTTCCAAAGCGCCTATGGCAGCTTCGGCACCCTTGTTACCGGCTTTGGTACCAGAGCGTTCAATGGCTTGCTCGATGGTGTCGGTAGTGAGCACGCCGAAAGACACAGGTAAGTTACTCTCCAACATAACACTGGCCACACCCTTGGTGCATTCGCCGGCCACATAATCAAAGTGAGGCGTTCCACCACGAATAACGGCACCCAGGGCGATAATGGCATCGGGGTTACGCTTTTCAGCCACACTTTTCACCGCTAACGGCAGTTCAAAAGCACCGGGCACCCGAATCACTTCAATGTTGCTCTCTGGCACACCGTGACGCACCAGCGCATCAATAGCACCGCTCAACAGACTTTCCACCACAAAGCTGTTAAAACGAGCCACTACGATGGAAAATTTAGCATCGGTTTCTTGAAAATTACCTTCCACTACTGTCACATTATTCATGTATCTAACCCTTATTCAATTTAACTATTCGTTTGTTGGTCAGTTGCTGGTCAGCTGTTGGTGTCACTTTCAACGTATTCCACAATCTCCAGATCAAAACCGGAGAGTGCATTGAAACGCATGGGTGAACTGAGCAACCGCATTTTGCTTAATCCTAAATCCCGAAGAATCTGCGACCCTGTACCAATGGTACGGTAGATACCCGTACCGTCACCGGTGGTGGGCCGAGCCGATTGTTTGCCGGTGACAAAGCTGTCCACCAAATCGTCTATATTGTGCTTTTCAAAGGAGTCACCAAGCAGAAGCAGCACACCGGGATCTGTGCTATCACCCAAATACTGCAACGATTTAGTGAGACTCCATCCACTGGATTTTTGTTTTACCGCATGCAACAAATCCCGCAATGGATCTGCCACGTGAACACGAACATAGGGTGCTTCAACCTGGGTTACATCGCCTTTCACCAAAGCGATATGGCTTTGGCCATCAATCAAGTCCCGAAACAATACCAAATCGAATTCGCCATACACGGTCTGGAAAGCTTCGCGTCGAACCTGCTCCACTGTGCGCTCATTAACGGTGCGGTAATGAATAAGATCCGCTATTGTACCGATCTTTAGACCATGTTCTTGAGCGAACTTCTCCAGGTCTGGCCGTCGCGCCATGGTGCCATCTTCATTGATGATTTCTACAATCACAGAACTGGGCTCTAATCCCGCTAAGCGGGCAAGATCGCAACCGGCTTCCGTGTGACCGGCTCGACGTAGCACCCCTCCAGGCTGAGCCATAATGGGAAACACGTGTCCTGGCTGTACGATATCCGAAGGTTTTGCATCACGGGCCACCGCCGCTTGCACCGTGCGTGCTCGGTCTGCTGCTGAAATCCCCGTAGTTACCCCTTCCGCCGCTTCGATGGACAAGGTAAAGTTGGTACCAAATTGGGACCCATTGGCTCCAGACACCATCAACGGCAAATCCAGCTGCTGACAACGCTCCCGGGTCATGGTCTGACATACCAGGCCGCGAGCAAACTTAATCATAAAGTTCACATCTTCTGGCCGCACCATGGACGACGCCATCACAAGATCACCTTCGTTTTCTCGATCTTCATCGTCCATAAGAATCACCATTTTCCCATGGCGAATATCTTCAATCAGCTCTTCAACTGTATTCAATTGCATAATGTCGTGCCTTTATAAAAAACCATTCTCTGCCAAAAAGCCCATGGTGACGCCACCGCTCTGAGTGGGATCGGCGGCTTTATCTCCCATTAATAAACGCTCCAGATAACGGGCAATCACATCCACTTCCAGATTCACTTTTACCCCGCTTTGCCACTGACCCACGCAGGTTTCGTCGGCGGTATGGGGAACAATGTTCAAATCGAATATGGCACCACTTACCGCATTCACCGTGAGGCTGATGCCATCCACACAAATAGAACCTTTGTGGGCGATATACTTTGCCAAGTCGTCCGGCGCTTTAATTTTGAAATGAATGGAACGACCATCCTCGTGACGGGACACCACTTCACCCAAGCCGTCCACATGGCCAGAAACCAAATGCCCACCCAAGCGGGTCTGGGGTGTTAAGGCTTTTTCAAGATTTACCGGTGATCCGGTTTTAAGCTGATTGAAACTGGTGTGGGCCAGGGTTTCCAATGACACGTCGGCCCAAAAACCGTCGCCGGGCAAATTAACCACCGTAAGGCACACGCCATTCACTGCAATACTGTCGCCCAACTTCACATCGCCCAAATCGAGCTTGCCTGTGCTGATACGCAAGCGCATATCGCCGCCTTTGGGCTCCATTCGTGCAATGGTACCCACTGATTCAATGATGCCTGTAAACATGTTTAGTTTTCCCACAAGTACGTAAAACGAACATCCCTACCCACCTTCCTCACATCGGACAAGTGCAGATCCAACGCTTGATCCATGGACTGGATAGAAGGTAAGTTCAGCACCGGCTTTGCGCTGGAACCCATTAATTTTGGCGCCATGTAGCAAACCCATTGGTCCACTTGTTTTTGCTCAACAAAGGCCCCGGCCACACCGGCGCCGGCTTCCACCAACACCTCGTTCACTTCTGCCTCCGCCAATCGCTTTAGCAAGGCGAGCAAATCCACCCGTCCCTCTTTATCGGCAGGCAGCAGTAACACCCGAGCACCGCGCCCCTCCAATTGTTTCGCCTTTTGCTCTTGCTTTTCACAACAGGCAATCCAGGTCTGTCCAGGTTGCGTCAATATTTTCGCATCCAACGGTGTCCGCAATTGGGAGTCCAGCACCACCCGGATCGGCTGAATGGGCTCAAAACCTTTGGGCCAACTCCACACAGTTTGGTCATTGGGATCCAATGACTCTTGGGCCCACATTTCTGGCCGCACCGTTAAGGAAGGGTCATCTGCCAAAACCGTTTCAACTCCGGTGATAATGGCTTCCGCCCGCGCCCTGTAGCGCTGCACGTCGGCCCTGGCCGCTGGGCCGGTGATCCATTTACTTTCTCCATCGGCCATGGCGGTTCGGCCATCCACGCTCATGGCGGATTTAACCGTGACCCAGGGCAGGCCCGTTTGCATACGCTTGATAAAACCGGGATTGAGTTGTTGCGCCTGCTCTTGCAGCAGGCCCGATTGGGTCTCGATACCCGCCTGTTGCAATATCTGATAACCCCGCCCGCTGACGCTGGGATTGGGATCTTCCATGGCTCCGATAACCTTAGCCACACCCGCTCGCACCAGGGCCTCGGCACAGGGCGGCGTTTTGCCATGATGACTGCAGGGTTCTAAGGAAACATAAACGGTGGCACCGTGGGCGGCGGCACCCGCTTGGGCCAGGGCATTGACTTCCGCATGGCCTTCGCCGGCGATCTGATGCCAGCCACGGCCAACGATGTTATCGTCTTTAACCACCACGCAACCCACCCTGGGATTAGGGTGTGTGGTATACAAACCACGCCAAGCCAAGGCAATCGCCTCCGCCATATAGCGATGATCTGCTGAGTTAAAGAGCGCTGAGGACATGGTTTGGACCACTACCTGAAATTTTGGCCGCACAGTATACCACAGCCAATCATCGGGAAAAGTGGCCCTCTTACTTCGGGTCTACTTAACGCCTTTCACTTTGCCGTTCTTCTGCAGCAAGGCTATTTCCTCAGAAAATTGGCTAATATCCTGAAAATCACGGTAAACCGAAGCAAACCGCACGTAGGCCACCTGATCCAAATCCCTTAAGGCCAACATGACCTCCTCCCCCACTCGGCGAGAAGGCAGCTCACGCTCACCGGTTGCCCGCAATTTATGGCAAATATGGCTGATGGCGGTTTCCACCTGCTCCACACTCACCGGACGCTTTTCCAGTGCACGCTGGATGCCGCTGCGTAGCTTACTCTCGTCAAAGGGCTCCCGGGTGCCATCGGATTTCACCACCTTGGGCATCACCAGCTCGGCGGTCTCATAAGAGGTAAACCGTTCACTACAGGCCAGACACTCTCGGCGACGGCGCACCTGGGTGCCTTCCGCCACCAGGCGGGAATCAATGACTTTGGTCTCATCGGCATTACAAAAAGGGCAATGCATGGCTACGGCTCCTATATTAGCTTGGCCAATGATAGCGGTTAGGCAATTGGGACAGAAGTGTTATCAACCACTTTGCGCATGATAAAACTGGAATGGACCCCGGAAACCCCTTCTATGCGAGTGAGCTTACCCAACAGAAAAGCCTGAAAATGATCCATGTCTTCCACCAGTATCTTAAGAATGTAATCCGCACTCTGCCCGGTGATCAAATAACAGGATTGCACCTCAGGGAAGGTCTTTACCTGCTGCTCGAAATTCTCAAACCGTTCTGGCGTGTGCTTATCCATGGAAATATGAATCAAGGCATTCATCTTCAACCCGAGCTTATCGGGGTTGACCAAGGCGACGTATTGATCAATCACGCCGTCTTCTTCTAGCTGCCTTACCCGCCGTAAACAGGGCGAGGGCGACAGACCAATGCGATCCGCCAGGTCTTGATTACTGAGCCGCCCCTCCTGCTGTAATTCCCTCAAAATCTGCTTATCGTATCGATCCATTGCGTCAAAATACCACTTTATAGCAATTTTATTACTCTAAAACTTTATTATTTAGCATATTAAACCATTTATAAAGCAAAATAGCGCAATATTAGCAATCAAATTTCGCGCCCACTTCCTTATACTTCTTTTCCAACAGGTCGCAGCCAACCTCAACCTAAGACCACCCCACAAGGGCAGTCACAAAGGCCAGCTCCACAAGAGCAGCCCCAGGGAAAAAGGAAGCTTGCCCACAAGGCAAGTGGCAGACCCCCAAATTCTGAATAGCAAATGCGAGATAGGATGTTGGGGAAATTTTTGATCACGGACACTTGGCCTTCGGCTTCCCTGTGCTTCTCGAATTGATCGGCGGTGGGGCAACTCGCGCTGACGCGCTCAAACACTCCCCACCTTCTCCCGATCAATTCTGCGATGCTCGGCTGCGTGAAAGTGCTCAAAAACTTCCCCAATATCCTCCAAAGAGCACTTGCAAACTTTCATAGAGCTCAGGAGCACAAAATGGCTTTCGATCATCGTAAATACCCTGCCTACTTGCCCATACAGTTAGCGGACCGTACTTGGCCAAATCAGGTCATCGACAAAGCGCCCACCTGGTGCAGTGTGGACCTTAGGGACGGCAATCAGGCGCTGATCGAACCCATGACCGTAGAGCAAAAGAAACGCCTGTTTATTTTGCTTACCAAAGTGGGCTTTAAGCAAATTGAGGTGGGGTTTCCAGCGGCATCGCAACCGGACTACGACTTTGTTCGAGCATTGATCGAAGACGGTTTGATTCCCGATGATGTCACCATCCAGGTGTTGACCCAATCCAGACCGGAATTAATCGAGCGCAGCTTCGAATCCCTGGACGGTGCCAAGCAAGCGGTGGTGCATTTGTATAATTCAACCTCGCCAGTGCAACGACAGCAGGTATTCGGCCTGGATAAAGCGGGCATTGTGGACATTGCCGTTCAAGGTGCACGCAAGGTTCAGGAACAAGCCAACAAGCGCCCCAACACAGAGTGGACCTTCCAGTATTCTCCGGAAAGCTACACCGGCACCGAACCGGACTTCGCCGTTGAGATATGCAACGAGGTTATTGAGGTGTGGCAGCCCACGGCGGCAAACAAAGTCATTATCAATTTGCCTGCCACTGTGGAAATGACCACCCCCAATGTTTACGCGGATCAAATCGAACATTTCTGTCGCAATGTAAACCAGCGGGATAACGTTATCGTTTCTTTGCACACCCATAACGACCGTGGCTGCGGCGTTGCCGCCGCTGAGTTAGGTGTTATGGCAGGAGCAGACCGGGTGGAAGGCACCTTGCTCGGCAACGGCGAGCGCACCGGCAATATGGATATCGTCACCATGGCCATGAACCTGTATAGCCGTGGCGTGGATCCAGAATTGGATTTAAGCAACATGGACGAAATCATTAGCGTGGTGCAAGAGGTGACCAACTTACCGGTTCACCCCCGCCATCCCTATGCCGGTGATTTGGTTTATACCGCCTTTTCCGGCAGCCATCAGGATGCCATTCGCAAATGTTTAAGCAAACGGGAACAGCAAGATCCTTGGGATGTGGCTTATCTGCCCATCGACCCTGCGGATTTGGGCCGCAGTTACGAAGCGGTAGTTCGTATCAATAGCCAATCCGGTAAAGGTGGCGTCGCCTTTATATTGGAAAAGGATCACGGCATTGTACTGCCCCGCTGGATGCAAATCGCCTTGAGCCAAGTGGTGCAAAAAGACGCGGAGCAATCTTCAACGGAAATCAGCCCAGAACGTATCTGGGAGCTGTTCCAAAGCCATTTTATGCAAACTCAACCCATGGCCATTAGCTCCTACCGCATCGAAAACATGGGTCATGAACACATCCGCTTTGTATTGGAAAATAACGTTTTGGGAAATAAGGACGAGCAGGTGAAGATCGAAGCCATTGGCAACGGCGCTTTATCTGCCTTTTGCAACGGATTAAATCAGCATTTTGGTTTGAGCCTGGATATTTTGGATTATGAGGAACACAGCTTACAACACAGTTCCGATAGTCAGGCCGTGGCTCTGGTGCAGGTAAACTGTTTAGGTCAACGATATCAGGGAGCCGCCATTAGCCAAGATACGTTATTGGCGTCTATGAATGCGGTCATTGCTGCGGTGAACGAGGCCATGAACAGCAGAGCCACTGATGTGGCATAGAAATAAATTAAACCCATAAAAAAGCCTGCTAAATGCAGGCTTTTTTATTAACCAGATTGTGAAATAGATTACTTAGCGTAAACCGGGTGCTCCGCGCACAGAGTTTTCACCTTGCCACGCACTTCTTCGATCAGCTTCTCGTTATCGAGATCCGCAAGAATATCGCACATCCAACCGGCCAGTACTTTCACTTCCGCTTCACCAAAACCACGACGAGTCACTGCAGGGGTACCAATACGTAAACCACTGGTCACAAAAGGAGAACGTGGATCGTTAGGCACGGCATTTTTGTTAACGGTGATAAAGGCTTTACCTAAAGCCGCATCGGCGTCTTTCCCGGTAATGTCCTGCTTGATCAACGACAGCAGGAACAGGTGGTTATCGGTGCCACCGGAAATCACGTCATAGCCTCGCTCGATAAATACGCTGGCCATGGCCTGGGCGTTTACCACCACTTGTTTTTGATAAGCTTTGAATTCGTCTGCCATGGCTTCTTTGAAACAAATGGCCTTGGCGGCGATCACATGCATTAATGGGCCACCCTGGCCGCCAGGAAACACGGCGGAATTTAATTTCTTTTCCAGCTCTTCGTTTTTACGTGCCAAGATGATACCGCCACGGGGACCGCCGAGGGTTTTGTGAGTAGTGGAGGTGGTCACATCGGCAATCTGTACCGGATTGGGATATACACCGGCAGCAACCAAACCCGCCACGTGAGCCATATCCACCATAAGATAGGCACCCACTTCATCGGCAATATCGCGGAACTTCTGCCAATCCATGGTACGGGAATAGGCAGAGAATCCAGCAAGAATCATTTTAGGCTTGTGCTCACGGGCCAACTGGGCCACCTGATCGTAATCCACCTCTCCGGTTTCATGATTCAGACCGTACTGAACGGCGTTGTATATCTTGCCTGAAAAATTCACCTTGGCGCCGTGGGTCAAATGCCCCCCTTCTGCCAGACTCATACCCAGAACCGTATCACCGGGATTCAACAAAGCCATATAAACCGCAGCGTTGGCCTGAGACCCTGAATGGGGCTGAACATTGGCGTAATCGGCACCAAACAGTTCCTTGGCTCGATCAATGGCGAGCTGTTCTGCCACGTCCACATATTCGCAACCGCCGTAGTAACGCTTGTGGGGGTACCCTTCTGCATACTTGTTGGTTAGAACAGAACCTTGGGCTTCCAGGACTCGGGGGCTGGTATAATTTTCAGACGCTATAAGCTCAATATGCTCTTCCTGGCGCTGCTTTTCAGCCTCCATGGCTTTCCACAAGTCAGGGTCGAAATCGGCAATATTCATATCGGCTGAAAACATGGCATTTCCTCTTAACAGTAATACGTACGGTGGCTCTTAGACACCCAATTGGCGTGAGCGCGGTATTGTACATAAAACCCTTAAGTTCGGCACATGAAAGTGTTTCTTCAGTCTATAGATTTTGCTCATAAACCCCGGCCCTAGGTAGAGCGAAACTAGAACGGCCTTCTATCTAGCTTTCCAGACAAGCGATCGATATACAGAACAAATCCCATATTATCAATCACTTGAATGGTTACAGGGGGAAGCTACGATGCTGTACCCCTGCGCTAATCCAACGGCAATACAAACTGCGCGTCAAACCAGTTATTTCCTTCCAGGCTCAATTCATGGGCCCCCATATCCGGTGCCGTGTTGGGCCCCGCGGGTACCCGGCTGTTACCTTGCATATCGTAATGCCATGGCCCAACCTGTGAATAATACTTACCCCCATCAACCGCAGGGGAATTCTCCGCCAAGCGGAAAGAATCCACATTAAAATCAGGAACCCCGTTCACAAAGATCGGATCATAGTTGTTTACGTCGTTGGGGCCATTAGCATTTTCCCAGAAAGGCGGCTTTCCATTTGCCCAAAAGTTGTAATCGGCCATAACCCCCTGGGGCCCGCCTCCGTTTAGGTCCTCGAAGTAAGCAAAATCCCCGGCTGCATCGATCAAATTA
This sequence comes from uncultured Ketobacter sp., assembly GCA_964016105.1. Lineage (GTDB taxonomy): Bacteria > Pseudomonadota > Gammaproteobacteria > Pseudomonadales > Ketobacteraceae > Ketobacter. The sequence goes on from CAXHEX010000005.1 coordinate 72,311, forward strand.
TTCTGGAACCACAGAAGCGTTTCCTCAGCCTCGTTTACAAACACACCCACTCGCTTGATATTGTAAAAAGTATTTTGCCCTACAATGGTGTTACGCAAACCACCGGAGCCGGCGAAACTGGATATTGTTCTGCTATAAGAGAAGCCGCGCAAACAACTGTGAACAATATTGTTCAACACCCGCAAGTTCGCTAGCCGGTTACCCCACCCCTGGTAATACTCTTCGGCGGTCGCTATTCCGTCCGCAATACGACCTTGCCTTTTTACGGAAGGATTCTCTGTGCAATAAATCATATTTCGAATCACATCCACATTGACTGAATTATCCACATAGATATTTGCAGAATAATTATCAACCACCACGTTTGACACAACCGAAATATTAACACCCCGGGTGAGGGCAATCCCTTCACCCCAGTTTTCACTCACAAAGTTGCCTCGAAGCGTCACATTATTGGCTCCCATGGCAATTTTGAGCCCGGAACTCCAACTCACAAGGGCTTTCTCATCCTCGTTCACCAGGGAAGCGTTGGTGACTTTGGTATTCTCAACGGTAATATTTGACCCCATGATGTGAACGCCGTGATAACGACAATTGCTCACCTCCAAGCCGCTTAGGACCACATTGCTGGCCCCCGCTTCCACCAACACACAGTCCAAGGGGCTGTCAGACACCTTAAAACCGCTGATATTCACATTACTTCCCGTAACGCGAATATTCTGTCTGTTAATAGCATCAACAAGGGTGACACCCTCATCCGCCTTGATAGTTAGAGGAGCGCTGGCAGTACCACTCAATGGAACGTATAAACGCTGCTGATATCGCCCTTGACGAACCCGAAGAGTATCCCCTGGGGCCATAACGGAAACACCCTTGAGCAGAGTGGCAAATGGCGCCGCCGAGGTACCCGCATTATTGTCGTTACCAGAAAGACTGACAAAGTAGGTTTTCGCCCATCCACTCATGGGGAGCAAAAAAGCCGCAAGAGCAATAAGGATTGTTTGAGCTAATTTCTTTACACGCAAAGGGTTCACCATCTGTACTCCTTTGTATACCTTGAATTCGTCTAACATGATAGGAAGCTTGGCAACACATTGCTGCCGGTTAATCTTGCCGGTCAGTCTTATTAGTGCCGAACCTTACACCAAATTGCCAAAGGCTTTTAGCGTGCCGATTCTATTTTCTGAGCCGGATCACATAAAACGAATTTCCACACGGGTATCACTGTGAAGAAGGTATCTCCTTCACATGCAGATCCAGCTGCGGGAAGGCAATAGAAATCCCCTGTTTGCTGAATTGCTCATCAATCTCCATATGCAGTTCATGGATCACGGGCAATCGGTTTGCGAAGTTGTTCACAAATACTCTCAATTCGAAATCCAAAGAACTGGCACCAAACCCCAAGAAAAATGCCGTGGCAACAGGCTCTTTAAGAATGAGTTCATTATTATCGGCAATTTCCAACAGTGTCTTTGTCACCAAGTCAGTATCGGACCCATAGGCCACACCCACCTTTACAACAATGCGGGTGGTGTTATCACTGAGTGTCCAGTTAATAAATTGACTGGTGACAAAGGTTTTGTTGGGAATAATGATTTCTTTTTTATCCCAGTCAGTGATGGTGGTGGCACGCATTCGTATTTGCGAAACCGTTCCGCTCAATTCGTTAATAGTGACCGTGTCACCGATACGGATGGGACGCTCGAACAAGATAATAAGGCCGGAAATAAAGTTAGCAAAAATCTCCTGCAGACCAAAACCCAGCCCCACACCCAGGGCAGCCACCAACCAACCCAGTTTGGACCATTCCAGCCCAATCATGGGGGACACCACCATAATTCCCACCACAACCACTAAATAACGAGCGATGGTGGTAATGGCAAAACGAATGCCACTATCCACGCTAAACCGCTCCAAAATCGAAACCTCAATCAGTCCGGGCAGGTTCTTTACCCCCACATAAATAACCAGTAATGCAATAAGCAAATACAATAGCGTTGCCAGGGTTACTTCGTTATTCACCACCCCCACATCACTTTCTGTTGCGTAGGTCCAGAGCACCACGTCTTGAAACGCTTGTACTGCCTGAAAAAAATCCTGCCATATCTGCGACACCAACACCGCAAACAGAGTAAAACTGAGCACACCCAAAAGCGCTCGGTTTTGCTCCGAAATGGCATCCACATCCAGGACCGGTAATTCCAGTTCTGGAACCGCTTCGCCACTGTTTTTAACGGCGTCACTTTGCTGTTTGGCTTTCTTCATGGCATCACGTTTTTCCACTGCTCGACGCCATGCCAGTTTGCGCTCCGCCACTGCAAACCAGCGGCCCGCAATCTGACCAACGAGAAACACCATAAAACCCACCGCAACGGTGTTATAAATGAGAACCATGATTTCCATTGCGCTAAAACTATAACCACGCAGAGACAAAACAATAAGGGACACCGGCACCAATAATGCCCCATAAAATATGGGAACATTCCAACGACGGTACCAGCGGCTGCTACCGGCTACGGGTTTTGTGATTCCCGTGTTGGGTCGGAATAAACTGTAACAGCTGTATAAGAATAGGCCGGCAGCCAGCAAAAAAGCACCTCTCCCCACCAAACCAGAATGATAGTCATCGCCTTCCTGCCAGACAACGAGATACACAAACACCACGGGCAATTGCAAATATAAGATCGGCAGCCAGCGTTTAAAACTGTTCAGAATATGCACCGGCCAGTTTAGATGCTGCCGCGCCAACCCTGCAGGGCGGCACACCTGCCGTACAAGCTCAAACAGAAAAAGCCAACGGGTCAAGGACCACAGAGCCTTACCCACCCCGGCCACGAAAATAGAAGCAGATTCAACTGCCATCAACGGTGTAGCAAGAAACAGCATCAGCAACGGCCAGGGCGAACTGAGAATGACGGATATTAGAGCCGCTTCCAAGGTATAGCGAAATTTATCATTGTTGACATTGCCAACCTTTTCTCCCACCCGTTGTAGGCGCTTCAACAGGCCTTTTTTAGCCCACAGAAAGGCCACAGCAAATAGCATCAAACCAAGCACCGGGTATACGGGCCGCACTAAATAGTCGAACCATATTTTGGGAATTTGTGTCCAGTCATGCTCCCCAATCAACCATGTCACGCTGGATGGAAAATGGGTTATCCAGGTTAAACCCAGGGGTGCTGCGCTGCGTCGCCAAAAGAGCTTTTCATTCAGCAGCTCATAAAACTCCTTCCGAACCTGAAGCCCTTCCTGAATAGACAGCTGCTGGTTAGTTAGACTGATGACGTGCTCAGCCTGAACATTGATCAAGCGGTTAAGAATATCTCGGCGCTCCATCAACAAAGCAGCGAGAGACTGCTTGATGTCGCTCTGCTCAGATGACTGGACCGGGTTTTTCTTGAGTAAGGAGGCGATTGTTCGATTACGGGCGGCTTCTGTCCTCACCGCCTGCATACGCTCATCCAGCAGGAACTGTTGCAGACGAGCTGCGGCAATTTCAGACTCAAGCCCATCCTGACTCTCTAACTCTCGAATTTGTACCTGCAAAGCCTGCCGCTGGCGGAACAGCAAATCATCCACGTTTTGGTAATATTGAGTAAGTTGTAATTGTTGTTTGGCCAGGTCGAATTGATATTGCACATCCTGAAGAGCCTGTTGCTCCGCCACCAAGCCATCATTGGAACGGTTGAGTTTTTGTGTCAGGGCCACCAGCTGCTTAGTATATTCCCCGTTCAACTTGCGCTGTTCCGCCATCCACTTTGGTTCCTGCTCCTGAGAGGCTGGTTTAGCTTTGGTCTGTTCTGCCGACACGCCTGCCTGGGCCAGCCTGAGCTGGTCGCGCTTTTCACGCAGAGCCTCCAGCGCCGACGTGATGATATCCTTACGCAGGATAAGAAAGTCACGACTCACACTGTAGAGATCAAGCAATGATTGGTAGCCTTCCAAACGGAACTGGGCTAGCTCCTTTGCTTTCACGGTGTTTTCCAACAGCTGATTCTTGACCTCTAAACGCAGCCCCGCAACCGGCGAACTGGTTGTGGCTTGGCGCAGTTCTTCTATGTTCTCTTGCAAAGATCGAATTTTCTTTTGCGCACTGGTTACCTCTTTTTGGGCCACGGCGGGCAACGCCTGCTGTTCAGCGATTTTTTTCATCACGTCAGACAGGCTCTGTTGCATGGCTTTGGCCTGACTTTCAAGCAATCGAATGGCCGACTCCAGCTTTTCCAACGATTTGGGCACGCTGGTTTCGTCGGGGCTCGCTTCCAACACCTGAATTTGTTTGCGGATCTGTTGAGAAAGTTCAGGCGCATTGCGTATTTCACTGTCGGTGCGTTCCCGCTCAGCGCGCAACTCCTGCTGATCGTCCTTGAGCTGTTGCAGCTCCGTTCTGAGATCTTCTATTTCCTGGGTTCGTGACTCTTCAGGGGTTGCGGTTTCCGTCTTTTCTGCCGTGTTGGCAGCGGTGCTAAATAGCAGCCAAAAGCCCAGTATCCACGCCCAGGTCGGCGCTTTATTCTTCAATATCATGGAAGCCCATTCCCCTTATCCACACAACTCATATATCTATCATTCCTCAACATTGCATCCCCCGTTCAATTGGGGTAGCGTAGCGCAAAATTCACTACCTAATCATTTCCTATGGCGCAATATATATACACCATGCATCGGGTGTCCAAGATTGTCCCCCCGAAGCGCGAAATTCTTAAAGATATTTCACTGTCATTCTTCCCAGGAGCCAAGATTGGCGTACTTGGACTGAACGGTGCTGGTAAATCCACCTTGCTGCGGATCATGGCCGGGGTGGACAAGGAGTTCGACGGTGAAGCCCGCCCCGCCTCCAATATCAATATCGGCTACCTTCCCCAGGAACCCCAATTGGACCCGGAAAAAGACGTTCGCGGTAACGTGGAAGATGGCGTCCGGGAAATCAAAGACGTTATGGCCCGGTTCGACGAAATCAGCATGAAGTTTGCCGAACCCATGTCAGACGATGAAATGAACGCCCTGCTGGAAGAACAGGCAGAACTCCAAAATCAAATTGATGCTTGCAATGGCTGGGACATTGACCGCACTCTGGAAATCGCAGCAGATGCCTTGCGCCTGCCACCCTGGGAAGCGGACGTGACCAAACTCTCCGGCGGTGAAAAACGCCGGGTAGCGCTGTGCCGCCTGCTTTTATCCAGCCCCGACATGTTGTTATTGGATGAACCCACTAACCACCTGGATGCAGAATCTGTGGGTTGGCTAGAACGCTTTCTCCACGACTACAAGGGCACCGTAGCGGCCATCACCCACGACCGTTACTTCCTTGATAACGCCGCGGAATGGATTTTGGAACTGGACCGTGGCCACGGCATTCCCTGGAAAGGCAACTACACCTCCTGGCTGGAACAGAAAGACGAACGTTTAGCCCAGGAAGCCAAGCAGGAAGCGTCGCGCCAAAAAGCCATTAAAGCAGAACTGGAATGGGTACGATCCAACGCCAAAGGCCGACAGGCAAAAAGCAAAGCCCGTATGGCCCGCTTTGACGAATTGAACAGCCAGGAATCACAAAAGCGAAACGAAACCCAGGAACTTTATATTCCGGTTGCCGAAAGGCTGGGTGACGAAGTCATCAGCTTCGAGGGTGTTAGCAAATCGTTCGAAGGCCGACTGCTGTATGAAGATCTCAGCTTTACCGTACCCAAGGGTGGCATTGTGGGTATCATCGGGCCTAACGGCGCGGGTAAAACCACGCTGTTCAGAATGATCAATGGTGAACAACAACCCGACTCCGGCGAAGTAAAAATCGGTTCCACCGTAGACTTAGCCTACGTTGACCAATCGCGAGACGATCTGGAAGATAAAAAAACCGTCTGGGAAGAAGTGTCTGACGGTTTAGAAGTGATAAAAGTGGGATCGTTCGAAATGCCATCCCGTGCTTACGTGGGGCGCTTTAACTTTAAAGGTTCCGACCAACAAAAACAGGTAGGCGAACTCTCCGGTGGAGAGCGTAACCGACTCCACCTTGCCAAACTGTTACGCAAAGGCGGCAACGTTTTATTACTGGACGAACCCACTAATGATTTGGATGTGGAAACCTTGCGCGCCCTGGAAGAAGCACTTCTCTCCTACGCTGGAAGCGCCATGGTCATCTCCCACGACCGCTGGTTCCTGGACCGAATTGCCACCCATATCTTAGACTTTGAAGGCGAAGAGGGTGTGGAGTTCTACGAAGGCAACTTCACCGAATACGAAGCTTACAAGAAGAAGAAATACGGAGAGGAATCGATTCAACCGAAACGAATCAAATATAAAAAGCTGCAATAAAACCGTAACAGTTTTGCAAACGCAAAAACATGACAATAACCCTCACAGCCCAGTGAGGGTTTTGTTTTTTTAAGCGCCGACTTTATTCGTCGTCGATGTCCCAGTCGTCGTAATCATCAAGATCATTTTTAAGACGTCGATTTTCCATCATCTCTTCGATCTTGCGTAAATAGTCACCGGAGCGCTTACGCTTGGCTGACAAACGCTTTTCAATATCTTCATCAATATCATCCATGATCTCATCATCAATATCATCAATGTATTGACTGTCTTCTGACGTGGACGTTGTTCTCATAACCCAGTTCCTCTACAGCGATGTTGTTACTAGAGTTGCGAACTTTCTTGTAATAAACGATATCAAATTCAGTTTTTAAACCAGTACAAAATTCAACCGGCTAGATCTATTTAATTATTAACGATGGTTGAGAAATTTTTACAGTGAATTTTTGTGATTTTTAGAGTTTTTTTAACTCAGAGTCAATATGGTTATGCAAAAAAAAACCAAGTACCTACCGATATCACACGGTTACAAAAACCCAACATCGCCAACTTGAATTTATTGGGATTTCGGCGTTTTATAATAGATTAGCTATGCTGTATGGATAGAACAAAAACACACAACGCAGCAGAGCATGGACCATGATCGAAAAACGCCAATTCACTCGCATAAATTTTGACGCCAGCGCCCGCCTACAACACCAGGATAACCACTGGCCCACTCACCTTCTGGACATATCCCTCAAAGGCGCTTTGATCGAGCTACCCGGCGAGAGCCAGCTAGAAATTAACGACCCCATTAGCCTGTACTTATTGCTAAGCGATAAAGAAACCGAGATTGTTATGGAAGGTCATGTGAGCCATTTGGAAAATGGCCACATGGGTATGGTGTGCGACCATCTTGATGTGGACAGTGCTTCTCATCTACGCCGTATAGTGGAATTGAACACCGGCAGTGAAGCCATGCTCAACCGTGAGCTGGAGGCCCTGTTGAATTACCACGAAGCCAGCTAACCAGAGGCTCTTGATACAGACGGCTAGATCGCGTCTAAAGCCTGCTCTAAGCGGGATACAGCTATTACCTCAAGACCATCCAATTCAGCCTTAGGGGTATTACCTTTAGGCACTATGGCCCTGGTAAAGCCGTGCTTGGCGGCTTCCTTTAAGCGCTCCTGCCCACTGGGAACTGGACGTATTTCACCGGACAAACCCACTTCCCCAAACACGATTAATTTGTTGTCCAGGGCCAGATTTCTCAGGCTCGATACCACGGAAATCAACACCGCCAGATCCGATCCGGTTTCCAGGACTTTCACGCCACCCACCACATTAACAAACACGTCCATGCCCATGGTGGCCACACCGCCATGACGGTTCAGTACCGCCAACAACATGGCGAGCCGGTTTTGATCCAAACCCACCGCCACCCGTCGCGGGTTACCCAATTGGCTGTCATCCACCAGGGCTTGCACCTCTACCAAAAGGGGGCGGCTGCCTTCCCGGGTCACCATAACAATACTACCGGGTATGGGTTGTTCGTAGCGAGACAGAAAAATAGCCGAGGGGTTACTCACTTCCCGCAGCCCTTTATCAGTCATGGCGAATACACCCAACTCATTCACTGCGCCAAAGCGATTCTTGACCGCTCGGATCATACGGAATCGATTGTCCTGCTCACCTTCAAAGTAGAGCACGCTGTCCACCATATGTTCCAGCACCCGTGGCCCGGCCAGAGCACCTTCTTTGGTAACATGCCCCACCAGAAACAATGCCGTACCGGTTTGCTTGGCAAAACGCACCAAAGCCGCCGCACACTCTCTCACTTGAGACACGCCGCCGGGGGCGGAGCTTAAGGCCTCGCTGTAAACAGTCTGAATGGAATCCACCACCATCACTTTAGGCTGCTCTTTAGCCGCCGTAGCCAAAATATTTTCGATACTGGTTTCAGACATCAAGCGTAGCCGATCCGTGGGCAGATCCAGCCTTCTGGCCCGCAGCGCAACTTGCTGCAATGATTCTTCCCCGGTGATATACAAGGCCACCTGCTCCGAAGCCAGGTGCGTCATGGTTTGCAGCAAAATGGTTGATTTACCGATTCCAGGATCGCCACCAATCAACACCACGGAACCTTCCACCAAGCCGCCACCAAGCACACGATCCAGCTCACCGGAGCCGGTTGCGGTGCGTGGCTCTTCCACTAAACTCACCTCGGCCATGGTGGTCACGGTTCTCGCCTCACCGGCCCACCCGGTTTTGCCACCGCGGGACGACGCCATACCCCGATCCGGATTGAATTCGCTCAAGGTGTTCCAGGCGCCACAATCCGTGCACTGCCCAGCCCACTTGGCAAACACACTGCCACAATCGCTGCACACATATTGGGTTTTCGCTTTTGCCATTACATCGCCCTCAAACACACCATAAGGCCAAAGAAATAGGCTGGGACCATCATCAACATTCCCACCCACCAGGTCATTGAATTGGGAGCAATGGAAGGATCCCCTTCCATCTCCAGCAATTTAGGTAGCTTTTCTTTGGCTCGCTGCAAAGAATAAAAATCCCAAAACAGCACGAAACAGAGAAATAACCAGACAGTGGGCCCCTCAAACGGCAGCGACTCTGGAGACCAATAGGACACCACAAAACCGGCGCTCAACAGGGTGGAAATCAGTGCTCCTACCGGATGCAGCCAATCCCCTTCCATTTTTCGCAGCATCACTAAACCCATGGGTAGGGAAATCAACAATACCGCGACGTAAAGCGTGACCCATATTGGCATTATGAAATATACCGGCGCTGTACCCGGCCGGTGACCTGACACAACAGCTCGTAGTTGATGGTATTGGCCCATTGAGCCACCTGTTCAACCCCGAGTCCATCACCCCATAGCACCACGTCAGAATCCACTTTTACCTGGGGCACTTTGCTTACGTCCACGGTAATCATGTCCATGGACACCGGGCCAATCACCGGGCACAGCTCCCCTTCTATTAAAACACAGGCCTGATCATTCACATGTCGGGGATAACCATCACCATAACCGATGGCCACCACGGCCACATCGGTGGTTTTTTTGGCCACCCACGAACCACCGTAGCCCACTGACTCACCGGGGCCCACGGTATTGAGGGCGATCACCTTGGATACCAGCTGCATCACCGGCCGTAATCGAAGATCCGCCGCGCCCACTGGCCCCAAAGGGGAACCACCATAGAGCATCAAACCGGGGCGAACCCATTGGTAATGTAGGTGCGTGCCTCCCAGAATGGCTGCGGAATTAGCCAGGCTTGCCTCGTCACAGCCAGACTCCAGTACCATCTGATCAAACAACCCATGCTGAGATTCCGTGAGGGGGTGACGGGGTTCGTCGGCGCAGGCCAGATGGCTCATCAATACCACCTGCTTCACATTTTGACTGGCTTTTAGCTGCTCCAAATAAGACTGTGCATGGTCACAATCCACCCCCAACCTGTGCATTCCCGTGTCAATCTTTAACCACACGGTTAACGCAGTGGCCAGCGATCGCTGCAGCAGCATGTTCAACTGCCACTCCTGGTGAACCACGATTTGAAATCGTTTCTGGCAAGCGATGTCTAACTCTGCGGGTTTCATCACCCCTTCCATTAAAACGATGGGCTGGCTAATCCCCGCTTCCCGCAACGCCAAGGCTTCGTCCATGGTGGCCACCCCAAAGGCATCGCTCTGTCGCAACGCCTTTGCCACCGGCACCAGGCCATGGCCGTAGGCGTCTGCCTTGACCACACAAAGTACTCGGCTGTTGGGAGCATATTGTCTGACTAAGGCGTAATTATGCTGGAGGGCGTCTAAACTGATAATCGCCTCTGTACCCCGGCTCAAATCAGTATTCTCCGTAGGTATTGTTGGCCAAATCTTCAAACCGGGTATAGCGCCCCAGGAAAGCCAACCTCACGGTGCCAATGGGTCCGTTACGCTGCTTACCGATAATGATCTCGGCTGTACCCTTGTCGTCGGAATCTTCGTTGTACACTTCATCTCGATAGATAAACATGATGATATCCGCATCCTGCTCGATGGCTCCAGATTCACGCAGGTCCGACATGACCGGCCGTTTATTGGGTCGTTGTTCCAAACTCCGGTTTAGCTGAGACAACGCCACCACCGGACAATCCATCTCTTTCGCCAGGCCTTTAAGGGAGCGGGAAATCTCTGAGATTTCGTTAACCCGGTTCTCGGAACCCGGCACCTGCATCAGCTGCAGGTAATCCACCAGAATCAAGCCAATTTCACCTTGATCCCTGGCCACTCGACGGGCTCTTGCCCGCACTTCCGTGGGACTCAAGCCTGCAGAATCGTCAATAAACAGCTTTTGCTCTGCCAACAGGCTCACTGCAGAACTGAAGCGGGGCCAGTCGTCTTCTTCCAACTTACCGGTGGTCACCCGGGACATATCTATTCGCCCCAGGGAAGCCAGCATACGCATCACAATCTGTTCAGCTGGCATCTCCATACTGAACACGAGCACTGGCTTTCCGGTCCTTATAAGTGCGTTTTCCGCCATATTCATGGAGAAAGTGGTTTTACCCATGGCGGGTCGTGCCGCCACGATCACCAACGCGCCCCCCTGCAATCCGGAGGTTTTCTCATCCAGATCCATAAACCCGGTGGGAATCCCTGTGAGCTTTTCATCGGATTTGAACAGCAGGTCAATTTTATCCACCGCCGCTTTCAACACGTCTTTGATGGGCTGGGGTCCGCCCTGCTTAGCGCCTTGCTCGGCTATGGCAAATACTTTGCGTTCCGCTTCATCCAACAGCTCATTGGAGTTGCGGCCTTCCGGGTTAAAGGCGCTGTCAGCAATATCATTGGATACTGTGATCATCTGCCTTAGCACAGAACGCTCACGCACAATCTCAGCGTAGGCTTTGATGTTACTGGCGCTGGGCGTGTTTTTCGCCAGCTGGGCCAGGTACGCCATGCCACCGGACTCATCAAGAATCCCCGCGTTATCCAGGGTCTCCCCCAGGGTCACCACATCAAAAGGCTTGCCCAACTCCGCCAACTGAGCCACGGCACGGAAGATAAGACGATGATCACGGCGATAGAAATCCACATCGGATACGATCTCTGACACATCATCAAAGCTGCTGTTGGACAACATCAGGCCGCCAATCACAGACTGCTCGGCCTCCATGGAGTGGGGTGGAACCTTGATGGAAGCGGATTCTGTATCAGAATCCAAGGTCAGCTCTATGGGGGAGTCACTCATGGTATTTTTTGGCTTTGTTAGGGAAATCAAAATAAGTGTAACGGCAGCGTGGGAGTCTGCAAACCCTTACTTTGCGGAAAATCAGTTAGTTAGATAGAAAGCAAAAAACTCCAGAACCATCGTAATTTAGTGGCTCCGGAGTTTTAGGCGAGACGGATGTCGCGAAATCGAAGTGTAACGAGTACGCGAGGTTTACTCGGGTACTACTGACACCTTAATAGTGGCAGTGACGTCGCTGTGGACCTGGAGATCCAGCTCAAAATCACCCACGTTTCGGATGGCACCGTTGGGCATCAACACTTCTGCTTTGGCAACTTCCACACCGGCAGCAGTGATGGCATCAGCGATATCGCGAGTACCCACAGAACCAAACAACTTGCCTTCGTCACCGGCTTTAGCAGGCAAAGTAACACTGCCCAATTCTGCAATCTTGTCGGCGCGGGCTTGACCAGCAGCCAGCTTCTCAGCAGCAGCCTTTTCCAGTTCAGCACGACGCTCTTCAAAATATTTTACATTCTCGTCGGTAGCGGGAACTGCTTTACCCTGAGGAATCAGGTAGTTGCGGCCGTAACCGGATTTTACGTTAACCTTATCACCCAGTTCTCCCAGGTTTCGGTTTTTTTCCAATAAGATGACTTCCATCACTCATACCTCTTCTGAATTCGATTTCTAAAATCTATAAAACTGTCCATAACTGCCGCCACGATAAGGACCAACACACCCAAACCCGAGGACAGCACCAGCCCCACATAAAAGAACGCCAATAGGGGGCCATTATTCGGTTTTCTACCCAGCAACCCATGCACCAACGCCAGCCCCGCGAGCAATAACGGTAAAACCGCTCCAGGTAACAGCACTCGGGCGTCGGGATACTGTTGACATATCAGTATCACCAGCAGAACCACACCTGTAATTACCGGTGTTAAGCGCAAGCTATGAAACTCCGCTCGAAACCCGCCTGGGTTGTACAGCCGGGCCTGCCACCAGCGGGCCACAATAAGCGCCACATTGGCAGCAATAGCCGTGATCATGGCCGTGGCCTCAATCACTACGGTTCGAACGTTCAGGCTGTCAAAAACACCCTGCTCTCCCCGCTTTTTAAACTCTTCCACCCAGGCATCAAACATGGGTTGATAGAGCTGTACCAATTGTTCCACCTTGCCTGGGGCCATATTCACCATCAGCGCGGTAAAAAGCCCCGATACTCCGCTGGCCGCAAGAATAGCCAAGCCCAATGAACGACTGGCCACCAACACCAGAGCTCCCGCCAGAGCGGCTATTACTAAACCCGCTTGGGAGAAATCCGCCGCCTGCCAATGCACCAAGAAGGCCACTAACAGGGCTCCCGCCAAAGGCACTAGGGCATCCGACAGATTTTTTCGCAGAGCCACTAGCGCCACCACAGCGCCGGAAGCCCAGCCGAAGCCGGGAACAATTGCCAAAGCAGCGGCGAGACCAAAGGCCTGAAATGGCCCGCTCATCACCCATTTTGCCAGCGTCAACATCGCAACTGGCCGTGATTCAATTACTTATGTGAATCTGAGTAAGGCAACAACGCAAGAAAACGGGCGCGCTTAACGGCACGGGCCAGTTGGCGTTGGTATTTCGCACTGGTGCCGGTGATACGGCTTGGTACGATCTTGCCAGTTTCAGTAATGTAGTTTTTGAGGGTATCCAAATCTTTGTAATCGATCTCGGTTACGCCTTCAGCAGTAAAACGGCAGAATTTTCTGCGACGATAAAAACGTGCCATGGTTGGCTCCTGTAATTTTCAAATTTTTAACTTAACGCTTTTCCAATGATTGAGCGTGTAATACCAGTTGAGTGGCACTTGAGTCTTTGTGGCTTTGTCGCGAAAGAAACCCGGACACCGTTATTCGATCGCTTACCGCCAACCCTTTAAATTGGCTGGCCAACTGCTCTCCTCGAGCTTCCACCTTGATGCGACATATTACCTCTCTGGCTGCACCCGCCTCTTCCTGACGGGATCGGTGTTCCATCATGAAACCATAATGGGGGACACCAGCCGGTGTGTAGCGCAATCCTAAGGTTTCTGTGACCGTTCCACTCAGAACCAGTTGATTAATTTCCACTCAGCGGATCACTGGGCTTCCACATTATTCAGAAGCCGCTTCCTCTTCGGAATCCGCTTCTTCACTTGACTCATCAGAGCTGCTGGAATCATCACTTGACTCTGAACGCTCGCTACGGGCTGGACGCTCGTCACGATCTTTTTCATTTGATTTAGCCAAGATGGATTGCTCAACAATCGCTTCATCACGACGGAGGACCATATTGCGCAATACCGCGTCGTTAAATTTGAAAGCGCTGGATAATTCGTCGAGAACTTCCTGTGAACACTCTACATTCATCATGATGTAGTGTGCTTTATGAATCTTGTTGATAGGGTAAGCCAACTGGCGGCGGCCCCAATCTTCCAGACGGTGAACGGAACCACCACCATCGGTGATTTGGCCCTTGTAACGCTCAACCATACCCGGAACCTGTTCGCTCTGGTCAGGATGAACCATAAATACGATTTCGTAATGTCTCATGACATCTCCTTACGGTTAGAAGCCTCCCGTGTTATCACGGTAAGGCAAGGAGTGATTGCTAACTCATTTTAATTCCATCAACAGGGTGGGAACAGCTGAACCATACCCAATACTGAAGGATCGCGCATTCTATAGGAGGCAAGCGTCAAACTCAAGCCACTTTATCTGTTAATGGAATCATCTGTTAATGGAATCGATTAAAGCGGTATATTTACGGGCATGGGCCTAAAGCAATTAGACTGAGCGTTGTCTTTGGGCCTCAAACAAACAAATGCCTGTGGCCACGGACACATTTAAGCTCTGAATCTGGCCCTGCATGGGTATGTAGGTCAACTGATCACAATTTTCCCGGGTCAGGCGCCGCAAGCCAACGCCCTCTGCCCCCATTACCAGCGCAATGGGCCCTTTTAGATCTACGTCATACAGACCCACTGCCGAGGCATCCAGCTCAGTACCCACCACCCAAACCCCCAATTCCTGCAGCTGCTTTAATAACCGGGCCAGATTGGTTACCTGAGCAAAGGGCACTATTTCCGCCGCCCCCACCGCTACGCGGCGCACCACCGGGGTGAGCCCAACGGATTTATCTTTGGTGGTGATCACCGCATCCACGCCGGCGGCATCGGCACTGCGCAACACAGCCCCCAGGTTATGGGGATCGGTTACTCCATCCAGTACCAGTAAAAGAGCCGGACCCTGTTTACGATCCAGCAAAGCTAAAAGCCCGTTTTCATCCAAAGGCTGGGACAACTTGCAACGTGCCGCCACCCCCTGATGATTGGCATCGGCAAATTGATGGTCCATGGATTTCTTCGAAACACGCTGCAGTGGTAAACCCAGGGTATTTACAAGCGCAAGGATTGCCTCAAAACGGGGATCGTCCCGACCTTCCTGAAGTTTCATTTCCAGCACCCGCTCAGGGTGTTTTTTCAATACCGCCTGCACCGTATGGATGCCATATAACCACTCAGGCTTAGCCATCTACTTTCGCTTCTTCTTTTTATTGGTTACTTTTTTGCTTTTGCTCTTTTTGCCACTGGCGTTCATTGCGGCCTTAGTGCTTCCTGACTTGCCGCTTCCTGACTTGCCGCTTGCCTGTTTGCCACGCCTGGATTTAGCGCTTCTGGCTTGGGCAGGCTTTTTGCTCTTGGACTTGTCTTTACTGGCAGACTTAGATTTTTTCTTATCTTTAGCGGACTCTTTTGAGGCTTTTTCGTTTTCCTTACTCCAGCGAACCCGCTTACCACCCGCCAACAATTCAAAATCAATTTTGCGATCATCCAGGTCTACCTTCGCCACCCTAACAGTAACTTCTTCACCCAGACCGAACATAAGCCCGCTCTTTTCCCCCACCAGGCGATGCCGTACTTCATCAAAATGATAATAATCACTGGTGAGAGAGCTCACATGGATAAGCCCCTCAACGTAGATGTCTTTTAGCTCTACAAACAGCCCAAAATTAGTAACACCGGAAATTAAACCTTTAAACACATCACCAATTTTGTCGCTCATGTACTCGCACTTAAGCCAGCCAATCACATCCCAGGTGGCCTCATCTGCGCGCCGCTCGGTCATGGAACATTGCTCGCCTAAAGCCACCATAGCTGGCATGTCATAGGGCAGGATTTTTTCCCGAGGCAATTCAGGCACAGGGCCCGGTCGCTTAGCGTTGGGGCTGTCTTTACCACTACGCACAAAGTAGCGAATGGCTCTGTGCACCAACAAATCCGGATAGCGCCTAATAGGTGAGGTAAAGTGACCGTATGCAGTATAAGCCAAACCAAAATGGCCTTTATTCTCAGGGGAATAAACCGCTTGGTTCATGGAGCGCAGCATCACCGTTTGTATCAATTCAAAATCAGGCCGGTCCTGAATACTTTTTAATACGGTTTGGTAATCGTCAGGCTTGGGCTCCTTATGCACCATAAAAGGAATATTTAATTCCTTCAGAAAAGCGCGCAGGTTTTCCAGCTTTTCATTCTTGGGGCCTTCATGAACCCGATAAAGAGCAGGCAATTTGTTCTTCTCAAGAAAACGCGCCGCGCTGACATTGGCCGCCAACATACATTCTTCAATGATGCGATGGGCATCATTGCGTTGAGTGG
The DNA here is from genome assembly GCA_964016105.1 of uncultured Ketobacter sp. GTDB lineage: Bacteria > Pseudomonadota > Gammaproteobacteria > Pseudomonadales > Ketobacteraceae > Ketobacter. Next base: position 88,525 of record CAXHEX010000005.1, read on the forward strand.
GAACAATCTTTTCAATCTTGCGATCTTCACCAAACAGAATTTGCGTTTCTGTGGTTTCAAAATCAATAGCCCCACGTAACGCTCGTTGCTCACGGAACTGGTGGTAGAGTTGATACAGGTTTTCCAAGTGAGGAACCACAGCACTGTATTCCTCCCGTAGATCTGCCCCTTCCTGGCTGTCTGCCTGCTGTAACATGGCACCCACCTTGTTATAGGTGAGCCGGGCGTGGGAACAGATAACCGCCTCATAAAAGCTGTAGCGGGATACCTTGCCAGCCGCACTCACACTCATCTCACACACCATGGCGAGACGATCTACCTTGGGATTAAGGGAGCATAAACCGTTAGACAGGTTCACCGGCAACATGGGAACCACATGCTCGGGAAAATAGACCGAGTTCCCCCGTTTGCGCGCCTCTACGTCCAGGGCATCCCCTGGATGCACATAGTGGGAAACATCAGCAATGGCCACGTACAGCCGCCAACCGCCACCGCGCTTGGCTTCACAAAACACCGCATCATCAAAATCTTTGGCGTCTTCACCATCAATGGTCACAAAGGGCGTGTTACGCAAATCAAACCGGTGTAAGTAGTCGCTTTCAACCAACCCAGAACCAAACTGTTCCGCCGCCTGCTCAACCTCCTCAGGCCATTGATGAGGAATATCATGGGCGCGGATGGCAACGTCAATTTCCATGCCTGGCGCCATATGATCGCCAATAATCTCGACGATTATCCCTTGGGGCTGACCTCGATAGCTGGGCTGCTGGGTAATATCCACCAACACAAACTGACCATTTTTTGCTTTTAAACCACCTTCTTCCGGGGGAATCAAAATATCCTGACTGATACGTCGATTCTCAGGAGTAACAAATCCAATGTTACTCTCCTTGAAAAACCGCCCCACCACCCGCTGGGTATTGTGTTCAAGCACTTCCACTATGGCCGCTTCGCGGCGACCACGGTGATCCACCCCGCTGGACCGGGCCAATACCTTGTCACCATCAAACCCGCATCGCATTTGGCGAGCACTTAAATAAAGGTCGTCACTACCGTCGTCGGGCTTCAGAAAACCAAAGCCATCACGGTGACCGATAATCACCCCTCGAATCAGGTCCATTTTTTCCGCCACACCATAGGCTCCACGGCGGTTGGACAGCAGCTGGCCATCCCTTTCCATGGCTCGTAAACGGCGACGCACCGCTTCCACGGCATCGTCATCAAATAGGTCTAATTCTGCGCAGATTTGGCGGTGGCTCAGAGGCTTACCGCGGCTGGTGAGGAGCTGCAAAATATAATCGCGGCTGGGAACGGGATTTTCGTATTTTTCGGCTTCTTTGTCTCGGTTGGGATCGTCCGACCAGGACCAATTTGTCATGCACTTTCTCTTTAAATTCGTTTAATCGCTGACACTCTAGGCCCTGGGGCTGCGATTTACAAGTGTATTAACAATACAGATAAAAGTCCGCAACTCCAGGGGCAATAAAATAGGTGACATAGCACTTATTCATGCCGTTACTACCCATATATGGTGGATAATCGCACAATTTTCAATAGGTTATTTATGAATGTAGCGGCCTCTAGCGGGAAAATTTGGTATCTGGGAGAAATTCCTTTTGACAGCAATGACATAAGCAAGTAAATTCTCGCCTCTCTGCCCAGGTGGTGAAATTGGTAGACACGCCAGCTTCAGGTGCTGGTCCTCGCAAGAGGGTGGAGGTTCAAGTCCTCTCCTGGGCACCAAATCTTAAGTTATTGTTTTTATAGACAATCAGCTTCCAGAAGAACGCCGAAATCCATGTACCGATTTCGGCGTTCTTTGTTTTAAGTCCTGATTGCGACTAAGGGGCGGGGTTATTGTCTGCCATCACGCAAAGCTGCCCGTGATTAGATATTGTGATTCAAATTTACTTGAATCGAGGCACTTTATATCCAGTCCTACTCTCGAAGTCCTGTATCACTTCTTCGGACTCAAGCCCCATCGCAATCATTTTAAGTTCCTTACCAAACTGACTAATTCGTTCGCTTTCATATGGATTTCCAGCACTTCTTTCTATGTAAGGAAATGATGCATCTGCACAAGACAATATCTGCCTTAAGCTAGGCATATAAACCTCATACATGATTAGCTTAGCCATAACCTCCTTGAGTGGCGTCATCTCCACGGCGGCTTTGAGTGTATCTACAACTTTATCCGCCACGTAGTAATCAAAACTTTCCCCATAATGTGTCGTTAAATCCAACATATCAGAATCAATTCTTCCATACTGTGAAACTATCTTATACATATCAAGCAGGTCTTCCCTCGGTAACTCGATCTCAAGCACACCAATTTTCCCTGGGGTATAAGAAGTCACGCGCATATTAAAATTGCTCTGTATTGGTTCTCGCTTCATAAAATCATCCGAATATAAGTAACATCGCCCTGCTGACCCGAATCTGAGAATGCCTGATTGCCCGCTAGTAATAAATAATGCTGAGTTATTTTACTAAAGGTAGCAGCTGTATACCTTTTAACCGCAACAATGATAGTATCCAGCACTCTATGGGAGTATTTACGCCCTACCTCAACGATGGCCCAAGCTCTAAATAGGGCGAAGATGAATTGAATCAACTAAATGGCTACAACATATTTTGAGGGTAAAAATGCGCTTGCATCTTCTTTGCTGGGTCTTCTGTTTGCTATCGGCAATTCCTCTAACTTCCTATGCCGAGCGCCAAAAAGGCGATAAGTTTCTGTTTGGTGACCGAATTTCAAAGGCCACTGGTGGAGCCCCCAACCATGTTATGAAGATCTGGCACCGCAGCATCTATTCGGCGTTTCCAGAAGACGCTAAGTCCATGAAAGCAAAAAAATATAAGAAACGTATACCTCGTGGACTAGACAAAAAGTACCGGCTTACTGAAATTATACGAAATGGGAACGAAAACGGTAAATTTACTGAGTGCACATTTATCTACGACGCTCGGTCCAATAGAAACCTCGAGCCGGCACCAGAAGTACAACAGAAAACAATGCTTGTTTATACGGGCACATGGGATTGGACGCCAGATAAGTTAAAAGAGATAGCCCCGAATCACCCATTGCTCTATATGATTCAACGAAAACCGGCGAAAAGATGGCGGAGAACTGAATGCCCCTGGGCTGCCAATGTAGCTTATAACTATATCGAATTTCAGGCTGAGCATCCGGATAGAAATTACGATCAAGACATTGAAGACAAAAAGCGTCAAAAAGAAAAAAAGGAAGCAGCCGATCAATACGCAAAAAAAGTTGAGAAAGCACGCAGCAAACAGGAACGAGGTCTTAGACTTGTAGGGCTGAGCGTTGGCGATGGTAGCAAAGCACAGTGGCTGAAGAACCTTGAAAACACGTTAGGTATCGAGCTTGATGTCTCCGAGCCGCATACAGATGTTTTTAAGGAGATCAAAGGATTCAAAATAAAGGGTCGAATAAAGTCAGATTCTCTGCTGGGTATTTGGTTTCAAAAACAGCACAAACACGACCTTGCACAAACTCGAAATTGGGTCCTTGAATTGGAAAACGACCCTTATCAAGATCTGAAAAAGCTGGCTGACAGCACGCCTTTCATTGAGAAAAATGGGCAATGGGTACCATTAACAATTGGAGTGCGAGGGCGTACTCAAGACTGGCTCCAAAAATTTGATGTTCTTGTGAAAATTGGTGATACCAATGTCGACCTTTCATCCTCGGATGTCAAAAATCAAATAGCTTTACTCGGCGCCCCTATAGACAAACTTACAAGCAATCAGATTCCCAGAAAGAACAGGTACAATAGAGAGCTTTTTTATGAACTCTTTTTCAAAGAACAAATCAACGAGACCAATTTTAAACCTAACGAAAGAAAACTAGACTTCGATAATCCAAAACGATCTTTACGTAGCGCATGGCAGATTTTAGGGCTTCTCCATGCCTACAATATGATTCTAGTAAAGCAATGCAGAGAATACGTGCCCGGTGGCACAGACCTATATCGTATTTCCAAAACTGCTTGGACTGAAAATCAGTACGGGGCACAAACGGGCCCGAAAACATCGGTCAAACTGGAACTCGATATCCCTAAAGCCTATCACCCGTATTATGACCTGATATTTAAGAACGACCGAACAACTTTGAGTGATATGAGAACATTTGAATCCACTCAAGATGATTTAGGACTTGTTGAGATTTTTAGTGAAATTTTTACTACAAAGGGCTGCGATAGAAAAATAATTGACGCAGCCAATTCTCGCTTCTTCGAATTGATCAATAGAGAAAAAGCAAATTAACCGGTATTGTCGGATATACAATCCAAGGATACTTGTAGAGCCATTTTTCCAACAAATGCTTCTATTAAAGTCTACAACCAAGATCTTAATGCCGCGATCCAGTTTAGTGGGCAGCGGCCACCTGTCCGCAAGACATACCACCCTCAACATTTAGGATGCTTGCAGACTCCAGCAGTAGCGGTCTGGCTGGCTATAAAAAATAAACAAATTCAAATTTTATCAGGACATTCACTAATCTGCTTGCCCGCTTTTAACAACTCGAAAATGCGTATCGATGGTAGATAATCCATAGTTGACTTTGACACCTGAAACCCTGGGTTCCAATATGCTCGCGTATCAACAACGCGATCGTCAATTGCGTAATGGCATAAGACAACAGACTTTTTGGCTTTGCCTAGTCCATTAAATACTTTTTCATTAAGATCACCATTATTTCTTTTGAAATCTTTCAGTTGTCTTTTCAACCAGCGCATATCAGCGATTCGCTGGGACTTGAGTTTTGCTTTGCTGAGTTTTGCTTCCGCCAGTTTTCGAGTAAAATTAAGTGTTGTTGTAGTTCGAATGCTTGTGGGTTTACCATCAACTAAGTGTGGCTCAAATCGCATCCCTTTTGCGGCTTGTTTTGCAGCACGGTTGAAAATATTTAGGGGCAAACGCTGCACAATTCTAGTGAAAGTAACAACACCATTTTCGTCAATATCAATCTCAACCACCACTTCTGCCTCCAAAAGATCGGGATTGATAGCCTCAACTGGATATTTAATTACAGGATCAGATAGAACGGAAAGCTCGGAAAACTCAACAAAAAGTGGTTCTGACCGCTCCCTTACATTAACCACAGCTGATGAACTACTGCTATTATTCCTACCCAGATCCGAAGCTGTGGAGCCAGATACTTCCATCGGGAACTCATTCAGCAAGCTGGTGTAATTCGGCTTGTCTTCTTCATTAGCTCGGATTAATTGCACATAACCATTACCATTAGTGCTACCTATTAATGTGCCACCTTTCGCGCTGAGACGTAATTCAAAACTGGGAAATTCTATTTCGTGCCAACCATCATTGTGTTTCAATTTTGTATTACTCCAGCCAAGATGCTGAGAAGGCTTTTGAATCCAACCGGTTGGAGCAAAGACAATTTTCTTCTTGGTTTTATTCCATTCTCCACGCAACAGAGCATGGCCTTGACTATGAACAACGCCTGTTGTGGATTTCATATACATGGAGGCCAAGAAATGATCGTCTTGCGCAATAATTTTTGTGTGTATAGCAGCATGCATCTTTAAATTGGGGTTATACTTCCCAGCCCATCCTTTCCATTCACCGGAAATCCCAAATTTTTTGATACGCTCCATTTGTGATACTTCAAAAGTGGGTAATTCAGCGGCATCCTTAGTATAAGATTCCACTTGACAACCACGCCTTGCTCCTCCCCTGTCGAAACGTAAAGCGCCTTCTTCGAACCAAACGCCCTTCATGGGAGTTACATCTTCTCGCAGAATCAATCGACCCGGTTCAGTTTGCAGAGAATGATTGCCCATGACTCCAACACAGTAAGTACCTCGATCAACTAGCACATCACTTTCTTTATCGGGAGCAGATGCTACAAATGTATAACCCCCGGGAGCGCCATATCGATGTGCCTTGCAGCCATTTACAAATTGTGTTGACTGCAATTGTCTGGGATCGAAATACACATAATCGTTATTGCAGCGTACAACAGTTTGCTTATTCAACCCTTCATTAATACGCTGCAATTTTCGTTCTGGATAGGTCAATATTGCATTTATGTAAGCTGCGGCTTGCTTGTTGATTTCCCTACTTTGCTTTTTCGCTAGTGCATTCTGGTTTTCTTCCCAAACTGGCAGATCACCGGTGACATATTTGAGGTTATAGTCTGAAGACAGGTTCACAGTCCTCGTTACTTTCTCATCAAACGTACCCCGCAACAGGTGGAAAAATGGAGCCCACCTTTCTCCATCAGGACAAATTCTCAGTTGGGAAGCTGCTTTAGAGCGATTCATTATCTCATCCCTGACACAAAATAACTGTGCTTTTAGATACACATTGACACCGTTATCATATTCCATTAAACCGAAGTCCAGATAACGCTGAAATCCTTTTCTATCATTAACGCTGGCAGTGACCCATGTCTCACCCAGTACGCTATGAAATAGACAATCTCCTTTGTTTAATACATGCCAGCCTTTTTGTTTAGCCCGCCCACCATCCACTATTACCAGGGTAACATCCAAATCCAAAGGCCCTTTATTACACACTTTCAGTTCAGAAATATCGGCATAAGCCGGGATGCATTGGCACAAAGCCCAGAAAAACACTAGCGCAAATATATAATTAGGTAGACTCATTACGGGTAGAATTGAAAAAGATAACTTCACTGAATTTCTTATCCTTGTACGCAGATAGATTAAATTTTATCTAGTTAACTGTACCACGCTCCACAGAATCGGAACACTCACCCGCTTTTAACATGAATAATCGTTTTTTTGTTTACCTAGGGATAGAGTGCTTAACAGCACTCCTGTTCAATTTGCCAAAGGAAATCCAACAGCTTCTGGTCTCCCTCGCCCTCTAGGTAGGTATCCAAATTGTTCACCTGTGCCCCGATAAAATACAGATCGTCCTACCCCATCTGTGCCTGCTGCCAGCGCACGAGCTCTTCTATGGAATTTGCACCGCTGGATAAAAACAAAGCAAACCAGGTTAAATTTTAATTGGACTTATTTTGAGCTTTATCCAACCGGGATTTTTACAATTTTTTTTCGTTAATATTAATATGTTTGAGAATTCCCCACCCGTTATACTGCAGCTGTTTCACACGCTCATCTTTAAGTCCACTTGACCCTGATGATCCTACTGAAATATCACAGGGGCTGCCGATCCACATTGAGTCTGACCCACCATAACCACAAGCAAAGAGGTAATACAGGACGCTTTACCAACCGAAAGACTCAAAAGAAACAAATGCAGTGACTTAATATTGACCGGCACTTAAATCTTGAAACCCTTTTTTACACCAACATGAGATAAGGGAATAGCCATGATTAAAAATCGCACTTCAAAAATATTCTTTCCGCTTGCACTTACCACGACACTCTCTGCCTGCGGCGATATTCCAGGGGTCGAGCAAACCCTGTTGGAATACCGCATCAAATCTGCAACCGTTGATCTAGACAACAACGGTACGCCAGATGGGACTTTAAATTATTTCTATGATTCCGCAGGCAGGCTAACGAAAATAGATCATGTTTACACTGACGACGGAGTAGATGACAGCAGTTTGAACTACCTACCCAAGGCAATCCTGCTTCCTGACGACGTGAATACAGACTACCAAGAAATTCGATCCTATAACTTTTTCGGCTGGCCTGTTGGATCTCAAATTACTCGCACCCACTCCGGATCAGGAATGTATCTCGACATCATCTCTAAATACATGTATGGAACAGAAGGTATCAACTCCATTGTACAGCAGCGCTTTGACGAGAGTGGATTGTATAGAACAATAACGGTCACTTATCTGAATTTTGTTGATGGTCTGCCTGAACAGATCAAATACGAATACACACCACGACCCTATGATGAAGAAGGCTGGGTTTATTCTTACGCGAACCTCACTCGCAATGATCAAGGGCGAGTGGAGACATTGTTTCAGCAGGATGATTATGGAATTCTCGCTGAAATAGAAGAGAGCTTCATAATAGAACGGGATGATGCACAAATAGCTTCTTACAAGGTCAACTTCAAGGAGTTTTCTCTCCTCGAAGATGAGGACCATACCGTCAAGTTTGAATATGATGACAACTGCCTCACCAAGGAGCAGTATAAAATGCAAGGCACATCACTCGGCGGAGAATATACGGAAGAGGCGACCATTAATTACACTCACGATCCCGCCACCGGGACACCGCTTTATCTTGAGATAGATAACAACAGTGACGGCACTGTGGATGCGCGCATGGATTTTGAAATAGAAAAAGGCCCTTATCGAATCTTTACCTATTCAACACTACGAGCGCCATATTTAAGCACATATCCAACATTCCAGGCGCTTGATCAAAGCTCTGAACTAAAGCATGCACTTTTTTGTACCACTGCACCCAGTTTGGTTGATACTGAATAGAGCAATTGATTACTTGGATAGTCAGCAAGCGTTGGCCAGAGTTGAGCAATACTGGCCAACTTATTCTCTACACAAAGTGATTTTAAAATCGCTGTTCATAGCTATTGCTATTAATTCGGTAATACTTTTGTATAAGTAATAGATGATACCAAATCGGGCGTTTCAGCTTCCGAATAAGCCCCCCAATTTAGCTGATCACCGGTAATCCGAAAAACGGCTTCTAACACATAATGCTGAGGTTCTCCCAACCATTCATCGCTTGTTATATCTAATGTAATCCTGTTGACCTCCAAGCCGTCAGTCGCCAATACAGCAGCACCGAGGGAGTAAGTCCCATACCAATTATCCTCTGCTCCAGTTTCCGTTCTACAGGTATGATCTTCATAGGAAACACTTGTTTGTGAAAATTCACCACCTAAAAAAGTATAGGAGTCTATGGAATATGCTATCCGCTCGTTGGTCTCAGAATCGATAAACTCATGACAATTGCTTATCCACGTGCCATTCAGATCGACATTCAAACTCCTATGGTATTCACTATCACTCCCACAGGCGGCCATTAAAATAACAGGGGCTATCATCATCCAATTTTTCATTTTGAATCCTCCAATGATTTATTTTTTCTCACCATTTTGCTAGCGTCACTTAATAACCGGTTGATAAAAAACACTCTAGCATGGCTCCTTTGGCAACCCTGTCACCCATAAGGGGGAAATCTTAGGAAAAATGTCTTCAGCCAAGATCAAACCTAGCACCCAAAAGGAAATAGGAAACCCAATGAAAGCCATCCAGATCCAGACACCGGGTAACGCAAAACTTGTCCATATAAAAGAACCCAGCCCGGGAAAAGGCCAAGTTCTGGTGAAAATTCACGGCGCCACAGTCAACCCAATCGACACCTATTTCTTTGAGGGTAAAATCCCCTCCCCATTTGCAAACACCCCCCTCACACCGGGCTGCGAGTTCGCAGGTGTGGTGACCGCATTGGGCGAAGGCGTTACCAAGTTCAACATCGGAGATCGGGTTTGGGGTTGCAATCAGTTGGTTCGCGGTGATCAGGGTGCCTGGGCTGAATACGCTCTGGTACAGGAATCCTTTTGCCACCCACTACAGGATGAAGTAAGTGAAGAAGCCATCTTATCTGTGGGTCTGAATGGCATGACCGCTTTCTTGGCTTTGGTAGAAACCGCAAAACTACATGCAGACGATCATGTACTGATCCATGGTGCCAGCGGTAATGTGGGGGCACTGGCGGTGCAAATCGCGGCACTGGCGCAAGCGTCGGTGGTGGCTACCACATCCTCAGCCGAGAAACAGCACTATCTAGAGTCATTGGGTGCCGGTCAGGTGGAACTCTATAATCAGAAAAGTTTTATGGAAGCATATATTCAAGAGCAGGCCGGCACCTTCTCTCTGTTTTTATCCACTGTACCCATAGAGGACTACCATTGGGTGCTACAACTTTTGGGGAAACACGCCAGAATTATCATCTTATCTGGCCGGCAAAACCTGGCCCTGGTACCCACCGGCGAGCTCTACACCAAAAACATAAACATGTACGGCATCGCTTTATTCAACTATGAGCCTGAGCCATTAGCTGAGGCGTCGGATTATTTGCAAACCCGATTAGCACAGAAAAAATTACAGACATCTGAGCTAAAAAGGTTCGCACTGGACGAGTACAGCGCTGCGGTTCACTATGCCAAACAAGGGGTCTCGAATCAGCGCGCCAGGCATCAGAAAGTTCTGATTAGTTTCAATCTCTAACCAGCAGCTTACCATTCGAAAACAGAATTCCGTGTGGCGTCCAAGTGAAATCCACCGGGTGATTATAAAGGGCTGATGCGGTTCTTTCAGAATCAACATCCTCTAACGCCACATGGATCTTTCCGGTTTTTAGATTCTTGACGTACAGCATGGATCTTGTGGACAAGGTTTGCCCCGATACCACATCCGTATCAGCCGGGTTCGCCACGTAAAACGCAATTTCTTCACCGCTGGGAGAAAACTCTCCCCAGCTCACGGCGCTCAGCTGACCGGTCTGTTGGCCATCGTTTGATACATTTACCCGTACAACCTCTCCAGAAGCGATATCTTTCACGAACAGATCCGCAGCATAATTGGTGTCACCTTCCACTAAGTTTGTGGAGTTTGATAAAAATGCCACCTTACTACCACCGGAGGATAGGCTGGGAACAATGCTCTCGCCCTGGATTTGATCACCGTCCGAATTAACACTTACTCGGCTGGTTATTTTGCTATTAAAGTTATACACAAAAATATCCATCTCAGCGTTAGTGTCACTTTCTACGATGTTGTTATTGGCACTGGAAAAAACCATAAATGAGCCGCTACCATCCACTTTATAAAACTTGGAATATCCAAAGGCGGCAGTGGGAATACCTCCATCAAGCCCATTGAATTTAACCAGCTCAACTAATCCGGTGCTGATGTTTTTTATATAAAACTGGATTCCAGAATTGGCAGCTGCTCCAGCAAGATTATTGGCATAGGTTTGAATCAGGACGCGATCATTATCCAAAAATTCCCCCGCTATAGTATTGCTGTTACCCTGAGCCCCCGATGCGCTTACAGAAAGCATCACAACTTCACCGGTGTTTAAGTCCTTTAAGAAAAGATCTTCAAATCCATTATTGTCTCCTGAAACCAATGAGCTGCTATTGGATACAAATGAAACCTTGGTTCCATCGGGGGAAAATCGGGGCTTAGAGGCGTTAGATCGTTTGGAAGGCTGTGTGCCACTGGCGGGCACGCTGACAAAAGACAGTTTTTTTGTTTCGCTATCAAATACGTAAACATCGAGGTTTGCTGGAAATTTATCCTTAGCCAATAGTGGTCGCGCCGCCACAAACGCAATCCGTTTGCCATCCGGAGCCAGGTCCACCTCAGACCATACCGGATTCAAAACTAGAGGGTCACCATTACTTTTAACCCAAGGGTAGGTCACCGTCCAGGTAGATGATTGGGTATCGTCAGGATTAGAGCCCTCGGTATCATTAACCGGATCACAGGCGTCACCAATATCATCACCATCTACATCCGCTTGGGCAGGGTTAGGGTCCACGGGACAATTATCCACTTCATCACGGATGCCATCACCGTCAGAATCGGTATCGTCTACGGGATCACACACATCACCAATTCCGTCGTTATCCCCATCCAACTGATCGCTGTTGCCAGTGTCAGGGCAATTGTCCATATTATCCTCCACACCGTCGCCATCCCGATCAAGTACAACGGGATCAGAGGGCTCTTCCGGCTCAACGGGTTCTTCAGGAACAACAGGATTTTCAGGAACAACAGGATCTTCAGGCTCAGGTTGGACTGGTTCTTCAGGCTCTGGCTCAACGGGCTGCTCTGGTTCAACGGGCTGTTCGGGCTCTAGCGGCTCTTCAGGTTCAACACACGAATCACCTACGCTTTCGAATCCGTTAGGGCAATCTTCACTAGCGCGTTCAACACCATCTTCTTCGGAGCTCAAGGGCTCGCCAGCATTCTCAGCGACCTCATCAATACCTCCACCGCCACAGGCTGCTATCACGCCACTAAGAATGAGTGTTAAAAGTAATTTGTTGAATTGCATTCCTAACCCCACCAAATATTTCGACTTATCCACTCAACTCCTTATCCATAAGCCCATGATTTTTCTTATTTCTATTGGCTCTATTAAAAGGCCGATAAGAGGCCAAAACGACAGAGGAGATAAGTGGCTGGAAAGGATAGCAAAAATCGAGCAACATTAACGGGATTATGGACCACAAAAATATTGATAGGCTTCACTATTTAAGACAAAAAAGTGAGCCTAAGCAAAAAGCACCTTAGTAAACCTGTTTGCCTTTTATGCTGTAGATTATGGAAGCAATGGGGCCTTTGATAAATTAATCAAATCTTATCTCAAAAATACGCTTCTAGCCGATCAATTACCTTTGGCCATAGCAATTCTGCTTTCACTCGCGCTTGTGCCGCGGCGCCCATGGACTTTCGAGAATTTTCATCCAATAGCTCAGATAACCCAGCCACTACCGAGTCCACAGAAGTGCTATCGCACAAAAGACCGGTTTCACCATGAACCACCGCGTCTCCGGCACCGCCCACTTCACCCGCCAGACTGGGCTTGCCAAAATAGGCTGCTTCCAAATAGACCAGGCCAAAACCTTCAACAGAATTTCCCTCTGCCCTACTGGGCATAACAAAAATATCCACAGCACTTAACCAAGCGGTTTTCTCCTGCTCACTTACGCTACCTAAAAAAGTCACATACTGTTTGATATCAGCGTCAGCCACCAAACCTTCTAATCGTTCTTTATCTGGGCCGTTGCCGATTACGTAATAATGAATATTAGGATAACGCTGCTTGAGCCGAACAATAGCCGCAATAATCTTATCGTGACCTTTGCGCGCCTCTATGCGACTAATGGTAAGCAATGCTGGGTCACACTGTGCCTTTTTAGCTTGCACCCGAGATTGTATTTCAGAGCCAGTCTCTAGCGGAACCGAAATGCCTGGCAACAAGATTTCCGCAACCTTGCCATCAGGAAGATAGTCAACCATTCGGTTCGCAGTAAAATGAGAATTAGCTAGAATCACGTCCGCTTTGGCAAATGCTTTCTGCACACGCAGTTTTTTGTTTTGATCGCTGCCCGAAGGAAATTCCATACCATGGGCCAAACAGATGACCTTGGCCTGCTTGCAGGTGGAAGCGGGAATGTGTTCGAGGCTTTTCCAAGTGTCGCACAACACCACGTTTTCCGTTGTGGACGACATCATTCTGGCCAGTTGGCTTGCTTTTTTTCGTCGTCTAATGGGCTTGAAACCACCAAAGCGATGGACAGGAAACGGCTGCGCGGAATCAAATGGTTTTGTATCTTCACCCCGAAGTGCATCTGCAAATACGCAAACCTCTCGACCCCTGGCGACCAACTCTGAAGCCACACTGTAAAGATAGGTTTGAATACCGCCCAGGTCAGGGGGAAAACATTGAGTTGACAGGTAAATCATGAAAACCGGGTCCGTAATGATTCTGGCGCACAACAGCCTGAATTATAAACGACATTCCGAAGAATTAAAAAAGGGAAATAACCAGCTGCACCAGGGCAACGAACAGCCAAATTGATACTATCCAAATGGCCAAAATCACCAAGCTAAAAAAAGCCACCCATCCCCATGTGGCCGTCCTCACACCATCGGGATTTTTATAATGCTGTTCCAAAAGCTGATAATTGCGAGTATTGGTTTTATAAAAAAAATCGAACACATCGCCCAGCACAGGAATGAAGCCAATTACCATTTCCAAACAAACGTTATAGAGCATGCGCAGAATAACGATTTTACTTACGCCCTGTCGGATAGCGAAAAAAATCATATAACTGGATATGATGGTTCCTGCTATATCACCAAAACCAGGAATCAGACCGATAACCCCATCCCATCCAATCTTTTTTCCGCCGGGGAGAGTAAACGCTTCATCCATCACATGGGACAGAATCCGGAAACGAGTTGGAATCTCCCCATTCTTATTTTCGCCCGCGGAGAAAACCTGGCTACTACTCATTTAAGCACCATGTCATCTAAACACCATGGGTTTTATTTATCTTTAACCGCAAATTGACAACGCATACTGGGTATGTAGCGTTTGTGTTGTAAAAGAACCCGGTCATTGATGTGAATTTTGTTGGCTTCATCCTGCTTTTTAACAGAAATCACCCCAAATTTTTGCTCCACGGAAACAACCTTGCCTTGTGCCACCGTAGTGGCACCACCGTCATGAAGGCGTTGGAATGCAACGTTATCACCTCGGGAAAATCCCGCAGCTCTGCCGCCGGACGTTCTAAACAAGAAGCGATGCCCATCACTGTGGTAGGACAGAACATAACCGCGGCTGGCAAAGAAATCTTCCAGCACGGGCTTACTACACTCCACTAGAGTTTTAGTCACTTCATCCAAAAGCTTTTGGTAGACCTCTGCGGGCTCCCCTTGACGTCCCGGTGAAGGACAGGATTTTTCAGCATCGAATTCTTGATCAGCTTTCGCTTTGATCACCCATTTACGGGCCCGTCGCTGGGATGGTAAACCCAAGGCTTCCAAATCCATTCGAGCCCGCAGGGAATACTCGCAAGTACCAGGGCAACTATCCCGCCAGGAGGTGCATAACATGGAGGGCTTTTCGAAGGAGGATTTAAAGCGTGACGTTTCCAACCGCGCCATCAGGATATAATTCACCTTTTGCTTGCCAAAATAAGACCCAGATGCTGTTTTTCTTAAAGAGCGCTCTATTTCTTCTTTCAAGGGCGCTTCTGTCCGCTTGCCTTTGCTATTGGTTTTTACCCAATTGTCACTGAGGGTGTTATAGGTGGCTTCAATCAGCTCTTGCCGCAGTTTAAGTTCATCCCTGCCGATCACTTCAAATCCCAACACAACGCTAAGGGGATCTCCCATTAGGTCGGATTCATGCAAAGGATGATCTGATACCTGCAATTCGTCGGAATGGTCTGTGGGTAAATCCAGGGAACTAATAGATTCCCCGTTATCCAACATCTGGGTCATGGTCTTGCAGCCCGTTAGTCCAGAACAGATAAAACAGACACTGACAATAAAAGCTCGAAAGTAAATAGTATTTATAGGATTCATTGATTTTCTAGTAATAAGCTCATTAAATCGGATTTTTGCACTTGCTGATACAGTGCACTCTGAACAGCCATCTGCGCTTGACGCTGATTACTCAAAACCACTGTGCTTTTGGAAAATCGCTGGTCACTGGCCGTGACGCCACTGACCCTAAGGCTAATGGTTAGCTCTCCGTCAAGATATTGCTCGTTTCCCACACGCTGGCGGCGATACTGGGCATTCAGCTCCAATACGCCATCGGAGCCAACACCAGGTTTAGCTAAGATCCCTTCGTCCAACAGTTGTTGGCCAACAATATCACCCATTCCAGGGATACTGCTGTTATCCACCAATCGAACCTGACGAGCCGCTGACAGCGCATGCATGCGGTCGTCATAGCGCCTCAAAAGCTCATTGGCCTGTTGTGAATCCTGGCCGTTGAGCGCTAGTAAAAAACGGCTATTGCGGATGACACGCTCCGCTACCGGTTGCTGTTGGCGCAGGCTCCACCAACTGGAAAACCGATCCCTCTTGGCCCTGCTTAAGGCGTGCTTCAGAGCCATCATATCGGTATCCAGTTCCATCGATAGCTGTTGAGCCAGATCTGACTTATCCATACTCAACAACACATAGTAATTCGCTCCTACTTTTTCCCGTTGTACCACATGGGAATTCACCAGAACCAACTCGGAAACACTGCTGTTAGACTCAGTCTTCATCACAGTATTGTGATAGTCGCCCTCTTTAACCTGTTTTAATTGGACGGACGAATCCACTTTAATCTGAATTTGAGCAGCTAATTCGCTATGGGCATTGTTTTGAGCTGATTTGAAGCTGATCCCCTGGCCCACGGCCAACAGCTCCGAATCCGACTGCGGAGGGTTCCGTACCCAGCCTGGCAGATCATCGTCCGCAGGCCGTAAACTGGCCATGGCTGTGGAGAACGCATCATTGATAGGTAATGAGGTACAGGCGGACAGCAACGCCGTAACCAACAAAAAACCCAGGTAGCGGATAAAATAAACCGTCATTAATTAACTTTCCATATACTGGCGGAGCGCCTCGATTTCGCCTCCAAAATTGATCAATAAACAAGCACCCTGCCAGATCATCAGAACTGTTGTGGCCTGCCATTCGCCGCTTGTTATTGCACAATAAGGAAAAGTCAGCGCAATGTGTCAGTAGAATAAACACCCTGGAAGTGGTAAGCAAGAGTGAGGAGACCGCCCCACTGCGTTGGCTGGCCCACAGTCTGCCTGATAATCTCAAAAAAACGCCCTTCACGGCATCTGTTACCGGAATTGTTACCCCAAGGGTTCTAACGTAATGCCATCGGTGCGCTGGCCATGACAATTTTTGCCTTGGCTTCAAAAAGGTTTTTCGGTGGTCGGCGACACCTCCAATTCTTTCAAAATATTGATAGTTCTTATCTGCCGACCAAGCCCGGTTGCTGTCCATTGGTGAAGCAACCGGGTAAATGAGCAAGAGGGGTTTCAAGCCATGCCGGATGGGAATCGCTTAAGTCAAGTGGGGAACCCACAGATGAATCCAGATCCAACACCGGACCTGGCGGATATCATGTGCCCTGTACTGCGGTTAGGAGTAAAGTCCGGCCGCCTAGATATGGATGAAGACGGCACGGTAGACGTCAACCAATTGTATGACTTTATGGAGTTTATTGGCTTCAATCGCAATGCATTTGTGCTGAAGAGTGTGATTGGCAAAACAATTCGGGACAAAGAATCAGGAAGAGCCACATTAACAAACTTTACCGGAACCATGCTGGACCATGGCAGCGTTTCAGGTGCATTTCGCGATGATGTAAAAACCAAAGGAACCCTGTTTTCCAATGCAGCCGTGGAGAGAATCAAGAGCTACTCATCCAACAAAGCAAGCTTCACCCTGAAAGATGCCGCCAGAGCCACCAACGCATTTCATAAATCCCCTTTGAAATGGATGAAAACCTCCAAAGAGGGTATTTTTTCCAGCACATTCGAATACGCCCTATTGGTGAATATTTTTGGACGTCAGAGCGAGTCTAAAGAAAAATTTCTGCTATTGAGCGATATAGATCGCATCTGGAAAGAAAGTCAGTTTCCCCGCTACTGGGAACCACCATCTAAAGCAACCATAGGCACCCTTGGTTTTTTGGCCCATACTGCATCGCAGGCATGGCGCCGACTTGATATTGAAGTGCGCCAATGGCCACAAACCATTAAGCTCCCCGATAAACTCACACTGAAAACCATTGCTACCTTTAGTCTTTACCTTGTGGGAGCCTCACTGTGGATAATTATCCATTCAGTACGCTCCGTTGTAAGTGCCATCAATGTCCTTATTAGCCCACTTCTGGAAAATGTAATTGCCTTGATCGCAACCGTGGTCATCAATGACTATGGCCTGGCACAAACCAAACGCCCAGCCATAAGAAGCCTGTGGAGCAGCCCTAAAGACAACGCAAATAACATTATAAGCCACTATTCCACCTGGCCCGCGCTCACTGACCGTTCGTTCAATGCTCGAACCCTGAGCCCGGAAGGCTATCGAACAAGGGTGGACCCTAAGAAATTAGTAAGCCTGTTTACCCGAAAACAAGAAAACGGCAAAGAAAAAAACGAAATCAAAGCCGATAGAACATCCATCCTGTTTCCATTTTTCGCGCGCTGGCTCACCGACAGCTTTATGCGTATTGACGGCAACGACCGCAGGAAAAACACTTCCAACCATAAACTGGATCTTTGTCAAATCTATGGCTTATCCGAAGTAGAATCAGACGCTCTTCGTTCGAAAGCCCACGGCAAGCTCCGTTCACGCTGCTTAATCAATGTCGACGGCGCCATGTGTGAAGCGGAGGGACTAGAACGTGAGACTGACAAGATTTATCAGATAAAACGACCTAGATTTGAGGAGTACTTACCCCTGCTCTTCGAGCCAGACGATAAATCAGGCAGCGGGCTCAGCTATAAGGGAATACTAAAGGTCAAAGAAGAATTTCAGCCACTCATTAAACGCCATATTCAGGTGAGTCTGGGTAAACAGCACCCAACCCACAAGGATCTGGAAAGCTATATCAATGCCCGCTTCAAAACACTATTGAGCATTACCGGCAAATCCATTGACGATCCAGAATGTATAGAAAAAATAAAGCATATGTACGCGGCCGGTCTGGAACGTGGTAATGCTTCCGTGGGTTACACCATGTTCAGCACTTTGTTTTTGCGGGAACACAACCGCATTTGTGAACTGCTTATAGAAAAAGAAGGCATCTACGACGACGACAAGCTATTCCACACCGCTCGATTTATTACAACCATTGTTTATTTAAAGCTGATTGTAATCGACTATATAAAACACGTGGGAGGCTTTAGCTTTAAATGGGGGTTTTACCCATCAAGAATTGCTAAATTGGGTAAACTCAATGTGTTTAAAATTAAAAAGCAATGGTTTAAACCCAACTGGATATCCCTGGAATTTAATCTGCTCTATCGCTGGCATTCCATGGTACCCGACAAGTTCCAGCTTAAGGACAAAGAGGCCCCCCTCTACGATTTTTTCCTAAACAACCGGGCCCTGGAACAATCCGGGCTAGCGGAAGCCTTTGCCGCAGCCTCACAACAACGCGCCAATAAACTTACACTGCATAACACACCACACTACCTGGCTGAGGCGGAAAGAGCAAGCCTTGAAATGGACAAGAAATTCAAGCTGGGCAGCTTCAACAGCTATCGTAGCCTGTTTGGTTTGGATGAAAGTAAGACACTGGAAGACACCTTTCCACAAGAATCCATTGATGATATCAAAGAGGCCTATGGCACAACAGAAGACAACGGCTTCGATATGGATAACATCGACTATATGGTGGGGATTTTTGGTGAAGAACCGGCAAACTGGCCCTTCCCCCTGAACCTAATATCCAAGAAAAGGCTTTTCGGCGATCTCATGTATAAAATGGTGGCCCACGATGCGTTCACCCATCTATACAACAATCCCCTACTGTCTGAAGAAACCTTCAACGAATCTGTGCTCACTAAAACCGGCCTGGACATCATCAACAGCACTGAGAGCTTTGAAGACCTCGTGGTACGTAACACCTCAGAGGGGAAAGTGATTGCCAAGTTTTCCATGCCGGATTAACGTGAAGCTCGCGGCTTAAGCTTTACGTGATCAACCGAGTGCTGATGCCCAGCTGGGCTAACAGCAAGTCAATCTCCTTTCCTGCACTATCCGCTTCGGCATGTTTAGCCTGCGTTTTAAGATTCTGTACACGAACTTTATAAGTAGTCACCAGCTCCGCTATCACCAGTTCCAGCATGCGGCGGCTTTTCCCTGTGGGTGCTTTCGCATGATCGGAATGGTATTTCTGTGCAGCGTAAGCCATAAAATCCACATACATGGCTTGCAGGCGATTTTGGTATTTAAACAACCAGCTTTCCTGATTGATATCCAGGGAGAAATCCCCCCGATATAATTTAGTTAACGCTTTAACGTACCTATCGCACTCTGTATCAGTCAGGGTCTTTTTTCTCTTATTCAGCTGACGAACACAATCCGCAAAATTCCAGGCATCTACCCAAACCAACTTCTTATTAAGAACTGCGCGGTTTTCTTTTACGATGATCACATCACGAGAACCCAAGCGTTTGCGCACCCGCGCCGTGGTGGATTTAAAATTTCCACCGGGCTTCAGGCTATCCTGATCAGGCCAGATAATTTGTTCAATGGTATTTATATCTAACGGTTTGCCCTCATTGGATATAAGCAACTTTAATAATTTGATTTCGGTTTTTGAGGGATTCTTTGCACCGGTCAATTTCTGCCTGTTCACTTCTATCTCCACTTGGCCAAAAGTGGAAATCATAATGGGGTGGGGCCAGGCACTTGACATATTGCCGTAAAATAAAGGCTTTGCCCGTTGGTACACTATCATCTTCTGAGCAAACAAAGGTTCGATTTCATGCTCAATGGCAATTTCAAATAGGGGCGCGAGTACTCTGGATACTCTACCAGCAAAATCATAAATAGAATTTTTGCGACAAAGCCTGAAAAATTCCGTGGCTTCCTGGACGGCATTTTGCGTATCTCCACGGCACAAATGAAAATATCCTTTGGTATAGTGATAGTGCAATCTCGCAAGGCCACCATTCTTTTTATAGGCAAGCTCATACAGCAACTCAATGTATTTTTGAGCTTCCTGATCTTGATCAGAATCGGTCTCAATGATAATCAGGTGGGCAAGGGTATACATATTACATACTTCGCCCGCATCCACACTAATCCAATAGCACGACAATTGGTGGGCCCGGGCTGCTTCGTAGTCATTATCACAAAGAGCCAACCAACCAGAAACGAAATCCAAATGGGATTTATCTAAAGGGTAATCCAAATCCAGGGTTTGCTGAGCTTCGGTTATCTTAACCCGTGCTTCTTCTACTCTGTCTTGAGCCAGGTAGGCGAGTATGGGCATATAACGAACCGACAGATCGATTACTGTCAGCCCCTGGGACTTGGCTTTTCTCTGGGCGACACTCACTTTGTGGTATTCATCATGAGATTGCATACCACACATATAATTCCCCAACCAACGGGAATAATACAACTGCACCCAATCACTCACGTGCAAGTGCATATCCGAACCACTTTCCGGCAGCACCCCCATAACAGCTCTGGCTTTATAATAACTGCCCTGATTCACCAGATGGCGTAGATACGCTGTTGCCAGTCGCAGTCGCGTGGTGGGGCATTCCAACTCATAAAGACAATGTTCTGTGCGTTTAAACAACGAGCTTAAATCGTAGTTATAGGGTGGAATCCATTGAAATAAACCATTGAGTGCGGCTAACACATTGGCTTCACACTCTAAACTGGGATAGTTTTCCACCTGCGCTTCGAGTCTATTGAGTTCGCTGATCCAGGGTCTCGCACTGCTAAACTCACTGAGCTGAATAATAAAGGTATCCACTAACGCAGCCCACACGATCAACTGACTGCTTGTGTCTTCAACCTGTTCCAACTCATCATAGAGTTTTAGCAATTGATCTCTTGCGCTGCCTGGTTTCTTTGGCGTCAATATTTTTGCATGCCAATAACGCAGCCAGATGTGTTGTTCATAGAGAGACTTGGGAAAGAAATCAATCCATTCCAACAGGGACTGATCAAGCCCTTCGTTTAAAAAACTTTCCGCCTGTTCCGATATTTGGTCTGCCAATTCAAGCAGTTCAATTTCAGATAGCTGATCAGGCCTGCATAAATCTGTACTGGATGCAAAGGCATCTTTAATGACGGGATGCAGATAGTAGTGGTTGGGACTGAACTCGTGACAATAAACAAAAAAGCCGCTTTGGCTAAGTTTGCGCAGCAATTCTTCTACAACATCGCAGTCACAACCACATAATATTGCCGCTAGCTCAGGGGTAAAATAGGAAAAGCCACACAAATGATCGAAAAAATCCACCTCCATGAGCGGACGTATTTCTGAGCGGTAGTAGTTCACTATGGACAGATGCAATCCCTTGGCAATTTCTCCTTGATTGTTTTCAACAAATGCACTGCCTACCAATAATTGAATGGCCGCCCCCCACCCTTTCGAGAGCGTAAAAATTTGATCACTAAGTAACTCTTGATCGATTTTGTTCAGTTTCAACAATGCATCAATATCGGCTTTAGTAAACAGTAACGCATTGGAATCCACGATATGGAGTTCGCCGTTAAATCTCAGCCTTTCAAAAACCGGATGGGGCCTGACGCGACTGGCAACCACCAGATTTATTAACGGGCTGGCAACTTGAAGCAACAGAATTAAAACATCATTTACCGGGCCCGAGTCACTCACATTTTGATAATCATCCAAATAAAGAGTAACAGGCGACGTTAGATTGTTTTGCAGCGCTTGGGCCAAGCCATGGACGTTATCAAGATCAGCCGCTTTAGAGCTTAGGAGTTCAGGGTCGATGGAAATCTTAAGGGTTTGTCGACACCAATTAACCAGTCGTTGCAAAAACCAGTTGGGTCCAGATTCATTACTGACGAAAGAATAATAGAAAGGGTTACCCGGCTCCAAGTTCATCAAGTTATGGATCAGCGTGGTCTTACCATATCCAGGCGGCGCTTCTATCCAAGTGACTTTTTTCGGTGGTTTAATCCCATCGGAGTCATTGCCTCCCACAATATGGGGTCGCTGTAACAGTGCATAATCCATTGTCGTAGTCTGTTTTGGCCAGTATTAATATGTACCAATCGGCTGCTAAATCATTCAATAAAAGCTTAACCCAACGGATTAACGAAGGCGAGTTTGCATTTTTTGTACATCAATAGGTTATAGAAGTGCAAAGCTGCTCAAATATAAGCCAAGACACCCCTGTACTAGATATTCTTTATACAATGTTACCGGATTTGTTACTCCTACCTGTGCTAAATGACACATTCAGACAACCTATCCTGATTTTAATATGTATGTAGTTTTTAAGGAGTCATCCATGTTACTGAGTGAGTTAAAACAATATGCCACGAGCAAATTATGTTCTAGTGCGAGAATGGTTGGACGCTCACACAACGACCTCAAAACCGGAGAGATCTTTACTATTCGCTTTGCCATTAGCAACAGTTTTTCCGAAAACAATCACCACCAATACTGCCAGGGCTACTATAAAAACGTGTTACTGTCCGTGGGGTCCACTCCCTATGCCAAGGTAGTTGGGGGAAACAGAACCATCGTAGTGGCCAGGGATTTGGCTTTTGGCGAATCCTGTAGTGTGGACGTGAGATTCGAGGCACTACAGGATCGAGCCAAAGGATTTATATTCAGCACCGATTCCCCCCTCTTCAGCGCAGAAGTAATGGGTGACTTTGATATCATTCGCTTCTTTAACATTCGCAAGCAGGATTTCACCTACATTCCCTGCAGCGACCAGGATGAACTGGAAGCCTAGATACCAATAAGAAGGCTTAACTTTTCCATCAGCGTCTTACCTTACCGCTACAGGCCTTTAGAAATCTGAGCTT
This sequence comes from uncultured Ketobacter sp., assembly GCA_964016105.1. GTDB lineage: Bacteria > Pseudomonadota > Gammaproteobacteria > Pseudomonadales > Ketobacteraceae > Ketobacter. The sequence continues at coordinate 111,581 of CAXHEX010000005.1, forward strand.
TGCGTACTAGCTGAATAAACTCAGTTCGATAACCATAGTGATCAGGCCCTTTGTTGGCCTGAGCCACCTCAATCACTTGATCGTAATCCCAATCCCCAGCGTAGTTGCTTCCCTTTAACAACTGAGCAAACCCAGCCACTGCCACAGCAAAATTTACTTCTTGCTGTTGCATTGAAGCCAGGGGCGTGTTCTCAGCGGTCACCGGTTGTGATAGAAGCCTTGATTCAGATTCACCAGGCAGCTTGTAGCGCAATTTTACCAAGGCGTATTCATTATTGGTGGCGTTGGTTTTGGCTGGTTCAGATTCGTCGACTGCGTAGCGACGAGAGTCTACCAGACCATTGGCACCCATTGGCGTGATTTCGTAAATGGCCGTAACGCTGTGGCCAGCGCCAATGTCTCCAGCGTCTACCTTGTCATTGTTGAAGTCCTCTTTGGCCAAAGCTCGGGTCTCATAACCTATTAAGCGATACTCTTTCACGGTAGCTGGATTAAACTCCACTTGGACTTTTAGGTCGTCAGCAATGGGGAACAAATTGGCGCCCGCTTCATGAATCAGGGTTTTTTGCGCTTCGCTCAGGGTGTCTATATAGGCCGCAATGCCATTACCATTTTGCGCCAATTGTTGTATCAAGCGATCATTGTAGTTGCCCTGCCCAAAACCAAACACCGATAAATAAATGCCCTGGTCACGTTGGCGCTCTACAAATCCCTGTAGTTCATTGCGATCGGTAATTCCCACATTGAAGTCACCATCGGTGGCTAAAATAATGCGATTTACCGCGTCTTTATCAAATTGTTGTTGCGCCAGTTCATAGGCTAGTTTGATACCCGCACCGCCGGCTGTAGAGCCTCCAGCTTTAAGCTGATCCAGAGCGGCTAGTATTTTTCGTTTTTTCTTCACAGGCGTCGGTTCCAGAACGGTACCCGCAGCACCAGCGTAAACGGCAATGGCGATGGTATCCTTGGGATCGAGCTGGTCCACCAGTAAAGCCATGGATTGTTTCAGTAAGGGCAATTTGTCAGGAGCGCTCATACTTCCAGAAACATCCAACAAAAATACCAAGTTGACCCGAGGTCGTTTGGTGGGCTTGATGTCATAGCCTTTGATACCAATATGGAGCAGTTTATTGCCCGCTTTCCAGGGTGAGTCTAGCACACTCACCTGGGTGCTAAAGGGCTGCTTTTGATCTGCTGGCAAAGGGTACTGGTAGTCGAAGTAATTAATCATCTCTTCTACCCGTACGGCTGCTTTTTGCGGAAGCCTACCTTGATTTAACTGGCGGCGCACAAAACTGTAAGAGGCCGTATCCACATCAATCGCAAAAGTAGACATGGGGTGCTCAGCAGCAACCCTAACTGGGTTTTCTGGCTCGTTTTCAAATTGGTCGCGGTCCGTGTTGATGTAGCTTGGCAAAGATGGGGATCGCTCCTCTCTTGGGGCAGATATGATGTTTTTCGAGACCGACATAAACATCGCGGGTTTCGCGTGGAAGAACGTTTCATAAACATTATCGCTACTGGCAGGTGCAGTGGAGTTGGTTTTGACTTCGTTCTTTACAGTAGCGTTTGGAGCTGGAGTGGTGGGCTCTTGCTCTAAATTCGACTTGCTACAGCCACTGGCCACTATCAGAAAAACAATGGGAAAGAGGTTTCTGAGATTCTGTACTTGCATAAAAAGCTCTCATCTTACTTGGGTCAATGGAGTGGATATCCGCCAGGATAGAACCGGGTATTCCATGGCACTATTTATTGGACGGACACCACTCCAGTTTTTACCCAAACTATTGTTTTCAAGATTAGAGCGCCATTCCCACCTTATCTACTCCGACCCCACTTCCTGCTTGCGTTGCTGCAACCACTTCTCCACCACTTTATTTTTGGGGGCTTGGCCTGCATTCAAAACCGCAATATCGTAGATTTTGGATTCTGTACTTTCCAGTTCATCGTCGATTTGGCGAAACTCCTTTTTGATTTCCACCAGCTCCTTGGCGGCGGTGAGCACGGCGGATTTTTGAATGGTGAAGTCTTGGGATTTCAATTGCATGCGGCCACCGAAGTAAAAACCGATAATGACACTGAGCAGCCCCCAATAGCCGGTGGGGATAATTTCATAGGCTTTGGCGATTTGCAAAAACCGCTCCGGGTAAAATGGGGCCAGGATGAAAAAGCTGATTACCGCTAAGGTGAGTAAAGGCCGGGGCAAGCGATTGAGTCCGTTCACAAAGGCTTCCCATTTGCTGGTAGTGGATCGGTGTTTGAACTCCGCGGCAAATTGGTTAAGCGATGCCATATCCCGGCCCACATCGGCTATTTTTTCTTCGTGGGTTCGCTGTCCTTTGGCTTCTTTATTTTCAACAAATACTTCGGCTACATCCTTGCCGCCCTTGAAAATATCACCGACAAAATTCCACCAGGCCATTATGCATACTCCGTAAATTCATTGATTCGATTCATCCACCCGGCAAGAAAGACTTTTTGGGTGGGGTTTGCTTCCACGATCATCAGGTAGAAATTACGCCGTTCTTCCACCAGAGCTTCAATCAACACCGTATCCATTTCCGCCATGGCCCATTCCGCTCCACGGCGGGTATTTGGCCCCACGGCACCATCCACCGACAAGCTGGGCTGATACCCCGCCGCGTTGCACACACTCTGTAAGAATTTGATTGCCCGACGCGGACCATGGTTAACGGCGGAATCGAAAATAAAAGGCTGTATCAGTTCAGGCAGAGTATCTATGCCCGGTGCTTTGTAATAATTGCGCCGATAAATTTCCGCTGCCACCTCGCGGGACAAGCTTTTTACTTCAGCAACAGTCGCTGCGCGGCCGATGTAGACTGATAAGGTTTTTTGGGTAATACCAAAATTGGTGGCCCCACCCCGGTCGGCGGGATGATCAACGAACCCCCCTTCGCGAAGTAAAACGTCTTCGATCATTTCATCGATCATGAACTATCCCCTAATACACGGTTGTGTACGGCCAATTAACCCACATTGATCCCTAAAACCCTGGCTTGCCACAAGCATAAAACAAATTAGGCAAACAACGAAGGCATTGTTAAGGAAATTTAATAGGTAAAAATAACTGTTTGGTTAGGGGGGCCATGATCGAGACAGCAGAAAAAGGAGGAAGCGCGAAACGTCGCCTCCATCCTATTCAAATCATTTATTCTTCCATAGCCAGTTGAGTGCCCAAAACCGACTCCAACAAATTCACGATCACAATATCCAGGTCGATAGTGGTATCTGCCACGGCATAAGCCGGAGTGGCGTCGTCTTCATCCGGTGGGAAGTTGGCTAGTAAGTATTCCGCTAACGCGTCTTGCTCGGTACCATCATCGGCAAAGGTCGCATCTCCGCTTTGTACCCCTTCTTGTTCCAAATCCACCATGTTGCTTGCTGCGGCAGACGGGAACGGATAGCTGTCACCGCCGCCGGCCAGGAAGCCCAGGGTGACTATACGGAATTCCCGAGTGGCCGCGTCGGCGGCAATAACCCCATCGGTTACCAAGGTTACGCTTTCCCCATCTGGCTCAGCGCCATTGTCATCCAATACCACCAACTCTTTGATACGGCTTCCGGGGGTTGCAACAACGGGAAGTTCTCCACTGTCATCCACGGTTTGCGCGGTTTCAGATGGATCAAAGCTGAAGGTTAAGCCAGCCACCTGGGGAAACTGCCCTGGAGTGACACCTTCAGCCGTGGCTGCCACACCGTGTTCCAAAATCTGGATCAGCTGTTCGCCGGTTAAGGTAAGCAGGGTCAAGCCGTTGTTGAAGCGTAAGGCAATTTCAAGGTCAAACTGGGAGATTTGCCCGGCCAAGCTGATCCCAGGGGTGCCTTGTGGTGGCAAGCATTCCAGGGAGTCACCTGCGGTGCTACCGGGTGGCACGATACAACTGCCGATGGAAGCTCGAATGCCACCGCCATTCTTCAATGACACACTGACACTGGAATCCACGCTTTGGGCGTAGGCTAAGTTCGCTTCCGCAGTGAGATTACCCAAGTTGGTTTCTTGCGTGCGCACGGAACCGCGTTCACCATTAAGATAAACCTCGGTCTGACCCACTACGTTGCCTGCCCGCTCTAACAAGGCACTGGTTAATGCGTTAGAAATAGCGGTAACGTCTGTCATGGCCTCACTATCCGATAGCCCCTGCTCCACCAGGCCCTGCTCATCGGTGGCATAGGCTCCATTGATTTCAGCGTCCAGGGTATCGGTTTGAATCACACCGGCATCATCAAATGAAACCACTAAACGGCCCAAGTAGGTGAAGTCACCATCCGTATTCACCACGAGAACCGGTTCATCGCTGGCGCTGGTGAACGCAAGTGGGTATTCATCTGAAGCAGAATCGCCCACCCGCAAACGATCGGTTTCATCCGCAAGGATGGTGTTAGAACCGCCAGATACGATGATGTCCACATCGCTCAATAAAGGTGCCAAGGCTTTTTCTATGGCTATCTGCTGCATGTGGGATAACAGGATCACTTTATTGATACCGGTTTCTGTCAAGGCATCAACCGCAGCCTGTATCTGGGCAGCAAGGGCCGCCATATCAGTGGCGTCTTGCGGCAAAATAGTCACATCGCCGGGAGAGGTAATGGATGCCAATGTGGGCGTGGTGGCTCCAACCACACCAATGGTTTCTCCATTGACCGTAAGGGTGGTACTGGGAGCAATTAACCCCGATTCCAGCAAAGGCGCCAGGGATTCGTCAGTTGTGAAGTCCAGGTTACTGGAGAGGTAGGGGAACTGCGCGCCTGCCCATTCTGCACCGGTTTCCCCATCGGTTTCAGGGCTCAATATTCCCGCTATTGCGCCAGTGCCGGCATCAAACTCATGGTTGCCGAAAGCGGATGCTTGCACACCCAGGGCATTTAAAAAGGCTACGTGTGCTCGACCAACGGCAGGTACACCCAGCACGTCCGCCAATTGATCCGCGCTGGCCACGTTGTATTCCGGCCCTGGAATCCAGTTATCACCGGAACTCAATAGCAACGTGTTTTCGTATTCACTGCTAAATTGCGATGCCAACGCCGAAAACCTGGGCGCATTGCCAATAATATCGCGGCCACCATCTATGTCGGCAAAATGCAGCAACTGTAATTGAAAACCATCGCCACCACTTTCTCTGGGTGGGGTACTTCCATTGTTATTATTATCGTCATCATCGCATCCTGCGATCCCCAGGCTAAGCGCCCCAATCATCCCCGCAACAACTAACTGTTTCATTGTTTACTCCTACTGGACATATCATCTATTTGTGCTCGATGACAGTAGCGGGAGTCCATGAAAGCTATGTGACAGAAATGAGTGCAGCGCTAATTACGCCCAAACCCAATTAGCTTACGGCCGCGATTCGTATAGCTCCGGTAAAAAATGTGGTAGGAACTGCATTTCCTCTAAAGCGTGGTAACCCAACTGCTTGCTGAACCCCCACAGCACCCAATCCAGAAAACTGGGAATGGTGAAAGTGGAGCGCATCAGAATGCCGTCACCGGTGTTGTTCCAGGTATATTCGTGCAGCAAGGTTTGCTGGAATAGCCCGCGGAAAAGTTTCAGCTCTGTCTGCCCGTAAAGATAGTGGTCGTATTCAACTAGATCTTTAGCGCCTTCTGGATCAAGCCAGGTGATGACCAACTCAGAATAATAGGGCCCCAGATATTCCTCCACTATCTGCACGGCTCCCACTGAATAGGTATCGGAGGTGGGGTCCGAAGGCGGAGATTCCCATTCAAACGAGATATGAGCCGTTGGATGCCATTGCATGTAGCGAGCCGTATCGGCAATGTTATCCCACCACCAATCCATCATGGCGGGGGTAATGCCGATAATTTCTTGATCTACCACCACGGTCTTTTCCAGCCAGCCGGTTTGGGTTACGGTAAAAGTACCGCGGTTGCGATGAACTGCTTGAATGTATTCTGTTAGAAACCGATCCGGCAGGAAATCCGCCAGGTATTCCATTTCTTGCTGCAGGTGTTCAGCGAAAGCTTCCCGGTAACCTGGATAAATCTCATCGATATCGTCGGGAAGATGATATCGATAGGTCACGGTGACACCATCCAGATCATCGTTCACCTGATATTGGCGCAACACCCAACCGGGCTCATCAGAGCTGGATTCGGTAAAGCGTTTCTCAGTTAATATCCAATCGCCGCCGCTAACCCAATCCTGTGCCATTTCCTTTGGCATATAAGTGACCACACTGGGTACCTCGTGGCCCGCAATATACTCAGTGATCTGGTATTGAGCGTAGGCCGAATACGCCAGATCCTGGGTGTTGTCGGGCCCGTTAATCCAATAGAAATCCCCATGGTCCTGGGGATGCCAGTTTTGATAATCCGCCTCATCCGTCAGATTGTCCCACCACCAATCCAGCATCTCCGGCCGCAATCCAGGTACATTGTGCTGCAAAATCAAGGTGTCGGTTATGTGGGAAGGCTGCACCTCCTCCACTGCGTTAGCCAGGCCGGGCAAACCGCCCCCAAGGCACAGGGCCAACACGCCACAACGCAGCTGGTGATGGTATTTCATGGTCAATTCCCCCAAGTTAGATTCGCTTTGTCATTGTTTGAGATAGTACACTAAGCTATACAAGTGGATAGCAAAAATCAACGGGGTTGAGTAGTTTTCGATCCAGTGAGACCGGTCATGTTAGGATAATGACCAAAATCTCGGCAATTTCTGGGAATCGGATGGAAAAAGTGACAACTAAGAGGCAGGGGAAACAAACCGCAGCGGCCGCTGAAGCAACCAAGCGCAAAATTATACAGTGCGCTACGGAGTTATTTGCCTGCAAGGGATTTGAGAACGCCAGCCTCAGGGAAATTGCCCATGCCGCCGATATCAGCCACGGTACCCTACGCCACCATTTCGGCAGCAAAATGTCGGTGTGGGCTGCGGTTTTGGAATCTGTGCTGGAAGAGTATGGCCAGCGCATGTGGCCCATTATCCGAGCAGCTGAACTAAGCGATCAGCCGCTGCAGGCATTTCGATCAGTGGTGAGGGGCTTTATCGAAGTCTCATTAGACAACCCCACTTTCGCCCAATTGTTTGTACGCGAATCCGCCGAAGCGGACCAACGCCATCAAATATTTATGACCTTTTTTGCAGGCATGCACCAAGGCATTGAACCCTTATTTCTGAAGGCAAAAGCACAATCGAAAAGCTTAGCTCACTTTAATAACGATACGTTTTTTCTAAGCTTACTGAGCCTCACCTTTTTTCCGTTATCCATTAGCGGAATACAGGCCGCCTTGCCAGGCGCTCACCTGGAGCAGAAACAGGATCGCATTGAATTTTTATTGAGACTTATGTTTACCGAGCAAAGCGAATGATTGGAGACTAAAAAGATGGCGCCGCAGCACCACCTTGTTTAGGTCTATGGTTATACTTGCTCAATCTTCGTCGATAGACAAAGCACCCGCTGGACACTGGGTGACGGCCTGACTCACAGCATCTTCATGCTCCGGAGGCACTTCACTCACCAACACGACGGCGTAGCCATCGTCGTGAATTTCAAATACTTCCGGACAAAGGCCCAGACAAACTCCAAACCCCGCACAGATATCTGTATTGACTTTAACTTTCATTTAAACTCTCTCTATACTGCGTCAAACTCAAGGGCCAGATGGGTTAAACCACGCAATATAAACGTGGGCAGATAACCGTATTTACGGGCACCCGCTGGTCCGTGAACTTTTTCCGAAATGCGAATATCGCTGGTGCGATCAAACATTTTGTTAATGCTGACAACCGCCTCGGCTCTTGCAAGGGGCGCCCCAGGACACGCGTGTCGGCCTCGACCAAAAGATACATTCAATCGGGCATTGGGCCGCTCCAGATCAAATTCTTTAGGGTTTTCAAACTGACGCGCATCTCGATTAGCCGCACTGTTTGAAATATAGAGGAAACTGCCAGCAGGTATATCCACTCCGCCTACGCTGGTTGGCTTTTTCGCTAATCGGAAATCACCCTTTACCGGACCTTCCACACGCAAACATTCTTCAACAAAATTAGGAATCAGGCTACGATCTTCACGCAAACGCTTCTGCAAATCAGGACGATCTCCAAGCACTTGGAAAGCGTAACTTAACAGCCGAACAGTGGTCTCTTGACCGGCGGCAAACAGGTTAGAAGCCACCCGCGCCACTTCCAATGGCTCAGGCACAGAGCGGTCGGGAAAAGTAGCCTTGGCAAGACCGGAAAGAATATCGCCAGTGGGATTCGCGCGACGATCTTCAATGTAAGAAGAAAACGTGGTGTACAACCATTCCAATGGAGAATGGTGTTGCTCACGATCTTCAACACCGCCAACGCCTGCTCCCTGCTCCCGCTCTTGCTTAATTAACTGTTGACGGAACTTTATTCGGTCTTCGGCGGGCACACCCAGCAAATCTGAAATAACCAATACCGCGAATGGCTGCGCAAAATCACCCATAATTTCGCACTCACCTTTGGATATGAAGGTATCAATTTGCTTGTCCGCCAGCTCCCACATAAAGTCTTCATTTTCTTTAAGACGCTTGGGCGTAATCAATGCCATCAACAGAGCTCGGTGCTTGGTGTGCTCAGGTGGGTCCATGGTGGGCAGCTGATCAAAGAATGGAGTCTTATCACGATACTGTTCAATCAACTCAGAAATATCATCATTCTCACGGCCCTCCAATGGAATAGGGTTACCGGCAAACGGGCCGGTGGTAGACATGCAAGAGGAAAAGCGTTCTGGATCGTTATACACTTCCAGCGCTTCGTCATAACCCGTTACCATGAAAATGCCTTGGTGGGGCTCACGCAATACCGGAGACTGCTCCCTCAAATAATCAAAATAAGAATACGGATCGTTTATGAACCGGTCACTACGGAAGAAATCATGGGCTTCAAAATCATTGTTCATATCGTTCATGCTGGCTCCTTAATGGGCTTCTAATAATGGTGCAGGCATGGATGCAACTTTGCGGCTTCAATATTGTGAATGCCCGCCGTATTTCCTATTTGGTTACACCAAGCCCAAACTCGGCAGAATTCTACCATGGAAAGCTCTAGGCTGACTTTATAGTTGCCCAGATAAAAATGCTGCCCTTCAATATGTGCAATTCATTCGAAACAGAGATGCGCAATATGGATCACATCTTGAGGAAGGGAATGGAGGAAAATCACTGGCCCTCATTTCACAGGACCAGTGACTCTTGTTCAGTCTAAATCCAACTCAACCGTAATATCCGATAGGGTGTTGGCCTTGATTTCGTCTTCAGTGAAATACAAAGGTTGTAACCTGGGTTGCTCAGAATACAAGCGGGTTTGATCGTCACGATGTTCTGAGGTGGGATCAATGGATTGGGAGTAAGTCATAAGTCCGCGAGCATCCACACCCTGCTCGGTGAAATTCACCAGCATAATCCAGCTTGATCCCTGGTTTATATGATAGCCCTGGCCTTCGGCACTGATTTGGCTGCCAGACACGGTGGCGTAGCTATGGCGAGGTATTAGCGAATTGTCGTTGCCCAAACCATGGAACACATTGAAGCCCCCTTCAATATTATTGGCCCCTTCCCAAGGGAATTTCTCCCCACTGGCAGTACCATCCAAATTGGAAAGCTCCACAAACTGTACGTCACCCAGCGCTGCATTATAGGGGATACCGGTTTTTTCCAGCACCAACACAGCACGAGCAAGATGGCGTAAGACTTCATCATTGGCGTCCAGGGTATTGGGCGTATTTATGGGATCAGCTTCGTTGAAGGGCACTTTCCACTGGGGATTTTCTTGAAACTGTTGAGCAAATTCTCTGAATACGTGGGCTCCTCTACTGTCCTTTTTGAACAGCCCATCCCACTGACTCAGGCTGACACAAGCGGGCTCGATATCCACCAACACAGTTTCAAGACTCCCTTCGCTTTCAATTTGCACTGAAACCGGATTGTTGGCCTCTTCTCCACACAACTCCAGTAAGTCATCCAATACCGCCTCTGCAAGAAATGCGCGCTCACTAAAAAGAACCGTTTCCAACTCATCCAGGGTAAAGAGACCATCTGCGCCTGCACCACTGGCTAAATAGCGATGGGACATTCTCGAACGTAAACTCTGTTTGCTGTTAGTATACCCGTAGAGAGCCGGATAACCTTCTAAAGGTTGGTTTGGATTGGTTAACCAATAACTGTCGTTGGTATTTTGCACGTAATCCGTTCGCTCAAGCTTAGGCGCTTTTTCATAGGGCACTGCACCATCGAAATTATACCGCTCTGAAGTACCCCGCAAAAAACTGAAACCCGCATACTCTCTGGCTGCCCTAAGCTCTGGGTCATTACGCAGCTCGGTTTCCGCTACCTGGGAAAGATTGGGTACCGTTGAATCATCGATATAAAAAGTATTCCCATCCCGATCAGTGGCGATAGTGTTGTTAAAAATCACGCCATCATATTGTTTGAAGGCTTGTTTAAATTCTTCCATATTACTGGCCATATTCATGGCCAGCCAATGGTCCGCCATATCAAAGTTGGCTTTGTTTGCATCTTTAAGACTGTAGGCTGCAAAACGCTGCAAACCATTCACACCCCAGGGCAACATATCTGGCAAAACAATCATGGGGCCAAAATCACTGTAATAAACTTTTTTGTAAACGGGGATCAATGAGTTATCTAACAGCACATCAAGTGCCAGGGTTTTCTCTACAATGGTGCGCGGTTCCCCATCCACGATGTAAGTGAGCCCGCTGGGGTCGCTTTCATCCAAATCCAATTCATAAACAATAATATGCTCTGCCGTTGAGTAGGTGTGGGTCCAGGCCAGGTTGTTATTGAAGCCAAGATTAACCACACCGGGTAAACCCGCCAAAGATGAACCCATCACATCCAGCTGCCCGGGAATAGTGGCGTGAAACTGCCAAAAACGTAAAATCCCAGCAAATGGAAAGTGAGGATTGGCCAGCAACATTCCCTTGCCATTTTTGCTGAGCTGGGAGCCGATGGCCCAACCATTTGAACCAAGGGCAGCAGGGTTTTCAACACCAGTAAAAGTCTGCTTGGCTTCGGCAACTAATTGCCCGGTGTCCATTTTTAACGGCGACTTTATACCAGCTGAATGTAAACCAGCTGAAAAAGTAGGCTCGTAACTGGTATTGGGAGGCGCCGCCAAAAATATGGATTCAAGAAAATAAGCCGAACCAGGAAGCAGAGCCGTACCCAGCATCACGGTCAATAGATCCAGCTCATCAATGGCACGCACCCAGGGCTTACCGGCACAGTTGGGATCAAGGCTCTCACTGCCGGTAACATCCAAATAATGATTAAAGCCCTTGCTGTAACCGGAAAGCAATGCTTTGGTGTTATCACTCTGGGATGCATAGCCTTGTTCCGCCTGCTCACGGATGCCTAGGGCCAGGAAACTGAAATCCGTAACCAGATTTTTAAGATCGCCGGAGCCAGGAATTTTGTCAGGCCCATAATACTTGGAGCGTTGGCTATTGTAGCGAATAACAATATCCAAAAGCAGGCAGGCATTATCTTGGGAAAAGGCATAGCCAATGCCAAAGGCCAAACTCTCTAGATCATCTGCCTTAATGTGGGGAACGCCGTAATCCGTACGTCGAATCTGGGCAGATAGCTGCTCCCCGCTGGGAGGATTAACCACAATGGGATTTTCTGTATCAGGGTTTTCTGTATCAGGGTCATCCCCAACAGTCTCTTCGCCACCACAGCCTCCTAGAAAAGAGATTGCACAAAATAAAGCTGAAACCCAAAACAGTCTAGTTGCATGTGTTCGCGTCATCATAGATCCTTATCGTATTCCGGTGCATCCAAATGCTGAGCTAGTTATACAACAAATTGAAGAAAAAAAACCAACAAGAAAAGCAAGCTGCCTGACATAGTGGGCATTTATAACCGTTCGCAACAGCGGCACCATCGATTATTGACCCCGAATTATACAGTGGGATTTTATTTCGCCAATAGAGTGGAAAGGTAAGCAAGAAGGATCTGTAGAAAATGTCTTCAAATAAACACAACTGGTTAAAAAAACCGGTACACACCAGTAAATACTTTGTATCCTTTGTTGTGATTGCAACACTTGGAGGCTGCGGTGGCGGAGCCAGTGACAACATCCCTGCTACTGAAACGACACCCAGCGAAAGCCGCCAGCTAGTGCCGGTTCAATCAGAAGCAATCCTGGAAGCCTATTTAAAACAAAGCCTGCTCAGCCCTAGTCCTATTGCCCATGCAAACATCGAAACACGGGTAAATATTGAAGTTTCGCCTGACGCAAATCAGGCACCCACAGCGGACGATAACCAAGGTGGCCAATTCAGCGAAACCAACACCCAGGAAGAAGGTGTTGATGAAGCCGATGTGATCAAGTACGACGGCGAGTATTTGTATGTGTCCAATAGCACATCAAATTACTGCTGTTGGGCTTTCGATACAGTGCCCGAACCGCGGATTAGCGCAAACGCCATGGAGCAAGATCAATTTAGCCGCATTCGAATTCTCAAATCATCCAGCGACCCAGCGGCGGCGAAAGAGGTGGCCACACTCACTCTTTCCCTGCCCCAAAGCCACATAGACGGTCTTTATTTACACCAACCAGGAGATAGCGAGTCCAACGGGAAACAACTGATTGCACTGGCTTCGGCCTACGGAGAAATTCAGGGCAATTACCGCTATGACTATTGGGGCTGGTACGCATCACGAACCCACTTGCATTTTTTTGATGTGAACACTCCCGAAACCGCCGCTGAAATTCACACCTTACAAATTCAAGGGCAACTGGTCAGCTCACGGGTAGCCGACGGAAAGTTGCATCTGGTGACTCGTTTCACACCCTACGTGTTGAACTATACGCCCGTGCTTGATGACTCTGAACTAGATTCAGTTAGTAAACAGGCCGTGGAAAACACCTCCCTTGACTCTCTATTACCCAAGCAAAAACTCGATGGCAACAGCGTGGAGCTGTTGGTTAAACCGGAGCGTTGCTTTGTACCTGAATACGAAGAAAACAATCACTACCCCACCCTGATTACCATCACCACAATAGACCTTGATGATCCCAACAATAGGCAATCCGTTTGTGTAGCGGGGTATCACGATAATATTTATGCCAATACAAATAGCCTTTATTTAGCTCAGCAAAACTACGAGTACACTCGACTGCACCATTTTGAGTTCAGCGACAACGGCCCTCAGTTTATTGCCAGCGGCAAAGTGGACGGCAACCTGGGCTGGCGCAATGCGTCATTCCGATTAAGTGAACACAATGATTTACTGCGAGTGGTGACCAGTCTAAACCGAGAACATCAGTTGTTTGTAATGGAAAGTGATTCAGCATTGGGAACCATGACAATGGTTGCAAAACTACCTAATGATGCCCGCCCCCAAGCCATAGGCGAGCCAGGAGATGGCGTTGATGCGGTTCGCTTCGTTGGCAACCGCGCTTACGTGGCAACATCACTGCAGATAGACCCCCTATATATCATAGACCTGCAAGACCCTTATGATCCCTTTATTGCAGGATCGGTTAAGCTGCCAGGCTTTTCCAATTACCTACACCCCATCAACGAAAGCCTGTTATTGGGCATCGGCATGGAAACCTCCAACGTTGATGATCTCACCCGTCAGGAAGGGGTAAAGGTAGTCTTGTTTGATACACAAGACCCATCACAACCCAGCGTTAGTGAAACCGTTATTCTAGGTAACCGAGGTAGCAGCACTCCATTGCTATGGGATCACAAAGCGTTTGCCATGGTAGAGTTCAGCCCAGAACAATACCGGTTTGCCATTCCCGTCTCTATTCACGACTCTATGCCCCAGTATGAGAACTTCTGGAACTATGATTGGAGTTATGATGCCCTTGCCTTGTTTGAATTAGACACAACCACATCAGAATTGGATTGGGTTGGCCAAGTACAAAGTTATAGTCGGGAAACCCATGAATATAAACCCTGGACGGGGCAACAACGGGGTGTACTCCATGGCGATCTGATTCATTTTGTCGACGGTGATAAGGTATGGTCAGCCAACTGGAATACGCCAAAAGATATAAGTGAAAGCCAATAAAATGGATATTGAAGTTCGCACTGCAAAACCCGACGATCAAGGATCCATAGCGGAACTGATGTACAGCTCCGGTTCTGAGTTATATGACTTCATCTATGGTAAGAGAGTGCTGGATTATCTTCGCCATGAGTTCTCAAGCGGCTATGGTTTTGCCGGCTATTCCAACGTTACTGTAGCAGTACTGGATGGTAAGGTGGTAGGCACAGGTTGCTTTTATGGCTCGGAAACCTACAAAAAACTCCTAAATGGAAGCATGCTAAACACCAAACAGTTTTATGGCACCATTGGGTCCATACCCGTATTTTATCGATCACGTCATCTGGGCAGTGTTGTAAAAAAACCCAAACCCGGAGAACTGTACCTGTCTAACTTTGGTGTAGAACCCAATCTAAGAGGAAATGGGATTGGAACTAAAATCATTCAGCACCGATTACAGCAAGCCCGGCAAGAAGGATACAGCTTATTTGATTGGATGTATCGAAACAAAACCTGAAAGGCCAAGCCCTTTATACTCGTCTCGGCCTACGGGTAACCAAAGAGAAAATATTTTCGAAACAGAAATCCGGGGTGCCTAACGCGCTGAAGATGGAACTCACACTCTAAGTTTGATTACTTCAAGCTCCATATGGCGTTATTCCGGGATTCAAATACGTCTGGAATCACCTATACTGGAGCCACTCTTTTTGACTTGGTAACAAAAGACAAGATGCAGTCTCTACAGGACTTTATTAAAACATTAACCCAATATCCAAGGGTTGTTATACAAGCCCATGACTTCCCAGACCATGATGCTGTGGCTTCTGCGTTTGCTTTGGGTCACTTGTTGCAGTTATCAGGTATCAAGACACTCCTGCTATACAACGGAATGATCGATAGAATTTCGCTTCAAAATATGATCGAGACGCTGGCAATACCCATACGCCACTGGCAAGAGTCAGATCTCAATGACAATGACATCATCATCACAGTAGATGGCTGCATTGGCGAAAAAAATGTAACGGATCTACCGGGAAGCGAAATTGCCGTCATCGATCACCATCTGGTGACCCCTCCCCCTGGATTGTGGTTTACGGATGTACGCCAAGAATACGGATCCACTGCCACCATCATCTTTGAGTATTATCAAGCGCTAAACACCTCCATTCCAACCGACGTTGCCACTGCGCTGCAAATTGGACAAGCCATCGATACGGCCAACTTGACTCGCGGCTTTGTGCAAGCCGATATTGACGCCTTTTCTCATCTTCATAATATTGCGGATCAGGAGTTAGTATCCCGAATATCACGAAACTCAATACAGCAGGATGAATTACTCTATTATCAAAAACTACTTGAAGATGTTCAGATTATGGATGGCATGGCCTTCGCTTTTTTAGTGGAAGGCTGTCCTAAAAACATGCTTGGTATTCTTGGTGACTTTCTACTGGCATTAAACGAAGTTGATGTGGTTATTGTGGCAGCCAATACGCCTGACAATATTTTGCTGTCTTTACGATCGGAATGCAGTCAAACCAATGCAGCGATACTTGTGCAATCTGTTGTACAAGATAACGACATTGGCTTTGGAGGCGGCCATTCCCATATGGCTGGTGGAATTATCAAACGAGAACAATTTGAACATCAGTTCTCCATCGCTGATTTGTCACAGCTCTTTCTAGACTGTAGGCAAGAAATGAGAAATTAAGCCGAGTTCTACCCTAGCCTAGGCACTAATTGCCCTAAAATCACCGAGCATAAGTCTGCTCCAGGTAACGCACAATATCCTCGGACTCAAACATCTCTGTTCCTGTGTTGGGGTCGATCAAATAGGGAACCATCATTTTCCCGGAACGTTCAATAAATTTGTCGCGGGATGGACTATTTTTGGCGACGTTATGAAGCAAATAGGGAATTTCCAGCTCACATAGCTTCTCCCGAACGATACGACAGAAGGGGGAGGCTTCAAAACTATACAGCTCTAGTGGCTGATCAGGCAGTGTTGAAGGCTGAGCATTAACACCCTTGCTAAGCCTCACTGCACTAGCCAACGAGCTATTGATGGATGCCAGCAAATTACCTTTTATTAGGACTCCAGGCTTTTTTTCATTACCGTATGTCTCAAACAAGTATTCCACTATATCCTTGGATTCATAGCCTTTCCAACCGGTGTTAGGGTCAATTAAATAGGGGAATTGTTGCTTTCCTGCCAGCTGCTCAAGACTCTCTCGATAACGCTGCCCACCTTTAGGACAAGGATAGACCATGGCATTGAGATTTAACTCTGACATCGCTTCACGCACTTTGCGACAAAACGGACAAGCTTCAAACTCATAATATTCCAATGGCTGCAAATCAGTGTGATCCCCACTGTTGGAGGCGTTCAAACCTGCACCCAAACGAGTTACGGACACGGCAAAAGCGTTTAAGATATTTAAGTTCATATTAGGCTCTCTATAACCCCATAGCGACGACTGATAAAATTATCACTGTGCCGGATAGGTTACGACTGCTAATACTGCCAGTCTGTAGTGATATAGCGTCACAGCACATTGGATTTCCATGAACAGGTTGACACCCTTAGCACTCAATTCAAATCTAACCATCTAAGGAGTGCTAAAAATTGTCTACATCGGCATAACAAACATCGATACCGGCTAATCAATTTTTCACCATTGCTTACAAAGTTCATAACGCCCCCAATCTTGCAGCGATCATGCTGATTTAATGCTGTAGCGTTTTAATCCACAGATTTTAGACGCCCGCCCCAATAGCAACTACTTGTTGCCATGATTTAAAGCCTATGTTAAAAATATCGCTGTAGAGAATTGACCACAAAATAAAAACTGCCGTAAAAATTAGAGACCTATAAAGCCCATGAATCGTTCCAACGGCAAAACAACAGTAGGCAAGCTACTGATATAAATAATAACTACTAAGTCGTTACTACTATGACCAACGAAATTACAAGCGCAAACGCTTGGGCTCACCTGCGCCCGGCGTTAGTTAAGAGTGCTCTGCTTTTTGCACTTTTCGAATCACAGACATCGGAAGCCTCTTTTACTGACGATATCAGTATTGGTAATGCCAAAGCACTTGCGTTGGGACATGCGGTAACAGCAGATCCACCCAATATTGATTCCATCCATTTCAATCCAGCTGGATTGACACGCCAACAGGGACGACAAATGTACCTCAAGGGCGTTTACGGAATCTTCTCCCAAGAATACATTTTTGGAGACTACGGAGACTTTCAGAAAAACCTGATAAAAGAGTATGCGTCCTATACACCAGAATTCGTGGATGAAAATGGTGAACTGACTCAAGCAGGGCGAGATTACTACTACGATGAAGCTCTGAACACCCGCAGCAAGTTAAAGGGGCCCACCTCCATGTTGCCGGATGGCATGTCTAATCCACCGCTCGCTGGAGGGGTTATGGGTGGTGCTTCCTACACGCCACCGGGCAGTCGATTTACTTTCGCCACCAACGTGTACGGCCCCATGATGAACGGCGGCTATCGTGCGGAAGGTGATCCAGGTCGTTTTGCGCAGCAGCGCGGGGCCTTTTCCATGCTGGCGTATTTCTCCCCCACCGTTGCTTATAAAATTTCCGATGAATGGCAGGTGGGTTTGTCGGTGGGTTTCAATTATTCCGGCATGGGGCTAGAACTTCCCGTGCGCGTTCCTAACGAGGTGTTGTTCTTCTTCGGTACACCGATTATCCAAGATAACTTGTGTAATCCCGATGGAACTTCTGTCACCGATTTGTTTGACGTCTGCGGTGAACTGAAACCCTATGACACCTTAACCGAAATGAATTTTGAAGTGGATCAAGGGCTCACCTTCAGTTACAACTTAGGATTGCTGTGGAGCCCGGAGCCCTGGTTAACGTTTGGCTTAGCCTATAACTCTGAAATCAAAGCGAAAATGAAGGGCGATTATTATTTTCCAATCCTGCCTGGAGTGAGAAGGCTACTGGATGGTTTGTCGTCAGGAACCGCGTTCAACACACTGGTTAAAGTTGGGGATTTTCTCGATTATCCCATACCAACTGCCGAAGAAATTGAAAAACAGGGTCGCGGAAAACTCGGTGTTAAATACACATTTCCCCAACGGCTGAATGCCGGGGTCAGTGTGATGGTGACACCAAATTGGAAAGTTAATTTCGATGTTAAGTGGACAGAATGGTCCGTCTTCAGTGACATTGCCCTTCAATTCGATGGCGAAGTGCCACTCATGCAGCTGGGCTACACCGTGGACAAGGTGCTTGCGGGTGGCGCGAACGGCATTAAACCGGACAGAGTGAGTTTCAATTTCGGTTTACAAGATGTGCTTTATTGGGGGCTCGGCACCGAGTATCAATACAGCAGCAATTTAGCGCTGCGCTTTGGGTTCCAAAGCCGTCCGTCTGCGGTTCCCACTAACCGGCCCAATGCCTATATCCCTCTCAACGACGCCAACTTAATATCCTTTGGTTTTGGGTATGAAACCGATAGCGGTAGCATCTTTGATTTTGGGATCGGCTATATGCAATCCAAAAGCCATTGGCCTCCCTGCACATCGAATTTAGGAAACGCCTGTGATCTTAGCGTGATGATTTCACCCAACTATCAAGGGCAAGACATCAAAGCCGAAGTGTCATTTACACTCTTTGAACTGACCTATAGCAGACACTTTTAATCATTGAGCAAAACTGTCATTGTTAGCGATAGATACAAGCGTGTATCGAGGGGCAACTAATTTAGCTGCCCCTTTTTTTATACCCAGGAACCGCCTTTCTAATTTACGCTTATCCAAATGATTCCACTCACCCAGGCCAAAGTGACTTTAAGTCACATCTGTCTCGCTATTTTAAATACTGAAAAACACGGGCAGAAATCAGCAGCAAAGAGACTTATGGCAACTTATTGTTGCTTTTAAATCTAGTCTACGTTACCTTGGCTGAATAATAAAAACTAGGGTTTCTACTTCTATGACTATGGATGCAAACTTTGATGTGGCGGAGTTTCGCAATGCATTGGGCTCTTTCACTACCGGTGTCACCATTGTTACAACTCAGGGCAACAACGGTAACGACGTTGGCTTAACCGCTAATAGTTTCAATTCCGTGTCACTGGACCCACCCATGGTACTTTGGAGTTTGGGAAAATCCGCCCTTAGTATGACCCATTTTCAAACAGCAGACTATTTTGCGGTACATATTCTGGCGCAAGACCAGCAAGACCTATCTCAACGATTTGCCACTCGCGGCATTGATAAATTCAGTGATCTTGATATCTCTCGCGGACCGAATAATGTACCACTATTAGAACAATGCGCTGCGCGTTTCATATGTAAAACGGTGTACCAATATGAAGGTGGCGATCACATTATATTTGTGGGCGAAGTTATCAGTTTCGAGCATTCCGCCAAGCATCCTCTGCTGTTCCATAAAGGTCAATATGGACAACTGTCCAAGAGTCTAACTTCCGTACAGTCGGACTCCATAAACGATTTCCAAAACAAGAATATGGGTTTTCTTTTACGGTACTGTAGCCATAAACTATTGGGAAAGTTGAAGCAAGAAATCGTACAGCATGATATCAGCTTTACTCAATACACTTTCTTGTCCTTGGTTTCCAAGTCATTGGGTAACCAAACACTTGAACAGTTTATTTCCCAATCGGAAGAAGGTGATAATTGCCCCACACAAGAGGATGTGGATTATCTTATTGAGAAAAATCTGCTCCGACTAAAAGGCAGTTGTCTGGAAATTACTGAGTTGGGCTCCCGCCTGCACCTGCAGCTGGTGGCTCACTATAAAGTGGCGGAAAGCTCCGCTTTGGAATTGCTGGACTACGATGAAAGGCAAACCTTGCATATTGCACTGAGCAAAGTGGCGGCTGCATTTACAGAGTGATTCAAATAAATAAAAACCCGTTAATAACAACACAAAGTAGAGAGTTAAATTATGTCCCAAGCCATAGACGATCGGGATTATTTTACCGATAGAAGCGTACTAGCCGACCCTTACACCTATTTTGCTGCCATCCGAGATGCTGGCCCTATCTTTCAATGGGAAAAGCGCGATTTGATATTCGTCACGGGCCATGATGAAGCCGTAGAAGTGCTGCGGGATTCAAAAACATTTTCTTCTTGCATTGCCCCCGCTGGCCCCTTGGCCGATCTACCTTTCGAACCTGAGGGCGACGATATTGAAGAACAAATTGAGAAGCACCGCTCAGAAATGACCGGCAGCGACATGCTCCCCGCCAATGATGGGGCTCGCCATTCCGCCTTACGCAGTCTTATTAATCGTTTGTTCACCCCCAAGCGCATTAAAGAAATAGAAGAAAATATGGTGCCAATGGCGGAGGATTTCGCCAGCAACGTGGCATCTCAAACCAACTGCGATGCCATTAAGGAAATCGCCACGCCCTTTGTCACACTGGTTATTGCCGATCTATTGGGAGTGCCCGATGAAGATCGAAAAATGTTTACCGAAGTGATCAATGCAGGCCCACCCCCCTTTGATATTGAAACCGCTGCCTCCGGTGAACAACCGACACCCAGCCCCTTTATGATCACCATGGGCACGCATTTTTACAACTACATCATGACACGTCGCCAAAACCCCACCGACGACATTCTTTCACAGCTGGCTCACGCCAAGCTTCCAGACGGCTCCACTCCCAGCGAAATCGATGTGGTAAAAATGGTGATGTTCCTATTTGGCGCTGGCCAGGATACAACCGGTAAACTGATTGGTAACTCGTTACGGTTTTTGGCAGAAAACCAGGAGATGCAAGAAAAGCTGCGCAACGACTACAGCTTAATTCCATCCTTCATAGAAGAAATGTTGCGAATTGAAGGTTCAGTGAAGGCCACCTTTAGGCTGGCGAAGAAAACCACCACCGTGGCGGGAATGACTATTCCAGCGGGCAAAAAAGTGGTGGTATTTCTTGCCGCTGGCAATCATGACCCTGAGCGCTGGGATTCTCCGGAAGAATTCATAATGAATCGGAAAGATAACAATCGCCACCTTGCATTTGGACAGGGTTTGCACACCTGCCTGGGTGCGCCTTTGGCTCGTTCGGAAGCCAGAACCATGCTGGAAAAACTATTTGATAAAACCAACAACTTTAAGCTTTCCAGCGCACATTATGGCGACACGGATAAAGCAGAGATGGACTACGAGGCCAGCTTTTTGATTCGAGGGCTGAACACACTGTACCTGGATTTCAGTTAATTTTAGGATCGGAAGAAATAAACAGCGGGCTTCGTAAGGGAGAAGCCCGCTATAGTAAAACTAAAAGGACAGAAACACACTGAAAGACAAACTTAAAAAACAGAGCTAAGGAAAAAGGAACTAAGGAATTACAGACTTAGCTTGTAGCTCTTCCACTTCAGACCATTCCAGCCCCAATTCCAATAAAATAGCCTCAGTGTGTTCACCCAATTCAGGAGCACGCTCTAACTTTGGAGGCTGCTCATCGAATTGAACCGGTACCGTAGGCAAACGGTATTGTATTTCATCATCCAAGTTCACTTCACCGATGTAATTGTTCTCAATTACCTGGGGATCATCCAGTAGCTCATCAATGCGCTGAACCGGAGACCAGGGTACATCGATTTTCCTTAAGCGGCTTTGGCACTCCTGGAAACTGTATTTAGCGAATTCTACGTCTAATTCTTCAACGCATGCCTGACTGTTTGCTCTGCGCGACTTTAGATCTTTAAATCGCTCATCATCCATTAAATCCAACCGATCAAATGCCTGGCAGAACTCAGGCCAATAGCGGTCCGGTTGCAGGAACATTAATTGAATAAACCGGCCATCCGCCGTTTTGTAGGTTCCAGTAAGTGGATTTGGGGAGTCATAACGGGAGCCCGGCCGGGGAATGGGTTGCCCCTTTAACGCAGTTAATAAGTCCGAAGACAATGTCCACATGGCAGTGGCCAGTAAGGAAACATCCACAACACTGCCTTTACCGCTTCGTTCCCGTTTTAATAGGGCGCTGGCGATACCAAATGCCAACGCCATTCCACCATTACGATCCCCCATAGCACCACGCTGACTAATGGGATAGTCACGATCCGGTGGAGTAAGGGCATCGGATACACCGCCTCGGGCAAAAAAGGCCGAAGCATCATAGCCCGCCATATTGGCATCGGGACCACGTACACCATAACCATGGCCACGGGCATACACCAATTTGGGATAGCGCTGCCGCACCTGCTCAGCCCCCAACCCCAAGCGGCTTAATGCATCCGGCCTTAAGCTGGTGAGTAGTACATCCGCCGACGCCAATAATTTATGTAGTATCGCCACACCTTCTGGCGTTTTAATATCAATGGCTAAGGAGCGCTTGCCCCTATTGGCCAGCGCTACATTGAGATTAACGCCACCGCTATCAGCGCCAATGCCTTGGGTAGCCAGGGCTCGATAAGGGTCGCCGTCGGGGTGCTCAATGCGTATCACATCGGCTCCCCAATCCGCGAATAAGGCACCGGCAACGGGAACAAATACCCATTGAGCCAGCTCCACTACGCGGATGCCTTCGAACATATCTTTATCAATCATCTAGGTTTTAGTCCCCAAGCCCATACAACCTTTCCGCCCGCTTACACACGATCTCATCGATATCCGCGTCCGGTATGCCGTCAAAGTCACGGGCGATAACCTTTAATGAATGAGGGAACGTGGTTTCTGAATGGGGATAGTCCGATGACCACATAATGTTCTTTCCGCCGGGCAAGTCACGATTCAAAATACCCACTCGATCGTGAATAAACGACGCATAAACGTTTCTATCCATAAAATAACTTGGCTTTTCCTCTAACGGGCTTTTAACCCAATAGCGCTGCCGTTCCCAGGTGCGGTCCATGTACTCCGCCATCCACGACATCCAACCCACTCCGCTTTCCACAATGGCTAAACGCAATTTGGGGAAGCGCTGAAAAATGGCACCGTAGATTAGGATTGCCACTGGCTCAGCCATGGCGGTTTTACTCATGACCAAATCAGGTAAAAAATGCTTAGTGTCGCCAAATCGTGGGATACGTCCACCCAAATGCATGGTGAGGGTAATGTCCAAATCGGAAACCACTTCCCACAAACGATCGAATTCAGGGTCGATATAAGAACGACCGCCGCCAGGATCGCCAGTAAGCGCTGAACCTTGGCCGGCTTTAATCATAGCGACGCCAGCGCTGCTGCTAATACCATCTTTTGACTGGGGAAAGGCTGGAATATTGACGGTCTTAAAGCCCATCTTAGCCAATTGCTTAAGCATGGTGATGGTTTCATCTACATCACGCATGGGCACATAACCCACCGGTACCAAACGCTTTCTATCAGCTCCGGAATAATCCCATACCCAACGGTTATAGGCATCAAAGCTGGCAATGTACAGCTCCTGGTTAGACGTTCCCAAAGGGCCACCGCCAAACATCACTGCGGCATCCATGCCATCAGTATCCATGTCCTCCAGGCGAATCTCGGGCAACCAAACCGGGCGCATTTCCGAACGTCGGCCAAACATTTTATAATCTTTGCCTTCCCGGCCCGCCTGATTTGAAATCAACCTGACAGGACGCTTCTGCCCTTCAAACACAATCCAATCGTGCTCTTCTCCTTCCTCAATATAGGGTGCCAATGGTGCCAGGTGCTCCGGCAAGTAGTCTCGCCACATTTCATGGGGCGGATCAATGTGCGCATCGGCGTCTACAATACGCCTTTTAACCGTTTCATTCTTATTGTCTGTTGGCATGGAGAATCTCCTTTAAAGAAACTGGCTAGCCCTGTTGTTTCTCAGGCCGGGTATAACGTTATTATTATGAATTCGCCACTTTATGGCAACTTAATGTTGCCATAAAGTGGCGAATAATCCAGTCTGTCAAAACCCAGAGCCGCTCTAGACAATTTAGAGCTGCCCTGTTTTCTGTTGAATACTGACAATTGGCCACTGACTATCTATTGAGTTTAAGCAGGAACAGGATCAGGCTGCGCTTTTATGGCTTTAAACAGACACACACAGAGCGCCATTTCCCACACCACAAAGATCAATGTTCCCAACCAGAAAGACAACAATCCATCCCAGGCAAAGGGCCCTGTTCGTGTAATCCAAACTGGGGCCGCCACCAACTCAGTAACAAAACACCATATGGTGACGTAACCCAACCACTTGGGAAAAATTTCATTTTTATCTAAGAAAATAGCTACCGCAAAAACCAGGTACTGAAGCGCAAAGCAACCCAATGACCCAACAAAAGCCAGAAAGCCCACATCATACAAAAAGGCCATGGTTTCCGGGCTATGATCTGGTCGAAAGGCGCCCAGAGAAAAACAAATCATGGGAAAAATACAACCTGGAATGCTGCCCACGATCATACCCGCCAGGCAGGCATAGCGGTAAGCAGGGCTGACACCCGCCATGCGTTTCATCTGCGCCACCACTAAACCTCCGGACATAAAAAACAGGCCAAGGCTCAGAGCAAGCAGAGTAGTTGCCCACAACAGATTGGGTGACTGCATAAACGTCACTATATCTTCTAGACTGCTGGTGGGCGTTTGGGGCGGCATGATTCGCCCCAATATTAAAAAGACGATGCCAAAAATATTATAAAAAATAGGAATAGACCAAAAACAAATCCATTGATCCAGTTTGGGATTATTGAACCAGCGTTCCCCTGTTGTGTTCGCGATCTGACCTTGGGTATAAATAGCCTCACTCATATTGAAACCTACCCTGTTCCAGTTCCGCTGAATCCTGGCTCACACTCCGCTTAGCAATATTCAATGAAACCAGGAACATTACCAGAATGTAGACGCCGTAAGTACCCAGTCTCAAGTAAAAAGCAAAAGCGCCATCCCAGGCCAGAGGCCCGGTTTTATACAGCGTGGCAAAGGCACCAGGCACCATTAATCCCGCCGCAATAATATTGAAGTAGGCAACCCAGGTGGGAAACACCGGGTTTTTACTTTTATCCAACAGAATGGCAATGGCCAAGCAGGCATTCTGGGCAATAACAAAACCCACCGGAACAATAAAACACATCCAGGCAAAATCGTTTAGCAACAAGATGAGCTCTGGGTTGCGTTCTGGTCGATAAGCAGCAATAAGCCAACCTAAATCCGCCAATGCAAACATGGTGGCGCCAGCTATGGCGGCACCCATATAGGAATAGGCCAGTGCGCGACTGGAATTCACGATCTGCAGCATTTGGCTTACAATCACCATAAATAAAGGGATCACTGAAATACCAATCACATTACACAGTATCATGCTGCCACGAATGGTGGCCGTGTTATTCTGGAAGTACTCCGCCACCTGCTCGGCACTCCAGGTTGGGGAGACCACCGGTGCCAATCCCGGGAAAAATGAAAAACCAATTAAAAACAGGACGCCCACCAAAGGCGCCGACCATAAACAGATAAGTTGACCTTTATTATTCATATTGTAATTTCCAACCAGTCCAGTTTGATTTATTAGGGCAATGTGAAAAAGTAAAATGCTGCAAGCATCAGAAACAGAAACACCAACCACCCCAATACGGTTCTTTTTAACCAAATGGGAGAGTGACGCACTTCCATAAAATGATTCAAAACAAAATAAGACTTAACCGCTGCCATAATCAAAACACTATAGGTAACCAATTCATCAATCTGATAGGCTACGGCGCCTGATCGCCCCATCCACCAGGATGCCACCGTAATGACTGTGAGAAACAGCCAAACGTAAATTGCACTTCTTCGTTCTGCTTCCATTGTCCTACCTCATTAAATACAGCAGCGCTAAAATGGTGAGCCAAAGTAAATCCACCATATGCCAATAGGTGGCACCGGTTTCCACTATATCCACCCTGGGTTTATTGGCGAACTTCAGTTCTTTCCACAGCAGGAACAAAATCACCAACCCCAAAATCACATGGCATAGATGCAGCCCGGTGAGCATGTAGTAATACATAAAAAAATCATTGCTACCGGGCGTGATACCCGCTGCAATTTTGGGAACCCACTCAACCGCTTTCAGCACCATAAATGCCACGCCACAAACAGCGGCATAGACGATGTATCTTGCAGAAGTAACAAAGGCACTCACTTTTGCCGCCTGGGTGGCTAACACCACAAATAAGGAACTGGTGAGCAGTATGACCGTGTTAACAACGCCCACGCCCTGGCTTAATTGTTGTTGAGCCGCTAGAAATAAATCTTGCGCTTGCCCACGGTCGTAGATATAGCAGGCGAAATACGCCGTAAAAATCCACAGGTCACCAATCACAAACAGCCACATACTGGATTGACCCGGCAGAGCATTTGCTGATGGGTTATGGGGGGTGTTGTGGAAATTTTTATGGGCAGGAGACGCGCTTGCCATCTTTATCATTATTATTCTCTTGATTGCGCTTTTAGGTAACTCATCCTACTCAAGGGATCAATCAAAAGCAACTTTTAGTTGCCATGCAATGCATTCCCGCTCACTATATTGAACGTGTTTATTATTTATAATGGTTTTAACAAATCACGGAGGCCGTGGGGTTTTGAAAGTATTATTAATAACCGGCGCTACCGGCTCTATCGGCCGCGTTCTTGCTGAACAAGCCCTACTAGAGGGTTGGCAGGTAATCGTGCATGGCAGCACTGAAGCGACAGTGAATTCATTAGTGGAAGCATTACATCAACACCACCCCGCCACTCAAGTTAGAGGGCTTTGGGAGAACGTCACTCACCCCGGTGCCGTAAAAAATCTGGTAAACAATGCCGCGACTCAATTCGGTACCATCGATGCCATTGCCGATTGCCTAGTGACAGGGCCAAAGCAGGGGGGAGTCACTGGCCCGTTCGAAGCAACCAACCCTGCTTCGTATCTGGCGTTTGCAGAATACTCCATCGTATACCTGGAACAATTAACTCATGCCGCCATGCCATTTCTAAAAGCATCACAAGGTGCCATGGTCACCCTGGTTTCCGATGCCGGCCTGTTTCCCGCCCCCCGCCAAGCCATTATTGGAGCGGCAAGAGCCGCCGCCATAAGCTTCATTAAGAATCTGTCCCTGGAAGTGGCTCGCGACGGCGTGAGGGCGAACTGCATTTCCCTAAGCTACGTGGAGAACACGCGGTCCTTTGATAAACTCGCCAAAGCGGGATTTGACCGAGCAGAAAACGCGCGTAAAAAAGCCGGTTTGGGTCTGCCTACCCCTCAAGATATCGTGCCTGCTGTTCTGTTTCTGTGCAGCCAACAGGCTCAAAAAATCACTGGTCAGGTGCTTAGCATCAATGGCGGTTTAAACAGCTAATCCGTAACAAACCCAACCCGTTATTTTGTGACCAGTGAGCCTCAACTACTATTTTTAAATAATTGCGTTAATATAGGCCTGCATAAGCCACGATCACTAGCAGGTTATTTGTACTCAAATGGTTAAGAAAGCTGCCAATCAAGACCGACGAACCACTGGGGTTCAAAAAAGCGGCCGCGCCACACGGGTCGTCAACAGCATTATGAAAGCCACTGGCGAGCAATTAAATGAAGTAGGCTATGCCGCTTTGAAAGTGGAAGATGTGGCGGAGCGAGCTGGTGTAAACAAGACCACCATTTATCGTCGATGGCCCACCAAAGACCAGCTAGTTATCGAGACCTTGCGCAGCACTTATGAACAACAGTATGTCATACCAGACACCGGCTGCCTGCGAGAGGATTTGCTGGCCTATATCAATCATCTTATGAAGCACATGAAAAACCCCATTCCAAGGGGAGTGGCGGTTACGCTGCACAATTGTACAGACCCTGCTATCAAACCCATAGCCAATGAATTACTGGGCCGAGCCAGACAAGTTCGAGTGGAAATGATTAACAAAGGCATTGAGCGTGGTGAACTGCCCGAAGGCACCGATCCAGAGCTGATTAGCGATCTTTTTTCGGCGCCTATATTACGCCGCTTGCTCACCTTTGGAGAAAAGCTGAAGCCAGGTTATGTGGAAGCGATTATCGACACGGTTATCGCCGGCGCAAATGCGGTGGGAGACAAAAAAAGCTCAGTTAAGTTAGCGGCGCAAACATAGGCAACATAAGGCCACTTTGGTGGGGCTCCATAGTGACCTTTAGCGCCATTCCTATTTCCAACGCGTCACTATCACAATTGATGATATTGGTGTGATAGAAAGGCCCTTCTGACAGTTCTACCACACCAATAATATAGGGCACACGATCTTTCATAGCCGGTAGATGACTTCGGTGCATAACCGTATAGGTATGCAGGGTTGCCTCACCGCTGGCGGTTACCCATTTCATTGCCCTGTCACCGTGTTCAACGCAACGGCTGGCTGGCCAATAATTGCGGTAGCAGATTTCGCAGCGATGGACTAGGAAGCGGCCTTCCGCGCAGCCCTGCCAAAAAGCCAAGTCCGCCGGGTCACCCCCCACTTTCAATACGGCATCTAACAGATTGTCATGTATTTCAGTCATGCTGTTTTTCAACCCAGTTTCACAATAGTGCCCGCTTAAGGCTCGTTACCCAAAATCAAAGTGGCATGGGCCCAGGTATTTTGAACTCCCGCATTCATACCATGGCCACTCACCAGTGCGGTGTTGGCTTTCTCAAGCTGACCTGCGCCCGCTTGCCCTCGCAACTGCGTTACCGCTTCGATAACACCAGTGAACCCAGTGGTGTAATAAGCCGACAGTTGACCTCCACCGGTATTGGTTGGAATACGGCCATCTCTTCTCGCACCACCTTCCGCATAAAACGGCCCACCCTGACCTTTGGCAACAAACCCGAAAGCTTCCAACTGCATTAGAGGAGAAATAGTAAACGGGTCATATAACTGCGCCATATGAATATCGTCCAATGACATCCCCGCCTGTTGGAATGCCCGCTTTTTTGCTGGCTCGATGTTGTCATGAAAATCAAACACGGACCCATTGTGCCAATTCACAATATTATGGCCACAGCCGCCACCCAGAATGTAGATTGGTTTGCTTTGCAATTGAGCCGCCCTCTCTGCTTTACACACCAGCAGCGCCACACCACCGTCCGTGTCCCGGGTGCAATCCAATCGCCGAAAAGGATCGGCAATCATGGGGGACTCCTGGTGCATCTGCAACGTGATGGGCTGGTTGTAGCCCAGAGTGCCTGGACGAGATACCGCATAGTCGCGCTGGGTGACGGCAACTGCGCCTAGATGCTCACTAGTGGTTCCAAACAGATGCATGTGCCTGCGAGCATGAAAGGCGTGGGTTGCGGCAGCGCCAACCAATCCATACAACATGGGGTAGCCATAACCGTAGGCGCCAATAGGTTGCCCACCGCGGGCGGCCCGGTTGGAGTGAGCCTCGCCGTACACGCAAGCCACCATCTCCGCTTGCCCCGCTTCGATCAGCGCCACCGCATTAATCAGGCTAAAGGCCGGCGTGGCTCCACCGGTCATCATGGAGACGGAAAAATTGGGTGATAAACCCATGTATCTTAAATCTTCTCGCTCAACATGGGCACGGATATAGCCATCAATGGCGTCCCGCTCAAGCCCCGCATCTTTCAGGGCCAAATCAACCGCTTGAGTACGCAGCTCTCTGGCCTCAATACCCAGTTTAATACCCTGCTGGGTTACACCCATTCCCACAATGGCGCATGATGCCTTCATACTAAAACAACTTCACCGGAACAGCCGACATACCCCGCTGCTCAACGCCACCCACCAATTCCGGCGCCGGAGCAGAATCATCCATGCGAATATTGGGGAAGCGATCCATCAAGCTGTTGATGGCCACTAGCATTTCCTGTTTTGCCACTTCCAAGCCCAAACAACGGTGGGGCCCCAGGCCAAAGCCAAGGTGGACTTTGGGTTTACGGTAGATATAGTACACATCGGGGTTTTCCCACATGTCTGGGTCGCGGTTTGCGGAACCCAGACACATGTCCACCCTTGAGCCAGCGGGTATCAGCATCCCTTCAAGTTCAACATCTTCTTTTACCAAACGGGGAAACACCGGGTCAGTTGGCATCCAACGGGCACCTTCTTCAATGGCCGCCAAAATTAAATTGCGATCGTCACGGCATGCCTGCCATAGTTCTGGATTGCTAAGCAGCTGATACAAAGTGATCCCCAATTGGCGCCAGGTTGTACCACCCCCCGCCAGCATAATAAGGCGTGCATAGGCAAAAATTTCGTCGTCAGTAAGAGCACGGGTATCGCCCTCTCCTGTTTCCAGCTGACATTTCACCAGATTGGTCACCACATCGTCACAGGGTTCCTGACGTCGGGACGTAATGATGTCGCGCAGCATGCGCTCCACTTCTTTTGCCGAGGCCATCACCTGCTCCGGTGGCAGCACCCTTGCCTGAATGGTGCTTTTAAGCAAATGGTCGCGAAACGCCAATGCGTCATCACCACTTAGCCCCATACCCTGGGTAACAATGTTCACCGGCAGCCGAGCGCATAAATCCTGGTTCAGGTCCGCACCGTCTTTTTTCTGTTCCAACCGATCCACTAACGCCTCGACGGAATTTTCAATCCAATTTTTCTTCCACCAACTGATGGCTCTGGGTTTGATAAACATAGGTTGAACCATACTGCGGTAACGCTTGTGCTCGTCACCCACCATTTTCAATATGACTTTACCCAGACGCTGTACCCCAAGACTCTCCTCGTATACTTCAGACGAGAACAACATATTTTCTCGTAGGGCGCGCTCACATAATTTGTAACTGAACAAGGTATAGTGTTGGCGCTTCTGGGTAAACGCATTTTGAATTTCTGGCATGCCCAACAATTCGCGCAATGACCCTTTTATAACGGGAGCCTGATCCCGTAACGCACCCATTTTCAGGGACAAATCACCTAACAGGTCCCCACCAATGGAAGTGGCCTCTTCTTTTACATCAAATAGCTTTTCATAAAGTTTATCGTCTGATACGAGTTTTTCTGCCATGTTGCACCTCGGCTATTTTTGTTCACTTTACGTTGAGTAAATTCATTATCGACTGAGGGGCTTGCCCGCTGCCAAACCGCCATCCACCGGTAAGTTAACACCGGTGATATTGGACGCCAGATCCGACGCCAAAAACAAAGCCGCAGCTGCGCATTCTTCAGGTTCAATCACTCGCCCTAAAGGATGCAACGCGCCCGTATGCTGCCGGGCAGCCTCATTGTTTTTCAACGCACCGCCACCAAAATTGGTGGGCATGGCACCAGGACAAACCGCATTGACTCGAATCCCTTTGTTGGCCACTTCCAACGCCAAGGTACGGGTAAGGGTTGTGATAGCGCCCTTACTGGAACCATACAGCACACCACCAAAACCAATTATTCCGGCAACGGACGCTGTGGTGACAATGGCTCCGCCACTGTTTTGCCCATCAAATTGGCGAATGGCAGACTGACAGCCGTGTATAACGCCATTGATATTCACAGCGGTGAGACGTTCCATATCCTGATCGGTGGCATCCATAAAGGTCTGACCAGGGCGAGTGGTAATACCTGCGTTGTTGTACATCACATCCAGGCGACCAAACTGTTCAACCGCCTGTTTGATCAAACCATCCACCGATTCTTTATCCGTCACATCACACACCACCGCAAGCGCTTCGCCACCCTTGGCTTTGACCGCTTCAGCCGTATCATTAACAGATTGACTGTCGATATCCGCTGCCACCACCTTTGCACCATGCTCTGCAAACAGCAAACACGCTGCCCGCCCCACGCCGGAACCGGCTCCTGTGATAATGGTCACCTTGTTTTCTAACAATCCTTTCATGCTTCAGCCCCTCATTATTTTTTTGTCATCAGCCTATATTGAGACAAGTCAGCTGTTGATAAATACGTATTCCTTCAACACCCCGCTCTCTACCGATACCGCTGCTTCTCTGGCCGCCGGAAGACGCGTAAGCACTCATCACACCGCAATTGACATTGACGGTGCCACTCTTAATTTTAAGCGCCAGCTCCAGCGCCTGTTTCTTATCATTGCCGTGGATGTAGCCGGATAGCCCAAAACGGGAATCGTTCGCCATCTCCACAGCGTGATCCAGATCTCTATAACCCATAACCGAAACCACCGGCCCAAAAATTTCATCTTGCGCCGCTGGGTTTTTATTGTCGGGCAAGTCCAGCACCGTTGGCTCGAAAAAGTAGCCGCTACTTAGGTGCTCCGGTCGCTTACCTCCCGCCACCAATTTACCGCCATGCTCCAGAGCCGCCTTCACAAAATATTCGCAACGCTCCACTTGCTCCGCGCTTATCACTGGGCCCATCTGGCTCTCTGTTGAATCTGCAGGGCCAATTTTGATGCGCGACAATGCGCCGCCCAACTTAGCCAGCAGCTCCGCTTTACTTTCTTCGGGCACAAAAACCCGTGTACCCAACGCACAACCCTGCCCCGAATGAGCCAGCGCCACGCCCATGGCCGCAGGCAAAAACCGATCCAATGCGTCGGGCATAAAAATCTGCGCCGATTTACCACCCAACTCCAGTTGCAAACGTTTCATGGAGGGCGCCGCTTGAGCCATGATCAATTCGCCCACTTTGGATGAACCGGTAAAGGCCACCATGTCTACACTAGGGTGCTGGGTAAGTAACTGGCCGCCTTCGAGACCCGGCTCCAACACAATATTTAATACACCTTTCGGCAAACCCGCTTCTGTTGCAGCCTCAGCAAACAACATGGCCGACAACGGGGTGAGAGGACTTGGACGCAGCACCACGGTATTACCCGCCATAAGTGCGGGCATGATCTTCCAGACGGCGGTGTAAAAAGGAAAGTTGTAGGCCGCTATGGCCGCCACTACCCCAATGGGCGTGTATCGACGCAGACTTTGCACCGCTTGCCCCATGGGATTAATTCGCTCGTTTAGCGGCAACGGGTTTTCTTCTATCTCCGGTAGGGACAGAAACAAATCAATTATTTCTGAGCCATGACGCAGCGGTGAGGCCACCTGAGCGTGCATCACCGATGTGGCTTTTGGGCAACCGGCCTCAGCCACAACCAGATCAGTGATGGCATCTGCTTTTTTGGCTAACGCCACCATAAATCGCCGCAATAATTCAGCTCGGCGAATGGAGCTAAGCTCGCTCCATTCACCACTATCAAAACAGTCACGAGCCCCGGCGATTGCCGCTTCAACTTGATCTAAACTCATGCCACTAAGGCGAGTTAATTCGCGCCCAGTAGAGGGATCTTCAACTATTAAAGTGTCACCCTGGCCTTCAATTAGTTCACCCGCAATGTAGCCGGCGTGCTTCGGTATATTCATGAGTACCCTTTATGATTATTGATTGTTTTTATTGTGTGGTGCTACTCAAACAACGCTCTAACCGCGGATTGGTTCACTTTGTAA
Source organism: uncultured Ketobacter sp. (assembly GCA_964016105.1). GTDB lineage: Bacteria > Pseudomonadota > Gammaproteobacteria > Pseudomonadales > Ketobacteraceae > Ketobacter. Next base: position 144,925 of record CAXHEX010000005.1, read on the forward strand.
GATAACTCAGTCCGCGGCAGGGCCTTAACAAAACGCCACTGGGTGGGAATATGAGTTGCTAGCACCCGCTCCCGCAAAAATGGCTTTAATTGTTCTTCCGTTACAGCGCAGGCACCCTCTTTGGCACCCTCTTTGGCACCCTCTTTTAACACCACCGCGGCCACTGGCACCTGACCCAGTCGATGATCCTTAATACCCACCACCGCCGCTGCACTGACAGCGGGATGTTGCACTAAAGCCTGCTCAACCGTCTCGGGAAGAATTTTGAACCCGCCACGAAAAATGGCACCATCGGCCCGGCCACGGATAAACAAATAACCATCATCATCAATAACGGCGAGGTCAGTAGTGCGAATCCAGTGTTCCCCTATGCGTGGCGAGACCACCTCCAAGATACCTTCTTGACCCGCCTTCAGCTCTTCACCCCTGTTCGGATCAATAACTCGTAGCTTAACTCCCGCCATGGGCTTACCCACGCTGCCTAGTTTTTGTTTGCCTTCAGCCTGATATAAATCGGGCGTCATTCGAACTACAGGACCACCAAACTCGGTGGCACCATAGGCCAACAAGATGGGTATATTGTATTTATCCTGAAAGGTTTTCTGCACTTCTGGATCCAAGGGTGCCGCACCCGCACCGATCATTCTGAGGCTGGCTAAATCTTCTTTGGCCACCTCTTCATCTAGCAGCATTTGAATACCTGCCGGCGGCAATCCACCGGCAACAGGCCGGTACTTCACAACGAAATCGCGCCAATCATGAATGTTAAATCGCTCGAGCAACACAATTCGGCGACCACTTAGAATCGCTGGCAAGGTGGAATACAATCCTGAAATATTGCCTATGGGGAAATACAATAACGCCGGTTCTCGCTGATCTGAATGACCTGGAGAGGGTGCAGCCGCCAAAGCGGCGTTGATATCCCGTACCACTGAATCAAAACTAATGGAAAATGGCTTGGGTTTACCGGTGGTGCCACTGGTTAGTAGATCGATTGTTAGTTGGCCTGGTAGCTGGTCTGCCTGTTTATCTGATATGTCATCTGATAGGTCATGTGTCTGCTCATCACCAACGCTGTTATCCCTGGCGCTCTTATCAGGCGCATTCTCGGCATAGGCGGTGAAGGCATCAAATCCTATGGCAGCCATATCTTGCTGAACCACGGCCTCTCTCATTTCTGAACTGAAATCTTCAGACATGGCCAAGACCGCCGCGGGTTTGCCGGCTTTTAACGCTTCTGCGATACCCTGGGGCGATTGAAACGGATAGATCATTTGTACGCAAAAACCGCCAGAGACCAATTTGATAAAGGCCGCCAAGATGGCAGGATGATTACGAGAAACCAGGGCAACCTTGGAGCCCGCCGCCACCTCACTGGCAGCCAGCAATGCGCCCACCTGATCAGCCAGTTGAGCCAGGTCTCCCCATGTTAACCAATCATGTTCGAACTCAATGGCTGCCACATCTGCGGGAAAATCAAAAACCGCAGCGGCTAACTGATCAAGTCTGGTGAGATTCCCCTTTGAAAATTGTTCCTGCATGAACGATCGCCAATGTCTATTTTTTTATTGTTGATAGATTTGACGCTCACTATAGCCCTAGCAGCCACCAAAAAGCAACTAGCTGTTGCCAATAATAGCAAGACTAGTTCAATAGGATTAAATGATTGGGAAGCTCATTTTTCTCGGTTGTGGCAGGGGCGTGCTGCTGTAACAGCTCACCGCAGGAGGAAATACAGCTTTTTAGCCCCAATAGGGTCTGCTTACGCTGAATACTGGCTATCAGGTCATCAACTAGAACCCGCCATTGCTCATTGCTCACATGCTGACTGATACCGCGATCGGCTATGATCTCTACATAATGCTCAGCCTCAGCAATAAACAACAGAACACCCGTTTCGCCTTTGGTGTGGTGCAAATTGTTCTCCAAAAACTGGCTGCGCGCCAGGTTTCTTGCCCGCCAATGTTTTACTGACTTTGGCACCAGAGCCAACTTTATGGCGGGAATCCTGAAAAGTAGAGCAAGAGCGATAAAATTACCCCATTGCAAAATCAGTAACTCGTCGCCACTGAACCAAAACGGGGTAAACTTAAAAACCACAGGAACTAATAATGCAATAAAAGCAGCCCAAAGCGTGGGGATAAAATGGTAGTCATCCACTTGCCGCGCCAGCACCGTTACCAGTTCGGCATCGGTATGCTTTTCCACTTCAGCAATGCTGGCCGCCACCTGATCCAATTCTGTTTGCGTCAGTAAACCCATTACCATCCTCCCGAGGCACCGCCGCCGCCAAATCCACCGCCGCCACCAGAGAAACCACCACCGCCTCCGCCAAATCCGCCGCTGGAGCCGCCACCGAAGATACCACTCCTGCGTCTGCGGCTGGAGGTAACGCCTAAACCCCGAAATACGTTGTTAATGATAATGAGTAACACAATTATTACGAATACCCAGTCGAAGGCCGTACTCGAGGCAGCGGACTTGCGCATTTTGTATTGCCCCCCCAAGGCTTCAATAATTGACGTTACCCCTTGTTCAATACCTTGGCTGAACTGGCCTTTTTTAAAAGCAGGCCGAATCACTTTTTGAATAATGTTAGCGCTTATGGCGTCTGTTAATGTGCCTTCCAGGCCGTAGCCCACTTCGATTCTCATGCGACGTTCTGTTTTTGCCACGATCAGCAATACACCATTATCTTTACCCTTTTGCCCAATGCCCCAATGACGCCCGAGCTGGTAGCCATAGGTGGCAATATCGTAACCCTGCAGGTTTGGTAAGGTCACGACCACAAGCTGGTTGCCGGTGGCATTTTCATGGGCCTTTAATTGCTCACTGATACGCTGCTCAATGGCGGCGTCCAACAGCCGGGCGTTGTCCACCACACGGCCGCTCAATTGAGGAAAGCTCGGTTGCGCAGCACCGTCAAACGCAACCAGCAAACCTATAAACAAAATAAAGAAAGAACGTGGCACTAGAACTCCACAACCGGCGCAGTTTCAGCACCGCTAGTGGTGGCTTCGTAAGTTTCACGCAGGGGCATGTCGCTATACAGCAGACTATGCCAGATGCGTCCGGGAAAGGTTCTGATTTCCGTGTTGTAGGCCCCCACAGCCTGAATAAAATCCCGGCGGGCCACCGAGATTCGGTTTTCTGTTCCCTCCAGCTGGGACTGCAGTGACAAAAAATTCTGATTCGCTTTTAGATCCGGATAACGCTCCACTACCACCATCAAACGGCTTAAAGCACTGCTCAACTGCCCCTGGGCAGCCTCGAATTGCTTGAGCTGTTCGGGGCTATTGAGAATGGAGCTGTCCACATTCATGGAACCCACTTTGGCACGGGCCTCTGTAACTGCCTGCAACGTTTCCCGTTCATGGGCAGCATAACCTTTAACCGTTGCCACCAGATTAGGTACCAAATCTGCACGACGCTGATATTGGTTCTCAACCTGAGCCCATTGCGCTTTAACCGCTTCATCCAAAGTAGGAATGTTATTGACACCACAACCACTCAACTGAAAAAAGCACACCATCAAAATCCACAGCACAGACCATTTTCGCACGCTGATAGCCACAGTCATGTTGAACTCCAAATCCTAAATAGTTTGGGTTGCTAGTGTATTCAAATTACGAAACTAAATCCAAGGGTACCCCCAACCCTCCCACTAAGGAGCCCCCAGTATGGAGGGGCTGTGCCGTTACGTAACTAAATTAGGATTTTTCGCTATATACAGGCATTGTGAAATCCTTTCTAACAAACTACTCAACAAATCCAAAAACGGGTACCCAAACTTCCATCCATTCCTTAACATAGAAGCCTATTCAGTAGAGGCAAATTCAACAAGGGTCGCTCAAGAAGGAATTACTTTTATCCCCATGAAAACCCTGCGCTCACACACCACCATCCTGTTTGCAGATCTGGCGTCTTCCACTCAGTTAGGAGAGTCAATGGATCCTGAGCATTTTGCGTCACTGTTGAAACAGATGCGGGATATGGCAGAGACTGTGATTTCCAAGCATGGCGGCATCATCAACCAACTATACGGTGACGGCCTTATGGCGGCCTTCGGTTTTATGACGCCACGGGAAGATGATGCTCTACGGGCAATCTCTGCGGCTCTGGAACTGAATGAATTAATCGCGACCCTGCCCCCCTTCCATGACAAGTATTCACAGCAACACACATTGCAATTGCACACAGGTGTTCACACCGATCTCGTCTTCGTTCAAGAAGGCGACAGTGTAATTGGGCGCTACAAGCTCACGGGCGATGCTCTGGTCATTGCCACAAAACTGTCCGACGCCGCTGCCCCCGGAGAAGTGATCGCCAGCGCCCCCACCATTTGCAATTTGCTGCCGTATTTCCAAACACAATATCTGCCCAAACTACCGGTCAAAGGAAGACAGACTAGCCTGGAAGCCTACAAGGTATTTCGCCCCACGGGGGTTCGCACACGGTTTGAAGCCAGCAAAAATCGCGGTCTAACGCCCTTGATAGGAAGACAGGAACAACTTAACCAGATTGCCACCTATTTCAAGCAAAGCCAAATCCAGGGCTGTCACTATATTCAATTGTGTGGCGGTTCGGGCCTGGGTAAAACCCGATTGGCTGAGGAGTTTTTGCGGCAAGCGCCGAAACAGACAAAAATTCTCAAAGTGTATTGCAAACCAGAATACACAAGTGAGCGAGTACAACCGTTTGCTCAACTCCTAAACGCACTTTTCGGCCTCAATTCCAGCTTTCCCAAAAGTTATTCCCGGCAACGCTTTATACGGGTGCTACAGCAGAATTATCCATCTTTAATCTGCTTTCAAGCAGATTATCTATCACTGCTTGGCCTTAACCAGACCTGTCATCCAAAACCTGAAAACAACAATGCAATATCTGCCATAACCGCATTGATCCAACACTTGACCAAGACCCGATCGTTGATCATCTATCTGGATGATTGGCACTTAGTGGATAACTCGACATCAGATAATTTAATTTCTATTATGCAATCGCTGCGTGATGATCCAGTTTTAATACTGACTACATCCGACACCCAGTGGCAGGGTTTTAACGATGCAGCAGGTGAGACACTGCATTTAGAGCCGTTAAACCACCAAGATTGCGGCAAGCTTGCATCTAAAATTTTTACTCCATTTCAGCTGAAACACTACGCGGATATGCTATTTGCACAATCCGGAGGCAATCCTCTCTATATTGAAGAGCTTTGTTATTCCATCCTGGCATCCACATCCCCACGTCTCTATGAAGGACAACTGGACTACGTTCCAGTGACTCTGGCAGGCTTGATAGGAGAGCAGTTAAGCCACCTACCCAAAGACATTTTTGAGCTGGTTAAAATAGGTGCCGTGCTGGGACGGAGTTTCCATGGCAAATTATTTGAAACCATAGTGGGCGCACCTTTACGAGAAGATCAGGTCACAGCATTAGCCCGCTTAAATTTAATCGAAAGCGATGCCAACAAACACACGTACTACTTTTGCAATGGCTTAACGCGCTCCGTGACGTACGAGAAAATAGGCTACTTTGATAAGCGGGAACTGCACATCCGCATAGCAAAAGTACTGGACCAAAACCCTGAACTAGGCGATAGCGCAACCCTGTTTGAACAACTGGCCTATCATCATCAGGGGGCAAAAAACTGGCCAGAAGCAGGACACTTTAGTGAACTAGCAGGGGATCAAGCACACCAGCGCATGGCCCTGGATGAAGCCGGCTCTCACTATAAGCGGGCATTGCACGCACTAGACCCTGCGACCTGTCCGGACGGTGACTATGAAACCTGGAAACAGGTTCTAAACAAGTTTGGCTGGATAAGCGTATTCGACCCCCTGAAGGAATACAGTTATCCACTACAACGGGCTGCGACCATAACGGAGAGAGAACAGGACTACCCGATGTTAGCCAAAACACAATATTGGCTGGCCTACCTGAACTATGCCATGGGGAACACGCGCGAAGCAGCGGAATATGGCAAATCCGCCCTGAGAATGGCGAGACACCTCAACATGTCATCGTTAAAAGTAGAAACCACTGCTTTATTGGGCCAAATTCACGGCGCGAGTGGCAACTATCAAACTGCCTTAACTTTACTAGATGAAGCCATTGACGCAAAGCAGAGCTATCGGTGTAACAAAGACTTGAGAACCGGCAGCAGCTACGCGCTCGCCTGTAAAGCGGCAATACTTGGAGATCAAGGTAACTTCTCCGCAGCCCAAAATTGCTTTAGTAAAGCACTAGCCATCCTGGATGGAACAGGTCATTTTCATCTAGAGGGGTCCGTACTGGGGCTAAAAGCCGTGGTTCATCTTTGGCAGGGGAAATGGCAATCTGCAAAACAACTTGCGCAAAAAGCCTACGAAAAAGCGTCTCAGGTGAGCCGACCTTATATGTCGGGGCTGTACCTATCCATCGCCGCGTACGCGGAATGGAAAATTAACGGCAGTGAGATGGCGATTAAAACGGTACTTTTTCAAACCCGCAACCTGGAGAAATACCATAGGCGACTGTATTTATCGCTGAATTACGGCTACCTTGCAGAAATGTATGCGAACACTGACAACTGGGGCCAAACACGAAACTTTGCCGCCCGCGCCATTAGGCGGGCACGCAAAAATGACCGGCTGGGGGAAGTTATGGCCTATCGAGCGTTGGCGATTGTTTCTGAAAGACACAAACCAGGCAGCGGCCAGCCCTACCTTGAGCGAGCTCAAACGGCCGCAAGAAAACGAAAGTCACATCATGAAATCGCCCGCAACCACTTATTGCAGGCGAGCATTTTGCAGCAAAACCAAAACTTTACCGGTGCCCTTCACTACCTAAACAATGCAGCCACAGAATTCAGAGCCCTAGGCATGGAACATGAGGAACAACAGGCGCTAGACTTGATTTATATGAATTCAGAATCCGCCTAAGCTATCGCTCTGCCAAATTATTCAGACACATCTTAAAGCAACTTAGTAGGTTTCAATCTGAAGCCGACCACTGTGAAGCAAATCATGATGCAATTGTTCCCAGGATAAACCTATTTCCGATGCTATTGTAGCCAACACCTGCATTACCTCCTGTCCCATTGCAATCATGCCACAAATAAAAATATGGCTGTTTTCATTTCGTAAAAAATCTGCGATCAAATCCGATTCCTGCCGCAGCAGATCCTGAACGTACCGCTTCGGCTGTTGTGGACTGCGAGACAATGCCAAATGGGTGTTCAGCAGTGAACCAGGTAAAGCTAATAGTTCGTCTGTATAAGCCATCTCTGCTTGGGTTCGCCCGCCGTAGAACAATTGCAACGGTGCTTTGGGACTAACACTCAATCGCTGCTGCTGTTGAATAAAAGAACGCATCGGAGCAATTCCTGTACCGGAGCAAATCATAAGAATTCGACTGTCCGAACTTTGGGGCATAAGAAAGTGCTCGCCAATGGGGCCAACACAATTCACTCTATCGCCCGGCTGCAGATCACACATAAAATTCGAAGCCACTCCCCGATAGGGTTTGCCCTGCCACTCATCCACTACCCGCTTGATGGTTAAAGCCATTTCACCGGTGCCAGGAACTTCACCCTCTCTGCTGGAGGCAATGGAATAAGCACGCATATGGTGGCCATGGCCACTGGTATCCGTTCCCGGTGGCATCACCCCCACATTCTGGCCTTCTAACCATTGGAAGTCTGTACCGGAAAAATCCAGGACGATGTGATGAACATCCGTATCCGAAGTGGGATCAGTCACACGAATATTGCTTTTAACCACTACCGACAATGGCGCCTTTTGGGTGTAGCGCAAGGTTATGGGCTTAGCCGCAGTGGCCGGTGCTGGATGACCCTGGGGAACCTCGTCATCATCTAATGCTGCTGACAAGGTTTCACCATCAAACTCAATTTCCGCAGGTAGTGCTTCCCAAGCTAGTTGCTGCTCCACTGAATACGGTTTATCCGCCGGCACCATATGCCAGGACTTAATGGCATCGGAACCACAGACCTCAAGGCATTCATGGCCATTAGTGCATTTATCTGGATCAATTACATAAGGGTACATGTGATCGTTGGTAACAACCGCACCTTCCGTACAAACTGCCATGCAACTGCCACAGGCCAGACACAACTCTGGATCAATCAAATGCTGCCGCACATATTCAACACCATCCTGACCCTGGGTCACGATCTTACTGGGTTGATTCATTGGTTTCCCTCTCTACAAATTAATTGCTTCTATTTATATTGTTAGTCTCTTTTTATTACAGCTTTTCCGGCGCCCCCATCCAAAGGTAATCGGCCAAATTTCGGTGCAAGTTGCTGACTTTCCTTTCCTGCCAAGGGTTAGGTAAATTGCCCCTGAAGCCGCGAGACTTCATTCCCTTTTGAACTTCAATCATATTGGAAATATCCTGCCCAATTACGTAGGGCCACTTATCAGGGTCTTGCTCAATGAATTGCCACTGGGTTGTTGGTTCTTCTCCGGGAGGGAAACGATCCATAGCGACGGCCTCATAAATACACTTATCGGGATCAGTGCCATAAGGTCTCACTCGGTAGTACAACAGAAAAGTTGGCCCAGGTAGGAAATTCATATTGGGGAAGATACTTTGGGCCAAACCCGCGTCCGACATCTGCTTGTCAGAAATCTCGGGCCAGACAACACCGCGGGCCGCGTCATCCCGCTTGGCGGATTCCAGAAAATGATGGTGCACCTCTTCTGCGGGAGTTCCTTCCGGTAGTTCGTCCACCAATCGTTGGGCCGCATTGACCAAGGTTTCGGTGGTGGCAGCGCCGATGGTATCCCAAAATTCCTGCTGCATTTCGGCAATAGCCTTGCGGGCGTCATGCCCTTTCGCTGCTCTATGGACACTGGTGTCTGCTGACGCCCCTTCACCGACCGCCTTGTGTTCTTTGGTATCGTAACCATCGTGACCGTGACGACCTAAGGCCCGGCTCCAGGCATAGAAATCCCCGTATTTGGTTAGCTGCGGGTGTGTACCAGCCACATGGTAGGGTTCCAGAAAGGCTTCCAATGCCACTTTCCAATTGCAATCAAAAATTCCCCAGGCCCGGAAACGATAACGCATTTTTTCAAACTCAAAGGGTTCCAGCAGAGATGCCACAGGCTCTAGAAATTCCCGTAAAGGCTCACACTCCAAATCCATATTAATAAAAATCCAACCGGCCCAGGTATCCACCTTTACCTCTTTAAGATTGGTGCACATGTCCGTGAGTTTGCCCTTCCAGTCATCTTTATCCAGGATATAGGTATTTTTTCCTTCCGTGTCGAATGTCCAGGCGTGGTAGCCACAAACAAATTTTGACTGACGACCACTGGCACTGTGGGCACCTTCTGGCGTGCTCACTAAACGCCTGCCTCGATGAGTACACACATTGTGGAAAGCTTTGATGGTATCGGCACTGGAACGGACAATGAGTATAGAGTCATTACCAATTTCATAGGTGATGTAACTGCCCACTTCCGGAATTTCTTCCACTCGACCGGCTTGCTGCCACACCTTCGACCAGAGCCGATCTCCTTCCGCTTCGGCATACTGTTTCGATATATAGGCCTCCACTGGGATCACTAAGGGTTCCGATAGATCTTCTATGGTGATATTCGTTAACTTATCCACAACGCATCCTCAATTTTTATTATTTAATGGCAAGGCCTTCCAAGTCGCCCTGCTGCCGCCAATCGTCCAACAATTTCATAAACGCATCCCAACCGGGGCCATAGATGTCACCCAGATAAAAACGGTATTTCTCGTTGCCGTTTTCATCCACATCGGGTTTGCCTTCATTATTGAAGTAGCCTGGGGTACAGGCCCGAATCCATTCTGTCCGATCCACCGCCGTAGCACGGATATGTTGAACATATTGGTCCTGAGCTTGCTTGGTGGGCTCCACCACCGTAGCGCCCCGAGCTTTGACCTGTTTTATAATGTGCGCCACATGACGAGACTGCTCTTCAAAATTGACGGTTAAGGACGAATTCAAACCACCCTGATTCAAACCAATAACAAACAAGTTGGGAAAACGGTGGGTCATCACACCATGGAAAGTTTGATAGGAGCCGTTCCAGTTTTCATACATGGAAAATCCATCGCGGCCCTCGAACACATCAAAGCCCCAGCGTCGATCCAGGTCACTGGTAACCTCATAGCCACTGGCAAACATGATACAATCCACTTCATATTCTTCGCCATTGGCCACAAAACCATTCTCAGTTAAACGTTCCACTCCCTGGGACTCCGACACATCGATCAGCTTGACGTTAGGTCGATTAAAGGTGTCATAAAAGTCATCGTTGGATGTGGGCCGTTTACATTGATAGCGATAGTAAGGCTTTAGCATTTCAGCGGTGGCTTTATCTTCAACGATGGAATCCACCCGCCTACGCAGACGCTCCATAACCCGAAAATCCATTTCTTCATAGTTGGCAAAAAATTCTTCCGGGGTTTGGTCTGGCCAATCTTTTTCTTCCCGCTCAGCGGCAAGATTGCGATTCACTTCAGTCCAGATATCACAAATTAAATCTTTCTCACCCTGTAAGAAGCTTTCATTGGCCCCGCGATGGAAATTAGCTCGACGTTCTTGTTGCCAGCCGGGCTTTAAGCTCTTCACCCACGCAGGATCCGTAACCGAGTTGCGCCGGGTATCCACACAGGAAGGGGTTCGTTGCAACACATAAAATTGTTTGGCGAATTTACCCAGAAAAGGAACTAGCTGAATGGCGGTTGCCCCGGTACCCACGATGGCCACGCGCTTATCCGCCAGCTTGGTCATATTGGGATCTTTTTGTTCACCCCCGGTATAGTCATAGTCCCAACGGGCAGTGTGAAACAGGCGGCCTTTAAAATCATTAATACCAGGTATGCCTGGCAACTTAGGAATATTCAGCAGGCCATTGGCTAGAATCACATTGCGGGCCAGTAGTTTGTCACCCTGCTTGGTTTCAATTTGCCAGCGCTGAATGGATTCGTCCCAGCGCAACGCGGTCACCATGGTATGAAACAGAGCGCCTTCATACAGATTGTATTTTTTAGCAATACTTTGTGCGTATTCACGAATCTCCCAACCATCGGTAAATTTTTTGCTGGGCATAAATCCGGTTTCTTCCAACAATGGCAGGTAACAGTAGGCATCGTTATCACATTGCAAACCGGGATAGCGATTCCAATACCAAACGCCACCGAAGTCGCCGGCATGATCAATCACTCTAAAATTATCCAGGCCTTCCTTGCGCATACGCGCGCCGGCCATTATGCCGGACCAGCCACCCCCTAAAATGGCGGTTTCAATTTCTTCTGACAACGGCTGCCTTGGCGTCACCGGTGTGTAGGGGTCGCCTTCATAGGCTTCGGCGAATTCCGCCTTGGGTTGCACGTACTGCTGTTGGCCCGCCTTGCTTATGCGTCTGTCCCGTTCCTGCTGATATTTCTGCTTTAAAGCCGCAATATCAATTTCATGGGCTGACGGTAAGCCTGGGCTCTTTTCATTTATCATATTATTTCCCTCATTGAGCTCTTATTGGATGGGCTCTTCGCCAGCGGTCTTGGTTCGATGTAAAAGACGACCACAATCCGGGTCGTAGGGCATGGCACGGTGCATGGTGCCGGTGTTATCCCACATAACCGCATCCCCCAATGACCATTCATGGCTGTAGACAAATTGAGGCTGGGTGGCCCAATCCCGCAGACGTACCAGTAATTTGGTGCTTTCCGTTACGTCCATTCCCAGCACATGATGGGCAGTACACCCCAACACTAGGGATTTTCGTCCTGTGCCATGTTTCCATACCAGTGGCAATTCCACTTCGCCAATACGAATCATGTTGGTGAGGGTTTCGTAACTGGGTTCCGGATCGTAGTAAAACAACGAATTCCAAGCAGAATGCATGGCTTTCAGATTGGCCACCAAATCTTTGTCTTCCTGGGACAGGGCCTCATAGGCAGCGTAAGTGTTACAAAACTCCGTGTTGCCTCCCCATGTGGGTAGCACATGGCTGGTTAAGATGGCAGTACCAATGGGCATCTTATTCATGGTGCCGTCCGCATGCCAGTAAAGCGAACCTTTAAGATAATCAGAGTTGGGATTTAACTTGGTATCAAGAGAAATGTTATAAATCTCCTGCCCCTCCAATTCTGGTAAAAATTGGCCCATGGTTTTGGTGAATGCCACCTGTTCTGCGTCGGTAAAGTTCACCTCTTTAAACACCAACACGCCGCGGCGCTCCAATAACTCGCGCAAGTCCTGGGCATATTCACCACTTAATAACTCTGCTTTGCTCAAATCCACGCGAGTAGCAATCAATGGTTGAATATCGGTTGCTTTAAGGCGCCTTTCCAAGCTTGAAGTGGTTTCCTGAGTGGCTGCTTCTGCCATAGCTGTGTACTCCTTACTTATTTTTTAGGTGGTTTTTTTCAGATCTAGGCCACTTCAGATTGCTTAGCCATCATCCGGAAAATATCTCCGGATGTGACCGGTCTTTTTTCTTCGCCCTCAGCCAAGGGAGCTGCACCGCCACTGGAAATGGGCGTAGTATCAACCTGATCCGCCTTGGCTTGAGCACGCAACGCGCCCACGCTTAGCTCATGTCGCTGACGATAACTGAACATATCGTGGTGCAACCAATTTAATGCATTCTGATGGGTCACTTTATCGATTTGGGTATCTGTCAGGCGCTTAAGCCCCTCCCACAGATATTCGGGAACTTCGGGCCATAGGGCATCGGAATGGGGGTAGTCGCATTCGTAGGCCACGTTGTCTTCGCCCACATCCGCGAGATTCTTGAGGCCAAAAAGATCATCGATAAAACAAGTCATAAAGTGCTCTTGAAACACTTCGCTGGGCTTTTTGTTATGGAAGGTGGAGTGGGTCCATGCTTTATGGCGTTCATGGCTAAAGTCAGCGCGCTCCATGAAGTAAGGCACCCAACCTATACCGCTCTCAGAAAGAATAATTTTTAAATTGGGGTAGCGCTGCAGTGCCTGTAATTGCAACCAGTCCGCTGCGCCTACGGAGATCGACATGGGCATGGTGGTAATCCAGGCCTCTATGGGGGATTCATCGGACGCATGGGGTGGCGGATTACCGGAACCGATATGCAGGCAAATCACCATATTGTGATCAGTAAGCGCTTTCCACATGGGTTCCCAATACTCATTGTGAATACTGGGTAACCCCATCATGGTGGGGTTTTCACTCAAACTCACGGAAGTGCAACCCATGGCAGCAATTCGCTTGATCTCCGCCACCGTGGCAGTCATATCCCAGGTGGGCAATAAGCCACAGGGGATGAAACGGCCTCGATCGTAACCACACCATTCCAGGATATGCCAATCGTTGTAAGCCCGAAGGTGCTTGGCCGCTAACTTAAGATCCGGTGCTTTATGAAAACAACGACTCCCGTCAAAGCCACCCACGCTGCCAAAATTCAAGGATGCGGCGATGCCATTCACATTCATATCATCGATTCTAGCTTTAGGGTCATAACACCCCTTGCGTACCTGCTCCAGGGACTGGGGCTCCATGCCATATTCTTCTGGCACTCGTCCCACCACCGCATTAAGGCCAACAGAGGTCATGGTCATACCCTGGTAGGTCCAGTAATTGGCACCATTGGCTGTGGTATGAAATTGAGGTGCTGAGGCTAGATCATCGCCGGTAAGGTGCTTATTGAACATGTCTGGCGGCTCGCTGATGTGATCGTCCACGCTGACAATCACCATATCTTCCATCTTCATTGGAGACTCTCCCACTTTTTTAGCTGTATTTTTAGTTTTTGTAGTAACTCGCAAACACCTAAGATCGCAGGATCACCGAGGGAAAACATTGACACTAATCAACACTGTTGTACATACGCGCAGAGTCAAGCCAGCAGACTCAGATTGACAATGACCTATGAGTCATGCATGTTATGGTCAACCTGTATTGACTTATATCCACATAACCATTCTTAAAGAGCAGGATAATGCTATGGGCGAACAACAAACCGCTGACAACAGCCTCTATGACACCCTTTGCGAAACCTGGTGGGACGAAAACAGTCTGCTGAACCTGTTAAAAACAACGGTTAATCCTTGGCGTGTGCCTTACTTCGCCCGCTTAATCACTGAAAATATTCAGCACACGTCCACACCGAGCTTACTGGATGTTGGTTGTGGGGGCGGCTTATTAACGGAAGAGTTTGCCCGCCTGAAATGCAAGGTCACGGGCATGGACCCGTCTCACCCAACCATCAATACCGCGCGACAACATGCGGCGGAGTCTGGGCTGGACATCACCTATATTCACGGCTTTGGCAATGGCATCCCATTCCAGGAGAACAGCTTCGATTTGGTCAGTTGTTGCGACGTGTTAGAGCACATAGACAATTGGCAAGACACCATCGAAGAAATTGCGCGAGTGTTAAAACCCGGGGGATTATTCCTGTTTGATACCATTGACCGTACGGCCTACAGCTGGCTGGTGAATATTTTTATTGCCCAGGATTTTCCTCTCACCCGTTTTATGCCTCGCCAGATGCACGTATGGCCCATGTTCATCAAACCCCATGAACTAACCCGTTGCCTTTCCAACAACCAGCTTGAAACCAGGCAAATAGTGGGTGCCTCACCAAAAGGCAGCCCATTGCAAGCCCTTAGCGCCATTCGCAAGTTTAAGCGCGGCATTATCAGCGCCGAAGCAGTGGGTGAAGTGGCTTCCATGCGCCCTTCTAAGAATACTAGGGGGAGTTATATGGGGTACGCTCAAAAGCAGGCTTAGTGACTAGACAGCAAACTAATCTTCGAGGGGGTTAATCTGAATGGGCTGATCCTGTGGATATCCAGGCCTATCACCTTCGGATTCAAGCTCAAGTTCCAGCGCTGAACCAGGAATCACTTCCGGCTCGAAATCTGTTTGCGGCTCAAGTGGAACAGAGTTGGGAATCGGCCTATTTGTCTCGAGCTGTTTGGGCTGAATCTCTTCAAATGGCGTCGCCCCACCGGCTCCATTGGAAGACGTATCCAGATTAGCTTCCGGCAAATAGGGTTTCACGGTGAACTCAACCTCTGCTCCGGCCCCTGCTCCAGTATCGCTGGTAGGTTCTGGTTCTGAAGATGAAGATAAAGGAATCACCTTACCGGGTGAACTGCCCCCTGCCTCAGCGGCAACATCCACAAACGCTTTTGCCGGCTCCGCCGGAGGCGTTATAAAACTGGAGTCTTGTTTTCTAACTTCGTTACTGAGGTCCTCAATTTGAAATCGAGTTAAGGGCACAGGTGCAAAGTTGCGCAGCCAATCTTTCGCGCGCTCCAATTGATTGGTGTTCAAACTGAACCTCACCATCTCGCTGTAGCGCTGAGACACCAAACGTTCGTAATAGGTAACCAGCTCTTCGGACAAACCCAGTTGCTTAGCTTTGTTAATGCTGGACACTGCGTTGATCAACGACCCTCTGGATCGAGGCGAACTGTCTATGGCAGTGTCGATAAAAGCCAACACTTCGGCTTCCAGGCTTTTAACCTGAACAGCATTTTGCTCCTGAGCACTCTGCTTTTGCGCCTCCAACTTTGCCACTTCCTGCTCACCAATCAGAGCGTCATAGGCCACTCTTAATTGCGAGGCTGCCAAAGGATCCAAGCCTTCAACCAATGCGATTCGTGACGGAACCCCTTCTGTCTTGCCCTGCTGAAGCGCCTGCTTCACCCATTGATGCTGTGCGGTTACAAGCTCATCCGTACCCACCACTGCCTGCAAATCATTGGCTTTTATGTCCAATATCTGGCTATAGACTGAGGCCAACTGCGACTGGGAAGCTAAATCATCAGGGGCAGCCATGCGCAAGGTTTCAACCTGTGAGCGCAATGCCTGCAACTGCTGTTGCTCCACAACATTCGAATCTTGCTCAGCCACCAAGCCATCAGCTTCCCCTGGCGCCAGTGCAGCGGGAGCCGTTTCCGAGGCACTGTGGTTAACCAAGGGCTGCGGCTCACTATTCACTACGGAACCACCGGTTAAAACCGATCCAACCTGCTCACGTTTAACTACGGCAAACCCAATAAAACCCAACAACGCCAAAATAACCAGCTTTGACAGCCAACCCCCAGATTTATTTGATGGTGTCTTCGCTGATGTAGCCAGTGGCTCACCACGGGTATCAAAAAACCGATCGCCCCGCACGCTGTCGTTGGGCAAGGGTTCGAACCCAGGGTCAAACTCGCCGGGAAACTGACGATCAAAATAAGTATCAGATGATCCGTTGTACAGGGTAGCCACAGAAGATGCAGTGTGGCCGGGCTCATCCAAATCCCGAATGGGAGAGTCCAACAAACTGGCAGGCAACTGGGATTCCAGTGCGGTGAGAGCCTGGCGCAGCTCATTGCCACGACTAAAACGATCATTGGGATCTTTGGCCAACAACTTGTCAATTACGGGCTGAAAAGCATGAAAGCGCTGAGGCAGGGGTGGAGGTGGTGAATTGACGTGGGCAAACACATAGAGTTGAAAGGCTTTTGCTGCTTCATAGTTGGCGTAATCGAATGGCCGGGCACCAGTGAGCAATTGATACAGCAAAACACCCACACTATAAAGATCGCTACGACCATCCAGTTTGTGCCCGCCGGGCTGAGCCTGCTCCGGGCTCATGTAGGCGCCGGTACCAATGGGCAAACCCTGACTGGAATAGGTGGTATTGGAGGAGCCATCTTTGGCGATACCGAAATCCAGGATACAGGGGGAGCCGTCCTCCCTGAATAGAATATTGTCCGGTTTTATATCCCGATGTACGTAACCTTTCTCGGCAGCGAAATCCAAACCCGATGCGATTTGGCGGATCATTTCCATGGTATCCCTCACCGTGAGGGGCACATTATCAACGCGGTAGGTCAGGTCGCCACATTTCATGTATTCCATGACAATGTAGCCAATGCCTTCATGGGTGCCCCAATCAATCACGGGAACGATATTGGAATGGGACAGCTCCGCCAGCCTGCGGGCTTCATCCAGAAAGCGTTCTGTCCAGCGTGAGTCACCCTGCAGGTGCTTGGCCATGATCTTCACCGCCACCTGGCGGCCAGTGCCCTGCTGCTCAGCGAGGAATACCGATGCCATACCGCCTTCGCCCAGCTTGGCCACAAGGTCGAAACGGGGAATACGGGGCATAGCGCTGGAGTGATCAGCCCCCTCATCTGCCTTGAACTTTCCCGTTAACTTGGACAGCAATGATGGGCGATATATGTCACTGTGTTCGTTGGCGGACAACGGCCCTGACCTCGTGGTAATCAATTCTTAAACCTAATGACCCCTTCTAAAGGGCAAACGAGGATAGATTATACCCATTTTTGTGACGGAGTTGGTGTTATTTGAGGTCTCGAAATTGGAATTGCGGCAGCCAGGGCCAAACTAAGCCAGTCTTACCCAGGAAATACCCTGCGCGGGCTACTTGGAAACAGGAATCACGCTCGCACCATCAACATCAGAGCCCGTCTTGCCAGAGGGGAAAGCGGTTTCAAGAAAGGCCTTACACGCCGGAATGCACTGAATGTCTCGCTACGGAAATCCTCAAACGAGTGATTCTGAAAATTAAGCAGCCTCTGGGACTCACTGGTATCCGCCCAATCGGCGTAGAGAGGCGCGCTGCCAAAATCCGATTTCTTCAACATAATGCCCATGGCACCCAAAGTGGAATCCAGTACGTCCTTATGGGTCACCTGACATTCGGGCCCACCCCCAATCAGATGAATTTTTCTGTGGGCAGACTCATTTGTAAGGCAGTTTACAAAAGCCGTGGCAGCATCCTTGGGGTGAACGTATTCGAATCGGGTATCGGCAGCTATGGCCAAAGCGTATTTGGCCTGATCCAGACCACGATGTCGCATCCTGGCGTCTGCCATGCCGCCTAATCGTAGAATCGCCCAAGGTGATTCCAGACTGGAGACCATCCGTTCCGACTCAATTTTATGCTGAGTGTAATGGTCAGTGGCGATGGGCTGTTCTTCCACCACCCGGGGTGGTGGTCCACTTTGCGGCCCAAACACAGCAAACGACGAGCAATACAGAAACAGGGGCTTCTGCTCCATCTGGTTTACCGCACCCACCAGATTGTCAGTGCCCCCCACGTTAACCTGTCGAGCCAATTCCGGGTTTGCCTCGGATTGGGGCACAATAATGGCCGCCAAGTGAATGATGGCATCCACTTTGGCAACCAACTGCTCTACCTGAGCTGAATCTCGAATATCACCCCAACAGAGGTTGAAATCAGGAACCCCATTAAACTGTTTGGCAATGGACAAGTTGGTCTTATTCTTTACGTCAAAGGCCCATACCTGGTGGCCTTGCCGTAACAGAGACTCCAGCACCAAGCTGCCCAGGCTCCCAAGCGCTCCGGTAAGCAAAACCTTCATCGAGTGGGCCCAAAGAACATATTCTCATTCCACTTACCGTACTCCATGCTGTACCAAGCGGTAATAACCCGCTTTTTTATCTTCCAGCCCTCCTCCGTTTCAACGTAGTCATCTTCATAGATGCCCCCCGCCTGCATAGGGCCAAAGCCAGGTATATTCACCACAGCGGTCCAACCCCAACGCCCCGCAGCCTCAGCTCCGTTCACCTCTATATGAGGTGCATGACCCAAATGCCACATAAAACAGGGCATGGGCGCAATATTTTCGCGGTAGACCTTGGCAATCGCTTCTCGACCATGATGTTCCTTGGGTACGTTAAAACCAACCTTATCAAAGTGCAGACCTTCCGTATCCAATACACCGTCTTCGGCAAAACAATTGGCATAACCGTCAACATCCCGCACATCCGCTTTCTGCAAATAGCTGGACATAAGGTTTCGTATAGCCCACTCCGACTCCAAGGTTTTGACCCGTTCCTCCAGGGATTTCTGCTGCTCAGTGGTCATCTTTCTTTACCTCCATTTTTTGTTTTAGTTTTTTTTGCATCATTACAAGGGTTGATTCGGCACGCCTTCGAACAGCTGCTCAGTGGGGCCCACGGTCACCAGCCCCATTACCTTGGTGGCTAAATGTGGCGCAAATACCGACAGGTACACCACATGGCCCAGGACGATAAATCCCGCCACACTCAAAAAGGTAGAACGCACCTTACTGCGCGTGACAGAGTCCGCCCAAACCTCAATAAATGTGCGGCCAATGGCATCGGTTCGACCCAGAACATAGGTAAACACCATCATTTGCACCCCCATGGCCACGGCGTCATACCACGGGTATTGGTGCTTGGTTCCTGGCCAAAATGCTAAACCTTCTATTACATAGCCATAATGGAACACCCCAAGACGCGCGCCGAAACCCGCGTTGAAGGCGAAGGCCCACAGGAACCCCACCACAAAACCCACCACTAAAAGGGTAATTGGCAAACGACCCGCAATCTTACGGTTGACCCAAGGAGCCAATGCCGCGCTGATGACTCCGGGCAATATGAAATAGGCTATGTACCCAGGCGGCACCGCCGCCGGTAAACCGCCCCAGGTCATATTCATGGGCCACCACTCTGGCATGCGCTGCAACTGAGGAGGGAACTGCGCGTAGACGGCCCAATCGTAGGGTGCCTCGATCCAACTGAAAGACAGTGCCGAGATACTCACCAGTAACAGCGGATGGAAGCGACCCCGTTTAAAACTGAGCCAGATACCTAAAACAAAGAAAAATATTCCCCCCACATAGGCAAAGCCTTGCCCCACCAACAACAGGGTTTCTATATCGTTCATTTATCCCCCTCCCCGCTGGACGTTTTTTTTGCTTCCGGGTCAAAGCGAAGCACCAAAGCAAAAATCAGAACAATCAACCCAAACAAGGTCCCAAGCATAATAATCGCGCCCAATGGAACATCCCCCGCATTATGGTAGTTATGTAGATAGGGCGAATTAAATCAGCCCCTGCGACGATTTTTGACTCCCGAGTAAACAATGTATTTTTATGACTGTCAATTAGATTTTACCTTCGAGTCAGTATATTATTTGCGAGTCTCCACAAACATCCACAGCACACCACCCAACTAATGGCCTAAAAATGGAAGCTGACACCGCGCATATGAGCTCTACTGGTACCCCCCCAAAATCGGTAACTAAAGCGGAGAAACGACGGGCCAGCATTTTAGAGTCTGCTGAACTATACTTTGCCCGACGAGGTTATAACGCCACCCGATTGGAAGACGTGGCAGAAGACGCCGGGCTCACCAGACCCGCACTTTTTTACCATTTCGCTGACAAACAAACCTTGTATCAAGCGACCCTTGCCAACGCCTTTGGCTCCTTGGCTCAACAGCTGGAGATTGCACTGATGTGCTCAGGGTCCATCGCGCAACGCATTGAAAATGCTATGGAAGTTCTGATCGATGAGATAGTAAAGCGACCCTCATTGGGGCGCTTGCTTATGCGCTACGTGGCGGACGAAGACGATCAACCGGCGGATACCATCTATCCAGAGTCAAACCATCTGATCCGTACCGCTTGGACGCTGTTTAACCAGGGCCGCGCCAGCGGCGAACTCAATCCGCTCCACGACAACCCATTCCACACCGCAAGCACAGTGATAGGCAGCACGGTTTTCTATGTGTCAGCCATTACCAAACTGATCCCCACTGAAAGCTTTAACCCCCTATCCATCGAGCATATCGCCGCACATAAGCGGGAAACCCTGCAGATCGTCCGTTTGCTGTTGGGTATAAGCCATGCAACCCGCTTACCCCATGGCCCTGACCCTGATTGCGCCACGAATTGAAGACAAATTTATACTTTGCATGCGGGTCAGGGTAAAATGCCGCATCTGATGTGCAGGGTCGCAATGGTCTTGTTCCGAAAACCATGAAATAGGCAGTAGGCTTAACCCCATAATGAGCAAAACACCAACCAAAAAAACCAAAAATACAAGAGCCGACAGAACCCGCAAAGAAATCCTGGTTGCTGCTGAGCGACTATTTGCCAACCACGGATTCGCCGCCACTCGGCTTGAAGACGTGGCCGAAGAAGTGGAGCTGACCCGCGCTGCCCTGTTTTATCATTTCCGCGACAAACAAATGCTGTTTGATGCCATGATAGAGAACGCCTTTCTTAATCTGGTTGAGAAACTAAACGCTATTCTAGACGCCAAAGAGGAAAGCATTTCAGGCCGGCTGGTGTCTGCAGTAGAAGCCTGGGTGGATGAGATGGTGGAGCGCCCCACCCTGGCGAGGCTACTGCTGCGCCTGGTGGCGGACGGCTACAATGAGTCTTCACAGAATATCTTTGCCCAGGATGTGGAGCTGCCGCAAAAGTTTTTTATGTTGGTGCAGGAAGGGCAAAAGACGGGAGAACTAAAACCAATTTACAATGACCCTATCCATACAGCCAGCTCAATCATTGGTACCACCGTGTTTTTCGTCAGCGCCCTATCCACATTAATGCCCCAAGGCGTATTCCAGCCCCTTAGCCAGGAGCAACTGGAAACCCACAAGTCAGAGTCCGTTCGCTCAGTACAAAGATTGATGGGAATTAAAGTAAACTAACCATTTTATACTGACTGCTCAAGATAGACAGTCAAGAACGGTTAGCCCAGCACAGTTAGCTCAAATCGCACCGATCTATTATCACCCGCCCCCGCAGGCGGGTGATATGCACACCAGAAACCAAGCTCGATGACTTGCCAGTCACTCTGAGCAACCTCCCGGTCTCGCTGCAATTTTGCCTCTACCCCCACGGCACCGAACAATATTTTACTTGCTAGTCAGTTAAATATGGATTATGTTTTCGGCTGACCTGTTGGCCTTACTGTCATGCAAGTCAATAGTTCAATTACAGCAGCGAGCAGGGCAAAAACTTAATTAATAAAACTTACAGAATAAGCAATAGCGGGAGACTAACCATGTGGGATCTGATCTGGACTGAATGTGTCCGTCTAGGCGGCGCGTTCGGCATCATTGGCGGTGTCATTTATTTCTGGTATTGGCTGATGAGCTCACTGGGCACGTTTTAGTACGCCCAAGGGCACGGGTTTAGGCGGATAGATCTATGGCAGTAAACAATCAAAACGGGCCTTCAGGTGCAGGGCTAGCGAGCCGCATTGAGCGCAGCTGCACTATCGTGGCATCGTCATTTACGATCCGACACTGCCGCAAAGTCCGACTCATTTCCGGGGAACGCCGATCGTTCAAAATGAACGACACCGGTACGGAAATGCACGTGCCCTACCCCCCAGTTACAGCGGGTTGGTGCTTAACCACCTGGACCTGCGGTATCGCGCTGCAATGCTCGCCCTCCAAACAGCGCATCAAACACTTCACACTGCAAGCGCTCACCGGTCGCCAAGCCACCGCTCTATCCCTGGTGGAGGGTGCCGTTGCCCTGGGCTGGATTGGTTCTCGCTGGCCTGGTCTGTTACCGGAAATGAAACGCTTGATGCCGGATCTGGAGCCCTTGGATGGCGACATGGAAGGCAGCGAAATTTTAGAACGGGCAATGCAGTTGGCAAAATCCAAGCAGGAGTTGATGCCACATCCAGTTCTGGGCCAGTTACCCATTGGTCTGGTGAGCAAATCCGGGATTTTGGCTGCATTGCGCCGAGCCCAGGCTAGAGCACCCTGGTCCATTAACAAACGCTACATCTCTCCAGGTTATGAATCTATTCCTGCTGGGGGCGAAAGCAACATAAAAAGCTCGCGCCAACCCCAAGCCAGCAATCCGGAAGAAGACGATATTGAGATTCGGCCTGATCAACGGGCTGGCATTCCCTACCCCGAATGGAACATGTGGACAGACAAGTTCCTCGCCAATCACGTTGCCGTGCTGGAACGCAAGGTCCCCATGGCAAAAAAACCGGCAAAGCCGGTTTCCGCCAATGTACGCCGTTGGTTTGAAGAGCACACCCACCGGGTTATGAAAAATAGACTGGAAGACGGTTCTGATCTGGATATTGACCAGTACATTAGCTACCACATCAATACTCTCATCGGTACCCAATCGGACGCCCGTATTTTTCGCGATCTGCAACCCGCCTTTCGTGATGTGACCACGGCGCTTTTACTGGATGGCAGCGCCTCCTTGAGTGTGGGCCACGGCGGCGCCTTTCAACTGGAGTTGGCCTGTGCCGACGATTTATGTAGAGCCATGGCATTGGCAAAAGAAAGGCACGGACTATTCGTATTCAATGGCAAAACCCGTCATCGCGTGGACGTCACATGCCTCAGAGATTTCAGCGACAGTCTTTCGGTATCACCCAGTGAAATGGGCATTAAAACTGGAGGCTACACCCGCCTGGGCGCGCCCATTCGCCACCTGACTAACCGGCTGCTTGATCAACCATCGGAACGTAGGCTGTTAATCATCATTGGCGACGGGTTGATATCTGATGAGGGTTATGAGGGTCGCTACGCATGGGCGGATTCAGCCCACGCGGTACAAGAAGCAGAAGAAGCGGGCATCTCATTATTTTACATCGGCGTGGGTCATGCCACCGTGGACCCGTTGCCGGATGTTTTTGGGGAACGCAAATCCACCCGCATAAAACAAGTAGAAGAACTGCCGCGCATTTTAGCGCGGGTCCATCGCGAGCTGATTGCTGCGTAGAAAATACATTGAGGGGTTTATGTCAAACAACTTTTATCAAGCGAATAAAAATGAAGTGCGCTTATTTACACAGGCTGCGGAGCAAAAGCTACCTGTGATGCTGACGGGGCCTACCGGTTGCGGCAAGACCCGTCTGATTGAACATATGGGTGACGTACTTAATCGGGAAGTGATGACCATCAGTTGTCACGACGACCTCACCAGCGCCGATTTGGTGGGCCGCTTTATGGTCACCGGTGGAGACGTGGTGTGGAGCGACGGCCCCCTCACCCGGGCGGTAAAGTCCGGGGCCATTTGCTACATGGATGAAGTGGTAGAAGCACGCCACGATTCCCTTGCTGTGTTGCACTCGTTAACGGATCACCGTCGCACACTTTATCTGGATCGAGCGGGTGAAACCCTACAAGCACCTGACACCTTCATGCTGGTGTGCTCCTACAACCCAACTTACCGCAGCTCGCTAAAAGATTTAAAACAGTCGTTTCGACAGCGTTTCGTTACCATCGACATGACTTATCTGCCACCGGAACAGGAAATCGGGGTATTGGTTTCCGAGTCAAAAGTGGATTCAGAGATCGCCAAACGACTAGTGAGTTGCGCCACGGATATTCGCAACGCAGATGATGTTTTTCATTTTGAACCACCTTCCACACGGTCACTGGTCACCGCCGCCAAAATGATCGTAGCGGGAGCCAGCGAACTGGAAGCAGCGGAAGCTTGTATTTTGGCACCACTGAGTAACGACGGAGCCGTATCGGACGGGCTAAGAGAGATTGCATCCGCCAGTCTGTTGAAATAAAGCAACGATACAACACCAAATAACACCAACAAGAACAGATTCACTCTGTGACAAATCTGTAATAAACAAGGGGCTTAATCATGAGCAAAAAAATGGTTTCTGAACAGGATAGAAAACGCAAAAAAGCGCTGATCGTTTTCCAAGTGCTTTTGTATTCTTATCTATTGGGTTTATTCCTATTCCAACTCCACCTTTACTCCATTAGCGATTGGTAAACACTATGGCCACAACAACTCAGAGCCCAAATACATTTAAAGCCTATGACGCCCATGAAGATGAGAGTAAAAAAGCTCAGTGGCGTGCAGACAAATGGATGATAGGCGGCACTCTACTCATGGGTACCGGCGTTCTTGGATTATTCGGTTTGCCCCTATTCTTCTATGGCATGCGACTGCAGATTTTAGCAGCCAAGCAAGGTCTTTCAGTTAGACCGTTGATCATCACGCTGATCGGCTATTTGGTTATCATCGATTCATCACTCAACAGTCTTGGTTGGGCCATGGATTTATTTGCCAACCATTCGTTGATCAATCGCGTTCTCACCGCCGGCTGGGGAGCCGTATTTGATGGCGGCTACTTCTGGCACTACAACGAACTTACGGTAGGACCCTATGCCGTGGGTGGTGCCGGTGCGCCAGGTGAAAAAGGCTGGGAAATCTCTTTGATTCTTGCCTGCTTTGCTCCGCGTTTGGCGGCGGCCATTGGTTTGTTGCAAATGAAGCGTTGGGGACAACAGTGGTTGATCGTGACCTGCTGGATGGGTCTTATCGTTTGGATCGGTTACAACCTCAACATGACGTTCTATGCTGATGTGCGCTACGCCAACATCACCTTCCCAGTTTGGGGTTGGTGGATTTACGATATTTTCTATATCACCCCATTTCTCTCATTGCCGTACCTACATACGGTGAATCGAGAAATCTTCAGTGACTAGTTCCACTACTGAATAGGAGAAAAATCATGAGCGATAAACAAGAAAAAGACCTACCAGTAGGAACCACGGAACACTTCGCCAATATGCATAAATGGCTACAGAGGGGCCTGTTTGTGTGCTTGGTGGCATTGGTTATTGAAGCATCCCTAAGCCTGCCAGGACTGTTGATCTGGTTTGGCTGGCCCACATTAACCGTCACCGAAGTTTGTGACGAGTTAATGAAAGTGCGCTGGTCCGATGACAATGCGGAGTGTTTAGTACCACACCCACTGTATGGCAAAAACGAGGGTGAAGGCCGCACAACGGGCCCCAATGCCACCGCTCAAGATCAGTGGGGAATTCAGCCGCGGCCAGAGTACAAAGCCATTCACTTCCGTGATTTGGTGAAATGGAGAGACGATCGCCTGGCCCGAGAAGCAGCGGCCGCTGAAGCGAGGGAGGCCGCCATGAAGGAAGCCGCCAGCGCCGAGGGCGCCGCCCTGGGCGGGGAAACCTGACCACGGATGGACACAAACAAGATCGATCCGGAACTGCGGCTGATTAGCCGCCTGGTTCCACCCCTGCCCTTGCACTACCCTATTGCAAGGGCAGTTTCCAAGCTCTCTATGGCGCTGTACCCTAACCCCAAATCCGTAAACGGAATTCCCCTCACTATTCTGGACCTGGGCCCAATTCAATTGCGGCTATTCATGCCAACCAGTAAAAAGAAGCGCGCTGCTTTACTTTGGATTCACGGTGGTGGCTATATGCTGGGAGCCGCTGCCATGGATGATAAGAGCTGCGCCGATTTCGCGAAAAACCATGACCTTGCCATAGTATCTGTCGACTATAGGTTAGCGCCCACACATCCGTTCCCAACCCCACTGGATGATTGTTTTTATGCCTGGCAATGGCTGCAACAAAATGCGAAAGACTTGGGAGTAAACCCTGAACGGGTTCTTATTGGTGGTCAAAGCGCAGGAGGGGGATTGGCGGCCGCGTTAGCCCAACGCATTTACGACAGTGCAGAGACTCAACCCATTGGGCAAGTACTGCTTTGCCCCATGCTGGATGATCGCACGGCCATTCGCCCAGACATAAAACCCAGGCAACACAAGTTCTGGAATAAAAACAACACCTATGGTGGCTGGCAAGCTTACTTATCACAAGACCCCGGAGCGTCACAAACGCCTGAATATGCTGTACCCGCAAGACGTGAAAACCTAGGGGGACTGGCCCCAGCCTGGATTGGTGTGGGAGATGTGGATCTGTTTTTTGATGAATCTAAGTTCTACTCTGAGCGATTGCAGCAAGCCAATGTGCCTTGCCATTTTGAAGTGGCAGCCGGAGGACCCCATGGGTTTGAACGCTTGAGACCTCTGGCCACCATTTCACGCCGCTATATGGATTCCTGTAATCAGTTTATCCAACAGGTGCTTAAAGGTGATTGCCACGCTACCAATCAAACAAAGCGCGACGCTTAGGCTTTGCGGGAATGACCAACGGCTCAGCTGCCACGGCGGGAGGCTCAACTATGGGGCTAACCTGAGCACTTTTGTTAGCGGCTTTCATGGCATTCAACTGCTCAGACAGTGCTTTGATCTGTTCGCCCAGGCTTTGCTCTAGCTGAGTCACTCGGCTATTCACAGACTCTGGTTCCGAAGTCGCAGATGATGCTTCAGTGGCGGCTTCAGATACTAACGTTTCAGCCTGCTGCGGTTCGCCACTGTCTTCGCCATTGTCAGACTCCACTATCACTTCGTGGGCCGGCTGGGCAGCCATCAATTGGGGTGCTTTCTGACTCAAAAATTCCAGTTGCTGAAGTACCTGAAGATTTCGCACATCTTCTGCACCCATACTGTGGCCAACGCTTCTCAATCTTTCCGTTAACAGCATCAACCAGCGCTCCATTTCTCTTCGATCCATGTCCACCAGTTTTTGCATATCTGCTGACACCGCTTGAGCCACGTCAAATGCAAATTCAGCTTCGGCTTTCGCTTCCAAAATGGCTTTCTCATTTCGAGTGTCTTGAGCTATCACCGCCTTTGCTTTAGTCAAAGCACCCAAAGAAGCCGTGAGACTAAGAGGCGCATAACGATCCATGGTATATCGATCTTCCCGCTCCACACGTCGGCTAATCTCATACAGATAAAAGCGCTGGGCGGCGGCTATTTCCAACGCCTTTTGCTCCTGTTGAAGGCCGGGCAATCGATCACGAACCGCATCCATACGGCCCCGTGTGACGGAGTCAATCAAGCGTTGCTGACTTCGCTCCAGATCCTGGTATTCGCGGGGAAAATAAATCTGAGCCTGAAATTTCTTTAACCAAGCGAAGTTCTCGTCAGTGCTGGCAAAAATAACATCAGCCTGACGCTTGGTTTCTTCAGCCTGAGACAGAGCCAAATCTGCTTCCGTAATCAGCTCCAAAGTTTTGGAACCCAGGGTATCACTGAAGAACATGGAAATAGAGTTATTCACACGATGAGGCTCCGCCTGAAAACGCTCGTAGTAACGTCGCGCTTCAGTAAGTGCCTGCTTTGCTTTCTCCACCTCTCTGGGAGCATACAAATCCACGTTGCTAGCCTGAGCCTTTGCCACACGTGATTCTGTGATTTGGAGGGCCTCCATCAACTTTTGAACCTGCTGCTGATCAGAAGAGTGCTGCTCCACCTGTTTTACCATTAAGGCGCCCGGGGTTGAGCAACCCGTAAGCATGGCACCCTGGGCAAGCACAACAACCATGGCGGCCGTGGTGAGTTTCAGGGAGGCTTTAGTGTTTTTTGCAAATAAGTTCATGGGCTAGTCCTTCGCTAACTTCGGCTCCGATATACGGGGTACACTGACAAAGACTAAGAAAGAAATCCGAACTATGAAGGAATAATCAGGCGTTAAAAATTCACCACCTATTGTTAAATAAAATAAGCAGATTTTTCATCATGTTGGAAAGACTATCGCAAGTGTCGCCAAAGAAGGCATCTATTACTGGATGATTTTTATACTTTAACCCAGGAGCAAACCGAGACGTTGATAGCCATAATCTGGAAAAATATTGCTCATACAAAACCACAATTGAATAACCTTGTTGTCTTCTTGAATGGGTTCCGTTTATTCAAGCGATCTATTTTGTATTTTATTTCAGGCAGTTAGCCAAAGACAAAGCCATGTTTCAAAGCACAGGCACAAATGCAATGAACTTCACTGTGCTGCCTTTCACAATTTTACAAATCAGCTGAAGAAGGAATTGGAATATGAAGAGTGACCTAAAGGAATAAAAACCTTTTCAAGCCCGTAAGGAAGGTGAAACAAAGGCAGATTCCACACGATTACGGCCATTGGACTTGGCCTGATAAAGGTATCGATCAGCATTGGACAGTAGCGCTTCATAACCGTCGCGCTGGGTTGGTACTTCGCACGCCACCCCCACACTCACCGTAAGGTTCACGGATTGGCCTCCATGGACGACTTCAAGCCGATCAATTGCCAGTCGCAATTTCTCAGCCACCACCAAGGCTCCCTGTAAATCCGTATTAGGTAGCAGGATCACAAACTCTTCACCGCCATATCGAGCCGCCACATCGGGAGGTCGCCGTATACCTCCCTGCAGCAATTTACTGGCCTCCACTAAACAGCAATCTCCGAATTGATGCCCATAACTGTCATTGAGCTGCTTAAAATGATCGATATCCATCATCAGTAACGAGATAGGTTTTTTATCTCGAAAAGCGCGGGCGTACTCCTTTGCCAACACCTGATTAAGATATCGTCGGTTACGCAACCCGGTAAGTTCGTCGTGGGTATTCATTTCCCTTAGCAACTGATTTGCCTGCTCCAATTCTCGAGTTCTTTGGGTTACCAATTCATCCAAATCACGGTTGAGCTTTATCTGGGAATCCAACAGTTCCTGTTGGGCCAAAGCAGACTCCTGCTGGGCTTGCTCTCTCAAACGACGTTCGTTGTTAACCAGATACGCCAAACCGATAGAAAACAAAATCAACTCCAAAGCCGAACTCCATTTCATCACAATGGGTGCTAAGTGGTAGGCGGGGATAATTTTTTGCGCACTGAGTGCGGTGAACAATACACCCACGAGTAACGCGCCCTGTCCTAAGCAATAATAGATTGCAGGACGGTAACCTTGCATTAATCGAACTATGGCAGCAACGATCAGCGCCACAGCTGAGACCATAGTGATCACTGCCGTGAGCTTGGCTGCCACAGGTATAGAAACGAAAAACATGACAATAAACGCCACGCCTCCCACCCCGAGAAGCCCTTGAAAAAAGCGATGAAAAACGGGCAAGCTAACACGGGTATTAAGATACTCCATTCCAAACAAAATCAGGAAAACACCCGCGAGAAAACTGAAGGTATAGACACAGATTTGCTGAAAATACAGACTTTCCGGCCAAAGCCGGAAAGTTAGCCCAGTAATGCTGGTATTAAACAACAACATAGAAAACACCATCAATACATAGAGCCCATAAACACGGCTGCGTATTCCTACCCATAGAAACAAATTATAGATGCCAAGACCAACCGCAATGCCCACGTAGGCTCCATCCAGCATATCTATGCCAAACCGTACATCTACAAATGTCTGCTCCGATTGCAGCTTAATAGGAAAATGTAAACTGCTACTGGATTGAATGCGGATATAAATATCCGCCTGTTCACCAGAATTTAGATCCAAGGGAAAGACAAAACCGTTGAGGCTAAAATGACGCTGAGAAAATGGCAGTGAATCACCAGCGATCCAAGTAAAGTGGCTACCACCACGAATATAGTGCAGTGTGACTGTATCCAGTAACGGGTAGTCGACGTTGAGATAAAATCGATCCACCTGAACCTGTTCATTGTTCGGCAGCAAGTTATTTTTCAGTCTCAAATAAAGCCAATAGGTGCTGTCGCTATAACCCAGCTGCAAATGATCTGAACCGGTGGTTTTAAACTCTCCAGCCGCCATTGCCGTCTGTGCTGCAGCTAAGTCAAGGGATGCGTTTTTATCTTCCAAGATCAAAAGCTGACGGGAAAGGTTCAGATTTAGCTGAGTATTATCAATATTGACTAGGTTACCAAAAGCATCCGCGCAAGAAACAAAAAGGACCCAGCCCACTAAAATCATTCGCCACAACAACTGGACCATAAAGTGACCGAATCCGTCACTTTCATATGGATATAACCTATTGATATGAATTCCGTTATCGAACATTGGAAGCAGGCCATCAATGGGCCAAAAAACCTATTATGGGAGTCATTCTAATCAGTATAGACGAACTTTTAATAGGTCCGCAGTAGGGCTGGATTGGGTAAAAAAACGCCCGCGAAGGAGCGGGCGGTGCCGATGATTAACGCACAGTGTGAGACCTAGGCACTGTGCACGGCATTCTGCTGTTGGGCAACAGACAGATCAATTGGCGGCACGC
Organism: uncultured Ketobacter sp.; assembly: GCA_964016105.1. Lineage (GTDB taxonomy): Bacteria > Pseudomonadota > Gammaproteobacteria > Pseudomonadales > Ketobacteraceae > Ketobacter. The sequence goes on from CAXHEX010000005.1 coordinate 175,600, forward strand.
CTGTCAAACGACAACTCTCGTCATACAGCTTTAGGCTTAGCTGACGATCTTTGGTTTTAGATGATATGGGCAACGGTCCCTGTGAGGGGACAAACTCTCCAGTGCGCCCATCCCACTCTCGAGACAGCGCCATATCTTTAATGAACTTCCCAGATAGCTCCGCGGATACAAGAAACTTCTTAAGAATCCCGTAAATGAATTTAGGAATACTGCGAAAGAACTCGGAATCCACATACCCGGGGTGTACCGCATTTGTAGTGACGTGGCTAGGCAAACGATGCACAAGCTCGTTACTGAACAGCACATTGGCTAGTTTAGATTGCCCGTAAGCAGGCACACCCCAAAGGTAAAGTTTGCGCCCACCACGAAAACGGTTGAAACGAATTCGCCCCATCATGTGACCAATAGACGACACATGCACGATACGAGAATTGGGCGCTTTAATCAGAAGAGGCAGCAACAAATGAGTCAGCATAAAATGCCCCAGGTAGTTCACACCAAACTGCATCTCAAAACCATCCTTGGTGTACTCCTCTTGCAAAGGAAATACACCTGCATTGTTCACCAACGCATCTAGTACCGGAAATTCCCTGTTAATCGCTTCAGCAAATTGTCGGATGCTCTCAAACGAGGACAAATCCAATTGTCTGAATAGAACTTCTGCATCTGTATCTTGCTTTAAGATCTGTTGCCGAGCTGCTTCTGCTTTATCAGGATTTCGACAGGCCAAAATCACACGGGCACCGTCCATGGCAGCCAACTTTGCTACGATGAATCCTATGCCCGCATTACTGCCAGTCACTAAGACAGTTTTCTTATCAGTCACCCATACACCTCCAGACAATGCCCTCCAATTGTTGAGTTAACCTTCGTGCTTTGTACCAGTGAAGGGGAACTTACCCATGATGGCCGCATTTACATGACCACTTATGGTATTGCCCTCAACCACACCACCAAACTTGAGTGTCAATGGCAACGGCTTTTTGATCTTGTTGATCCAGGCTATGTCACCCGTGTTGCTGTCATAGGATGCGTCGATGATCTCTTCAACTTGATCCATGGCAGACTGGGTTCCGGACACGGCACCGCCTTCATGAGAAAGGGTTAAAGTGGTCTCCTGTGGGCCAGTGGGGCCATGAATGGTGACAGACCAACTTCCTGCTACAGATGCAGGCACTTCAGTTGATGACTCACTATTGTTACTCATTGTGTATCCTCTATTTTTATAGTCGTTAGTTTTAGGTCTATTTATTCCATACAAGATGGATTGTTGCTGGCCCAGAAATAATGCCAGCCTTGAAGGTAGGCGGGTTCTCTGGATCCAAATGAAATTCCGGCAATTTGTTTAGTAGGGTTTCCACCATAATTCTCAATTCAGCCCGTGCTAAATGAGCACCCAAGCAATGGTGTGGCCCTTTACCAAAAGCCAGCTGTGCATTTTTTTCACGGGTTTGATCGAAGGCGGTGGGATTGTCGTAGGCAGCCTCATCAATCACTGCGGCAGGAAGGAACATCATAACTCGCTCCCCTTCCATCAACGGAACGCCGTGGAACTCAACGTCTTTCTTTAAGATTCGTATAGGAGCTACAAACGCGTAGCGGCGTAGCAGCTCTTCAACTGCATCGGGAATTTGTTCTGGATTGGCACGCAAATTATTCTGCAACTCCGGGTCTGATGCCAAATGACGGACCGCAAAGCCCATGCCATTAACGACGGTATCCAGACCGGCAATAAAAAGAATCACGCAGTAACTTAACATCAGATCCAGCCGCATGGGCTCGCCTTCTATTTCCAGGCTCCACAGCAGGCTTATGATATCGTCCTTGGGATTATCTCTACGATCAATGATGGTCTCTCTGAGCACATCAGCAATCGCTTTCATCATCTGAAAGTTTTCAGCCAAATCCGGTGTAATGGAGGTGAGATGCTTCTTCGCCAGTTCCCGATATTCTCTCTCTTTTTCAACAGGCAAACCGAACATCTGTAAAAAGATTTCTACGGGATACAAATCAGAAACATCATGCTGAAATTCACATTGGCCTTTGTCCGCAATGTTATCGATAAGCCGCTCAGCCAACTTTCTTATTTCCGCTTCCATGGCGGCAACCGACTTAGGTGAAAAGGTAGAAAATAATGGCTGGCGAATCTTGGGGTGTGCTGGTGGATCGATACAAATGGGTACCGGCGCAGGAATTCGTTCTTCTTCCGGTAATTCTGCCATCATCGCCTCAAAGGCTTCAGGAGCAAAATGCTCACTGGAAAAGGTTTTGAAATCCACAAAGGCTTCGGATACCAGATCATACTTTTGAAACATCCAGTGGCCGCCATTGTAGGGCGTCCAAAATATGGGGGGTGCATTCTTAGCTATGTCTTCAGCCCGCTTGTGGGGATCTTTGTTGTACTCGGGGTCATTGTTGTAATCAAAGTCATAAACCAATTCATCCGGTACATGGGAGGGCTTCTTAATCTTGGGGGCTGTGCTCATGGGATACTCCTGGACGCCAATTTCAATCGTCTTAACTTAATTTGTTTTTATTCGCGGCTGCGCTTGTCGATTTTTATTGCATGAACACTACCCACTTTTTTACCTTCCCGCAAGATTATTTTTTACCTGCGCGAAAGTAAAACGCATGAGAGGATGACAACTATTAGCCAATCCAGCGGCTGCCTTACCTATAACAACAAGCTGGAATAGGAGTAACTAGCAATGTCGAACACAAAAAGCGCAAACGCGCCTTTTTTTTGGGGAGCAATTAGCCTTGCCATCCTAGCCATGGCCCCCTTTCTCTTTGTCACCGGCGTCACCTCACCTCGAGTAGACAACCCCAATAATGAAGGGGTACCCCGACCTGTAGAGTTTTTAGGAGGTGATTGGGTGGACGTGGCCAACTGGGGAACACTGGTGGCCATGGTAATAATGGTGTTTATGTGCGTTTATGAATGGCGCCGCAACCCAGGCAGCCCCTTGGTATTAATGGCTCTGGCCTCCACTGCCATTGTTTGGCAAGACCCCATAATGAACTGGGCGCCCTACGCTGTTTACAATCCGGAGCTGTGGCATTTCCCTGAGGACTGGTTTTACGTCAGCCTCTCTCCTTCGGTGGAGCCCTTTATTGTTATCGGCTACGCCATGTTTTATTTTGGCCCCTACTTCCCAGCGGTATGGGTATTGCGAAAACTACAATCAAGCCGTCCCATGGACGCCTTTGTTTGGCGGCGACCCTTATTGAGCCTTGCGGGCTTAATACTGGTCATTGGATTTATCTTTGATGCCATACTTGAAATTACCCTGGTACGAACCGGCTTGTACATCTACTCCCAGGTAATTCCGTGGGGTTCTCTGTTTGCCGGCACTACTTTTCAATTTCCACTGATTTGGGAATCCGTATTCGTTACCTTCGTCATGATTCCTGCGGGAGTGCTTTGTTACCGCGATGACACGGGCAAAACTGTTGCGGAAAAGATGACGCAAAGACTGCGCTTTCTGCAATCCAAACCCACTCTGGCTACGTTTCTACTGATGTTTGGCATCTTAAATGTGGCGTACTTCATGTATGGAACTGCGTTCGGAATCATTAGAGCAACGGGGATAGCCACAGCGGTAGCCTGCCCCTACCCCTACCCTGAAATCAAAACCTACGACCCCCAAGGCTACTTTGAGCGAGAAGGTGACGCTGGCCCCTTCTACGGAGGCTACTGGAACACCTGGATGACCGCTCAACCTGAAGGCCGTCCTCAAGTTAATCCCTTGGTGGAGAGTCCCAGCTGCGCTGAATAGGGGGAGGTTTCAGTATGGAAAACTCAGTTGATCACTTGACGATGCTCGCCTCGGCCATAGCCGGGCGCAATCTTCAGGTGAGTGATTCGGGCGGTGACACACCGCCCTGGTGTGACGGCAACAAAATCTACATCAACAAAGACCAAAGCAGTCAAATACAGCTACAACAACTGTGTGTACAAAGTGCGCTAATCGCCAGCGGCGGCCTAGATCCAGAGATTCTGCGCCGCCTGGCTAGACGACAAAAACAAGCTCAGCGATATCTTTGTCTTGAAGGTTGGCGCGCACTCAGCTTGGTATCGGATCTACTACCACCGATAATGCAGTCTCTGTTAAGTCAGATGCCCGCAAACCTGACAGACTCAGCAGAACAGTCGTTGGCAATGGCGTTGGCAAAAAATGAGGTCCAACCCACCCCTGCTTTGTTTGGAGAAATGCAAACCAAGAAACTATTAGCAGCCACCAAACAAGCCGGTGGCGCCACCTCCAAAGGCCAACACATTCCTCGAAGCCAACAGCAAAAGCCATTGGAAGAACTCAGCGACGATGCCAACGAGGATGAAGAAGATAAAGAAGACTTTTCCACCAGCCCCGTCGGCGGCGGTGGGGGCCTGGGCAAACAGCTGCAAAAGCTGTTTCAAAGGGTACGAAAATTAAAAGGCGGCGATTCACCCGGCGCGGATACGGCAACCCATTGGTCGCGCTCAGGGTCAAGATCAACTGTTAGAGCCGTTTCATCCACAGCGTCAACCGACAGTGTGGATGATATTTTTACTAGTACCAGTGGCCTGCTCTACCCAGAATGGAATTACCACAGCAAGCGCTATCGTCGCGACTGGTGCACGGTAATTGAAGTAAAGCCCCCCACAGAAACCCAAGCCAATGTGGAATGGTTAACGGGGCACGGATTACGAAAACCATTATCGCAATTAGGCCTGGAACTGGACCGCTTTCGACGCCAGTCCCAAGGCGACGACATTGATATTGATGCCGCCATTGAATCTCAAATTGAACTTATGGCGGGATCGCACCCCGATACCCGTTACTACATAGAAAGCCAGCGCCACCGTCGCGACCTTTCGGTGTTAATCCTCTTGGACATTTCCGGCTCGGTTTCACAACAATCTCAAACCGGTGTTTCCGTTCACGAACAACAACGGGCCATGGCAGCAGAGCTGTGCACCGTATTGTATGAAATCGGTGATCGCGTATCCCTTTACGGTTTTCACTCCCAGGGGCGATCCACGGTCAATTTGGTTCCGGTCAAACGATTTGATGAGAACCTGGATGGCACTGTGATGAATCTGTTACACAGCCTCATTCCAGGAGCCTATTCAAGGCTCGGCGCGGCCATACGCCACGGATCTCATGTCATCACTGAACAAGGTGGCACCGCGCGACGACTGTTAGTGGTGTTGTCCGATGGTTTGGCCTACGACCACGGCTACGAGCCTGCCTATGGTGCCGCAGATGCCAGGAAAGCCCTATCGGAAGCAAGGCAGGACGGCGTGGGTTGTCTGTGTTTAAGCCTGGGGGCAAACACCGACACAGACGTTTTAAGACGGGTATTTGGAAGCGCCGCATTCGCTACGATTCCAAAACCCGAACAAGTTGGCCGAATGATTGGCCCATTATTCCGATCTGCTTTGAAGGCAGCAGAAGTGCAACGACGGGTTGCATAATAAAAATATAACGGAGAGTCACAAGATGAATACCATGGCAACCAACCCACCCAGCACCGACCACAAAGAGCCCTACTATGTGTCAGTGGCCGATGAAGAAGAAATCTTTCGTGCTGCGTTCAACCAAGGTTTAACCATTTTATTAAAAGGCCCTACAGGTTGCGGAAAAACCCGTTTTGTAGAAGCCATGGCCCATAGGCTTGGCAGACCACTCATTACCGTCTCTTGTCATGATGACTTAACCACTGCAGACCTTGTGGGACGTTACCTTTTAGTTAACGGTGAAACAAAATGGGTAGATGGCCCACTTACCAAAGCAGTGCGAGAAGGTGCCATTTGTTATCTGGATGAAGTGGTAGAGGCACGTAAAGATACCACCGTAGTGCTCCACCCATTGGCAGACTACCGACGTCAACTGCCCATAGAACGGCTCGGTATCACTTTAGATGCGGCACCGGGTTTTGGTTTGGTCGTTTCTTACAATCCGGGTTATCAAAGTGTTTTGAAAGACCTAAAAGATTCCACCCGACAACGTATGGTTGCGATCGAATTTGACTTCCCCACTGCGGAACTGGAAGAAAAAATCGTAATAGAGGAAACCGGACTGGATTCCGCAAACGCAGCGAAATTGATTAAGTTAGCTCAAGCCATTCGAAGAGTTGAATCTGGAGGTTTAAGGGAAGTGGCATCAACAAGAGTGTTGATTGCAGCGGGTCGACTCATTGTAGAAGGCATGAGCCCTTTAACAGCAGCAAGGGCGGCCATTGCCGGTCCTCTGTCAGACGATGTTCAGGTTACCAATGGATTGAAAAAACTGATCGAGGTGTATCTGGGGAACGAAGAGAAGTAGACGTTATGGCAATTAAAACAAGAATAAAAACCCTGGCCCTGTCCGTATTGATTGCAAGTCTTGCACAACCGGCATCCGCCGCCTTTACCGACAGCATCACCATAGGTAATCCGAAAGCGCTTGCTTTGGGTCATGCAATTACCGCTGACCCACCGGATATCGACTCCATCCACTTCAACCCTGCTGGACTGGCAAAGTACAAAGGCCGCAGAATGTACTTGAAAGCCATCTTGGGTTTTTTCTCTACCGAAATGGAGCTGGGTGGTCATGGTGAATATATGGAGAATCTCATCGATAGATATGGCGAACTGCACCAAGAATTTATCGACGAAAACGGCAATCTGACCTACAACCGTAGCCCCTATGAAGAGTACTCCCGCAACGACCTGCTGTTTACAAAAAGTAAATCCGAAGGTGGCCCAACGGTAATGCTTCCAGGTGGAATGGTGGACTTACCCATTGGTGCAGGTGCCGCCGGTGGGGCATCCTATTCTCCACCAGGCAGCCGATACACAATTGGCACTAACGTGTACGCGCCATTGATGAATGGGTATCACGTGGCGGAAGACGATCCCGGTCGGTTTGCACAGGAGCGCGCCACGTTCACACTTATCACCTTCTTCTCACCCACCATTGCCGTTCAACTTACAGACACCTTTTCTGCAGGTTTTTCTGTGAACTTTAACTATTCCGGCATGGGCTTAGAGCTGCCCATACGCGAACCCCATGAAGCCATTTTCTTTTTGGGCTCACCTTTCATCCAAGGTACATTCTGTAACCCTGACGGCACCGCAAAGTCTGGCAGCGAAAGTGATCTGGGGGTAAGAGTGGATGTTTGCAGCACAGAGGTGCCTCCCTTTACCCAGTTTGGCAAGCTCACTTTTGAAGTGGATCAAAATATTGTTCTCGGTTACAACATGGGATTTTTATGGGAACCTCAACCTTGGTTATCCTTGGGTTTATCTTATAACTCATCAATCAAGGTGGACATGGACGGCTATTTTAAATTCCCCATTCATGATCCCTTTAAAACGTTCCTGTACAACTTTCATGGTAGTGATATCTTAGCCACGGTGGGTAGCGTGCTGGAAAACCTGGACCTGAAGCTTCCCAGCGCAGAAGAAGTGATTACTGATGCGGAGGGACCACTGAATGTGTCCTATGAAATCCCCCAGCGCTGGAATGCGGGTCTAAGTCTACAGGTTACACCTAAACTAAAATGGAACTTTGATGTTCGTTGGACAGAATGGTCAACCTTTGCCACCATTGATCTGAAGTTTGGGCAAGACGTTTCCCTACTAAAATGGGGAACCATTGCTGATATGGTGGGCACCGGTGGATCAAACGGCATCTCACCCAACTCAGTGAACTATAAAATCGCCCTACGGGATGTGACCTACTGGGGTACCGGCATTGAGTATCGTTGGAATGATCAACTGGTACTGCGAGCAGGTTACGAAGATCGCCCCTCCGCTGTACCTGAAGAATCTCCCAATGCATTTATTCCCATGAGTGATGGAAAACTGATGTCAGTGGGCTTTGGCTTGGATTTAAAAGGAGACCGCCACATCGATTTCGCCGTTGCACATATGAAAACGGAAAAGTTCCACCCCGCCTGTACGGCGCAACTGGGTAACGGCTGTAACATAGCCAACGTGGTATACCCTTCTTATGCCGGTCAAGATATAACCAGCAAATTGGAGTTTTTAATTTTTGAGCTAGGTTACCACCGTTCATTTTAATGAACGCGGAATATTTCCTACAGACAAAATCAGGCTGATAGTGGATACTATCAGCCTGATTTATTTTACGGGGGTAATAATAATGATCAGAACCTATATGAATACTATCAGCAGTGCTCTGCTTTCCGCAGCACTGGTTTTTGCATCATCAATGGCTCTTGCCGAAAATCAATGGGAACAAAAGTACTCAAAAGAAGGTATTAATATCTACACCAGAACCGTAGAAGGAGCCACGCTCAAAGCGTTTAAAGCCCAAACGGTGGTGAATGCGCCTTTGCAAGCGGTAATCAATGTTTTAGGTGACACAGAAAACTACGGTGAGTGGTCTCATCTTTGCAATTCTTATGAATTTATAAAAGAGCCCAATGCCGAAGGTGAGTTTGTTAGCTACTATACGATAAACGCACCATGGCCCCTAAAAGACCGCGATATTTATGTGCAAAATCAAATCTCACAGGATCCCAATACCCTCACGGTGACATTGAAGGTAACAGGTGATGCCACCTACGCTCCAGAAGAACCCGGATACGCCCGTGTCCCAGAAGTGTCCGCACTTTGGACCATAACACCCATCGATGCTCAAACAACATCTATTGAAATGATTGGACATGCTTACCCAGGGGGCATTATCCCGGTGTGGGTTGCGAATATGGTGGTGACAGATTTACCTAAGAGAACCTTCAAAAGCCTCCATCGCGTGACAGAAATTGCAAAAGAAAGAATGCAATCCCAATGGAACTCCACTGGTGAAGCACCGGTTGAATCGGTTTTTCCAAATATAAAATTTGCCAACCCACTAATTGGATTATTAGCGGAATAGAACGCTACTGCCAAACAAAAAGGACGCAGCGTTATGCTGCGTCCTTTTTGTTATTGTAACCCTAAATCCGCACTGGCAGCCCACGATTTTATTAACTCCCCATCGGGATATAATAAGAACCCTTTTGCAACAGCATCATCTACTGAGTCACTAAATAAGTTAAAGAACGCGTCATGACTCGAATACAGGCTATTCAAGGTTTCCACACTAAACAGCTCGGTGGTTCCATAGGTTCTGCATAGAATTTGCCCGTCCTGCCCTTCACCGGACAATACCGCAATGGGTACGTCCACGTATGGGGTTCGAATTCCGCCAATGGCATTACCCAGCTCGTCTCTCACTAAGGTTTGATTAACTTCGTCATATTCAAAACGATCCGCAGCAGATGGAGCCGTGCCAGTTTCCACCCAATTATTCAACGCGGCCAGTGCGGCTTTGACAACAAAATGCTGGGGACCAGAATTGACAGGCTTATCACACTTTAGCACCACCGGTATGGCGTAGCGGCTTTCCACCACGGCAGCCACCTTAGGATCATCGCCTTTATCCGTTAACCCCAGATTACCCACGTAACGATCCGCATGGGCGGTACCGGCCACCTCCCAGATTCGAATCATATCCGAATCCGGTTGTCTGTCTTCGTAACCACCCAACACCGCAGTGTCGCTCTCGGTCTGTAAATTCAAAACCGGAACCGTCAAATCATCACGTATAGTTACAGGAATACGCGCACTAAAATCGATTTCTTCACGACTCAATTCTTCTGGAAATAGAGGAGCCGAACCATGTACACGACTATGGATAAAGTAGCCGTCAAATAAATTCTCCCGAGGTTCTATGGCATTGACGTAAGTAAGCAGGTGATCCGCCGACTGGGACTGCCCTGATGCAATGATTCTCTCTAACACCAAATCGCCCAACGGGTTAAAATTCTTTGGTTCCACAATAGCCCGCGCCACCTGGCTAAAGATATCAAAAGAAAACTGATCACCTGGGTGAATCAAGCTGCCATAGCGAGAAGGATTCAATTTTTTAAGGCCAAGGGAAACGGGGAGCACGGTCACTCCCTCCCCATCAATGCCACCTTTCTGGGCCGATACACCCACCCATGCGTAGCCACTTCGCATTAACTCAGTGTGGGTATTGATCCATTGGGAAGACGCTTCCGTTCCTCCACTCACATTTAGCCATTCCACCACGGCTGTACCGTTAAACTTGGCAGCATCAATGGGACGGTAAACCACAATCCGAGTTCTAAATTGAGCTTCATCTACAGGCTCAACATCCCACTTCCCATCCGTGGTACGAGGCAATGTGTGCTCGTAGCTTTGGGCCGTGCCTTGGATAAAGTACTCCGCCTTCTCATAGCCAAATGGCTTGAGCTTAATCACCGTAGACCCCAGCAACCAGGGCACCCCTGGCACCAGCCCTTCCTCAGGCACTTCCTGCTTACAACCGGAGAACACCACGGCAGCCGTTACTATTAGGCATACTCGTATAAAACTATTGTTTGTAATACTCATAATTTAATTATTCCTATGTACCACTGGCGCTTTTGATTACGCTCATTGTTCTTATAACCGCCAGATCACTGGATCAGAGTATCCAATTGCCTTGATGTGATTTCCCACTCGTCCGGAGTACAGAGCGAACAGATGGTTTCTGACATCAATTCGTTATAGGAATCTTCATTGCCATACAAAATCAAATCCATCCAATGGTACGAAACATCGGCAGCCTGCTCTAACAGACTCACGTCGGTTGAGACATTAAGATGTCCCACTTTCACATGATTAACGATCATGGCTGGAATCTGTTCATCTAAAAGTGCGTAATCTTTTTTCGCCGGTCCTCCTGCCACATCCGAGGGCCCTCCCGTAACATAGCCCACAGGCACTGTCACCGCTTCCATGATTTTTTTGCTGGAAGAACCCAGGGCACTGGAACCCGATAAAACAAAAACACCGGCGACTCTAGAATCTTCTGCGGCCACGCCAAGGGCGGTAACACCACCACAGGAATTGCCTGCGGCAATCACTTTTGTTGGGTCTAACATATCGGCATAGGGAGCGCTCTGGAGGGCCCAATCAATCAACGCCCTGTGATCGGCCACATTGGTTATGCCCAGCGGGCCACCTTGCAGGAGCGGTGCCTCAGACAGAGCCAGTACTACGTAGCCCTCAGCAGCCCAGCGCTTGAACAGAGGCTGCCATGTGAATTCGCTTCTAAAACAACCACCATTACCCCAAACTATGGTAGGTAGCAGCTCTCCCCTGTCTTCAATTACTTGATTCAAATCCAAAGGTCGGTAGACGGTAAACCACGGCTCCTGGCCTGGTATCTCCTTCACCACCTCATAACCATCACCGGTATAGTCATAATCACAACCGGATAACAGTATTAAACTCAGCAAAGTGAAAATCACAGAAAACGTTGGACGCAGAGGTTCAAAGACTGAAGGTTTCATTTTAATTCCCTAAACAATGGGTAGATTATTGTTATGTCGTTGCCATTCAACTGGAAAACACTACGCACTTAGAGGGAAGAACTCAATCAATATCCATTTCGATTGAAGACGCTCTATATTGAAAACCGAACCTTGCGGAACAAGATTCGGTTTTCAATATAAAATTTATGAGTTAATAAAAGACAATAAAAAGAGGGGTAATAGGGGGTAGATTTTAAATTTCTATTTTTTTATCCATTCGCCATCAATCTTTACGTACTGGCCCGCGGGCGTCTTGTCCACCGCCTTTTTGCCTGCCAGCAACTCTACTTTACTTACTTCAATGCCATGCTCTTTAGCAATGCGCTGGTATTCTGTTTTCCTGGCGCTATTAATAGAGTCCACAATCTGTTCGGCTTGGTCATTACCTTCTTTTGCTTCCAAATAGCCCGTAGTAGTCTCACATACCAGTCCTTGCTGCTTAACTGCAGATAGAGCGGCTTTCGCTTCAACCAGATCAATGGCCAAGGCAAACGAAGAAAAACTCAACAGGCCGACGAAAACCGATCCAACTACAACCAATCTAGCTATGGCCAATTTAATCAAAGCCAATCTAACCAAAAAAAGGGACTTAATTTTCGAGGGTAGTTTCAAAACCATCTTTATGATCTCCTCATCACATTCTTAAACTAATCAGAACAAACCGCCATCATCAAACAGCGCGTCCACATCCTTATCCACTTTCACAAAAATCTCATGCTGTATCTTCACATTGAGATTAACGGTAATGGGTTCATTTGAAGGGGCTATCTGTACTGTGGGAGTGCAAGCAATGGCAAACATCCCTAGTATTAAAGCCGTTAGCAGGATTAATGGGCCCCTAGTCAGGGTCGGCACAATGTTCATTCTGGTTCGCTCCTTTAAATCTTAAAGATGGGTTAATGGCTACTGCCGTCCTTCTCCAGAAGTCGCTTAACCCTTTCAGCCACTGCATCGCTAACCCGTCCGCTCAGTTGCAGGCTGGTAAGCAGGGCGGGAATATCATCTTCTAAACTGATATTAAAGTTATAACGCTGCTTGTTTTCCAATTCGGGATTTTGTCCTTCCAGGTGAAGCCCCAGGGTTAAGATCCCTTCCTGATTGTAATCCACGGTGCTGTTCAGTACCGTAAAGTGAAAGTTATCCAACGCAGCAACCACCTGGGCCATTGCTTTATTCCCCTGCCCCAGGGACTTTAACTGTTGCGGCGAGATTCGCAGTGTACCACCGCGGGAGTCCGCTGCCACCTTTCCTTCCGCTATCACCACGCCCCCTTGCACTATCGATAGGGGCAATTGCCCGTTCAGCACACCGCTACCGGCAACCCCATCCGTTGGATAAAGAGCGAGTAGTTGCTCCAATTGCAACTGATTCACCCTCAGGCGAGCCCGCAACGGGAACCGCTGGGTGTGCCAAACCCCCGGATCCAACTGCACGGTTCCACCGGCAATTTGAACCACCCATTCTCGAACTTGAAGCCTACCGGCCAAAAGATTATCAAGATTCGCTTGATAACTCCCTCGCCCACGAATGGGGCCCAAAGCAATACCTGGATTAATCTTTGACAGCTCCAATTCATTTAGTTCTAGCTCCAGCTGTGAACCCAATAATCGAAATTGCAGGCCACTGCTTAAGCCGTTCCATGCGGTTCGGTCGTAGGTTCCATCCAGCCTCTCCAGCCTGACTTTGCCTTCAAGTTCAAAGGCCCGTTGCAATGGCTTTCTGAACAACAGTGTCGCTGAGATATCGCCTTGCTCCAAGCTCAGCAAATCCGGCCAATCCACCAAGGTCTGGGATAGCACCCTATGGGCCTCCACACCGTTGCTATACCAATTGACGCTTCCCTCCAGATCGCTTTCAAAGCCATAGTGAAGACTTACCTTCGCTTTCGCTTCCGCATCCCATGACAACTTACCCTCTAACTGAAGATCATTGGTATCTGCTTGAAACTGTCCTCGCAGCTGCCACCCCAGGGGATTGACTGCGGCTTGGTTTAGCTGATTTAAATTGAGTTTAAACGGGCCTGCGAGAGAAAGATCCGTCAGTTGTGGTTGCGCAAAATTAACACCGGCTTGCAAATGGACCCCTTCCAAATCGGCGCTAATGCCGCTGGCTTTAACTGTGGATTCGCTGCCTTTTTCTTTTATTTCCATTTGAGACAAACTAAGTGAAGAGCCTGCAATCAAATCGGCCTCCAGGTTTCCCCCTACCAGCTGGCCCTCCAGATTTAAATCCAGGTCGATCCCCTGCACATGAATATTGTCCTGAGAAAAGCGATCCACCTTGCCATGGAGTGAACCCGTTCCCTGAACATTGTTTAAAAACTCCCCTTGTTGAGGCCAACCCAGATCCCAGCTCAACCCAAACTCCTGCACATCCACGGGCGAGACAGGTAAGGTCATCCATTGCCCAAGCCAACTCCATAACCAGCTGCCACGGGTGAGATCTGAAATCTGTATCTCTCCCGTCCAACCTAAATTGGTGGCTTGACCCGGCTCGCTGCCACTAAAGTTAGACTGAAGATGAATCAAGCGCTTATCATCACTGCTGATTTTCAGTTCAACGTCCACTGGAGTAAGGGAAAGTTGTTGGGCACTGGCGTCGATGTCACCCTCGAGGAATAGGGTGTGGCCATTGTGATAGAGCGAAGCCTGAACACTCACTGGAAACAGATCTTCTGCCCGCTGGAGAGCGACCTGAGCGGACAACGAACAGACAGCATCAGCACAGGGTATCTGACCTTGTAGTTGTTCGATATTGATCCTGGAAGGAAGCCAAAACGCGCCACTATTTGAACTGACAAGATGGTTCAGTGCATTTTCCAAAGAAGCAATCGCACTGTGTAGTTCGGGGGTAGCGGAGTTAGATGATGGGGATTCTCGCGGCCAAACGAATTCCAGCTGACTAACGCTGACCGTTTCCATTTGCAGACCGGGCCACGGAGCCTGATCCTGCTCCTGATCCTGGTCCTGCTCTTTACCCTGCCAATGGAACTGCCAACGCAGTTGAAGCTGCTTAAGAGATAGGGCCCGTTTTTGCTCCCCTTGTGCCTGCACCAACTCCAGGCTATCAATTTCCAACCCCAGCTTGCCCAGGGACACCCCAGCCCAATCTAACCGCTCAATGCCATTAGCCTGTTGCCATTGGATCCAATATCGGTAGGAAAACAACCCGGCAGCAGCCAAAACCAGCAACACCACAAACAGCATTAGCAAAGCCATACGCCTTAGCATCATAGGGTGTCCAATGGTGATGATTAAATGGGCTGCTAAAAAGTCCTGTCTATTTTAGGATACCTTGCAGGCAAGTTACCAATGCTTCCATTTCTTCTTGCGTACCGATACTTATCCTCAGAAATTGATCAATTCCTGGCTTATTGAAATAACGCACCAAGAAGCCTTGGTCTCGAAGCGTCAGACCCAATTCATTGGCGGGCATTGTGGTGGGCTGGGCAAAAACAAAATTGGCTTTTGAAGGCAAGACCATAAACGCCAACGCCTGCAGTTGCTCCATAAACCATTCCCGCGTATCGATCACTCGCTTACTGCACTGCTCAAAATAAACCCTGTCATGGAATGAGGCCGTCGCGCCAGCAATGGCTAGAGCATCGAGGGGATAGGCATTGAATGAGTTTTTTACCCTTTCCAGTGCCTGCACCAAACCAGGATTCCCCACCGCGTAACCCACCCTCAAGCCCGCAAGAGAGCGGGATTTTGAACAGGTTTGGACCACCAGTAGATTTTCATAACGGTGTACCAAAGCAGCGGCACTTTCTCCGCCAAAATCGATGTAAGCCTCATCAACAATGATCACAATATCATCATACTGTTGCAGTACCGCCTCGATTTGAGCCAGGGGCAACAACAATCCCGTGGGGGCGTTAGGGTTGGGAAAAATAATCCCGCCGGGTTGACCATCCAAATTGTTAAACTGAATTTGCCAGCTTTCATCCAACGGAAACTGTCGATAGTCGATTTCAAAAAAGCGACAGTACGAGGGATAAAAGCTGTAAGTGATATTGGGAAAATAGAGGGGCTTTTGCTGTTTAAAAAAGGCAGCAAAAGCAAAGCCCAACACTTCGTCAGAGCCGTTACCCACAAACACCCAACTCTCATCCAGACCAAAAAATTCCCCTATGGCCTGTTTTAGAGAGGTGGCATCGGGATCTGGATATAGACGCAAACCATCGCCTCCCACCTGGCTAATGGCTTCCATAACTTTGGGGGAAGGCGGGTAAGGGTTTTCGTTAGTATTAAGCTTCACGTAGACCTTGTCTTTTGGCTGTTCTCCAGCCACATAAGGGTCTAGGTTTGCTACTAGGTTACTCCAAAGGGGGTTCATGGCTTGTCACTTGGGCTGGTTAATAAGGCTAGCGGGTAAGCATGCCAGATGGGGGGCCATATTGGCAACACAGGCAATACCTTACCATTTTAGTCAGTCAAGAAAATTAATTACCCCACAACCCTGTGCAACGCTCTCAGTTATCTATACTTCAATGATCTCGGCCCATTCCCAGGCCCCATATTTGAAACCAGGAGAAAACAATGACTCTGGATAAGCTACTGGAGCGCATATACGACCTACCCAGCATTCCCAAAGTGGTGCAGGACCTTATTGAAAACTTCAATAGCAACTCAGCCAATGCAGATGAAATATCAAGGAACATCCAATCAGATCCGGTAATAGCAGCAAAAGTACTGCGCTTGGCCAATTCTGTTCGCTACGGCGCCGGGCGGAAAGTATCGTCTCTGGACTCAGCTGTGGTGCTGCTTGGGGTGGATACGTTGAAGACCCTGGTTATTGCCTCAGGGATTACCGGTAGCTTTAAAGCCATTCCGGGATTGGACGCAAAGGAATTCTGGCGCAGCAGCTTTATGGTGGCCAATATCTGTAAACTGGTGGCTAAGAATGCACAGCAACTGGATGCAGAAACCGCTTTTACCTGCGGCATGCTTCACAACATTGGTATCGCACTGATGCACCTGACGGAACCGGACAAAATGATCGCCATAGCGGATCAGGTTTCCCAGGGGGCTAATCGGTTTGATCTGGAAAGAGGACAATTTGGTTTTGACAACAATCTGGTGGGAGCACAGTTAGCCAAAGCCTGGAAATTCCCCGCCAATATCGTGTCTGCACTTGAACACCAGGGCAATCCACTGGAAAGCGACTCGTTTTCTCACTATGCTGCGGTGATCAAACTTTCCGTGTTTTTGAACAGAGGACTGGAACAGGGAATGGAACGGGACACCTTGATAAGTGAAATGCCTGAAGCATTAACCGCGCCCCTGCATCTGGACCGACATCATCTTTCTGCCCAACTTGCCATTGCCCTGGAAGCGGAAGACGATATTGACGAACTACTTGCCGCCTAACCATAAACCTCTTTAGAGCGCCAAACCCTTGGCGCTCGGCCATCCTAGCATCCACTTCTATTTGTTTCTTCAAAAATAGACAAAAACGTTTCCGGTTCTGGTCGAACCCGATAGTTGTCGGTCTGATCGCTGAAAATTATAATCCCGTTTTTATTGGTTGCAATTACCGTAGGCAATACCGTGTCCGATTCATACCCCAACGCCTGAAGCCCAAAAGGTAATCCAAAAGGTGCGTCAATTCTCAGTTGCCGCGCAGCAGCACTGCCCTTATCTATGAGGAAATCGAATTCCACACCAAACGATTTAGCCAGTGACTGTGTCTGTTTTTCCGGTTGCGGACTTATTAGAGCCACCCTAACACCGGCACTGTGCAGGCGTTTATACTGATCAGCAATCTCGTTGATTTGCGCCATACACAGCGGACACCAATTCCCTCGGTAAAACAGAAACAAGGCGGGCGAACCAATATAGGAAGCACTACTCACTGACTTACCATCCACATCCATGAGGTTGAACTGAGGCAAAGGCTGACCCAGTTCAAGTGCCGGATTAGGTCTTCTTCCCAAGGAGGAGTACCAAAAATTGTAGCCCTGAAAAAGCACAAATCCGGTAATACTCAGAAGCAATGGCAGTATTTCCGCAGATTCACCATTGCCAAAGAATGGCAGCAAAGCCAGCAGTACACCGATCACCCCAAGCAATGATAGGAGGGGTAAACGGCCCTGAGTTCTAGCCCTAGTTTTAAAAACCAATAGATAGCTGAGGGTTGCCACCGGTAGGAAACTGGCAAGAATCACGCCCAGCCAAGCTACGGTGAAGCCTTGGTATATCAGCACGAAAAATGCGTAAAAGCTAATGGCAAAAGACCCAATCAGGAAAAGCCCTATGTATAGCGCTTTTAATAAATTAACGGAGGATTTCATTTTGTTGCCCTTGTTCAGTGATTATAATATGGAGACGCTTAACCTATTAGAGTCGGCAAGGCTGCATTTATTACAGTAATTGTTGCCATAATTGTGAATGTAACAGTCACTGAAAGTAAGCTGTCTATAAGGCGTCGGCATTCTGTTTACAACCATCTTGGGACATGATCCTTCAATGAGACGTGCTGACAGACTGTTTCAGATTATTCAAATACTGCGACGGGGCAAAGTGATTACTGCTCAACAAATCGCTCTGGAGCTGGAAGTGAGCCCTCGCACTGTTTATCGAGACCTGGATGATCTTTCTGGGCGTGGAATCCCCCTACGTGCAGAAGCGGGAGTGGGTTATCTTTTAGAGAAAGGTTTCGATATTCCCCCACTCATGTTCAATTCATCGGAGGTTGAAAGCCTGGTAATTGCGGCCCGCATGCTGGAAGCCTGGGCAGATCCCCAGACCAAGAATCACATACGTTCCGCTCTGGAAAAAATTGAGCAAAGCTTGCCTCCCAAACTGAGCAACCAGCCCGCGCGGGTAAAAGTATTTGCTCCTGACTTTCTATCTCAAGCCAATATTTGGCAAGCCATGCCGGATTTACGCCGGGCTATTTCCCAACGTCATAAGTTTGAATTTCACTACAAAGATGGCAAAAACCAAACCAGTGACCGTATTATCAGACCTCTGGCTATCTATTTTTGGGGCAAAGTCTGGACCTGCGTTGGCTGGTGTGAGTTACGTCACGACTTCAGACACTTTCGCGTGGACAGAATAGTAAAATGGCATGTTTCAATGGCGAGATTCAAGGACGAGGCAGGTAAAACCCTGAGGGATTTTGAAGATTCTCAGTGTGAACTGGAGTGAGGCTATACCCGAAGGTACAGCCTCGTAAGATCATTATCCAATGACTTTCTTTAACTGGTGTCGCTTTCGAACCAAGGCCATGAAACCCAACATCATCAGAGTGATTAAAGATCCACTACCGCCACTGCCACTGTCACCGTCAGAACCGGAATCGTCATCGCCGGTGGATCGGGGCTCCACTGGTTTCACCACGGTAACCTCATTGGTCACATCACCAACGGTGGCGGTCACATTATACTCTTCAGGATTTTCTCCGGCTTCCACACAGAAGGTAGCTATGCCAGTGTCATCAGTACGGTCACTGCCTTCAACTAACTCAACCACAAAGTCTACGCGAATATCGGCTAGTGCGGCGTTCAAAGCATCGCTTACCTTCGCTTTAAAACACGCCTCTCCGTCAGCCAACTCGAAGTTTGGCAACAAATCCACACTATCAACCAACGCCACTTCAGACAGGGATAAGCCGCCGGGATAGCCATAGGAATCATACTCATCGTAGCCATACACAAATACACCGGCTACGGCACCGGTTAGGGTATGACTACCGGGATCAAGCTCAACTTGGGCGTAAGAAAAATCGCTACCTGGAATAGGCGTAAACATGGATGATTCAATTTCATTGCCATCCAATCTAAGCGCCCCCTGAAAAGCACTTTTTACCACCACATTAACGTAGTTAACGCGAAAGCCCTCAGTGGGGGTTGCAAAGGTGTAGTTATCCAAAAATTGTTCATAGGGCGGAATCACCATCATAAATGGATCAGAAGTAACACCATCAAATGTGGTACCGTTAGAATATTGAGCCACCATTATGGGTTGATTTGCTTCAATGACACCAGCGTTGGCAATTAGCGTCTCATAATGCTCTCCGGCGGACAGAGTAACGTCTTCAACGCCAGGTATTTTAACAATGGTTTCATCATAGTTCGCCAATACTCGAAAGGTATCACCCTTTGTGCGAGTCGCTAAAGGAGTAACCAAAAACCGTTTACCCCAAGTATCGGTGGACGGCACTTGCTCGATGATGTGATCACAATATCCGTAACTGGGATCCGGTACGTTTGCACATTGATGCCCGGCAAAAACCGATATAGGTTGGTTGGCTTGAATTCGAGTTCCAGTCACATCACCTTGGTCGCAACTCAGGTGCTGATAAACTTCGCCTGCATTCAAAGTGATCTCCATTTCAGTACCACAGGGATCGCTTAAGGAGGGTAACAGCGTAACGGTTGTTTGATCAGATATACCCACCAAGGTGTATTGGGAATTGCTGCCTGGAACTCCAGCACCCCAAGCCATCAAGGTATAGTCACTTCCCGCTACATCGCTAGGTAATCCTAAATAAGCATCCGTAGTCTGTATCCGTCTACTCAAGCCATAGACCGTAAACTCTTCAAGCGAAGAGACATGTATCCCTTTACTAACCACAGTATCGGTTAACATTACCTCCACAGACTGGGGCAATGAGTATTTAGTTGCCACATTGGCAGCGACATCCACGCTGTCGGAAAACCCCAACCCGGGTATTTCAATACTGATGGTTCGATTTTCAGCGGCACTTAAAAAGAATGAAAACTGGGCTCCGCCCCCATCAAAATTTTGCGGGAAGGTTAACCAGAAATCCGTACCGTTGGTATCAGCGGTTTCGGCAGTTGTAGTTTGAGGTAACAACACCAAAGCTGATAGCAATCCAGCAGCAGACATGGCGCGATAGGTTTTTGACAAAGTATGATTGGATTTAAACAAACGAAGCATGTGGATAGTCCCCCATATTCAATTAGATTCAGCTTCAAATGGCTACAGGAAACTTGGACGGACCCGGTAATCAATTCACACAAACCGAAATGATTTCTGCGAAACCCAGCGTCAGGAAATGTCAGATTATGCTATTGGAAGCTATTCATCTTCATGAAACACCGTTACGGAAAGCGTGTCTTCACAGACCACCACAAAGCGAATTGGGCGACAACACACCTGACAATCCTCTATGTAGTCTTGATGACTGACCGAGCAATCCACCAGTACCTGAATCAGCTCACCACAGTAGGGGCAGGATACGGCCACTTGTTCTAATTCATTCATGACTTTCAGTCCTGTTGACAACCCGTTGAACCACTTCGTTTGCTTGCTGCTGGGTCATCCCCAGCCCCACTAAACTGATTTGGGCGATAGCCGGCATGTACTCCCTGCCCTGACCACCATCCAGCAGAGTACGAATTCCAGACATTAAAGTCCCCAGCACCAAATCGATTGCCGCCACTTCAGAGCAGATATGGAAACGGCCCTTTTCCATACCTTCCCGCACATCCATCAGTACACTTGAGCGTATGGCTTCGCTCATCTTTGGCAAAGTGCCCGCCAAGCGCAGCAAGGCCCAGCCAAATTCGGCATCCTCTAACACTCTCCCCATAAAGGTGAAAGCAGCAATCACCACTCTCTGGGCAGGATCTTCAACGCCTTCAAACTGCCGTCTTAGCTGCCATGCCATTTGCTCCGAAATAGATAGCGCAGCGGCTTCCATAAGCTGATCTTTGCTCTGAAAGTAGTTATAGAAAGTGCCATTAGAGACACCGGCAGTGGTGGCAATCTGCAGAATCGAAGACGAGGAAAAACTATCATCTGCCAGCATGGTCACGGCAGTTTGCACCAATTGATCATGGGTTTTCTGACGTTTTTTAACGCTTATCATGTTGGACTTCCCCACCGTATTCCCCCCTTGGAACGGCATTGTTGACAGAAACCCACTGGGCCTGCATTATTGACGAAATCGTCAAAAAAGGGCCAACGGGTCAATCCTGGTAGAGCAATCAAGCCATTAAATGAAGAATTCCACAACACCCAGGGCCCTGCTCACAAAAAAGCGTTTCATACCATAAACAAAACTGACGTACCTTCCCATGAATTTAGATGCATTTCGACTACCGTTAGCCCCTGCCCCAAAAAGCATCCAACTTTTGGTAGATCAGGGGGTTGACCATGATAATTACCCTGAAAACGATAAAGTGAGAGCCGTTCTGGACGCTGACAAGGCTCATCCCAGTGGTGTATGGCGGGCCAGAGATGGCAGGGTATTAATTGTATGTAACACCACCTTGGCCAACTGTTCCCCTGAGATGTTGGATTGGTGGTTTGGATGGCATTTACCTTCCAGCGAGCGCTACCGACTATGGCACCCCAGCGCCCATATACGCTGTAAAGTTATGGAAGATCGTTCCGGGTTAAGAGACCATCGAAGCCAATACATCAACAACCAATCCTACGTTGATGAATACCTGGGCAACAAACTTAAACGCCTCACCATTGAATTTATAGAGCCATCGCAATTTGGCTTTGACGACCTCGCGCAACGCAAAGCAACCGCCATCTGCAGTTACACCCATGACCGGGTTTTACATTCCAAAGGCGGCCACGCATGTCACTTGGTGCTACCCAACCACCAAGGTTGTGAAATGCGAAGCGGGTTCTGGTTGGGCCAGATTGAACATCATTTCAAACCGCTGCACGTCACAATGAAACGCTTGTACAACAGCAAGCTGTTCCGCTCCAAAGTCATCAGTGACCAGATGGCATTAAGCCTGTTAACCCATTGCGCGGAAGAGATGAACCATTTGGCAAAAATCTTACCTGGACTCTACCGTGAGGCTGCCCTATGAATCCGGTGACACTCAGCTTGAACGGAATTGACATTGCAGGGAATCTTTATTTACCCCACGCAAACCACCATCCCTGTCCGGCGGTGGTGATGGCCCCGGGTTTCGGTGGCGTTAAAGAAATGCTGATACCGCACTATGCCCACGCACTGGCCGATGCTGGCATTGCCACTCTGGCAGTGGACTATCCCTACTTCGGCGCCAGCGCAGGTGAACCTCGGCAACAGATTCAGATTCAATCCCAATTGGACAGCCATACTGTCGCCCTGGATTTTTTACAGCAGCATTCCGCCATAGATGGAGAAAACCTGGGCATTTGGGGAAGCAGTTTATCCGGAGGACATGCTCTGGTGATAGCCGCCATTGACACCAGAGTTAAAAGTGTTTTGGCTATTATTCCGTTTATCTCCGTCTCATTAAAAATGGCGCCCCGCTTCACCGGTATAACCGTTAAAGATTGGTTTTGGCGCAAAGTGATGGGAAAGAGTCAAACCATAAAAATAGCGGGAAAGCCCCATGAGCAGGCTGTGATGAATAGTGACGGTGCCTGGCAATGGATGCAAGAGATGACCGCCAATGCGCCCAACTTTGTGGACCATGTCAGCGTGAGTTCTCTATTGGAAATGGCGAACTATAAAACCGCCAAAGCTGCCCGCGCTATAAAAGTACCGTTGAAAGTGATACTGGCCACAGATGACACCATCACTCCCGCGAGAATGGTAAAAAGCGCCCTGTCAAAAGTTGAAAAGGTGACGTTTGAAGAATACCCGGAAACCCATTTTGAATTATTTGATCGCCACCTGCAGGACACGGTGGAATCCACCGTGTCCTGGTTCCAGCAAACGTTAAGCAATGGCTCCTGAAACTGGCGCAACAGCCTGCTAGCCAAATACCACCATGGACTGTCGGCTCAGGGCCAAGGGCTGGCCTTGAGGCCCCCAAATCATAACGGATTGATTGGTATAACCGTCACTGGCTGCCACCATTGCTGCATCCACTCGCCAATTTTCCATGGACAGCCCATTCACATCTTCCGATAAAAACTCCAGCATCCAGGTCAAGGAGCTGCCCGCGCAGAGCTTTGACAGATAGGTTAAACCAATGGGAGGAATGTAGTCCGCCATGGCTACCACATGGTATTCCGTTGAGCTTGCCTCTTCCGGCATACTCAGGTCTATGATTGTCTCGGGTTCTTGCGCACCCGCAAAAGGGAAACGCCCTTTCAACCAGACTGCGTTGAAATGTTGGGTAAACGTGGGGGAAATACCCGGTATATAGCGCATTCTTTTAGGTGTTTCACATTGCACCTCTGGCATCGCCGGTGTTCTCACCACGTCAGAGGGTCGAGCGGAACCAAACACACCCACCGCCATAGCCAACACCGCATCACCATCTGTGAGTTGAGCCTGCACGTGAGTTGCACTCTTACCTTGCCTCACCAGACTTGCAGTAACTTGAATGGCATCCGATTTCGGCGGCGCCACAAAGGTCACCTGAAGACTGCGTAATGGCACATCGGATACCAGGCTGCGCATCGCCTTCAGCATGGCGGCCCCTTGCAAGCCACCAAATATGGCCCTTCCCTGGCGCCATTGATCACTTACGCTGAACTCTGCAGTTCCTTCAACACACTGAATTGCGTCTAACGCTTCGGAAAATTTCATTAAAACCTCGAACCTGCCCAACCAACTTGATAAACCCCGAATTAAACACCATCTGCCCGGGTAAATGGATAGGCAAAAGCGCCAAAGATTGCAGTAGGCCCTGTCCCTAATCAGATTTTAAGAAGCGATGATCATCAAAGGTTTTAACCAAGTCCGGCATGAATACGGTAATCGAAGTCACTAACACCCCATTAATGAAGCCTTCCGAATACAGTAAGGGAACTACGAAAGCCACGTTATCCCACAATTTGGTAAATCCATCTGGCCCCACTATGAACTTAAAAAACAGCAGTAACAGCAAGCAGTTAATCAAGGTCGTGAGTAACGTGCCGAAGAAACCCAGCCCCAGGATATACACAAAAAGATTCCGGGTAGGCAGCCGCTCAATGAGATAGAGCAGCCCCAAAGTGAGAGAGGCCGGAAAAAACACCGTAAACATCCAATCCCATGGCATAGATTGCAAATCAACCGTACCAACCAACACCAATAAGCCACAGGCTAAGGCCCCCACCAACAGGCAAAAGCTCCAGCCAAAAACCAGTGTCACCGTAGTAATAAGAAAGGGATGGAGGTGTAACCCGGGCACAACCTGAAAGCGAAATGACCATATTAAACACAACACCACCAGGGCAATCATCAACGCATGCTGTCGATGCTGAAATCCCATTAACGCGCGCCAGGGGGCGCTAACGAGAGCAAACAACAACAGTAGCGAGAAAAAAACCCATGCAACCAGCGTTGCCACAGGGGGTAACGTATTGAAGATGAAGTGACCAAACTGCATAGCGTCGCCCCATAAATAACCACAACAAAAGAAAACATCTATTAAAGCGAAGTTGCAACAGAGAGAGCCCAGTTGCAACAGCAAACTAGGAATTGTGGACGTCAATAGCCCTTAACCTTGAGCCAGAGCAATCCCACGTACTCGTGCCAGGCCCGCTCAACCCGGCGCAACGCCGATCCTGAAGGTAACTTATTGAAAAACCCTTCAACGGGATAGGAACGGGTATCATATTGAGTGGGGGCGGCTATGGGATGTGAGCCCAGGTGATGGTATAGAAAAAGGGTGCGCGGCATATGGACGGCGGACGTGACCACAGCCAGGGGACGGCCTGCAGTGACCTCTACCCATGCTTCAGCCTCTTCCTCCGTGTCCTTTGCCAGAGGCTTCAATATCATATCTTCCCGTGACACAGAAAAAACCTGTTCCGCCACCTGAGCCATGGCTTCTGCCTGGGAAATGGCATCTCCCCCAGAGTAGCCCGACAGCAACAATTTTGAATTTGGATTTAAACGATGTATTCGAATCCCTTCGGCCAAACGCATAAGGGCCACCTCCGATAACAAACTGGTTATGGGCACCAGTGGGTCACTAACATGGGCATTGCCATGAACCACCACAAAGTCAACGGGTTGGTTGCCGTACATGGGGTACTTTTGCTCCAAGGGCCTCGCCACCCAATGGGCAACACTGGGCAGTGAAAAAAAGCCTATCCAGGCCAGAGCCACCACAATCAATCCATTTCGCAGCCGTGCCCTACCTACTAACGCGCAAAAACCCGCCAAACACAGGCAGAGCCAAAATAGCGGCACTGGCATCAACATGTAACCAAGCACTTTCTTTACAAAAAACAAAAGACTTTCCATCCGTCTTTAGAGCTCCAAATCAACTTAGCAAATTAAATTCAGTTAACCCCTCATCGTATCAATGTATAATGACGTTTCAACAAAATGAAAGTTAAACACATACCACAGCATTTGTACGTTTATGGCATCCCCCTCTCCCAAGAAGCGATCAAAACGAACCTACGGCGGACTAAGTGAAGAGCAGCGTGTAGCCGAGCGACGCCAACGTTTTCTAGATGCAGGCTTAGAAATCTTTGGTACCATCGGTATTCGAGGGGCCACAGTAAGACTGCTATGCAAAGAAGCCAGCCTGACCGAGCGTTATTTCTACGAATCATTTAAAGATTCTGAAGATTTGTTCGCCGCAGTTTACGAAACCCAATCGGTAAAAATGCAAGCCTTCCTAGTGGAAAGCATTCAGCACCTACCACAGCAACTTAATCCGCGTATTCACGCCGCACTTGATCGCTTCTTTACCTTTATGCGTGATGAAAAAGTAGTGAGAGTGCTCCTGCTGGAAAGCATGGTGGGCAGCCAAACCCTAATGGAAAAGCACCACGCCACCATTAAACAATACTTTGAGCTAGCTGCAGATTTGATTTTGGCAGACAACAACGAGTACAACCTTTCCCGCGAGTTAGCTCTGCATATCGCCGCAGCCATTAATGGTGCAACCACGTCTATGGCCGCTTTATGGATGCTGGACAACTACCGTTCACCCCAGGAACAGCTGGTTGAAAGCTGCGCCCTGGTGGTGACCGGGACCATACAGGCCTTAAGACAGCGGAAATAATTTATCCAAATGGGCGTTGCTGAAAACACCATGGGGATCCATGGCCTTGAACTGTGCGGCAGCGGTATGCCAGTTGTTATCTTCAGGATAGCCTTCAGACCAAGTCTTAGGGTAAACCTCCGTCAAAATCTCCTGATTGGTCCAGGCTCCCCCAAAATCCCCATCTGCCGTATAGGCATAGCATTTTGTCCACTCAGGACGCACCAATCCATAACTGGCATAGTTACTGTAGAACCACTGCTCCAACCGGGTATTGAACTCCTGTGCTTCCGGTTGATCAACATTGTTATTGATGGCGAACCAGATAATAGTGTCTTTATCAGGATGGTCAGGATGTGCCCTGGCCCCAGACAAGGTAGGTTCCACCGCACCCTCCATTAAGACATCTTCGGTTTTTTCAACCCCGTGGGCACGCAACTCCACTGGGCCAGTATAGGGGTACAAACCGCGGCTGCGGAATTCTTCTACCAATTCAGTGAAATACTCATACCACTCTGCCAATGCCCTCTGCACATTGTTGCGAGCCACAACCACACCCCAGGCCGCTACGGTTAGACGGGGAGTCTGGGGTTGCACGTACAAAGTGGTGGTGTAGGCCGAACCCCAAACATCATTTATCTTTGTGTCTGGTTCATCGTTGGCCATAAGGTCAGTTATACCGTTGACGCTGGCTGTGTTGTATTGAGGCACAAACCGAGGAAAAGTCCGTAAGGCGGATGCCAGGGCATCTGCCTGCCAGGCAGGCATGTTCACCCCACCGGAAAGCACATAAGGCTCGAACACTTCTCGGCTACTTTCTGGCTTTTCCGGCGTCACGGTCCAGGTTTTTAGCCAAACCCGATTTTCTGCAGTGAACGGATAATAAAGAATATCTGCGGTTCCGTATTCATTAGAAATATTCGAGAACGAGTTTTCAGTTTCATTTTCTGGCTTTGCCAACAACTCATCTACTGTTAAATCGGTACGACTGAGTAGGCGTATTTTTAAGTTTGGCCCCACTTGAATAGTGACCGACGTAATAAATGCGCGCGACAGGCTAGTCAACAAGGGGGCGATCTCAAGCTGATTACGCTGGTACGTTTTCAACGTATATTGTTGCGTACTTTCATCCCAAGCTACTGCGGTAAGAGAAAGAACTAAGTTACTTAAAGTGCCCCAGGAATGACCTGGCTGCAGTGACTCACCCATCTTGGGAACCGCTGCACCATGGGCATTCATGGCCAGCACCCCAGCAATGGAAACTCCACCAGGAGCAGTTGTGTGATACAAGCCCAAATCATATTGCTCCAGCTCGGCACAAATATCTTCCAAGTAGGCCCCGGCATCACAACGCACCGATTTCACGCTGTCATCGGGATTAACTTCAATGGCATTCATGTATTCGTGGGTGTCAATCAAAACCACGTTTTCGCCACTATGACCACGGGGCATCAAGGTGGGGGCAAACCCATGACCACTGCCGACGGGGCGCAGACGATAGCCATGATCTTTGGCCCAGTTAGCAACCGTCACCACATCTTCGCCCGTCTTAGGCGCACAAAACCAGACTCCGGCAATCTTCACTTCCCGCGCCCAATTGATAAAACTCTTTTGATATAACTCTATTTCCACTGGAAACTGTGGTGGCTCAGGTATGGTATTACTCCCGGAACCGGCCACAAACTTGCACCCGGGCAACACTGTGCTGGCCGCTGCAGTGGCAACAGCACCACCAATAAATTTCCGCCGCGACATTCCATTTTTGTCTAATTTATCTGTATTCATTTACTGCTCTCTCTTTAAACGGGGACTCTATGCTGCCAATAGCAATTAGGCTGATTTCCGTGAAATAACTGCCTAATCATCAGTTTTATTTAGAGACAAGAATACTATTAAAAGGAAACGATCGTTGTCAAATTTAGCCAGAGGGCAGGATAGGCGTTAACGGATCGAGAAGTGGCTTAGATTAAATTTAGATTCAACAAAAGAGCCTATCGAACAAATCAGTTTCGATAGGCTCTCATGGGCATTACCAGCAGGGATCACCCAACTCGAAACCAACATCCATAATCAGTGGTTGTTCCTCACTGATATATTCAAGGAAGCAGCCGTATTGATGCTTAATTTCAGGATCTTCAAACATCACTTCGTGACCGCTGTAGAGCAATGCCAGGTTCTTGCCAGGATAGCGCATAACCACGTTCAAACGGCTACCGAAGGGCGTATCAAAGTTTTCCATGGTGGGATAGGCAAGTTGATTGATACCCGCCAGAGTCATGTGAGGCATTAAGGTCGTGTTTGGCGTTTTGCCGATGTCATCACCCAGCATGTCCGAACCCAGCGCCATAAAGGTGATTCGCTGAGCAGGATCCGGGAATATCTCATCACGTACACCAGAGTAGCCAATCACGTGAGGAGGCGACTTTGTTGGGTAACGCATCATGGCCTCCATATTCACGGACAAATCAGTTTCACCGTATGCCCATTCCAACAACATTAGAAATGGATGAGCATCGTCAAGTTTTTGGAAAGGCCATTGATTAATAACGAAGTACTGATAGCCCGCACGGTAGATGGGGCTGGCATTCATGGCCTTAGCCCAGGTGCCGCCAGAACCACTGATGATTAAACCCTCGTAGGGCTTGGGGTCTGCGGAGACTTTGAGAGCTGCGCCCCAAACACCAATGGACTGCCCCATGCTCACTTCTTTACTGGTATCGAAACGAAATGCTGTTTGCCCAGCACCCAGGTTGGCTTCAGGGCACAAACTAGGATCAAGTCTCAGCTTTTCCAGTATCCGGCGAAAATAAATAGCCTCATAAGTGATAGTCACATAATGATTACTGAAGCCATCGGGGTTGTAGGGATTGAAGCCTGCAGCAATGGTGCCCACACCCAAATCAGGCAAGTGATCCACCGATAGATGCTGACCGATACCCGATGTAGCCCAACCACGCTGGGCCGCGATTTGTGAAGGACCCTCTCCGTCTTTCGCGATGTAATAGGGGTATCGAGTGATATCGTAATAATCAAAATCCCCGCGCTCAAACACTTGACGGGCAATACCCGCTGCACCGTGCACGTAGGACAGCAGAGGATACCCGTTCTCCGGCATTTCTATGTCTTTGGGAATAGTGACAACAAATTCCGTGGTTCGAGTGTACTGGACAATAGGAGCACCCTCCTCGTCCCATTCGATCTCACCACCTTTTGTATAGAACGGTACTTTGCCCTTCTGGTAACCAGGCACTTCCACATCTGCACGAACAATACAATATTCAGGGAAGTTCTTGAGATTCTCTATATTGGTAACCGGCAGCTCAGTCATTTGCTCTGCCCGCTTTGCTACCAGTTCGCCGCCTTTGTTAAATTGAGCAATGGGATTGCCCGTGGTCCAAACAGTGGCCCCTACAATTTGCTCGGGGTCTATTTGTTCGTAATCCAAAAAGTCTTTCAGAGGCTCATAAACCTTAGCGACACGCTCGCTAAGATTCACCCCATCGGTCTCCAGCCCAAGCGCAGCAGCCAACTGTTCATCTTGTTGCCAAAAGTTTATATCGCTGAGGGGAGTCTGATCCGTCACAATTACCGCATAGGTGGTATCAGGCCTCAGGGTAACGCCCATGGTGGGGTATACCTGCAATAAATTGGATGGCCGATATTGGTCGTCCATTTTAGTCATAGACAGACTCAACGGAAAACGACGACCGTATTCGTTTGAATCCGGGTCCACATCGATCAACTGTATGGGCGCTTCATCAGATACATAGTCCAGATCCCAGTCTGACATCGCATCCAAATCAATGGTTCGAGAAAAAGGCAGATAAATGGGCATTACCGTGTGGTAACCCTTGCCTACGTTTTTGACAGCTTGAAGATAACGACGAGTGAGATAATGGTATTGACGTGGAAAGTCATCTAGATACACGTCGCCTTGGTCATCAACCCGTAAATCAGTGGGAAAACCGTTAGCATAAAACTGAGTTTTTATGGCATCTGCTGAGGTGGCCGCTTGCGCGGTTTGTTCCAGGTCAGGCAGGTTCATTTGCATCTTGTTGCCGCCGGGCATTTTACACCCGGTCAGTGGTAACGCTAACGCGAGCGCTGCCAACAGGCCCCCAAAAACTTTCCCGTTCATATTTACTTCCTCTGCTTCTTATACTTATTAGTCACTCAATATCAGCGCAACGTTTTATAGAGCTTATTGCTTAAACTCATTTATTATAAGTTTTTCGAACACGCTGGCAGGCATCCAGTATTTTGCCTTCGCAGCGAGACATTGCATAGTGGGTCCACAAGTATAACGGACCGACGGTTCTTTCAGCTCTATCAATTTAACCACTTTTTTGGCCAACGCGATGGGAGGCTCACCGCTCAATTCCCCTTTAATTGTGGTATCAATAGCATCCTTACACGCCTTGTGATAGGCCGACTCCGTCGAATTGCCTGCGCAAAAAATGCGATTGTCAGTAATCCCAGTTTTGAAATCCCCCGGCTGTAGAATTAGAGCCCGTATCCCAAACGGTTTTACTTCCACCCTTAGGCTCTCCGTAAAACCCTCCAGAGCAAACTTTGATGCACTGTAGGCAGACTGAAAAGGCAGCCCCATAAAACCGCCAATTGAACTGATGTTAATGAACAATCCGCTACGCTGCTGACGCATGTGGGGTAAAACCGCTTTAGTTACTCTCACCGCCCCAAAAAAATTAGTATCAAGTTGGTCTCGATACTCATCCATGGTCATGTCTTCCACTGAACCGGCGTACCCTATGCCGGCACTGTTGATGACCACATCCACGCGACCACAAAGCTCAATCACCGCCTTAACCGCCATCGCAACAGACTCGTCGCTCTTCACATCCAAGGGGATCATGGTGGGGTTGCTTGTAAGTTGTGAGGGGATGGGTGGTGCTCGTCTGCTTGTTCCTATTACAGTGTGACCGTTTTTTGCTAAAAGCTGAGCACAGGCTTCGCCGAATCCAGACGAAGCCCCCACCACAAGAATCACTTTATTCACTTTTCTACTGGAAGCCTCCATTACCAACTCACCCAGCGCATTCGCATTGTTTCGCTAATGCAGACTAGATCAATCCATGACGGGTAAAAATACGTTGGGTTGCATCGATCAATCTATCCAAGTCTTCCTTGGTATGAGAAACAATGACAGTGGCCCTAAATCGTTGTTGGTCCAGGGGTACCGCAGGGTAATCCACCAGATTAACGAAAATATCTTCTTTATCATACTCCACAGCCAACTCACGGGCATTGGCTCCCAACGGAATTGCAATGGGGACAATAGCAGATTGACTGGAGGTCTCTATTCCCGCAGCACACAGACCGTCCACTAAATAACGGACTTTATCATGCAAGGCCTGAGCACGTTCCGGCTCCGAACGGATAATATTAAGCGCCTCATTAATGGCCGCCGCTACAGCAGAGGGGATGCTGGCGGAGAACATATGCGACTTAGCCATATAGCGGATGTAGTCTGAATAAAATGAAGAAGCACAAACATAGCCACCGACCGCACCGAAAGCCTTGCTGAATGTTCCCATAGAAATTGTGATATCAGCGGGATCAACATCACAATGCTCTTCAATGCCGCGGCCAGTTTTGCCTAACACACCAACTCCGTGAGCATCGTCCACTGCTACTTTACAGTCGTATTTCTTGCTTAACTCAACCACTCTCTTGAGGTCTACAGTATCCCCATGCATGGAATACACGCCTTCAACAAAAATCCAAGCGGTTCGACGACGATTACGGAAAGCTTTTAGTTTCTTTTCCAGGTCATCCATGTTGTTGTGCCTGAAGGGCACTTTTTTGATACCAGTTAGGGAAAGACCTTCGTTGAAAGAGGTGTGACTGTATGCGTCCATAAAAACGATATCGGTTTTGTCCAATAACGCTTTCATCCAACCCTGCTGGGCTGTATAACCAGACGAAAACAATATGCATTCATCCTTACCCTTAAAAGACGCCATATTGCTTTCAAGCAAGCTATGCATAGTGGAAGTGCCACACAAAAGCGGAGAACCGCCACCACCAACGCCATAAACATCAGTGGCTTGCTTCATGGCCGCCAAGACTCGTTCGTCACCCGCCATTGCCTGATAATTATTGGAACCGAACATGATGACACTACGCTTTTCGCCCGTGTCGGGAATAGCCAGGTCTAACTTATTGCACATGGGGGAGAGGGCTTCACGACGATACAATTTTTTGTAATCGTTGCCGTAAATATCCCGTACCTGGTTGAATTGCTTTACACGATCTTCCAGTGCTTGCTGAACATTTACAAAATCCTTTAAGCTGAAATCCTCAATATTCTTTTCAACCGAGTCTAGCTCGTTGTCCGTAATAGTCCCCATGCTAACACCTCACTTATTATTGTTTTCATAGCATTACTTTTGAATCTTACTTTACTTATTTATAAGCAGAGACCACATCTCTATTAAACATTTCAAGCTGAACAATTAGTGTATAACAAGGCTATCTTTAAAGATATAATCTTAAACCTTGGTTACACGAATCCAACTTTTCTCTACCAAACTTCTCGACTTTTTCACCATCATTTTTTTAGTATTAAAGTCCAAAACAAAAACTGAACGAGTACCTTATGACAAATGATAGCAATAACCTTCCCGTTGACGGCCCAGGTGCAGATATCGAGTTTTGTCTCAAATTTGCCAAAGTTAGCGAGTTCGTAATCAGCAAACTCTTCCGTTGCAAATTAAACAAGGAAATGTTCAAACATGTTGATCTTGATTCGCCAGGAGTCTGGGTCGCCAATCACAGCAATGGGTTATGGGGCATTCTTGATATTTTCATAACCTGCTACTTTTGGTACGGGGTATGTGAACAGCGTAAGCCCATTGCATTTATGTCTGATGCCCGAGTTTTCGGGGTACCCTTGATCGGTAAATTTGCTCGCAAGCTAGGGTTCAAAGTTTCCTCTATAAAAGCCGTTACAAACTGCCTCGAAGCTGGAAATTGGGTAATCATTCCACCTGGGGGTAATACCGACCAACTTCGTTCAATCTGGCATCGAAATCAGACCCGCTGGTACAAACTCCAATATCGCAACGGTGAATTCATCAAGAAGCCTCAAACCTGGTTCATCCACGCTGCAGCCCCTCTTAAAGTGAAGGCCTACCCTATTTGCGTTGCCGGTGCACATGACGTTACACCGATTTTATGGGAGAGCAAAATGATATTCCGCTACAGCGGTTTAATCAGGCTAAGGGGAGGAGAATTCTGGCCAGGATTTCCGTTTTCCCTGAACCACTTGATTAATCTCTATATTTTCTATCTTACGGGGTTGATGTGCTCACCAATTGCATGGGTACTTTTCCTGATTACCAATATTTACATTGATCTTTTTTATTCCTACCCGGTGCTTTTTCCCAAGATCCGCATTCGCTGTGGTAATGCCATGCCGCTGCAATACGAAGACGATAAGGCATCTCTAAAACAGCGAAAAGTTGAAAACTTGGAAATGTTGAGGGAGCTGAACAAAGATGCCAACCAGTGCCTTACGGAACTGGATCAAAGCAGACCAATTATGGGGCGCCTGCCAAAATTCAAACCCACAGTGGACTACTAAGCAGCGCCAAATTTTTGTCCATTACGGCCACATTGAAAAATGCTTGGCCGCAATGAACAAAATAGAGAAACCCTGATCAGACCTCGCTACCCTGCTGAACATCTATCACCTGCTCACCACCGCGAAGATTGCGTGCTGTTGCCTCATTGTAATCCTTGTGCAACGTGCCCATCAGCTTGTCCCAAAAAAGAAACTGAGTAGCATAGTTGTAATTAAAGAACTCATGATGTTGGTCATGGAAAGTAACCGAGGCAAAGGGCGACGGGGGCATGGTGATCATTCCACCATACTCATACCCCGCATGGCCTAACATTCCAGTCACCTGATCGTATATCTTGTGAACCAAAATCAGGTACGCAGTGGGCATTGGCAACACTAATGCTGCGAAAACCCAATAACTCTGGGTCAAAACACCATCCATTAATGTGTCACTGTTGTTTGACCAGATTACGGGAGTTTTGGAACGATGATGCCAAAGGTGTATTCGCTTATAGAATGGCTTGGTATGAATCAAACGATGCACCCAATAAAACCAGGTGTCATACAAAAACATGGACACCAATAACCAAAGAACAAAGGACCAGATGGATAACTCCCAAGACTCCACCAGGGTAAAGCCATGGTGATGAAGCCAGACTGCCCCCCCCACAAAAAACGCGATCAGAAACAACGATTTTGAACTTTGTTTTATGTCCCGTTTAACCAGCTCTGGTGACAATTCCTTGTCCTTTTGAATCTTAGCTAACTTGGTTTTCTTAACATCATTACTAATGAACCAACCTAATCCGAAGTAAATGGAAATCAAGAGCGCATAGCACCCCAACCAAAAGCCTAAAAAACTGAAAAACATGACGAGTCCCTCCGTTTGAGAATGGAACAACGCTAAAACTGGAGTATCCAAATCCAAGCGTTGACGACTACTGGTGAGAAAAATAAAGGAACGTTTACATATAAACCGTCTAAGCCAGTGCCACAGCCGGTTTATACTGAAACGTAATAAAGAATACTATATGATCGTATAGAGTTTATTTTGTATTGAGGCCACTTTTGGTAGAATTTGGGCCACTTATAAACACGGCAGTCAAATTTTATAGACAACTAAAATACAGACAGTTAAAACCAAATACCCCCTATGATCGCTAGCACAACGGGTTTCAACCCCACTTATCACGAACAAGCACCCACCATGGAGCAAATAAAAGCCAAAGAAGGATATGTGCTTTTGGAATTTGGTGCTCCCTGGTGCGGACACTGCAAAGCGGCTTCAGAGGCAATAGAGGCGGGCTTAAGCGAAGTTAATATCCCCCATGTCAAAATTTTTGATGGCAAAGGCAAAAAGCTGGGACGCGGTTTCTCAGTGACGCTTTGGCCCACACTCATATTGCTGAATAGCGGTGATGAAGTGGCTCGTCTGGTACGCCCCACTGAGACCGAACAAATAGCGACACTGCTGCAACAGGTTAAAGCATCGTCGTAACCCTGGTGACGCCGCATCCCGATGGGGCTTGCGTGGGGGCGGGCTAAGCAGAGAGTGAGTGCCATCATTGGTTTTGCGGAACCTGCTGTAACAAATTCGTATCTCAACAGTCTAACTCTACTCAATCACTTACCTTCGACACTTACAGCCTTTAACAAGAGAGGTCAATTGCATGACCGATACCCCCTATACCCCACCCAAAATATGGCAATGGGATTCTGAAAGCGGCGGAACATTTGCCAACATAAACCGCCCCATCGCAGGGGCCACCCACCAGAAAGATCTACCGGTTGGCAAACACCCACTGCAACTCTATTCACTGGCCACGCCCAACGGGGTTAAAGTAACTGTGATGCTGGAAGAACTTCTGGCAGCCGGTTTTAAAGAAGCTGAATACGATGCCCACCTCATCTCAATAACCGAAGGGGACCAATTCAGCAGCGGTTTTGTTAGCGTCAATCCAAACTCAAAGATTCCGGCTCTATTGGACCGAAGCACCGACGAGGAAGTACGGGTTTTTGAATCGGGTTCCATTCTGCTCTATTTGGCAGACAAGTTCGGTGCCTTTATACCAACATCATGGAACCAGCGAACCGAGTGCCTAAACTGGTTGTTCTGGCAAATGGGAGCCGGCCCTTTTCTCGGCGGTGGCTTTGGCCATTTTTATGCTTATGCTCCGGAAAAATACCCCTATCCCATCAATCGCTACACCATGGAAGTCAAGCGCCAATTGGATTTGCTCAATCAGCAGCTAGCACGACAGGAATACATAGCCGGTTCAGAATACACCATTGCCGATATAGCTATCTGGCCCTGGTATGGCTCACTGGTATTGGACAACCTGTATTCCGCTACAGAATTCCTGCAAACGGACAGCTACGAAAACGTGGTTAGATGGGCAAAAAATATTGCGGAAAGACCGGCGGTGCGGCGGGGTCGCATTGTGAACTTAACCTGGGGTGAAACAGATAAACAACTGCCAGAACGCCACGATGCATCGGACTTCGAAAAAATATCTTTCACATCAGACAAGGAAAGCTGAAGATGAAACTGATTAGGGCTCTGGCCTGCAGCATTTGCATTATTGCCACCGGCACCCAAGCCGAGACGTTAACTCTGCCGGAAAAACTGCCACAACTGACCACCACCCAAGGGCAGGAGCTGGGAACCAGGCAGGATCATATCGGTCTTGCTCCAGGTACAAAGGTGCCCAATTTTGTCTTACAAGATCATGCAGACAACAAGATCAGCATGGAAGAGCTAAGTAAGAGTGCACCACTTCTGGTGGTTTTTTATCGGGGTGGCTGGTGCCCGTACTGTAATCTACAAATACGCCAACTCACCGAAGCCTGGCCCCAATTTAAACAACGCAACGTTACGCCTGTGTTGATCAGCGTGGACAAGCCCGACGCAGCAGCCCTGGCCCAACGCCAATATGAAATCCCGTTTCCCATACTATCTGATCCTGATTTGCGGGCCCACCAGGCTTTTAACGTCACCATGAAAATAGACGAAGATCATATTCCTATGTATAAAGAATACGGCATAGATGTGGAACAATGGAGTGGGCGCTCACATCATACCATCGCGGTATCATCGGCCTTCGTCGTGGGCAAATCAGGCAAAGTGCTGTGGGCCCACAGTTCCCTGGATTATAAAACCCGCCCCAGCGTAGAGCAGCTACTGCAGGTAATTGACGGGCTGTAACAAAACTTTCTCTTTCCAAACGCGCTCTAATCGAATAGCATTCGAATGATATTCGAATGCTGCTCACAAAAGGGCTCACAATGGCTCCAGCACCCAAATTTTCTGCGGAGGAACAGGAGCACCTTGTCCTCTCCTCTGCCGCCAAGTGTATTGAAGCTTCCTCCATGTTGGATTTCACCATGGCCGCCATATCCAAAGAAGCGGGCCTTTCCATGGGCACCATTTATAAACACATCCAGAGCAAGGAAGATGTTCTGGTGGCCCTGGGCTACCAATCCCAACTGCACTTCAAAGCGATGGTGCTGCAGGTTTTTCAATTGCCGCTACCGGTGGTAGCGAAAATTGTTGGCGTTCAGCTGGTGGATACCCAAAGAGTATCGCCCTACTCTTTTTGGCCACAATTGGATACTTTGCTGGCAAATCCGGTGATTCTGCAGCGGGCTTCGCGGACATGGGTGGAAAAGTTCATTCAATTGGACACGGAAGTGGAATCGGTGTTTCAGCACCAGATCCAACACGCCTGTGAAACAGGCGAACTTAAGCTGCCAAAAGCAGACTGGGAACCTACGGTGAATGAAATTCTCACCAGTATCTGGTCCATTTGTGTGGGCCACACCCAGGTCACCATGCAAAGAGGCGCCCGCCAAATTCTTGAGGGTGAGTTGACCATACCCACATGCAGAGCACCAGACTCCACCATCATTCACTCGGTGCAGCGCTTGATGAACACCTATCCGTGGAAACCAAAACTCACTGAATCATTGATTGCAAAAACCTGCACACTGCTAGAGGAAAGTGGACTGCGATAGCAGCAAGCCCAATAGAGAGGACATCATCATTATGAGCATTCGAAAGTGGAGCATTACCACACTCTGTTGTGTGGTAATTTTTGGCGCACTGGCACTTTTTAAGGTAATGGAAATTAGAGCCGCGATAGCCTTTGGAGAGTCCTTCCCAGAGCATTCTGAAACCGTAGAGGAAGCGCGGGTAGAAAGCGCCCAATACACCCCTGTTATTGAAGCCATAGGAGAGATGGTGGCGCCCCAGCGCCTGGACCTTCGCAACGAACTGGCCGGCGAAATCACTCACGTTAATTTTCGTTCTGGAGATACCGTAACCAAGGGTCAAATTCTGCTGCAATTGGATACTTCTGTGGAAACCGCAAACCTGGCTGCCGCCAAAGCCCGGGCTCAATTGGCGCAATCGGTCTACGCGCGCTCACAAAATTTGTTCAAATCAAAAGCCACCAGCAAAGACCAACTGGACCGCGCGAAAGCTGATGTGTCCACTTCACTTGCAGAAGTGGAAGCACTCAAACGCACTATTAGTAAGAAAACACTCAAGTCACCTTTTAACGGCAGAGCTGGACTCCACAATTTTGAAGTGGGTCAATTGCTGATGGACAACACTTTTATCACCACCCTCATAGCCGATCATGAGTACATTTGGGTGGACTTCAAAGTTCCTCAATTTTACCCTCCATTGAGCCTGGGTACTCCAGTAGCGGTATCCACCATTGGCGACCAAAGCCAAGATGCGGTTACAGAAGGTCAGGTGATTGCAGAGAACACCATCATAAATGCGAATAATCGTAGCCGACAATACAGGGCCCAAGTACCCAACAATGGCAATCAATTTATGGCCAACAATACGGTGATAGTGAAAGTACCCGTTGGCGAGCCCATGGAGGTAATGAAGATTCCTGCTCTGGCGGTTCAACAGGATCCATTGGGGCAGTTTGTTTTCATACTTAAAAAAGACGAAGCAGGAAAAGGCTATCGCGCCAGCCGTCGTCAAGTGGGTATCCAAACCCTCGGCTCACAATGGGCCTATGTGAAAAGCGGCTTGAAACCCGGAGATCACATCGCAGCAGCGGGCGCCTTTAAATTACATGAGGGCTTATTGGTATACACCGGTGAACGCCCTGTTCTGAATCAGGAATAGTTGCCATGGATATTTTCGTAAAAAGGCCCGTGCTCGCCATCGTTATTTCTGCCATTTTATTGATGGCAGGTGCCAGTGCCGCCATGAAAATTCCGGTACTGCAATTCCCTCAAATTGAAAGCTCCTCTCTGGTAATCACCACGTCTTATCCAGGATCATCTGCTGAAGTAATACAGGGTTTTATTACCGAACCCATTGAAAGGGCGGCCATGACCATCCCCGGAGTGGATTATGTGGACAGCACCACCACAGCGGGATTAAGCACCGTTACCGCCTGGCTCGAGCTTAACGAAGACAGCACCCGCGCTCTGGCGGAATTGTCCGCGCGACTGGCACAAATCAGTTATGAGCTACCCGACGGTGCAGAAGACCCCGCCGTGGACGTGGTAAGGGCTGATCGCCCCGCCGGCTTATTCTATCTGGATGTAAAAGGCGAAGCATGGAGCCGATCGGAAATAACCGACTACATGGAACGTCAGGTTAATCCCATTTTCGCTGCCATCGAAGGCGTGCAGCGGGTGGGCCTGGAGGGAGGCCGAACGCCAGCAATGCGAGTATGGATCGATTCCGATCGGCTTGCGGCACTTGGTTTGGGGGCTGATGAGGTTTTGGCGGCTATTCGATCCAATAACGTCATCGCCACCATGGGCAAAACTGAAAACCAGCGACAACAGTTTAATCTTCTCAGCAATGCCACGTTGCAATCCGAGGAGGACTTCCGCCAGCTTATACTCAGCAACCGCGACAACGGATTGATTCGCTTGGGGGATGTGGCGCAAGTGGAAATGGGCGAAACCCGTGGCAGCGTTGAGGCACGATACGATCAGGACACCACCATTTATATTTCAATCTGGCCACTGCCCGGTGCCAATGAAATCGCCATTGGTGACGAAGTTTACAAGCGCCTTGAATCCATCAATCAAAGTTTACCTAAAGGGTTATCCATCAGCACCGGTTATGATGGCACTATCTATATGCGGCAATCCCTCAAGGAAATTTTTACCACCCTGTTTGAAACCATTTTACTGGTGGGGATTGTGGTGTTGTTTTTAATGGGTTCCATACGTACCGCACTTGTGCCACTGGTGACCATTCCCATATCCATTCTCGGCAGCATCGCGGCCATTTATGCCATGGGCTTCGCCCTTAATCTACTCACCATTCTGGCAGTGGTGCTGTCCGTGGGGCTTGTGGTGGACGACGCCATCGTGGTGGTGGAAAACGTGGCGCGACATTTAAGGGAAGGCCGTAGTCGTTTTGAAGCCGCGTTAGTGAGCTCAAGGGAGTTGCTCTCCCCCATCATCGCCATGACTTTCACCTTGGCCGCAGTTTACACCCCCATCGGATTTGTATCTGGCTTCACTGGTACATTATTTAAAGAGTTCGCATTTACCCTGGCCATTGCCGTCATCATCTCTGGAATTGTTGCTATTACTCTATCTCCCATCATGAGTGCCTGGGTCTGTGCCGACTTTGGTAAAGAAAGCAAGATGACCAGAAAAGTTAATGCCTGGTTTGATCGCCTAAAAACACGTTATCAAAAACGTTTGGCGCAAAGTTTCGGCTGGCGCAATCAAATTTTGTTTTTCGCTTTATTTATTTCACTATTGATAGTGCCTTTTTATCTGTTTTCCGGTAAAGAGCTGGCCCCCATTGAAGATCAAAACAGCATAAACATTATTATTGAATCACCTCCTGAGGCATCCCTGAACTACACCAATGACTATATGCATGATGTGATCGATCTTATTCATAAAAATGTACCTGGGCTGAAAATGGTTTGGCAAATCATTTCACCCAATGGTGGCTTCGGTGGCATTGAGTTAGTGGATTTCAACCAAAGAGATAAAACCGTACATGACCTCCTGCCATCGGTATTTATGCAGTTGTCCAGTATCACTGGGGTCAAAGTTTTCCCTATTTTGTTTCCCAGTTTACCCACTGCCGGGCAATTCGATGTTGAGATGGTAGTGCAATCATCCGACAGCTACGAAGAAATGCAAAACTACGCACAACAGCTGATTCAATCCGCCTATCAGAGCGGCAAATTTATGTTTATTGACACCGACCTAAAAATAAATCTGCCCCAAACCCGCATGCAGTTCAAACACGACCGCATTGCCGATTTGGGAATGAATGTGGCATACGTTAGCGAACAACTGGCTCCACTATTGGCGGAAATAGATGCCAACCGGTTTAACGCCAACGGCAAGGCCTACCGGGTGATTCCCCTAGTTAATAATGACGCCCGGGATGCTCCTGACGCTTTATTGGATTTGTCCATTCGCTCCCCTGATGGTGAACTTATACCTCTTCGAGCCATCGTGGAGCTGGAAAACGTCACCGGACCAAGGGCCTTGGGTACATTTAACCAACAAAGAGCTTTTCGACTATTTGGTGGCGTACTTCCCGGCACCACCAATGGCCAGGCCCTTTCCACTTTGGAGCAGGCTGCTGAAGACATTCTTCCCGCCAACTACAGTGTTGACTATGCGGGAATATCCCGGCAGCTACGCAAGGAAGGCAACAGCATGTTATCGGTATTGATAATTGCCCTTGTGGTGGTGTACCTGGCTCTGTCCATTCAATTCAACAGTTTCCGTCTGCCATTGGTGGTACTGCTGGGCTCGGTGCCATTGGCGCTTTCCGGTGCCATGCTTTTCAGTTTCTTGAGCTTAACCACCATTAATATTTATGCCCAAATCGGGTTTATTACATTGGTTGGGCTGATCGCCAAGAATGGGATTCTAATTACCGAGTTTGCCCACGAACAGCAACGTATGGGGCTGAGCAAAACCGACGCCATATTGGCAGCAGCATCGCTCCGACTACGGCCAGTTCTGATGACCACCGCAGCAACGGTGCTGGGCCACTTCCCTTTAGTTTTAGTAACGGGAGCCGGAGCAGAAGCGCGCAATAGTATTGGCATTATATTAGTGGCGGGAATGGCCATCGGCACGCTTTTCACGCTGTTTATTTTACCATCTGTCTACCTGTGGCTGGCTCAAGAAACCCCTGACGGAGAAGCGAATGAGGTAGCAAGTGAGGTTACTTCATCTGAATTCAACTCATTGGAATACCCCAACTAGCGCCCCATGAATAGAATTCAACGGTGTGATGGGAGTCCTAAAAAGCCAGTTAGCCGATGTTGCGGGGGAATATAAAGGTGCTATGATTGCGCAGCAAATTTAGACCGACTTAAGGAGCACCCCATGTTTCAAGACTCAAAAAAGCTACTGACTTTAGGAGCACTTTTGATCAGCACATCGGCATCAGCCTACCAGTACGAAGTGGGCGGCAATATTGGCAGAGCCGATAATGACAACGATGATGAAACGGTCTTCAATATCGAAGGCACTATCTACATGAACGACATCAATCGCCAGCAAGGCCCAAGAAAAGAAGATGCCTTTCTAGCTAAAGCTTCTTTTGTCAAATTTGCGTTTGAAGACGACGGCGGCGATCAAGAAGATACCGTGGTGAGCGGACGTTACCTGTTTGATACCACAGAAAACTATTTCCTTGACGGCGAGCACAGGGCCGGTGATTTGGATGTTTTAAAGGTAAACGTAGGCGCTTACCTCACTGATATGTCTACAGCGTCCGGTGGTATTACGCGTTTATCCAGCACTAACGATGACGAATTCCTTATCAACGGCAGCTACAAACAATTATTTGGGCTGAATAGCACCAGCACTTTGCTTGGAGAGGCCAGCCTGACTCTAGGTGATATTCGTATAATCGAACTGACCGGTGGGGTTTATCTGGA
Source organism: uncultured Ketobacter sp. (assembly GCA_964016105.1). Classification (GTDB taxonomy): domain Bacteria; phylum Pseudomonadota; class Gammaproteobacteria; order Pseudomonadales; family Ketobacteraceae; genus Ketobacter. The sequence goes on from CAXHEX010000005.1 coordinate 218,330, forward strand.
TCGGGACATTGGGGTAACTATCAAGTTCACTGATACCGATAGCGATGATTACAATGACGTTCAAAGCTTTGAAGTGGCAGGCAGCTTGTTTTTACAGCCCAATTTGGAGCTGTACGCATCCTACGAAAACTCTGAAGTGGACACGGGATTCCGAGAGCTAGACCAGGATACGATACTGGTGGGCGCGAACGTTCGTTTCGATTGATCTCCAGACAGCGATAACGGCAATGGCGACCTGACCCTCCGCAGGTCGCCGATAGTGACCGCTGATTTACGTCTCCCCTCCCCCATTCTCCTCCATTAAGGCCATCAGTAAGCCAAAGGTCTAATAGGAAAATTGCATTTCATTCAGTGCCTCAGTGATTGGAATGATATATGCTAGCTTGTATAACACTCCCCACTCACCCATTTCTCTCCTGGAGGATTCCGTGTCACAAAAAATCAAAGTAGACAAGCCGCTGGTCATTTTACATGGCGACGAAATGGCTCAGGTGTCTTTCGAGCGAGTGCTAGAGCAGTTTGTCACCAGCAAACTAGATATTGATTTAATTGAAGTGGACTTATCAGCAGAAAACCGGCTTCGCACCAACGGCAGTGCAATCGACGATTCCATTGTGGCATTAAAACAATACGGTGTGGGGATCAAAAATGCTGGCATGACCGTTAACAGGGCACAGCTGGACGAGATGCTGAAAAAAATGCCCGAGGTTGAACGGGGCAAGTTAAAGCCCTTGGCCACCAAATCCCCCAACGGCGCCATTCGCAAAGGGATAAGCGGCAATATTACACGAGAAGACATTCCATTCCGCAATCTCAAACGGCTCACGCCAAAATGGATCAACCGCGATATCGTAGTATCCACCATGGAAACCGGAGGCAATAAAGAAAGTGCCAACGAGATTTCCAAATCCACCGGCATTATCAAAGTATTATTTGTAGGTGCTAGCGGGGATCCGGTGGAACTTCACCGGCGTAAAATCGATAAAGGCGACCCCTGGCTGCTGGCATCCAACGACATCCACAAAGTAAAACAATGGGCACACGGATTTTTCAAACAGGCCATTGCTGAGAACAGAGATGCTTACCTGGGCTTGAAGGATACCGTTATTCCAGGCTATGACGGGGTTATGCGTGAAGCGGTTGAAAGTATATTTCAACAGGAATATAAATCGGAATTTGAAAAGCTGGGCCTGAACTATTATTACGAATTGATTGATGCCCAGGCCGCACGAATTGTCGCCAACCCGCCGGAACGGGCCATCTGGGGAGTGCCGGAAAACACCACGGGTCGTAAACTCTTTAAGTTGGTTGAAGAACTGAAGAAATATGGTATTCCTGATCGACGCTTTAGTGTTTCTATTTCTCGAATGAGTGCCGGTGGCGGAGATCAGTATGGCAGCTTTAACATGCCGCTGGAAGAAGACGGCATTATCAAAGTGGTCCTGGACGGGGAAGAGAAGCACGCCCGCGATGTTAAAAAGGGTGATCCCATTATTTTTATGGCCAATCACCGGGCTGCCATAAAGGATTGGGTAGGACAAGTCTTTCGTGACGCGGCAAAGAACTTTAAAGAAGTTTACTTTGGTTTAAAGCGGGAATACATGATTTACGACGATGTTTTTAGCACCGTCATTAATGACGTGCGAGAAGAACTGGTCAACGATAATCTGCAACCGCCTTCATTTATGATTATGCGCCCCTCGTCTCAACTAAAGAAGATGATTACCGACCCGCCCCGCAACGGTCTCTACCCCTCCCTCAATCTGGACGGAGACATTTTTTCTGACATATCTGCGGCTCTGGGTGGCAGCCTGGCCACTGCCAGCTCGATTATTGAAAGCAAAGACGGAACCATGCTGTACGAAGCACCCCATGGAACCGCCCATGACCTGTATTTGAAATACCTAGAGAGCAGCGGCGAAGTGGCTCTTTTCAATCCATCTGCGCTTTTGTTCGCCGTAGCCAATGCTTTGGAAACTCTTGCAGCAAGAGAAGACAATCAAGCCCTGAAAATCTATTCAGATCACTTGAAATCCGCGCTCATTGATACCGTAGACCAGGGCTATATTACGGCCGATCTCAAGGGCAAAACGAACAACCCGGAAAATGAAACCGTGGTTGATATGTACGGTTTTCTTGACGCCATTGAGAAAAATCTCACCAGGATGGAGAATGAACTTTAGCGGGTACTGATGGCATGCAATCTGCAGAAGCCTGTTATTAGTCCACTGCCATTGCTGCTATAGCCCCCAGAGTAAAATGCAATCCAAACTCAAAACAGGAACCCCAAACCACACGGCCCTGGTATTAACTGCGGGGGGGGCGCGCGGAGCCTACCAAGCAGGTGTATTGAAGCGCATAAGCGAATTGCCCCCATTCAACAACAAGACCGCACCATTTTCGATCATAACCGGTGCTTCAGCGGGCGCCATCAATGGGGCAGGGGTTGCCAGCCAGCATGAAAATTTCACGGCTTCCTCCAAATTGTTAGTCAAGCTTTGGTCTAACCTGGAGGCCGCCAATGTATACCGAACGGATCCTGGAGCGATGTTTCAGAATGCCATTAAGTTAGCGCTGGACTTCGGATTAGGGGGCTTGGTGGGAGCAGGACGGGCATCATCCCTGGTGGACTCATCACCACTGTATCATTTCCTCACTGACAGCCTGAACCTGGACGGCATCAGACACAATGTTAAACGGGGACAACTGCATGCGCTGGCCATCACCGCCACTGGTTACCACAGCGGGCGCGCGTTCACCTTCATAGAAGGCAAACCCGGACATGCGGTTTGGAATAAAAGCCGCCGCGTTGCCCTCAGTGCAGAGATCACCATCCCCCACATCCTGGCCTCAGCAGCGATTCCAATCGTTTTTCCTCCCGTTGAACTCAAGGCTGGCGTTTCCACGGCTTTTTTTGGAGACGGTGCCATGCGGCTGACCACGCCACTTAGCCCAGCGATCCGACTGGGTGCAACGAAACTGCTGGCTGTGGGTGTTCGCTGCCAGGAAAGCGCCAACAGCCTGTTGCGGTCCGAATGGTCGGATGATGAAGATTTTTCTGCAAATCTTAAACGGCCGCCCCTTTCTCAGATCGTGGGTACGTTGATGAATGCAATTTTTCTTGACCATCTGGATGCCGATCTGGACCACCTCAAACGCATGAACCTGTTCGTAACTGAACACGAAAAATTAGCTTCTCTGGTGGAGATGCTAGAACAATCAGACGATGACCATGAGCCCATGCGAATCGTAGAACCACTGGTTATCTCTCCATCTGCAGACATTGCCATCATTGCCAAAACATTACAGCATCGCCTACCTAAAAGCGTTCGCTATATGATGGATGGACTGGGAACACCTGATGCTCAAAGTGCCGACTTGACCAGTTTTTTACTTTTCGACAAAGAGTTTACGCGGGAACTCATCCAGCTGGGGTACCGTGATGCGGCTCAACGCAGTGACGAAATTGAAGCGTTTCTTTTGTAAAAATCCCATTGGCTCCGTGAATAAATTGCACGACCACCTCAGACCATCCTGACACAGCACGCTTCTTTGTCATAAAAAATGCTCTGCAGGCCACGCCAACTCTACTCTTTCAATTATCTAGACCGATTGGCACGAGTTTGGCACGAGTATAGCAAAACAAGTTTTACGGAACTGTCACCGAGCATACAAACGCCATTTGATTTGGCTAATAACCTATAGAGGAATTTACTATGAATTTATTGAAACCCTTTCTTTTTGTAACACTGGTTTCATTGTTTGGAATTACCGCCTGCGAACAGGGACCGATGGAAAAAGCCGGCGAAACCATCGACGATACGGTAGAAGACGTAGGCAATAAAGCGGAAGACGCCTGCGAAGAAGCTAAAGAAGGAATGGAAATGAAGGATACTGATTGTTAATGCAGTCGGTTTATGTTTCCCACCATTAAGTTCATTCATTATTTAGTTAGCATCACCATCACCATGTTGGCATTGGCTCTGCCATTGCCAACTTGGGCCGCATCCAGCGACGTCACCTCATCAAGCAATCTGACTTCCGAACAACTAACTTCCGAGCAACTTGAGAGGCTTGTGGGCACGTTGGAAAACGAATCCCAAAGAGAAGCCTTTATTGAAAACTTGAAAACTCTGATTGCGGCGAAAAATCAGCCCCAGCAGGAAGGGTTTTTGATCAGCGACTTTCTAAACCTCGACAAGACCAGCTCATCGTTCATAGACCGTTATATTCAAAGCCTAAACGAGCTGGGCATAAGCGACTCACAGCTTGGCAATCTTTTCATATTGGTAGTTTCAGCTGTGGGGCTGGTGGCCGCTGCTCTGTTGAATCAATATCTAGCGCGCAAACTGAGCCAAAAGCTGGAACCGTTGCGTAACAAGCTGCACCTATCAGGCAATCGATTTACTGTTCAGTTTAGGATTCTGTCCATTTTTGGCTTTATTCTAGCGGCAAGCTTGTTTGCCTACACCACGGTCACCCTGTTTACCAACTGGCTCAAAGGCCTTGCGGATTACATAAACCTGAGCGATATCATTCAAACCGAGTTTACTTTTCTGGTAATACTGATTTTGGCAACATCCATTTGGGATGTGTCCAACGCGTTAATTGAATATATATTCAATCGCAAAAGCCACTGGAGCCGGGCCCGAGCCCAAACACTGGAGCCGGTGGTGAGAAATGTGGTGATGGTGACACTTACGGTTTTTTTCTTGCTAGTGGGCTTGTCCGAACTGGGTATTGATATCTATCCACTTTTAGCGGGGGCTGGTGTTGCAGGTATCGCCATTGGCTTCGGTGCCCAGGCCCTGGTTAAAGATTTCCTCACGGGTTTTATTGTGGTGTTCGAAGATTTGTTGCAGGTGGGCGATGTAATCAATGTCGCAGGTCGAACCGGTGCAGTGGAGCGTATAACCATGCGCAAGATACAACTTCGCAGCCTGGACGGTACGGTCCACACGGTTCCTTTCAGCGAAGTGGCAGTGGTGGACAACCTAACCAAAGAATTCAGCTACTACCTCTTGGATGTGGGAGTGGCTTACCGAGAAGATATAGACGAAGTCATTCAATGTCTGCGTCAAATCGATGAAGATATGCGAGCCACTGAAAAATTTGGTAAAAAAATAATAGCCGAACTGGAAGTCCTGGGAGTAGACAAATTTGCGGACAGTGCCGTGATCGTGCGCGCCCGAACCAAAACTCGAGCACACGACAAATGGAGTGTGGGCAGGGAGTTTAATCGTCGAATTAAACAGGAATTCGATCGGCGTAACATTGAGATCCCCTTCCCCCATCAAACCATTTATTTTGGCGAGGACAAACAAGGCAGCGCTCCTGCAGCGAAACTGGAGCTTAGCAAAAACTCACCTAACAGTGACTAACCACTGCCATGAGCCATATCAACTATGAGCCATATAAAAAAGTTGGATTATTCCCTGCTTTCTATGGTTCTAGAGTTTAACTATACTTGCGTCAGGCTCGGGCAAGAAGCCTGGTAACTACACTGGCTCGGTATAGACTGGTTTGTTTCGATTTATTTTAGTTTCATTGTTTCTCTTCCACCTATCAGTCGCATCGGCGAGCGAATCCCCTTCAGCCAGCGGCATACAGTTAGGATCGGTAAAGGCTGCGGTAGTGGAGTTGAATCAAGGCAAGACCCTATATAGCAAGCACGCTGATTGGGTAACTCCCATCGCGTCAATCACCAAATTAATGACGGCCTTGGTGGTAGTGGAGAGTGGTCAAAACCTTGATGAGTGGATAAGGATACCGAAACCCGACCTGGAAACCCGAAAAAACGCCTATTCCCGTATGAGGATAGGCTCTGAGTTGCGGCGGCGTGACCTGTTGCGGTTGGCATTGATGTCTTCAGAGAATCTGGCGGCTTACACGCTGGCACACAGCCACCCTGGTGGGGTAGTGGCTTTTGTCCGCAAGATGAACGCAACCGCTGGCAGCCTGGGAATGGAGCACACTCACTTCGTTGATGCCAGTGGCTTATCTGTGGCCAATGTATCTACTGCCGAGGATCTGGTAAAACTCATTACTACAGTGACCAAACACAATATCATCGGTGAATACTCAACCACTCCTCGTTACACCGCCCAATTCAGAAAGCCCCGTTACAGCCTGGGCTATGGCAACACCAATCGTCTTGTACACCGTCGTAGCTGGGATATTGGGCTAAGTAAGACCGGATACATTACCGAGGCGGGTCGATGCCTGGTGCTACTGAGCAACCTGCAGGGGCGTGAAGTGGCCATGGTATTACTGGACGCATTCGGCAAACAAACCCCCATAGGCGACGTGGGTCGGGTAAAACGCTGGCTACACAGCGGCAGCAGTGGAGCCATCGCCGGGGCGGCCTTACGCTACGAGCAAGCCAAGTCAAAACACTACCCCCATGGCAAATCATCTCAAATATCTTCCCAGTAAATTCCGCTTACACCTTTTTCCGGTTGCCGGTTTGACGGCATACTTTGCCATGCCCCATAATGTTTTTATTCTCCCTAACCTTTAGTAATCCTTGTCACCGATACTGGAAAATCGGTTGGAAATACTGTGGGTTTAGGCTTGAATCATTCAAAATTTCCCATCAAGTTGTCTTATTCCAAGAGGAATAAAAAATGATAAGGCGTACCAAAATTGTTGCCACTTTGGGCCCAGCCAGCAACAGCGAGGCGATGATCTCCACCTTGATCGAGTCCGGTGTCAATGTATTCAGGCTGAACTTTTCCCACGGTAACGCCGAACAGCACAAACAAACCGCTGATCACATTCGCACGGCCGCAGCATTACTTGAAACCAGCGTCGCCATACTGGCCGATCTACAGGGGCCTAAAATTCGTATCGCCCGCTTTAAAAAGGGCAAAACTGAGCTGAAGAAAGGCGCAAAATTCATTTTGGATGCGGGTATGGATGACGATGCTGGCGATGACTTTTGCGTGGGTCTCGGCTACAAAGAACTTGCCACAGACTGCGATGCCGGTGACATCTTGCTACTCAATGATGGGTTAATCGAGCTTAAAGTTGAGTCGGTGGAAGGTAAAAAAATACACTGTACCGTAATCGCCGGAGGCGAATTATCCAACAATAAAGGCGTCAACCGCCGTGGCGGCGGCTTGACAGCGAAAGCGCTCACCGAAAAAGACAAACAGGATATTATTCACGCGGCCAATATGGACGTGGACTATCTGGCCTTGTCCTTTCCCAGAGACGCAGACGACGTGAACTATGCTCGCAGCCTATACCAACAAGCCGGCGGTCAAGGCGGCCTGGTTGCCAAAATTGAGCGGGCAGAAGCGGTGGCCGATGACAAAAATCTGGATCAGATCATTCTCGCTTCAGATGGCGTTATGGTGGCTCGTGGCGATTTGGCCGTTGAGATTGGTGACGCCGAGCTGGTGGGGGTGCAAAAACGAATCACTTGGCGGGCGAGACAACTGGGTCGCTTTACCATTACTGCGACCCAAATGATGGAATCCATGATCAATCAGCCTCAACCCACCAGGGCAGAAGTATCGGATGTGGCCAATGCCGTGCTGGATGGTACAGATGCTGTGATGTTATCGGCAGAAACGGCAGCGGGCAGCTATCCCCAGGAGACCGTGCTGGCCATGGTACGAATTATTCTAGGTGCGGAACGGTCCAATCAGATGCGCGATCTGCTTAAAGACGACGACCACACCCCCACTCGAATCGATGAGTCCATTGCCACAGCGGCTATGCTTGTGGCTAACCGACTGGAAGGGGTAAAAGCCATTCTGGCCATGACAGAAACCGGTGCCACACCCATTATGATGTCGCGCATCCGTTCTGGCATTCCCATATTTGCTTTCACGCCCCATAGCAAGACCCAGCGTCGCCTGGCAATCTATCGAGGCATAAACACCATTAACTTTAACAGCGCCTTGCTAAAACCCACCAACATAAATCACAGCGTGGTAACCCAACTCTTGGAATTGGATGTGGTTGAGAAAGGGGATAAGGTCATTCTCACCAAAGGCGACTACATTAACGTGAACGGCGGTACCAATACTCTAAAGATCATCGAAGTGGGTGACATCATTCACTAAAAGATCGGCATTTGTTTTAGAAAAGTAACTGACGATTTACTGGTGGCAGTAAGCAGAGTCGAAGTTTCTTTTTCTTTGCTTGCATTTTAAGCGAAAGCCATATAGAAATTACATCCATAGTGTTGACTACTTGCGTTAGGTAGAAACCTTTGCTCGATCTGGGAATACTATGAACAACAATAAGAGCGCACACGGGGCGTCCATACTACTGGTGGACGATAACCCCGTTAACCTTCAAGTGCTGGGGGCAATCCTGCGCAACGACGGTTACAACTCGGTTCATGCCACCTCTTCGCCGGCAGACGTTCTTGCGCTCTTCACAAAACACGACTTCGATCTCATTATTTTGGATATTCACATGCCAGGTTTATCCGGATTTGAGGTAATGGCCCAACTCAACAAACACTTCCCGGAACGATTCTTACCCATCATCATACTCACGTCGGATGATGACGAAACCACCCGCGATCAAGCTCTGGCAAATGGGGCCCGTGATTTCATGTGTAAACCGTTCGATCATCGCGAGGTGGTTTTGCGAGCCCGCAACCTTATAGAAACCGTTTTTTTGCATAAGGCCCTGCGCAACCAGAACCAGGAACTGGATCAACGGGTGAGGGAACGAACCGACCAACTTTATCATTCCCAGGTAAAGCTGATTCAATGCTTAGGTAAAGCCGCCGAGTTCAGAGACAATGAAACCGGTATGCACGTGATTCGCATCAGCAAAACCACTGCCATTATTGCCCGGGCATTGGGGCTACCAGCCAAACAGGTGGAGCTAATCGAACATGCCAGCCCAATGCATGATATTGGCAAGATCGCTATCCCAGACCGGATCCTGCTCAAAGCCGGCAAGCTGGAAGGCCAGGATTGGATTACCATGAAAAGCCATGTGCAATTGGGCGCCACCATTTTGCAAGACAGCCAAAAAGATTCCGAGTTGCTGCGCATGGCATCGGACATTGCCCTCACCCACCACGAAAGATGGGATGGTAAAGGCTATCCGGCTGGGCTAAAGGGGGAAGAGATCCCCCTTTACACTCGAATCACCACCATTTGCGATGTGTTCGATGCCCTAACCTCTCGACGCCCGTACAAACCGGCTTGGCCCAACCATAAAGCCATGGAGCACCTTAAACGCCAAAGTGGAACCGCTTTTGATCCCAATGTGGTGGCTTGTTTCGAGCAAAACCTGGATCAAATTATCGCCGTAAAGAAGGCTTACCCAGACCCGCCAGAAGAAGAAGCCACCTGTCAGATCGCTCTGCAGATTTCCACCGACGACGCTTTTTCATAACCCTCCGGTGAGCCTAGCGCCCATACACCGGTTCCAACATAACGCTGTCAATGGCGTGACTATTCAACATAAACCCGATAAGTGCCGCAGATGGATCGGGGCTCAAATCCAGCTTCTCAACATCTAATGCAAACAAGCGAAATTGATAACGATGTTTGCCATGACCCTTGGGTGGACAGGCTCCGCCGAAAGCTTTGGTGCCATAATCGTTTCTCCCCTGCACGGCACCCGGCGGCAACTGTTTAGCGCTCACATCTCCCGCCCCTTCTCCTAGTGATCGGGTTTGGCCGGGCATGTTATAAACAATCCAGTGCCACCAGCCACTGCCGGTGGGTGCATCAGGATCGTACACCGTAAGTGCAAAACTCTTGGTACCTTTAGGTGGATTAGACCAATTCAAAGCCGGTGACCGATTTTCACCGCTACAACCAAAACCGTTAAACACTTGCGCCTTTTGCAGAAGGCCAGCGTCACTGATTTGGGGACTTTTTAATTCAAAGCCCGAAGCGTTATTGGCCACCAGGATTGCCGGTAACAATCCCGCCATAATGGTAACCACTCTCAAAGGTTTAAACATGTGTTAGCTCCTGAATTGCTGTGAATAAGGAATGCCAGACTAAACCAATGAGCAGAGTGATCAGTACTGTTTTTCAGCCAAAAGTTCGCCGATTTCAGCCAATAGCGCCGGGTTGCCCGCCTTTTTCCGGGAAGCTTTTAGCTGGGAGGGTGTGATACCGAAGCGTTGCTTAAAGCGCTCAGTGAATCGCGACTGGGACTGGTAACCCACCTGTGCGGCCACCTGAGCAATGGTGATGGGCGTTTCCTGCAATAGGGCCAATGCCGTCACTAAACGTGCCTGCTCCAGGATTTCACGGTAGCTGGTGCCCTCCTCCTGCAAGTGGCGCCTCAACACGGATTCACTTACCGCCAATCGCCTGCAAAGGTCGGCGATACGCCATTCATAAGCTAAATCAAGACCCACTATGGCCGCCACCCGCTGCTTCCAATCGCCATGGTTAGTGGGAGCAAGAAAACCCAGCAGACCAAATTCACTGCAAATAGCCAGCAGCTCCTGCTGCTGAACTTCGTACATTATTGGAGATGGCTTGCGGCCCTGTAAGCGTTGCACCAGGCGATACTCAAGCGCATCGTACAAAGCTTGAGGAATGGTTTGCTTCAACTGCGGCGCTTGTTGCTGCCAATCGATTTGGGATCCAAAACGGTCTAAAAAACCTTGCACAGTGAAATTAGAAAACCCCACGCTGAGGGCAAGGTACTCGTGCTGCTGGGGACAGGGCAGGTTTTCCAACGAAACATCACTACCCGCGGGCAACATCACCAGCTCACCAGTGGCAATGGAGTGGCTGGCTGCGGACAAAAGGATTCTTTTTTCTCCCCGAAACACCAGCACCATACTGGCCTGCTGTATGGGCACCCGTCGTATTTGTTGATGCTGAAAACAGTGAAATACCCCCAAAGTACCCAGGGGATCCACTTCAGTTTTGGCCAGATGACCATCTAACAAGCGCAGAATGTTGGTGTTCATGGCCCCTATTAAATACGATTGAGGGGAATCCGCAAGTAACGGGTGCCATTGCTGTCCTGGGGCGGCAGATCCCCCCCACGGATGTTGACCTGGAGTGAAGGTAAGATCAACTTTGGCGCTTTCAGAGTGGCATCGCGCTGACGGCGCTTTTGCACAAAGTCGTCCCGAGCTACACCTTGATCCAGCATAATGTTGGCTTCTTTTTGCTCCGCCACCGTGGTTTGCCATAAAGGCTCACGCCCATCGGGCTGATAGTCATGGCACATGAAAAGGCGAGTTTCATCCGGTAATGAGTAAAGCTTTTGAATGGAGTCATATAATGTTTCAGCATTGCCACCGGGGAAGTCCGCCCTGGCGGTTCCATAGTCCGGCATGAACAGCGTATCCCCCACAAACACCGCATCCTCTATTTTATAGCTGATACAAGCAGGAGTGTGCCCCGGGGTATACAGCACCTCGGCACTCAAATCGCCAATGTTGAACTTTTCCGCTTCCTCAAACAGATGATCAAACTGGGATCCATCTACGGCAAAGCTGTCTTCCAACCCATAGAGCTTGGCAAAATGGCGCTGCACCAAGTCAATGTGCTTACCGATGGCCACTTTGCCGCCTAATTGCTGTTTCAACCATTGAGCGGCAGATAAATGGTCAGCGTGGGCATGGGTTTCCAAAATCCATTGCACGGTTAATTTTTGTTGCTGAACATATTCCACAATTCGCTCCGCTGACTCCACGCTGGTGCGCGCTGATCTGGGGTCGAAATCCAGAACCGGGTCCACAATGGCGCAGTCTAAGTTGTCTTTACCGTGAACCACATAGCTAATGGTATAGGTTGCTGGGTCAAAAAAAGCCTTAATTATGGGTTCAGCCATGTTACCCTCTCCACTTATCGTTAAAACCACCTACCCTGAGAGAGCGACTGCCGGATTTACTGGGGTCAGCTGACTCAAGCTAAGTTAATCATTGACCAATATATTAGATATTACTAATATTAAAAGATCAACCTCTATACCAGGTTCACTGAATGACTCTCGAATTAGACACGCTGCGTGAACACGCCAGCTCTGCTGCAGAATTGATGCAGGCACTCTCCAACGAAAACCGTCTGATGATTATGTGCGCACTGAGCAATGGAGAAATGAGAGTCAGTGATCTCAATCAGCACCTGGATCTGTCGCAATCGGCCCTGTCGCAACACCTTGCGGTGCTACGTAAGCAAAACCTGGTAAGCACTCGACGCCAATCACAAACTATTTACTACTCCGTTCCCCCAGGGCCCGCGTTGGACATAGTGACGTTATTACATCAACACTTTTGCCCTGAGAGCTAGAACAAAATCATAAGGACCGACCATGTTAAACGATCACCCTCTATCAATATCCAACTTGTGTAACCCCCAACCAGACCTGCTGGCCAGCGGCATGCCCAACCAGCAGGACCTGGAAAGCGCGGCCAAGAAAGGTATTAAAACCGTGGTTAACCTCTGCCCTGTGGAGGAAACGCCCGCCACCGAGGCTGACCAGGTTGACTCCCTGGGAATGAAGTACATCAATATCCCCGTTAAAGGCCCCCAGGATCTAACAACAAGTAATGCTAAACAACTGGCGCAACTGATACAGGACAGTGATAACCACCCCATGCTGGTCCATTGCCGCAGCGCCAACCGCGTGGGGGCCCTGTTCGCACTCAAAGCATTCTGGTTTGATAACAAATCAGAACAGGAAGCCATTGCCATTGGCAAAAGCGCAGGCCTCGCCATGCTTGAAGAGGGTGTAAAAAACATAATGCGGCAGCAACCTACCCCCTAGTTTTCTCGGGGGAGAGGATCTCATGCTCGCAGCCAGTCTTGGTGTCATAGTGGGGCTCGTTCTTGGCCTCACCGGTGCGGGAGGATCTGTGCTGGCGGTTCCGCTATTGATTTGGGGTATGGGTTGGACCTTGCCCCAAGCCGCTCCCACTGCCCTGCTGGCGGTGAGCGCAGCTGCTATCCTCGGCACCATTAGTGCTTGGCCCCAGGGCACCGTGCGCTACCGAGCCGCCATGGTCATGTCGGCCACAGGATTACTGATAGCACCTTTCGGATTGAAAGCGGCGCAAATATTGCCGGTTGCTGTGCTGAGCGGCCTTTTTGCTGCGGTGTTGGCGTTAATCAGCATACGAATGCTACGCCAGGCTCAATCCAGACCCGAGGAATCCAAAGTGGTAAGGGCCGGTTTGTCTACGGCAACAGAACCCTCCACTGCCCCCCTTTGCACCAGAAACCCGGATACAGGACGCTTTGCCTGGACCCGCCCCTGCGCCCTTGCGGTGGCGGGAAGCGGGGTCATGACCGGGTTTTTATCAGGTTTACTCGGGGTAGGCGGTGGCTTCGTTATTGTTCCGGCCCTGCGATCTTTTACGGATTTAAGCTTCCACTCTGCCGTGGCCACTTCCCTCATGGCTATTGCTGTCACCAGCGCCGGTACCGTGGCCATTTCCATTGCCCAGGGCCAACCATTACCGGTTCAAGTAGCCATGCCGTTTGTGACTGGCGCCTTAGTTGGCATGCTGATGGGGCGAATGAGTGCTTCAAAAATTGCCGGGCCCACCCTGCAAAAGATGTTTGCCAGCGGTATGCTGCTGGTGAGCCTGGGAATGGTAGCAACTGCTTTGCGTTAGTAGTGCCCCCATATCCAGCAAAGTAAAAGCTCAAACTTTAGTGTTATAAAGGTCTATATATTGGGCGCAATAGTGGAGAAAGTCGTGACTAAAAATATATCAAATTTTATTCTAGCGGTATTTTTACTGTTGAGCATGGGCTGTGCCCACAACCCGGTTTTAATAGCGACAGAAAGCAACCGATTCTTAGAGATCCCCCAACCACAATCATTTAAATTAAACGACGGCATTTGGGCTCAATACGAAAATGGATCAATTATTATAGCCTCAGAACACCTGGATGACGGCATGTTAGCTTCCGACTATTTGGATCAACTATATGGAGAAAAAAAGCCTCGCGACGAGAAAGTAGCAAGGCAAAAGGAGATCGTTCAGAAAGACTCTAAAACCGTTACTGCTTTAAAGTTGGATGGTCTGTCTGCATATCTAATAGAACACCGATATGCCTATGAATTGTTGGTATTCGCTTACGATGGTTCTAGCCAAATCACGTTCGTAACAGGCAAAGGTACAAGCCTAACAAGCGTTATCGAGTCTTTGGGAGAAAACTAAATGGATGCCATTACTGATGAAGACGTTAACTATGCGAGGGAAATATTATCAGTTATGTACGGTGATCAATTCGCGCAGACGGTGGATATAAACGAGTATTCACTCGGCCTAATTGCAGAAATGTTGATCGAAACAGGGAAATGTAGCGACGACATAGATCTTGTTCCAAAAACGCCGGGTTACTTTGTAAAGCCTGGACTTAAGTACGTACTAAAAATAGTCAGACAAGTGGGCAAAGAAATAATGTTAGATCCGGCTAAGAAAAGTTACCTCATGTGCGACCGGGTCATCTTTCGAAGTCGCCAGGCCGCATTTATTTAAACCGATGCAAGTCAAAACGGGTTGCGCAGAATAATGGTTTCGTTGCGATCCGGGCCAGTGGAAATGATATCAATGGGGGCACCCACTGCGTGTTCCAGGGTTTTTACATACTCAATGGCATTGGCAGGCAGCTCGTCCAAGGTTTTAACTCCATAGGTGGATTCACTCCAGCCTGGAACGTCTTTGTAAATGGGCTGCAAGCCATCGTAATCCGCTGCGTCAACGGGAAACGCGTCAATTTCATTGCCGTTGCTATCCTGGTAACCCACACAGATGCGGATGGTATCCAATCCATCCAACACATCCAGCTTGGTAAGACATAAGCCGCTCACGGAGTTGATCTGCATGGCACGACGCAGGGCCACCGCATCAAACCAACCGCAGCGACGGGTGCGACCCGTTGTGGTACCAAATTCATGACCTTTTTCTCTCAGGTGCTCTCCCACTTCGTCAAACAATTCCGTGGGAAACGGACCGGAGCCCACTCGGGTGGTATAGGCTTTGGTGATGCCCATAACATAATCCAAAAACAACGGGCCAAATCCCGAGCCTGTGGCTGTGCCACCGGCGCTGGTGTTGGAAGATGTCACAAACGGATAAGTACCGTGATCAATGTCCAACAGAGTACCTTGGGCACCTTCGAATAGGATGTTGTCTCCCGCCAGACGATGCTGATGTAAAATCTCAGTCACATCCGCCACCATGGGCTTGAGATCCTCACCCATCTCCATGGTTTCATCCAGCAACTTTTGAAAATCCAAGGTTTCCGCTTTGTAATAGTGCTTAAGCGCAAAGTTGTGGTAATCCAATACCTCACCCAGCTTGGAAGCGAAACGCTCGCGGTGAAACAAATCACCCAAGCGTAAACCTCGACGGGCCACTTTGTCTTCGTAGGCAGGCCCTATACCACGACCGGTGGTCCCAATGGCGGCTTTGCCCCGGGCCACTTCACGGGCTTTATCCAAAGCCACATGATAGGGAAGAATCAAAGGACAGGCGGGGCTCAAACGCAGCCGATCCCTCACCGGGACACCGCGCTCTTCCAACATCGCCATTTCTTTCAACAGCGCATCGGGCGCTAAAACCACACCATTTCCAATAAGGCATTTAACCCCATCACGAAGAATACCGGAGGGAATTAAGTGTAACGCCGTTTTCACTCCGTCGATTACCAGGGTATGGCCCGCATTGTGACCGCCCTGAAAACGCACCACACAAGCCACACGATCTGTTAACAGATCGACGATCTTGCCCTTGCCTTCATCACCCCATTGGGTGCCCAGAATAACGACGCTCTTGCCCATTGCTTATCTCTTTGAAAACCTGTGAAAACTACTGTGAATATTAAACCGGCAGAAGCTGCCAGCCATCATCGCCATGAATCAGCTGTTGATTGCAGTCCAGGCTTTGTGGTGTTTGCCCGGCATCAAAGGCCTGTACCACCACCTGACCTTTTGCACGCAAGTCGGCGATGGCCTGCTGCAAATCCGAATCTTGTGTTGTGCTGTGTGGAGCATAAACACGCTCAGGTTCTTGGGGTAGATCCGCTCCTGAAATAAGGGGAACAAGATCAGTACTGAACCCTGTAGCGGGACGAGCACGGCCAAATACTTCGCCTATATGATCGTATCGTCCACCATTAGCCACGGCCTGCCCCACCCCAGGCACATAGGCACTGAAAACCGGCCCCGTGTGGTAGTGGTACCCACGCAGCTCACCTAGATCAAAATACAAGGTGACCTGGGGATGACTCTGGCCAATGGCACTGGCGATTTTCCGCAAATCTGACAACGCCGAAAGCACCCCAGGGGGGGCTTCTGCCAGCGCCGATTTAGCCCGATCCAATACCGACTCATTTCCAGCTAATTCTACCAATGACCTGAGCATGGAATGCAACTTAGGGTCTTTTACGTTGGCTTGCAAAAAGGCTTCCAACTCGGGAACCGCTTTGCGCTGGTATATTTCAAACAACTGCCATTCCTGGCTTTCATCCAGCCCTGCCTGCTCCGCCAAAGCCCGGTAGATGGCCACGTGCCCCAAATCCAGATGAATTTGGTCACACCCTCCCATGGCTAAGGTCTGCAGCATTAAGCCAATGACCTCCACGTCACTTTCAATGCCAGCGTGGCCGTATATTTCTGCACCCACTTGGATCAAACTGCGACTGGCACCCAAACTTTGGGGGCGGGTATGTAACACATGACCGGCGTAACAAAGCCGGGTCACGCCGGGCCGCTTTAGAGTATGGGCGTCGATGCGAGCCACTTGAGGGGTCATATCGGCCCGAAGCCCCATAAGCCTGCCGGTTTGCTGATCAGTAAGCTTAAAGGTCTGCAGCGCCAAGTCATTGCCGGCGCCGGTGAGTAGGGATTCCAAATACTCCACCAATGGTGGAAATACCTGCTCGTAACCCCAGGTACGGTACAAATCCAGTAGATCCCGACGCAGGTGCTCCAGTTTCGCAGCCTGGGGCGGCAGGATTTCATCTATACCATCGGGAAGTAACCATCGATCTAGGGTTGACATAATGCTTCGCTGTTGAAATTGAGCCCACAAAAAAACCGGGGGATCGCCCCGGTTTCCTTATGATAACACGCTTCACTGGTACTGGTTATACCGGATTGGCGGTTTTTCTGAAGTCGGCTATTTCTCCGTCTTCATATGCTGAAAAAATTCACCCTCAGGCTGCACCAAAATCAAGTCGTTCTTGGTGTTAAACACATCCCGATAGGCTTCCATACTACGATAAAAACCATAAAATTCAGGGTCTTTCTGGTAAGCGGCGGCGTATATTGCAGCAGACTCCGCATCCCCTGCACCCCGCAGCTCTTCCGCTTGACGGTAAGCGGACGCGATAATTTCCGTTCGCTCACGATCGGCGGCCGCCCTGATCCCTTCCGCTAACTCATTACCACGAGCCCGATGACTTCGAGCTTCTCGTTCCCGCTCCGCCCGCATACGATCGTATACAGACCCACTCACGTTGGAGGGAAGCTCAATTCGGTTAACCCGAATTTCCACCACTTCAATACCCAGGTTTTTCTTGGCTGCCACATCGATACTGTTGGTGAGATCCACTACCAGCTCTTCACGTTCCCCAGAAACCACCTCATAAACGGTACGCTCACCAAACTGGTTTCGCAGCCCTTCGTTTACCCGTGGCCCTAGCAACAACTGCACCCGGGCTTCAAGACCGCCACCGGTGGCGATATAGAATTGCTTAACGTCCTTGATACGCCACATCACGTAGGAATCCACGATCAAACGCTTCTTTTCCTGGGTGAGGTATTCTTCCTGCCGCATCTCAAGCACACGGATACGACCATCAAACAATCGGGGTTCATTCATAACCGGCCATTTGAACTGTAAACCGGGCTTAAGATCTTCTTTAACCACCTCACCAAACTTCAACAACACGCCCCGCTCACTCTCTTTCACGGTGAATACAGAGGCGGACACCATTAGTGCGATACCAGCCAAAACGGCGAGAACCAAAGTACTTTTAGAATTCATTAGCGGTTCTCCCATCGGTTTTCACGGGACTGCCGAAGCCGGTCTAACCCACGCACGGTTTCTGTGGAACTTGAGGAGCTGGACTTAGACTGCTGCTGCGATGAACTGCTGGGAAGCGACAACATGGAAGACTGTTTATTGCCCTGCAAGATTTTGTCGATGGGCAGGTACATCATGTTATTTCCACCTTCCACATCCACCATAACCTTAGAACTATTTCCGTACACCTGTTCCATAGCTTCTATATACAAGCGTCGACGGGTGACTTCTGGAGCCACCTTGTACTCTTCATAGAGGCGGTCAAAACGGTTGGCCTGACCTTTGGATCTTTCCACCACCTCTGCTTTGTAGGCGTTGGCTTCTTCAATCATGCGCTGCGCTTCACCACGGGCTTCTGGCACCACCTGGTTGGCATAGGCTTGCGCTTCGTTCTTAACCCGCTCTTCATCTTCCTTGGCTTTAATTACATCATCGAAGGCCGCTTTCACATCTTTGGGGGGATGGGCATCTTCAATGTTGAGCTTATCCACGAGCAGCCCGGTATTATATCGATCCAAATATTCCTGTAGCCGTTGATGCACTTCAACTGCGATAGCTTCACGACCATCGGTTAACACCCGGTCCATCTCGCTGCCGCCCACCACGTGTCGCAGCGCCGACTCCACCGAGTTACGCAAAGCGTCCACCGGATTGCTGGATTGCAGGAAAAACGCTTTTGAGTCTTGCACCACGTATTGCACCTGCAAATCAATATCCACGATGTTTTGGTCTTCGGTAAGCATGGTTGCACGAACCGGCATGGAATTACGCTGGTTAACATCCACCTTCATTACGGTGTCAATGCCCCAGGGATTCCAGTGCAAGCCCGCACTGACGGTTTCGTGGTATTTGCCAAAACGCAGAACCACTGCCTCTTCGGCCTGTTCCACTCGGTAAAAGCCGGACACAAACCAAACCACCAATACCAACCCAAGCACTAGAAATAACAAGCCAAAGCCGCCACTGTCATTACCAGAGCCGCCACCGCCCAGCATTCCGCCAAATCGATCCTGCAGTTTTTTGATCACTTCATCGAGGTCTGACTGACCACGCCCATCGCGGCCTCGCCATGGATCTTGATTATTGCGCCCACCACCGGGCTCATTCCAAGCCATAATTGCTCCGTTGTTGATTTTCTAGCATGGCAAATAGTATTGCATCTCAGTCGTTTATAGTAGGTCTATTATTCCGAAAGACACTAATTTCGCAAGCCGACATCCCTTTCCAGTATACGTTCCGGTTCTAATTGAAATCGTTTCAGCATCTGTAACCAGGATTTTTCCGGCATTCTAATAACCAAAAGGCTGTTACCTTCTGGGTCTGATTCTTCCGCTTGTACAGCTTTTAAACCGTAACAGTGGGCACGTACCGCCGCCATATCCGGAGACAATCGCAAGGTCCCTTCCACCATTCGGCGGCCTAAGCGCTCGTTTAAAGCCTGCTTAAGCAGATCCAGGCCTGCTCCGGTTTGTGCAGACAACCAAACCGATTCCGGTTCTCCCAAATCGTTGCGGTCAATCCTTGGAGCAAAGTCTCCCATCAAGTCAATTTTGTTATAGACCATCAAATGGGGAACGTCATGGGCTTCTATTTCCTGTAGAACTTCGTTCACTTGAAATATGTTGTCTTCCCGCTCTTCCGCGCAGGCATCCACCACGTGGAGCAGAAAATCCGCTTCACGACTTTCTTCAAGGGTGGCACGAAACGCCTCAACCAGTTTATGGGGGAGATGACGGATAAATCCAACCGTGTCCGCCAAAATTAAATTCCCTAAATCCGGAATTTCAATCTTGCGCAGAGTGGGGTCCAAAGTGGCGAACAGCTGATCCGCCGCATAAACCTCAGATTCGGTAAGGCGATTGAATAGAGTAGACTTACCCGCATTGGTATAACCCACCAGGGAAACCGTGGGGATTTCCGCTTTCTTTCGCGCTCGTCTGCCCTGATCCCGCTGCTTACGCACTTTCAGCAGGCGCTGACGAATGTGCTTCACTCTGGCGCGCAACAATCTGCGGTCAGTTTCGAGCTGAGTTTCGCCGGGGCCACGCAGCCCTATACCCCCTTTCTGGCGCTCCAGGTGGGTCCAACCACGAACCAGACGAGTGGAAAGATGGTCTAGCTGGGCCAGCTCCACCTGTAACTTTCCCTCGTGGGTTCTGGCCCGCTGGGCAAAGATATCTAGAATGAGCCCGGTGCGATCAAGCACTCGACACTGCAGCTCCCGCTCAAGATTTCGCTCCTGGGTGGGGGATAGGGAGTGGTTAAAAATCACCAAATCCGCTTCAAATTGCTTTACCAACCCGTGTAGCTCTTCCACTTTGCCCTGGCCTATAAAGAGCTTGGGGCTGGGTGATTGACGGGCAGCACGGAGCACTCCCAGGTTGTAGGCACCTGCGGAGTCCACCAGCATTTCGAATTCTTGCAAATCTTCGCTTTCAAATTCTTGGGGGAAGTCCACGTGCACCAGCACGGCACGTTCCCCGCTTTGCGGACGGTCGAACAGTGATTCCATTTAACGAGGATCTTGCTCTCGGTTTGGACCAGGGCAAATCAGCTGACGTGCTTGGATTTTATATCCCTGCGTCGCTGTTTCCGCCTTCGTGACCACCGCGCTCACCGCTGTGGGCACGAGGATTGCGGGCGGGTACCACTGTGGAAATGGCGTGCTTATACACCATTTGATTCACAGTATTTCGCAATAGGACCACGTATTGGTCAAAAGACTCTACTTGGCCCTGTAATTTGATGCCGTTAACCAGGAAGATAGATACGGGAATGCGTTCTTTACGTAAAGCATTTAGGAAAGGGTCTTGTAGACTATGCCCCTTAGACATAATTTTTCTCCTTTTTGTGGCCCAAACTCGGGCTAAAAGATCTCAAAACAGTCAAACAAATAGGTTCAACCAGATAACGTCGGCTTTGATAGCATGTCTTCCAGGGGCAAAATTTTCAAGACCTTTTGCATTAAATTTGCCTCGCTGGAATCCAACCAATGCAAGCCGCTCCAACTTCGTAACCAGGTTATCTGGCGTTTCGCCAACTGACGAGTTGCGATAATCCCTCGCTCCTCCATTTCAGCGTAGCTTATTTTGCCATCCAGACAATCCCACACCTGCCGATATCCCACGGCGCGCATGGAAGGCATCTCGGGTTGGAGGTCACCACGCTCATAAAGTCCCTTGACCTCATCATACAAACCCAGGGTCAACATTTCGCGAAATCGCTGTGCGATTCTATCATGCAGAACAGCCCGGTCTGTTGGACTAATGGCTATATTGACTATATTGAAAGGACATTGTTCATTTTTTTGTTGCGCTTGCCACTGGGAAAGACTTTTTCCGGTTCCGCGATAGACTTCCAACGCTCTCTGAATACGCTGGCTGTCATTGGGATGCAACCGGGCCGCCGACCTGGGGTCAACCTGCTGCAACTGTTCGTGAACGTGGGGCCACCCCCTCTGTTCCGCCAATGCCAAAATTTGCTGACGAATTACCGGGTTAGCCGCTGGTAGTGCTGCAATCCCTTCACGTAACACTTTGAAATACAGCATGGTCCCGCCCACCAACAGCGGGATCCGGCCTTGATTTCTGATGTCTGCCATTTCCACCAGAGCATCACGGCGAAAGTCGGCTGCAGAATAACTCTCTGCCGGATCCAAAAAATCAATCAACCTGTGGGGTGCTTTGGCCAGGGTATCCCCATCCGGTTTTGCGGTGCCAATGTCCATACCTTTGTAAATCAAGGCCGAATCCACACTGATAATATCCATGGGGAAGCGTTGCACCAGCTCCACCGCCAAAGCGGTTTTACCAGAAGCGGTGGGCCCCATAAGAAATATGGCCCAGGGTTTATTGGGGTCCGGACCGGTGACAGGGTCTGACATCAGCGCCCCCGCAAAAATAATTTGTCCAGCTCCGATATGGATAGCTGGGTCCAGGTGGGCCGGCCATGGTTACATTGACCACTGCGTTCAGTCACTTCCATATCCCGCAGCAAGGCGTTCATTTCTGGTACAGTTAACTTACGATTGGCACGCACGGACCCATGGCAAGCCATGGTGGCAAGCAATTCGTTAAGGCTTTCGTCAATTCGATCACTGCTGCCCTGGGCAACAATATCCGACAACACGTCCCTTACCAGGCTTTCAGTGTTGCCATTGCGCAATAGAATGGGCAACTCACGCACCAGTATGCTTTCAGGGCCGGCCCGCTGAATCAAAAAACCCAAACGCTGAAACAAATCCCCGTGTTCTTCCGCACAGTCCGCTTCCTTGCTGCTCACCGCCAGGGTCAGAGGCACCAGCAACGGTTGGGCTCGGATTTTATCCTGCTGCCAACTGTTTTTAAGACGCTCATAGGTTATTCGCTCATGGGCAGCATGCATATCCACCAGCACCAACCCTTCCCGATTCTGGGCCAGGATATAAACCCCGTGCAGTTGGGCTAAGGCAAAACCCAGGGGCGGAACCGATTGGGGATCATCATCCATGGATGGGGCATCCCCATTCAAACCCATGGCCTGGGCTTGATCGGAGTCCGGATGAAAACGGGAATAGGCACCCATGGTTTCTGCCACCTGGGCTGGCGAAACACTGCCACTGCCAGTTCGACTTTGAAAAGATAGGGTGTTTTGCTGACGCATTTCTCCCGCTCCGCCACTTAATGTCGGGGATGCAACACTACCGTGAGGCGATACCAGCTCAGACTCCATTTGTGTGGATGCCACCGGCATCCCCTGGGACTTCATGTGGTCCGGTGTTAGCTCCGCTATGGCACGATGCAATGACCGAAACAAGAAATCGTGAACCTGGCGGCTTTCTCGAAAACGTACTTCGTTTTTGGTTGGGTGCACATTAACGTCTACCCCTTTTGGGTCCAACTCCAGATACAATACAAAGGCTGCATGACGACCGTGATACATCACGTCGCGATAGGCTTGTCGCACCGCGTGGTTCACCACCTTATCCTTAACCACTCGGCCATTAACAAAGAAATACTGTAAATCCGCCTGACTGCGGGAAAAAGTAGGCAGCCCTAACCAACCCCAAAGCCGAAGCTCTCCCACTTCAGTATCCATTCGTACCGCGTTTTCTATAAACGCTGGCCCGCACAATGCCGCCACCCGGCGATCCTGCTCCTGCTCACTGAGCGCAGGCTTTAGGCTATGCACCAGCCGCTGGTTATGGCGTAACTGGAAGCCCACGTTGAAATTCCCCAAAGCCAGCCGCTTCACCACCTCGTCCAGGTGGTTGAATTCGGTTTTTTCCGTGCGCAGAAATTTACGCCGCGCCGGTGTGTTAAAAAACAAATCCCGCACTTCCACCGTGGTGCCTCTGGGGTGGGCAGAGGCACTCAGGGACGCCTCCATATCGCGCCCCTCCGCCTGCACCTGCCAACCGGCTCCAGTTTCATCGGCACTGGAAATCAAACTTAAGCGGGCTACAGAACTGATGCTGGCCAGTGCTTCGCCACGAAATCCCAAAGTCGCCACCCCTTCCAAATCATCCAGATCATGGATTTTGCTGGTGGCATGACGGGCAATGGTCAAAGGCAAATCATCCTGCTCAACGCCACCTCCATTATCACGCACACGAATCAGTTTCACCCCGCCCTGCTCGATATCCAATTCCAGGCGAGTGGCACCCGCATCCAAACTGTTTTCCAGCAGTTCTTTCACCACAGAAGCGGGTCTTTCCACCACTTCTCCTGCGGCAATTTGATTAGACAGGCGCGGGGACAGGCGATTTATTTTTGCCAATATCGGGTTCTCACATTGGTATCACATTGGTAAATGAAATGAAGCCAGCAAGCTGGCTTCATTCACAGGTTTAATTAAGCAGATGATAATCAGGAGTTGGGAATACGCAACACCTGACCCACTCGAATCATGTGGTGGTTCTTGAGGTCATTATACCGCATTAAAGACGCCATATTGACCTGATACCGTTGCGCAATTTCTGATAGGGTCTCGCCCTGGGCTATACGGTGCTTGGCCGCCTGACGCAGCAGCTTACGAGCAGCGAAGTAGCTGCCAGGTGGCGGATGTTGATCAAAATAAGCAATAACACCGCGACTGATCGCCCTTGATAATTTAATCTGATGTTTTTGCGAACGTAATTTACTCTCCTCGGAGGGATTAGAAATAAACCCCGTTTCCACCAGGATGGAGGGGATATTGGGGGACTTCAATACGGCGAACCCCGCCTGCTCCAAATGCGGTTTATGCAAACGGGTTACGGTTCCCATTTCCCTCAGAACCATACCCCCCACTTTAATGCTGTGCTCCATACTTCCGTCCATGGCCAGATCGTAGATCACCTTATTCACCATGGGATCCTTATGGTCAATGGAAACACCGCCCAGCTCATCCACTCTGTTTTCTCTCTCCGCCAACACCCTAGCCAGTGTACTTGTGGCGCCTTGACGGGACAGGGCGAAAACCGACGCTCCGCGGGCCTTTCGGTTGTCAAAAGCATCCGCGTGGATGGACACAAACAGATCAGCTTTATACTGCTTGCGCGCTATCTCGCGCCGATTTGCCAGGGTAATAAAACGATCATCTTTGCGCACCATCACTGGCTCGATGCCTTTTTCGGCCTTAAGCACATTGTAAATGCGACGGGCAATTTGCAGCACCACGTCCTTTTCCTTGGTGCCCCTTGGCCCGATGGCCCCGGGATCATCTCCGCCATGGCCCGCGTCTATGGCCACCACAATGCTGCGCCCACCGGATACGCTGGTGGAATCTTCGTGGACCGGGGGTTTAGGCGCAGGCCGAGCCTGTTTAAATGGCTTGACCGCAGGAGAGCTGCCCAATTGCTTAAGATCAATGACCAAACGATAGCCATAGTTCTGGTTAGGTTTTAACAAAAAGCTTTTTGGCCTCAGCTTACCATTGAGATCCAACACCACCCGAAGGTCACCATTAGCCTGTGGAGCGCTGCGCACATTACGGAGAGGGCCATCATTGAATGTAGCCAAATCCAGTGCAGCGCTTTTATTGGTATTGGGGATATCGATTACCACCCGGTCCGGGTTACTGAGGGTAAACAGGTGGTGCTTTACCGGGCCAGTGAGATCAAACACCACCCGGGTATCGTTGCCAGAGTTCGACGCCCTCACCCCTTTGATGGTTTCCTTAGCCCAAATATTTGCCCCATTGATGGCCAGCAGCAATATCACCACCGAACGCAAAAAAGGCTGCCATGACTTCTTCATACTCTGTTTCAATCTTCGTCCTAACCTCATGAGCTTACTTGGCTTTGTCCATCTCTCTTTTTAGGCTTTTTTTATCTTACGGTCAAATTTTCGTTAATTCGCCTAACAGGTTTTGGCCCTTTTTGCCGATGGCTTTGACTTGGGCCCGACGCTGATGGTTACCATCCTTTACCCGGTTCAGTGTGACCACCAAATCCGCAGCGGGAATCCGATCCCCACCTCGCTCAGGCCACTCAATCAAACAGACAACGCCATCCGCAAAATAATCCCTTATCCCCATAAACTCCAATTCTTCAGGGTCTGACAGTCGGTATAGGTCGAAGTGGTAAACCGCCAACTCACCGATCTGATAGGGTTCCACCAGGGTATAGGTTGGACTCTTAACCGAACCTGAATGACCCAAAGCCTGAATCAAAAAGCGGCTGAGCGTGGTCTTGCCCGCACCCAAGTCACCTTCCAGGTAGATAATGCCCCCAAGGCGCAGCCCCTGGGCCAACCGCTCTCCCAACTCCTGAGTATCAGCTTCTGTATTAACATCAAGGCATAATGTATCTGTTGTCATATGGCCGCCACTAACTATTGGTTAACCAATTTTCTCATGTGGGGCATCAAATCCGTTGCCAACAAGCCCCGCTGCCCACCCTGTTGGGTGGCCCGGTCCCCTGCGGCGGCATGGACCCATACACCGGTTGCGGCCGCCTTACCCAAGTCAAGCCCCTGGGCCAATAGACCACCAATAGCACCGCTCAACACATCACCCATACCACCACTGGCCATTCCCGGATTACCGGAATGGCACACCCAGACCGAGCCATTCTGCTCCGCAATTAAGCTGCCAGCCCCCTTGAGCACCACCGAGCCACCGTACATCTGCTGTAGGTGACGAACCGCTTCAAACCGATCCTGCTGGGAATCAACCTGGGCTTCGCCCGCCAATCGGGCCGCCTCTCCTGGATGTGGCGTTAATACCCAATTACCCCGTTTGGCTATCTGCAAACCTTCCTGCCTCCATTGGGCAAGTAAGTTCAAACCATCGGCATCTAACACCAGGGGTAAATTGGTTGCCAGCGCCTGTCGCAACAGGTGCTTACCCCACTCCTGCTGTCCTATTCCGGGCCCAACCACAATTACATCGGCTTTGGCCAACAGTGGAGCGATATTACCCCCGGTTTCCTGGCCCAGAACCATACACTCGGGCCGACGAGCCAAAATGGAGGCAATATGCTGGGGCCGTGTTACCACAGAAATCAAGCCGCAGCCCACTCTGCCTGCGGCTTCCGCCGCCATGGCCACAGCGCCGCCCATACCGAGATCACCACCAATGACCAATACATGGCCATTTTTACCCTTGTGGGACAGCCTGGAGCGTGGCGGCAACCATTGGGCCACATGACTCGCTCCCACCAACCTGGCGTCCGCAGGCACCTGATCCAACACCACTTTGGGAACCGACAAAGAGGCAAACACCACCTCGCCCACATAGTCAGGAGCCTGGCCTGTGAACATGCCTTGCTTCAGGCCAATAAAGCTTACGGTACAATCCGCTTTCACTGCGGTACCCAGCACTACGCCGGTATCCGAACAAAGACCCGACGGTATATCCACCGCCAACACCGGCAAGCCGCTACTATTGATCTTCTCTATGGCAGCCGCGCAGTCAGGGCGCACAGCACCGTTCAGCCCCGTGCCCAGCAACGCATCCACCACCACATCGCCTGCGAAGCTTAACTCTTCATTAAAGGGCTCGAAAGAAGCGCCCGCGCTTTCCGCGAACTCGAAAGCGGTAAGGGCATCACCTTGGATTTTATTGGTATTGCCCAACTGAATCACGTGGGCCTCCAAGCCGGCTTTCTCGGCCAATGCGGCAACGATATAGCCGTCACCGCCGTTGTTACCGGCACCGCAAAAAACCACAATACGGGTGGCGTCAGGCCAGCGATCACGCATTAAGTCAAAGCACGCCTGCCCCGCTCGGCTCATCAAATCAAAACCCGCTATGCCCTGTTCCTGAATGGCAATTCGGTCAAGCTCACGAACACCGGCTGCAAGATAAAGGGAAGAAGGCAATTGGCTGGTATACTGTTTGGACGTTTCAACGGTCACGGCGCATTTCCTTAATCAAGGGCAAGATAAAGAGCGCATTTTATAACATTGGTTTTGTCACTTCTAATGACTGATTCAAAACACAACGCCTCACCTGACGCTCAGACTTTGGACTACCCAAAGCTGGTGCAACAAATAAAATTCTGGGGGCAGCAAATGGGCTTTCAGAAAATTGCCATTAGCCCCGCCCACACAGGAAAACACGAAGGCCATTTAGAGCGCTGGCTGGAGGCCAACTTTCACGGTGAAATGGACTACATGGCACGCCATGGCAGCAAACGCAGCCGACCAGACCTGTTACAACCGGGCACTATTCGAGTGATAACAGCTCGAATGGATTACTTGCCCGCCGACAGCCGTATTAAAGAAATACTGAACGACAACAGCAAAGCCTACATTTCCCGCTATAGCTTGGGTCGGGATTACCACAAGCTGATACGCAAGCGTTTAACAAACCTGGCCAAAAAGGTGGAACAACAAATTGGCCCTTTTGGCTACCGCGCCTTTGTGGACAGCGCCCCGGTGCTGGAAAAAGCCCTTGCAGAGCAAGCGGGCTTAGGTTGGATTGGCAAGCATACGTTACTGCTGGACCGTGAAGCCGGGTCCTGGTTTTTTCTAGGAGAAATCTACACCGACCTGCCTTTGCCCGTGGATGAACCGGTGCACCAACACTGCGGCACCTGTCAGGCCTGTATTGATATCTGCCCCACTCAAGCCATTGTGGCACCCTACCAATTGGATTCACGCCGCTGTATTTCCTACCTCACCATCGAGTTACACGGCCCCATTCCCGAAGCCCTACGCAAACCCATGGGCAACCGGGTATTCGGCTGCGATGATTGCCAACTGGTGTGTCCTTGGAATCGATTTGCCAAAGTCACCCAAGAGCCGGATTTTTTACCGCGAGAGCCTTTGGCCCATGCGTCGTTAGTTGAATTGTTTTTATGGGATGAAGCAACCTTTCTTAAAAAAACAGAGGGCTCAGCCATAAGACGGATTGGTTATCAACGCTGGTTGCGGAATTTAGCGGTGGGGTTGGGTAATGGGCCTTACTCACCACAGGCAGTGGACGCATTACGCGCGCAACTGCCCGTGGCTACAGATATGGTGAAGGAACATATTCAGTGGGCTTTGGATCAGCTTTTGATAAAAGTCTCACGATAGTGCTTCAACTCCGCAATGGACTCGCGAATATCATCCAGCGCCAAATGGGTGGCGGATTTCTTGAATCCTTCCATGGCAGCAGGATTCCAACGCCGGGCCAATTCTTTTAACGTGCTCACATCCAGATTGCGGTAGTGAAAGTACTCTTCCAGCTTCGGCATGTAGCGATAAAGAAAACGGCGATCCTGACAAATGCTGTTGCCACACATGGGCGAAGCCCGGCCATCCACCCACTGGCTAAGAAATTCCAGGGTAGCCTGCTCCGCCTGCTGCTCATTGACCTGACTGTCTTTCACTCTTTGGGTAAGCCCGGATTTACCATGCTGGGTAGTGCACCACTCGTCCATTTTGTTCAGGGTTTCATCGCTCTGATGAACCGCCAATACCGGGCCTTCTGCCAGCAGATTCAAATCCGCATCCGTAACAATGGTAGCGATTTCAATAATCACGTCGCTGTCGGGATCCAGCCCGGTCATTTCCAAGTCGATCCAGATCAGATTATTTTTGCGGTCAGTGGTCATCAGTGGTCCTTATTTTCAAAAAGTGTGGCAGCCAAACGGGGGTATCGGGGTGTTTCCAGGGCACGGATACTTGGCCTTCGGCTACCCTGCGCTTCTCAGATTAAGCGGCGCCAGGGCAACTCGCGCTTCGCGCTCAAACACTCCCTGGCTTCACCCGCTTAATCTTGCGATGCTCGGCTGCGTAAAAGTGCCCTGGAAACACCCCGACACCCCCTCGTTAGGAGAATAGCCCTAGAAACATCCCCAGTTGTGCAAGCAACTCATTAAAGTAGAATAGCCTAGATAGCGAATTGTGACCCTATAGGCCTTTATGAGCAAACGCAAACTCACCCGCCGTCAAGCTTGGCGAATCGAAAAAGTACAAGCGGAAAAAGCCGCCAGAATGGCGAAAAAAGCCAATAAAATAAGCGAGACCGACGGCGACCTGGGCGACGAAGAAGAAGGCTTAGTGGTGAGCCACTTTGGCACATTTGTAGAAGTGGAACCCAATCAGCACCCCAACCAAACCGTGCAATGCCACTTTCGAGCCAATGTGGGTGCCATCGTCGCCGGCGACAAGGTGGTAATGCGGCAATCAGACAGTGGCTATGGCGTGATTGAGACTGTGTTGCCCCGTAGCTCCATCCTGTCACGCCCCAATCCCAGGGGAGTATTAAAGCCCACTGCCGCTAACATCGATTTTATGGTGTTGGTGATTACTCCGGAACCGGCCCCCTCAACCATGCTGATAGATCGTTACCTGGTGGCAGCCGAACTACAGGACTTGAATGTCAAAATCCTGCTCAACAAAACCGATTTGATTAATGAGATGAATGAAGTGGCCATTGAGGCTCTACTGAATATATACCGGGATATTGGCTACCCTGTATGGGAATGTTCTGCCACCACCCATTTCGGACTGGAGCAGTTAAAGGAACTGCTGGATCAAAAAACGTCAGTTTTTGTGGGTCAATCCGGTGTGGGAAAATCCTCCTTGGTGAACGCACTGCTGCCAGATGTGAACGCCAAGGTGGGCGCCCTTTCAGAAGGCTCAAAATTAGGGCGACACACCACCACAAACGCCAGGCTGTTCCATTTTCCAAGCGGTGGTGATCTAATCGACTCACCCGGTATCCGGGAATTCGGCCTCTGGCATTTAGAGCCAAACAGCGTTATCGACGGTTATAGAGATTTTGAGCCCTGGCGCTTTCAATGTAAGTTTCGTGATTGCAAACACCAACAAGAGCCCGGTTGCGCGCTCAGGCAGGCCGTGGATGATGGCCATGTGAACAGCCAGCGACTGGAAAATTATTTTGCTATTCTTAGGGGGCTTGAAGAAAGCTCCTAGCAACAGGAAGGCAACCTGTGATCATCGCTCCCATTCCCGAAGACGAACATGAACGCTTAGACACCCTACGCCAGTATGAAGTGCTGGACACGGGTGCAGAAGCTAATTTCGACGATATCATTGAGCTGGCAGCGCAGCTATGCCAAGCCCCCATTGCACTGGTAAGCCTGGTGGACAAGGATCGCCAGTGGTTTAAAGCCAAACTGGGCTTAAACGCAGAAGAAACTCACCGTGATCTGGCTTTCTGCGCCCACGCCATACTGGCTGACGATATTCTGATTGTTGAAAACGCATTATTAGACCCACGCTTCAAAGCTAACCCCTTGGTGCAAGGCGAGCCCCATATTCGGTTTTATGCCGGCGCACCGTTAATTACTCCTTCTGGCCACAAACTTGGTACCCTTTGTGTTATCGACACTGAACCAAGAACGCTAAATCAAACCCAACTTAAAGCCATTAAAACCTTATCCAAGCATACCGTTCATTTGCTGGAACTGCGCAAGATGTACGGTGAATCCATTCGCCTAAACCAAGAGTTACTGGAAAAAAATGTGGCCATTAAAGAAATGTCACAACACAACCAACGCTTCCTGGCCAATATCAATCACGAAATGCGCACGCCGTTAAATGCCATATCCGGGTTTAGTACTCAGTTGCTTAAGCGAATAACAAAATTAGAGCTACCGGCTTTCGTTGAAGAGGGACTGGAGTCCATTCAGTTAGCATCAAAGCATTTGAACAACTTGATTAACGATGTACTGGATCTATCAAAGCTCAATGCCAATAAACTCAATTACAACGCGGCACCCTTTGACCCCCACACACTGTTGCAGGAAGTGCTTTACATTAACTCCGTTGAGGCGGAGAAACATCAAGTTGAATTGGTTCTGGACGTGGACACCCATCTACCGGATAGCCTGCTGGGGGATGAACAAAAAATCGCACAGGTACTAATCAATATTGTGGCCAACGCCATCAAATTTACACCACAAGGTAAGTCAGTCACTATACAAGCGAAAACCAAAGAACTGACCCTGGAGATACGGGTAGTGGATCAGGGAGTGGGTATAGATAAACGTGACCTGAAAAAGATTTTTCAGGAGTTTGAGCAGGTCACCAACCCACTGAGCCATCGAACCAAGGGTACGGGATTGGGGCTTCCCATCGCTCACCAACTGGTTAAGCGAATGGGAGGCTCAATCAAAGTGGAAAGCGAGCTGGGTAAAGGAACCGAGTTTGTCATTGAGATTCCCACTCAGGACTTTCAATCCATAGCCCCTTTCCTTTAACCCAGCACCAACGACTTAGATAATAGTACCTACGTCGTTCTGAACAATCCGGTCCATGGCTCTTTCCACGATGGCGGCAATGGTCATGGATGGATTACAAGCCGCAGTGGTTCCTGGCATCAAGGCACCGTCCAGTACATACAATCCCTTCTGACCCTTAACTCGGCCATCCAGATCGCACACCACATCCATACAGGCGCCACCCAAGGGGTGCCAAGTGCTGTTAACCGCTTTATTGGTGTTGATCAGCTGGCTTTCAGGCCCCGCAACAGCGGATATACGCTCATGAATACGGGCAGCCACTGCGGCGTCACCATTCTCAGGCCAGTGCAACTGCACCCGACCTTTCTCTGGGTTGTAAGCAAAATGGCCGCGATCTTCACTGACACCGAATCCAACTAACATGGTGGCACGAGTACCTTCGATGGTGGGGTCGGTTACCATAGTAGGGGCCAAACCAGGCACCAATGAAGAAGGTATGGAGGCATCAAAACTACGACCAGGCTGTATGGGAGGTATGGAAGCCTGGATGATGGTGTTTGCCAGTTGGTTAGGATCATCCCATTCACGACTGCCGTAAATAACCGGACCGCCCTGACGTGGACCAGGGTTTTCCGGCATTTTATTCCAAATGTAAATCTGGTCACCGTTGGTACCATAACCCTGACCTAACTCATCAGGCAGATCAGTGATCCTGCCTTCACCCGCCGCGCTGAGCAGCAATTTGTTGGTGTTGGCCGTGCCCGCAGACATGATCAGAGTGGGGGTTTTAATGATTTTGTGCTCCAACACGGTACCACGCAGGGTAGTGCGATCCACATAAACCAGCCAGGAGCCATCATCATCCCGTTCTATCTCACGCACATGATGCAAGGCTTCCACCCTTACGTTACCGGTGGCCAAGGCCTGATCAATGTAGGTAACGTCAACCGAATGTTTACCACCATTTTTTACCCCCATAGCGCAGTCGCCATTGGTGTAAGAAGGCTTCATTTTTCCTTCCAGCTCATCCAACGCAAACTGCCAATCAATGGGCATGGGTATCTTGGTTATGTCGTATCCCGCATCTTGTACCCGCTGTGCAAAAATGCGTGCAGCTTTGTAGGTCTTGCTGTTAATTAACTCATCTGGCGCGGTTTTAATCTTCAACATCTCCGCCACGCGGGGGTAGTAGACTTCGTCCATTTCCTGGTAATCAATGCCAGAAGGAAACCAATCCGTAAAGTTCTTTTCTGTAGGCTGCAATGTCATACCCTGATACACCAGGGAGCCGCCTCCCACACCACAGGCGGAGACAATGGTGTGGGTGGGAGATGCCATGGCTTCAAGGATGCCCGCGTAAGGTGCTATACCAATTCGAAAGCCGGCATATTCGGGCCATGCTGTATAGAAAAGCAGCTTTTTACTGGGCACCATGGCGCTGGGGAAAGTATTGGAATTGGGACCAGTGGGCCACCAACGGCCTTTTTCAAGCACCAGAACTTTTACTCCCGCCTGGGCTAGACGCAGAGCACTTATGCCACCCCCGAAGCCAGAGCCAATAATCACTGCTCGCTCTTCAGATCGAGTGGTTCTTCTGCCATAGGCAGCTTCAGATTTAGTGGGAATGGTAGAGCCAGCAGCAACCGCGGCCGCCCCCCCGAGAAACTTACGACGGTCAATTTTTTTCATATAGTTATTCTCGTTTTTATATATAAAACAACGCAATGTGGCAGGCGCCAGCGGCAAGGCCTCAATTGCCGATCGACTACCATCTTAGTAATTGAGCAAAGCTGACAGCAAGTCAGTTTTTGTGTCGCTTTGTAATATACGGTCTGAGTTCGCAGTTTAATGGCCGCGAAACCTATGATTTATATAATAATTGTACGCGAAAAAGCACAACCGCTAACGGTCCAGCGCTAGTGTGTAACCACCCAGCGGGCCTGGTTTCGGTCTATAGTTATATCAGTATGATGAAACCGAACCAGCCACCACTAACATAATGACTCAACTACCGGAGCCCAAAGGCCTAAACAACTGGCTCGCAATCCTGGACGATCAGCTGCTCCCGGTTCTGCCGTCCAGCGCTCGCGGCCTGGCGCAACTGCTCAAGGACGAAGATGTATCCCTTTACGCCATTGCAGAGGTGGTAGCTCGGGACCCGGTGCTGCGGGTCCATGTAATAAGAGAGTGCAACCGCCAGTATAAAGACCACGCCGCCGGCATTTTGAGCAATCCAAACCACTGCGTTTCCATGCTGGGTTTGGACAAAATGCGCATCCTGTTGCGCCAATTTAAAGCTGCAAAAGGTGACCCCAACCACGCCAAAGACTATCGCTATTTCCAAGCCATTAACACCAGCCTGCACGCTGCAGAACAAGCCGCCAGCTGGGCACAAATTCGCAAACAATCCACTCCGGATTCTCTGTTTTTGGCATCACTGCTTTACGGTGTTCCCACTTGGTGCCTATGGCGCTTTGCCCACCGAGAAATGAGTATTATTTATACTCTTTTTCAGCGGGAGCAGATTCCACTGATTGAAGCCGAACAGGCGGTTTTAGGGTGCAGCCGAGAAGACATTGCCCTGGGGCTGGCTGAACGCTGGCATTTTCCAGAACTCATCATCAATGCCCTAGACAGTAAACAACTGCCCAAGCCAGGCTTTCTTCTTCGCAGCGCCAGCGCTGCACTGGGCGACCCCAACTATCGTATTGCCAACAGAACACCCGACGGCACCTTGGTGAATACTCCTGCTCTTGCCATTACCCTAAGTAATAATCTGGCACAACAGACCCAACGTGACTGGTATTCTCACCAGACTCTGCGCTTGCTTAAAGTCATCGCCGCTTACCTTGACCTTGCTCTGGAAGAAACCGAATCACACTGTAAAAACACAGCCATCCAGGCAGCGCAAAAGTGGTATCTGGCGGGCACGCAAAGCCCCGCCAACGGACTTCTCTGGCCGGTCAGACCCCGGCAAAGACGGCGCATCAGGAACCAGCAACAGTTACAACAGGCAGTAGCCAAGCTCAGAACCAGCAACAAAGCCACACCGAAAGTTGCAACCGTGTCTTCCGATCCGGCGCCAAAGGCAACTAAGCCGGAACTTAAAAACATCGGTATACACAGCGAAAACCTACCAGAGGGCCTGGACCGGAACAGCATCCTCAATGCGCCAAAACCCCAGGCACCAGAGAAACCTTTAACCCAATATGCGGGCTTTGAAAGTTACGAGAAGCGTCAGGAATTTGAACGACTGCTACAAGAGCTGAATCAACAGCCGGATCCTTTTTCATCTGAGCTAAAAGCTATTCAATTTGGCGTCAACGCACTTTACAGGTGCAGCAACCTGCAACGGGTGGTGGTGGCAAAATTGGAAAAGGACGAAAATCGTGTAAAGGCTTTCTATGCCCAAGGTTGCGATGATATCCCCGCCCTGAAACATTTCGCGGTCAAACTACAACCCACCAATCTATTCACACAACTCCTGTCCAAACCCGCCGCCGTTTGGATGAGCCCAGACCGCAAGACATCAGTGGCGGGCCTTGTACCGGGCAACTTCAAGCTTGCCAATCAAACCGATGAGTATTTTCTCATGTCACTGTTCGATTATGGTGGCGCCTATGGCGTGCTTTATGCCGACAGGGGGTTGGATTCGCCGGTGGGACTGTCCGATGCCGAATATAAGATATTTAAAGCAACCTGCACCAGCTGCAGCAAGTATCTGATCACCCGCTCCAAGCCCACCCACAACAAACAAACAGGAGAAAAACCCTAAGCCATCGCTTCCAGCGTGGCTTTCATGATCTTGCTTGAGTAAACTTGCCTGCTATCTAAAGTGAAGGTTACTCCATGACTGTAAACGAGCTGCCCATTCTTATCGAGCCTGAACAGCTGCAACCGCTGCTGGGCCATCCTCAACTTCTCATTGTGGACCTTTGCCGACCCGGACAGTACCCTGCAGCCCATATTCCTGGAGCTTTACATCTGCCCTATTCCCACTTGATGCTGGGCCAGGCACCGGCTCCGGGAAAGCTACCAGCACCGCAGCAAATTGCCCATGCGCTGGGTGCAATTGGGTTAACGCCCCAACACCACGTGGTGGCCTACGATGATGAGGGTGGTGGTTGGGCCGGGCGCCTACTGTGGACACTGGATGTGATTGGTCACGCCAATTACTCCTATCTCAACGGCGGGCTGCAGGCCTGGGCACGACAGCAAAGACCCCTGCAAACGGAGGCCGCCATAGCTACAGCCACCCAGCTCTCCATTTCCTACCGCAGCGAACCCATGATTGATAAAGCTGGCATTTTAAGCCACTTGCAGGACCCAAACTGGGTAATTTGGGATGCTCGATCACCGGAAGAGTACTTTGGTTTACGCCCCTCTGCTGCCCAAAATGGTCACATGCCAGGAGCCGTAAATTATGAATGGACCCGTGCCATGGACCCCAACCAGGGGTTTCGAATTCTCGATCTGGAAACAGTAAGGCAAGAATTGGCAGCACTGGGCATTACAGCAGATAAAAATATCATCACCCACTGCCAGGCACACCACCGCTCCGCGTTTACCTATTTGCTGGGCAAGATTTTAGGCTTTCCCTCCATAAGAGCTTATCCGGGCGCCTGGTCTGAATGGGGTAATGATCCTGACACCCCCATAGAACTCGACTCCACACAGGCGAATAATTAAATGCCCCACCCCGCACTAGACAGATTAAAAGTGTTGCCCCAGTACTTGGTACCGCAACACCTTCTTTCCCGGGCCATCGGCTTACTGGCAGAATCACACTGGCCACCCATAAAAAACGGGCTTATTGATTTTTTCTTGAAACGCTACGGCATTGACATGTCCATTGCTGAGCAGGAAGACCCCCATGCATTTGCCTGCTTCAATGATTTTTTCACCCGCGCCCTAAAGCCAGGCGTGCGCCCCATTGCGGAACAAGGTATCGCCTGCCCTGCGGATGGCGCAATCAGCCAGCTGGGGCCCATACGCGATGATCAAATCTTTCAGGCCAAGGGCCATTATTACAGCCTATCTCAGCTACTGGGAGGCGATGAATCCATGGCCGCCCAATTCCGTAATGGACACTTTGCCACAGTGTACCTTTCACCCAAGGATTACCACCGGGTACATATGCCCTATGGGGGCACGTTAAAAAAAATGATACATGTGCCGGGCAAGCTTTTCTCCGTTAATACCCTAACAGCCCAACAGGTGCCGGGGCTATTTGCCCGCAATGAGCGAGTGGTTTGCTTGTTCGAGACCGATATGGGACCCATGGTTGTAATATTGGTTGGCGCCATGATCGTAGCCAGTATCGAAACGGTCTGGGAAGGGCTGGTCACACCCCACAAGCCCACAATCAAGCACTATGATTACCAGCAGCGTGAGGAAATTCGATTACCCAAAGGTGCGGAAATGGGGCGATTTAAGCTTGGCTCCACTGCAATCGTTCTGTTTGCGGAAGCCAAGGTAGAATGGGATCAAGCACTCAGTGAAGGCCTTGGGGTTCGCATGGGCGAAGCCATGGGCACAATTCAGCAACCTTAGTCAATCGCTTCAACGAAAGGCTCTTCACTGACGTTCAGCAATATTTCTTTTTTATAAGTGGTGAGTATGACGCGGTTTTTGTCTAACCGCTGAATACTCACCACATCATCAATGGAATCGTCTTCTGGCTCATTAAGCAGGTTGGTTTCACTGTAGGACACCACCCCAGGAAACACCACGCGCTGCACCAATTTCTGGCTCTCTGGGCCATCCAGCAATTCAATGAACAACATTCTCACGTCGATATCGTAGATCAAATTGGCAATATAAGGAGAACTGTCTCCCAGCAACTGTTCGGTGAGTTCCATAGCAAACCTTAAACAACATAAAGCGAAGCCGCATTGTATGCCGGTCCAGCCTACAGTTGAAGCGCCAAATCTCCCCGCTGAGCCAATTTGTCCAAATTGGATAATAGCCGCTCCACACGTTTAGCGGGTAGATTAAAGCGACTGCGTTGCGTCACCAGGGTGGATTCCAACCCACGTAAAAAATGATTGCCAGGCATGGCCTGCTTAACCTCTTCCGTAAGATCAGAGAGCGCCGGCAAAACGGGAATAACATAACGCTCTACCTGGGTTTGCAGTGTGAACTCAACTTCAAGCAAGGCATCCATGGGCAAGTCTGCTTTATTGAGCTCCTGCCCTAAAATCTTCCCTATGCTGCGGCCACGTTCAGTACGGGATTGGGCCAGTTTAAACGCACGGGAAAGCTGCATGAGCGTGGTCATGGCGGCGCGCAATTCCCTTACCGCACCGTCCATGGCCCCAGCGATACGCAGTACGGGTTGCAACCGGCCGCTGAGCTTTGACAGTAGGTTCATCTTACCCATGATCAGGGCCGTGTGCTGGGCAATATCTTCTATGTCATTCTCCAACGCCTGAATTTGGGGTTTGAACATTGTCAGTTGTCTATCGGTTCCTGGGGCTAAACCCAAGATGATATCCTGGTCCGCAAGCCTGCCCACTGTTTTTTTCAGCTCAGTAATATGTCGGTCGGTCAGCTCCACCTCTGACAAAAACCGCTCCACCTCGGGATTCAAACCAATGGCATAAACAAACAGTGGATTAAGGTGCCCGTTTAAACGGGCTATCAAAGTGTGACAGCGGCTCAATGGGCCACTGAAGTTCTCAGCCGCATCTCGCAGTCGGGCTGCAGGGCGCAAAACCGGCAGCATGGAGTTCTGGGCCAATTTTTCGGCGACAGTACTTTCGCGCAGGGCAATATCGTTGATCTCTTGCAAGGCCAAGGTGGAGTTCAACAGACTGAGCATGGCGCGCCGCAGCACCAATAGCCCAGGAGGGGCTGCCAGGGCAAAGAACTCAGGCTCAGCCTGAAGAATATTGCGAATGTTTAGGATAATGGTGGTTAGGCTTTTCACGTCGCGAGAAAGGGGGTAAAGAGCACTCTTGATCTGCCGGGCTTCTTCCATGACCGGATTCCTCTTTAGATTTGTTATTGGGATGAGCTCACCTGAGGGCTATTCTCCTAACAACCCTGCCATAGGGGCTGACTGAAATTATAGACCCTTATACCACGCTCAGGATTATAAAC
Source organism: uncultured Ketobacter sp. (assembly GCA_964016105.1). Classification (GTDB taxonomy): domain Bacteria; phylum Pseudomonadota; class Gammaproteobacteria; order Pseudomonadales; family Ketobacteraceae; genus Ketobacter. The sequence continues at coordinate 257,038 of CAXHEX010000005.1, forward strand.
ACCAAACGACGATCAGAAAGGGTATTAATCCACAATTTTTGCACGAATTACCACCAACTTTGACCTATGTTCCTCACTACCCGCTTTTAAAGCACCCTCCTTAAAAATTTTTTACAAATCTTCAATTCACAGGAGCGCTGAGATCATTTAGCGTGAATGTCTAGTCATAATAAAGCATTAGAATTAATATAGGCGGGTTGGCAGGCAATAGAACAACAACCTGACCCACAACCCTCAATAACAACAATAATACCCCGTGAGGCTCGAAAGCGATGGAAGCAAGAACCCTCAATGTTGATTGGAACAACATTCCCGTTGTATGGATTCCCAACCAAAAGCTTGCCAGCTTTGCCTTGAATGCTACCCACATCATGCTGCCACCCGGCGAACTTTGGTTTTGCCGTCTGTTCAATAAGGCGCTTCCCAACATTCAGGATGAACAATTAAAGCAACAAGTGAAGTTGTTTGTAGCCCAAGAGGGGGCTCACGCCCAAGGCCACCGAAAGGTACTCAAGCTCTACGAAGACCAGGGTTGGGATTTTTCAATATCGCACCAACGCTTGAATTTTATCTTTGGCCGCTTGCTTGGAGAGCGCATGTTTAACCTGTGGCAACCCAGAGGCAAATGGGTAAGGCGATGGTTACGAATGCGCATTGGTATGGTGGCAGGTATAGAACACCTCACTTGTGTATTTGGCAATTGGATTTTAAACAATAAAACACTGGAAGCTGCCGGAGCCAATAAAGCGGTGCTAGATCTATTGGTGTGGCACGGGGCAGAAGAAATCGAGCATCGAACTGTGGCCTATGACCTCTACAAACACATGGGCGGAGGCCGTTTGTCCGGCATGTTTTGGTACGTACTAGCGCTACTTGCACTGATTACCATTTGGGTACGGGCCACTAAAGTATTCCTGGTACAGGACCAGGCCTTAACCGGTGAACGTGGTAATTATGGGTTCAAAGCCTATCTGAAAGCGGGACAAGAGGACTACGTGCCTCCATTTGGGTTTATGCTCAAATCTTTTCTGCGTTACTTCAAATGGAATTACCACCCAGAGCAGGAGGGAAATACCCAGCAAGCGGAAGCGGTGCTGACGAAAATGGAGCAGCGATTCGAAGCGACTTAGTGAATTTTACCTTATTCGTCGCTAGAGAAGTCGTAGTTCATTTGCTCAGAAGGCGCCTGCAAATAATAACCCTGAATATAGTTAACACCTATTTGCCAAAGGGTAGACAAAATGGAGGCGCTTTCTACGAAGGGTGCAATTGTCAGTTTACCCTGAGCGTGGGCGGCAGCCACCATCTCTTTTAAGGCTTCTCTGTTTTCCTCATTGGAAATGTCTTTCATAAAGGAACCATCCACTTTTAGATAGTCCACGTCCACGTGCTTCAAGGTGTTAAAAGGATTCAAAGCACAACCGAAACGGGAAATGGAAATTTTACAGTGCAATTCCTTGAGGCCTTTGCAAAACTCCTTGGCTTGTTTCATATAGGTGGTTGCATCGCTCTCGCTGAACTGAAAAACAATAGCATCGCTGGGCATACGAGCAGCCTTGAGAGCAACACTAAGCCAAGGCAGTAGAGTATGGTCCTTAAGAGACTCTCCAGTAATATTAATGATGACCCGAGTATCGTTGCCGTTGGCCCGATGATCCGATAACAATTTAATGGACTGCAAAATAACCCAACGGTCAATTTTTTCACCCAGATCCTGTTGCGAAGCGGCGGACAAAAACTCATTGGGTGAAACCTCCTCACCCTGCTGGTTCACCATCCGCAAAAACACTTCATATAGTTCACCGCTGCCACCGCGCAATCCTATTACCGGCTGAAACAGGAGTTTAAACAAACCTTTGTCTATGGCATCTTGCACCACGGCACCGGTATCGTCGGGATCAATATCTGCCGCGGCAGCCGGATCAAATACCCCTACTCCATTACCCAGGGGAGTGTCTTCTTTTACCTGTTCGCAGGCCTGGTGAGCGCGGTTGACGATTTCCTCACTGTTATCCGCGCTTTCACTAATTATCGTAACACCAATAGTACTGGTAACTTGAACCGTACGCTCCTGCACCTCGGATAGATGATCCTCAATGGCAACCCTGATAGTCTCAGCCAGTTCCTGACCTTCATCCAGTGACTTTTCTTTCACAACTGCCGTAAAGATATCATCGCCAAAACGCGCCAACATAGTTTGTTCTGAAAGGGTTTCGCGAAGCAAAGTAGCCACGTCGCTCAGTACCATGTCAGCACCGGAAATACCCACTTCTGATTGCACTGCATCAAAGTTATCAATTTCAATGTACAGCAATACAGCCGTTTTATTTTGATCAATCGCCCACTGAATAGTGCTATCAAGCTCCTGTGCGAAATGACTCCGATTATACAATCCAGTTAGTAAGTCCTGGCTGCTGATTTCCCTTAACCGCTCTTCCAGTTCCGCATCCGCCTGATTGGTGCGAATTAAAATCTGAGTGCAGGGCTCTCCATCATAGCTGGCGTTTGAAAACACCATACGAGCCTGGATCTCAGTTCCATCAGTGCAAAGTCCGTGACATAGAAACTCGTTGCTGTCACTGTCACCAGCACTGTATGCTCTGAGAAAATGTTTGAAACCTTCATGATCTTTACTGGAAACCATATCCATAATGGGCATGCCTTCCAGGTCTTCTGCATCTTCATAACCAAACAGTTCTAAATAGGCTTCATTGGCATAGGTATGCATGCCATCAGTGACGTAAGTGATAGCATCGCGGGAGCTATCCAAAAGCGCAGCGCAGCGCTTTTCTGTTTCCTTTAGGTGCAGCTCGGCGTTACGCCTGGCCCGACGATCTGCCAGGTTTTGCAATTCTCTTTTGATAACCAAAAGTAGATGATCATGATGGTCTTTCTGCACCACATCCAGGTAGCCTTCACGCAACCCCTCTACCACCTCTTCATGATCATGATCATCGATCAATAGAATCGCCGGTATATCCTTTGCCTGCTTTTGAACTTCTTTTAAACATTCCATGGCGAAGATGTCATTGGCTTCAGGTCGCAACAACATCAAATCCCAGGAGCCACTTTGCAATACCTGCCCGAGACTGTCGCTGGTCTCAATCATTTGGCCACGGGTAGCCTGTCCTGAATTGCGTATCAGGTTCATGAGCTGTTCCGCATCATCTGGGGACTCATGCAACATGAGTAATTTGATTGTCTCTGATTTCTTCGTCATGAAAGTTGAGGTTTTGCTTGCCCTTTGGGCTCAAATAAAACGGCTATAAACTGGACCAAATCGAATCAAAATCATCATCCGGTTCGCCGGGGCTGGAGTCGGTCCTGCTAGTTTGGACCTCTCGCTTCTCCATTTCTTCCCGGGAGGGAGACAATACCAACATTTTAAACTGAAACTGACAAAAGCTGGGTGTGGATGTAACTTGCTTGGTCAACTGAGCTTTTGATATCTCACCATTTTCACTTACGTTAACCTTACAGCCCACATTGAATGCGATATTGGGTGTAATTAAAGTTGCTGGCTGACCAATGGCCCGTAATTCAGGCAGCATCAAGGTGCGCATGTATTCGGTGACATCGCCTTTTTTCTGCACTACCTGGGTACCACATGCTTCGGCTTTTGGCGCAATTAATTCCACTCCCATACGAACGCCTTCATTCTTGAACTGCTTCACCCAACGAATCACAGCCACACACCAATGGCTTTTACCCTGTTCGAGAATGCAAACGATCTCACCGGTTTTCACCTGTGGGGGCGCATCTTGCTTCCATGAAACGCAAAATCCCCCGGGGCTGGTATTGATTATGTCACATTGATAACTGGGGTACTTATCTTTTTCCGCTAGATGCCCCAAATCATCGTGGGCGTTTATTTCGGTAGTGACACCACTATCATCAGCACTGACTTGGGCGGAATCCATATTAAGGCCCCACACATCGTTATTTTTAAGGGCTTCCCGACGCCCATGGGCACTATGGAGAAATGGATTATTCAATTCTGCACTGAGAAGACGGCTGGTCCCAGAAACCATCTTGCCAAAATCCTGCTTGCCTGAAACAAAGTAATGGGTTGCGCTTAAGCCCACGCTCAATTTAAGTTGGCCTTGTTCATCAATTCGGGTGAACGCACGCTCCGACAATACCCCCCACGCCTGAATTAAAATGCGGCACAGATCAGCGGCCAGTTTCTGGGGAATATGGAATGTCTTAACAGGATGGGACTGCCCTTCAGGTAATTGCAGAAAGGTTCGCAACTGCTCTGAAATTTCCGAGGCATCAAAATAGCGGATATTATGGGGCAACACAGAGCGCCGCATTAATGATTGATAAATCGGAGGGAAGTCCGATGTTACGTCGATGGCAAACAACCCATCATCTCGTTTTGTATCTGTGATCGAGGCAAGCTGGGCCCAATATCTGGCTGAGGAATACACTCGTTCAATCTGCTGCTGACGTAGCTGATTTGGACGCGCTGTGGCAAGCAACAAAACCCGCAAATACTGATCTTCAATGCTGGACTCCCAGCCATCCTCCTCCGTGTCTTTTTGGAGGCTCTCAAGCATTCCAAACCTTTGCGCCAACAGGTACAACAAATGCAGCTCGCGCCAGAATCCAGGGGGAGCGGGAAAATACAGCTGGAAACTGCGCAACAAAACCCGACCTTGCTCAGTGACCGCGCGATGGATGGCCAATTGGCAGTGCTTTTTCGCCTCCTTATCGGATTTTTTCACTCGAGCCAGGGATTGCATCACCACCGTTTTGTAACCTGTGGCCAGATGATGTTGTAATGCCTGAGCCAAGCTGGCAATTTTTGCTTCTTTCGGTGGCAAAACCACCGCCCGGTTCAGAAAGTGTTTTTCAAGACTTTGACATATGTAGTGTATGGGGCCACGCATAGCCTCCATAATCTGCAGTCGGCCATGGGCATCGGTTTTCAGCCGATTAAGCTCTTGGATTGCCGCATAAAGACGCTTGGCGCTTTCGCCCACATTCATTTTGGGTAAGGCATCAACCCATTCAGCCACTCTCTTGGGCTCGGGGCCACTGAAGGACAGCACATCCAAATCCTGCGGAGGCAGCTTAAAGCTTAACTGCTCAGTTGGCATACAGCGCTCCCATTCTTATCTCCGCGACCTCACATTTCCTAGCTGTTTTCCCGGCCCCTGAATTTACCGAAGAAGAGTGAAGAAGGGCCACATTACTAGTAAGTATAGGCAAGCTTTCTGCGGGACACCTCTATTAATTGCTTAGTACGGCGTCTTAATATTCAGGATAAATTAAGATCAATTGGCGTTTTGCCGGGCCTATCGGCCACCTCTCTTACTAAACGCGGCAGCAAAAACCCAGGAAGAGTACGATGTAGACGTGCCATGATGTCACGGGCCTCTGATTCAGTCACATCAAAATGCGCTGCGCCCGCCACCGGATCCAACAAATGCAGATAGTAAGGCATTACCCCGGCCTCAAATAAGCGCTCGCTCAGATCCGCCAATACCGGCCATTGATCATTCACCCCCCGCAACAAAACCGATTGATTGAGTAAGGTAACACCCGCTTCCTGGAGCGCGCCCATGGCCTGATCAAACAGGCCATCCATCTCCCTGGGGTGATTAATGTGAGTCACTAATACCCGCTGCAGGTCACTGCCAGCCAACAATGAGAGCAAGCCTTTATCTACTCGTTGGGGAATAACCACGGGCATGCGACTATGGATTCGAACCCGTTTCACATGGGGAATTGACTCTATTAAATTCAATAACTTAGCTAATCTGACGTTGCTTAACACCAGGGGATCGCCGCCACTGAGAATGACCTCATTGAGCTGCGGGCGCTGGTCAATATAATGGTGGATACGGGTTAGCAAATCTTCGCTGAGTTGATTTTCAGAGTAGGGAAAATGACGCCTGAAGCAATAGCGGCAGTTAACTCCACAGGCGCCACTGAGCACCAAAAGCACCCGATTTTGATACTTATGCAACAGCCCTTGCTGGGGATTGCTGTTTCGTTCCTGCAATGGGTCCACCACGAAGCCCTCATGGCTCTCCAGCTCTTCCTGTGTGGGGAGTATTTGCAGCAACAAAGGATCTTTAGAGTCACCTTTAACTATTTTTTCCAAATACCCCCGGGGTACACGTACGGGAAACTGGGCATGGGCCTGTCTCAGCCGGGATTGCGGGTCCAAGGGCAGCTCCAACCACTCAAACAGGCTTTCCAGGGAACGAATGCTGTTGGAAAGTGCTTTTTGCCAGTCTTCGGTGTGCCAACTGACCGCAGTTCGAGTTATCATTAGCGCCTTTCCCCATTTGGGGTTTCGTATTTACAAGTTAAGGTATTGATCAATGGCCAACTATTCTACCAATGAATTCCGTTTGGGTCTTAAAGTGATGCTGGACGGAGACCCATGCTCAATTGTCGAAAATGAAGTGGTGAAACCGGGCAAGGGGCAGGCCTTCAACCGCGTTAAACTGCGCAATCTGAAATCCGGTAAGACCTGGGAACGCACCTTCAAATCGGGCGAATCCGTGGAAGCCGCTGACATCATGGATGTGGAACTTCAGTACCTCTATAACGACGGCGAATTTTATCACTTCATGGATCAGCAAAGTTTCGAGCAACAGGCTGCCGATAGTACTGCCGTTGGAGACGCCAGTAAATGGTTGAAAGAAGAAGATATTTGTGTGGTCACACTATGGAACGGGTCACCCCTTGCGGTAAGTGCACCCAACTTCGTTGAGCTGGAAGTCATCGAAACCGACCCAGGCCTGAAAGGCGACACGGCCAATGGCGGTTCCAAGCCTGCCACCTTGTCCACAGGCGCAGTGGTTAGGGTGCCTTTATTTATAAATCAAGGTGAAGTCATTAAGGTAGATACCCGCACCGGTGATTACGTTTCACGGGCTTAGAAACCAACTAGTTCCAAAGCAGTAGTAGTATGTCCTGGAAACCTAACACCAGCCTGAATAATTTGGTAGCTCGCGCCAAGCTCAACCGCTCAGTGCGCGAGTTTTTTGGCCGCAGAAACATAATGGAGGTGGAAACCCCCCTGCTCTGCAGCAGTACTGCTACCGACCCCCACTTGCACAGCTTTGAAGTAAGCTGGGGTGAGGACACCTTTTATCTGCAAACCTCTCCTGAATTTTCCATGAAACGTTTACTGGCGGCGGGTTGTGGATCTATCTACCAGATTTGCAAAGCGTTCCGTCAAGATGAAACCAGTCCGCGCCACAATGGGGAATTTACACTGCTTGAGTGGTACCGGCCCAACTGGACTCTGGAACAACTGCTGGCGGAAATCGAGGCACTGGTACTTGATTGTGCATCGGCATTTGGAATCCAACTACAACCCTTTCCCCGCCTTAGCTATGAGCAGTGCTTTCAGCAAGTGTTGGGAATTAATCCACACCAATGTAGCGACCAAACATTATTGGATCTGGCAAACCAGCATATTCACGGCAATTTCAATGACCTAGACCGTAACGGCTTGCTGGATTTATTGATGAGCCATCTTGTAGAACCCACTTTGCCGGAAACGGGAGTCTTTGTGGTTGATTTCCCGGCGTCTCAGGCTTCTCTAGCCAAATGCAGCCAAAACCATGATGACCTTACGGTGGCCAAAAGAGCGGAACTGTTTTTGAATGGAATGGAAATCGCTAACGCCTATCAAGAACTGGTTGACGCAGCTGAACAGGAAAGTCGAATTAAGCAGGATTTACTCGTCAGGAAGGAAAAAGGGCTCTCCGTACCACCAAAACCTCATCACCTAATTGCTGCTTTGCAAAATGGTTTTCCCGAGTGCTCTGGAGTGGCCGTTGGCATGGATAGGTTGCTGTTGCTACTGACACAACAACCCAACCTGGCGGAAGTGATAAGTTTTCCAACGGACAAAGCTTAAAATAGTATTTGGCTAAAAAACTTAATTAGGAATCCAGAAATAAAAAAGCTCGCCAAAATTTGGCGAGCTTTTTGTTTCGGGTTTGATTTATTCGATATTCACCGCCACCGCTTGAGACAATTGACTCTTAAGGTCATCTTTATCTACCGTAGATAAAGCGAAGTAATGTATACCTTTATCCATACCAGACATGGTGTACTCGTTGACTTCAGCCGCAGGAATCGTATCGATTAAAGTCAGTTCTCCACCGGCGGTCGCAGAATAGTGAATCTCGTAGGAAGCGATCTCACTCGCCTCTAAGCTCGACCCATCTGAGCGCTTAGTTGGGGCATCCCAGGTGATGGCAACGCTGGCAAGCACCGGTGTGACACTCAAGGAGCCTGAGTTGGAGGTAACGGATGCATCTCCGCTGGTAACCACCACTTTGTACGAGCCTGAGTCAGCTTCATCAACATTATTCAGCTCTAGTACCCGATTGGTTGCTCCTGCAATGACTGCATCATCAAAGTACCACTGAAATGTGGGCGTTTCACTGGTGTTAACATGCACGCGAAGGGACACATTCTCGCCCTCGGATACAATCTTGTTACCGGGGTGCATTCGGAAAGTGACATAATCACTGCTCTCTACATTTGTGCCCTGGGCAACAGCCTCTAGATCCAGACTGAAACTGGAACACTGTTCCGTCAATTCACCATCAGACACTGCACAGGTGTATGTTCCGGCTTGGGTTGCGGAATAACTGGTACTGCTATTTGCCTGAATAAGCTCTCCATCTTTGAACCAAGTCACAATAATGGGGTGACTATGATCAACTGACACAGAAAACTCGATACTTTCACCTTCTGTAATTGTTGCATTGCTGGGTTGTGACACCAAACTCAACACATGCTCTTCAACTTGATTTTCAGGAGCAACATTATCGGATGTTTCGTTCTCGTCTCCCGAACTAACATCATTAACAGCTGCTTGCTCAAACGGATTCACCAACTCTCCATTTGCTCCACATCCGCCTAGCACCAAACTACATCCAAGAAGGAATGCTGCGGAAACCCTTGTGTTCGAAAACTCGCTGGAAAAACCTAATACTGCCATGGTTGCACCTATCAAACTAAATTGAGATATAAAATCTGTTTACAGGAGCAAGAATAGTTGAGCCGGAGAGGATTGCTTGTGGGCTAGTTCACAGCCCGTGGTTACTGATTTAGAAGTCGTTAAAATTTGCGGCAGCAGTCACAAGGGTCCAGTGCACGGTCAACATATTCTCTGCCAAGTGACGCGAAAATGACGCAAACCAGCCGAGAAACGGTTCACCACCATTCCAGGCTCGCAATAATTCGGAAGCACAAATAACCTTTGTGAGGTAATAGCAATTTAGGGTTATTAAAACTAGTGAATCGATGCCCTTTTGCGTACCATAGTGGTCAGCTCTCCATGACATCTGCAATAGAGCTACTCCACTACAGAATGTTAATGTAATTTACCCTATGCACTGGTTACTAGCGCCCAAACTGAAATTTTCACGTGACGAATTTGACACGCTCCGCGGGTTCGCGATGCTTGCGGTGGTAGCCCATCACGTGGCCCTGTGGTTGGATAAGGGCTTGGCGGCACAATTGGCGGACTCGTCCGTCATGGTGGAATTGATCCAATACCAGTCCACGGTATTACAACCATTGCGACTGCCGCTTTTTACTATTTTATCGGGCTTTATATACGCACACCGCCCAGTGCAATCTAAAACCGCCATACCATTTATCAATGGAAAATTTCGCAGAATATTAATCCCCCTTTTCTTTGTCAGTTGTGTTACCTATTTGAAAGATGTCTTCATCGCAGGCAACGTCCCATCCTATAAATACGAAGGCGTTGTTTACGAAGTAGCGGCTCAAGACTTCTGGGTTTTGTGGTTTTTCCACTACAAGCATCTCTGGTTCTTACAGGCACTCATGATCATTTTTGGCCTAGTGCTGCTGCTGGACCTTCTCAAGCAAATGAACACACTCAAAAGCTGGTTATTCTGGGTAGCTGTGTTTACCGCTTTACCCTATGTATTTGAAGGAAGCAGCCTTTGGTCCACTACTAAAACTGCGCATCTGGCGGTTTATTTTTTTATTGGTTTGGGATTCTACCGTTTTAGGGAGACGTTTACGAAATCCCGATGGTTGCTACCCATTGCTTGGCTGGTGTTTTTTGCAATGATGCTTCTTAACATTGCCTGGAAACTGGACATAGTAGAACTAACTGATACCCGGCTGATGTATGTTCTTGCCGGAGCAAGCGGCTCATATTGCCTCCTGAACCTGCATTTATCATTGAATTGGCTGGCATGGATAGGCAGCTTTAGTTATACCATTTACCTATACCACGGGTTAGGCATGGAAACACATCTATTGTTTGACAACCTTTTGCACCATGGCAGTGCCGGCCATCTATTGTGGTTTGTGTTAACGCTGGGGTTTGGAGTTATCATTCCTATTGGGATTCACAAGGTTTTCGAAAAAATCCCACTGATACGGACTCCCGTGCTGGGCAAGCGGCTGCTCAATACAAAATAGCTCCCTTACTGGAAGTCTCCCGCAACCAGCAACCAATCAGAACGACGGGGGGCAACAAACTCTCGAAATGTGGATTTCTTCATGCCCACATCGAGCCATTCACCCGTTACCGTATTGAGTGCGCGAAAACGTAATTCACCTTCAAACTCCGGTAACTCCATCTTTATTTTTTTGGCTGCAGTTCGATAGAAAACAAACCGCTTGGCACCACACAAGCCATATCCGTTACTGAACTGATTACACACTTTATAATCTGATCGCCAGTGCTGGCGCCAGAATTCCCCAAAAACTTTTAACTGTTCAGGTGCCGGATAAGGGTAGCCACCATATGCCCCGCGATCTTCTCCAAAAAAGCCCACAAACCCGCCCATACCGCCGGCCATAGCAGACCACCACAACAGCCGACGAGTTCCGTCCATATCAAGCTTATGCCCTGGACGCCGATAACTATGGCGCTCTTCATATAAATGCGGCCGGGAAAGGTCACTATCCATATCTTCACGAATTTCCCGGTAGTCCTTTGGGCCCGCGTAGGTGGTGGTAAGCTCAACCTTGCGGCCATAGCCATCATAGGAATTAATGACATTAACCGCAGACTCTAAACGAAAGCCTCGACTGGCTAACAGGTGATCCCAACCCATGTGTTGATGAAGATAATTGACCCATGCATTGAGTTGGTCCGAGTTAGTCCACTCGTGAAGATCAAAACCATAGCTCATACTCCAGCCGGGCAATGGCCCCAAACGCGCTGCTATGTATCGCTGCAAACGTTGGTCCACCACACCATTTACACCACCGGCAAATTGATTGGGTGTGGAGCCGCGCTGTGCGTCTTTCCACTTCCATAAATGCACTCGCATACCTCTACCATGGGCTCGCTTAATAATGTTATCGAGAATATCGAAGATAGGCAGATTGGGTTCAGCATCCAACTTTGTGGAATTCATCCAAAGCTCAGGCTCTCCAACCAACACAAAAACAGTATCAAAACCATGACGCCATGCATCATCCAAATAGGCATCAATGTAGGACTCATCGTGGAATCGGCCAAGAGCCGGCTCTGAAGCTGGCTTATTATTACTGGTGGGGTACTCCACTGAATTCATGTAAACATAAAACAGGGCCCCTTCAACTTCACCCAAGTGGTTTTGTCGAACGTACTGATTACCATCATGGGAAAGAAACCCTTTTATATCGGGGTTCTCTTGAGGAATAAGTTCTATTTTGCCAGAGTGACCATTCAGAGCAGAGTGCTGTGACAACGTCTTCCAGCGCCACTTGCCCAATTTATCGCCGGTAAACCGAAAAGACCACCGATTATCGCCCACATAAAACAGCTCAGTAACTCGAGTTTGATTTGTGGGTACATGTACAAATTTCGCAAGTGCTATTACATCGAATGGATTACCTTTCCAACCACTGAACTCAAAAAAAAACTCAGTGGTTTCGAAAAGTGGTAGCTGCCCAGGGGCCTGCGTTACATTGGCGCTGGCTTGTACAGGCGAAGCCCCTAGAAGAATCACCGCAACCAATGCAAGCGAAGCAATCTTATTCATCTTACATCCACTTGTTTTCCAAATACCATTTTGCTGTGGCCACCAGCCCTTCTTCATCACTGTAGAGATACTGGTACCCGGTTTGCTCACGCATTTTGGTGGTATCGAAGGAACGATCTTTAGTGAAAAAGGCAACGCGACGGCGGTAAATTGGAGGCTCGATATTTAAAGGCTTACAGATGACTTCGCAGAGCCAACCCAACATGAAAAAAGGCCACGCGGGCACTCGGATATAGCGAGCTTTATTACCCAAGCAATTGGCAATCACCTCGATGATGCCTTTTATTGAAATTGCCTGCGGGTTACCGCAAATGTAGGTTTCACCCAGAGCATTATTGTGACGGGCACTCAGAATCATGAACGCCACCAGATCTTCCACATGAATGAGATGGTACAAACCTTTGGAAAAGCCAATAACCGGTATCACAGGCAATTTAGCCATTTTAAACACTTTCAACAAGCGTCGATCACCGGGTCCGTAAATCGCCGCGGGACGAACAATGGTAATAGGCAATCCCGTTTCGTTGCTGAAATCGATAATCCAGGTCTCCGCCACTGTCTTGGTTTCTTGATAAATATCACCAGGATTGTAGGGAGTGGATTCGTTTGCAGGCGGATTGTCAATATGACCCAATACACCCACTGTAGACACATGCAAAAACCGTTTGAAACTCGGGTTTTTAAGTGCTGCATTGGCTAAAATCTTAGTGCTTTCAATGTGCACTAAACGGTATATATCATCCGAAATCTTGGCTTCCCTGTAGGCTGCAGCCACGTGAAATATATAGCTCACCCCTTCCACAGCGGGCTCCACCACCGACGCATCATAAACGTCTCCATTAATCCATTCCACAGGCAAATCACTCAAATGGGAACGGTTTGAACTGGCACGCGCCACCACTCTCACCGTGCAGCCAAGCTCGCACAGCCTTCTTACCAAAACCGAGCCCGTAAAACCAGTACCCCCGGTCACCAATACAATATCGTCACTGCCCAATGCAGCCAATTCATTCATCTTTCAAATCCTTATTAACTAGGTAGGCACCTATCACCGGTGATCCAAAAAAATGGGTGAGCCCAAATGCTCTGGCAACCGCCTCGAGCAATTTCGACAAGCCTGGCTTGGCTAGCGCTCGATGCAATGCCATGGGGAAAAAATACTGCGAAAAAGAAGAAAAGGCATAAGCACCCGCTGCTTTGAAACTTTGTCTCATCTCAGCAGGAGAATGCAGACGGAACTTACGAGTATTTTTTTCCAGTGATTTTTTAAACACATACAATAAATCTGAAATGACATTTACGCTGCGAGTGGAAGAATAGTCAACCAGCACCAGTTTAGATGCCACCCTACAAAGCTCTTTGGCCAAAAGATCGCAGTCATCAATGTGAGCCATTATGCGGTAACTGATTACCACATCGAACTCATCGTCGGCAAAGGGCAATTGTTTTAAGTTGCCTGTGACGAATTTAATATGGCCTTTTTCTATGTCATCCTGGAGCAAGATTGAGCAGGCTTCGGTGCTACCGACCACGGTAATATCGGCCCCCATTTGCCTTAGCACCTGCACATTTTGGCCGTGCCCCCCACCAACATCCAAAACAGAGAACGGCTGTCCGCCCATTAATTTGTTAATTAGTTTTTTCGTGCCCCGGTCTTGCATCTTCAAAAACCATTTACCGCTGTCACCAGCAAACCGCGTGGCGTAATCGGCGGTAGAGGACTCAATATCGGGGGCCTCTGGGCTATCAGAGTACTGCTTACTCATTAACAACAACCTCGGTTAAATTAAATCTTGAAAATTCTTGCTGTACCAAACTAGTTTCCAGCTCTTTACGCTGAGAACTCCAGCCCTTTTGCTGCGCCATGAATTCAACCACCTGTGCTACTGTCTCAGAACTTGGCTGCGCCAGCACACCAACTCCGATACGACGAACCAGAACATCCACGGCATGTTCTGCCATCTCATTTTTCATCACATGGACAAGCTCAGCCAAAAGTGAATGGGCAATCCCCTGAATTCCCATATTCAAACTGGAATCTTTATCTGCCAACAATAAGATCTGCTCCGCCTGGGCACCATACAATCTGATTAAACGCTGCAAAGTCAACGGTTCAACCCAGCTGTAACGGGCTACCATTTTTTGACTAAATACAGAGATGTCTGCCACCGTACTGTTAATCTCATTTTCAGAAAATTGACGTGCCTTCAGTGTGAGACCACTACTGGCTATCAAATCAGAAAAAACCGCCATACTATCCGCCACAGCAGTGGTGAACTTTATTCCTTCTAATCGGAACAGATTTTTGGTGTTAGGACTTTCCACACAGAAAGTTTCAGCTGCCAAACCATTACCTAAATCCTTACTTGGGTCTGCATGGGGCCCAAGGGGTAACAAACCCAGGTGGACGTTGGTTACATGGCCAAAAGAGATTTTAGTATCACTAAATTGGTTGATTTCATCCAACATGCCGCGCAGCTCCCCAAGCTCAAGACCCAAGGGCTGCTGAGATTGTGACATGGGCAAATACCAAGTACCCAATAGAGTCTTTCCTTGCCAGGGACAAATAAACAACATTCTACTGGGCTCGATGGGGCTGGTGATGGTAGTTGCGATATCGCCAAAATCCCCCTCCACCACTAAATTGATAGCACGCACATAAACAGTTTCAAGCTGTGGAAACTGAGATCCAAAGCTATTCCAACCACTACTGCAGTCCACTACCATTCTTGCCTGTACAGATTTTTGCTCACCATTAACCGGCTGCACCCCCACCTTCAGCGCCCCCGCCTCCAGCTTTTCAACGTACTTAACTTCCGAATAGGAGTGAACCTTTGCACCACGGGTCTGGGCGGTGGTAATCATATCGATCACCATACGTTCTGGGTTCTGGGCCTGAGCATCATGCCAATACCCCAGCGCAGGCGTGTCGGAATAAGTAATTAAACTACTTACCTTAGCAGCTCCGCTCATCAAACCCGCGCCACTATAGGCTGCCCCAACCGCACCGGAAAACCGCGACAACAGAGAATAAAAAGTAAAGCCCGCAAACACCATCAATGGGTTCTTGGCGGACAACCACTTCAAGGGAAGCACACATTTTATGGGCTTTACCCCATGGCTAAACCAGGTAACAAATCGGTTCCTTGCGGCGATGGATTTTAGGGTTCGTTTCAGGTTGAGGCTTTGTAAGTAGCGTATACCGCCGTGGATGATCTTCAAACTATATAGAGAAGCTCCACTGGCAAAGTCATTTTTCTCGTATAACGCAACCTTGTAGCCATTGTTGGCAGCAAGCAGGCAGAAAGCCGCGCCGTAGACACCACCACCTACTATTACAATGTCGTAGTGCTCATCTTCTTGAAGATGTGTTTCCATAACAAGTTCACTTACATTCGAATCAATAATTGATTCCTAATAAAACCAAACAAACTGGCTGCTGAATGGAAAGTGTCCAAAGATGAACTTTCCAAAGCGCTTTGCAAGGCGGAGAAGCTCGGCTCCTGTCCCTTGTCGACTCTTAACCCAACAGCATTCTTAGCCACTGCAGCTTCTTCCCCCGCAATCGGTAGCGGATCGGTGCCCGGCAAAGCTTGCATCGATTGAGCTCGGTATACGTCAAAAGGCTTTACTTTGCTCCACAAAGCGGGCCTGCCCCCATTATCACCCAGCACATAACCTTGTCGGTCGCTAGCCACCAAATCCAACACCACTTGACCTCGCTTGCCAAGCCACTTACCCACACCCCAGGGTACGATATTAAGATGGTTTGGATTAGCATCAAGGTGCCAGGCCAAAGTCTTGGAGGCGTCGACTTTTGGTGTTTCTGCTCCCATCAAGATCAGTTCCAAGCCTTCACTGCTGTTAATCTGTTGGCCAGGCACCAAGTAAATCTGAGCACCGCCCGCTTCAGCTCTTAACAAACTTGAATCATTGGCAAGCCCCAGCTGCCAATCACCACCAGCGCCAGAAAGTTGTTTGCCGTCTTCAGCCAATGCTACAAGCTCACTCCACTGGGTCTCCTTCGCCGTGGATGCAATACCTAAAAACAGAGTAAGATTCTCTCCATCCTGGGTATTCACCAAAGCTTTGGCGTTTTCCAGTGCCTTGGAGAGCAACAGACTCAAATCAAAGCACTTATATAAATGCACATGGGAATCAAATAACCAGTAATCCATGTTCAAAGCTTCTCAAGATAGGTGTAAATGGACTGAACCTTCTGCCGAAACGCCGTCATGCTGTGCTCTTTGGCAATGTATTCCGCTGCTCGCTGGGTCAGAGCGGCACCATATTCAGGCTCATTCATCAGTTTAGTCATTCCTTCTTGCATGGACTCTGGATTGGGTTCAACCAGACAGGCATTATCTGGATTCATAGCCTGGGTGTGGGTTGGCAAATTGGTGGCCAACACGGGAACACCCGAATCCATATAACTGTAGACTTTCATGGGCGTGTTGACCCCCTCGCTACGGGGCGATACCAGAACATTGGCTTGGGTCATCAACTGAAACAGATGGTCCACCGGTAAAGGGCCGAGAAAGTGAACGCTATGGGATACGCCCAATTGGCTGCATCTGTTTTTGTACTCGTTAATGTGCTTATCACTACCGCCTATTATCACCAACTGCGCGTCCCCCCCACCTTTCACGTAAAGAGCGAAGCCGTCAATCATCAGATCAATACCCTGATATGGCTCCAAATTGCCTATATACATGAAGAAAGGACCCTGAGAACCTGTGGCCTGGGACACATCAACTACGCCGGAATGAACCGTTTCCTTGTCCACCAGAGACACATCCTTTAACAGAAAGACCCCGTTTTGCCGGTATCGATTGGCAATATCAGCCAAGGCATCGCACACGGGAACCACCGCTGAGGCAAAACGCAGCGGTAGCGACTCAAACCACTCAAATAGGGAACCCAGCCCCCGCAATTTGGGTGGCAAACGATCAACCAGCTGGCCCGCCATGGAGGAATCCATGTCATAGATATACTTAAACCGAAAAATGGGTGCCAAAATCATGGCCATAAAGACGCTTTCTTCCACCGCATGCACCACTTGGTAGCGCTTTCGACTCAGCATCAGCACCATTCGAAAAAACAGAAACACATCCAATATTAATTTACCGGGAGAGAAGCCTGCCTTCACGCTGGTTATACCAAACCAGCTTTTTATACGGTAATGGGTCACATTTTCATAAGACTTTGGCTCGCCGGAGGGAAATGTGAGCAAATCCACCTCATGTCCATCTTTGGAAAGCGCTTGTAACATCAAATCCACAGCAATAGGCGTTCCCCGCTCTATATAAAAAGGTTGCGGTGCCAGCAATAAAATCTTCATGAATCCCCAATCCTGTAGGCTTGCGAATAGCTTCAGTCCGATGGCGATTAATTTGCTCATAAAACTGGAGCTGCTAAAAATCAATTATATACTTTAATAAACACAATAAGGCGTCCCTTTGCGAATAATAACATTTCGAAAACACGCCGAATCAATACCGGATCGTCAATCATGTTAGTATTGCCGCTTTCGGTAGACTGTGTAGCTTATTAGAACTTTTGGTGCTAAATTAGACCCAATTTTTTGGGGCGCGAAAGGGTAGGTCTCGGTTAATGACAAGTAATGTCGAGTTGTCCATTGTTGTTCCTCTTTACAATGAAGAGGAAAGTGTTGAGCATATGTACCGCGCTATTATCGACGCGGTTGACTCCCTGGGTTATGAATACGAAATTCTATTTGTTAATGATGGCAGCAAGGACCGCACCTTTGAAAAAGCCTGCGCACTGGCAGCAAATGATCACCACCTCAGAGTAGTGGACTTCCGTAAAAACTACGGCCAAACACCAGCAATGGCGGCAGGGATTGACAACGCCCGCGGCCAAATCATTGTCACCATGGATGGAGATCTGCAAAACGATCCCAGCGACATCGCCATGATGATTCAAAAGCTCAAAGAAGGCTATGACATCGTTGTGGGATGGCGCCATAACAGACAAGACAAGCTCATAACACGAAAGATTCCGTCCATGATTGCGAACCGATTGATCGGCAAGGTCACCGGTGTCCCAATTAAAGACAATGGCTGCTCTCTCAAAGTGTACCGTGCGGACGTAATGAAGAATTTGCCTTTCTATAACGAAATGCACCGCTTCATACCGGCCCTACTGTCCATTTCCGGAGCCAAGTTTGCTGAAGTGAAAGTCAAACACCATGCAAGACAATTTGGGGAATCTAAATACGGTCTGTCGCGGGTGTATAAAGTATTACTTGATCTACTCACCATCAAGTCCATTCTGTCCGTATCAGACCATCCCATGCGTTGGTTTACCACGCTGTCTCTAGCACCTATGCTACTGACTTTTATATCTTTATTATGGACTCTACTTCCTTCCGATAACACCAATCTCGTGGTCGGCTCTACCCTGTCGTTGCTGTTTTTCTCAACTTCAGTTTTTCTGGTCTTCCTTGGGGTTTTAGCCGAACTGGTATTCCGCAGAGGAAAGATTGATATGAGCCAACTGGTGCTCATGACCGCCAACTCATCGATTGTTAAAAATGCAAGCCAAGGAAACGCACGTAATGAATAGCAATACCTCGCAAGTTGACCTGAGCGTCATCGTACCTGTATGTGAGCGCACACGTGACACTGTTGCCCTTTACCAAGAATATAAGGAATACCTGAACTCCATTAAAGAGAACGTGGAGTTTATCTTTGTGGTTGGCGCCACTGCTTATGGCAGGATTGGGGCGGAACTGGAAAAAGTGAATCGCGAAGACGAACAAATGTCAGTGATCGTCATGAGCCGAGATTTCGGAGAGGCTACCGCAATCAAGGTTGGCATTAGTGAAGTCAATGGCGATCTGATTTTAATATTGCCACCCTATAAACAAGTTGAAACCGAATCACTTGGTAAGCTATTTGACGGCCTGGAAAATAGCGACATTGCCCTGGGTAAGCGCTGGCCGCGCCTAGATGGTGCCGGCAATCAATTGCAAACAAAAGCGTTCAACTTCCTTCTAAGAAAATTATCAAAACAAGACTACACCGATATCGGCTGCGGCATTCGCTTAGTTAGGGCCGAAGCACTCAGTGAAATCAATCTTTACGGCGATCAGCACCGGTTTTTACCACTTTTAGCCCATGAGGTTGGCTACAGCAGTAGCGAAGTGGAACTTCCCCAGGCACCGGAAGATGCCCACAGCCGCATCTATAAACCATGGGTCTACTTCCAGCGCTTGCTGGACCTGATCACCATCATTTTCTTAACCCAATTCAACAAAAAGCCATTGCGCTTTTTTGGCCTCATCGGTAGCGCCAATATCATAATTGGTATGCTGGGCCTGTTGTACCTGGGCTTCGAGCGCCTGTTCCTAGATACAGGGCTGGCAGATCGGCCTCTATTGGTATTATTTTCATTATTCTTTGTCTTAGGCTTCCAGTTACTGGCAATTGGACTTGTTGGGGAAATCATTGTCTTTACCCATGCTGGCGACAAAAAAGAGTACCGAATCCGCAAGATTGTAAACTGAACCTGCTGATGCCAGCCAAGCTAAGGCTGGCATCTTTCCTTGCTCCCCATCTGACATTTACCTGACACTGCTATAATTGATTTCAATTTCCCAGCTGCCAAGGCTTAACATATGAGCGAAAACTTCAAAAAGCTGTCTTTCAGCAGGCTCTTTCAGCGCTATTTTGTTCCCTCATTTATTAAAACTCTGTATTTTTTTGTGAAGTACCGCGCCGTAGTGAGTAGACGCAGCGATGTTCAATTCACGCCGCTACTCACATTCGGTAAAGGCTGCCAACTGAAAGCCTACACAGTGGTACAAACAACCACAGGGGCAATCAGCTTTGGCGACGACTGCGCACTGAACAATTTCACCAAGGTCTATGCCACCAACAAAAGTATCACAATCGGAAACTATGTGCGCTTCGGACCCAATTCAACAATCATCGGCAGCAACCGCAACGTTGCCAGCAAAGACACGCTCATAATTGATCAGGGCTATACCGAGCGAGACATCAGCATCGGAGACGACGTTCTCATCGGCGCCAATGCTGTAATACTTAGCGCCAACGTGGGAGAAGGCGCCATCATAGGGGCAGGCGCGGTGGTTACCAAAGATGTGGAACCCTACTCAATCGTCTCAGGCATACCGGCCAAGGTGATTGGTCACCGCAAGTAGAGCAAGTAGCAGACGGAGCAGAATTACTTGCCCCTGGATAGCAAAAACAATACGCCACCTACGGAAAAGGCTGAAATATAGCGCATACCCACTATCAGCAAAGACAAAGTGAACGCATATTCGATGGGGTAATTGAACTCATGGAACAGGAAAGCAAAGGCGGAATCACGTACCCCTATTCCGTTGATGGATATGGGAATCATGTCAGTAATATAAGCTAACGGTACAATCACAAATAAATCACCAATAGCAATATCAAAAACCAACGCAGTGCAGTACAGAAAATTGATGGCAATGATCATAGTCTGGAATACCAGGGAAATCACCAGGGATTTTGTCAGCAAGCCGCCGTGCACAGAATAACCCAACAAAGATGCCCCTATGCCGCGCAAGAAGTTGATTATCTTGTATGGCGTTTCACCAATCTTTTTTAGAACCACCAATCCCAGAAAATAACCCAACACAAAGGCAATAAAAACACCGGTAAAGGCCAGCTTTCCTTGATCGTCCAAAACCAGATAAGCGCCAATCAGCGCCAAACACAAAAGCGCAAATAACCCAGTCAAGCGTTCGAACAACACTGACGAAGTAGATTTTTTAGCATTATTGATGCGCCCTTTCAGCAACATGACGCGATAGAAATCCCCTCCAATACTAGAGGGCAAAAACAAACTAAAGAAATTACCAATAAAGTAGGTTTTGGCGAGAAACCAATAGTGAATATCTTCCCCTTCATGCCGCAGTATCAAACGCCACTTTAACGTACTAAGCAGAGTTTGTAACTGTAGCAGCAAAAAAGGTATTACCAGAAACCACCAATTCAGAGAAGCTAGAATGTCTAGAACTTTCTCCCGGTCACTCATGGAAAGCACCAGAGAGATAGCGGCTACCGATACCCCAACCTTAACAAACGGCATGAGCTTTCGAAGCTTCATATGACCGAAATCCTTGATACATGGGTCTAAAACAAAATAGAGGCCATACGGCCTCTACATTAGGGTGCTCAATTCTAAACGCAGACTAAAACAAAGTCACCCAGTCATAATAGACCCTAATCCAAGGTAACGGTAATAATGTCTGACAGGCTGCTCTCTAGCCCGGAAACGTCCGTGGTAGTAATTGCCAGATAGTGAGTACCAGGATTCAAATCCTCAATCGCCACACCAGTCTCATCAGAAGGCACAGTGACTTTCAACTCGGGCGCACTGTTCTTGGTTTCAAGAGTGTACACAGAGTAAGAATCGATCTCGCGCACAGGTAACCATTTTCCATCTTCCCGCCGAGTGGGGCGATTCCATGACAGAGTAATGCTGCGAAGGTCATCAACCATGACGGTCACGTTGGCGCTCGCCGTTACCGCTTCGCTGCCACCATTGCTCACAACACAGTGATAATTTCCATTGTCGCCACCGTCACTGTTGGGCACAACAAGCCGGCTTGGGTTATTAGCAGACACTACCAAGGTAGAACCACGGTAGCACTCGTATTTAAGAGGCGCTGCTCCGGTGGCCTTCACCGCCAACTCGATATCTTCACCCTCTTCGATAATTTGGTTCGATGGGTGCTTAACAATCCTCACCTTCTCCAATACGTTCAGGGTTGCGCTTTTGCAATTAACTTTACCCACCGAGTTAGAAACAACACACTTGTATTCACCGGCATCTGCCATGGACAGGCTTGTGGCGGAAATAGTGGTACCGCTCTTAACCAATTTACCATCTCGATACCACTTGACCGTGGGAGTTGGCTTGCCAGCCACCTTCACTTTCATCTTAGCTGAGCCGCCTTCATAACCATCCACAGACACCGGCTGAGATACAATGGAAGGCGCTTCGTTTACCACCAATTTAAAACTACGACATGAGGCACTGCTGGATCCGCTGATGACTTTACAACCGTAGGTAGCCTCATCCAGGCTCTTAACGGAAGCAAAACTCAACGTAGGGCCACTATTACCGATCACCGAACCATTCTTGGTCCACTTGTACCTGGCACCAGCATCGGAGGCAACCACCTTAAATGTGACGGAATCGCCGAGAACAACTGTCTTGCTTGAAGGCTGGGACGTGATGGTGAGAGCGCCGCTATCATTATTGACGTTGCTGGTATCTTCCACCACATCAACACTGTCTGAACTGCTGCCTGAAGTGCTCTGTGAGCTGTCATTACCACTAATAACCTGCTCAGACAGAGACACCGTAACGTCTCGACTGTAGTCACGACCTGCCTTGTTCACAACTCGTAAGCGATAGACGCCTGCCGTATCGGGGTCATCCACTTTCAATTT
Source organism: uncultured Ketobacter sp. (assembly GCA_964016105.1). GTDB lineage: Bacteria > Pseudomonadota > Gammaproteobacteria > Pseudomonadales > Ketobacteraceae > Ketobacter. The sequence goes on from CAXHEX010000005.1 coordinate 279,518, forward strand.
GAGTGTGGAGGTGGTTGAGCTCTGGCTGGTGAGGGTATACCAGGTTGACTCGGCGGGACGCCATCGCTGCCATTGATAGGATATAGGTTCAGAACCGGACGCTTCACCTGATAGGCTGGTGCTCTGACCCAGTGCAACCTGTTTGTCTACAGGCTGAGAGCTGATTTTTGCTGGTACGGCCCCTGAAACACTGACATTGGTCTGCACTTCAGTCGCTTGCAGCTGGGGTTCACCGAAGCTTTGGGAGGAGCTGACATCACTGGCCTCCTGCGGCAAAAAACTCAAGTCGCTACCCCCTAGGGTGGTACCCGACTGCTTACAGGCGCCAAGAAAAGGCAAAAAACCAACCATGATTACTGCTGCTAAACTTCGACTGTTTGACATCGGGACCTCAGAACAATTCGATTCTAAAAATTTATTACAAAAGCGATTGGTGGAATATTCCCAGAATTAGCCCATGAAAGTTTTGAATGCGTTCACAAAGCTACGTAGAAATTACATTTTAATTGTTAAAAATTCACAAAATCCAAATCGGCGATCAAAGTCTACCCTTTTTTGGTCTATTATCGAATACCCATCGGCAAAGAAATTGCGCTAAGCGCCAATTTATTAGGCCATCAGGAGATGTGTGTGAATTTATTTCACTTACGTATCGATTCGATACCCAGTAGCTCTTCACTGTCGCGATCACGAACACCAAGCAAATAAAGGATCGCGTCCAACCCCAGCTCGGAAATAGCATGATCAGCGGTTTGTTTTACGAGGGGTTTAGCTCGAAATGCAATACCGAGCCCAGCCAGACTGAGCATAGGCAAGTCATTGGCGCCATCCCCCACGGCAATGACCTGCTGCAGATTCAAATTTTCTTGCCTGGCCAGCTGCTTTAATAGCTCTGCTTTTCGCTCACCATCCACAACCTGCCCACGAACTACTCCAGTTACTTTACCACCTTCAATTTCCAACTCATTGGCAAACACATAGTCAATCCCCAATTTGCGTTGCAGATAAGCACCAAAGTAGGAAAAACCACCAGACAATATCGCAGTTTTGTAACCCAGGGCCTGCAATGTGCGTATCAATTCTTCCGCGCCTTCCGTTATGGGCAAGTTTTCAGCAATCCCCTGTAAAACAGATTCATCCAGGCCTTGTAGCAATCCCACCCGCTGTTCAAAACTTTGAGTAAAATCCAGTTCACCAGCCATGGCTTTCTCGGTAATTGCCGCAACCTGCTCGCCGACCCCGGCAGCTTTGGCAAGCTCATCGATAACTTCCGCCTCAATCAGGGTAGAGTCCATATCAAAACAAACCAAGCGACGATTCCTGCGATAGGCATTATCTTTTTGGAAGGCGATATCCATACCTAGCTCCCCTGCAGCAAGCAGGAATTGACGCCGCATGGCAGCTTGGTCTTTGGGAGCGCCTCTTACGGACAGTTCTACACAGGCTTTTTGGTCTGGCTCTTCCGAAGACAGTGAAATTCGACCAGATAGTCGATTTATATGATCAATGTTCAAACCATTTTCTGCCACAATCCCTGTCACAGCTGCAATGTGTTTGGAAGTGATCTTGCGGGCCAACATGGTCACGATGTATCGGTCTTTTCCCTGGCCTTGCACCCAATCTTCGTAATCACCCTGATCGATGGGGACAAAGCGCACGGCCATACCCAAGCTGTGGCAGGCGAACAGCATATCCTTAAGAACCGGGGAAGATTCAGATTCTGGTGGCACTTCCACAACCATACCCAAAGTGAGGGTATCGTGAATCACAGCCTGGCCAACATCCAGAATGTTAACGTCGTAACGGGCCAAAATATCCGTTAGGGACGCGGTTACTCCAGAGCGATCGGGCCCAGAAACATTGATTAAAAGAATTTCGCGCACAACAGGATCCTAAACATATTGAAGCTTAATGACTTCATTCTACACGGTATTAGTGCCAGTACTCTACGCACTGTTTACATTTTGCCAAGCAAAGCATTTTATCACCGCGGATAGGCTTGATTAGCACCCCGGTATGCAAGTACTCTCCAAAAATTAAAGTCCGGATCCATAAGGAGTTCCAGTTCGATGCCGAGCGCGGTCCTCAGCCCTGCATTACGTTTCTTCATCGGCTTCGCCTGTTTTGTGATTATTGTGGCAGGAATGAAGGCTGCAGTGGAAATCCTGGTACCCTTTCTGCTGTCCGGCTTTATAGCCATTCTTTGTGCTCCAGCCCTACTCTGGATGGAGGCAAGAAGAATTCCCACCACGGTGGCAGTTATACTGGTGGTACTGGTTGTGGTGGTTTCCATTGGCGGCTTTTCAGTGATTATAGCCAGCTCCGTAAACGACTTCGCCCGCCAAATACCAAGCTATCAAGCCAGTTTACAGCAGGAGATAAGCGCCATCACTCAATGGCTTGATGGGCACGGCGTCACATTGTCGCAACAAATGGTGAAAGATCAAATCAACCCGGGCAAGGTGATGACGTTAGTGCAGGGCGTGGTCACCAGCTTTGGCAATGTCCTAACTAATTTTTTTCTTATCTTTCTTACTGTTTTATTTATATTATTTGAAGCTTCCGGGTTTCCCACCAAGCTGCGTCGTGCAATGGGAGAAAAGCACAGCTCCCTGGGCACATTCGAACGTTTTAATAAGTCAGTAAAGCGCTATTTAATAATCAAATCTCTGGTAAGCGTAGGCACGGGTATCTTCATCGGTGCCTGGTTGGCAATACAGGGCTTGGACTACGTTATTTTGTGGGCGCTACTAGCGTTTCTACTGAATTTTATCCCTAATATCGGTTCGATAATCGCCGCTATACCTGCAGTCATGTTGTCTTTTCTGCAGCTCGGCGTGGGCTCTGCGGGGTTTACCGCTCTCGGTTTCATGTTGGTGAACGTGGTGATGGGAAACGTAATTGAGCCCCGCTACATGGGCCAAGGCCTAGGCTTATCCACCCTGGTGGTATTCCTATCCCTGTTATTTTGGGGCTGGGTTCTGGGCCCGGTAGGAATGCTGCTTTCCATCCCACTTACCATGATTGTTAAGCTGGCGCTGGAATCCAATCAGGACACCCACTGGATTGCAGTTTTGCTGGATAACAAGTAATGCTAAAATCATTTACTCTTTTTTAGCACCATGAGTATTATCAATGTCGAGCAAAGACAAGCAAAAGGTTATCGGTGAAGAACTGGACCAAACAAAAATCGAACGGTTTCTGCAAATGGAAACCTACGGCCAACAGAACCCGGACTTCCATATCCTGGTAAAAGCCTACCGAGGCTTACCTGCGGAGGCTTTCGATCAATTTCTGGGAGCATTTGTGAGCCAAGGCAGAAACATTAACGCTACCGATGAGAAAGGTTCCAGCTTGCTAAGCCAGGTGGAACAACATAAGAATCAGCAGGGTTACTCCACGGCACTAAAAAAGCACGGTGCTCACTAGTTTTAGCGAATCAGGGTTTATTCCAGCTGGCGTAAACCAGCACCCAGTCCCCCTGCTCTTGACGCCAGTCCGTTTCTACCCGATATGTGGCAGCTGAATTCGGTAATAGCCCCTCACCACCCGTTAACAATACATCGAATTCAGCTTGTGCCACCCCAGATTGCCTTATGCTCACTTCCAGGTTACTCACAACCACCGAAATACGCTGATGGCGTAATTGATAAAATGCAAATGTGCGTTGTAACCATTCCTTATTTCGCCCCACATCACTGACGAAGCCATGGAAAACAGGCTCTAAGAAATCTCGGGATGATCTGCTCTCAACGGCTTTCTCCATTTGCTCAATTTTACTGGCAATAATGGTTTCAGCTTGTTCAGGCCCGGAACAGGCCACCAGCAATACACTCGAAAGCACAAAAATCAGGGCCTTTCGCAACTGTGATTTACACCACCTCAATCATATCCACCTTCTGGAATCCACGGGGCAGCTTGTTACCTCGGCGCCCACGCTCTCCCAAATAGTGTTCAAGGTCAGCGAACTTAAGGCCAATGTGACGCTTACCAGCGTGGACTTTGAGCTGATCTTTTTCTGCCATCACCACCACATCAACCACAAATTCCTCCCTGCTTTCCACCCTGGCACCGGGAATGCTAATAATCTTGTTGCCTTTGCCTTTTGCCAGCTGCGGTAATTCCGTAGCTGGGAACATCAACATGCGGCCTTCATTGGTTACCGCCACCACATACTGGCTATCTAAATCCTGCACCAGCTTGGGTTGCAGTACTCGACTGCCCTTGGGCAGATTGATAAACGCCTTGCCATTTTTATTTCGCGTTTGAGCATCGCCCAAGGTTCCAATAAACCCATAACCCGCATCGCTGGCCATCAAACAGAGCTGACTGTCCACTCCCATCAGCACGCCATCAAAAGTGGCGCCGGAAGGGGGCGATAGCCGGGCAGAAAGCGGTTCACCCTGGCCACGGGCCGAAGGTAAGGTATGGGCAGGAAGCGCATAACTGCGCCCGGTACTGTCTATGAAAATTGCATTTTGATTGGATTTCCCTAGGGCCGAGGCCTTATATTCATCACCGGATTTATAGTTTAAACCCACTGCGTCTACTTCGTGGCCTTTAGCGGCCCGAACCCAACCCTTTTTAGACAACACCACAGTCACTGGGTCCGCCGACACCAGCTCTGTTTCGTCAATGGCTTTGGCTTCCCCACGCATGACAATGGGCGAGCGGCGCTCATCACCGTATTTGTCCATGTCTTCGCGAATTTCTTTGACAATGAGTTTTTTCAGCTTGGCATTGGAATTTAAAATAGCTTCCAAATTTTTACGCTCGGCTTCTAACTCATCCTGCTCAGCTTTGATTTTGAATTCTTCCAGCTTAGCCAGGTTTCGCAAGCGGATATTGAGTATGGCTTCTGCCTGAATATCGCTGATACCAAAGCGTTCCACCATCACCGGTTTAGGTTGATCTTCAGTACGAATAATATGAATCACTTCATCTATATTCAAATACGCAATCAACAAGCCTTCCAAAATGTGCAAACGATCCAGCACCTTGTCGAGACGGTACTGCAAACGCCTACGCACAGTAGTGATTCGAAACTCCAGCCATTCGCTAAGCATGTCATGGAGACCCTTCACCGCGGGTCGACCATCGTTACCAATCATGTTCATGTTCACACGATAGGTGCGTTCCAAGTCGGTAGTGGCAAACAAATGACTCATTAGCGCATCCACATCGATACGATTAGAACGGGGAGTCACCACCAAGCGGGTTGGATTCTCATGATCGGATTCATCCCGTAGATCACTGACCATGGGCAGCTTTTTCTTGTTCATTTGATCGGCAATTTGTTCCAGCACTTTATTGCCAGATACCTGATGGGGCAAGGCTGTAATCACCACATCGCCCTCTTCCATCACGTAGCGCGCGCGCATACGCAAGGAACCACGCCCTGTCACATACATTTTAATGATGTCATTGCGGGGGGTGATGATCTCTGCACTGGTGGGGAAGTCAGGCCCCTGAACAATGTCGCAAAGATCATCCACAGAACAGCCAGGATCCTGCAATAGTTTGATGCAGGCTTCCCCCACCTCGTTAAGGTTATGGGGGGGAATGTCCGTGGACATACCCACCGCAATACCCATGGCTCCATTCAGCAAAACATTGGGCAACCGTGAAGGTAGAATAGTGGGCTCTTCCAGGGAGCCATCAAAGTTGGGTTGCCACTCCACTGTGCCTTGACCCAATTCACCCAACAATACGTCGGCATAGGGTGCCAGACGAGACTCGGTGTAACGCATGGCGGCAAAGGATTTTGGATCATCTGGCGACCCCCAGTTACCCTGGCCATCCACTAAGGGGTATCGATAGGAAAATGATTGGGCCATTAACACCATGGCTTCATAACAGGCGCTATCGCCATGGGGATGGTATTTACCCAACACATCCCCCACCGTACGGGCGGACTTTTTATGTTTCGAACTGGCCTTGAGGCCTAACTCAGACATGGCGTAGATGATACGCCGTTGGACCGGTTTCAGACCGTCCCCCAGGGATGGCAGCGCGCGATCCAGGATGACGTACATGGAGTAATCCAGATAGGCGCGCTCGGTATATTCTTTCAGAGGTTGGCGTTCAATGCCTTCAAAATCGATGGGTTGAGTCATAATGTTTGCTTTTATTCGCTCTAATGCTTTACACGTGTATGCAATCTGCCTTCATTCTAATCGATGATAGGGAAAAAACCAGATTTGATTCAGTGGCTTAATAGCGACCTAGCTGGACTCACCTTGGCGCTGTTTTTCTAATCGCTCTAGAACGGCAGCCCCATGATGTTCAGTGCCTTTAATGCCGACGTTTATCAAACGCTGATCCAAATCGCCACCGTCCAGCTCCGCATCGATTTCAATTAAGGCCTGTTGACAGTCCCACCGCCTACGATTCTGCTGCTGGATGCTGGCCAGAGAACTATCTAATTCTTTTAGAGAAACCGAAAGTCCCGCTGAATGACCACGCAAGCCACCAATGGCGTGTTGAGCACTTTGATTGGCCCGGGCCACATCCAACTGGCGCTGATGGTTTTGAATGGCACGCACGGCAACTCGAAGCTCACCCTTAAGCTGGTTTTTTTGCTTCAACAAGTACGTCTGTTGCTGTTGTTGCTCTTTGAGCACCATTTCATCATCGGCGATTAATTGGGCCAGCTCTTCAGCCAGACCTTGCTCACCCTTTTCCATGGCCGCCAGTGTTTGTTGCTCTCGCCGCAGTATGTGCTGATGGAGTAATTCGTTGTGAGCGCTCAATTGCTTGTATTGGGCCATAACCGTTGCCAACTGCTGTTTGGCTCCTGACACCACACGCTCCGCATCTCTTATCTCCTGCTGGAATATTTTCATGCTATTTTCTTCCACTAACTTTTCCACAGGAGCATTGGTAGTGGCTCTAACCAAGGTGTTAAATTTATCCCACAAGCTCATGACGACTACTCCGCGTATTCTTGAATCAGTTGTTTCGTTTTCGCCTCGGATATCTTGTTAATGAGACGTTGATTTTCATGGCTATCCCGCAAGGTTTTAGAAAGTGTGATGGTGGAACTCACCAGGAACAGCGCGCAAACACCCAGGTAACCCTTGATTAAAAAATCAATGGGGGCAATGAGGATGCCTGCCCCGGTAGCCAGCAAAGCCACTACAAAAGACGCCTTTACAAAGAAAAGCCAACTGGCGGAATTGTCTTGAATATTTTCGATCATCTTAAATATCTCCAGATTGTGAACAAGCTCAGCATGTCCAAACTTGCAGATATTCACAATGATTCCAGAAATAGTATTGAACGCTGCCACCCAAAGTATCAATCCACGATACCAGCACCACTCACTCCATCAACTCGATGGATAATGATCTCAACGAAAGGGTGATGAATACCAAACCCCCTGCCCCAAACGTGGTTCCAACTTGAACCTATACCAACGTCCAGGGGGCGCCACCGGAGGATGAAACCAACGCAAATAGTAGCGCGCCATACCCTGCTCTCTTTCTTCTGCCATTGCCACCTGCAGATCGTAACCTTGGTCATTTACCGGTGCACCCCGGGAATCAAGAAAATCCACAAAATGCTCACCATCGTCGCTAACCTGAATTGATGCCAACGGCTTGTGCAATTCCAATGTGGAAGGCCCCACATCGGAATAGTACAATTGCCAATGGGGCTCATTGTCCAAACTTGCACCCACGAAAACAGGCGCTTGTAGCTGGGTACGCTTACCCTTAACTTCTTTCACAGCGGGATAGTAACGTTTGCTGGCTAATTCAAAACGCCAGCTTCGGGGCAAATCAACGTGACTTGAATCAGCCTGCATTTTACTTACCAGCCGAGCAGATTGCGTTGCCAAAAATTGGCTGGTATTGGGACCATACAAAGTATGTCCACCTTCATACCACTGGGCAGAATACTCTTCCCAAGTGGTGCTATAGCCCATATAGCCATTGGCATGGCCAGCGATCACGGTGTGAGTGGGCGGATCTGACAACTCAGCTTCCACTGCTTGCGCAACTCTATTCCCTGCCTCCAGGCTCAGCTCAAAAGGTAGCCCCAGCAACAGTAATTCATTTATTTGCATGGCACTCAAGGTCAGTAAATGTGGAAAATGATATGGCTTTAGCATCATGGCTTGCAGCTTCGACAGCAACCATCTTTTCTCACCATGACAATCGTTTAGTCCATCATCCGGCCAGCCACGCTGGAACGTGGGGATATAAGATACGGGAAACCACTCATCACCATGGGCCGCCCCCATCAAGGCTGTGCCCACAACTGCTCGCTCACACAGCAAGCCATGCTGCTGGGAAGAAAGATTTAGCACATCAATTTCTGCCATGGCGGATTTAATATCCACTTGATCGGTGAGCTGAGGCTGCAGACTAAGAAACAAATCCCAAGCCCCATCTGACATGAGCTGGCCTATACGCCTTGCTTCCTGATCCCCCCTTAAGGCCTCTCGATGGTTAGGATTATTGTCACCATGATTGGCGCCAAAGGGGCCATGAATGGGCTGCCACGGTGGCCCATAGTACTGAGTAATGCGGCTTTCCAGCTTCCTTGCAAAAAAAGCCCAAACATCACCATGATAAGGTGCAGTGAAGGGGGGAATAGCCGTCCCATGAATTGCGAAGGTTGAAAATGCCCCCAAGGGTAGATACTCGCCATCTTCTGTTTTACCGTCCAATCGTACCAAAGTAATAGTAGGATTAATGGCTCTTAAGGCCGCCTCATCGGTCTGTTGCTTGTCCACCACGTTTTGGTTTAACACATAGGCACCCATGGAACGATTTTTAGTAGCGCCATACAAATCAGAACTACCAATAGCCAACTTCGCTGGTCTCCGATTATGGTATGCGTCTATTACGGCGGAGGTGATTTGCTTAACCAAAAAGGCAAAAAGATCCGGATCAAAACCCGGAGAATTAGATCCAAATGCATTATAGAAATCACTGCCAAAATACTGACCAGGGCCACTGTGAGTATGGGTGGCATATAGGGTTAAATTGTGAAAAGCCACATCAGTGACCTGTGCTATCTCACTGGCCACCTTCCGATGCAGCACAACAGAACTGGCGGGAAGATCCACCTGTACAATAGCCACCGACTCACCGGAGGTGGGGTTTAAATAAAAAGCCCTTGCCTTGAGCCGCGTGCGAAAGCCGTCTGCAGACTTGGCCATTGCGCCGTAACCCATTTTTGGCAATCCTATGGGTGGCGTAATATCGGAGACAGCAACGCCCGCCAAGAGGGTATCGGCATCTTCACTGTACAATGGCTTATGCCATTGAATATCCAGTTGCGTGGTGGGGAAAAACCAAAAAGGCCTCATAATGTACAAACCCACACTCACACAGGCAACCAGCAATGCCACAGTGGCAAACGCAACCATTTTCACAGTTTTCTTCACAATAACTTTTAGGCACCTCTGAAATTGCGCTGATTAAGACCAACGGCCATGGTAACAAAGCCGCTAGACCTGCACTAATGTAAATTTAGTCAACAACTGACCCAAAGCATGGCAAAGTTTTTAGATTAGACGCATTTTATAGAGACTACATTAAGGACAGCTCCCCAATGGGCGAAGATATTAGCCAAGATAAATTCAGCCAACAGGACTTTGATCGGTTTAATCAAAAACTTCGTCATAATTTGCAGGCACTAAAACAGGTTCTTGCTTTTCCTGGATTTGGAGTTGGAGAAGATTCCTTGGGAGCAGAATTGGAATTTTATTTGATTGACAAGCAGGGAGCGCCGGCTCCCTGTAATCAACTGGTTTTGGATCACGCGAAAAACCCGCAGCTTACCCCTGAACTGAATCAATTCAATATCGAATACAATCTTTTACCACAGCTGCTGAAAGGAAGCCCCTTTCTCGCGTTTGAGCAAGAACTGCGACGTGCCATAGCTGGAACCAATTCCATTGCATCTCAGTTTCAGGCAGAGCTGATTGCTATCGGCATACTACCCACCCTCATTCCAGATCAGTTTGGCCACCATAACATGACCGACCAGCCTCGCTACCGGGCTATGGATAACGCCTTAAGAAAGCTCAGAGGTGGCCCCTTCAACATCGACATTGATGGCAAGCCCCCACTCAACCTGCAATGGGACGATGTCACGCTGGAAGGTGCCACCACGTCGTTTCAATTACACTGGAAACTCAACCCTGATCAGTTCACCAATGCTTTTAATGCCATTCAGTTGGTTACCCCAATCGCGCTGGCTCTAGCAGCGAACTCCCCTACCTTATTTGGACACGAACTTTGGGACGAAACCCGAATAGCCCTGTTTAAACAATCCATTGATTGCCGTAACACGGGAGAAAATCGGCCCAAATACCCACCACGGGTTTATTTCGGTAACGGTTGGATACAACAGGGGCCTTTGGAGCTATTCGCCTCAACTGTTGCGCTGTTTCCAGCCATCATGCCGGAATTAAGTGAAGAAGACCCTCTTAAGTGTGTTGAGGTGGGCAAGCTGCCTCAATTACATGAGCTAAAAATCCATCAGGGCAGCACATGGCCGTGGAATCGTGCGATCTACGACCAACAAAATGAAGGGCATGTGCGCATCGAGGCCCGCGCGCTGCCCGCAGGCCCCACCCTTCAGGACATGAGCGCCAATGCCGCTTTTCTATTGGGATGCGCCCTGGCTTTAAGGGATTCAATGCCTAGCCGCATAAATATAATGCCCTTCAAATACGCCGAGGACAATTTTTACCGCGCAGCCCAATACAGCTTAAATGCAAAACTACTGTGGCCTTCCTCCAGCCAGGTTAAAGTAATTGAATACCCCATGCTGGAATTGGCTCAACTGCTTCTTCCTCTGGCCACCGATGCACTGCTGGAAGCTGGTCTTGATGAAACTGAGTGCTCACGACTCATGGGCATAATTGCAGACAGGATCCAGCTTCGTTTGAATGGCGCTTTCTGGCAGAAATCACAAACTCGACTTCTTTTGGAAAAGGGCAGCAGCCCTACAGAAGCCTTCAACCTTATGCTCAATCAATACAGGAACCAATTTTATTCCGAGAAACCCCTTAGTCAGTGGGAATATCTAAAATGAACCTAGACAACCCTCACCTGAGATACTGGTACAACCCCGAACCTGGAAAGCTAGGTGAAACCGTTGAGCAGTTTCTTCAAAACTTGGCGGGCCCAACATTGATTCATATTGCTGGAAAAGATCGCCAGCGCAAGCGGGCTATTAGTACCCTGCTTCACGGTAACGAGCCATCGGGCACTCGCGCTTTGTTTCGCTGGCTCAAACAAAAACCAGAGCCCGCTGTGGATATTTTGTGTATTTTTGGATCTGTGAAGACGGCTCTGGTTAGCCCGGTGTTTTTTTATCGACAACTACCGGGGGAAGGTGATCTGAATCGTTGTTTTAAAGAGCCTTATATCAGTAAACAGGGCCTGCTGGCGAAAGCCATTCTGGATACGCTAGTACACCACCAACCGGAAGCACTCATAGATATTCATAACACTTCTGGAATGGGGCCTTCTTTTTCCGTCGCCATTAGGCAGGACAAACAGCATGAGGCCCTCACCAGCTTGTTTACCGAACGAATGTTAATTACGGAGCTACGCCTGGGTGCCCTGTTTGAATTTAGTGAGCGCAACGTACCCACGGTTACCATTGAATGTGGGGGCAGCCAGGACCCTCGAGCAGACCAAATTGCGTACGATGGTATTCTGCGTTATGTGAATGAAAACCAGGTGCTACGCCCCCCCGATACCGATTGGGAATTAGAAGTGCTGCACGAACCGGTAAGACTGGAGCTGGAGCCAGGGACCGAAATTTGTTATCGAGAAGCGATGGATGAGAGAGCCGACATTACTCTTCCACCGGATGTGGAGCGACATAATTTTGGCCGCATTAACACCAATGATCTACTTGGTTGGGTTAACCCCAACAGCTGGCATAAACTTAAGCTACACACCAGCTCCGGTGAAAATATAAAACAGGAATATCTAAAACTGGATGGAAATGGGCTTTACCCGGCGCAACCCCTCAAATTATTTATGATCACCACCAACCCCTTGATAGCCAAAAGCGACTGTGTTTTTTACGCGGTTAAAGACGAGGAGTAACAGGGAAACTAATCAGTGGTCTCAATCATGGATGCCACGTTGGGCCCAGGCACCCCTTGGTAAGTTTCGAACTTGGCTTGAAAAAACCAGACGCAGAATGCAATTGCTCCTGCCATGGCGGCCAACTGTAGAACCCCTATCCGCTGTGGTGACTTACGCACCTGATTGCGCTGCCCATGGCCACTGCGCATACGCGTGGCATGGCGAGCATTTCTAATCACCGGCGGCTTGGGAGTTAGCTCTTTGTGCATGGTAGGCACCTGCAGAGACATGGTGCCGGCTCGCTCTTTTAAACCATGGAGAGGGGCGGGCTTTATTTGACAATCCACCCCCATCCCCAAAAGGTCCGATTTCACCATCCAAGCATCACGATGCGGCAAGCTCTCTTGGGTTATGGGCGCGCGGTTCTGTAACAACGCATCAACCTCTTGCTCGCTGGCATTCATACTATTGGCTAGCGTAAGCCTGACTGTTTCCAAATCATAGCCGGGTTTGATACCCAGAATGGTAAGCCTAAACTTGGGCGATGACATTGATCGCGCCCCCAGAAAAATCTCTCTATTCAGTTGGCGACATGATAAAACATTTGCCACTTCAAACTGTGGACTCCCTCAATTTTTTGGAATGATTTGACAAAATTGGTCAACAAGCCACCAAAATTTCCTTTAAAAACCCCGCCATCCGAACGTAGACATAACGTATCCCCATCATACGCTACCCGGATCTTCGTTGAAGTTCAGAAAGAAAACCGCTTTGGCAAGGTTTTCCAATGAGGCTCTGAGCTCTCGATTGACATTCAACAAAGTTGACGTCTCCTCTTCGCTGGCTCCGCTGTGCAAACCAGTAGCAAACAAGCCCTGCTCAACACTTTGATGAAAAAAGCGATTCTGCTGAATCAATTGAATCAACTGCTCCCGCAGCGTGGCGCCATCCAAATCGCCACGCCATAGATGGCACAACGACGTTAACATGTGTTTTTGATTATCTCGCTGGTTTTGATAAAACTGCTGAAGTTGAGTGCGATCACTATGTCTAAGTTGAGCCAGATTTTCTCGCACATCTTTCATGGATTTTGCTGAGTAAACTGCATGCCTGGCCCCTTGCAAGATTCCATGCAGTTTTTCAACTTGCGGCTTTAGCAATTCCTGGGTCTGTACCAACCCGGCATATTCAAGTATTTCACCTTCGAGCTTTTTTGTTTCGGCATAACAATCAATAAACTGTTTATCTTTATGGAACGCTTGCATGAGTGAAGCTCGTTGTTTCTGCGGTAGACTCAGACTAACAACATCCACCTTCAAGCTACGCAAGCCTAAAACACAGGATTTCGCAACCACACAGTCCACTTCCTTAGCTATAGCGAGTAAGGCTTCCTCCACTTGGTTGCTAGGCACGTTATTCACATAAGTTCGAATTTCCTGCTCTGAATCTTGAAACCAGCGCTGCAGAAATACTGACAGGGTTTTCACAAAGGGCACCAGCAGCAAAATACCGACTAGATTAAATAAGCTATGAAAGGCCACCAACGAATACAGGGGTTGATGCTCTCCGAACACCGACTTAACCAACCCAAGATATAAAGGCAAAAGGGCAAAAGCTTGAATTGCAGTGACCACGTTAATCAAAATGTGAGACAAGGCCAGCTGCTTTTTGACTGCGGATCCTTTTATTCCTCCCAAGGCCATTGTGCTGGTGGTACCGAGATCAGCACCAATCACCAATGCTGCTGCCGAACCGAGATCAATCATCCCCACGCTTAATGCACTCAATGTAACCATCATGGTGGCGGAGCTCGATTGCACGATGGCGGAAAACACCACTCCCACCAATAAGTAGACCCAATTTGAATAGCCGGAAAGACGCGCCACATCCAAGCTCTCGGCCACCCCATCCATACTGGTCTTCATACCATCAAGACCAAATAAGAGCAGCCCGAGACCCAGCATAAAACTGCCCCAAGCACGCCACCTCTGACGTGGATTCACCAGCACAAAAATCAAGGCGCCGCCCCCCATTAGAGGAACAGCAAACTCGGCTAATTTCAGCTTAAAACCCAGAGTGGTTACGATCCAGCCCGTGGCAGTGGTACCTAAATTTGCTCCCAGTACCAGCCCCACACCGTTGGCAAGAGGAATCACTCCTGCCCCCACAAGTGCCATGGTCATTAACCCAACCATGGAACTACTCTGCACGATCATGGTGATAACAGTACCACCAAAAAGAGCGGTTATTCGGTTACCGGTGGTTTTACGCAATACACGGCGAAACGAATCACTGCTGAGAGCACGCATACTCTGCTCCAGGTGATACATACCAAACAGAAAAAGCCCCAAACCGCTAACAAACCAAAGCACGCTCTGCAAGTAAGACAGGGTCACCACAAGCCACCTAACAAAATCAAATTCCCTGAGACAAGACTAACAATGGTGAATACTCTAATAAAGTCATTTTCTTATCAGTACCCCAATAGAATAAGAATTCAGACTATGGGCATTCTTGTAACAGGGTAGAAGGGGCGTAACAAGGGAAGGTACTTAGAGGAGGCAATCCGAGCCGCGAAGCATCAAGCCTTATACAGAGTTGGACCTCGACTGGACACTGATCCAATCTGAGTAAAATTCATCGGCGGGAATGGGCTTTGAAAAATAATAACCCTGGAATTGAAAGCACCCTTTCTGTTGCAGGAAATCAAGCTGGTGTTTTTCTTCCACACCCTCTGCAATCACATCCATATCCAAATGCTGGGCCATTGAGATGATCGTTTCCACAATGACGCGATCGTTTTTATCTCGATCTATATCGCGCACAAAAGCCTGATCTATTTTCAGCTTATGGAGCGGCAATGTACTGAGATAGGATAGAGATGAATAACCTGTACCAAAGTCATCCAGTGCCATATAAAAACCCATTTTATGGAGCAGCTGCATCTTCTCCACCACCAGATCCAAGCGGTTCAACAACATACCTTCCGTGATCTCCAATTCAATCTGGCTGGGAGATAAGCCAGCCTGCTCCACAAAGCCCAGAACTCGCTGAGCAAAGTCCTCTAACATAAATTGACGGGGACTAATATTAATGGCGAGACGATTAAAGGTACTTGGCAACCCATTGTTTTGCCATTGACGTAATTGCTCACAGGACTTTTTAATTACCCAATCACCCAATGGTATAATCTGACCACACTCTTCTGCCGCACGAATAAAATGATCAGGCCGCACGAATCCCAGATTAGGTTCAAACCAGCGCAATAAAACTTCCGCCCCGATGATTTGATTCTTGTGGTTAAACTGTGGTTGAAAAAAAAGCGAAAATTGCTCTTGCTCCAAAGCCTGCGGCAACATCATTTGCAGCCCCAGATTTTGCTCAATCTCTTCGTGCATCACTTTACTGAAAACACGAATTGTGCCACGACCATCTTCTTTTGCCCGATACATGGCCGCATCAGCGTGCTTCATGATGTCGTGAATAGTCTCTTGATCCAATGGATAAAGCGCAATACCAATACTACAACTGACATTCAACTTATGACCTGAAACATTAAACGAATGCTGCAGTACATCTTGTATTTTTACCGCCACTGAATGAGCTAAAGACGCAGCCTTGCGCTCATCCTTACTCAGCTCTGGCAACAAAACAACAAACTCATCCCCACCCAAACGGGCAAGTGTATCTTCCTCACGAATGACGGTCTTAAGACGCTCGCCAATAGAAACCAGCAAACCATCACCAATAGGATGACCCAGAGAATCATTTACATTCTTAAAATGGTCCAAGTCCAGGAACAGTAATGCGCCACAATGTTTATGACGCACAGCTCTAGCCTGCTCCTGGCCAAGCAGCTCATTCAACATTCTGCGATTTGGCAAGTTTGTCAACTCATCGTAGAGTGCCTGCTGTTTTATCTTTTCCGCCGCCAGCTTTCTCTGGGTAATATCCATTACACCCAGGATAATTCCAATGTTTTGACCATCATCATTATAGAGTGGCGCAGAATTCAGGCTGGCATGAACTCGACGCCCCCCCTTTGATACAAATTCCACATCGACCTGATTCAGGGCCGCCATGTCATCGCGGGACAGCAGATCCGCAAACAGATGTCTTTGCCCGGGTTCCACATAATCGGAAAACCGACTACCTACCATTTCTTCCCTTAGGTGTCCCAGCATCGCTGCCATGGCACCATTCACCAGCACAGTATTGCCTTCCGAATCTAACAGCCAGATGCCTTCTTGTGCCATTTCAAATAGCTTTCGGTATTTTTCTTCGCTTGAACGTAAAGCATCATCCATCAAACGTCGCACAGTTATGTCAGTATGGGTAGCAACAAATCGGGAAGGTTTACCATTGGATAACCATTCAACCACCCTGCCTCGCATTAAGATAGTGTGACGATCGCCGCCTTCCAGATCCACGTTATATTCAACTCGACAGACTTCCGACAACCCTTTCAGATGACGTTGAATTTTTCTTTCCACATACTCTCGATCCGACATCTGGATAGCGTTCATCCACTCATCCCAGCCCACTTCTGTAACGTCCGGTAACCCAAGAAGCACTTTCACCTGATCAGAAAAATAACATTCATCTGTCACCAGATTCCAATCCTGAACTCCATCTCCTGCTCCCTCCAAAGCAAACAACCAACGCTGCTCGCTCAACTTTACTTCCTGCAAACTCTTATTTAGGGTGAGATTCATACGATTAAGGGACTGCGACAAAACACCAAACTCAGCCACTCCTTCCACCCCAAATGAAATAGCTTCTGTACCATCGGCAATTCGGTTTGCTTTATTTTTAAGATTATTCAAAGGAGCTACCACCGTCTTTCTGAACCCGACAACCAAAACCAAAATGCCACCCACCACTAGAACGGCCATTATTGTCATATTCTTGGACAGGGTATGGTTAACCATTCTATTGGATCCAGTGAGATCCCACTCCACATACAGAAGGCCAACAGGCCTTGATTCTGATTGGTTTTCCAGAGTTGGGATTACCAAAGGCAAGTAGGCGATTATTTTGTCGGTAATCGGGTTGTGAGTTAAGATGGGCTCTGAGCTAGAGTGACCTTGACTAAGATAATTCTTTTTAATTTGATCTAACTGAAGTTTCACCGCTTCACCACTGGAAAAGCCGCTGGAACTCAATCGCACAACACCCTGTGCATCTATAACTGCTGAAGCCGAAACATCAGCCAAATCATCTATCGCTGTAACCTCACGCTCCAGAGCAAGAATATCGTCATTTAGAAAAGCGGCTTCCAAACGGCTTTTAGAGCCCCCTAAAACCGCTTTAATCGTTACCATGGTGTCGTTGATACCCAACGATTTTAGGGCGTGATATTGTCCCCAGGACAACAAAGCAAACAACACGAAAAAGCTCACGCTGACAAAAAGGACAAAGGCAGTCGTAAGCGAGCGCTTAAACATGAACAATGGTACCACCGTAGACCGCCACAGACCTATGTCTGTCCAACTCAGGGCAATTCACTGCCGCCCCTTGAGCACAAAAGAAAACACGCAACAAAAGCATTTTTTTGGTGAAATGCAAAAATCATTTAGTCTTGGCGGACCCTTCAATGCATATAGCGAAATCCCCAGACGGGGTCTATTTTCACTATAGCAACAATAACAATGACTCGCCGAAGATAAACTGTGGACTACAGGCAAATAAGGAAAGGGGCTTAAGAACAGGGGCTATCGAAAAAACACCTCAAACGAAATCGTGATAGATGCTCTACCAGTAAAGTCAAACTCTCTGGGAAAAGCCAGTTCGGGAATGACCTCCATATATAACCAGCTATTATATAAATCACGCCTGTAATTAGCAGATAGGTAGTAAATATTGGCACGGGAATGGGACAAGCTGGTTCCAAACACGCCTAGCTGATATTCCAGCGCATCACGATCACTTAACACCTGGTAAAGACTGAGGGTTTGGCCAAACTCCAGCGTATCTTCAGACTGCCTCCAATCCAAAACAGACAAACTGCGAAACAGAAGATCATGGAACACCACGCGCTCGAATACTAAATCTCCGTCCCAATGGTAACCCTTGGAGTGGAACCAATCCACGCCGCTACCCACATATGCATTCCATTCGCTGCCCACATCAATAAAGCGCTTGCCCGAAACTCGAATATAAGGGTCTGGTGGCAACCTGACCTTCACCCCACCACTGACTTTGCCTTCCCAGCGGCCAGATTCACTGGCCAATGTTTTGACTAAACCAGCAAAAAATGATTGCTCTCCTTGGGGCTCCGCCACCTCGCTGGGCCGAGTACGATCCTCCAGGCTGCGATCCGTATCATCCCGGTAACTTAACACCAGTCGATAACGCTGCTTAGTGGCAGGTAAATCCAAACGAAATTTGTAATCAAACTCAGGCTCAAATTCTCCGCCTTCCCCCCACCGATTGGCCACCCTGAGGCGCAAATAGCTCTCATTTTCAATTGCTCGATAGCTATCACCAGCGAAATACTGGTCCATACCGATCCCCATTTGGCGAACCGCACTGCTTACCTGTTTTTGTGAATCTAGAAAATACTCTACGCTTCTATCAAGATAAGAGGGATCCGGTGCCGGGTAATACACATCCGACAATCGCGGGTAATTTGTGAACGGGTTATTTTGATGACCAATGTCGCTCCGTACTGGATCAATGGCTTGAGATGCTTGCTCCCTAACCTCTCCAACAGCGGGCAAGTCATTAAAATAAGCCAAATCAAACGTATCCAAAGGCGCGTGGACAGAAGACGGCGGTTGTTCAGCGCTAGATTCAAAACTAACCCAACACAGACCGAGAACAAACAGAGAAATGTCGACCCTAGGTATCGATAACATTTGTGAAATAATTTAAGCCCTTAAAGACATGAGCTTTATTATACAGACGCATGTTTCCGTTACTGCTAAACAGGTAGCGGTTTTGGTTCTTCGATCCCATAACCTTGGGCAAAATCAACCCCCAGCTCCCGCAGCTTGAGTTCTATCTGTTTATTTTCTACAAACTCTGCGACGGTTTTAAGACCTGCGGAATGAGCAATATTATTGCAAGCTTCCACTATAGCCAGATCCATAGGATCGTTAATCATATTCTTAACAAAGCCGCCATCGATTTTAAGCACGTCAACCGGGATAGCTTTCAGATAAGCGAATGAACTCATTCCCACTCCGAAATCATCCAACGCAAACAAAAAACCCATCTCGCGAATTTCCGCTATAAACAAAGATGCCAACTCTACATTTGCAATTGCCGTGGTTTCAGTTATTTCAAAACAGATTTTGTCGGCGGGAATAGCGTAATTTTTCTGACGATCTTTCACAAACTGAAAAAAAGCGGCGTCATTGAGGGAAGAACCCGACAGATTTATAAAATAGAGTTTCGCCATGACATCGCCCCGATCCATAGAGGCTCTCACATGCTCAAACGCATGCTCAATAACCCAACGATCAATATGCGTCATCAAGTTGTAGCGCTCAGCTGCCGGTATAAAGAAACCGGGCGGCACAGGACTGCCGTTATCACTCATGCGTACTAGAAACTCGTAGCAGAGGCTATCGCATTTAAATCCGATTATAGCTTGCCGGTAGAGAGTAAAATCATTTTGGTCCAATGCCCGACGCACCCTAGAAGCCCAGTGCATCTGATCTCGTCGCTGATTTAGATCCTCATCATTCATATCGTAGACTTGGATATAACTACGACCTTTGTCTTTCGCTGCGTAACAGGCCATATCTGCACTGGCCAAGACTTCTTCCACACTGTTGCTAGTAGCGGAAATTGAAACCACCCCGATACTGGAAGATACGGTGAAAGGCTGCTCTTGCCAAACAAACCGGTAGGCTTTGATAGCTTCGTGTATGCGGGTTGCCACCACCATGGCCTCCTGCACCGAGCAATCCATCAACAGCACACCAAACTCATCCCCTCCCATCCGGGAAATATAATCATGGTCACCCAACTGATTTTTAATCTGAATGCCGATCTGCACCAGCAACTCATCACCAGCCAAGTGGCCACAGGTATCGTTAATGATTTTAAACTGGTCTAAGTCCACATAAACAAGGGCATGCTCAGATCCGTTCAAGCGGGAATGATGAAGAGAATCTTCTAAATGATGTTTAAACTGATCACGATTGATGAGCTTGGTCAGGGCATCATAATGGGCCAAATAGGCCACCTGTGACTCTGCCTCTTTGCGGGCAGCACGATGCGCCAACTCTCTAAGCTCGCGCTCCACCACTGGCACCAGGCGCGCGAGATTATCTTTCATAATATAATCCTGAGCACCTGACTTCATAGTGCGCACAGCCACCGCATCGGTGATGGCCCCAGAGACAACAATGACCGGCGTATCAGGCTGCACTGCTTTAACAATTTGCAAGGCTTCCGCCGAGCCAAATGACGGCATATAGTGATCTGTGAAAACCAGGTCCCAAGTCTGACTAGCTAATGATTTTTTTAGATCGGTACTGGTTTCAACCCGCTCGAATTCGCATTGAAGCCCACCTTTTCGCAGTTCACGAACCAGAAGCAGCGTATCGTCTTCCGAGTCATCCGCAATTAAAACCTTAAGCGTGCGCTCCACCCAACCACCTCGAGTCAGCTTGTTTCTTTA
This sequence comes from uncultured Ketobacter sp., assembly GCA_964016105.1. Taxonomy (GTDB): domain Bacteria; phylum Pseudomonadota; class Gammaproteobacteria; order Pseudomonadales; family Ketobacteraceae; genus Ketobacter. Next base: position 300,218 of record CAXHEX010000005.1, read on the forward strand.
TTAGTATAGTGCGGGAACCTGGTTCATGCCCAACCAATATTGACCCAACAACTTAATCTGATCTACAAATTCGTCAAAGTCCACGGGCTTATTTAAGTAACTGTTTGCACCGCTTTCATAGCAGTCCAACATGTCCTGCTTCTCATCAGAAGAAGTAATCAAAACCACCGGCACTCGGCGGGTACGATCGTCCTTCCGAATGCAACGCAGAACCTCAAGACCGTCCAATTTAGGCAACTTCAGATCAAGCAAAACCACCTTAGGTTGCAAGCTCAAATCCCGCCCCTGGTATTGACCGCGCCCAAACACATAGTCAAGAGCTTCAACCCCGTCACGAGCGACCACCACTTCACTGGGTATACTGGACTTTTTAAGTGCACGTAATGCCAAAAGCTCGTCGTCCGGGTTATCTTCCACCAATAAGATCGTCATATTTTCCATGGCAATGTTACATTCCAAATGTGAATCAATACTATCTTGGCAAGGTTAACATAGACCCAATATGGACTCTATGGCAGGGTAAAAAAGAAAGATGCCCCCTCATTCACCTTGCTCCTGGCCCAAATTTCCCCATTGTGTCGGCTGATAACCCGAGCCACGGTGGCAAGCCCCACTCCCGTACCTTCGAACTCCTCATTACTGTGCAGACGCTGAAATGCGCCAAACAACTTATCGGCGTAGCGCATATCGAACCCTGCGCCGTTATCTCTAACGCAATACACCCCATCAGCGCAACTCACAACAATTGTCGCCGGTTCCTTGGTACGGGTATACTTCCAGGCATTATCCAGCAAGTTGTTGAGGGCAATTCGAATTAAACGTACATCGCAGGTTGCGCTCATTTCTGGCTGAATGGTAATTTCCATTGCTCTGTTAGGATTACGCTCACGCAACTCTTCTACAATCTCCTCACATATTTCAGAGAGATTGGCATTGGACAGGGTCATTTCCTGTCGGGTTACACGGGACAGTCGCAACATACTGTCGATAAGTATACCCATGCGCTGACTGGCCAGCCTTACCCTATCAAGATAACCCTGGGCAGTGCTGTCCAGCTGCTCTCCATAATCCTCCAGTAGAGCCTGACTAAAACCATCAATGGCTCGCAGCGGGGATCGCAAATCATGGGACACAGAAAAGCTAAAGGCCTCAAGCTCCTGGTTTGCTGCACGCAATTCTGCTGTACGTTCCTGCACGGTGGTTTCCAGGTCTGCTTTATGGGCCTTTAATTCGTTATTTCTTTGCTCAATAGTCGACAGCATGGTGTTGAACGCGTCCACCACTTGACCCAGCTCGTCGTTACTCATTTTTGAAGCACGTACAGCGTAGTCGCTGTTTTCCGCAACCTGAGCCGCAACCCGAGCCAAATTGGATAAAGGCGTAGTCACCGCCCGTTGCAATACCATCGCCACCAGAAAGGAGATGGCACTGACAATCGCAAGCGTATTAAGCACAATATAGGAGTAGCCTTTAATCTGTTGATTCACATTGGACAGGTTAGACTGGATCAATAAGGTGCCCACCCTATCTCCCTCGGAGTAAATATCTTCCCTGAAAAAATATTTGCCTCCAACAAAACCTATATCCACATCTAACGGACTGGAAAAACAAGGCGGAAGATCGACGGAATCCGGATAAGAGTGGGCTTTTAAGCTCAAATCATCCCCATAAATACAAACCCTATCCACGGTACCATCAAAGTCCAAACTGTTCGCGGTCTCCTGCAGCGTGATCTCATCGTCAAAAATCAAAGCCACCTTAAGCTGGGCGTGGGCCACTTTGCTCACCACTGAAACTTCATGGGCCAACTGCTTACGCATTTGAATTCGCTCATAGAACAGAAAAAAGATGCCAATCAACACCACACCCGCGATAATGCTGGTTAACGTCATCAAAGTGAGCTTCTGTTTTATACTTAGGTTGGTCAGTAGCGGGAGTTTCATCTCAACACCTTCCCCGCCAGGAGCAACAGCTTGGCGCTAATTTTCAAGTGCGCCTGCTTGGCTCGACCGTTATTGATATTGAAACGCAGGCGTCTCTTTTCCTGATATAACTGAATCATGCCACCCTGGCTCAAAAACGTTTCGCTAAACCCGATGGTGAGCATGGCCCTATGGGAAAACGCATCCAGATCCAGGATGGATTTACGGGAATTTACATAAAGGATGTGACAATGGGAAAGATCAGCGTCACTCTTCAACTCCGCCACGTCCAAGTGAAAAGCACGCACCTTTCTGCCCTTAAGGCTAAGCAGTGCCTTTGAGGCTGGTTGCCCCACCACGCACAGCAATAGGCTGCCACCTTGCTGCTCAGCAGCGGCGGGCCAAGTCACATACTTGGTGAAGTTGTAAACAAATGCAGCCTTGAGCCCCGCTTCTGTCTCGGCCCACACGCTGCCTGGCAGAAACAGCACCATGCTCATCACACTGGCACTGATCACCTTCCTTCCCCAATCCAAGGACCGGTTACTAGTTGTCAAATTCCCCACCGACACCGATAAATTAGACAGGTTTCAGGATTATAGAGGCTACCCCGTCAGAGTCACCATTTAGCAGGCTGTTGAAAAAGCCCCAAAATGCGATAATACCGTATCCAACTTAAAGA
>CAXHEX010000006.1:0-255003 GCA_964016105.1 uncultured Ketobacter sp.
AGCCTCAAGCGGTAGTTGTGTTCGAGGCTAAGAGAAAATCAACAACCTGCTAGGGTAACGGTGTTTTGGAGATCGAGTACCTGGCGATAATGTGATGACGACAGTACCTCTATCACTTCTTTTGGGTGCCCCAAACCTGTGGGCTCGATGAGCAGGCGATGTGGCTTAGCTTGTGATAGAAGCGTGTTTAGGGCAACCTGCATCGGTACGCCGTTGGCACAACACATACAACCACCCGGCAGCTGTCGAATAAATACTTCGGAACCTTCTGCTAAATTACCTTGTAGTAGATCACCATCAATACCTACTTCGCCAAATTCGTTGACCAATACTGCCCAGCGTTCTTGGCTGGGTTTTTGATCCAGTAAGTGTAAGATCGCCGTTGTTTTTCCGGTGCCTAGAAAACCGGTGATGACGTTTGTGGGGATAGATTCAATTGTTGGCATGGGAAGCGTAAACCTTGATCTGTGCTGTTAGTGATGAGCGCAATGGTGATGGGCTTTACACAAATTATGGTTCTTGTAATGTGCCAGCGAAATGGTAGCTGCGCCAATCATTGTAGCTATCTTTTCACCGGTTTCACCAAACAGATCGTGGCCAATCAGCGCAGTTAAAAGAAGAATGGCAAGTCCTGCCAGGCCCAATAGGAATACTTGTGTGCTCTTGTGCTTGCGACAGCCCAGCGTGAGCGCCACCAAACTTGTGGGTAGCACAGCTATCACCATCCAACGGTGAAAGCTCTCGTCCGCAAAAATACCTAGCATGAGAGTGGGCAGCATAACCAATGCTATGGGAATGATGAGGCAGTGGATAGCGCACGCCAACGACAAACCGATGGCCAATTTGTCCAGGCCCATAGATACTGTCTTCATGGTGGTTCCTCGGGTTTGTTCGTTTTACGCGGCTTTGTGGGAGCATTCTTCGCAAAGACAATGTAGCTCCAATTGAGGGCTCTTCAGAGTATAGCCAGATTCTTCCACGTTGCGTTTCAATGTGTTGATTAAGGTTTTTTTAATGCCAATTTCTTTTACATTGCCGCAGTTATCACAAATCAGAAACTGAGGAACTTCATGGGCGTGATCGCAACTGATGTGGGCGCAAGCGATGTACTTGTTAGCCAAATGAAGTTTGTGTACTAGGTTTTCTTGCTCCAGAAAATCCAAAATGCGGTACACCGACATGGGTGGGATGGATTCGCCGTATTTTTTTTGCCAGTGCTCAATTAGTTCATAGGCGGAAAGGGGCTTGGGAGACTCCAATAAGCCAGTGAGAACTCTCTTTCGTTTGTCGGTTAGTCGGGCACCGTGAGCGCTGCAATTCGCTTCCGCTTTGTTAAGGATTTTAGTGATAGTGTCCATTTTATTCTGTGACCTAAAAAGTGATCTTCGGTTTGCCGTGAGTCAGGGTGTCTGCACCCTGATGCCCCTCAATGATCCACTGTACGTGCAAAGATTCTACTCCAGGGAACTGGTTTAGCATATTTGTTGAAAGGCCTCGAAGCTCCTTGGGTTGTTCGCATTGATATTGATAACTGGCTTCGATGTTGCTGTGCTGATCTTCTTCATGATGATCGTGATGGTGTTTCTTCTCAATATGGAGTTTTCCAAAGTCTATGTGGGTTTTGATAATATTGCATTGCCCTGCCTGAAATTGAAACAGTTTCTCGCCATTGGATAGAAGTGCTTTAGCTTGGGAAATTCGGGAAATTTGTTCCTTTGTTCTGGGGGGGTGTTCAAACCCAACGATATTCATGGCAGGTGAGTGAAGCTCGATGTTGAGTGTTTTTGCTTCGAGTATGACAAACAATTCCGCAATACCATGAACATGGGCTTCCAGATCTTCATTCCCATGACCATGGTGTTCATGATGGTCTTGAGCATGCTCTTCAGCATAACTGGGTATAGGTATAGCCACCAGAAACAGGGTAAACATCGCCATTACTAGCAATGGGTGATAAAACATGAGCGAATCCTCTTGCAGCGGCCGTTTTGGTTAGCTCAGCAGTAGGTGTGAGTGATTTCTGCGTAAATGTACTAAAGATACGTTATAACATAACGGGATTTAGCTATCCACACGAGCTTTTCGATATTTTTTAGGTGGTCAGAATCGATCGAAAACTCCCTTTACCCCAGTTTTTTCTCAAAGTCCCGAGTTCTCCAGCGGTAAACGATATATCCAATTCTGTTTTTTAAACAACATCTCAATTGTACAACCGTTCCAGCTTATTGGTTTTTTGAAAGGGTAAGGAATATCTAGTGGACCTAATTACTAATTTTATTTGGTGATTCACACATAAATACTTTTATGTGGTTCAAAAGTATTTATCATAGGCAACCATCGTTCTTCGCGAAGTTTTCACCAGTTTGTCCCTGATTTCAAATTCCACTACGGGGGGTGTGATGCAAGACACTAAAGATCAACCAGGAATGTTGGCTTTAGCTCGCAGGTCATTTCTAAAGCTCACGGGAGTGGGGGTGGGAATGGCCACGCTCATGGCTTCAACGGCCGGTGCGAAAACATCATTTATCGAAAACTATGGCGCTCCATCCGACGGCCCGAGCATTCTGCCACGGCCAAGCGATGCCTATCTACTGTTGAATCGCACGAGTTTTGGAGTCACTTCTGTAAGCCTGGCCAAGGTCCAGGAAATGGGCCTTTCCGAATATCTTGAACAACAGTTGGATTATGAGTCCATTGACACCACTGGCTTGGAGAATCTGCTTGATTTTCATTTTCCGTATATCAACCAAGACCCCTTAGAATTGGGCTCAAAATTCCCTGGGGATGTTATTGAAATCACCAAGCAAATGACAGCAGCCACACAATATCGACAGATGTACAGTGAACGGCAGCTTTACGAGGTGATGGTTGAGTTTTGGACCAATCACTTTAACATCGATATTAATAATGGATTTGGGCCAATTTTAAAGCCCAAAGATGATCGAGAAGTCATTCGCAAGCATGCGTTAGGCAATTTTGGTGATTTGCTTTTTGCTTCTGCGCGAAGCCCCGCCATGCTGTTTTATCTTGATAACTATTACAATGTGGCTGAGGCACCCAACGAGAATTATGCCCGTGAATTAATGGAGTTGCATACCCTAGGGGTTGACGGCGGTTACACAGAGCAAGACATAAAAGAAGTGGCGCGGTGTTTTACTGGTTGGAGTATTGGGTTTCCTGGTTCAGGCCCGGACGAAGGCAAGTTCCTATTTTATAGCGACGCCCATGATAATGGGGAGAAGCGGGTTTTGGGCCAGAGGATCCGTGCCAATGGTGGAGTTAATGATGGTCTTCAGGTGCTGGGTATGCTGACGGCTCACCCTGCTACTGCCAATCACATTGCAACTAAACTATGCCGCTATTTTATTGCCGATGAGCCTGATACCGCTACCGTTGAGGAAGTGGCAAGCGCGTTTTCTAGCAGCAATGGCGAAATTAAAGACACTCTCAGGGCTTTATTTAACAGTAGTGCTTTCAGGAAAAGTTACGACAAAAAGTTTACTACACCTTCACAGTTTCTGGGCCGCATTATGCGGATTGTTATGGATGCCAGCGGCAGCTATCCCAGGGACAATGGCCAAATGTTTAATCGGGCCCAATTACTACTAGGTCAGCTCCCCTTTATCTGGCCATCGCCTGATGGCTACCCTCAAACTCAAGCCCATTGGTCCAATACCGGTGCGCTGCTCAATCGTTGGCGTTTGAGTTTTTTATTGGCGTTCAATGGCGGGCTGGAAACGCCCGAGCTCAGTTTGGATTGGAATCTACTTATGGGAAATGCCAACAGTATTGAAGAGCTGTTAGTGACCATGGAAACAGGGCTGTTATGCAGGGAGATGCTCAGGGAGGATCGGGAAAATATATCGCAATGGTTGTCTTCCCTGGCGGGTGAAGCCCCTGATTCCAGTTTGTCGCGGGATGTTCTGGTTCAATTGGCACCTGCTTTGGCGGCCATACTGATGAGTTCCGCCTATTTTCAAATGCGCTAACAAGAGGGACTTATGACAGCTCTAAATCAACGAGAGTTAAATGCCACTCAGGGTAAAGAGGGTCATTCCGAAATCAGTGTGAAGTTTGGTGCAGCTCCCCATGAATCCGTTCTGGTTTCTATTTTCCAGCGTGGTGCCGCGGATGGGCTTAATTCTGTGGTCCCCTATGGTGACAAAGATTACAGAGTGCATCGCCCTGGGATTCGCATTCCCGGCCCAAATGAGGTTAATGGAGCTTTGGATCTGGATGGGTTTTTTGGGTTAAACCCTAATTTGGCGGCCATGCATTCCCTATATCAGCAGGGGAATTTGGCTATTGTACATGCCTGTGGAATTCCCCATGGTTCCCGTTCACATTTTAAAGCACAAACCTTAGTAGAGCAGGCCTCACAGGGGCAGTTAGATTTAACCGGAGGTTGGCTAGGGCGACACTATCAGATTGCCCATGGCCTGACACCTCCACAGTCAGCTTATTGTGTGGTGGCTATATCAGGTAGTTTGCCTGTGGCTTTGACTGGCACCCCAGCACCCATGGCATTGGCGAATATTGCAGACTTTTTTGCCGATGACAGACTCTTAACCAGTGGCTATGAGGACATAATGCAAAGCCTGTTCTCCCACCAGGGAGTGCCTATGGGCGGTGTGGCCAATGTGGCCATAGATGCATTTAATGAACTTGCGGGTGCGGCTCTCCAGCTTACAGGTCCATCTAATGGTGCGGTGTATCCTGATTCTCAGTTGGGAGGAAGTCTGCGCCAGGCGGCGCAGCTGATAAAAAGCGATTTGCCCGTAGAGACTATTGTGTTGGACTCCCCGGGTTGGGACCACCATGAGAATATTGCCTATTACTTACCTCGTAGCCTTTTGGATCTGGACCAGTCAGTCTCGGCTTTTCTTCAAGACTTGGGTGCACTGACCGAAAACGTTACTGTACTTGTTCACACTGAATTTGGGCGCAGGGTGAGAGAAAACGCCAGTCTTGGCGTTGATCACGGTACCGGAGGAGTGGTCTATGTTATGGGTGCTAAGGTAAATGGTGGCCAGATGTATGGTCAGTGGCCGACGTTAGGGTACAATGCTCTGGACCAGGGTGAAGATCTTCGTATAACCACTGATCTGCGTTCGATTTATGCTGAAATCCTTAGCAAACGTCTGGGTGCCACTGATCTTGACAGTATTTTGCCTGGGTTTGCGGGGCCAACAGACTTAGGGATATTAACCTAGTACACAGCCCATCTTTGATTATTGGGTGCTCAGCTCTATAATCAAACTTAAAACAACTATAACATGGTTACTCAATGACAGATGGGAATACCTCATCCGGTTTCGCTGCTTGCTGGTCAATAAAGCAAAATCTCCGATCGCTCCTTAGCCGTGACCAAAGTTCCTTCCAGGTGCTGGACGGCCTGCGTTTCTTCAGTTTTATCTGGATACTTCTTTTTCATACCCTGTACATTTACGGCTTGATGCATGGGGTAGATACCATTTTTCAAGTCACTGACTCGGCACCCTTCTATTTGTGGTGGATGTGGAACGCTGACAAGGCCGTTGATTTGTTCTTTGTGATAAGCGGTTTTCTCATCTCTGTGATTCTTTTAAAAGAGCTGGAGCGAGATGGCACTATCCTGGTTAGGCGTTTCTATTTCCGCCGTTACATGAGATTAACGCCTCTCTATCTGGTTTTTCTGGCTCTGTACTGGCTAGCTAATGGCCCCAATCGAGAGTATGTCTGGACCAATCTACTCTACGTTAATAACTTTTTGCCCCTGGATAAAATGGCGCTTCAGTGGACCTGGTCTTTAGCGGTGGAGGAGCAGTTCTATTTGCTTTTGCCATTGTTTTTTGTGCTGGTGTACAAGATTTCTGGGCAGCCATTTTTACGGTTTTTATTGGGGCTTTTGGTGATATCGTTTCTTATCCGATTAGGCGTGCTCTATTACTACGACGAATTATGGACGTCAGGTTATCGAGATATGCTAGCGCACCCAGAAACTGCGAAAGTCTTTTACCCCAAAATGTATGACAATTTAGCTACTCGATTTGGTCCATTTATTTGTGGTGCTTTGGCTGCCTATGGGTATTGTCACCACCGAGCCGCGCTAGTTGACTGGCTGTCTTGTTCGCCATTGCGTAGTGTTGGTATCAATATGGTTGCTGTGGTGGCTTTAGTGTTTTTTGCTTGCTTTCCTATTCTCAATTCGTCTTTTGAGCAGTCTGGCCCCCTGTTGCATGCCTATATTGTGTTGAATCACTCCGTGTTTTCCGCAGGATTGGCTTGGCTGATGTTGAGTGCGATTTTACATCGTGATAATAGAGGCTTTATTGCCGCGTTTTTGTCCTGGCGAATTTGGCAGCCCCTTAGCCAGCTCACGTATTCCATGTATCTGATTCATTTTCTGGTGGTGTTATCCATCATAAAGTCTGTGGAGTTAAATCTCGAAATACTTGCGGGCATGAGCGGCCCCACATTGCTATGGACCACCATTGCCTTAACTGCTTCCATTTCTTTGTTGCTTTGCATCATTTTCGGAATTGTGAGCTGGGTGTTGGTGGAGAAACCGTTTTTGAACATGCGAAAGCTGTTCAGTGTTAATCGTGGCTCCGCTTCAGCTGCACCTATTCCAAATAATTAGTAGAGAGCGATCCCTTGTGGTTCAACTCGTCGTAACTTATCCATTGATAGGGTTTTGCAGCCAGGGACTCTAAGTCTTTTTTTAGCCAATATTCCGTATCAAATGGGTGGATGGCGATTCTAAGTGGGCGGGCTTGTAATTGAGCTAGTTTGCGATTGAGCCAATTATATCCGCTCAAAAATAGCCATCTGAGTACGGTGTCAGCTTCAAAGCCCTGAAGAAGGCTCGGCTTTTTCCCCTGTTGTGCGTCTAATACCGAATGGAGAGTTTCTATTTGTTTGAAAGGGATTCGATGCCAGGACTGGGTAGACCATGATCCCAGGGCCCAGGCCGGAGGTACGTACAACGAAGAAACAGGGACCCGATTCTCCTTAAACCATTGGTGACAGTCACAGATGAGCTGTTCTACTTCCCGCTGTGATTTGCTTAGGTGTTCAGCAACATTGCGGGAAATAAAGAATGAATGAAGTTGATGTAAGGCTGTTTTTTTGCCTGAACATGCGTGCAGCCATCCGTGTCCCGCCAGCCTGTAGCCCTGTTGTTGCCATAACTTTATTTGATCAATTTGGTCTCGTTGCCAGTCTCGGCCAGGAACTACCAGCAAAGTGATTTTTTCTGTGGGGATCCCCTTAAGCGTGTTTAGGGTGCGCTTCACCTCATTCAGAGTTTCTGGCATTACGTCATGTACTGAAACCAATGCACGGATCAACGGATTATCCCAAACGACGCAGTAAAGCCAGAGTTGGGGAGCGGCGGGGTGTTGGAATGAATAAATGATGCCTGGCGGAAGATTGCAACACATTCAGCCATTGTTGTACCGCTTGATTGTTGATCGTCACAGCGGCTTTCCTGCCAGTGTTAGTGATTGCAGCATGGGTTTGTGGGCAGGCAATAGAATGTTCAATACGTTGCAATGCCTGTCCTAAAGATTCTTCTTTTTTCTGAACGAACAACGCTCCTTTCACCTCTGGCCATTGATTAATACCACAAGCTGGCGCAGTGAGCACCAATCGCTTACGGGACAGCGCTTCCAGAGCCACTGTTCCAAAGGCTTCAACGGAAGAAGGTAAAATCAACAATTGGGCCTTGTCTAAGTGATGGATGACTTGTGCGCGAGTTGTCCAGCCAACATACTCAAGATTCTCCAGCTTTTGTGCCCATGACTGAACCCGCTCCCGTTGTGGACCGTCTCCGATTATTTTAAAGCGGAGATCTCGTCTTTCTCTTGCCAGATCCATAAAGCGATCCAGGTTTTTTTCCGCAGCCAAACGACCAATAAACAACACGTTTTTAATCTTGCTTTCTGGGGCGATTAACGGTTGTTGAATAAATTCCCGGGCCAGGGGAGTAGCTACCAGGTAGGGGTTATGAATACCATGATTGCGGGCTTTTGCTACCATTTCCTCGCTCACAGTGATTACCGATGAACTGCCGTTAAACATCAGCGTATTCAACCAGTTCAGTAATGAACCCACCATCTTGGCGAAGCTTGAACTCCAGTAGAGGTCAACCATTTTCAGATAGTCAGATTGGTAAGTCACACACACAGGAATGCCCATTTTCTTCGCCAACCAGTATCCTGCCAATGAATAGATACCCGGACCGGGAATCACTATCACGTGGGGTTTTACTCGAAAAAAAGTTTGGGTTAGTGCCCGCATTTTTGGGAAATACAGTTTTTGTGTGGGGTCGCCAAGCATGGGAACACCCATTCCCTGATGGATGTCGGCTTCATCCATGCTCGGGGAGATTAACTCCGCGTGGGTGACATGTTCCTGGATGTGACTAACCAGATCCTGGAAATAGGTTCCAACGCCGTTTCGTCCTTTGATGGCGTCCACTATAAACAGAATTCTCAACTCGCTGATTTCCATGCGGTTGAAGTATGCTTATTTATTATTAAGGAACGGTTACACAAAGGTTAAATTGGCGTGACGAGATGAATATCTATTCTGTAATTTTTGGCAGTGGATAATTGAACTCTTCATAGACAAATCGGAAATCGTTACACAGCTGATGTTCGCTAATGGCGAGATTTTTCAAGCTGTAATGATGTTGGCTTCTGTAGGATTTTGCCTTTATCTGTTCCTGCTCCAGTTTGGCTACATAGGCCGCACTGGGGATGAATCCTAGAGTATCGTATAGGTCTAAAATCATTGTTTTTGGATCCTTCACCAGGTCTTCCATGACAGAGATGCTCCAATTCTGATCGGGAAACTGGGGTAGTTCAGTGAGTAAATGCTTGTAATAAAATTGCAGCATCGCGCTTAAATTATGTCTCCAGTAGTCAACGTTCACCTTGCCGTGAAAAATGCGGGCACCAATTAAAATAGAATTTATTTGTGAGGGAATGGATTTGGTGGGGTTGCGAAAGCAGGCAATAAACTTGGCGTCTGGAAAGTAATCACTCAGAGCACAAATCATGGGAGTGAATGATGGGTTTTTGGAAAGTAATACCCTGTCGTCTCCCTTAACGTAAAGGTGGCGTTGTATTAAGCGTTCGTAGGCCCGTAGGATTCGCTTTTTTTCAGATTCATCCAGATCGCGATCAAAGTAGGCCAAACGCCAAATCTCCGGTACCGGAAACGGAAGAATCAGCAAAAAACACCCCAGTACGGGTATCAGACCGAGGTAGTCTTCTTCTGGAGCCCACAGCCCGGTTTGGTGTACGTCATCCAACCCGCTGAGAATAATCCGATCCAGCCTATGCAAACCTTTCTGCAACCATCCACCAAATTGATCATCCAATTTGCCTATAAATAGCCAAATCAGTTTTTGGCTGATGGCAGGAGCGAACAAGAGTTCAGCCAACGAGAAGGTGGTAAATCGGCAATGATCCTGAGCTAATAAACGATGTAGGAAAGTGGTGCCGCTGCGGGGAACACCCACTATAAATAAAGGTGGGCCTACTTTTATTGAGCTAAACTTGGGGAAGAGAATATGGTCTAGTGCCAGAAAAAAACCGTTGAATAGCTGCACCGAAAGTAACACCAGCCAAACCAGCGTCAATACTACAATTCGATATAGCCACGCTGTTTTTCCTTCAGTGGCGGGAGAGGGTTTCCAGGATTTGATGAAAAGGTTGGTATAGAGGAATAAGATTTTTCGGATACTCATGGAGTGTCGCTTGTTAGGGTAGTAATATTACAAAAATACCGAACTTTAGCGACAGATGTATGACTGGGGAAGATGCGCTAATAATTGGCTTGTTTTCGGCTTTATTGTATTAGAATCAATTGGTTATGTTTTTGGGGAGGGCTCTTTTCCCTCACAATCTCAGGTCTTGGATGTGCGGTTTGCAGTTGAGAAACCACTTTTTGCCAAGAGTGGCTTTATACATTGTGCAAAAATTAAGCAACACAAGTCTCGATGAATCTTCGATCCAAGCTTGATACTTTGTGCGCATGTTAGCAGGGAAGAAAGGAGTGAATGGTAAGTGCTTAAGAAAATCGTCAAGGGATTGCTTTACCGCCCTTATACTCTCGTTGTTATTGAGCGAGAATTAGATGCGCCAGTGAGGTCGTATAAGACTTCCAAGCGTTGGGAAATACGGCAAATGATAGAGGCCGATTTGCCTCGATGTCAAACCTATTTATCCCATCAAATGGTGTTTTTCGCTGAGCTGTTCAAAACCAATTGCAAGGGCTTTGTCGCCGTTGAACACTCTACAGGGGATATTATTGCGGTTGCCTGGTTTGCACCTGAAGACTTCTACGACAGTTATCATCGCTACACTTTTAAAGTGAATAGTCATGAGGTTTTTCAATTCGCTGGAGAGGTAGCCGAGCCTTTTCGCAAAACGCCTTTGGCTGTCCAGGTTCAAAATATGGCCTGGAAATATTGGTCGGCCCAGGGCAAAAAAATGGTGACAAGTAATATTGAAAGCGATAACTCCGCATCGTTTCGTATGGCCTTTCATGTGGGATGGCGTGAAACTGGAACCCTGATTTGTCTACAGCGCTGGTTGGGATTGCAGTTTAGCCGAGTGGTTCACTATGAAGGTGAGCGATTCTCTAAATATCAAAAAAAGCGCAAAAAGATATCCGACAATCTAGAAGAAGTGAGCTCCACCTGATCGTTGGTTGCGTGTAGTTAGTTGTTAGGTGATTGCCGCTGGAACACTGAAGCGGCCAAAACTGTTTGACCGCTTATTATTAATTTTTCAATGGTTTCAATATCTAGTTTACGCTTTTTCTAAGGCTTGACTGACGTCAGCGATAATGTCATCGATATGTTCGATACCCACTGAAATGCGAATTAAATCAGGGCTGACCCCTGCGGCGGCCAGTTCAGATTCGTTTAACTGGCGGTGAGTCGTGGAGGCTGGATGGCAGGCTAACGACTTGGCATCTCCAATATTCACCAGGCGAAGTATCATCTGCAATGCGTCAATAAAACGGGCACCAGCGGCTTGTCCTCCGGCAATACCAAAACTTAGAATTCCCGAAGCCTTGCCGTTGGTTATTTTGTTGCAAGCTTTATGGTAAGGGCTATCGGCCAAAGCGGCGTAGTTGACCCATTCAACTTTAGGATGCTGTTGCAGATATCGGGCAAGTTTTTCTGCGTTATCACAATGCCTTTCCATCCTCAGGCCCAAGGTTTCTATTCCTTGTAAAATTTGAAACGCATTCATAGGTGACAGAGCTGCGCCGGTATTGCGTAGGGGTACCACACGACAACGACCAATATAAGCGGCTGCGCCCAGGGCCTCGGTGTAAATGACGCCATGGTAGGATGGGTCCGGTTCATTTAGCACTGCGAAGCGCTCTTTGTTTGCAGCCCAATCAAACTTGCCCGAGTCCACAATGACCCCACCTACGGAGGTGCCGTGCCCGCCCATGTACTTGGTGAGGGAGTGCACTACGATATCGGCTCCTAATTCAAAAGGTCGGCAAAGATAAGGTGTTGCCACCGTGTTATCAACGATCAACGGCACTCCCCAGCTGTGGGCAATCTCAGCCAATTTGGCTATATCAACCACGTTGCCGGCCGGGTTGCCAATGGATTCACAGAACACAGCTTTGGTTTTACCATCAATAGCTTTCTCAAATCCTGCAAAGTCATCATGGGATACCATGCGAGCTTCTATCCCTTGTTTTGGCAATGTATGGGCAAAAAGATTGTAGGTGCCGCCATAGAGCTGGCTGGTGCTGACGATGTTATCTCCCACTTCACAAATGCATTGCAGTGCGTAGGTTATGGCTGCCATACCTGATGCCAAACCCAGAGCACCAATGCCGCCTTCCATTGCCGCCACTCTTTGTTCCAGAACCTCTGTTGTTGGATTCATAATACGTGTATAAATGTTGCCCGGTACCTTAAGGTCAAAAAGATCAGCGCCATGCTGGGTGTCATCAAATGTGTATGACGTGGTTTGGTAAATAGGAACCGCTGCGGCTTTGGTGGTGGCTTCCGACTGATATCCTTGGTGCAGCGCGATTGACTCCAGCTTCATATTCTTATTCTCCGTTGTTGGTGTTATGGTCGTGATTCTAACGAGCCTGGTTGAAGTCAGGCAAACCTATTTAAGCAGTTCTGTTTGTAGCGCTTTAATCAAGAGGATGATCTACATGAAAATATGGGATGGATTTGTACGAGTCTACCATTGGGCCCAGGTTGTTTTAATCGCAGCGTTATGGTGGACGGCTGAAGAGGGGGAGATGGTGTGGCATCAGTGGCTTGCCATGACCCTGTTGGCATTTTGGCTTACCCGCTTGGGATGGGGATTGTTTGGCTCAGAAACTGCCAGGTTCAGCTCGTTTGTTAAACCGCCTTATAAGGCGATTCAATATGGCAGAGCCCTTCTGCAGGGAAAAGCGTCCCATGGAATAGGCCATGATCCCCTGGGTGCTTGGATGATAGTGGCGCTGCTGCTGATTTTGGGTGTCCAGATGACCAGTGGATTGTTTGCTACCGATGAAATCTTTGTGGAAGGCCCACTGGCCCAATATGTTTCAGCGGATGTGGCGACTTTCATCACCCAGATACATCATATGAACTTCAACGTTCTGCTTGGTCTCGCCGCCATTCACATTGCCGCCGTTTTGATAATGCAATGGCGGGGTATGAATTTGATTAGTCCCATGATTGAGGGGCGGGATTACGTTAGAAGCGTCACCCAAGCCGGACCGGAATTTAAGCCGGTTTGGAAGGCTTGGGTACTTTTCGCTGTGTTTTGGATAGGGCTTTATATTTGGTTTAGAACGGTGCTTTAACGGTTTTTAAAATCGCTATGGCAGCTTTTGCAGTTTTTGGCGGTTGCACCGAACACGGGTTTGATCTTATCCATGGAGCCGGTAGCGGCCGCACTGGCCAGGTTGTCAGCGTCTTTTTGAAACTGAGTGAGTTTAGCCTTAAATTCACTCATGTCGCTCCAGACTGCCGGTTTCGCTTTGGTATCTCCTTTGTCTGATCCAGGGAACGTAAAGCCCTCCAAGGGCATTTTTGACAGGGCTTTTACACTATCAGCACGGTAGGCAAACTCTTCTGCATTAAAGTCCTTCTTGCCCTTGACCATGGCGCCCATGTGGCCAAAGTGGGTGGCTACTAAGCTGAACACTGATTGACGGTACTCGATAGCGTCCTCAGCTTTTTCAAAGGCAGATACAAAACTACTGGACAATACTAAACTGACTGTTCCCGCTACTAAACTCAAACGTTTTATCATGGTTGCTCTCCAAACTCGCTACAACATCTCTCTACTAGGAACCCACTTGGATCAAGCCAGCGGGATTCGGTTCCATCATATCTGAATTGGGCGGGTCATCAATTCGATTTCTTTCATAAGTAGTATGATTGAAACGTGGTTTTTTCGAATTCTCGGATGGTCATAATGCTATTTGGAATAGAAGACCAGAAAGATAACTTCGGTGAAATCATTAAGTCAGCAGCAGGCTAATATGTCCTACCAGCAACATCAATCCCATCCCCATGCTGGAATAGCGGTAATAATGGCTATGACTATGGCTTTGGGGCCCCTAGCACTGGATGCGTATTTACCTGCGTTTCCTGCCATGGCCGCCAGCCTGAACGTGAGTGCGCACCAAATTTCTCTCAGTGTGTCTATTTATGTGTTCGTGTTGGCCTTAGGTCAGCTGGTGGGTGGGCCACTGTCGGACCGGTGGGGTCGAGCACCGGTGATGCTGGCGGGGCTTACCACTTTCGGCGTTGCCAGTTTCCTGATTGGTCACGCGCAAACCCTGAATCAGTTGTTGCTATTGCGTGCCCTGCAGGCGTTTGGGGGAGGTTGGGCCACAGTCTGTGTGCCGGCCATGGTTCGCGATCGCCTTTCTGGCGTCGAAGCGGCACGCTTCTTTAGTCTGATTGGTCTGATCATGATCCTGGCCCCAGCGATTGCTCCGTCTTTGGGTAGCTTGATTCTAATGAGTTATAACTGGCCGGCTATCTTCATTGTATTGACTATCTATGCTTTGGCACTGGCTCTACTGAGTAAAAGGGTGTTGTTCCGGGGGAATTTCAAACCGCCGGCCCCCACCGAGGTGCTGTCGATCTGGAAACGCTATGGTGTAGTATTCTCCGTGCGGCCTGCTTTGCGATATATGTTGTTACAGACATTTAGTTTTGCCGTGATGTTACTGTTTATCACCCATTCCTCATTTATCTATCAAGAACATTTCGGAGCCAGCGAATCCAAATTCGCGTTGCTTTTTGGTGCCAACATTCTGTTTATGGTAATAGCGAACCTATCTAATCGAAAACTACTCAAGCAGCTCAGTCCCCAAAACATATTACGCTGGAGCATTACTCTTCAGGCCATAGGTATTTTGCTTTTAATACTGGTGAGCACACTTGCGCCGGTAATTTGGTTGTTCCTTCCGGCCATGATGATCACTGTTGGAGCCATGGGTGCAGTTACCCCTAATACCCAGGCCTGTTTTATGGAATACTTTTCCCGTAATGGCGGAACCGCTTCTGCGCTATTGGGCGCAACTCAATTTTCTGTTGCAGGGTTAATCTCGGCAGCTTCAGCTTTGTTACCGGAAACTATTTTGGCTGTGGTATTGGCTCAGGCTGGCTGTTCTCTAATATGTTTGCTTTTGGTGTGGGGAGGCGCCAATGGGGAGTCATAGCAACTGAGTGGAAAAGTTCCCATTAATTTTTGATTTTGTGCACCAGTCGTCGGTTTCTGTTTCGGCGGCTCCTTAGTCAATGCTTGTATAATCATAATCTTACGGTATGCTGCTCGCTTGGCGCCATTGCTGACAAATTCGTCAATTTTCACTTTTCTTCCTGCAAGTAGTTGTATATGAAAATCAGAACTCAATTCAATCTGGCGTTGTTGTCGGTTTTTATTCCTAGCTGTGCACTCAGTCTATGGTTTGTGCATGAAACTTTGATTCAAAATGCAAAGATGGAAGTGCTTGCCAATGCCGGGCTAATGATGGAAACCGCCATGTCGGTACGCGGCTATACCATCGATGAGGTGAGGCCCCAATTAGCCAAACAGATGGTCCATGAGTTTTACCCGCAAACGGTTCCGGCTTTCGCTGCCATTGAGGTGTTTGATCGCTTGCAGAAAAATTATCCCGACTACTCCTATCGTGAAGCAACCCTGAACCCCACTAATCCTCGAGATAAGGCCACAGAATGGGAGCACCTTAACGTGGTGCACCAGTTTCGAACCAGCGACCAAACTGAATTGCAGGGCGAACGCCTTGGCGTTGACGGCAAAAAGTTTTTATATCTTGCTCGGCCCATAAAAATAACCAATCCAGCTTGTCTTGCCTGTCACGACGATCCCAAAGACGCTCCAGCGCCGCTATTAGAGAAATACGGTGATCGTAACGGATTCTATTGGCGCCTTAATGAGGTGGTGGGAGCCCAAATCGTGACGGTTCCGTCCGATGTTCCCATTAAGAATGCTCAGCGGGTAGTATGGATGGTGTCGGGATTGATGTTGGCTTCAATGTTGCTGTTGCTTATTGTGTTGAATGTGATACTGAGCAGAGTGGTGATCAGGCCGATACAGCAATTGTCGGAACAAAGTGATCAAATTAGCCTTGGGAATTTGGATATACCCGAGTTTGACGAGAAGGGAGCAGATGAGATTCGGCGTTTGCGAGGGTCATTCAATCGCATGCGACGTAGTGTTGAACGCGCTATGTCATTGTTGAACGTGGAAGACCCCCGCGCCTAACAGTTAAGTGAGGGTTGCATCATGACGCCAACAGAACCAGGGCCACCATCCAAGACTGTGATCTTAGCGGTGGATGTGGTCAGCGGTAGTGGGGTGTCGGAGGATGCCCATCAATCAGTTAAGCACGCGGTTATTGGAGTTGTGGGGTTCACAGCGGAGCTGCAATTTGGCGTGTCGAACAACGACATACCGGTGTTGGCCGTGTTTAAATCCAATGCTCCTTTGACCGTGCTGTTGCCCGCCCTGGTAGAGAAATTGGATGGGTTGGATAGAACCTATGGAATTCGCACACACTTATTGCTGCACTACGGCATGGTGTTCACTCAAATGAGCCGGGGCAATGTGGTGTATGTAGGTTCTGCATTACAAACCGCGCGTCGATACTTGCGTACTCTTACTAATCCCGAATCCAGCAGGTTGGCCACTCGGGATTTTGCACGCTCAGATAAAGCTGCGGGCTTGGGTTTTCGCGGCAATGACAACGATGCTTTAGCCATATTAGAGTTCTCTAGAAGATCTGCGCAAGCAAAGCAAAATAATCCTTTGCTTACTCCCTCCCAGGTTCAGAGTATTACTCCCTTGTTGGCCCAGCACATTGGTCCCCTCGCTCTGGCGTTAGTGAAAGACCTTAGCCGACGATCGTCCTCGCTAGCAATTTTGGTTCAAAACTTGGGTCGTGAGATAGACGATTCCACGTCTAGAAAGCGGTTTGAAGCGGATGTGTGGATGATATTGAAGGGTAGAAACGAAAAAGGCGGTGGCAATACCCGATCAGGAGTGTGATTGGTTTACCGTCAGCGCAGACTGTTGGCGACAGTCTGCGCAGCTGGAACAGGTAATGGGTCTTTTTACTTGCAAGCTTCGATGGCGGAAATGGCGTAATCTGAGGCCACCCTTTCTGCATAAATGACCGATGCTATTTTGTTATCGTCGTAGGCATTGATATAAGTCCAAACCACTTCGCCATCGGGTGTTACTTCAAAAACCCGCCCGGTATGGGTTTCTGTTATGAGCATATTTTGATTTTCTAGCACGTTTACGGTGCCCTGTTTAGGGGAGAAGAAGGGTGTTTCTTCACTGTTTTGGAAAGCTATGCGAACCTCGCCTCCCATGGGCACTTCTGGCTTAATCATTACGATACGGCTTCCACCAAAATGGCCTTTTTGCATCATGCCGTCGTTACGATTGTCGTACACTGCGATTTCCCCAGTATCAGTGAAGTCGGGGTCATGCTGTCGAACCCATGGACCGGTTTGAGACCACTTCACCTCCAATGTGTCGGGATCGAATATCACCACCAAATTGGGGTTTCTTATGGACATCATCACGTCCCCGGCATCCAGGCCAGGGAATAAGTGAGCCCGCTTGCTATCGAGTACATCAACGTTGTTCAGGTGAGTGAAATCTCCACCGGTGGTGGGGTGAGGGGTGTGGCCTGCAAACACTTGGCCCCAAAGGTCATTTTTCTCAAAAACGTCGAGCACAGAGATTTCCCGTAGTAGGGTGCCCTTGTCATCCACTTGGATTACGGTGTCTTCCCAAAATGGTGCCTTCAAACCGGGGTACTTTTCCAGTTTTTTGTCGTGAAAATTTCTTGATGCCACCCAGTAGGTATTGTCCTCCGCGGCAAAGACAACGTGGTGGCCCATATAGGGAACAGTCCACTCAACTTCACCACAAACGTTCATTTTCACGAATATATAGTTGCTCACATTGAAAGCTACACCACCGTCAGGAAGCAGAGCAGCACCATGTATGTCGTAAAACCAGTTGTTAAAAGGTATTTGCTTACCTTTGATGTGTGTTTGGGTGGTGAGGATATTTCCAATATCCGGTTTCCATTCGTGGATTAATTCACCGTCTGGTTTGATTAGTCGAAGACTTGGGGCGTTGTCAAAGAAGCCTGCCATGAATGTATTTCCAGGCTGGGTTTTGCCACTCTCGTTTATGGTGACCCCCGCTCCGTCATAGGTGCTGTCTCGGAGTTGATTGGTGGGTTTAATCTGCAGATACGCGTTATAGTCTTTCACCAGGGACTTGAGCGTGTTTTTTGCCTCCATTAGAGGGCTTGGGAAAAATGCGCCCACCGTGTAGGCCACTACCAGACAAATTACGAGGATGCGGAAAACGAGCCATTTGGACATCATTAAGCCTTAACTTGCGAGTTTGAGATATGACAGTTAGCGGTGCTCAGAAGCTCCTAAGGTGGCAGGATAATAGCAGTTTTGGCTTAGATTGATCAATCAGCCCATTTCAGTCGCCAATCCAGGGTAAGGGTGTTTTGGTCTGGATACAGAGGTGGGGTTGTAAGCTTTGTTTATCACTTTGTATGGTGGAGCGGTATTTTTTTAGAATGTGTTCTAGTTGATTACATGACCTCACCAAAGTGAGATACCTCACAAACATAAGAATGCTGAAATAAACAATATGGAACAGAATCTATTATTAAACTTCAGGTCTTCTTGTTGCTGCGGTAAATGCCCCTTAACTTTATGATTTGTATGTGAAAAAATATCCAAGCCAGTGTTTAGGTATGGCTGTTACTGGATCTTGGGCGCGCTCGCCTGAGGTCTGCTAGAGTTTATGATGTTGCGACCGTCATGTTAGAGTATTATGCTCACGCGCTCTTGTTTTAAGTTGTTTTTCTGATTATTTAGTTTGAACCAAGAAGGTAGTCATTTTATGAAATCAAATATTTTGTTTGTGATAGGAATGCTTCTAGCTGGTTCTGCTCACGCCTACATAGGCCCTGGGGCAGGGTTAGGTGCGATTGCCACACTAATAGCGGTGGTGCTCGGTCTTATCCTGATTTTAGTGGGCTTTGTCTGGTTTCCCCTGAAAAGATATCTAAAGAACAAGCGTCAGGGTGGATCGGCATCGGGCGAAAGCGAGAATGATTGAATATTCCATTGCAATACTGGCCACCCTAAGCTTTGCTGTAACATTTTATATCACCAAAATAGTAGCCGTTTCACAGACCACCATCGGGTCTGCTAACAAGGGCGTCGTTTCAATGTTTGATAACGAACTGGACGACGACCAAAAAGAAGCTGCTATTAGAAAAGCCGGAATCGAACTGATTTTGGGAGGATTTCAAATTCTCTGGCGGGTCTTGGTTTGCCTGTTGGCGGCCGCTGCGCCCATTTACATCGCCCACTGGACTCAGTTTATGTCCGCAGACGTGGTGATCGATGTGTTGATGAGTTGGGAATTCATCGTCGGGGCCAGTGTCGCTATTATTGCCATTGTCTGGTTATTGAAACCAAAAGCAAGCGATGGAAAATCCCTTCAGGGCAACAGCTACAGCTTGCCAGATCGCTTGTTACACATGTTCGCGTTTTCTTCCCCTGCCGTGCAGCGCAAGGTATCCAAGCTGGAACAACGATTTTTCAGCAAAAAACTGAATGCAGTATCTGAGAATTCACCCATATTTATCACCTCCTTGGCTCGAGGTGGCACTACAGCACTTCTTAATGCCTTGAGTGATGTGCCGGGGTTGGTGACCTATCGTTATCGTGATATGCCATTTATAACGGCTCCACTGCTTTGGGCCAAATTCAGCGGTCCTGTGAAGCGCAATGTAAAACGGCAGAAACGGGCCCATGGAGATGGCTTGGAAATCGATTTGGATAGCCCTGAAGCTTTCGATGAGATCTATTGGAAACTCTACTGGCCAGAAAAATACACCAAAAAGTCCATTAAGTTATGGACCAATGACGACATGAATTCCGAAGCCAAGTCGGCCATGGAACAGTCGTTTCGTGCATTGTCGGCCTTAAGAGGGGCCAGCGATAGCCGCTACCTCTCTAAGAACAATGCCAATGTGGCACGTCTTCCGCTTCTTAAGTCCATGTTCCCCACCTCTAAAATTGTGATTCCCGTGCGCCACCCACTGGCCCATGCTGCTTCACTATTAAGACAGCACAATAATTTTCTAAAGCAGCAAACGGAAGACGACTTTGTACGCCGTTACATGAAAGATATTGGTCACTTGGAATTTGGTCTGATTCATTCGCCCATCGGCTTTGATGGCTTTGACGTGGACGCTTATCCAAAAGAATCACCCAATTATTGGTTGAGTTATTGGATAGCTGCATTCCAAGAGGTGAAGCACCATACAGGTAATTGTTTTCTGGTTAATCAGGATCAGCTGCGGCAAGATCCCAACAGAATAATGGCTGACTTGGGCCAGTATTTGGGACTGGACATTGGTTCCACGGATTTCAGCAGTTACTTTCTGTCTCGACCTGATAAGGTGGACGCGTCGGTTTTTGATCCCGAATTGGTGAAAGTTGCTGAGGAATTGTACAGTTCTCTCTCAGCTAACCCATAATCAGTTAACCCATAAAAAGTCGCCACCGAGTTTCACTATCACTGTCAGCCATCTCTATCTTCCAGTGAACACCCATAAGTAATGCCTCCTTAGACGTTTTTTCTACGGAGGTGCTTGCCGCACGTCATTGTTGTAAATGCACCGAGTTAGTTATTGTGGTTATTACACACAATTCACTGGTTGCCTATGCACAATGACTGAAATATCTCAGGTATTAACATCTCCCCATAGCCACAGCGGTGAGCAGGTCTTGCTGGCTCTTGAGAGCAGTGAAAGGGGCTTGGCTGCTGCCTTGGTGGAACAGCGATTACAGCAGTATGGCCATAATCAGTTGCCGCAAGCGGCGCCTACCCCAGTCTGGAAACGGTTTCTGCTGCAATTTAACAATGTACTTATTTACGTTCTGCTTGTCAGTGCATTGATAAGTATTGCTTTGGGGCACTATGTTGATAGTGGTGTCATTTTCGCTGTGGTGGTGGTGAATGCCATTGTGGGTTTTGTGCAAGAAGGCAAAGCCGAAGCGGCTCTAAGGGCCATCATGTCCATGACCAAAACCCACTGTATGGTGGTGCGCAGTGGTGTTTTGGAAAGCATTGATAGTACTGAGCTGGTACCCGGAGACGTGGTTATGTTGCAAGCCGGAGATCGAGTACCAGCGGATATGCGTCTGTTTTATTGTAAGGACCTGCGTTGCGATGAATCTGCCCTCACCGGGGAATCACAGCCCGTGAGTAAGCATTTCGAACCAGTGCAAGCGGAAGTCGTATTAGCCGAACGCAAATCCATGGCCTACATGGGTACCATGGTTACCTACGGTATAGCCCGTGGAGTGGTTTGTTGCACCGGATTGAAAACAGAAATTGGTGCCATTAGTGATTTAGTGCAACACGCGGTATTGCCGCAAACACCTTTGCAAAAACAGCTCAAGAAATTTGCACAGCAACTCAGTGTAGGGATTCTGATAGTCTCTGTTTTTGCCATGTTATTTGGCGTTCTGTTTCGAGGTTACAGTTTATCGGAAATGTTTCAGGCGGCCATTGGTATCGCAGTGGCATCGATCCCAGAAGGGTTGCCAGCGGTAGTCACCATTGCCTTGGCCATTGGCGTGCAAATTATGGCCCGAAGCCGAGCACTGGTCAGAAGACTGCCCAGTGTGGAGGTGTTGGGTTCAGTAGACATTATTTGCTCTGATAAAACCGGCACCCTCACCACCAATGCCATGACTGCCCGCGGTTTGGTTTTAAGCGATTCCACTTATGGCATTAGTGGCGAAGGTTACGCTCCCGAAGGCGCTATCTATAATTTCTCTACCAATGAAACTGTTGAGTTGGGTCATGATGACCGAATTACTCAGGCCTGCTTGATTGCGATTTTGTGTAACGATGCCAATGTGGCAGAAAATCAGGACGGCTGGCAGCTGGCGGGCGACCCCACTGAGGGGGCGCTGCTGGTTATGGGCTTAAAGCATGGTATGAGTCACAGTACGGTCCTTTCCGATTGGACCCGGGTCGACGAGCTACCTTTCGAAACCGAGCGGCGTTATATGGCCACACTCCATCATGACTGTGAAGGTGTTGAGTTGCTGGCGGTTAAGGGGGCCCCCGATCGGATTTTGTCGTTTTGCGAAAATCAGCTGGGTAGAGGGGGAGTGGAGCCGTTACAAGCCGATCATTGGAAAACCCAAATGGAGCACTTTGCAGATCAGGGTATGAGAGTGATGGCGTTGGCTCAACGGGTCTCTGGTACTGCGATGCCGGTATTATCAAACCAAGTAGTGGAAAATGGATTGATTATGGTGGCATTGGTGGGTATTAGCGATCCACCCCGACCCGAGGCCATCTCCAGTATTCAGCAATGCCATGGAGCTGGCATTCGGGTAAAAATGATTACCGGTGACAGTCCCGTTACGGCAAAAGCCATTGGCACCGAGTTGGGATTAGTCAGCAATAAAGTTTTCACCGGTTCGGATCTGGATGGCATGAGCCAACAACAGTTCCAAGACGTGGTTGAACAATACGACATCTTTGCCCGGACCAGTCCGGCCAACAAACTCCAGTTGGTTCAGGCATTACAGCAGCGGCAACACGTGGTGGCAATGACGGGGGATGGCGTCAATGATGCACCGGCATTGCGGCAGGCGGATATTGGCGTGGCAATGGGAATGAAAGGTACCGACGCCGCTAAAGAAGCGGCGGATATTGTGCTCACGGACGATAACTTTTCAACCATCGCTGCAGCGGTTAAAGAAGGGCGCACGGTTTACGACAATATCGTTAAATCCATCTTGTTTATATTGCCCACAAATCTAGCTGAAGCGACGGTGATTATCGTGGCAATCTTATTCGGTGTGACTTTGCCCATTACCCCTGCGCAAATTCTGTGGGTGAATATGATCACAGCCATAACATTGGCGCTGGCGTTGTCTTTCGAACCGTCAGAGCCCAATATCATGGGGCGACCTCCACGGAGTACCAACCAGGGTTTGATAACTGGTGCTTTGTTAACCAGGATGGTGTTGGTGGGGTTATGCGCGGCAGCAGTGGTGTTTTTGCTGTTTCAGTACTTCATGGATCGAGGGGCAACCATAGAGCTTGCCAGAACAGTTGCGGTAAATACCCTGGTTATGGCGGAGGCGGTCTATTTACTCAATTGTCGTTTCTTACAACAAACCGTTTTTTCAGCGCAGTTGCTAAAAGGCGGATTGCCCGTGTTGGTTGCCATTGTGGTTGTGATGCTGTTTCAGCTTGTTTTTACCTACTTGCCGGTTTCCCAAAAACTGTTTGGGCTTGAGTCCATGGCCGCCCAGGACTGGCTGCTTATCTTAGTGGTTTGTCTACCCATTTTACTGATGGTGGAATTGGAAAAGTTTGTTTGGCGCCAGCGGGGCTAATGGCGGATCGCACATGATTACCTAAAGTTGGCTTTTAACCTCTTTTGTCTACACTGACTGTAGCAGGAGGGCGTTATGAGCACACAAGCAGTAGTTGAGCAAAAAACAGACAAGGATGCACCAGATAATCAAATTTCAGGCAGTTACCTCACGTTCAAAAGCGATAGGGCCAGCTACGCCATCCCGGTGCGTCGAATTGTTTATATAACCTCTCTGGATGCCATTGATACCTGCAACGTCCCCAGTACCAGCCATCAAACTAATCGGGTATTTACTTTCCAGGATCAGCAAATACCTCTTTATACTTTTTGTCAGTTGGTAGGAAGTCAATCCCAAGTTAAGGAAAGCGCTGACTTGATCGAGATGTTGGCACAACGGCGCCAGGACCATGTTGATTGGATGGATGCCTTAGAGCACAGCATTGTTACCGATGAGCCTTTCACCAAAGCCACCGATCCTCACAAATGTGCATTCGGTAAATGGTATGACCAATACGAATCCAGTGACGACCAACTAAACGAAATTATGGAAAAGTTTGATGAGCCTCATAAACGGATTCATTCGTTGGCGGAACAGCTGTTGGATATGGCCGCAAACCAGCAGAAGGAGGAGGCCATAGAAACCCTCAATAGAGAAAAGCACTCCACGCTCAAGTTGTTGATGAATCTGTTTGCTCAAGCCAGTACACGGCTAGAAGATTTATTGCGCCCAGTGGTTGTGATTGTGCAGACCTCCAAAAAGGTAGCGGCATTGGAATTGGATAGCATTGAGGGAATTATAGATTTCTCAGAGCGCCAGTGGATGCCAGAAAAAGGATTGGATTCAGCCTGTCAAAATTACGATGGTTTTTTTCAGCAGGAAGATGGTAGTTTGTTCATCAGATTGAATTTGGATGAGCTAATGGGTTGTTGACACCCATCTAATGGGATTGGTCCACAATGGCCTGAACGGAATCCGCAAACCAATCAGTCAGCTTTTCATTTCCCCCTTCCACATCTTTTAAAAAAGGAAGGTTCTTGGTGTGAAAAATAAAGCCGATGGACAGCAGGTGGATCTGCACTGCACGCACTTGCGGATCCGGCGCGCCTAGCCAGTTTGCCAAATCCTTCATGGCATATTCTTTGGTCACTCTAATGGAAATTTCGCGGGCTTCCGGATCTGCGGAAGAGAGCATGATCATGGAGGGTACGGTGGTCACATGATCTATGCTGGTGAACAGATTCGCCAGAAACTCGCCAAAATTTTTCCTGGGGAATACGGAGAGGGCGCTAGGGCTCATTGCCTCCACCAGGGCCGATTCGTATAAACCCGCCTTCGACCCAAAATAGTTCAGCAACATGGTAGAGCTCACATCCGCAGATGCGGCGATTTCGCGTATTCCCACGATGGGGTAGCCGCGTTGGGAGAACAGGGATTGCGCTGATTTGATTAATCTGGACTTGGTCTCGGCTGCATTTCGCCGTTTGGGAGTGGGGGGTGATTTCATGCCAAGGAGTATACGTTAATCAGGCACTTGCAGCCATAGAGCTCAGTAATAGACAAGTTACCACTTGATAAGTTATCGGTCGGTAAGTTACCATTCGATAAGTTATCAAGTGGTAAGTTGTTTGGTAGCAATTTGCCCTGTAGTTAGGTAATCACAAAATAATAATAAATGAGAGAGTTTGCACCCATGATGAGTTGGCTTTCAGCGTTATATCGCAACGGGTTTATGTTTTGTATGGCTTTGGGTGTGTTGGCTTGCAAGCCAATGGCAACGGTATTTGTGGAGACACCGGTTGGTACCATTGGCGGAATTGAAAAGAAATCCACCCAGCAGTTCTTAGGGATTCCCTATGCCAAGCCACCAGTAGGGGAGTTACGCTGGCGGGAAGCGCTACCCCTGCCACCCTTTGAGGAGGTTTACCAGGCCACGCAGCCGGGGACACGCTGCATTCAGTTCGCCCAGGGTACGGAGTCTTTGGCGGCCAGCGAAGATTGTTTGTTTCTTAATATCTGGCGCCCTACAGGGGCAAATACGCCAACAGAAAATAGCAATCTGCCCGTGATGTTGTTTATCCATGGTAGTGCATTTGCCTTTGGTTCCAGCAATGAAGTGCTGTGGGACGGTAGTCAGCTTGCGTCGGCCCACAATGTCATCGTAGTAACCATGAATTACCGTTTGGGTTATCTGGGATTTTTGTCGCTTCCTGAGCTTACTCAGGAGTCAGGTCATTCTGGCAACTATAGTTTTTACGATCAGCAAATGGCGCTGAAGTGGGTCCATAACAATATTCGTGCCTTCGGTGGGGACCGCAATCGTATTATGTTGTTTGGTCAATCTGCGGGTGCCATGAGTACCTGTATGCATTTGGCATCGGATGATAGCTCGCCCCTTATTTATTCTGCTGCCATCGCCAGTGGCTTTTGTCTCGACAAGGTTTTGACTCAAGAACAAGCAGAAGAGTTTGGTTCCACTTTTGCGGTTAATGCGGGTTGCCCGCAACAAAATCCTCTGGAGTGTTTGAGAGAAAAGTCCATAGAAGAAATTGACCAGGCGCTGGTGGCTTCGGGAATAAAGGATCGATTGTTTGCTCCCAATCCAGCGCTACCGGTGATTCCTGTTGTGGATGGGAAATTTATTGATCGACAACCCAGAGAAAAATTAGCGGCGGGGGCATTTTCTGGTAAATCTGTGATCATCGGTGCCACACCTGAAGAAGGCACGATATTTTTTATCACCCACCCTCCTATTGCTGACGAGGCTGCTTATCTCGAATTACTTGAATCCGAATACGGCCACAGGGCAGGAGATGTTGCAGCTCTGTATCCGTTCGACGCCTATAAAACTGGCCGCGGCGCATACGCGGCCCTGAGCGGAGATCGTTTTTTTAGTTGTAATGCCAAAGGCACAGCGAACGTGTTAGATCAAGGCGGAGCTGAAGTTTATTTCTTTGAGTTTAACCAATGGATTAGCCCTTTGCTGCCCAGATTGTTTGGCGCCCTAGGGTTTGAAACCGGGCCTATTCACGGCGCAGAGTTATTGTATTTGTTTTCCTATGACCTTTCATCATCAAATCTAAAGCCAGAAACGGCCTATGTAGCAAAACTCATGCAATCTTATTGGGTGAATCAAGCCAGCAACGGCACACCTAATAGCGGGGATTTGCCTCAGTGGCCCGCTTATACCCGAGATGCTTTCTCCTACCTGAAATTGGATTCTGATCCCCAGGTGAAAGCCAATTTGAAAGCAGAAAAATGCGCCTTACTGAATTCTTTGCCACTGATACACATTTAATTTAAGCCCTAATCCCTTTGCAGGAATTTACGTTATGAAAATAATAACTATTT
Organism: uncultured Ketobacter sp.; assembly: GCA_964016105.1. Taxonomy (GTDB): domain Bacteria; phylum Pseudomonadota; class Gammaproteobacteria; order Pseudomonadales; family Ketobacteraceae; genus Ketobacter. Next base: position 26,333 of record CAXHEX010000006.1, read on the forward strand.
CCAGGCTGATAAAATTTGCTATTTTATCGCTAAGTTCTCTTTACTTGGCTGGCTGCGATATTCCAAAAATTGAGGAGCCCCCCGCCTATCCACCTCAGTGCATCGATACTGTTGATCGGTCCTCACCATTGCTCAGTAATGGCTTTGGGTTTGATTTGGGTAATACCCGTAATCAAGCCAGCGGTCTTGATGCATCCAACGTGGAAAATCTAAGCCTTGGTTTAGCCCACGCCGCCTACAGTTATCCAGGCAAGCGAGGCGCACCGGCAGTGACAGAACAAGTCATATTCTTTTCGTCCGGTTTGGATATTGTTGCCATGAACCGTACTTCCGGTTGCGTTTATTGGTCAACTCGGGGGGATGAGGTTCCACCAAATGCTATTCTTGGCCATAACATAATGCGCTCGTCTTCAATTCTCTATATTAATGACAATCCGGATCAACCGGCATTGATCATTGCCGGGGATAATTTGGGTACCCTATATGCATTCAATGCGGAAACAGGGGATATTCTGTGGAAGCGCTTTATAGGAACTGACCAGAAACACCACTGGGTGACCGGTGGATTTCAGTATTACGATGGTGCTCTTTATGTCCCGGTTGGCAGTAAAGAAGCCATTGTATCCATGGTTGAATTGCCTTTGTGTTGCAACAGTCATGGTTTACTGCAAAAAGTAGATGCTTACACCGGCGAAACCATTTGGACTTATCATACCACTGCAGAGCCAAGCTTTCAGGTTGGGGCTTTCCACCGTGGGCCTAACGGTGCCACTATCTGGAGTGTTCCAGCGATTGATCCTGAAAGGAACACCGTTTATGTAGGCACAGGGCAAAACTTTACTCCGCCAATAACTGATACCTCGGACGCTATCATAGCGTTGAATATGGATGACGGCAGTGAACGCTGGATCTTCCAGGCCTATGACGATGATGCCTGGACTGCGGCTTGTGAAATCCCGATTAAACCTTTCAATGCTGATTGCGTTCAACCGGCGGGACACGACTTTGATTTCGGTGCGCCACCTATGCTGGTGCAGCTTGCCGATGGCAATCAGTCAGTGATAGCCGGCAGCAAGGGCGGAGGCGTTTATTCCTTGAATCCGGATACGGGCGAGTTGAATTGGCATAACCAGGTGGGTGTGGGAAGCGCACTGGGAGGTATTCACTGGGGAATGGCAGCGGATGATCATCGTGTTTATGTTCCTGTTGCCGACGCCTTTGTCAACAAAACCTCAGGGATCCTGATAATTAGATCTCTGCTCAATGGAACGCAAGTACAGCCGCTAGAAGGCGGTGCTCCCGGTATTCATGCGCTCAATCTTATCACTGGTGAGACGGAATGGTATGTGTCTCCTCAGCACTTGTATAAAGGAGAACGTTACACTTCCATTTTTTCCGCTGCGATTTCTGTGACAAACGACATTCTATTTGCCGGGTCTCTTGACGGTCATGTGATTGCGTTGAGCAGCCGCGATGGTGAAGAACTCTGGCGCTATGATTCCAGTCAGCCGTTTGTGGACGTGGCTGGAATCAGCAGCCATGGTGGTGCTATTGATTCCGTTGGCCCCATTCCCGCTGGAGACACCCTTATATTGAATTCAGGCTACAGTAACTTCGGCGGTGTTGATGCCTATCAGGCAGGGCCGGGTAATGGGTTGTTGCTATTTCAACCTCAAGATTGAAGCTGCCACTCCATTGCGTCTAGGCTCCACTGCGTCTAAGTAGTAGAGCCTACTTCTCGTTTTTACCCCCTGGTTTTGTATTCTTCTAGACTCAGCCCCGCAAGTAAAAGAGAATAAAAATAAAAAAGGGGCATAACTTATGAACTTAACAATTCTGAAGCCTATAGTAATCGGTTTTGTGCCATTGCTGATGGCGGTACTTCTCAGTGGCTGTGATACGTCAAAAATTGAAGAACCCCCATCTTATCCGCCTCAATGTAATGATGCAGTGGATCGCACTTCGCCTTTGCTGAGTAATGGATTTGGTTTTGATCTGGGCAATACTCGTAATCAATCAAGCAACCTCTTTGCGGAAAACGTTGCTAATTTGGATTTAAACTTTGCTCACGCAGCTTTTAGTTACCCTGGTAAGCGTGGTGCTCCTGCGGTCACTGAACAGGCCATATTCTTTTCCTCCGGTCTGGATATTGTGGCCATGAATCGCTCGTCCGGCTGCCTTTACTGGTCATTTCGCGGAGAAGAAGTACCACCCCATTTACTACTGGGGCCCAATATTATCCGCTCTTCGTCGATTTATTTGGTTAATGATGACAGTGAACAACCGGCTTTGGTGATTGCAGGAGATAACAAAGGTATTTTGTATGCAGTGAATGCGGAAACTGGGCAAATGGTATGGCAGCGCTTTATCGGCACAGATGAAAAACACCACATCGTGACCGGCGGCTTTCAATACTATGATGGAGCGTTGTATGTGCCCGTTAGCAGCAACGAGGCGTTGATTTCGATTCTTGAGTTACCTGTATGTTGTACCAGTCATGGTCTACTGCAAAAAATTGATGTTTATAGTGGTGAGACAATATGGACCTACCACACCACGGAAGAAGCCACACTCCAGCCCGGTGGCTCCCACCGTGGACCTAATGGCGCTACGGTATGGAGTGTTCCTGCCATCGATCCCCAGCGCAATTCGGTGTACATCGGGACCGGTCAAAACCTGACGCCACCCATTACCAAAACCTCTGATGCAATCATTGCTTTAAATATGGATGACGGCAGTGAGCGCTGGAGCTTTCAGGCCTATGATGATGACGCCTGGAACGCGACCTGTGAAATTCCGTTTAAGGCCCTAAGCAAGGACTGCATTCAACCGGCGGGCTATGATTTTGATTTTGGTGCACCGCCCATATTGGTGAAACTGGAAAATGGAAGTGACGCAGTTATTGCGGGCAGCAAAGGTGGTGGCGTGTATTCTCTTAATCCGGACAGTGGTGAACTCAACTGGTACAACCAGGTAGGGGTAGGTAGTGCTCTGGGTGGGGTGCACTGGGGAATGGCTGCCGATGATCAGCGGGTGTATGTGCCCGTGGCAGACGCCTTCATAAATAGTACCTCTGTCGCGACGGTTATCGATTCATTGCTCAATGGAACCAAGGTGGAACCATTAACGGGCGGTGCGCCGGGTATTCATGCCCTGAATCTCGTCAACGGGAATACGGAATGGACTGTGTCTCCCCAGCACCTCCATGAAGGCGGGTATTTCACCTCCATCTTTTCTGCAGCCATATCCGTGACCAATGACATTATTTTTGCCGGTTCATTGGATGGTCATGTTCTTGCCCTAAATAAAGCCGATGGCCGGGAACTATGGCGCTATGATTCCGCCCAACCCTTTACGGATGTGGCGGGGATCACTAGCCATGGTGGTTCCATTGATTCTGTTGGCCCTATTCCCGCTGGTGATACTTTGCTATTGAATTCCGGTTACAGCAACTATGGAGGTATTGATGCCTATCAGGCCGGGCCGGGTAATGGGCTGTTGGTTTTTAAATCAAATCAATCAGTGGACTAATTATTCACGAAGAGGTCCGCTCTATGGAACTGTGAGCCGCCGCCAAGGTATCTTTTAATTGGCTTTCCATCTGTTTCAGTTCCAATTCCGCTGCGGCCCGTTTTTGCTTGCCTTCATCGGCAATTTGCAGGGACTCTTCAATGGTTGAGATCAAATTGGCATTGGCAACTTTTATGGCTTCGATATCAAACACGCCGCGCTCGTTTTGTTCACGCACAGTGCGGTTTGCCTGACGTAAGTTGTCGGCATTTTTGGTAAGCAGCTCGTTAGTGAGGTCGTTTACTGCCTGGATTGAATTAGCGGCTTCCTGGGACCGTTGGATGGTCACTGCCTGGGCCAGTTGGGTTTCCCAGAGAGGGACCGTATTCACCATGGCGGAGCTGATGCGAGTCACCAGCGCCTTGTCGTTTTCTTGTACCAAACGAATGGAGGGCAGGGATTGCATGGTCACTTGCCGGGTCAATCTTAGGTCGTGAAGCCTGCGTTCCAGGTCGTCTCGCAGGGCGCGAAAGTCACGCAGTTTTTGTGCTGCCAGTAAATCATCGCCATTGTCTGCGGTTTTTTGTAACTGGGGAATGGTTTCGTTATCAATAGTGAGCAGTTTTGCTTCACCGGCCTTGATGTATAAAGAGAGTTCATGGAAAAACGCCAACGTTTTATCATAGAGCTTGTCCAGGCTTTTTATATCTTTGAGCAGCGTAGTTTCATGTTGCACAAGGTCGTTGCTGATGCTGTCGATCTGATCGCGCACCTTGTCATAGCGGGACATAAACTCTGCAATGGGCTTGGTTTTTCCCAGCAGGCGTTCCCACCAACTTTGTTTACGATTAGGGTCTAACTCCTGAACCGAAAATCCCTTTAGGGAAAGGACCATTTCCCGCAGGCTATCGCCAGCGTTGCCCACGTCTTTACTGCGCACATCCCCCAGCATTTGCTGGCTGATGGCCTGCAGCTCGGTTTGAGCTTCGGCACCAAAGCGTATGATCGACTGGGAATTAGTAAAGTCCAACTCCTTCAGTTTGGTTTCCACCAGAGCTTGTGTTTCTGCCGTGTCATCAAGTTCCACTGCTGGCGTTTGATCCGGGGTGTCGCTCATGCTTATGCCTCAAAATTAAGTTTTAAATGTCTTGCTTGATGCGCTCGCGCAGCACTTCAACTTCCACATCCAGATCGCTACGATCATTTTGCAATAGAGTCTCTTTTTGACGAATAAATCGCGTCTGCAAGTCTGACAATAGTTGTTGATAGTCGTTCACCTCGGCGGTAGAGCCGTGGGCCTTAAGTTTAGCCAGTTTTACCGTAGCATCGCGGGCGCCTTGTAAGTAAACATACATAAACTTACGGGCTCTGTGCAGATCTCTAGGGTCTTTTTCGATGGCTCTAAATATGCTGCTTGCCTCTGCCACCAACCGTTGCACTTGCTGTTGTAGCGCGTAGTTAGAGAAGCTCTTCGATGCGGCTAAGGTTTCTTGCATCAATCGCTCACCTCTTTCCAGAGCTTCCAGTAAGCGTTTGGCTTCGTTGGGGGAATAGCCATCCAAGCCTTTGGCGGACATGGGGTCCAGACCGAAACTAATGCTGTGTAAAAGCGCCGCTGCTAAGGAATAGATCGCTGCATTGGCAGGATCGTTCATCATAGGTTCAAACCCAAACAGGCTGGTCACCGCAACAGCCAACCCAGTGGTAATGGTGGCGAATAGCTTTCGTGGAAAGGCGGGTGGCTTCGCCACTTCCCGTTCGTTGTAGGCGTGCTCGGCTTTTTGGCCTTCCACCAGTAACCACGCAGCTAGAAAGAACAGGGCGAATCCACCGAAGCGGCCAACCATTTCCATAGCACTACCAGTAAAGGTGGAATACACCCCCATAAAGAACAGGGGGATTGGCACGATAAATAACGTTCTGGCCCTGAGTAACAGCTTTGTGGAAACGAATTTTCGAACATCCTTAAAGGTTTGCTGAGCCTGTTGGACCGGATCCGTCACGAAGCGCCCCCAAATATGACCACCAGGATAACGATAACCAACACCAAAAACGCCAGACCACGAAGGATTAAACCTGCCATAATTAACCTCGCTGTTCATTCGGTTGCTAGATTACAGGGTCTTGGGGTGCCCGTCTATGTGGGCTTTGGTTGTTATTTGAACAGGTTGGTGGCTTGGTTTTACCTTTGTGGGTAAGGCCCGTTGCTCGAATTTAGTAGTTCAACCCGCTTCACCTAATGTAAGCTGGTTAGATGGTTTATTGATCAGCTTCGGAGGGCAAATTTGTCCCCCAATATATTTGCTTTATACAGCGGCGTGGCGCTTATCTGGGGTTCCACCTGGATTGCCATAACCCTTCAGCTGGGTGTGGTGGACCCCATGATATCGGTTATTTATCGATTTGGTCTGGCTGCATTGTTGATGTTGCTGTGGTGTGGCTGGCGCCGTATAAATCTAAAATTGACCCTTTCTCAACACTTATGGGTAGGGCTCCAAGGTACTTTGCTTTTTGGCCTGAACTATTGGGTGCTTTATGTGGCATCACAATATGTCACCAGCGGGTTGATTGCGGCAGTATTCACCTGCATTGTTTTTTTTAACGCCCTTATTTCCCGGGTTTTCTTATCCAGCCCCATCAGACCACGAGTAATCGCCGGTGGCGTATTGGGATTATTGGGGGTAGGGCTGCTTTTCCACGGTGAACTTACCCAAGTGAGCCTGACTGAATCCAGTTTATTGGGATTGGGGTTGGCTTTATTGGCCACATTGCTAGCGTCATTCGGAAATGTGGTGGCGGCCAAAAACGTCAGCAGCAACCAATCTATTACCGCAGTTAACGCTTGGGCAATGGTGTACGGCACCGTTACCATGGTGATGGTGGCAGGTGTGCTTGGCGTACCCTATAACTTTGATTTCCGCCCCACCTACGCACTGTCACTGCTTTATCTCGCCTTTTTCGGGAGTGTGCTTACTTTTGCCGGATATCTTCGCTTGATTGAAACCTTGGGTCCGGATAAAGCGGCTTACATGAGCATGTTGGTGCCGGTGATTGCACTTGTTTTTTCTTCCCTGTTTGAGGGGTTTGCGTGGAGTCTCACTGCTGGAATAGGACTGATCTGTATTCTGTTGGGAAATTGGGTGGGCCTACGGCGTTAGGCTCCGGCTCCGTTATTTAAATTGGACATAAGCTAATCGCGCTTATGGATAATTAATATCATCTTTAGAAAAGGTGCACGTACACTTATTGAACTGAGTTACGTTTTGTTGAACGTGGTATATGGAAGTACGTAGCGGAGAACAAAACAAATCCTGGTATCGTTCGGATCGCTTTTTTAAAGTTAATGGCGAATGGTATTTTTCAACCCGCGAGAAAGTCGATGTTGGGCCATTTTCTTCAAGGGAAAATGCCAATACCGGATTAACTCTCTTTATTGAAAGTATGCAACATCCCCAACCCAGTATAGAGACCGCGGCCAGTGTGGCTGTTAACGGTGCTTGGGCATGGACTCATTTTCATTAGGTCTTAATCTCTGTTCTAGTGTTTTTTTATGGTCTGATGTTTCCTGTTTCGCTAATTTGGCTGTGATGTGATTCAATTAGGGACTTTCCCTGGTTGAGGCCCCTCAAATTGAAACATTTCCGTTTATTGTTGATCTCTTCTTTAGTGCTATCTGTATTGTTTGGGTTGAGCGGTTGTAACTCTGAAAACAGTTATGAGGTAATACCTCGCTTGGCTGAGACTCAACAAAGTTATGATTACCTGCAACACATAAAGCCCATCCTGGATCAGAAATGCGTTGCCTGCCACGCTTGTAACGATGCTCCCTGTCAACTAAAACTGGAAAGCAGTGCCGGGATCGAGCGGGGTGCCAGTAAGCAAAGAGTTTACGATGGTTCCCGCCTTGAGGATGTGAAGCCAACCCGCCTGCACTTTGATGCCCAAACGGCCCAGCAGTGGCGTGACAAGGGCTTTTACAGTGTATTGGCTGGCCCTGGGGAAGGGGGGAGTGATCCCAGCGCAGCTCTAATGTACCAGTTTCTGGCTTTGGGCAGGACTCACCCGGTAACAGAAGGAAAACCTCTTGGCTCGGAATATAAACTGGATATTAACCGTGAACACAGTTGCCCAGCTCCTGGGGAGTTTGAAAACTACGCTAAGGATAACCCCAATGGTGGTATGCCCTATGGTGTGAGCGGCTTAACCGAGGAAGAATATCAAGTTCTCACCACCTGGGTCAGTCAGGGCGCGGTGGTAAAAAGACCGTCTGTAGAATTGCATGATAAGCAGCAAAAAATAGTGGATCAATGGGAAACGTTTCTCAACACAAGGGATGCTCGTTCCCAATTGGTGGCTCGTTATCTGTACGAACATTTATTTTTAGCTCATCTGTATTTCAGTGATGAAGATGCAGAAAATGGCCAGTTTTTTCAGCTTGTTCGGTCTCGCACCAATGCGCCCCATGAAATAGATGTGATTGCCACCGTGCGTCCTAACGACAACCCTGGTGGCGAGGTTTTTTACCGTCTTCGTCCTATCACCGATACGCTGGTACACAAAACCCACATCATATATCGTTTTGATAATGCAAGGATGGAACGATATCAGCAGCTCTTTTTGAATACTCAGTGGAGCTTAGATCAGTTACCGGGCTACGGTTATACAGAATCTTCCAACCCATTCATCACTTTCGCGGCCATTCCCGCGAAATCACGTTATCAGTTTATGCTGGATGAGGCGGAATACTTCGTTAGAACGTTTATACGTGGGCCCGTGTGCCGAGGGCAGATAGCAACCGATGTGATTCGCGATCAGTTCTGGGTCATGTTTGAAGAGCCTGATACCGAGCAATTCGTGAATAACAAAAAACACCACGATAAAGCGGCGAGTCTGTTGGGCTTGCCCGGTGAAAAATCCCATATATTGAGTTTGGGGCCTGAGTATCTGAAGTATCAGGAAAATCGCAATCAATACCGACGACTCCGGGCCCAACAATACCAGAGAGCTTTTTCATTGGGTATGACACTGGATAATATTTGGGACGGCGATGGCAGCAATACCAATGCCTTCCTCACCGTTTTTCGTCATCACGATAGCGCCTCAGTAGAGCGCGGTTGGTTTGGCAATACTCCTATTACTTTGTGGGTTATGGACTACCCGTTATTTGAACGTACATATTACGAGCTGGTGGTTAACTTCGATGTGTTTGGTAGTGTTTCCCATCAGGCGCAAACCCGTCTGTACTTTGATTTAATTCGAAATGGTGGTGAAACTAATTTCTTACTGTTTTTACCCAAGCAGCATCGACAGAAGATCTATGACGGTTGGTATGAAGGTAGCGGTCAATTGAAGCAAGCCCTTAGCTATTACGAGCTGGATGTTACCACGCCTACCGCTGTGAGGTTTTCCGGTAATCAGCCAACGAAACAGCAATTTGTTCAACAGGCCCTCAGTAAATTTGCCGAAGTCATTCCACAAGATCCGCTCCATCGATGCGGAGATAATGAATGTTCTGGCAAACAGGATGATCCCTCCATAGTCGCAAGCCTGCAGCCACTTACCCTAGCAGATGGCAAGAATTTTAAGGGGATCCATCTGTTACCTGAAGTGACCGTGCTTAGGGTGGATACTGGTGAGGGTGAATACAGGGTGTTTAGTCTTATTCGAAACCGGGCCCACACCAATGTGGCATTTATGTTGGGTGAAGAGCAACGCTACAAGCCCGCAGCGGACAGCTTGAGTCTGGTAGACTTTCCCATTAGCAGTTATCCCAATTACATGTTTCGGGTAGATCAAAAAGCCCTGCCGCAATTTGTGAAGGCTTTGCTGGCCATGGGTGACGAGTCTGATCGTGAAGAAGTCATTAATCGATGGGGAGTTCGCCGCGCGGATAATGACTTTTGGGAGAACTTCCACAGTATGAGTGACTACCTTAAACGTACGGATCCTAAACAGGCTGGAATATTTGATCTAAACCGCTACGAGGGCTGGTAAGCCAGAAAAGGGTCACTAGAGCGAGGTAACTCATGGTGTTATTTCTAATTACCGGTAAACGAATTTCGGGGGGCTGTTTTTGACCTCCCACGAACAATGGATGCAGCAGGCCCTGCAGCTGGCCCAGCAAGCGGCTGACCACGGAGAAGTACCTGTGGGTGCCCTAATTGTCAAAGACCAGGTGGTGATTGGAACTGGGTTTAATCGCCCCATAACCGATAGTGATCCCACTAGCCATGGGGAAATCGTCGCTCTACGTAATGCCTGTGCAACACTGGGAAACTACCGCATTCCCGGTTCAACGTTATACGTAACCCTGGAGCCTTGCTCCATGTGCGCTGGTGCTATTGTGCACGCCCGAGTGGAGAAGGTGATATTTGGTGCAAAAGAACCAAAAGCGGGAGCGGTGGTGAGTAATCAGCGTTTTTTTGAACAACCCTTTTTAAACCATCGCGTTTCGTTCGAAGGTGGTTGCCTGGAGCAGCAATGCAGCGAGCTCATTTCGAGTTTTTTTGCCCAGCGTAGAGCTCAAAAAAGAAGCGAAAAGAAGTAATCTCCCTTTGATTTCCGTGTAAGTCCCGGTTACATAAATCCCAACAATTGTTGCGAACTGATTCACTTGTTTTGTTACTATGAGTTCGCATTTTGGGGAAATTCTTCCGATTTATAAAGGGAGATAAGCTGATGTACGTTGGGGCTTGGGGGCTGCCGCGTTCGGAAGTAGCAGTTTTGGAGGGGAATATGGGGAAGCTAAGGATTGGCTTTTTATGTCTTGTACTGTTGGGAGGCTTTTATTACAGCCATTCTTTACGGGCATCACAAAACGAAGGGTTCCTTCGTAATTTTACTGCTGTAAATCTGGTTGATCAAAACGGTGATGTATTTACGCCTTCGTCTCTTCAAGGGCGGGTGGTTTTATTCAATTTCATTTTTACCGGCTGTGATTCTAGCTGTCCACTTCAAACCCGAATACTAGCCCAGGTCATGCAAGCGTTGCCGGACCAAGCTCGAGATCAGGTTCGTTTCGTTTCCATATCCGTCGACCCGGGTAATGATACTCCAGAAAAAATGCGCAAGTTTTCACAAGAAATGCAGGCAGACCTTAAAGGCTGGTTGTTTCTCAGTGGCGATGTGCTACAGACCCAGGCGCTGGCCCGACGTCTTCATTTATTGGACGAAAAAAATTCCACAGGCCCCCACATCCACCGCACTTCCCTGTGGCTGATGGATAAGCAGGGCAGAATGCTGCAACGTTACCACGGAAACCCGCCCGATAAAGATCGGCTTATTCGCGAGCTGGTGCAGGTTACTCAGCTGCCGGTGGCGACTCAGAATGAGTCGCAGTTTTGAATTTATGAGGTAAAGAATTGGATAGGAAAATGATGAAAACAAGTATAGTGGGACCTCTCAAAAGCCTTTATGGAGTGATGGTGGCGTTTGCATCTCTGGCTGCTTCCAGTTCCGTTAGTTTTGCCTCCACCATCAACCCTGAAGATTGGGTGGTGGTAGAAAACAAACCCAGCCCCACTTTGGAAAACCTGACCATACCCAGCAACGCCGCCAGCCGGGGTATGTGGTCTCGGGTTTATGACTGGCCCATGAATGGATTGCATGTCACCGTGCTGGCCGATGGGCGAGTGTTTAGCTTTGGTACCAATCCTAATGGTCGTAATCAGGATGGTCGTTGGTATGACCTGTGGGATCCCTCTTTGGGGATGGGGGATGGCGCCCATAACACGGTATATGATCCAAACCGGCAAAACAGTTTTTGTTCCGCCACCACCTTTTTGCAAGATGGCAATTTACTGATTTCCGGAGGTAACGGAGAAACCACCAGCACCCTATACAATCCGGTTTCCCATTCCTCTTACACTGATTCTGCCACCATGGCCGAGGATCGTTGGTACCCCACCATGATCAATCTTGCGGATGGGCGTCCCATTATTATGGGTGGCATGGTGCCCTACACGGAAGAGATGGCGGATGACCCCGAGTTGGCCATTGCCCAGGGCTGGCCGTCCATGACTCCGGAAGTGTATGAAAACGGCGCTTGGCGTTCTTTGTTTGGTGCCTACAGCAGAGACGCCTTTGGTCCGGATTTTTTGAGAGCCTCCTACCCTCGTGCTTGGGTGGCGCCTAATGGTTTGGTGTTTGGTATTTCTGCCGACAAAATGTGGTACCTGGACCCCGATGCCAATGGCGGCAACGGTGCCATTACCGACGTTTGGAACTTCAAGCGCGGTTATAACCGTGATAACCCGGTTAATGTGGGGGCGCTGAGCACCGGAGCCATGTTTGCTCCTGGGCAAGTTCTCCAGGTGGGCGGTAATGGTGGGCATAATGCGGACAAGCTGCCCGCCAGTAATATGGCTACGGTGATTGATTTCCGCGATGGTGCGCCACAGCTGAGGGAACAACCCCCCATGACCCATCCCCGTCGCTATGCTAACGCGGTGGTGTTGGCTAATGGTCAGGTGGTCGTGAGCGGTGGTGCCACATACGGTAACAACTATTTCCTTGAGCCCGGTAGAGCGGTATATCAGGCGGAAATATGGGATCCAGTGACGGGTAAGTGGAGTTTGGGGGCCAGCGCCAATCGAATTCGTGTGTACCATTCTGTCACTACCTTGTTAACTGACGGCACCGTATTGTCCACCGGAGGGGGTACTCCAGGGCCAGTTATTAATCGTAATGCGGAAATCTATTACCCTCCTTACCTGTTTGAAGAAGTCAACGGCTCCAGTCGTCTGGCCCAACGCCCAATCATAAAAGCAGTGAGCGGCCTGGGATACGAATTCAATGATGATTTGCAATTGGATATGGATTCGGAGCAACCTATCCAACAGTTGGTGCTAGTGGGCTTGAGTAACAGTACGCACTCTTTCAACAGTGGTCAGCGCCGAATTCCTTTGGAATTCAGTCAGCAGCGATTTCGTCTCACCACCCAGGTGCCCGATGCCAATTTAACTCCGCCAGGTTATTACCAGTTGGTGGCGATTGATGGCAAAGGGGTGCCCTCCAAGGCCGTGGTTATAGGTATAGGTCAGGGGCAAACACCGCCGGCGGTGGAGGTTACCCGTTATGAACCACCGGTGCTGCAGCAGCCAATCGAAACACCCCAGATATTTGCCAATCAGCAGGTCACCTACGGTGTGGAGAGTGAGCCCGGTACGCTATACAGCTGGACCTTTAGCGACACGGGAGAAACCACCCCTTACGCTGCCAATTCTCAGGTTCAACATACCTACCGTGCTCCTGGTTTATATATTGTTACCCTCAATGCGCAATCTGCCGATGGTGCGGTTAGTACCAAGTCCATAGTGCAGGCGGTGTCTACGGCCCGGACCCAGGGTCAACCTGCTACTTCATCTCAAATGGCCTATGAGACCCGGGAATCTGGCGCAGATCGTGTTTGGGTTGTGAATCCGGATAACAATTCCGTTACCGCAGTTAACGCCCGGGTCAACAAACGTATGCTGGAAATTCCAGTAGATGCTTCACCGAGAGCACTGGCATTTGCTCCCGATGGAAGTCTGTGGGTGACCAACAAAGATGGCCATAGCATCAGTGTGATTGATACTGACCAATTAAAGCGGGTGGACACATTGTCGTTACCGAGAGGTTCACAACCCCATGGCCTGGTATTTTCTCCCGATGATAGATACGCCTACGTGGTGTTGGAAGCCGCAGGAGAGGTGGCCAAACTCAATGTATCCAACGGGCAAGTGCTACAGAGATTGGCGGTAGGACCAAACCCAAGGGGCGTGGCCATTACTGCGGACGGGCGCGGCCTATTGGTGAGCCGTTTTATTACTCCACCTCTACCTGGTGAGTCCAGCGCTGATGTGGATTTGAATGGCGGCGGTGCCGAAGTGGTGGTAGTGGATGCCAACAATATGGCAATTTACCGCACAATCACCCTGGGTCACAGTGCTCTTTCTGATACGGATCAGCAGGGGGCGGGTATTCCAAATTACCTTTCTGCTGCCGCGATTTCGCCCGATGGCCGCGATGCCTGGATTGCGTCCAAGCAAGATAATATTGGGCGTGGCATGATGCGCAATGGTCAGCCGCTGAATTTTGAAAATACCGTCCGGGCCATAGCGTCGTTTGTAAGCCTGGATAATCTGGTTGAAAACCTGGACATGCGGGTGGATTTTGATGATTCCAGTGTGGGATCAGCCGCCCTATATCACAGCAACGGTGTTTATTTATTTGTGGCATTGGAAACCAGCCGAGAAGTGGCGGTGATGAATGCCTTAAATGGCACTGAGCTGTTCCGCATTGCAGTGGGGTTGGCACCCCAGGGGCTTGCTCTGTCGGACGATGGTTTAACCCTTTATGTGAAAGAATTTATGGGGCGTAGCGTTTCCACGGTGGATTTAAAGCCACTAATAAATAGTGGGCAACTTAGCGCGCCAGTGATTGCAAATACCAATACCGTCACCAAGGATGTGCTATCCGCTCAAGTAAAATCCGGCAAACAGTTGTTCTACGATGCCAAAGATCCTCGCTTGGCTCGCGACAGCTACATGAGTTGCGCCAGCTGCCACAATGACGGTGGCCAAGATGGTCGGGTGTGGGATATGTCCGATTTGGGTGAAGGTTTACGTAATACCATTTCGTTGAAAGGGCGGGGTGGAATGAAGCATGGCATGCTTCACTGGAGTGCTAATTTTGACGAGGTGCAGGATTTCGAACAACAGATTCGTGAACTGTCCGGTGGCACTGGATTAATGCAAGACAGGGATTATTTTGCTGGGAGCCGCAGTGAACCTTTGGGTGATGCCAAGGCGGGAATCAGTTCCGACTTGGATAACCTGGCCAGTTATGTTGCGTCATTGAAACGTGTGTCCCCAAGCCCGTTCCGGCAGAGCGATGGCCAGTTAACCGGTTTGGCAGAAACAGGCAAAACGTTGTTTGCACAGCAATGTCAGGATTGTCATGGTGGAGCAGCGTTCACTCGCAGTAGTAGTGGCGAACCGGTTAAAGATGTCGGCACTCTTACCCAAGCCAGCGGTAATCGTTTGGGGCAAGCTCTATATGGAATTGATATTCCCTCCCTCAGAAACGCCTGGGCCACTGGGCCTTACCTGCATGATGGCAGTGCCCAAACCATTCGCACGGCCATAGAGGCTCATGAAGGTATGGAGGCGACCTCTGATCAATTGGATGCATTGGTTGCCTACGTTCGACAGATTGGCAGCGATGAACTGGGCGCGGGTCTGTTCCCCATTGCAAGATGGGCTTTCAATGAAGGCTCTGGCAGGACAGTGGTGGATGAATCAGAAAATCAAAACCCGCTGTCTTTGCGTTATGTCGCCTGGAGACAAGATCGTTCCGGCTACGTGGGTAAATTCAACGGGCTATTCAGCGTTGCCAGCAGCAGGGGGCCGGTTGTGGATACCAGCGAAAGTTTCTCTGTATCTGCTTGGGTCAAAATGGACCACACCTTAAGTTGGCAGTCGTTTGTGAATCAGGATAGTGATCTGCAAAGTGGTTTCTGGCTTCACTACGGTAGCTTGCTGAGCCGACGTTTTGCCTTTTCCATGCCGGTTTCTAAAAACGTCGGTAGCAATGTGGTGCGGGCAGTCTCCCAAACCAGGCCAGTTTCAGGCCGATGGTATCACCTCATCGGGGTTAGAGATGTTGAGGCGGGTACCATCAAATTGTACGTGAACGGTAAACTGGAAGGCACAGCCCAATACAATGGCCGCTGGCAGGCCCAGGGTAATCTAAATGTGGGCCGCGGCCGCTGGTGGACTGCTAACGATTACGCGGCAGGATCGATTGATGATGTCAGTATTTATGATTATGCACTTACCGATGAAGATGCGTTATTGCTGAATGAAAATGATAAGCCGGACTAAATAAGCCCAAACAGACCGACCCGATTTAACCGGGCCGATTAATATGCCAAGCACTGAGCAGTCTGTTTAGTGAATCCTAGTGTACTTTTGATCTAATGAACAAGGCCATCCCGCATGGCCACCAGATTTTGAGGGGCTGGGGTATGTCGGTGTTGATCGCTTTCGGTAGCCCATACCAGAGCGTCATAGTAGCGTCGAATGTTGCGTACATAAACAACGGATTGTGAACCCGCCTGTGCGTACCCATGGCGGGTTTTTTCGAATACTTCCGGGCGTTGTAAGCGTGGCAGTTGTTCCCTCACATGGAACCAATTATTAGGGTCAAGCCGAGCTTCCCTGGCGAGGCGTCTGGCATCCAGCAGGTGACCGTATCCCACGTTGTAGGCCGCCAGAGCAAACCAGGTACGATGGGGTTCGCGAATTTGTTTTGGCAGTCGCTGGTGCAGCTTTTTAAAGTAGCGGGCACCACCTTCAATGCTTTGAGCTGGATCTCTGCGATCGGTTACCCCCATTTCTTTCGCTGTGCGCCGGGTTAACATCATAATGCCGCGCACGCCGGTTGGGGATATGGCGTTGGGGTTCCACAGGGATTCCTGGTAGGCGATGGCCGCAAGTAAGCGCCAGTCCATATCCAGTTCTTTCGCATTTTGTTTGAATTTTTCTTCGTAACGAACCAGGCGGGAATCAAGATGCGCAATAAAGGTTCGTGCGCCCACGTAATCAAATTCCCGATGCCCAAAGAAGTGAACCAACAATTCTTCCAGCTGGCCTGTCTCGTTCAACTGATTAAAAAAAAGTTCCCCCATGGTGTAGAGTGAGCCGTCTTGCTGGGAGGAAAAAGCCCATGCCAGGGGCTCTGGATCCGACAAGCTCATGGCGCTACGGAGTTCGGGAAAAATCTCTCTGTAAGTCTGAAAAACATTGGAATCCAGCAGTGCAAAGTCCGCCTGGCCATCGTTAACCATATTGAGCAGGTTTAAGGCGGTCACATTATGCTTTTCTTCCCAGCGTAGTTTGGGGTAGTGCAGTTGCAATCGTTCAAGATTTTCAGAATGGCTGCTGTTGGCCAGCACCACAATCTTTTTTCCGTAGACCTGTGCGATGGAGCGCGGTTTGCGACGCTTGCTGGAGAAAACCAGTTCTTGAGTGACGTGCTGATAAGCTGAAGAGAAACGTAAATGTTTGCTGCGCTCTTCAGTAACCGTTAATCCTGCAGCCGCAAGGTGAACTTCACCCTTGCGCAAATCTTCCAGCATTTCACCCAGATCACTGTACAGCTTCAACTTGAGCTCTACCCCAAGGTAATCAGCAAAGGCGGATGCCAACTCAAACTCAAAGCCCGTGGGACGCTGGTGCTCCTTGTAGTACATGGTTGGCCCAACCTGTGTAGCCACGACCAATTCCCCCTGCTTCTTGATGGTGTCCAGCAAGGGTGGTGTGGGTTGGCAGGCTGATATAAAGATCAGGCCGCCTATGGCCGCGGTGCTTAAAACGGCCCTTGTTAGCCACAACAGATAGAGCATCATAGTAAATGAGTGATAGAGCCCCTTATGCTAAGTGCGGTGAACTGGGCTAGCCCCAGTCAGCAAAATAAAGTCCAGAGAGTTAAGTGTATCCTATGGGCCGAATAGATCGACTTCACAGAGTAAAAATCAGTTGGTTGATTGATTACACTTTGCTTGTAGCTGGTTAAAAATTAATCGAATTATACTGAATGTGCTCCCAAAAGTCGATTTCAAACTGTAACTTGGGACCCTAATTGCCAAATATTTGGCATTCTTGTGTGCTATCTCTCCAGTTATTCCCATTTTTTTAATTCTTTGCGCAGGGCAACTCCGTTGCCTACTCTTAGGGAGTGGTGGATTCATTTGAATGAGAGGAGAGGCATAGCAATGTCTTCTAAGGTGAAGGTTTTGGTGGCTTTGGCCGTGGCAGCGGTGGTCCAATTGGGGTATTTGAGCTGGGCGGTGTCCGGATCGGAAGGAGCGGGTAGTCTTATCCTCTGGGGATTTATTGTGGCTGCTTTGATGGTTGGGGTAGGCTGGGCCATTGCCGGTTTGGGTGATGGACAGGGCTCCCAAATGGAGATTGAATTTCTGCAGCGGCTAGTGAGCGGTGAAAAGCGCATGACGGATCGTTTATCCAGTATGGAAAACAGTCCCTTAGCCACAGCGATTAACTCCTTTATGGACCATTTTCAGGAGGTGTTTGAACGCGCTTCTGGAAACCTGGACCGAATTAAGGTCATGAGCCGTGAGCTGGGCAATTTGTCAGCCGCAGGTAGTAATGATACCAGTCACGATACCCAGGATGTGGTGAATGCGGTGTCCAGCATGAGTGCTGCTGTGCATGACGCATCCCAAAATGCAGCAACGGCTGCCCAGGCAGCGAGGGATGCCAGCGCTGAAGCGGACAGCGGTCAATCGGTTGTAAACAGCGTCACGGGGTCCATTCACTCCCTAGCTGACGAAGTTGAACGGGCAGCCAGCGCCATTCAAAAGTTGGAGGCGGACACGGAATCCATCGGCGCCATTTTGGAGGTGATTCGTGGAATTGCCGATCAAACCAACCTGTTGGCATTGAATGCGGCCATCGAGGCGGCCCGGGCCGGCGAACAGGGTAGGGGCTTTGCAGTGGTGGCAGATGAGGTGCGTACCCTGGCTCAGCGTACCCAGGAAGCGACCCAGGAAATCAATGATATGATCGCCCGCCTGCAGGACGGTTCCAAGAATGCAGTGAATGTGATGGCAGAAGGCCGTAAGCAGGCAGAGTTAAGTGTGGAGCAGGCACTCAAGGCCGGTGAATCCTTGTCTGCCATTACCAGCGCCATCGGTTCCATCAGCACCATGAATGAGCAGATTGCGTCGGCTGTTGAGCAGCAGACCGCCGCCGCGGATTCCATTAACAGCAGTTTGCAGCGTATGGGCCAGGCCAGCTCCAATAGCTCCCATTCCACTGAGCTGAATCGGCTACAGCAGGAAATCCAAACCACAGCACAGGATCTGGAAAGCATCATTAATCGCTACGTAATGTGAGTACTTTTTAACTAATTGTCTTATTCATAGCCCCACTCCCGGGGCTATCTCTCCTTCCTCGCCCGGTTGTGTTCCTTTATAATCCGCACTTCTAATTTATCCATGATCACAGCCAGCCGAGACACAGATGCTTCAACTCCGTGGTGCCCCCGCTCTCTCCGAATTCCGTCGTAGTAAACTCCTCCATGTGCTGCAGTCTGAGCTGCCACAAGTGCATGGTTTGTACGCCGAGTACACCCATTTCGCCCACCTGGATGGGGATCTCAGTTCTGAACAGCGACGGGTGCTGGACGCTATTCTAACCTATGGCCCCAATCAGACTGCCGAGGCCCCCGCAGGTCAGCTTGTTTTGGTGGTGCCCCGTCCTGGCACTATTTCCCCTTGGTCTTCCAAAGCCACAGATATTGCTCATAACTGTGGTTTGCAGGCCGTTAAGCGCCTGGAACGGGGAATTGCCTACTATTTGCAATCCGCCTCACCCTTGAGTTCTGCCCAGCTTGAGCTGGCCGCCGGTCAACTGCACGATCGTATGGTTGAGGCGGTGCTGTTGGATGCCAGCGAAGCCCGTGCCCTATTCCGGCAGGATCAACCCACACCCCTTTTTGAAGTGGATGTGCTGGCCGGGGGGCGAGCGGCGCTGGAGAGTGCTAATCAGGACCTTGGATTGGCGTTGGCGCAAGACGAAATCGATTATTTGCTGCAGAGCTTTACTGAATTGAAGAGGAATCCCACAGACGTGGAGTTGATGATGTTTGCCCAGGCTAACTCTGAGCATTGTCGTCACAAAATCTTCAATGCCGATTGGGTGGTGGACGGTCAGGCACAACCGTTGTCTCTGTTCAAAATGATCAAAAACACCTACGAGCAGGGCGGCCAGGGCGTGCTTTCCGCCTATGCGGATAACGCGGCGGTGATGGAAGGCTCTATGGCAGGCCGCTTTTACCCCGAGCCCACTTCCAAGCAGTATCAGTTTCATCAAGAGCCCGTGCATATTTTGATGAAGGTGGAAACCCACAATCATCCCACCGCCATTGCCCCTTTTCCTGGAGCTTCCACGGGAGCTGGGGGTGAAATTCGAGATGAAGGCGCCACCGGTCGTGGTTCGCGGCCCAAGGCGGGGCTCACTGGGTTTACGGTTTCCAACCTGAATATTCCCGGGTTTGGTCAACCCTGGGAGCAGCCCTACGGTAAGCCCAGTCGAATTGTATCGGCTTTGGACATTATGTTGGATGGGCCATTGGGCGGTGCCGGTTTCAACAATGAATTTGGGCGTCCCAATATCAATGGTTATTTCCGTACTTACGAACAGCAGGTCACCACCCTAAACGGTGAAGAGGTGCGCGGTTACCACAAGCCCATCATGATTGCCGGTGGTTATGGCAACATCAAGCAGCAACACGTGGATAAAGGGCAGATACCGGTGGGTGCCAAGTTAATCGTGTTGGGTGGCCCCGCCATGCTGATTGGTCTTGGTGGGGGCGCGGCTTCTTCCATGGCCACCGGTGCCAGCGCGGAAGATCTGGATTTTGCCTCCGTGCAGCGGGACAATCCTGAAATGGAGCGTCGCTGCCAGGAAGTGATTGACCAATGCTGGCAATTGGATGACAAGAATCCCATCGCCTTTATCCATGACGTGGGGGCCGGTGGTTTAAGTAACGCCATGCCTGAATTGGTAAAAGACGGCGGCCGCGGTGGCCGTTTTCTGTTGCGTGAGATCCCCAACGACGAGCCCGGTATGTCGCCGTTGGCCATTTGGTGCAACGAGTCCCAAGAGCGCTACGTGTTGGCGGTGGCGCCACAACAGCTGGCGGTGTTTGAACAGATCTGTGAGCGGGAACGTTGCCCCTATGCGGTGATAGGCGAAGCCACAGAAGAATTGCACTTGTCCCTCAGCGACAGTCATTTCGACAACAGCCCGGTGGATTTGCCCATGTCGGTGTTGTTCGGCAAACCCCCCAAAATGCAGCGGTCCTTTCAGCGTCAACAGATAAATCTGCCCGCTTTGGATTTCAGTTCCTTAGATATCAAAGAAGCCGCTTACCGGGTCTTGAGATTACCCGCGGTGGCCAGCAAGAAGTTTTTGATCACCATCGGCGATCGCAGTGTCACTGGGTTGGTGGCCCGAGATCAGATGGTGGGTCCGTGGCAGGTTCCGGTTTCTGATGTGGCGGTTACTACCAGCACCCTGGACAGTTTTTGCGGCGAAGCCATGGCCATGGGTGAGCGCACCCCTGCGGCACTGATCAATGCTCCGGCTTCTGGGCGCATGGCCATTGGTGAGGCGGTAACTAATATCGCCTGCGCAGCCATTGATGGGCTGTCAAAAGTTCGCTTGTCTGCCAACTGGATGTGCGCTGCGGGCTACAACGGCGAAGATCAGGCCCTGTTCGACACCGTAAGCGCTGTGGGTATGGAATTGTGTCCACAGTTGGGGATCACCATTCCCGTGGGCAAAGATTCCATGTCCATGCGCACCCTGTGGCAAGAGGATAATCAGCAGAAAAGCGTCACAGCGCCCATGTCACTGATCATTACGGCGTTTGCGCCGGTGTTGGATGTGCGTAAAACCGTAACCCCCATGTTACGACAGGATCAGGGCGAAACGGCACTGGTATTAATTGACCTGGGCAATGGTAAGAACCGCCTTGGGGCCACAGCCCTGGCACAAGTGTATGGTCAATTGGGCAACGCTTGCGCCGATGTGGAAAGCGCGGAACAATTAAAAGGCTTCTTCAACATCATTCAAGAGTTGCTGCAGCAAGATAAGATCCTGGCCTACCATGACCGTTCTGATGGTGGCTTACTGGCCACGCTGTGTGAAATGGCCTTTGCGTCCCACGCGGGTTTGTCTGTGGACATTAGTCTGCTGGGCGATTCCGTTGGGGGGCTGTTCAGTGAAGAGCTGGGTGCGGTGATTCAAGTGAAACGTTCAGACCTTGGGCTTGTCCAACAGCGTTTCTCGCGGCTTTCCGTTGCAACCTATGATTTGGGTGGATTAAGTGACGATGACCAGGTGCGTATTGCGTACCAGGGTGAAGAGTTGTTGAACGAATCCCGAGTGGCTCTGGAGCAGGCCTGGGCAGAAACCAGCTTCCGCATTCAATCCATTCGTGACAACAGCCAGTGTGCGCAACAGGAATTTGATCAAATTGCCCGGGCAGATGATCCCGGATTGAGCCCTAAGCTCAGTTTTGATCCCCAGGACAACATCTGCGCCCCCATGATTAACCGAGGAGCCCGGCCGCGGGTAGCCATTTTGCGGGAGCAGGGTGTTAACGGTCATATCGAAATGGCCGGAGCCTTCCACAAGGCAGGCTTTGATTCCGTTGATGTGCACATGAGTGAAATTCTATCGGCAGGAGTGGCGCTGGATTCCTTCAGTGGCTTGGTGGCCTGTGGCGGATTTTCCTACGGCGATGTTTTGGGTGCCGGTGAAGGTTGGGCAAAGTCCATCCTATTCAATCCCGTGGCCCGTCAACAGTTTGAGCAGTTCTTCCTGCGATCTGATGTTTTTGCCTTGGGCGTGTGTAACGGCTGTCAAATGATGAGTAATCTCCATGAGTTGATTCCCGGTGCCGATTATTGGCCCCACTTTGTACGTAACCAGTCTGAACGGTTCGAAGCTCGGGTGAGCATGGTGGAAGTGCAGCAGAGCAATTCCATATTGTTGCAAGGAATGGCTGGGTCCCGTTTACCCATTGCCATTGCCCACGGCGAAGGTCGGGCCGAGTTTAAAAATGGGGATCAGTTAGCACAGGCGCAGCATGCAAACGGTATCGCTCTGCGTTACGTGGACAACTGGGGACAGGCTACGGAAACCTATCCCGCCAATCCCAATGGCTCGGTCGAAGGCGTAACTGGGCTAACCAATGCCGACGGCAGAATTACCATTATGATGCCTCACCCTGAGCGGGTTTACCGAACTGTGCAAAACTCCTGGTACCCGTCCCAATGGGGTGAAGATGGCGTCTGGTTGAGGTTGTTCCGCAACGCCAGAGCGTGGTTGGGATAATGTATAAATTGGTGTTCTTTGTGCCTGTAGCAGACAAGGAGTCAGTGAAACAAGCGGTGTTTGCTGCCGGTGCGGGGAAAATAGGCAATTACGATCAGTGTTGTTGGGAAGTGGAAGGGCAAGGCCAGTTCAGGCCCTTGCCTGGGGCCAACCCCGCAATTGGTCAACTGCAAAATCTGGAGAAAGTAGGGGAGTATCGAGTGGAGATGGTGTGTGAAGACCATCTCATTGGAGCGGTGGTGGCTGCGCTAAAAGGAGCCCATCCCTACGAAGAGCCCGCTTACGAGTGCTGGCAATTGGCGGAAATCTAAGAAGTATCAGGGTTATTTCGACTTTTTGATGAAAGGATCGATACTTTCTACCCGCACAGGATACTGGTCAGATTTTCTATCTTCGAAGTAGAGTTTCAGGCTGCGGTGGATGGTGGGAAAAGCCAACTCCTTCCAGGGTATCTCATGTTCCTCGAACAGTTGGGTTTCCAGGCTTTCTTCTCCTACGCCATATTCCCCATTAATTAGGTCCGCCAGGAAGAACATGTAAACCTGACTGATATGGGGCAAGTTGAAAACCGTGTAAAGGCCATGGATATTTACCCGGGCTTCGGCTTCTTCAATGGTCTCCCTCGCCGCTGCCTGCTCTGTGGTTTCACCGTTTTCCATAAAGCCGGCGGGCAGAGTCCAGTAGCCCTTGCGGGGTTCAATGGCGCGGCGGCAGAGCAGTACTTTATTTTGGTAAACTGGTAAGGTTCCCGCGATAATGCGAGGATTAATGTAGTGGATCGCACCGCAGTCATCACACACATGGCGTTCGCGGCTATCCCCTGGGGGTATTTTGAGACTGACGGTTGAACCGCAGTCACTGCAATGTTTCATAGATGAGGCCACCGAATTTCCAGTGGCCAAGTATAATAGCTAATGCTCTGAAGGCCCAGCCAAAAGGTTTTTAAGCTCTGCGAAAAGGTAGCACTTTTGCTTGTTCTACTTCAGTGTCGCTGGCTCGAGAAAACTGGATATCTTCGTTGCCAACTGCTTCGTTCAGCACCTGTCGCATGCGATCAAAAGAATCATGCATCATGCCTGATATGGCAATGCAGGCCGCCATTGGGCTTTTGGCTCGGCGCCGTTCCATGTCCACTCGAAATTGCAGACCTCGCAATTTGCGACGGAATTCTTCTGGTGAGTCTTGGATCAACTGATCGCAAAGCTGTACTCGAAGCCGTTCCAGCTGTTCTGGATCGCGCTGTGCCATCTCCCTAAGCTTGTCGAACTCTGGTAAATCGTAGCTCATGGGTAATACCTCGTAAGGGCAACCTTGAAGTGTGCCCAAAAAATTCTGTAGTAAATAATGTGACCGCAAGCCAGAAGAGCTAATGACTTTATAAACTCGTCCTGTTGCTTGATGTCTATACTACCGCCAAAACTTTTCCTGTATAGCCTTGCCAAATACCGGCGGAGGCTACAGGTCGCTATTTAAGGCTGTTATTAGCATTAAGTTACTTATAACCTTAGCGACTATGGCTGAAAAATCAGTTGGTTAAGTTATGGGGCCCAGTTATTGTTTCAGAGCGTACCAATTTTGTTTCTATTTAGAATGATTGGTTATATGGAACAGCCACCACAACCGCATCTTTCTGGTTTAAAATCAGGGGCATGGAAATAATTGCTTTTTATTCAATAAGCTACAATATAAGCAAATCGTAAGGCCGAATCCGTTGCGAATTTTGTCTTTAGCTCAAAAATCCCTGTAGGTTCCTTTATATGAAGAACTGGAAATGAACAACTGGCTAGCGCAAATAAGGAAAACGGTACCTTGCCATAGGCCAGAGGATGCTGCCCTGGATTCTGCTGAGGCGGCGGTATTGATGGCAATTACCGATTCGGAGCAGGATCCCCATCTGGTTCTAACCAAGCGCGCGGATCATCTCAGCAGCCATCCCGGCGAGGTGGCGTTTCCCGGTGGTAAGCGTGACCACGACGATCCCACCATCGTTTATACCGCCTTGAGAGAAAGCCACGAAGAAGTGGATTTGCGGCCCGACACGGTAGAGGTGGTGGGCCCCATGCCCATGTCCGTATCAAAAATGGGGCTGAAAGTGGTACCTATCGTGGGTATTATCCCCCAGCAGACGAAACTGGTTCCCAGTGAGCATGAAATCGCGAGTATTTTCCAGGTTCCGCTGCGTTATTTCCTAGACCACCCCGTTGATGACTATACAGAGCGCGAGTTCCAGGGAGTACACTACCGGGTACCCTGTTATCGCTATGAGGGGTATGTGATTTGGGGGCTTACCGCCTATTTCATAACGGACTGTTTCAACCGCTTGTTTGATGCCGGTTTGGAAATGAACTACCCGCGACCCTTCAGTTAAACGCAGAAAGAGTTAAAAGAAGCAGAGAGGAAAAAGATGATTTACCGATTGGGGGACAAACAGGTTGAGTTGCGGGGTGCGGATCACTTTATTGCCCACAACGCCACGGTAATTGGATCCGTTATCCTAGAGAATGAAGCCAGCATTTGGTTCAACTGTGTGGTTCGGGGAGATAATGATCCCATCACCATCGGTGAGGGCTCAAACATTCAGGACGGCTGCGTTTTGCACACGGATCCCGGTGTGCCACTCACGGTAGGAAAAAACGTGACCGTAGGCCACAAGGTGATGCTGCACGGCTGCCAGATAGGAGAGAACAGTTTAATTGGAATCAATGCAGTGATTCTCAATAACGCGAAAATCGGTAAAAACTGTATTATCGGCGCAAATTCTCTGATTCCTGAAGGCAAAGTAATACCAGATAACTCTCTGGTTATGGGGTCACCGGGTAAAGTGGTGAAACAAGTGTCTGAAAACCAAGCCATGGCTCTAAAAATGAGCGCACAACATTACGTACAAAACTTTAAACGCTACAAGGCCGATTTAGTTGCTGACGAGCGCTTTCAATAATATGTTCAATTCCATTGCAGTATGAAAAATAACGTTCAAGGTAGTCCTGAAGTGGTGCAGTCACCCTGCGTGGGTGTCTGTGTTTTGGATGATGATGACATTTGTATTGGTTGCTTGCGCACCAGTGACGAAATATGTCGGTGGGTGGATTTGGATGATAAGGGCAAGCTGGCGGTTCTAAAAAAAGTTGAGCTAAGGTCAAAGCAAGTTAAGGGTTAATATGACTATTCTAGGCACACCACTCTCCACTTCTGCTACCCGGGTTATGTTGCTGGGGTCAGGTGAATTAGGTAAAGAATGCGCGATTGAATTTCAACGCTTGGGTTGTGAAGTTATCGCGGTGGACCGTTATGAGAATGCACCGGCGATGCAAGTGGCGCATCGAAGCCATGTGATTTCCATGCTGGATGGACAGGCACTGCGCAGCGTTATCGAGTTTGAAAAGCCCCATCATATTGTTCCTGAAATAGAGGCTATCGCCACCCAAACCCTCATTGAGCTGGAGTCAGAAGGTTTTCATGTGGTGCCGACGGCTCGGGCTGCTAACTTGACCATGGATCGAGAAGGTATCCGCCGCTTGGTGGCGGAGCGCCTGGGTATTGAAACCTCCCGCTATGCCTTCTGTGCAACCAAAGAAGAATTTGACCACGCAGTTGATATCATTGGTTTCCCCTGCGTGGTCAAACCCGTGATGAGTTCCTCCGGCAAAGGCCAAAGTACTATCAAGGATGTGCATGAATGTGATGCCGCCTGGACCTATGCCCAAGAAGGCGGTCGTGCCGGGGGTGGCAAGGTGATAGTGGAGGGCTTTGTTGATTTTGACTTCGAAATCACCTTGCTCACAGTTCGCCACAAGGGAGGCCTCACATTCTGCGAGCCCATTGGTCACCGCCAGGAAGACGGTGATTACCGGGAGTCTTGGCAGCCCCATCCCATGAGCGGGGCTGCCCTGCAGCGGGCCAAAGAGATTGCGGGTAGGGTGACGGATGCCCTCGGTGGCTTTGGCCTGTTTGGAGTGGAGCTATTTGTTAAGGGTGACAAAGTGTTGTTTAGTGAAGTGTCGCCCCGGCCCCATGATACCGGTATGGTGACCATGATATCCCAGGACCTGTCGGAATTTGCCTTGCATGCCCGTGCTATCTTGGGCTTGCCCATACCGGGTATTCGCCAATTTGGACCCGCCGCTTCTGCAGTGATACTAGCCAATGGGCAATCCCACTCCATGAGCTTTTCCAATCTTGATCAAGCCTTGCACTCTGAGGACACCCAGGTGCGCCTGTTTGGTAAACCCGACATTAACGGCAGTCGCCGTTTAGGGGTGGCCTTGGCCTTGGCCCCTGATTTGGAGCAGGCCATCGCTAAGGCGGATAATGCCGCTAATTCCGTTGATGTGAATCTTTAATCTCTATTTGAGATTTGCGCAGCGGTTGCAAATGGTGCTGTGCATCTATAATGAGTATTGCAGGCACATTTATAGGGGGTGATTGAGGCGATGCTCAAGCTGCACTTCAAAGATCAACGCCAGGCGGACGTTTGGTTGGTTGAATCGGTTATGGGTTTAGGGTCTGATGCTAACAACACCATTCAAATAAAAGCGGATGGTGTGGATGCCCAACACGCTGAAATCCGCAAACAGGATGATGCCCTATATCTGTCCGACGTGGGCAGTTATTCAGGCACCTTCGTTAATGGCTCAAAAATAAAAACCCATTTCCAGTTGCGAAGCGGGGATATAATACGTCTCGGAGGAGTGGAGCTTGAAATTCTGGAGGCCAGCAAAGCCACCGAAGCCTCTGGGCAGAGAGCCGCTCCCAGTGAATGGAGCATTATGGCGCTGGCTGGCGAGTTGAAGGGGAAGCGCATTGCCATCTATGGCTCCATGGTGTTTGGTCGTTCTTCGGGCTGCGACATTGTAGTAAGTGATGCTCATATGTCGCGCCGCCATGCGGAAATCAATCTTAAGAACGGTGTGCTGAGAATCGTTGATTTACAGTCTTCCAATGGCACCTGTGTCAATGGAGAAAAAGTAGGTGAGAAAGTATTGAAACACGGTGACAAGATTAATTTTGATCACCTATCGTTTTTGGTTGCCGGTCCCGCAGGTGATCCAGAGCCTGAACTGGATGAATTCGACGATGAGGCCACAGTGTTTCGGGCGGCGCCGATTCCCCGCAAGGCACCTTCAGCTACTCCCGCCAGCTCTGCAGTGGTGGCGCCGGTTCCAGAACCCGTGGCCACAGAGGCCAAAACAAGCAAAACGCCGCTGCTGGTTGTAGGCGTGGTCGTAGTGGCGTTGATGGGGCTAGGAGTGTTGCTGCTGTAGCGTACTCAAGGAGCGATTTGGTCTCCAGTTTTTTTGGCTTGTCTGGCGCTAACCCGAGCCGTTTTAACCAAGTTGCCTTTTATCTGCATGGTTTCGATATGATAGTTGCCAATGTTAAGGCACAGGTTGTGTTCGGGAATGGATTCCAGATGTTCTGTAATCAATCCGTTCAGAGTTTTGGGGCCATTTGTGGGTAGTTTCCACTTCAAGGTCTTGTTAATTTCACGGATGGTGGCCATTCCATCGATTATGTAAGATCCGTCTTCCTGAGGGTGAATATCCTGACTGCTTGCGGCATAGTCGGTGGTAAATTCCCCCACAATTTCTTCCAGAATGTCCTCCAGGGTCACAATGCCTTGAACGTCTCCATATTCGTCTACCACAAAACCCATACGTCGTTTTACTTTCTGAAAGTTGAGCAGTTGCATATTCAGCGGTGTACCCTCGGGTACGAAGTAAGGTTCCACCGCCTGCTGCATTATCTTTGCTTTATTGAGATTTTCGTCCATCAGGAGTCGGCTTACTTTACGCACGTGGAGCATGCCCACGGGGGAATTCAGGTCACATTTGAAAACCGGCAAGCGAGTGTGTTGGGTTGAACGTAACGACTTGATGATGTCTTCTATGTTCTCGTCCAAATCGATTCCCACCACTTCATGTTTGGGAATCATAATGTCGTCCACCGTCACTTCTTCCAGGTCCAGAATGCTCAACAGCATACCCTTGTGACGTTTGGGTAGCAGCACTCCAGACTCGGTCACCACGGTGCGCAGCTCTTCCCGGCTTAGATTATCGGTTCCCGACATGTCCGTATTGACCCCAAGGGTCTTTAAAATGGTGTTGCTGATGGCGTTGACTAACCACACCAAGGGGTACAACAACACCAGCAGAGGTCGCAGCAAAATGCTGGCGGGGAATGCTACGTTTTCTGGTTTGAGGGCGGCCAGGGTTTTGGGTGTCACTTCTGCAAACACCAGAATCACCAGCGTGAGCAGGCCTGTGGCGATGGCAATACCGCTGTCTCCCCACAGTCTGATAGCGATAATGGTGGCGATGGATGAGGCCAAAATGTTGACAAAATTATTGCCAATTAAAATGACGCCTATGAGTCGATCGGGCCGGGCCAACAATGCCTCAACGCGGCGGGCTCCCCTATGTTTTGTTTTTGCTAAATGGCGCAGGCGGTAGCGGTTAAGGGACATCATTCCGGTTTCGGAGCTGGAAAAGAACGCCGAGCACAGAATTAACAGCACGAGAATGGTAAATAAAACGGAAAGCGGGATATCGTTCAAGGGCGATCGAGCCTTTTATACTTTTTGTAAGATGAATTCCAGGACCACTTTGGAGCCAAAGTACCCCACGGTAAGTAACATAAAGCCTGTGAGGGTCCAGCGTACCGCAATCATGCCGCGCCAACCCCAAAGGTTGCGGCCGAACAGTAGCACCCACAGTACACTCCACGCGCCCAAAGCGAATGCGGTTTTATGTACCAGATGTTGAGCAAAGAAATCGTCCACGTAAATAAAACCGGTGCCAATGGCCACGGTGAGTAACACCATGCCAATGGATATTAGATCGAAAAGGTAACTTTCCATGGTTTGCAGGGGCGGCAGTAAGTGCAACAGGTCGTGGAGATGGCGGTGTTTTAACTGATAGTTCTGAATCCAGAGTAAGATGGCTTGAGAAAATGCCAGTGCCAACAGGCTGTAGGCACTGATGGACAGCAATATGTGGGTTACCAGACCGCTGCCTAAATTTTCGCTTGGGGTGATTTCATGACTGAAAAGCAACGAAACAATGATACCAAAGCAGGCGGCGGGGTAGGCTGGCGCCAGTAAGGCTTCAATTTGGCGGTATAGCGCAACCAGTGTGCCCGTTGCCGCTAGAACAAAGGCAAAAAGGCAGGCCATGGTGGTGACGCCCAATTGAACCCCAGCACCGGGAAAAAGTGTGTGGTAGAGGTACAAGCCGTGAAGACCGAGACCCACAAAAGCCGCACTCAGCAGCGTGGGGCGGCGAAGGGGGATGTCGTATTTTAAGCTGCGAACTACGATGGCCGTGGCCAGGGCGTAGCTAAGGCACGCCAGAATACCCGCGATTGTCGCCATGTTCATGGCGTGAGCTTACCCCTTACCTGCATTGAATTAGTGCTAAGTTTCGCACAAGGCTGTCCATAATGAAACTGGCTGCGTTATACTTCACAGTTCCGTACTGCATTACACAACGAAGAACAGATTATGTTTGATACTCTTACCGAACGCCTCAGTACCAGTTTACGCAGTGTAACCGGTAAAGCTCGCCTCACTGAAGACAATATTAAAGACACCCTGCGGGAAGTCCGCATGGCGTTGCTGGAGGCCGACGTGGCCCTGCCGGTGGTGAAAGACTTTATTGAAAAGGTGAAAACCCGTGCAGTGGGTCAAGAGGTGATGAAAAGCCTGAGCCCAGGGCAAGTGTTCATCAAGATTGTGAATCAGGAACTGGAACACATGATGGGGGATGCCAATGATGCCCTCAAGCTGAACACCCAGCCACCTGCAGTGGTGTTAATGGCGGGTCTGCAAGGTGCTGGTAAAACCACCACCGTGGGTAAACTGGCGCGCTATCTAAAAGAACGGGAAAAGAAGAAGGTGCTGGTGGCCAGTGCGGACGTATATCGGCCGGCGGCAATCAAGCAGCTTGAAACCCTGGCGGGAGAGGTGGGGGCCAAGTTCTTCCCCAGCAGCACCGATCAAAGCCCCGTGGATATTGCCAACGGCGCCATTGCTGAAGCCAAAAAAGCGTTTGCGGATGTGGTCATCATCGATACCGCCGGTCGTTTGGCCATCGATGAAGAAATGATGGATGAGATCAAGGCGTTGCATGGGGCCATTAAGCCCGTGGAAACGCTTTTTGTGGTGGACTCTATGACCGGTCAGGATGCCGCCAATACCGCGAAAGCGTTTAATGATGCGTTGCCCCTCACGGGAGTGGTTCTGACCAAGGCCGATGGTGACGCCCGCGGTGGAGCAGCGTTGTCTGTGCGTCATATCACCGGTAAACCCATCAAATTTATTGGTATGGGTGAAAAATCCGATGCCCTTGAGCCCTTCCATCCCGATCGAATAGCTTCCCGAATTTTGGGCATGGGTGATGTGCTTAGCCTGGTAGAAGAAGCTGAGCGAAAGCTGGATAAGAAAAAAGCCGATAAGCTGGCCAAAAAGCTCAAGAAAGGCAAAGGTTTCGATCTGGAAGACTTGCTTGAGCAATTCCAGCAAATGAAGAAGCTGGGTGGTATGGCGGGCATGCTGGATAAGCTGCCTGGCATGGGCGGAATGTCCCAGATGGCGCAGCCTGGGGGTGTGGCAGATAAAGAGCTCACCAAAATGGAAGCCATTATCTACTCCATGACAGCCCATGAACGGCGCTACCCTGATGTGATCAACGGTTCCAGAAAAAAGCGTATTGCGGCCGGCTCTGGTACCCAAATTCCGGATATTAATCGGGTACTTAAACAGCACAAGCAGATGCAAAAAATGATGAAAAAGATGTCCTCCAAAGGCGGCATGAAGAATATGATGCGAGGAATGAAAGGCATGATGGGGGGTGGTGGAATGCCCGGTGGCGGTATGCCTCCTTTCAAGATGTAATCCTTGCCTCTGAAGCTTAGCCAGTTGCACTTTGGCCAGGGGGTGCCGTTTCACCCTCTGGCTTCTCCATAAACTTCATCAATTCCTGTGTAAAAAGTCTTTTATTTGGTGCTGAATTCACTTAAAATACCGCGCCTTTCATGTCCCGTGCACCCTCATTTTCGCGGATGAAAGCAAAGATTTACGGCTGCATAACTCGCTGAACATATTGATTGTAAAAGGAAAACAAAATTATGGTAACGATTCGCATGTCTCGTGGTGGTTCAAAGAAGCGTCCTTTCTATCACGTGGTTGTAACCGATAGCCGCAATGCTCGTGATGGGCGTTACATCGAACGGGTTGGTTTTTTCAATCCCCAAGCTCGCGGCCAGGAAGAGCGTCTGCGTTTGAACCTTGAGCGAATTGATCATTGGATAGGCCTGGGTGCCCAATCTTCTGACCGAGTTAGCAGCCTGGTAAAAGAAGCCAAAAAAGCAGCGTAATCTGCAGTGTCTGATTGGGTTGTAGTGGGCAAGTTGTTGGGGCCCCATGGTGTGAAAGGCTGGATCAAGCTGTATTCACACACCCAACCCATGGAAAACATTAAGAAGTACAACCCACTGTGGATTCGGCCCGAGGGCAATCCGGGTGGGGAGTGGCGGCAAGTTCGTGTTGAACATGTTCAGCGACATGGCAAAGGCCTGGTAGCCAAGCTCGAAGGTTGCGACAACCGTGAGCAGGTTCCGGCTTACACTGGGTGCGAAGTGGCAATCAAGCGCGAGCAGCTGCCCACTCTTGGCAAAGACGATTACTATTGGTCAGACTTGGAAGGCCTGCAGGTGCTAACGGAAAGCGGTGAGTGTCTGGGAAAGGTGAGCCATTTGTTTGAAACTGGCTCCAATGATGTATTGGTAGTAAAAGCCACTGGTCAGAGTATTGATGATCAGGAAAGGCTCATACCCTATCTGTGGCAGGACGTGGTGAAGTCAGTGGACACGCAAGCTGGCAACATCGTTGTGGATTGGGATAAAGATTTTTAGGCGGGGTAGAAGGCATGCGGTTTGAAATCGTTACTTTGTTCCCGCAAATGTTCAGCGCCATCACCGAGTACGGAGTTACTAGCCGAGCGGTGAAAAACGGTCTCGTTGAGATAGGGTACAGCAACCCCCGGGATTTCACCGAGGATGTGCACCGCAGCGTAGATGACCGGCCTTATGGTGGTGGCCCTGGAATGTTGATGACTATCAAGCCCTTGTTGGGGGCCATAGCTCAGGCAAAGTCCAGGTTTGAGCAGGGCGGCGTGCAGGCCAAGGTGATTTATAGCTCACCCCAAGGCAAACCCTTCGACCAGAAGGCTGCCAAGAACTTCAGTGAGCAACCCGGATTGATATTTCTGTGTGGTCGCTACGAGGGTATTGATGAGCGGATCATTGATCTGGCAGTGGACGAAGAGTGGTCAGTGGGTGACTACGTACTGAGCGGCGGTGAGCTGCCAGTGATGACCATGATGGATGCCACGGTGCGCTTAATACCTGGAGTGCTGGGGCATCAGGACTCCGCCCAAGAAGATTCGTTTTTTAATGGCCTTTTGGATTGCCCCCACTATACAAGGCCGGAAGATTATCAGGGGCAGCGGGTGCCGGATGTTTTGCTCAGTGGCAATCATCAAGCGATACAGCGCTGGAGACTGAAGCAGTCTCTGGGCCGCACATGGCAACGCAGGCCCGATCTGTTAGCTCAAAAACAACTGAGCGAAACGGAGCAGCAGTTACTGCAGGAATTCCAAAACCAGGCTGAAGGCAAGGATTAAGTCTGGTTTTAAAATAGTTTGTTAACGACGTGAATGTAGCGCCTAAGTGATCGCTCTACCTCTGACGCCATAATCGAGGAAAACTCAAATGAGCAGCAAAAACAAAATCATCCAGGAGCTCGAAAACGAGCAGATGAAGCAAGATCTACCCAAGTTCGCCGTGGGTGACACTGTGGTAGTCAGCGTAAAGGTAACGGAAGGCGATCGTACCCGTTTACAGGCCTACGAGGGTGTAGTGATAGGTAAGCGCAACCGGGGTTTGAATTCCGCCTTTACTGTGAGAAAGATCTCCAGTGGTGTCGGTGTTGAACGTACTTTCCAAACTCACAGTCCTTTGGTTGACAGCATTAAAGTGAAGCGTCGTGGTGCAGTTCGTCGCGCTAAGCTTTACTATCTGCGTGAGCGCACTGGTAAGGCCGCTCGTATTCGCGAGAAGCTTAACTGATTCAGTGCCGTTAGTTCGTAAAAAAGCACCCGTAAGGGTGCTTTTTTTTGGCTAGAAAACCCAGTCTACAGCAATGTTTATTAACGTGGTGCTGGTGGGAGCTGGCCGTGTAATACTGATGCTTTGCCCAGCGGTGCCATTGAGAAATTCGAAATACTGTAGTTCTGCCGTGAGGGCGAAATCCGGAGCGAAGTCCCACCGCACACCCGCGCTGTGGCTTCTCTGACAGGCCCCTAAGTAGCGATATACCGCATCTACTCTGGCCAGTAAGCTGAATAGAGTTGGGCTGGCGTTGTAGTCCTGCAGTGCCTGACTTAAATCATCTTTGAGATGCTCGTTAACAACGCTGTCGTATTGGGCTAATACAGCATAGGGTGTGATATTTCCCCAATGATAACCCAGCGACACATACCAGCCGTCTGTATCGTAGGCATAGCCGGATTTGGCGTTTTCAACCGAATAGGTTTCGGATACTAAGCTCCAATTTCCAAAATCCCATTGAACTCCCAGTGCTTGATATATAGATCTTTTATCACTTGCATAGAGGGTTTCGGATAATGCTTTGAATAGGGGGTCACCAGCGAAGAGGTATGCCTGTTCCAGGGCTAAAGAAAGAGGGATTAAATCCACCAGCTGTACGCTGGTTTCGCTCAGATGCAGACTGTAGCGGATTAAAAAATCGCGCCCCTGGAGAGAAAAATTTCCTCCGAAAGACGGTGTTAATTGGGTCTTAATTTTATCGGACAGATTTCCTTCGCGGCGGCCAACAAACAGTTGGCTGTTAAGCTCGAATCGTTCTGACAGGTCCCAGGTATGGCTTATGTCGAATCCGTCCATATCGGATAGAGGTCGATAAATATAGGGATAAACTTCCAAAGGTGGGCGTACCCAGATGTAGGAGTAACCAATATCTTGAGTTTCAGAATAAAGATAGTTGGAGGCTCGCATTCGACCTAATCTGACTCGGGTGTTGGTATCTATCTGATAGCTCAGGAATAGCCAGCTCAATTCAGGCTCGTAGGCTTCTTTTCCGTAGAACTCTAATCCGCTACTGACAACCTGGGCAGTGAAAGAGAGTCGATCAAGTAGATTGCCTTGTAGCTGTAGGCCCAGTTTGCTGTCGCTGTCAGCGCCCCATTTGTCTTCGGTCGCGCCCAGGTAAAGGTTGGGGCGGTTAAGTTTATTTACAGCAAAAGTGGCAAAGCCTGATAGTTGCCAGTTGTCTACCGCCAAACTGTTGGTGGCGGAACTCAGCAAGAGAGCCAATGCAATGAAACGGAACATCATCATTCCTTGCCTCGTGATCGTTACAGTTTAAAGCAAGTTCAAGGCAGTGGTAGCTTTAACGCCAGTCTTAGTCGGCGCCTGTATTTTTCAGTTAACGTGTTTTAATTTTATACAGTACTTTTATTTTGTCGTTTCCGTCAAGCACGTCAGTGTAACCCACACCAGCATCTGTATTTTCAAGTCTTTCTATCAGGTCTTCTCGGCTTTCAATTTGAGTGGGCAGTTTTCCTTTGCCACTAAATAAGTAGTAGGCACGATAGCGTTTCAGTTTCTGTGCAGTCATGCCTGATATGTGGGAGTAGAAAGGTTCGTACAGTGGATGCTTGGCTGGTAAGTCGAACACTTCTGGTTCTACTTGTGTTTCTGGTAGCAACGGTAATCGGCCAAGGAATAATTTACGCACTTGCTGTTCGCTGAGTTGGTTTAGTGGTAAGGCCGCGCTGGCCACCACGTAGATGTCTGCTGCGCAGGGGATACATTTAAGGGTGGCAATGAGAATCCAAATTGTGCAAATTAATTTTGCTAACATGATTTAAAACACCCAATCCAACGCAATATTAAGCAAAGTGAGATTGGTGGGTTGGGGAGAGGCTGAACCGACACTTTGTCCGCTTGTTCCCCCCAGAAAATCAAAATATTGTACCTCCGATGTGAGAGCCAGGTTGGTTGCAAAATCCCAACGCACTCCAGCGCTATAGCTGCGTTGTTTATTCTTAAGAAGTTGGTAAACCGTATCCACTCTGGCCAGAAGTTCGCTTAGGGCGGGGTTGCTGCCGTAGCTGCTTTGGGCGCTTTCCAATACTGGTTTCAAATAGTCGTTAGCGCTGTCTCTGTACTGGGCCACCACCAGGTAGGGGGTGAACTGTTTCCAGTGGTAAGCCAATGACACATACCAGCCATCGGAGTCGTTGGCGTACTCCGAGTCAGAGCTATCAACGATGTAGGTTTCCGCCACGGTACTCCAGTTGTGGTGGTCCCACTGTACCCCAAAACCGTGATAAATGTAGCGCTCATTTTTTGTAGACAGGGAATTGGCTAGCCGACGAAAAGTTGCGTCTCCCGTGGCAGCGGCGGTTTGGTCCAGGGCGTTGGCGAGGGGAACCAGTTCCCCAAGTTCTATGTCGATGGTACTGCTGTGGAGGCTGTATCGCAGTAACAGGTTACGTCCACGCAAAGTAAAATTACCGCCAAAGGAGGGTGATAATTCCGCTCTCAGACTGTCGGAAATTTCTCCTTCTCGATGGCCTAGGAAAAAATGACTGTCCAATTCAAACCAATTACCCAGGTCTGCGGTATAAGTGAGGTCCACTCCATCCATATCGCTAACGGGCTTGTAGGCATAGGGGTAAACTTCAATGGGTGGCCTGATCCAAGTGTAGGAATAGCCAATGTCTTGGGTTTCGGAATAGATGTAATTGGATGCGCGCATTCGCCCCGCCCGGGCACGGATATTTGGGCTTACTTGATAGCTAAGAAACAGCCAGCGCAGTTGTGGTTCATAGGCGTCTTTGCCATAAAACTCGATTCCGGTGCTGATGATTTGGGTAGTAAAAGAAAGTCGTTCGTAGAGATCGCCCTGGAGCTGCAGGCCTAATTTGGAGTCGTTATCCACGTCCCACTGATCTGTGGCTTCCCCTAGATTGAGATTGGCCCGGTTGAGTTTGTTTGCAGCTAGAGTGGCAAAGCCAGAAAAATTCCAGTTGTCTGCCGCAAAGCAAAAAGAGGGTGCAGTGAGCAGCAGAAAAATTAGCCATAAGCGAAACATTGGCCTCTCAGTTTTTAATTGTTAAATCAGAAGAATAGACCATCACATAGTGAAATGAAATTGCTTTTTCTCTGCTTCTGCCGGGCCTGTTAAAAATAGATACCAGTAAAAATATGAACCAGCGCAACTATACTTAAGTATCGCGGAAGATCAGCAGGTATCGTGGTGGAGCAGGTTTGAAAAATAGACAAAACAGGAAAATTCGATTTCATATTTTGGGCATTGCCGTAATCGGTGCTGGGTGTTTTTTAGCCTATTTGATTGCGAGTTTGTTTTTGGCCCATCAGAATGAAACGCGACTGCAGGATTTGTTGAACAGGCAGCAACCGGTAATTGAGCAGCTAAGAGAAATTAAAGCTCGCATTCAATCCGTCAGAGAGTTGTTGGTTTCTGCTGTGGGCTTGGAAGAAGCCTTTATCGTCTGGGACAGTGAAGACGAGTCTAGCCGGGTGCGTCAGTCTTTGGCAGAGCTTATGCTGATGGCACCAGAAATGGAATCCTATAGTAGTTTGTTGCAGTCATCCTATGAGCGTTATTACTCCCACGCGTTTGAAATGGCGAACTTGTTGATTGATGATCCGGGCTCTCTGCAACTGACAAAACTCACTGAGAACAATGAGTTGTACTCCGCCATGCTGCAGTTACTGGACGCTCAGATCGATGCCAAGCAGACCCAATTCACCACTTTGTTGCAACAGATCAACCGTGAAGTGGCTTGGGCAAATACCCTGGGTGGTCTTTTGGGTGGCGTTATCATTGTTGTTTTATTTGTGTTGGCTTGGGTGGTGTCAAATCGGGTGCTGCGGTTAATCAATCACTCCAATCGCATGAAAGACGAGTTTCTGGCTACCATTAGCCATGAAATGCGCACCCCTATGAACGGTATCACCGGGGCGTTGAATCTGCTTTCTAATTCCAAATTGGATCCAGTGCAGAACCAGTGGTTGGATGCTGCAACGCTTTCAGCAGAAGATATGATGAGGTCAATTGATGATCTGTTGAGCCTAAGCGAAATGTTGTCCGGCGAATTGAGGGTCCATCTCAGCACTGTGGATCTTGAACAGGAACTGGCGAGGGTAATGGCGGGTTTGACCCGGGCCACTCATGCTAGCGGACAGTGTTTTAAGTTGAATTATCAGTTGCCAAAAGGGAAGAAAATAGAGACGGACCAAAAAAAGATTTGCCTCATGCTGCACCATATTTTGGATAACGCAGTGAAGTTTTCCCAGGGGGATACCATTGAGGTGGAGGTCACTATGACCCAGGATTCGCGCCTACAGGTTAGCGTATTGGATAGTGGGCCCGGAATATCGGAGCCTGGCCTGGAGCAGTTGCTTGACCCGTTTCAGCAGTTCGACGGTTCTTTTAGTCGTCGATATCAGGGAATGGGAGTGGGTTTGACAATCTGTCATGGCTTTGCACGTATCTTGTCTGGAGAGTTGATCCTGAAAAATCGGCCCCAAGGAGGCTTGCTGGTGCAGTTTTCTCTCCCCTTGTGCTGGGCGCAAGGGGTGGACGATGCTGGTGACAAACAGCGGCAATCCCACGGCTCTAATGGCCAGCATCCTAGCCCCGGTTTAAGGGTTTTGGTGGTGGAAGATAATCCCGTCAATCAAATGGTATTGAAAGGGTTTCTGTCCAAGTTGGGGTGCTCCGTTGATACCGCCGACGATGGGGAAGAGGCTTTGGACAAGGTGGCTTTGGGTTTTGATCTGGTGTTTATGGATTGTCAGATGCCTGTGTTGGATGGCTTTGAAGCCACTCGCCGTATTCGTGCTATGGCGGGGCCAGAAAGCAAGGTTCCTATCGTTGCTGTCACTGCCAATGCAATGGGGGTGGATCGTCAAAGTTGTATCCAGGCGGGTATGGATGGCTATATCGAAAAACCAGTTAAACTTTCGATGCTGGCATCGGAATTAGAACGTTATGCAAGCCGGGCCGCCTGAGCTCTTTAGTTTTCGAAACGGTAGGGTAGAAATTCCCGCTCATCTTTGTTGATGTGAATTTTTTTACCGATGGGGGGAAAAGCGCGCTGGGGACAGTTATTGCGTTCGCAGACCCGGCAACTGACGCCGATGGGCACCGCTGCATTTTTGTCGTTGAGATCAATTCCGGTGGAGTAAATCAGCTTGGGCGCATGGCTGATTTCGCAGCCGAGCCCCACTGCGAAATTCTTTTGTGGCATAAGAAATCCACCTTCGGTTCTGCTCACCGTGCGGGCGATGCAAAAATAGGTTTTACCATCCGGTGTTTCCGCCACCTGGCGCAGTATTTTTCCGGGCTGGGCAAAGGCTTCGTGTACATTCCAAAGTGGGCAGGCACCGCCCACCCGAGCAAAATGAAAACTACTGGCGCTTTGGCGTTTTGAGATATTGCCGGCGGCATCCACCCTGAGAAAATAGAATGGAATTCCCGTTTGGGTGGGTCGTTGCAAGGAGCTCAGTCGATGGCACACCTGTTCGAAACTGACGTTAAAGATAATTTGCAGTCGTTCGATATCATAGGCCTCTTCCTGAGCCTTGTTTAAAAACGGAGAGTAGGGCATGAGCAATGCGCCGGCAAAATAGTTTGCCAGTCCCACTCGGCAGACAGAGTCGGCTTCCGGGCTGGTAAAGCGCGCTTTTTCAATTATCTCGTTCAGAGTGTGATCCTGGTCAAGCAGGCAGATTTGGTGTGCCAGATGAAACACCCGTTGACGCACAGAAAGCAGTTTCGACAACGAGAGGATTTTGTTTTTGGCGTCATAGTGTCTTAGCAGCTCCGATTCGGTATCGGTCTGTACCTGAATACTGTGCTGCTGTTTAAGGTAGAGGCTTAATTGTGCTTCGCCACCGCCCAGGGTCATTTCCTGTTGCTGAAAAAGTTGCTCCGCTGCCCTGTCCAGGGAGTCGAAATAGTTGCTGTGGTAATAGAAAAAATCCCGTGCTTCTTCGTAGGGGAACTGTTGACCTGCAATGGATCGCACGGCTTCGTCTCCAGCCACATCTTGGGCTAACCCGGCGTAGTTTTGGTTGCTTTGATGGTAGGATCGGTACAGGCTCAAAAAGTGTCGAGCGAACCCTGGTGTGCGGGTGACGATTTCTTTCACATCCGTGATGGGCACCTTTTCGTTCTCGAATAATGGGTCCTCCAGGCAATCACGAATTTCCGCCACCAGGCGATCATCTTCTTCTTCTGAAAAGTGGGCCAGATCGATATTGAATTGGCTGCCTAGCTTCAGCAGTACCTGTACCGTCAGGGGGCGCTGGTCATTCTCAATCTGGTTTAAATAACTGCCAGATAGGCCCAGCTGCTTTGCCATGTCCACTTGATTTAGGTTCAGTTGTTTCCGCAGGCGCCGCACTTTGCTACCTAAAAACAACTTTCTTTTTCTATTGTCCATATTTTGTTTAGTTTGTGTATTTTGCAAATTTGCAAGATTTGCAAAAATTATAGCCGATTGTAAAGTGTTTTACATCGCAGCACGAAAGATATTCGATTTTGTTGCCGTAAAGCGGCGAAAAACCAATAATCCCTGGCACTCTGGCCAAATCGTCCCACAACCGGCGTTTGGTCATTTTTAGAAGAATTTTACAAAATTTTGTGAGAGGTGGCAGATGGCCCAGTATCGTGCTCCAGTGGAAGACATGCAGTTCGTGTTATTTGACGTATTTAAAGCTCAGCAGCATTGGCACAGCTTGGATTCGGCGCTAGACCAGGACACTGCCAATGCCATGTTGGTGGAGGCGGGTAAAGTGGCTGAGCAGCAACTGGCCCCAGTTAATCGGTCCGGGGACGAACAAGGGGTGGCGCTTGCCGAGGGTGAGGTAACCACCCCGGATGGCTTTAAGCAAGCCTATAACGTGTTTGCTGAAAATGGTCTCTGTGCGCTCACTGGTAACCCCAGCTACGGTGGCTTGGGCATGCCGAAGTCTTTGGGGTTGCTGGTGGACGAGATGAACTACGCCGCCAACAGTTCCTTTGCTCTTTATCCTGCGCTATCAGCTGGGGCCTGTATGACTATAGATGCCCACGGTTCTGAACAGCTAAAGCAACGCTTTTTGCCGCCAATGTATTCTGGGCAATGGGGTGGCACCATGTGTTTGACAGAGCCCCATAGTGGCAGTGACTTGGGTTTGATGCGAACAAAAGCGGAGCCCAGGGAAGACGGAACCTACTCAATCAGTGGCACCAAAATCTTTATAACCGGCGGTGATCAC
This sequence comes from uncultured Ketobacter sp., assembly GCA_964016105.1. Lineage (GTDB taxonomy): Bacteria > Pseudomonadota > Gammaproteobacteria > Pseudomonadales > Ketobacteraceae > Ketobacter. Next base: position 67,129 of record CAXHEX010000006.1, read on the forward strand.
GATTTGACGGAGAATATTATCCATTTGGTGTTAGCCAGATTACCGGACGCACCGGCAGGCTCAAAAGGCATATCCCTGTTTTTGGTGCCCAAGATCTGGGTGGGTGACGAGGGGGAGCTTAAGGAGCGCAACCCTGTGACCTGTGGCGCAGTGGAACACAAAATGGGCATCAAGGCTTCTGCCACTTGCGTGATGAATTTTGATGGTGCCCGGGGCTTTTTAATAGGTGAGCCTAATCGAGGCCTGCAGTGCATGTTTACCATGATGAATGCGGAACGTCTTTCTATTGGCATGCAGGGAGTGGGGTGCGCCGATGCGTCTTACCAAAACGCAGTGGAATACGCCCGTGAGCGCTTGCAGGGACGAGCTAAGGGATCCAAGCAGGTGGCAGACCCCATTATCAAGCATGGCGATGTGCGTCGGATGCTGATGACCATGAAATCCACCACTGAGGCAGGCCGAGCTTTGGCGGTGTATTTAGGGCAGCAATTGGATTTTTCCAACCATGGCGCCACCCCTGAAGAGCGAGCAACAGCGGATACGCGAGTGGCCTTACTTACCCCTGTAGCGAAAGCGATGTTCACGGATCTGGGGCTGGAAAGTACGGTGCTGGGGCAGCAGGTGTTTGGCGGCCATGGCTATATTCGCGAGTGGGGTCAGGAGCAATTGGTGCGAGATGTGCGAATTGCCCAAATATATGAAGGCACCAATGGTATTCAAGCCATGGATCTCTTGCATCGAAAGGTGTTTGTTAATAATGGCGAGTGGCTGGAAAGCTTTGTCACAGAAATAAAACAGAGCTGCCAGGGGCTTGAGAATGATCAGTTGGCTGGGCATGGGCAGGCTCTGACGGCCCGATGCGATCAGCTGATGGCGGTGACCTCTTTGCTGCTGCAGCGTGGTGAGCACAATACAGACGAGTTAGGTGTGGCAGCTTGCGAATTTTTGCACTGTGTGGGTTATGTGGCCTACGGCTACATGTGGCTTCGTATGATGGAGGCGGCCTCATCCAAAGTGGACAGCTCAGCGTCCATGGCTGCGAAAATGAAAACCGGTGCTTTTTTCTTCAGTCGGATTTTGCCCCGAATGGACAGTTTGATTGCTGTGATCGAATCGGGAAGCGACCATGCCTTTGGTCTGTCTGAGGACGATTTTTAACGTGCTACTGTCATAGGCTGCCACTGTCATAGGTTGATTAGAGCAGAATCACCGTAGCCAATCCCAGGAAGAGAAAGAACCCCATACTGTCTGTGGCAAAGGTAAGAACCACCGAAGACCCCATTGCGGGGTCTTTTTTGAAATGGTTTAAGATCACTGGGACGCTGATTCCTATGAGTGCGGCCAGTATTAGATTGAGGGTGATGGCCAGTGCCATCACCAATCCCAGTAGCCAGTTTTGGTACAGAGCCCAGGCAAAGCAACCCAACGCGCTTCCCCACAGCAAGCCATTCATGGTGCTGATGATCAGCTCTTTGCGATAAATAAAGGCCATATTGTCCCGGTGCAATTGGTTCATGGCCAGGCTGCGTATAACCAGTGCGGCTGTCTGATTGCCAGAGTTGCCGCCGACGCTTGCCACCACGGGCATTAAGGTGGCCAGGGCCACCAGTTGTTCGATGGTGTTTTCAAACAGGCTAATAAAGCGGGTGGCCAGGAACGCCGTCATGAGGTTGATGCACAGCCATGGCCAGCGCCCTCGGGCGCCTTCCAATATGGGCCCAAAGAAATCCGTGTCACCTTTCAGACCTTCTTTGGCCAGTGCTTTCTCATCGGATCGTTCCCTCAGATAATCCATCATGGTTTCCACTGTCAAGCGACCCACCAGACGATTTTTTTCGTCTACCACTGGCGCAGAAATCAAATCATAGCGTTCAAAGGCCTGGCCCGCTTCTTCGGCACTATCTAGGGGCGAAAAGCTAACTACGTTGGTATCCATGCAATCTTTTATGGGACTGTTCCCGGGGTTACGCATCAACGCGATCAGAGGAACGATACCGCACAGCTGATACTGTGAGTTAATGACAAATAGTTTATCTGTTTGTGGGGGAAACTCGGGCTTTGCCCGCAGCAATTCGATGGCGTCGTTAACACTGGCGTTGATGTCAAGATTGATGCTGTCTTTCACCATTTCATCGCCCACAGTTTCGTCGGGATAGGCCATGGTGCTCTCCAGCCATTGTCGCTCATTGGCTGCAAGTAGAGTCTTGGCCTCACTTAACTGGGTGCTGGAAAGAACATCCGCTATCTCTGTGAGCTCATCGATATCTAAAGTTTCAAGAATTCCCATTAAGGTGGGGTTATCTGTGATCTCGATCAGGTCTTCCGCAACCGGTTCATTCAATTCCACTAGAACCTGTCCCGCGCGTCTCGGTGACAGTTCGAACCAAACCATGGGGCGTTTGTCAGAAGGAAGCATCAGCAACAAGTGAGCGATGTCGGCGCTATCCAATCGCTCCAGCTCGCGGCTTAATGCCGCATTTTGTTGCCGCTCCAGCAGGCTTTCAATGAGATCTGCCCGCGGTTGTTGCTGGCGCTGGGTAACGGTTTGTACCACGCTTTGCCTGTGAATTAACTCCAACACAGGAGCAAGTCGTTGCTTGATTTTTTTGGATGGGAGCTCTTGGTTGGTCATGGCTCCATTGTACACAAGCGCTTGGATATAGCTAAGTGAAGAAGTGGTTACAGAGGCCATCAGGGTGGGGCATCATGTGTGCCCCACGTTGAAAGAAAATCGGTTCATGGGTTTTAGAAACGCCAGGCAGCGGAAAGATTCAGGTTTTCCACGTCAATCTGGGATTTGTCCTGCAGCATTATCCACTCGATTCCCACCATAAAACGGTCGAAGTGAACGTCAGCACCAACCCCATAGGAAATATCCGATTCCGTTTGGTCAGTGGGATTGCCATAGTATTCCACGTCCAGCTTGGTATAACCCAATATCAGGTAGGGGAAAACCATGTCGGCGAATTCTTGCCCCGCTTTCACATAAAAACCCACATACTCGTCAACCTTTATTGCGCTGTTGGATCCGTTGTCATCGCTGAGGCTACGGCCAAAGCGCCCCTCCAATTGGAAGTTGTCGCCAATGTTGCCACCCAATTTCAGGGTGATACCATCGGGCTCTAACTCATCCATGATGCCATTAGCGCTTACCTTGTACAGATTGTATTGCATCCCCACATAGCCTGATTGTTGTGCTAGGGAAAGCTGGCTGGTGAGTAGGGTGGCCGCAAAAGTGCCTGCGATGAGTGCTTTGTTCATAGTGAAGTGCCTCTTTTTCCTTGTTTTATTTTTAGCTTAAGAGAGCTTTGAGGCTTAATATAGTTGAGTTCTAACCAATGAGCAAAGAAGTGTAGGCGGGATTCGGGACAAATATGCCAGTTGAAGCGGAACGGTCCGGTGAAGTTGGGTTATGAAATATTGTCCAGGGGCCTGTGGCTATTTGGACTTGTTTTGCTCGTTTTCATCCATTGTTTTGGCTATGTGTTGGCCGTCTTCCAAGGTTTCAAACATGTCTGACGCCAGTTCGCCCACCTTGCTGTTTACCTCCCTTATCTTGTCGTAAACCGCCCCTATGGTTTGTTGGTTTTGATCGCGCAATTTTTGCTTTTCTTCATCTAATAAGCCGGATTTTTCCAGCATCTCAAAGGGCATATCAGCGATAGCCTGGTGTACCTCGCCCACGGTTTTAGCGCCATTGTCAATGGCGGTTTGAACCATATCTTTTAACACTTCTGCTTTATTTAATATGCCCATAACTGATTCTCACCCTTGTGATGTAGGAGGCTGACCGTTACAGCCAGCCTCAATCTTATCCCGTCACTCTAGCAGAAAACGAGCTCCGGCATAATATCCGATTATCACTTTGCGCCATTGGTGGGAAAAGAGTATTTCCAAACTCGTTTTAGCACCGTGCCATACTGTTTCCAGAAAGGTCCGGTGTTGTATTGCAGACCGTATTTTTCACAGATCTTGCGTACCTCAGGCGCCATCTCTTCGTAGCGGTTCGCTGGTATATCAGGGAACAGGTGGTGTTCAATCTGATAACTAAGGTGTCCGCTCATGATATGCATCAATTTGCCACCTTCGATGTTGCTGGAACCCAACAGCTGGCGGTAATACCATTCGCCTTTTGTTTCGTTTTCACATTCTTCTTCTGTGAAAGCTTCAGCCTGTTCAGTAAAGTGACCGCAAAATATAATTGAGGATGCCCAAAGGTTACGACCCAGATTGGCCAGTGCGTTACCCAACGCTACTTTCCAGAAGAAAGGTCCAGCCAGAGCAGGAAAAAAGACGTAGTCTTTAAATGCTTGTTTGGCACCTTTGCTAAACAGACCCTTTAGGTAGGGCTTCTTTTCTTTAAGGTTAAACGTGCCATCACGAAAGCGCTCAGTTTCAAGCTCGTGCAGAGCCACGCCCCACTGAAAGAAAATGCTCAGCAAAGCGAAGTAGGCCACCTGAATGCTACGGCCAGGGTGCCAAGGTGTGTCGTCCGACAGCCTCAACACGGCATAGCCGTAATCGCGGTCCTTACCGATAATGTTGGTAAACGTATGATGCTCATAGTTGTGGGTGCGACGCCACGAATCCGCATCACAGGCAGTATCCCATTCAAAGTCAGACTGCAGCTTGGGGTCATTGGTCCAGTCGAATTGGCCGTGCATGATGTTATGACCCACTTCCATGTTGTTGATAATCTTGGAGACAGAGAGAGCGGCTACCCCCAACATAAATGGAACCGGGGTAAAGCTAAAATGAATCAAGGTACGGCCGGCAATCTCCAGGTAGCGTTGCACCCGAATAATCGTCTTAATGTAGTCCACATCCTCTTGTCCCAATTGGGCACGGATGCTATCCCGAAGTTCGTCGAAGTCTCTTTGTAAACCGTCAAATTGCTCTTTGGTCAGACGCTTTTTGCCAGTGTGTAAATCGACGGACTCTTCTGTTAAGTGTTCAATATTAGGCTGAGTTGCGATAGTCATATTTAAATGCCCCGTATTAAAGGTCGATTTCGACGTTGCTTATGGGTGTAGACACACAGATTTGAATTTCTTCCGCATCGCTTGAAGAAATTTCACCAGTGATAACGTTGCGTACTTGACCGGAAGTCTTTTTGCACTTGCAGGTGTAACAAATTCCCATGCGGCATCCAGCGTTAGGCTTAAGTCCGGCTGCTTCCGCCATGTTTAGCAGGGTGTCACTTTTGTCCGTAGTGGTTTCCATGGCGCTCTTGGTGAAGGTCACTTGGACGGGCGCACCTTCTTCCACAACCACTGGGGGTAGACCAAATGCCTCTTCAAACACTTGGTCCATGTTATAACCCGCTTCACTGAGCAATTTTTTAGCGAGCTCACGGAAAGGGTGTGGGCCACAAATGTAAATTCGATCCAGTGCCTTGCCCATCAGTGCTTCAATGTGGTCTTCACAGAGAAGTGTTTGTGGCAGTTTGTATTTACTCTGCTGGCCACCATTGCTTGCAACAAAATAGGTGTCCAGCTTGGGGTGAATTTGCTCCATGGCTTTCAGCTCTGACGCAAAAATAAAATCGTCTTCTGTGTTGGAGAAATACAGCAGGCTGGCAGCGCTGGGCATTTTGTTGTAGCTGAGCCAGCGCAACTGCGACATGATGGGGGTGATGCCGGAGCCTGCGGCTATATAACCCACTCGATTAACTTGTCGGCGCGGCAGGGTAAAATCACCGGCGGCTTCCGAGATAGAAATCACATCGCCCTGTTGCAAATTATCATGCATCCACCCGGTTACTTTGCCTTGTTTCACTTTCTTCACGGTTACGCTCACCGTATTTTGGTCGCGCCATTGTTGAGGTGAAGATGACAGAGTGAAAGTGCGAGTCTGTTTAACCCCGTTGAGGCTGAAAGTAAGATGAACATGTTGTCCGGCTCGAAAACCTTTCCAGCCATCGCTCACTTCCATCACCCATGTTTTGGTGTCAGCGGTTTCTTCAATGACATCGATAATGCGGGCCTTGCTACCCAGGGCTGACCACATGGGGTCGATGCTCTCCAGCAGGTATTCAAAGTATTCGCCAGCCCGATCCGTATTAAACAGGCTGCTGTTGAACCAGGTCTTGGCTTTCTGCAACAAAGTCTGATGTGATGAGTGCATGGCTGTATCTCCGCTCGTCTAGTTGTGTACAAGTGTGCACTATAGGTGGAACGCTTGTCAACGTTATAAGTGTGGCGAGCGAGAAAAAATATAAATAATGTAATAATTACAATAGTTTATATAATTTTTATTAGTGTTTATGTGTAAACTGAAAAGCGTTTTGGGTGGATTTTCAGGTTCTTTCGGCCAGGCTTGAAGTGCTTCTGAGCTGGAAATTACATGCTGTCTCGGCGTACAATCGAACACTGAATTGGGGCAGGTACTGTAAATAGAATGACAAACCGTCAAGAACGGAAACTATTAACTCGACAGGCGTTGATGAACTCAGCCCTGCAGTGGGTTGAGGAAGGCCAACATTTTTCAAGTCTTAGTATTCGCGAGGTTGCGAAGCGGGCGGGCGTGGTACCCACTGCATTCTATCGGCACTTCAAAGACTTGGATGATCTTGCCCTTAACCTGGTTGATGAGTTAAGTCTGGTGTTGCGCCAATTGATGCGTGAGGTCAGGCAGAACAGGACAAGCCCACATCACATCATTGCCGATTCTGTAGGTCAATACTGCGAGTACGTAGCTAAGCACAAAGTCTTTTTTGTGTTTATGTCCCAGTCAATGACCGGTGGTAGTGAGCGGGTGAGGCAAGCCATACGCAGTGAATTGCATTACTTCGCCAAAGAACTGGTCTCGGATTTACAGCGTTTGAATCTGCTAACTAACCTGGATCCAGTGATGATGGATTACGTTTCTGACCTCACCATCTCCACCGTAGCTTACAGCACTATACAGCTGCTTGACCTTGCTGATGCCACCAGTCAGGCTAGGCAAGATTTTGAAGCGCGGCTAACTCGACAGTTGCAAGTGATATATGTAGGTTCCGCAGGCTGGAAAACCAGTTAAGCGAGCCTCGTAACAAATTTTAGCCAATGAGTAACCCCTCTGTGGCCTAGTTGGATTACAATGGGGTCAGATATAACACTTTGGAAAAGCACCCGTACACAACAGAAAACGGTAGGATCCCTTCATGGAAATAATCAAAACCCTTGGCGAGTTTATTCTAGATAACCAGAAAGATTACCCGGAAGCGAGCGGTGAATTAACCTCACTTTTTTCTTCTATCCGGCTGGCGGCAAAAGTGCTGCATCGAGAAATAAACAAAGCCGGGTTGGCGGACATCACCGGTGCCCATGGTTCTGATAACGTTCAAGGGGAAGCGCAGCAAAAACTGGATGTGTACGCTAACGAACGTTTTAAAAATGCGTTAGCCCAGCGAGGGGTAGTCTGTGGGATAGCCTCGGAAGAAGAAGAGGAGTTCGTCAGTTTTGAAGAAACCCGCAACCGAGAAGGCAAATACGTTGTATTGATTGATCCTTTGGATGGCTCTTCCAATATTGACGTGAATGTATCCGTGGGCACCATCTTCTCTATCTACCAACGTGTATCGCCAGTGGGCAGCGCTGTAACGGAAGAAGATTTCCTGCAGCCCGGTAACAAGCAGGTGGCCGCTGGCTATATTGTTTATGGTTCTTCCACCATGATGGTGTATACCACTGGCAGTGGCGTTAACGGGTTTACCTATGATCCCACCATTGGTGTATTTTGTTTGTCTCACCCGGATCTCACCATTCCACAGAACGGAAAAATCTATTCGGTTAATGAAGGCAATTACATTCATTTTCCCAGCGGCGTGAAAAAGTACATCAAGTACTGTCAGGAAGAAGACGACGCCACAAGCCGACCCTACACGTCCCGTTACATCGGTTCTCTGGTTTCAGATTTCCATCGTAACCTGATTAAGGGTGGCATATACATGTATCCCACCTCAAGCCGATACCCCAGTGGAAAGCTACGCCTGTTGTACGAGTGCAACCCCATGGCGTTCCTGATTGAGCAGGCCGGTGGTAAGGCCTTGGCCAGTCCCGAGCAACGGATTTTGGATGTGGAGCCAACGACACTGCATCAGCGTTGCCCCTTATTTCTCGGTTCCGCTGCTATGGTTGATAAGTTGGAACAGTTCATCGTAGAAAACCCCTAATCCTTTATGCGGCATTACGAGGCGTTGCCCATCTGATCCATTTCTTGAGAAAAGAGGGTCGCTATATTGCGGCCATTCTTTTTCGAGTTGTATAAGGCATTGTCCGCCTGAGCCAGCAGATTGGTGGCGCTGCTCTTGCCATCAGGGGTGGAGCATGCCACTCCAACGCTCACAGTGATGGGCACCCTCTGACCCTGAACCTCAAACATGAGATGTTCCACGTTGTTGCGAATTCGTTCAGCCACCTGCAGTGCACCTTCTGCTCGGGTTTCGGGTAAGATGACACAAAACTCTTCTCCCCCGTAGCGGATGGGGCGGTCACTGGGCCAGCGCAGGCCTTTCTGGATGCCCAGTGCAACGGCTTTTAAACATTCATCGCCAATCAAATGGCCGTAGGTGTCGTTAAACCGTTTAAAGTGATCAATATCCATGATAAGTAGGGATAAACTGTGTCCATAGCGGGCACAGCGTGAGAATTCCTCGTTTAAAATCCGATCCAGATAACGTCGGTTTTTCAGCCCGGTGAGCTGATCGGTGTCACTCAATTCCTCCAGTTTTTTATTGAGTGCTTCCAGCGCTTGCGTGCGATCCTTGACTCTCTGTTCCAGAGATTCGGTGGCTTGTTGCTGTATTCGCAACGCGTTTTCCCGCGCGCGCCTGAGTTCCCGCTCCGTGGCCAGGGTTTCTTGCTGCAGCTCAAAACGCAACTTCCTTTCCTGGTTGATTTGCTCAGCCAAGGCGAAGGAAAGTAGTACCACTTCCAGTACAGAACCGATTTGAGTGGCATGGTCCGTAAACGTGTTGGAGGGTAAAATATTGTATTTGTTTAACGCCAGAATCATTCCTCCCAACAGCAGCGAACTCCAGGCGATGGTGTAGTATTTGGCAGAGATTACACCCCTATACCAGGCATATACGCCGTGACTGAGGGCATAGAGGCAGGCTAGGGTGGCGAACGGAATGAGGATTTGAACGCTGATACTGTAGGGCAGGAAAAAGTTTGCCACCATCAAAACTGCAGCCGCCAAAGCTACGCATCGAGCAATGTAGCGAACCGCTCCTTTTAGCTCACTGGCACGCAGTAAGTGGTGGGTAAAGAGTGCTCCGAATAAAATCACCCCAGCCAGAAACGCCAACATCAATTGATCGTTCCAGCGGTATAGGTTGGGCCACAGGTACTGAAATGCGAACCCGTTTAAGCTCGCCAGGAATAGCGGGGTACAGCACACGAAAAGCACGTAGAATAGATAGCTGCGTTCACCAACGGCCAAGTAGACAAAGAGATTGTAGATGGCCATCACAAACATGATGCCGTAGTAAATTCCCTGAATCAGGGTATGTGATTGGTCGTGGTTGTAGAAATACTGCGCTTGCCACAGGCTTAACGGCACTTGAACTGCGCTAGTGGTTTTAACTTGCAAGAACAACGTGATCTGTTCTTTGGGGTTCCACTTTAGGGGTACCACAAAATTTCGGTGCTGGATGGGGCGTTGATCGAAGGGTTGTTTGTCCCCCATTTTTATGGTTTCCACAAAACCATTTCTCACTATATTTACGGTCACCTGATCAAGCACAGGGTAGCTTATCTCCAGTAGACGCTCTATGTAGTCATTACTGGGGTTTTCGCTATCAATCCGCAGCCACCAAGTGGAGTCGTTATAGCTGTGGTTAAAGGTGGATTCGCCGTTGTGTTGCCACTGATCCGATTCCAGCAGCATCAGGTCTGCCAGGGTAAGTTGGCTGCTGCTGTCTTCAACAAAATACACGTGAGAATTCAGGTTCTGGTGAAGACTTTCGGGATTAATGAGTAAAGGTTGAGCAAAGCTAGTTTGGCCGAGCAACAACAGAATGCATACGACAAGTTGTCTCATCTAATAGAGCAATTCCAATAAAATCCTGGGGCATAATTTCAGTGTAGATCATTGCCCTGGGTTTGCCCTGATTGACTCATAAGTTGTTGGTTTAAGTAACTATTACTCCCGATATGTTTCTGAATGTGTGTTTCCGGTGGCATGCTGTGAACAGCTATTGAGCGCTGATTCCTAAGGAGTATTCTAGAACCGTAACAACGCCATATAACTATAATTTAATAAATCGGTGTTTATTATGAAGATATTCTCTCTTGTCTTTTTAGCTGGTATCGCTGCCTTTATTATTTTGCGTGGACTATACGGCGCCGCGCTGACACCCCTTTTATCCGCTGATTGCGAGGCGGATTAGCCTAAGGCCCCCCTAACGGCGGGGCCTTTTTTTATTTTGCTGTTTTGGTGTTGCCAACCCAACCCAGGGGGACAATAGAAATATATCGCAATAGCCAAGCTGAGGTGGCTAGCACCGCGCACACCAAAAACAGAGTCTGCCATCCGTGGTGGGTGTGAGCACCCAGCACCTCCACCGCGGCCAACAGCAGTAAGTGCAGTACATAGAAGTTTAGCGCCTGGGTTCCCATCCAATTGGCAAAGATTAGGATCGGTTGCTTGATGGTCTTCAAACTGTTTAAGCTAATTAACAGACCCAAAAGTAAAAGCGGCAGACAACGCACTACAAAAATCCAGGAGTGATTCCAATAGCGCACTTCCGCTTCTTGCTTTACGCCGTGGTAGAGCCCAAATAAATCCAAAATGGAATTAAAGACTGCCATTACCCGATCCCCCCCATAGATCACTATTTTACTGGTGGGATAGGTTATCCAGGGTGCAGGTTCCTGTAACGCGAAAATTGATAGAATACTGGCCACTGCCAGTAGAATCAGCAAGCCATTGTTTCTCCATCTTAGCCACGCTAAACCACATAGGCTACCCAGATAGGCCAGGCTGATCAGGGGGATCATTCCACCGGCACCCGCATTCAGGCCCACCACATTGGAGTTGCTCTGTTCCAAGATCAGGGCCAAGCCCAGCGTCGCGAAAGTCATTGCTAACAAGGTCGGTGTCGCGCGCTTGGTGCATAGGGCCGCTCCCGCTGTAAACAGTCCCAGAGCAATCACCCCAAGCACCCCTGACGAGATAAGCAAATCCGGCAGCTGAAAGCCCCGATCAGCAACATAAAAAATCACCGAGATAGCGTAAAGAGTGAGCATCCTGTTACCCAGTCGCCAGAGCCAGGTTGAGTTGCTGTTTTTCTGTTTTTGCTGCGAGAGAACCAGGCTGAAACCGGCGATAAACAAAAACATGGCGGAGATTATGGGCTCAATAAGCAAGGTGGACAGCACTGGCCAATCCCAAAACTGTGCCAGGGAAGGTTGGTTGTACAGTGCCCCCATATCCGTTTGAATGCGCGCGCTGTGGGCCATCATCATCAGCAGCACCGCCAAGGCGCGGTAAATGTTTAACCCGGGGTAGTATTCGCTTTTATTTGCCACTGAAATCCGTGCTTCGACTTAACTGGTTGTTATTCTAAAATAAAAACATAATATCAGTTCTGTTTTTTGGCCAGCCTATCATGTCACCCCAGGATGATGACAATCTAATTGCCCGCTATTTGGACGCCTGCTGGTTGGAGCGGGGTTTGAGCGAAAACTCTCTCGCGGCCTATGGTCGTGATCTGCGTGGCTTCGCCAGCTGGTTGCATGATCACGGCAGCCAGGGACTGCTGCAGGCCAGTGGCCACAGCATCAATGACCATATGGCCTATCGCTATCAAGCTAAGTTAAGTGCCCGTTCCAGTTCAAGGTTTCTGTCCACCATCCGGGGGTTTTACCAGTATTGTCTGCGTGAACAGCTGATCTCAGAAGATCCCTGTTTACGGGTTGAAATGCCCAAGCTGGGGAAAAAGCTGCCCACCAGCCTCAGCGAGCAGGACGTGGAATTATTGCTGGCCGCGCCGGATATCTCCACGGCTATGGGTTTACGGGACAAAGCCATGTTGGAACTGCTTTACGCCTGTGGCTTGCGGGTGAGTGAGTTGATTGGGTTGACTTTATTTGATGTCAATCTGCGATCTGGCGTGGTGCGTCTGGTGGGGAAAGGGAATAAAGAGCGTTTGGTCCCCATGGGGGAGGAGGCTATTCATTGGTTGCAGGCCTATGTAAAAGAAGGAAGGAGTGTCCTGATCAAGCAAGGGGAAAGCGATGTGATCTTTCTCAGTAAAAGGGGGGTAGCTATGACCAGACAGACTTTTTGGCATCGAATTAAGATCTACGTTGCTCAATCGGGAATACAATCCAGTGTGTCTCCCCACACCCTTCGCCATGCGTTCGCCACACATTTGCTCAACCATGGCGCAGATCTTCGGGTGGTTCAGTTGCTATTGGGCCACAGTGACTTATCCACCACTCAAATCTATACTCATGTGGCAAAACACCGGTTGCAACAGCTACACAAACAACATCACCCCCGCGGTTAAATCTGATTATTCCCTGGAACTTGTGATTCAACATGGGTCTAATAGCCACACACTTGGTCGCAAAATTAGTAGAGACAGCCCAATGACACCTTATAACTCCATTAAATCAATCTTTGTATTGTTAACCTTTTGCTTTGCCTTGCCCGCGCTAGCTGATGGTGACGCCATAACCAATCAGTTCAAAAAGAGCTTTCCGCAGATCAGCCTCAGCAAAGTGGAAGAAACCGCCGTGAAAGGCATTTACCAGGTTGTCACCAGCAGTGGAGAATTACTGTATTCATCCGCGGATGGTAAGCATCTGTTCACCGGGGATCTGCTGCGGCTTGAGGCCACTGGGCCCGTGAACGTGTCAGAGAAGTGGCGCGGAGCGCAGCGGGTAGAATCACTTAAGAGTCTGAAAGATAAAGACTTAGTGGTCTATCCTGCAAAAGGTGATGAGAAAAGTGAGGTGCTGGTGTTCACCGACACTAGCTGTGGTTACTGCCGAAAGTTCCACTCTGAAATTCCTGCTATGAACGCAAAAGGCATCACCGTTAAGTACGTGGCTTGGCCGCGCCAGGGTGTGCAGTCCCAGGCCGGTCAAACCATGACCAATGTGTGGTGTTCCGAAAACAGAGAATCCGCTATGGATCTGGCTAAGACCAATCGCCCTGTGGATCCCCCGGGTGTAAAAGTGTGTGATCAAAACGTGCTACAGGACCAGATCAATCTCGGTCATCGAATAGGCGTTAGGGGAACTCCCGCTGTGTTTACTTTGACGGGGCGGCAAATTGGCGGCTACGTGAAAGCGGACAAATTGGCCAGCGAGCTGGGTATCCAGTAATACCCCACCCCCTATATTTTAATCTGCCACAGCAAACCGCCAAGTTGGTGTTCACTAACTTGGCGGTTTGCTTTTTTGCGCTTATTGGTTGTGTTGGGTGATTTAGTCGCTGGAAACGGTATACTATGCGCCCCTGGCTGCTGGTGAATTACCCCGCGCGCAAACGAATAATCATGATAATGAGGTGAGTCAGTTGAAACCGGTAAATGTTGGTATTGTAGGCTTAGGTACAGTTGGTAGTGGTACCTTCAACGTGTTGAGCCGAAATTGCGAAGATATCGCTCGGCGTGCCGGCCGGGAAATCCTGGTTACCCATGTGGGTGCCCGGCGTGATAATCCCAACGCGAATACCTCTTCGGTGAAGGTCTCAAGGGACATATTTGATGTGGTGTCCGATGCTGATGTGGATATTGTGGTGGAACTGATCGGCGGCACTACCGTAGCTCGGGATCTGGTGATGAAAGCCATCGAAAATGGTAAGCACGTGGTGACCGCCAACAAAGCCTTGATTGCAGAATACGGTAATGAAATATTTACCGCCGCCCAGAAGAAGGGTGTGAATGTGGCATTCGAAGCCGCCGTGGCCGGGGGTATTCCCATTATCAAAGCCATACGAGAGGGTCTGTCGGCCAACCGTATTGCCTGGGTGGCGGGCATCATCAACGGTACCGGTAATTTTATTTTGACTGAAATGGCAGAAAAGGGTCGAGACTTTGACGATGTTTTAAAGGAAGCCCAAGCCTTAGGCTATGCCGAAGCCGATCCTACGTTTGACGTGGAAGGCGTTGATGCTGCCCATAAGCTCACCATACTGGCGTCCATCGCCTTTGGTATTCCGCTCCAGTTTGAAAAGGTGTATACCGAGGGCATTAGCAAGATTACCCGTGAAGATGTGTCTTTTGCAGAAGAATTGGGCTATCGCATCAAACATTTGGGTGTAACCCGTCAGACCGCTTCTGGGGTTGAGCTTCGAGTTCATCCCACCCTGATTCCTGAACAGTGCCTGATTGCCAATGTGAATGGTGTGATGAATGCTGTGATGGCCCAGAGCGATGCCGTGGGTCCAACCTTGTATTACGGTCCTGGTGCGGGATCAGAGCCCACTGCGTCGGCTGTGGTTGCCGATGTGGTGGACGTGGCCCGTGCACTGACCACCGATCCCAACAATCGAGTTCCTCACTTGGCGTTTCAGGCGGATCAACTTAGTGACCAGCCTATTCTGCCTATCGAAGAGGTGGAAACGGGTTACTACTTGCGTATGCACGTGAAAGATCAGCCCGGTGTGATGGCAAAAATTGCCACCGTTTTGAGTGAGTCTCAGATCAACATTGAATCCATCATTCAAAAAGATCAGGCTGATGAAAGCAGCCCCGTGCCGCTTATTCTGGTGGTGCGAAAAGTGGTGGAAAGCAAAATGAACCAGGCCCTGGAGAAGATTCGTGCTCTGGGTGTACTGGCAGATGATGTAGTGCGAATACGATTGGAAACTCTGGATAGCTGATTGCGCTGTCCCTAGAGCCGTAAGATTTTGAAGATAAAGAGTGGAAGTTAAACCATGCCAAGTAAACGATATACCGGATTGATTGATAAGTACCGAGACTATTTGCCCGTGCACGACGATACCCGTCTGATTAGCTTGGGCGAGGGGCAAACCCCCTTGATTCGCTTAAACAATATTCCGGGCATTATTGGCAAAGACGTGGATATATACGTCAAGTACGAAGGTCTGAATCCCACCGGTTCTTTTAAGGATCGAGGTATGACCATGGCGGTGACCAAAGCTGTGGAAGAGGGCAGTAAAGCCATCATATGCGCGTCCACCGGTAATACTTCCGCTGCCGCTGCGGCTTATGCCGCCCGTGCAGGAATCAAAGCTTTTGTTTTGATTCCGGAAGGCAAAATTGCCATGGGGAAATTGGCCCAGGCCATGATGTACGGTGCCATCACTTTGCAAATTCGCGGCAACTTCGATGAAGGCATGCAGCTGGTGAAAGAAGTGGCGGAAGAAGCTCCGGTGACCATCGTGAATTCAATTAACCCTTTCCGACTTCAAGGGCAAAAAACCGCGGCCTTTGAAATCCTGGAAGAACTGGGTGCCGCTCCTGACTACCATTGTTTGCCTGTGGGCAATGCGGGCAATATCACGGCTCACTGGATGGGTTATAGCGAATACCAAAAAGCCGGTGTAGTGAATGGACTGCCGAAAATGGTGGGCTACCAGGCTGCCGGTGCCGCGCCTTTCATGCGGGGTGAAATGGTTGATAATCCAGAAACCGTCGCTACCGCCATTCGTATAGGGCATCCCCAAAGTTGGGACAAAGCCTGGAACGTGCAAAAGGAATCAGGCGGCTGGTATGACGAGTTGAGTGATGAGGAAATTTTGCAAACCCAACGCATGCTGGCCCAGAGTGAAGGGGTATTCTGCGAGCCTGCTTCAGCCGCTTCTTTGGGCGGCGCCATTCGAGATGTGCGATCCGGAAAAATTCCCGAAGGGAGCAAGATTGTGTGCACCCTCACCGGCAACGGTTTAAAAGACCCCGATACCGCCATTGCCCAGTGTCAGAACGCCATCATGGAAACCATCGACGCTAATCTGGTATCGGTGAAATCTTCCATAATCAATAACATGTAAGTTGTTTGGGGGAGCTTATCCGCTTCCCCATCCCCCCCATGAAAAAAATAATCCAGCGTCAAGCCAATCCAAACATCCAGTTTTCTGATGGTGTACCCTCACTGTTGCAGCAAATATATGCCCGGCGAGACATAGCTGATGAAGCGCAACTGGATCTGGGGTTGAGCAATTTACTGCCCGCCAATCAGCTTAAGGGATTGGATAAGGCGCTGGAATTACTGCAACAGGCTCTAACCAATCAATGGCGCATTACCATCGTGGGGGACTTCGACGCCGACGGCGCCACCAGTTGTGCCTTAACTGTTTTGGCGCTGCGGGGCTTTGGTGCCCATTCAGTGAAGTATCTGGTGCCCGATCGTTTCAAGTACGGCTATGGATTGACCCCTGAAATTGTTGAAGTTGCGCAACAGAACAATCCCGATCTCATCATTACCGTAGATAACGGTATTTCCAGTTTGGATGGGGTAGACAGAGCCAAGCAACTGGGTATCAAGGTGTTAGTGACAGACCATCATTTGCCTGGCTCGGTAGCACCGGAGGCGGATGCCATTGTTAACCCCAATCAAATTGGCTGTGGGTTTAGCAGCAAAAATCTGGCGGGAGTGGGCGTGGCATTTTATCTGATGGCTGCGCTTCGCACTGAACTACAGAAACAGGGTTGGTTTGAACGACAGGGTTTAACGCCACCTACCATGGCGGAGTATTTGGATATTGTGGCCTTGGGCACCGTAGCGGATGTGGTGCCCCTGGATCGCAACAACCGAATTTTGGTGAGCCACGGTCTGCAGAGAATGCGTGCTGGTCGTTGCCGTCCGGGCATTCAGGCCCTGGTGGCGGTAGCCAAGCGTAATTTGCCCAATTTGGTGGCGGCGGACCTGGGTTTCTCTGTGGGGCCAAGGCTCAATGCGGCAGGTAGGCTCACGGATATGTCCAAAGGAATTGAATGTTTGCTGGAAGATGACCCCTATCGTGCGCAACAGCTTGCCCATCAACTGGACTCGTTGAATTTAGAGCGGCGCAATATCGAGGGGGGAATGCAGCAGCAGGCGTTGGCGGCTCTAAAGCAACTTCACTTGAATAAAGCGGATGATATGCCATGGGGATTGTGTCTGTTTCAGAGGGACTGGCATCAGGGTGTGGTGGGTATTCTGGCGTCTCGTATCAAAGAGCGTTTCCATCGTCCAACCATCGCGTTTGCACAGGCGGACGGGGGCGAGATCAAGGGGTCCGCCAGATCCATTCCCGGTTTTCACATCCGTGATGCCCTTGATGCCGTAGCCAGTCGTCACCCCGGCTTGATTGTGAAATTTGGTGGCCACGCCATGGCGGCGGGTCTGAGTTTAAAAATGGATTCCTTTGCTGATTTCCAACAGGCTTTTGATCAAGAGGTGAGGCGTCAGCTCACCAGGGAAGATTTGGATGCTGTACTTTACGTGGACGGCCAACTGCAAGACACGGAGCTCGATCTTTCCTTGGCGAAACTGTTGCGCCAAGCTGGTCCCTGGGGGCAGGGTTTTCCTGAGCCACTTTTCGACGGTGAATTTGAACTGTTGGATCAACGTATTGTGGGTGAGAAACATTTAAAGATGAGTTTGGGAATCCCTGCCACTAAACGGGTGTTGGACGCCATTGCGTTTAATGTGGATTTGTCCCAGTGGCCCAGCTCTGGGGTCCAACGGGTCTATCTGGCCTACCGATTGGAAGTAAATGAATTCCGGGGCGTGGAGAACCCCCAGCTGGTGGTGGAACATCTCCAGGCACTTTGATACCCCCAACCCCTGATTGCCGAACCCCTGATTGCCCAATCCCATGGCTCAAATAGCTTATTGCTGGAGTATTTTGCTGTGCAAGTCTTTGATTTTGGCCCGGCCAACAAAAATACACATTTCTTAATACGCTTTTAAGCTGAATCAAAAACGCTTTTAAACCAAACAGTTATATCTGTCCATCATGTTGACTAATTGGTCCCTTTCTTGCTTTGAGTTGTGTGAGGCTTGGCGCGGGTCTTTACCTTTGGTTAAATTATGCTCAATCGCGCTGCCAAGATGTGTGAAAGCTGTTAGTTTGATTAAATTATAAGAATTGATTCACAAATCTTTTCACTTTGGCTACCGGGTCGCTTAGGAGCGCCTACACTAATATCTGTTACAGCGTGTAACCAATATGTTGGAGTGTGTTAAGGGATGGCTAATATGACTCAATTTCTCAGCGTGATATTCAATCGAAAGTTGTGGTTGGCTTTTGTTCTGGTGTTCAGTTCAGCCGGCTTGTCGGCGCGCACTCTAAGCGATTTGGATGCTGTTAACAAAGCCGCCTGGGAACGCACTCTCACCATGCGCATGGCCAAGGCATACACTCAACTAGCAGCTGACCTTGATGGCAAAACTGCCCAGGCTGAGCTAAATCAAGCCATGGAAGAGTTCAGCCAAGGGTTGGCTGTTTTAGAGCAAAATGCGCCTAATTCAAAAATTCACCAACGTATTCTGACGGTTAAGAAAGAGTGGGAAAGTTTTCGCATTCTTACAGAAAACGCGCCTACCCGGGATAATCTGGAAGCGGTGTTGGATGGCGCAGATGAGTTGATGTACCACACCGACAGCCTGGTGCGTGAATGGAAGAATCGCCTGCCAAATGCTAATGCTGAAAGTATCGATCTGGCCAATGGTCAGAGCATGTTGTCTGAGCGCATTGGGGTTTATTACGCTGCCCGAGCCATGGGCTTGGATTCACTCTGGGTATCTTCAGAGTTAGAGCACACTGTGGAAGCCTATGAAGATGGCATGGCTGCACTGCAATACTTTGAGAAGCGCGGCCAATTTAATACTGCGTTGATGGCTCAACTCAACAGCAACTGGGAATACGCAAAAATGGGCTTAAGCCATTTTCAAGAAGGTCATTTCGTGCCGACGGTGATTGCGGTAACCATGGAAAGTATGTTTGAGCAGACGAATACCTTGGGTGCCTCTTATCACGTACAGGAGCGCATCGCCATGAATGCCAATTTAAACAGTCGCGGTTTGGCAGCAAACATGCCGGATTTAGATTAAGAATCGTGACCTAAGAACAAACAGGCCCCGCCATGATAGCGGGGCTTTTTGTTAGCGGCCTTTAAATACGGCCTTGCGTCTTTCCAAAAACGAATTTACCCCTTCCGCCGCATCTTCGCTTTCCATCACCGCCACCATGTCTGACATAAACTGTTTTACGGAAGCGTCCTGATCGTGATAGTGAGCTTCGCTGAAACGGGATGCCTTTAGGGCAGCTTGTACGCCCAGTGGCGCCGCATCGGCTACCTGTTCTGCAATCTCCATGGCCTTGTTCAGTTGCTCGCCGGGTTCCACCAGCTCCTGAACCATGCCCCAGTTGTAGGCTTCCTGGGCACTCCATCGATTGCCAGTGAGCAACACTTTTTGGGAGTTGCCCCAGCCGATTTGTCGGGGTAGGCGCATGGTGGCACCACCGCACGGGTAAATTCCCCGTTGTACTTCCAACATTTGAAATTGGGTATCGGTGGCGGCTACGCGAATTTCGGTATTAAGTAGAATTTCAACACCCCAGGTAAAGCAGTAGCCTTGCACCGCAATTACAATGGGTTTGTTGTGGCGTTCGCCCGTGAGCCCCATGGGGTCGATTTCACCTTCTTCCACAGGAAAGGCCATACCACTGCCAAAAATGGGCGCCCACTTATCCAACTCCACTCCGGCGGTAAAGTGTTTTCCTTCTGCGTACAATACGGCTACCCGTAAATCTGGATCGCTGTTGAGCTGGGCTAACGCTTTGCCCATGTCGTGGAACATTTCCGGTGACAGCGCATTGTATTTTTCTGCGCGGTTAATTCGGATGAGCAGAATGTGTCCCTGGGTTGAGGTTTCAATATGTGGCATAACGCCCCCTTAAAAGAATTCGTTTTCCATGGTGCGGCAGGTGTCGTCTGCGCTCATGAGTAAGTTGTTCCAGTGCTGGATCTTGGGTAGTTCCCAGCGAAAGAAAAACTGGCAGGCTTTTATCTTGCCTTTATAAAATGCCGAATCAGGTTGTTGTTCCAGACCCTTGCAAGCAACGCTAGCTTGCCACAGCCAAATCCAGGCCACAACGATGTGTCCCATCATGCTTAAATACAATGAGGCATTACCTAAGGTGGCGTCAGGGCCCTGACTATGAAGCTGTTTGCCCAGGGTTTCCGTGGTGGTCTGCAGCAGCTGCATGGCGCTGCTGAGTTGCTGGCTAAACTCAGCGAGTTGGTTTTGTGACTGTGCGGTTTCAATGCAGCTGAGCATCTCCTTTGCCAATGCCAGCAAGCCGCTACTATTGGATTGCCAAATTTTTCTCCCTAAAAGATCCAATGCTTGTATGCCGTGGGTGCCCTCGTGAATGGGATTAAGTCGGTTGTCTCGGTAACATTGCTCCACAGGGTATTCCCGAATGTATCCTGCACCGCCCAATACTTGTATGGCCAAAGAATTGGCTTTGGGCCCGAACTCGGAAGGCCAGGATTTTACGATGGGGGTGATTAAGTCCAGCAACTGGTTGAGTGACTGGCGTCGGTCTTTGTCTTCACAAACTTCAATGTCGTCCACCAGCTTGTTGGCGTAAAAACACAGCGCTAAGGCGCCTTCGCTGTAGGCTTTTTGTGCCAGCAACATGCGTTTAACGTCGGTGTGTTCGATTATGGCCACGGAGGGGGATAGGGGGTCTTTGTTGCTTGGGTGGCGGCCCTGGGGACGGTCCTTGGCATAGGCCAAAGATTCCACATAACCACGGTAGCCAATGGCAGCGGCTCCTAGCCCCACCCCAATGCGTGCTTCGTTCATCATCATAAACATGTATTTCAATCCCTGGTGAGGCTCACCGATCAAATAACCTACGCATTGATCTTTTTCACCAAAGTTCAGCACTGTGGAGGTGGTGCCGCGATAACCCATTTTGTGTAACAGACCCGCCAGCTTGACGTCGTTGCGTTGTTTGGGCGCGCCACTTTCATCTACCAACCATTTTGGAACCAAAAACAAGGATATGCCCTTTACTCCCGCTGGAGCGCCTTTGATCTTGGCCAGCACGAGGTGGACGATATTGTCGGTAATATCCTGGTCGCCTCCGGATATGTACATCTTACTGCCGCGGATCAGGTAGTGGCCATGCTCAGTTTCTGTTGCCGAGGTTTTTATGTCTGCTAAAGAAGAACCCACGTCTGGTTCCGTTAGCGCCATGGTGCCAGTGGCCCGGCCATCGGCCATAAGGGGAAGATAGGTGTTTTTCAGATTCTCATTGGCAAAATGGGAAATCAGATTAGCCGCCGCCATGGTTAAAAATGGGTATGCCGCCGTGGAAGGGTTGGCACTGCACATGTAGCCGGAACAAACCGCGTTGATCACGTGGGGCAACTGCAAACCACCATTCTCAAAGCTGGCTTTCGCCGTAAGCAGGCCCGCTGATACAAAATGCTTAAAGGCTTCTTTGACCTCGGGAATCGTATGCACTTTTTCGCCGTCAAACCAGGGTTCCTTGCCATCGGCAGTGGCGTTGTGTGGGGCGAAGTACTTTTCAGCGATTTGTTCGGCGGTATCCAGGGTCTGGCGAAAGGTGTCTTTGCTGTGCTCCTGGTAGCGCGGTCGCGCCAGCAGGGCCTCTACGTCCAACATGTCGTAAAGCCAGAAATCCAGATCTTGCCGGGAAAGTAATGGCATGGTCTTCTCCGTAGCTGCTTCTTTGTTCGTTTTGTAATGAAGTCATATTTGCATTGAACTAGAAACTGTGTAATTGTCATTTCTGACTAATAAAAGGTGGTTTAAGACAGGTATGATTAAAGTCTGTATCCTTGGATTTGAGTATGCGTTGGCCACCTCCATAACTGGGGTTGTTGATCTCCTGTCCACCGCAGGCACCGCACTGAATTTCTTCCAGGGGAAAAGTTTAGCACCTAAATTTGAGGTACGGTTGGCGTCCCGAGGGGGGCGACCCATTCGCTGCCTTAACGCCATGAAGATCAGTGCCCAGTGCAGTTTGGATGAGATCGGCCCGGTTGATGTGATCATGGTGCCATCCATTGGCGGGGCTGTGGACAAGGCGCTCAACAGCAACAAAGATATCGTGGAGTTGCTGAAACGTTACCACCAACAGGGAACCTTGATAACCAGCAACTGCACTGGAGCGTTTTTCCTGGCCGAAGCAGGTATTCTCGATGGCCGCAAAGCCACCACCCACTGGGCCCATGTGAATCTATTCCGGCAGCGCTACCCCCAGGTTGAATTGGTGCCGGAACAGCTCATTACCACAGACGGCCAAGTGTTTTGTTCTGGTGGCGGCTCCTCTTGGTTTGATCTGGGGTTGTATCTGGTGGAGCTCTATGCTGACCACGATACCGCCATTGAATCCGCCAAGGCCATGGTGTTGGATCGTGGTCGTCATTCTCAGCTCACCTATTTCTCTGCCCAGCAGAATAAGTATCACAATGACGGTACCGTTAAAGCGGTTCAGGAGTGGATTGACGAGCACTATGGGGAGGATTTTTCCTTAGCCTGGTTAGCGGAGCAAAATGCCATGAGTTCCCGCACTTTAATTCGGCGCTTCAAAGCCGCCACGGGTGAATCTCCCCTGGCCTACCTGCAAACCGTGCGTATTGAAGTGGCGAAAAAGATCCTGGAAAACAGCGTGCAAACCATTTCCGAAATTACCCAGCAGGTGGGCTACGAAGACGTCAGCTCTTTTTCCAAAATGTTTAAGCGTCGGGTGGGGCTATCCCCAAGGGAATACCGGGGCCGCTTTAGCAAAGAATTGATCTAAATGGCTGGCGGCTCAAGCCCACGCTGGATACCGGGCCCGCTGATCGGTAGAATAGCTGGCTTTTCGGCTTAAGTGGACCGTCCAAACTATGGAAATCAATCCCATTTTGAACAAAATCAAAGACCTCCAGACCCGTGGTGATGCGCTTAGGGGGTATCTTTGACTTCGACGTTAAATGTGAACGTCTAGATGAAGTGAACCGCGAGTTGGAAGACCCCGCCATCTGGGAAGATCCGGACCGGGCCCAGGAGCTGGGTAAAGAACGGGTGTCACTGGAGACCACGGTATCCACCCTGAAGAAAATTGATAGCGGCGTGTCCGATCTGTCTGAATTATTGGAAATGGCGGTTGAAGAAAACGACCAGGAATCCGTTGATGAGGTGGATGCGGAGCTGGATAAACTGGAAGCGGACGTGGCGAAGCTGGAGTTTCTGCGCATGTTTTCCGGTCAGATGGATGCCAATAACTGCTATCTGGATATTCAAGCCGGTTCCGGCGGAACCGAAGCCCAGGACTGGGCCAATATGCTGTTGCGTATGTACCTGCGATGGGGCGAACGGGCAGGATTCAAAACCGAATTGATAGAAGCCTCCGATGGCGATGTGGCGGGTATCAAAAGTGCCACCATTCTGTTCCAGGGTGAATACGCCTACGGTTGGTTAAAAACGGAAACCGGGGTCCATCGCCTGGTGCGAAAATCCCCTTTTGATTCCGGTAATCGGCGCCATACCTCGTTCGCATCCGTATTTGTGTCACCGGAGATTGATGACAATATTGATATAGACATCAATCCCGCTGATTTGCGCATTGATGTGTATCGAGCCAGTGGTGCTGGCGGTCAGCACGTTAACCGAACCGAATCGGCGGTGCGGATTACTCACTTGCCATCGGGCTTGGTGACTCAGTGCCAGAATGACCGTTCCCAGCACAAAAACAAAGATCAGGCCATGAAACAGCTGCGGGCTAAACTGTACGAAATGGAATTGCATAAACAGAACGCAGAAAAGCAGGCCATGGAGGACGCCAAGTCTGACATCGGGTGGGGCAGCCAAATCCGTTCCTACGTTTTGGATCAATCCCGCATTAAAGACCTGCGCACCAATGTAGAAAGTACCAACCCCAATGCGGTACTGGACGGTGATCTTAACCCATTTATTGAAGCCAGTTTAAAATCTGGCTTGTAATCGAATGCTTTAGTAGAAGGCCAAACCATGACAGATAAGCAGAATCCAGCTGCAGAACAAGATGAAAACAAACTGATCGCCGAGCGCAGAGCCAAACTCGCCAATAAGCGCGAGAAGGGTAATGCCTTCCCTAATGGCTTTCGCCGCGAACATTATTGTGCGGATCTGCAAAGGGAGTATGGAGAAAAAACCAAACCGGAGCTGGAGCAATTGGCCCTAGCGGTAAGCGTTGCCGGTCGTGTGATGCTTAATCGCGGCGCATTCCTGGTGATCCAGGATATGAGTGGGCGGATTCAGCTTTACGTGGATCGCAAAGGTCTGGACAAGGACGTGCTGAAAGACATCAAAACCTGGGACCTGGGTGATATAGTTGGTGTGGCGGGAACCTTGCAAAAGTCCGGGAAAGGCGATCTCTTTGTGCAGATCGAACAATGCGAACATCTGGTTAAATCCCTGCGTCCGCTGCCGGATAAGCACAAAGGCCTGGCAGATCAGGAAATGCGTTATCGCCAGCGATATGTGGATCTCATTGTTAATGAAGACGTGCGGGATACGTTCCGCATTCGCAGTGCCGTGGTGGATGGCATTCGTCAGTTCCTCACCACTAGGGGCTACATGGAAGTGGAAACCCCCATGATGCAGGTGATCCCCGGTGGGGCCACCGCGCGGCCTTTTAGCACCTATCATAACTCCCTGGATATGGAGCTGTTTTTACGTATAGCGCCAGAGCTTTACCTAAAGCGTTTGGTGGTGGGCGGTTTTGAGCGGGTGTTCGAAATCAACCGTAACTTCCGTAATGAAGGCCTCTCCACGCGCCACAACCCCGAATTCACCATGGTGGAGTTCTATCAGGCCTACGCCGATTACAAAGACTTGATGGACCTGACGGAAGACATGTTGCGGGGTATTGCTCAGGATGTGTTGGGTAAAACCCAGGTGGAATACCAGGGTGAAACCTACGACTTTGGCGCGCCTTTCCAGCGTATGTCCGTGTTTGATTCTATTTTGCAATTCAATCCAGAGCTGTCTGCAGAAGATTTGAATTCCATAGAAGCCGCCACCGCAGTCTGCAACAAGTTGGGTATACCGGTTAAAGACAGCTATGGCCTGGGTAAGCTGCAAATCGAAATATTTGAAAAAACCGTTGAGCATCGTTTGAAGGACCCCACCTTCATTACGGAATATCCCACCGAAGTATCACCCTTGGCCCGGCGCAGTGATGACAATCCTTTCGTCACCGACCGCTTTGAGTTTTTTGTGGGTGGCCGGGAGATAGCCAATGGCTTTTCTGAGCTCAATGACCCGGAAGATCAGGCGGAGCGATTCAAAAAACAGGTACAGGAGAAAGACGCCGGCGATGACGAGGCCATGCACTACGACGCCGACTACATTGCTGCCCTGGAGTACGGTATGCCGCCAACAGCCGGGGAGGGCATTGGAATCGATCGTTTGGTGATGCTGTTTACTGACTCACCGTCCATTCGTGATGTGATCCTGTTTCCCCATATGCGTCCCCAGGGCTCTTAAGTTTCGGGTCCCTATCATTTCATGGACAACCCACTGATACCGGAATTGCTTAGGTTGCTGCAGCAGAATCAAGCTTCCAGCGATCCCGGTCTCAGTGCTTATCAGCTATTGCAGCAGCTTGCTGACCACAACGTTTTTGCCCCCCTGGATGAGTTGGAACACCAACCCCAGCTCCAACTGTTCAGGAAAAACTTTCTATTAATGAATGGGCTATACCAGTTACAGCAAAATCTTTGGCGAGAAGAAAAACTGTATTTATCGGTTTCGGCGCTCAAGGTGACCTTGGAAACCCTGCCCGAAGCGGTTCCTGCTCAGGAAAATCAGCAACAGCAAATGGATCAGGCTGAACCGTTGCGGGATTATTATCTGGATTGGAACAACTTTCATGACACCCATGAGACCGAGGTACTAAAGCTGCTGGCGGATTTTTGGACCAGGTTCCACAATCCAGAACTGGAGAACCAGGCAAGGGCGGTCTTGGGGGTTGAGCCTGATGCCAGTTGGCCGCAAGTCCAGCGGCGTTATCGAGAGCTGGCTGCCAAGCATCATCCCGATAAAGGTGGGGATAAGGGGCGCTTTATGGAAATACGACAAGCCTATGAAAATTTGAAGCCATAAAAAAAGCAGGCCTGGGGCCTGCTTTCTTTAGTTCGTTACGATCTTAAGATAGCGATCTTAGATGGCAACGATGTTCTCAGCTTGTGGGCCTTTTTGGCCTTGAGTAACAGTGAACTGAACTCGCTGACCTTCAGCCAGGGTTTTGAAACCGCTGCCTTGAATAGCGCTGAAGTGGGCGAATACATCGGGGCCGTTGTCTTGCTCAATGAAGCCGAAGCCTTTGCTGTCGTTGAACCATTTAACGGTACCAGTAGTTGTTGACATAGTTTTATCCTATCAAAATTTAGTTTTTGCCTGTAATGGCGGTTTAGCTGAGAAACAGTGGTGTAGCTTATGATAAACAGGACGAGGTTCTACAGACGGGACTTCGCTATGGTTGAACATAATTACTAGCCGGGCGTTCTAGCTTCCTGTGAGAATATACCTCCCAGATAGAATGTCAATATCTCCTTGCCAGGTTTCATAAAACTCTAATATTAATCGAGTTTTAGTCTGCCTAAGGTGCATGCAAGCACTAAAAAAAGGCAGCTCCGTTTTTGTGTCCCACCCCTCAAGACTGTTACACTGCTCAACTATTGGCGTCTCCGAGCCCTAATTCGAGGTTTGACCACTCCGGAGTAGCATCTTCAGGCGTCGTTATACACTTTAAAAAACGAGGTTAAGAAGATGGAAATACAAAAAGGTAAAGTTGTTGGTATGCATTACACCCTTAAAAATGACGAGGGTGTGGTTATCGATTCCTCAGAGGGGCGCGACCCTTTGGTGTTTTTGCAGGGTTATGGAAACATTATTCCTGGTCTTGAGTCTCAACTGGAAGGTAAAACCGTTGGTGACAAAATGGACGTGGTGGTGGAGCCAGAGCAGGGTTATGGCGTACGTCATGAGCAAATGATTCAGCAAGTACCCCTAAGCGCATTTGAAGGTGTGGAAAAACTGGAAGTGGGCATGCAGTTTCAGGCGCAAACGGCTCAGGGTCCTGTTCCGGTGCGGGTGATCGCTGTGGAAGGAGAGGAAGTCACTATCGATGGCAACCATGAGTTGGCCGGTGTGAGGCTGCACTTTGCTGTTAGTATCGAAACCGTGCGCGAAGCCACCGAAGAAGAGTTGGCCCACGGCCACGCCCACTAGTCCCTAATTAACAGGTAATCCCCTATGGTTGTGTTGCACCATTTGGAAAACTCCCGCTCGCAAAGGGTATTATGGCTTATGGAAGAGCTTGGTGTTGAGTATGAAGTTAAACGCTATCAACGCCACCCAAAAACCATGTTGGCGCCAGACAGCCTAAAAGCAGTGCATCCTTTGGGGAAGTCGCCGGTTATCACGGACGAGGGTAAAACCATTGCTGAATCCGGTGCCATAGTTGAGTACTTGGTGCATACCTATGGAACACCGGAAATGCAGATTGCTGCCGACGATCCCCGTTGGTTAGATTATTGTTATTGGATGCATTACGCAGAAGGTTCGGTCATGCCCATGATGGTGATGAAACTGGTCTTCTCACAAATCGAAAAGGCCCCCATCATCGTTCGTCCCATCGCCAAGGCCATCAGCCGTCAAGTGATGAAAACCTTTGTTCAGCCCAATATTGACCGTCACCTGACGTACATAGATAACCACTTGGCTAAAAGTGAGTGGTTTGTGGGAGATTCCTTAACCGGCGCCGATGCCCAGATGATTTTTCCCATTGAAGCGGCGGCAGCTCGAGACCAGTTGCCACAACGTTACCCCCATGTTTATGCCTATATGGAGCGAATTCACCAGCGACCCGCCTATCAACGGGCCTTGCAACGGGGCGGCTCCTACAATCTAATGGGTTAATACTCACCTTAATATCCCGGGCTTCAAATTTTGAGCGTTAAACTGCCGCAATGAAAAAACGAGTCCGATGTTTATCCGGCACTGTTTTATTGCCCTTGGTCATGCTGGCACTGTACGGCTGCTGGTCTGTCAGCCCCTCCGGTTGGTCTTTGGAAACCCGCATTGGCCTGGAGTTGCTTTTCAAAATACGCGGCTTGAAACCACCTCCAGAAAAGGTAGTGGTCATTGCCGTCACCAAACAGGGCGCGCGCCACTTGATGTTGCCCAATAAGCTGTATGAATGGTCCAGGGGCATCTATGGTCAACTGGTAAATGAACTCACTGCGTTGAATGCCCAGTATATTGTTTTTGATGTGTTCTTTGAAAAGTCGAGAGACTCAGAAGGCGATCAAATGTTCGCGAAAGCAATGAAAGCGTCTGGGCGAGTATTACTATTCTCCCGTGCGGAAAGAGAAAAGCTGAGTGCTGGCCAGCAAACGCCAGGGGATTTGCAATTTCTGTTGCAACCCATGGAAATGCTACGGAACCATGCTCTGGCTACGGCACCGCTGATTTTGCCCAAGATACCCGCCAGGGTGAATCGGTTTTTTGTTCGTCATCCTGCCACCAAGACACCCACCCTTCACACCAACGTTTGGTTACGACAACAGCAAGACCCACAGGCTGCCCGTGATTTATTGGAAGAATTGCCAGACGCATTGCTTTACAACTTTTATGGTCCCCCCAGAACCATTACCACCATCGACTTTGCGGATTTTTTACAGAACCCTTCCCAGTACAAAGCCTTGATTGAGAACAGTGTGGTGTTTTTGGGTTATTCTGCCGGTGACCAGCCAGATCAAAAAGACGGGTTTTACACGGCTTTTACTGACAACGGTGGCTTGGACATCAGTGGTGTGGAGCTTTCCGCAACCGCCTACGCCAATCTCTTGCAACAAAACTATCTGCGTGATCAGCCCCTGTGGTTATGGATGTTACTGGTCTTTAGCTACGGCACCGGGGTCTATTTTGCTGGGCGTAAGCTGGCCCCCACCAAAGCCGCTTTGTGTATCTTTGGAGTTGCAGCCACAACCACGGGTTTCGTATTCTGGCAATTTGTGGTGTTTTATAATTGGTGGCCTTGGTTCAGCAGTGTAATAGTGTTGACACCTCTATGCGCCACTGTGGGCATGTGGGGGCGGAGCCGTGAACTGTTTAAGCAAAAGCGTCAGCTTCAATGGGCCTTTGGAAAATACTTGCCTGAGGATGAATTGCAGCAGCTGGTGGATTTGCAAGAACTGCCCGCCAGCAGAGATTTTCATCACAGTGTATGTATGGTTACGGACGCACAGGGCTATTCGAAATTATCAGAAAGTTTAAGTCCGGTACAGTTAGCGGAACTGATGCAGCATTACTACCAAGCCATAATCCCCGCCATTCGTGATGGAGGCGGTGTCATTTCCGATGTGGCCGGTGATGGTGTGATTGCCCTTTGGCCCCATTTGGATGCAAAAAATGCTTGGCATAGGCTTACCCGGGTTGTGGAATCCATCAACAAGAATGTGGATGACTTTAATCGCTTAAATTGCGCCACGCCTTTGCCCACCAGAATAGGTATTCATGCCGGTGAAATTGTCATGGGCCATTTTGGTGCTCGGGATCATCATGAGTTTCGAGCTATGGGTGATATCGTCAACACCACGGCGCGAATTGAAGGGGCCAACAAATCCCTGGGTACTCGCGTTTTGGTGAGTGAAGCGTGTGTAGGCGACTCTCCTCAGGGATGGCGAAACCTGGGGCGTTTTCAATTTGTGGGTAAGGGCAATCCGTTACGGCTTTATAGCCCTATTGAAAAAGCAGGGTCTGATCTATTAGAGCAATACGAAAACGCACTCGCACAATTCGAGCAGGGGCAGCTTGATCAGGCCAGGGATTTATTTTCCGACTTGCACAAGCAATTTCCCCAGGATATGCCGTCTCAATATGTTGCTCGCTATTTGAGCGATCGGCGTTTGCTTCCCCATCAGAAAGAACAGCTGTACCAAGGTGTAGTGGGCCTTGTGCAAAAGTAGTATTCCTTTAATGCAATGAGATTGTACTGAAAAAATTGCGCAATATTCACAGTTGGGTAGATTTAGATCAAAAAAACTCGCACAATGTACCCGGCTTAAATACACAGATTTTTATCTTGTTAACGCCTTCAACACATTTAGCCAAGCCAAACAGTAGTATCGTTTCCTGAATCGGTTATCGGAGAGCCAGCCGTTGCGTTCACCTGTTGTTTTGCTGTTAGTTTTATTGAGTTGCCATTCCAAGCTTTATGCCTGCGGTGATTGGAGCGCCAAAGTGGTGTCCTTTAATGGTCGCGTAGAGTCGGGCGAACCTGGTGCCATGGCCCAGGTAGCATTGGACAGTCTAATTTGCCCAGGGCAAACCCTAATGGTTGGCGAGAACAGTCGAGCAGCCATTTACTTGCGCAATAACAGTTTTGTTCGGCTTGATCAAAGCACGGTTTTGAGTTTTCCTGCTCAAGCAGATGAAGAAAGTTTTTGGCTTGAGCTGAAGAACGGAATTGCCCACTTCATTAGTCGTATATCAAAGCGTTTTGTGGTGAACGCGCCTTATGTTAATGCTGCGGTGGATGGAACCGAGTTTGTGGTTAGTGTCTCACAGCAACAAAACTCCATAACTGTTGTTGAAGGCAAAGTGACCGCTGAAAACAGGCAGGGCAGGCAAGCCGTGGGTGACGGTCAAAAACTTTCAGTTGCCTCCTCAAAATCCAATTTTGAACTTACCTCTATTACCACCACCGATGTGATCGACTGGGCGATTTATTATTCTCCTTTGCCCATGTTGGCTCAGCTCCAGACTGAGTCTCGGCAGCCAGAGCTTGCTTTAGCTCTCAATTACGTTATGGAAAACCGAACGGATTTGGCTTTGCAGGTATATGACTCTATCACCAATTCTGGCAACCACGTCATCCTGGCGAAGGCCAGCTTGTTGCTGGCAGCGGGGCGTTCTGCAGCGGCAAAACAGTTGCTGGTGGGGCTCAATACTGCGCAGTCTTATAGTCTATTAAGTATTATCCACAGTACTCGAAACCAGGTTGAATCCGCATTGGAGTTTGCCAACCGGGCCGTGAGAGCGGACGCCACCTTGGTGAGCAGCTGGTTGGCTTTATCCTATGCTCAACAAGCCCATTTGAATTTGCCCTTGGCCCTGGATGCGGCTGAACGTGCCACCACATTGGTGGCAGAATCTTTGAGTGTCAAAGCGGATAAGCTGGTGGCAGCCATAGTTTGGGCCAGGGTCAGTGAATTGCAGCTGGCAGTGGCAAATATTGAGTCTGCCTTTGATGCCGTTAGTAAAGCACGAACCTACGATTCCGATAATGCCTATGTGGACACTCAGATGGGGTTTGTGCAGTTGTTCCGCCTAAAAACCCGAGAAGCCGAAGCGTTATTTTTGAAAGCGATAGCGCAGGATTCAGAAAACCCACAAGCTCATCTTGGCTTAGGCCTCACCTGGTTGAGAGAAGGGCAACTTGAGAGAGGTCGCCGCCAAATTGAGTACGCCGTCAGTCTTGATCCTGCTCGAAGTGTTTCCCGAAGTTATCTCGGTCGAGCCTATTTTGAAGAAAAACGGGATGGGCAGGCTCAAACTCAATGGCGGCTGGCGAAGCAGCTGGACCCACAAGATCCTACTCCCTATTTTTATGAAGGGGTGCGCAAGTTATTTGCTAACGACCCCATAGCGGCAATTGAAGAACTGGAGATATCGAAACAGCTGAATGATGAACGGGCACTGTATCGATCGGAAACCTTGTTGCAAAGTGATGCTGCCAGTCGAAGCGCTACCTTGGCACGAGCATACGATGAAGTTGGCTTTGGTCAGGGGGTGCTGTTATCGGCGTGGGATGCGCTACGAAACGATCCTACTAATTCCGAAGGTCACCGGCTTTTAGCGGATCATTATTTGGGACAAAGCCGGTTTGATCAGCTCCGTGCTTCTGAGTTATTGCAGTCTCAATTATGGCAACCCCTTTCAGCGTATCCGTTACAGCCCCAGCTCAGCACCACGGGAATAAGTGTTGTGGAAGGAGCCGGGCCACAAAACCCCAGCTTCAATGAATACCACTCGTTATTCACACAAGATGGTGCCTATGGTTTGATGAACGGATATGGCGGAAGTGATGGTACTTGGGGTAATGACCTTGTGGGTTCTATCTTAGCAGGGCCCATTGCTATCGGTTTGGGACAATTCCATTTTGAAACCGATGGTTGGAGAGATGGGGCAAATCTTGAACAGGATATTTATGAAGCTTTCGCGCAATGGCAAGTGGGCCAGGCTACCAGCATGCAGTTGCAGGGGAGTAAGTTGAGATGGAATCAAGGGGATGTTGCCCCAAGGTTTTCAGACACGGTTGCCGCCATAGAGGGAGAACTAATTGATCGTGAGAGTTATCGGTTAGGGCTTAAACATGATATCGGTGATTCAACTTATCTTATTGCCTCTGCTGCTGATGTGGATTTTGCTAGTACCACCACCGACTTTGTGGCTCTTACTGCAGATAAATCGAGTTTTGAAGAAAAGGATTTGATAGTTGATTACTCGAGCCAACTGGCTGAGGTGCAGTTCGTCAAGTTGGCAAGAGAGAGCGCGTATATTTTTGGCGTGTATCACTCTAAAGATGATTTTGAGCGTACTAATGACCTTTACAGGAAGTTTGATCTTCGAATTAGGGTGGCTACTAATGAGAACCTGGACACTAAACTCAAGACCACAAAGAATCAGAGTGTTTACTTGTATTACTCGAATCAGTTGGATTTTCAACATCACCTTCAATTGGCCTTGGAATACAACCAAATAGAAGGAGCGATCAGTGAAACATGGTCTCGAAGTCTGGTGAATTTTGATGTCATCAGTGGGACTACCAGTACCCTATTTGAGCGCGAGTACGAACCTGTCTCCCTGGAAATAAAAGATTCATCCTGGTTACCTAAAGTGGGATTTTCTTTGAGGCCAACTACGGATATTGTTTTCAGACTGGCTGCCTATCGCACTGTTGAGAAAGGTGAGAAGAAGATGGCCGCAATTCAGCCCGCCAGTTTTCTTGGTTTTCCTCAGTTGTTTGGGGATTTAGAAGGTGAAAAGAGTGATAATTACGGCATCTCATTCAACACTACATTGAATTCAGGATACGAATTCGGTGCTAGCTATCTTCGTAGATTGAGAGAATCTGAATTAGAATCCACACAAATTGTATCAACTAACCCTCCTCAGTTATCGATCGATTCAGTTGACTATAGAAGCAACGAGAGCATTGCTAATGGATATATTGTTTATTTCCCTACTTCTCAAGCCGCTCTTTCCTTAAATCTAAATTGGGATAGAACAAAAAACGATACGCTAGATGCCATCACGAACCGACTTTACTCCATAGATCGATACTCATTACCCATTGAAGTCGAATTGTTTTCGGGGAACGGCGCCAAATTCAGTGTTCAACAGATATATTTTTCGCAGCGCATACGGGAAGAATCGGAAGGGCCCATAACAGAAAAAAGTGACTGGGTAACTAATATTCGTTACGGAATCAGGTTCCCTGATCACATTGGCCAGTTCCAGGTCGGTGTCGATAATCTTTTAGATGTTGACGAGGAATATGTCAGTCACAATGCGGAGATACTTGCGTTTTATCCTAAGCGTTTTTTTTACATTTCATTTAATTTAAATCTATGATGGAGATAAATATGTTTATTAAATCACTACGTTTCAAATTGGTAGCAGTTTTTTCGCTGATATTGCTTTCTGTTGGTGTTACGGGTTGCGATTCATGCAACAAAACCCCACCGCCACCACCACCGCCCACTGTTGATGGTAAAGGTATTGAGCTGCTACCAATACGAGTTGGGTTCAAGCAGGATGGTACGCCTGTGTTGATTGATGAAGCAGGTAAACCAATAAAAACGAGAAAAGAAAAGTTTCCTCTTAAAACTGAGAAAATATATTCTCTGAAAACTTTCAGCATTGGATTTCTAGAAGGATCATGTAATGAAGCTTTATTTTACGGTGACATTATCGACATATCCCAAGTGGATCCAGAAGTATGTGCCTTGTTTGCAGATCTAAACTAATCAAATAATTAACCTTCTAATTAGCTAGGGTTATGGTTGTGCTGGGTGTAGCAGTGTGTGGACTGTTATACCCAGCATCCCCTGTTTTTTATTGCGAAAGGTTGTCTCCGCGATTTTCAAAGTCATCAGTCATCCCTAGCCAAACAACCATAGAATGTGGTTTCGGTGGAAGTTGCTATTAAGGCTTATGTCAGCAGCGCTTCCGTGGCTTAGGTCAATTATCTTCAAATGAGAATTGTTCACATTAGTCAATATAGTTTCATAAATCCCACTTCACCCATTCCAGCTATGAATTGGATAGCGGCATTTTTTTGATCGATAGTACCAAATTAGCCTAAAAAACAATAAGTTAGTCGATTTGTTTGTGAGTTTTTTCTATAGTGTGCGATAACATCTTGGTAAGACACTCTAACAATTGGAACCGTGTTTTATGTCGCAAGCTCAGATAATAAACTACCGAGGGCGAAAGGCTTCAAGGACGGGAAGCGAGCAGCGTAGAAAGGCAATTCTAGAAGCCTCACTAAGAATAGTTGTAAAGGATGGTGTGCGAGGGGTGCGTCATCGGGCGGTGGCCAAAGAAGCTGGCGTTCCCCTGTCTGCCACAACCTATTATTTCAAAGATATCTCTGATCTTATAGCAGATACTTTTGCCCTTTTTGTTGAGAAACAAATGAGTGAGCTGGTGGACCCAGCTTTTAAGGAAGCCACTCAGTTCCTCGAACAGAACAAAGACAAAATCAAAGGGGATTCCAGTTTTATTGATCAAGCCATTGAGTCTATAGCGCAAATAATCGTTTCCTTTATAAAAGCTGAATTGAGCGTAGGCCGAGATCAGCTGCTGGCGGAACAGGCATTTCGCCACGAATGTTTGCGGGATGATGGTTTGAAAGCCATCGCTCAAGCCTATTTCGATTATTTGTTAAACCATATGATTGAGTTGGCTAAATTGGTGGATATTGAGCAGCCAGACCTTGCGGGCGAGATATTAATTGGTACCATCTACCAAATTGAACATGAAGGCCTCATGGTGTCCGTTGGTGATTTTGACGAGGATAAAGCACTGAGTTTAATCCGGTGTATATTGCACGGCATCAGCCCTTCGTCCGGTTAACTCCAATGAAACGTTTATGGCAGCAGCAAAGATACAGTTAGAACCCACTTGGAAGCAGCACCTTGAAGGCGAGTTTGCCCAAGATTATATGGTTAAGCTTAAGCAGTTTTTGCTGCAGCAAAAACAAGCGGGGAAGACCATCTATCCTAAGGGCAACGAATATTTCAATGCATTTAATTTAACACCGTTTGAGCAGGTTAAAGTGGTCATTTTGGGTCAAGACCCATACCACGGGCCTGGCCAGGCCCACGGGCTGTGTTTTTCTGTTCAGCATGGGGTGAAACCGCCACCCTCCCTGCAAAATATTTTTAAAGAGATTCATTCGGATCTTGGGCTGCCCATACCCAGCCACGGCTACTTGAACCATTGGGCTCAACAGGGAGTGCTTTTACTCAACAGTGTGCTCACTGTGGAGCAAGCCAAGGCTGCAGCACACCAGGGTAAAGGCTGGGAAAAATTTACTGATGTAGTCATTCGCGAACTGAATGAAAAACGAGAGCATATCGTATTTATGCTGTGGGGTAGCTATGCCCAGAAGAAAGGTCAATTTATTGATACCCAAAAACATTGCGTGTTGAAAGCGCCCCATCCTTCACCCTTATCTGCCCACCGAGGTTTTTTCGGTTGCGGTCATTTTTCTCAGGCTAATGCCTATTTGGAATCCCATGGGTTAACCGCCATTGATTGGTCGTTGCCGGAGCAGTAGTTAGCCTCTGTCTATTTTGCGATACTCCCGTGGTGACAAGCCGGTCACCTTTTTAAATAAGCGGGAGAAATAGTGAGGGTCCTCATAGCCTAAGTTTGCCGCAATCTGGCTAATGGATTGATCCGATATATCCAGCAAGTAGCAAGCGCGTTCCATTTTAAGATGAATAAAATGCTGAATCGGCGCATAGCCAGTGAGTGCTTTGTAGCGTTTTGAAAAATGGTATTTGGATAGTTTTGCCTGTTGCGCCAATTGTTCCAGCTGCAAATCCGTGTGTAGTTTGGATTGCATCACCGTTTGTATGGCGTCTAAGTCAATCACTTGCCGATTGTTTTGTGTGTGTTTGCTGGAGAGCATGGCGATGAAGGCAAGCATCTGTTTTAAACACTGTGAAGCGTGGATAAATGCTTTCATGCTGTAACCCGTTTCCCTGGCACTAAATAGGGTTTCGAAATCCGAAATCATCTTGGGGTGCAGGCCGATGGGTACTACGCAAGGGGTGTCGCCGGGGGCAATGTGTTGCCAGTACAGGGGGGCGTGGTCGCCTGAAAAATGCACCCAATATAGTGTCCATGGGTGGCTTTGATCTGAGCCGTACTCATGGGGGGTATCTACAGGCAGAGCAATTAGATCTCCCGCTTTCACAGGATGCCGTTCTCCGTTGGCTTCCACCCAACCTGCTCCAGCACTGCAATACATCAATAGGTTGTCTTCGTGTTCCGGCCGTTGCATGTGGTGATTAGCGGCCAGGACATAAAGCCCCATACCGTTTACGAACAGGGATTGGGTGAGGGGGTTGCGGGCTAATTCGTTACTGGCGAATAACGGTACAAAAAAACGAATATCTCCTGTTTTTAAAGGCCAGCCAGACGACTTGGGCATTGAAATACCTACAATTGTTGGGTTTGATATGTGTGCGGATTCTTATGTCACCACAATATTGTCCAGTTTTCCAGCAAGATCATCAATGTTCACGGGCCTCCAACTGTGTTAAAAATAGCGCATCACTAGTACCACCCATGACAAATAGTCAAACCAAAACTAATATAAGACAGGTAACTCTCATGACTGCCACCCAAGTGCCCCAACTGATCAACGGCGAATTCCAACAAAGTGCCACCAGTGAGTGGATCGATGTGACCAATCCTGCGTCACAAGAAGTGATTGCCCAGGCTCCTTGTGCCACAGAAGCCGAGATGCGGCTTGCCATTGATTCCGCAAAGGCCGCATTTAAAACCTGGAAAGACACCCCGGTCCCCGCCCGCGCTCGTATCATGTTGCGTTATCAGGCGTTGTTGAAAGAGCATCATGATGAGTTGGCCACAATATTGGCAAAAGAAACCGGCAAAACCTTTGAAGACGCAAAAGGCGATGTTTGGCGTGGCATCGAAGTGGTTGAGCATGCCGCTAACATTCCTAATCTGGTTATGGGTGAAACCGTCGAGAACGTGGCAAACGCCATCGATAGCTATTCTTATATTCAGCCTTTGGGCGTGTGTGTGGGTATTACACCCTTTAATTTCCCTGCCATGATTCCCCTCTGGATGTTTCCATTAGCCATTGCCTGCGGAAATACCTTCATTCTTAAGCCTTCGGAGCAAGATCCACTCACTCCCATGCGGCTTGCGGAATTATTTTTGGAAGCCGGTGCGCCTAGAGATGTATTGCAGGTGGTCCATGGCCGTAAAGAGCAAGTGGACACGTTGCTTACCGATCCCGATGTGCGCGCTATTTCATTTGTGGGTTCCGTTCCCGTTGGCCAGTACATTTATAAAACCGGTACTGCCAATATGAAGCGGGTACAGGCTTTCGCCGGTGCTAAGAACCACATGGTCGTTATGCCCGATGCCAACAAGCAACAGGTTGTGAACAGCATTGTGGGGTCGTCCGTCGGTGCTGCTGGGCAGCGTTGTATGGCCATCAGTGTGGCGGTATTGGTTGGCGATGCTGGCGAATGGATCAGTGAGATTAAATCCGCTCTGGAAGCGGTGAAGCCCGGTTTGTGGGATGACAAAGACGCGGCCTATGGCCCATTGATTAGCCCCCAGGCGCGGCAGCGTGTGTTGAGCCTGATTGAGCAGGGTAAGAAGGAAGGCGCAACCTGTCTGTTGGACGGTAGCGACTTTGTGGTGGATTCCAGTCCTGACGGAAACTGGGTGGGGCCCACTTTGTTCACCGATGTCACTCCGGAGATGACCATTTACAAAGAAGAAATTTTCGGTCCGGTATTGAGCGTAATCTGTGTGGATACTTTGGAAGCCGCTATTGAACTCATCAACGAGCATCCCTGTGGCAACGGAACTTCCATTTTTACCTCAAGTGGTGCAGCGGCTCGTAAATATCAGCATGAGATCGAAGTGGGTCAAGTGGGTATCAACGTGCCTATTCCTGTGCCCCTACCATTTTTCTCTTTCACCGGATGGAAAGCGTCTTTCTACGGAGATTTGCATGCCTACGGTAAGCAGGCAATCCGATTCTATACGGAAACCAAAACCGTCAC
This sequence comes from uncultured Ketobacter sp., assembly GCA_964016105.1. Taxonomy (GTDB): domain Bacteria; phylum Pseudomonadota; class Gammaproteobacteria; order Pseudomonadales; family Ketobacteraceae; genus Ketobacter. Next base: position 105,443 of record CAXHEX010000006.1, read on the forward strand.
CGCTCGCTGGTTTGAAAGTGACATCGTGGCCACAGGCCCGAACATGAGTATCGACCTTAAGTAACAGAGTAGATACGCCATGGATTTTGATTTAAACGAAGATCAGATAGCGTTTCAGGATGTAGCTCGGGATTTTGCCAGAAGTGAGTTGGCACCCCACGCTGCAGAGTGGGACGCCCAGGCCCACTTTCCTGTGGATGTGATCAAAAAGGCCGGTAGCTTGGGCTTCTGCGGGATTTATTCTCCAGAAGCGGCGGGCGGCATGGGCTTAAGCCGCATGGACTCCCATGTGATTTTTGAGCAATTGGCCAAAGGCTGCACTTCAACCGCCGCCTTTATCACCATCCACAATATGGCCACCTGGATGCTCACCAGTTTTGGTTCAGAGTATTTGCAGCAGACCTGGGGTACCGGCTTAACCAGTGGCGAGTTGTTGGCGTCTTACTGTTTAACGGAACCCAATGCAGGCTCCGATGCCGGTTCTTTAAAAACCACAGCCGTTAAACAAGGCGATCACTACATCGTCAACGGCAGCAAGTGTTTTATTTCTGGAGCCGGTTCCACCGATGTGTTGATCATGATGGCCCGAACCGGCGAAGCAGGGCCCAAGGGTATTTCCTGCTTTTTGGTAGAGGCCAATAGCGAAGGTATCAGCTACGGGCGCAAAGAAGAAAAAATGGGTTGGAATAGCCAACCCACCCGAACCATCACCTTTGAAAATGTGAAAGTGCCGCAAAATCAATTGGTGGGTCAGGAAGGCGACGGTTTTAAATTTGCCATGAAGGGTTTGGATGGTGGCCGAATCAATATTGCCACCTGTTCACTGGGTGCGGCCCAAGCGGCGCTGGATGCCACCCAAACCTATATGAATGAACGTCAGCAGTTTGGTAAACCCATTGCGCAGTTTCAGGGCTTGCAATTCAAACTGGCGGACATGATCACTGAATTGGTAGCAGCCCGGCAAATGGTACGCTTGGCGGCTTATAAACTGGATAAGAAAGATCCTGAGGCCACCACCTATTGTGCCATGGCAAAACGATTTGCCACTGACGTGGGTTTTTCCGTGTGTAACGACGCCATACAGCTCCATGGGGGTTACGGTTATATCCGGGAATACCCCATTGAGCGCTTTATGCGTGATGCCCGGGTTCACCAAATTTTGGAAGGCACCAATGAAATCATGCGCCACATTATAGCCCGACGAGTATTAATGGAAGGTGCTACGGAGATCATTCAATGACAAATGATGTTTTGTTCAGTGAGCTGGATGCTGAGCAAGGAAAAAAAATCGGCGTTGCCACGTTAAATGTGGAAAAAAAGTTAAATTCCCTTAATCAGGATATGGTGCAGGCGCTGCGCCAGCAACTAACCCAGTGGCAGGATGACGAGACTATCGTTTGTATCTGGCTGCAGGGAGCGGGGGAGAAAGGCTTTTGTGCAGGGGGTGACGTACGTTGCCTAAGGGACAAGATCGAAGAAGTGGGGCCGCAACAAGCGCTACCCTACGTGCAGGCGTTTTTTGAAAACGAATACCGTTTGGATTTTCAAATTCACACCTACCCCAAACCGATCATCGTCTGGGGCCACGGAATTGTGATGGGTGGCGGTATTGGTTTGATGTGTGGTGCATCTCATCGAATTGTGACAGAGAAATCCCGTTTGGCCATGCCGGAAGTCACTATTGGCTTGTATCCAGACGTGGGCGGCACCTGGTTTCTGAATCATGCTCCAGGGCGCACTGGCCTATTTCTGGGGCTAACCGGTGCCAACATTAACGCCACTGATGCGATTTTTGTGGGTATGGCAGATCGTTTTGTTCCCAGTGACAAAAAACAGACGTTGCTGGATCAATTGCAGCAAGCGGTTTTTGGTGATGATCCCGTAGAGAACGGGGCCATGGTCAATGGTTTGTTGCGTAAGCTGGAGTCGGAAGCTGATATGCCGCCGTCTCAGGTACAGCATAATTACTACACCATACAGAAAGCCACCGATGGCGATAATCTGGTGGAAGTGGTGGAAAATATTCTCGCCATCGACAGTGATGATAAGTGGCTATCAAAGGCCAAAGCCACTTTGCAGGCCGGTTGCCCCACTACCGCCCACTTGGTCTATCAACAGCTACAACGGGGCAAGAAGTTGTCGCTTCCCGGTGTGTTTCAGCTGGAACTGATCATGTCTTTGCAGTGTGCCTTGCATCCGGATTTTCCGGAAGGCGTGCGTGCGTTGTTGGTTGATAAAGACGGAGCACCCAAGTGGCAGCATGATTCTGTGGCGGATGTCCCCAGATCCTGGGTGGACGAGCACTTCACTCCCCCCTGGCCCGATGGCAAAAATCCTCTCACTGATATCGCTACACAAGATAGTTAAAAACTAGGAGATAAAAATAATGGCGAAGATAGGCTTTATTGGAGTGGGCAACATGGGTGGCCCAATGGCGCAGAACTTAATTAAGGCTGGCCACGAGCTGTGTGTGTTTGATTTATCTTCTGAAGCAGTGAGTGCGTTGGTGGATAAGGGTGCCGTAGCGGCGGCCAAACCTGTTGACGCGGTGGTGGGTGTAGATGTGGTGATCTCCATGTTACCTTCTGGGCCCATTGTGGAAGATCTTTACATCCACAAGGATGCACTGCTGGATTCCATTTCTGCAGACACCTTGGTAATCGACTGTTCCACTATTGCGCCAGAAAATGCAATCAACCTGGCAACGGCAGCCAAAGCGAAAAACATCAGCGCCATTGATGCTCCCGTGTCCGGTGGGGTTGGTGGTGCTCAGGCGGGAACCCTCACTTTTATCGTGGGAGGCAGTGAAGAGGCGTTTCAAAAGGCGCAACCCATTCTGCAGCAAATGGGCAAAAACGTATTCCATGCCGGGGATCATGGTGCAGGGCAGACCGCGAAAATATGCAATAACATGCTGTTGGCCATTCATATGGCGGGTACTGCGGAGGCTCTGCAGTTGGGCGTGGATAATGGTCTTGATCCCAAAGTATTGTCGGACATCATGTTGCAAAGCTCTGGCCGCAACTGGTCTCTGGAATTGTACAACCCCTACCCAGGCGTGATGGAGCAAGCCCCCGCCAGTAATCAGTATAACGGTGGCTTTCAGGTTAACTTGATGAATAAAGACCTGGGATTGGCTATGCAGGCTGCTATGAAAAGCCAATCCATTACCCCCATGGGGTCTTTAGCCAAAAGTCTTTTTGGGCAACAGGCCAGAAAAGGTTGGGGCGTGAAGGATTTCTCCAGCATCCAAAAGTTATTTGAGAAGGAATCTTAAGCTTAGGATTAAGAAACCCTAGGCCTGTAGCATGGCCATGGCGGCTTCCATTTCGGCGCTGAGATCTTCTTCCCCGGATTCTTCTATATTGGGGTCTAAGCCCACTCGATTGAAGGCCGATATCAATGACCAGTCCATCTGCATATAAGGATGGTCTGGTTTAGTCATAAAGGTCTGTAGGTTGGCCACCATTACCACGTCCGCGTAGTCCGGTTTGTCGCTCTTGGTGTCGCGGGTAAAGTTTAAGTAGTTGGTGGGCACCGCAATCAGTTCAGCGGGAAATTCCCAGGTTTGTAAAATCTTCTCGCCCACCTTGGGGTGAATGGCCTTTATCACATTTTGCAAAGTAATGGGGTCGCTGAGCCGGTCAGACTCTTCCGCATAGGTGAGTATGGGTAGTACGCCAATTTGATGCACCAGGCCCGCGAGAGTGGCTTGATCCGGTTTCAATTTTGTGTAGTGCTTACACAACACATTGGCAATACCAGCAACCTCTGTGCTGTGATGCCAGGACTGACGCATGGTTTTGTCGATAAAATCGGATGTGGCCTGGAACATTTGTTCCATGGCTAAACCCGTAACCAAATTGGAAATGCAGGTGATCCCCAAGCGGGCAATGGCCATCTGCACGTCTTCAATTTCTCGGCTACCTCGCATTATGGGGCTGTTGGCAACCTTAATGATGCGGGCGGTCATGGCCACGTCATTGTTGATCACTTTCGCCAGGTCTGCTGCTGAAGCGTCTGGGTCTTCAGCAGTTTCCCTGGCTTTAAGGGCCACCTCCGGAAGGGTGGGCAACACCAGTTGATCGTTGTCGATCAGTTCGTTAATTTCCTGTAATGCAACTTCAGCGACATTGGTCATCTGGTAGGGCTCCACTTCCACTATACAAGGTGAAAAGACATAACCTTTTAAGTTATAGCATAGGGAAGGGGAAGCACTCGGATTTGGCTGTCATCATTTTGTTCTAACTTGAGGTTTTCTGATTCCGAAACGGAAACTTTCAGGGTGGTTAACGCTTTTAGTGTGCGTTCACTCACTCTTGCCACTTCAAGCAGGGAGCCGGATTGTTCCTGTCCGGTGATTTTGTCTCCAGGTTTAACTTCGGTCAGGGGAGTGCTGCTTTCTATGGACGCTATTGCGGTGCGAACTTTGGGTTTGCCACGGTAATGTATCCGAGCCACAATTTCCTGACCCTTATAGCAGCCTTTGTCAAAGCTAACCCCTTCAATCAGCTCATAGTTTATTTCTTGGGGAATCCATTGTTCGGATGTTGCCGCGGATATTTGTGGAAACCCACTGTTTATCCTGTGCAGGTTCCAAGCGTTGTCGCCACAAAGTGTGATTGGCTGTTGTTTAATTGAGTCCACGATGGATTGCATATTCTCAGCAGTGATGACGGCCAAATAACCAAGGTGGGGAATCTGCATTACTGCGCCCGCACTGATGGCGTTTAGGCACCCTGATTCAGGGCTGCTGCCAAAGAGGGCTTGAATGGTATCTTGGATATTTTGGCCCCCCAGGCCAACGACCAGTAAATCACTGCACTGGGTTAGGGCCACTTTCGAAAAAACGGCGTATTTGTTCAATGCCGCCAAAGTGGGCTCCACTTGATCCGCGCCCATAAGCAAATAGAAACAATCGTTTAGCTTGAAGGCAATAAAGGTGCTTTGGGCACGCCCCTTTACATTTAGATGAGCACCCAGCTTGGGTAAGTTTTTCTTCACAGACGTGAAGTCACAGGTGGTTTGGCCCTGCAAAAAGGTTTCGGCGTCCTCACCTTCTGCTTTGATCAGGCCGACGCCATCCAGCAGAGCAGCAAAGGGCTTGCCTTCTTCTATGGCTTGGGCTTCATCATCCAGGCTATTAATATATGTTCCCCACTCCGGGTCCAGATTGACGGTGCTACTGCTTGACCACATGGTTATAGTCCTTCATTAAGAAACTGTTTTAGGGATTGCGGGGAAATCTTATAGACAAATAGGCCCCGCGCTTGGATTTCTTTATACTACGGCTTTTGCCATTAGGGTAGACCGATTCATGAGTGAGTCTTCAAGTTCTGTGGATGCGGAGCATTTACGAAAATTACGCTGGCAATGTCGCCGAGGCATCAAGGAAGTGGAAGTACTGCTTTTGCCCTTTTTTGAGGAGCGCTTTACCCATTTAAGTGCAGAAGACCAGCGCCTGTTCGAAAAACTTTTGGAGCAACACGATGTGGATATGTTTGAGTGGTTCACCCACCGCTCCGTTCCTGAGCAGGCAGACATTGCCCGTATTGTGTCCATGGTTCTCCACCGCAAACCATCCTGAACCATGTGGAACCCCAGGCTTCATTTTGTTCCCAGTTACGGTTTTAGTGCCCTTATCGCGCTGTTACATTTTTTAGCCCTGGTGGCGATTGTGCTGATGTCCGTTGAATCAGGCAGCGGTTTCACGGTTGTTCATGGTGTTGGAGTATCTCTGGTATGGGGCAGCATGCTGTATTCCGTGTGCAGGCAGGGACTATTAAAGCTCGGTTATTCGGTGAGGAAGATATGGTTAACTCCCCGTGGTTGGATGATCGAATATCAAAACCGGCAACGGCGAGGTCCATTTTTGTTGCACAGTAACAGCCGTTTGGACAGGCGCTTCATTCGCCTTAGCTTCCGCGGCCGTTTTTTTCTCAATTACCATTTTATTGTGACGCCCACCATGGTGGGGCCAGAGTCGTTTCGCAGGCTGCAGGTTTTTTTGCGCTGGTCTCCTGCTCACAACCTTGACGGATAAAGTGCATCAGTCTTTTTCGTTCCACGCATCCGCTGCGTAATTGCTGGGTGTTAACACCGTGTCCACAGGGTTTGCCTGCATATCCGGGTAGTCCAGGGTGTAATGCAGTCCACGACTTTCTTTCCTGGACAATGCGCAACGAATGATAAGTTCTGCCACCTGAACCAGGTTCCTCAATTCAATTAAATCGTTGCTCACTTTGAAGTTGCTGTAGTACTCCAGGATTTCCTGCTTCAACAGGTTAATACGATGGGTTGCCCGGTGCAGTCGCTTGTCGGTGCGCACAATACCCACGTAATCCCACATAAAGCGGCGTAACTCTTCCCAGTTGTGGGAAATCACCACGGCTTCGTCTGAGTGGGTTACCTGGCTGTCATCCCAGGGAGGAATGGGGGGAATGTCCAGAGATGCCATGTCCAGGGCTTCAATATCTTTGCTGGCTGATATGGCGTATACCATACACTCCAATAGGGAGTTGCTGGCCATGCGGTTGGCACCATGAAGACCCGTGAAGGCGGTTTCGCCAATACAGTAGAGTCCGGCTACATCGGTACGACCGTTTAAATCAGTCATTACACCGCCGCAGGTATAGTGGGCCGCAGGCACAATGGGAATGGGCTCTTGGGTAATATTAATGCCCAGGCTTTTGCAGCGGTCATAGACCGTTGGGAAATGACTCTTGATGAAGCTCTTCGGTTTGTGGGAAATGTCCAGGAACAGACAATCCACACCCAGGCGCTTCATTTCATGGTCGATGGCCCGTGCCACTATGTCCCTGGGTGCCAGTTCTTTCATAGGATGAAAGTTCTGCATAAAACGCTCACCGTTGGGCAGTTTCAGTTGGCCTCCTTCACCGCGGATGGCTTCGGTTATCAGGAACGAGCGGGCGTCAGGATGGTACAGGCAAGTGGGGTGGAACTGGTTAAATTCCATGTTGGCCACCCGGCAGCCGGCGCGCCAGGCCATGGCGATCCCGTCACCGGTGGCCACGTCCGGGTTACTGGTGTAAAGGTAGGCTTTGCTGGCCCCGCCTGTGGCCATTACCACAAATTTGGCTTCGTGAACTTCCACCTGCCCGGTTTGGTTATTTAGGACATAAGCGCCATAGGCGCGCTTGCCTCGAATACCCAGCTTTTGGCTGGTGATGAGGTCCACCGCCACCCGTTGTTCGAACAGCGACACATTGTTCTGCTGCTGTACTTTCTCAATCAGAGTGTTGGATATGGCGTAACCTGTGGCGTCAGCAGCATGGATCACGCGGCGGTGGCTATGGCCCCCTTCTCGAGTGAGGTGGTACTCCTGATGGCCATCGGCATGCACCTCCTGGGTAAAGCCAACCCCTTGATTGATTAGCCAACGGATGGCGTCCGGGCCATTTTCCACCGTAAATCGCACGGCATCTTCGCGACAGAGGCCGCCACCGGCTTTTAATGTATCGTTGATATGGGCTTCAACAGAGTCACCTTCATCCAGTACCACTGCCACGCCACCTTGGGCGTAGTAGGTGTTGGCGGCGGTTAACGAGCCCTTACTGAGAACCCCCACTTTGGCGAAAGGGGCCAAATGAAGGGCGGCGGTGAGGCCAGCAGCGCCGCTGCCAATAACCAAAATATCGTGTTTGTATCGATTCATAGATCTATCAGCTGTTACGGTTGGAAAATAGTGAATTCTGACGGCTCAATTGTCTGCAGAAAGCGCTATTATACAACGACTTGGCTCAAATGACCGGGGGCAACCTAGAATCTAAGGGTTGTCTTGGTTTCCTAATGTAAATATGCGCTCGATTGGGGGAACTATGCGGATGTCCATGGGTCTTTTAATGTATGAACCTCAGTTACTGGTTGTAGGGGTTTTGGTGAAGGAGTTTTGATTGATGGCTGAGCGTCATCCCGATCAGCTGTTGGTAGAACGTGTTCAGCAAGGAGACAAACACGCTTTTGACTTGCTGGTAAAGAAATATCAACACAAAGTGTTGGCTGTTATTGGAAGGTTTGTTCGAGACCCTGATGAGGCGATGGATGTGGCACAGGATGCATTCGTCAAGGCCTACAGGGCCATAGAGCGGTTTCGTGGCGATAGTGCATTCTATACTTGGATTTATCGCATAGCAGTGAATACCGCTAAAAACCACTTGGTATCCCGAGGTCGAAGGCCCCCTGACACCGATGTTGAGGTGGGTGATGCGGAGTACTACAGTGGTGGTGAAGCACTGCAGGACTTTGCCGACCCCGAGAGGCAGATGATGCGGGATCAGCTTGAGCAGGTGGTATTCCAGGCGTTGAAAGATTTGCCCGACGATTTGCGCACAGCCGTGACTTTGCGGGAGTTCGATGGTTTGAGTTATGAGGAGATTGCCGAGGTAATGGATTGCCCAGTGGGAACCGTCAGATCGCGTATTTTTCGTGGCCGCGAGGCCATAGACAAACGGATTCAGAGTATTTGAATTCAGTGTTATTGAAATTGAGCATGAACAGAGATTTTGGAAGGTCGGAACATGGGTCAGGAATTTAAGGGTGAGCATAGTATGGGTCAGGAGAACACAGACCAGGAAGCAAGAGTGGAAGAGTTGTCTGCACTGATGGACGGCGAAGTCAGTGAGCTTGAGCTTCGGCGAGTGATGAAGAACGTACAGCAGGATAATGACCTTTCCCAGAAATGGGCTCGGTATCAATTGTGTAGCTCGGTGATGCGTAAGCAAACCAATGGTCATGCAAGCCAGTGGGCCCAGATTGATATTTCCCAAAGAGTACAACAGGCACTTGCCCATGAGCCTGCACCCCAGCCCATCCCCGTTGAATCTAAGGCGACACCCTGGCTTAAGCCATTCACTAATGTGGCGGTGGCAGCCTCAGTCTCCGCTGCAGTGATTTTAGGTTGGCAAAATTTCGGCGCTGACAGCCATTCCTCTGCTCCGCAATCCCTGGTGTCCGCTGACAGCAGTTTGAGCCCAGCATCCTCCAGTCCATCCCCCATCCTGGCAAATAGTCGGTCTACTAGTCCGTTTACCACCGTGGCCCAAGGTGGTTCGGGCGCCCCCGCTGCTTATCGCGTCGCACACGAAGGGGAAATCATTCGCTATCGTGTTGGCAACGACAAGCATATAAACAACTATCTTTTCTCACACTCCGGAAACGCAGCCATGTCCACCGCCACCGGTTTGGAGCCCTATGTGCGAGAGGTTTCCAGCCAATCCCAAAAGGCGCCCGTGGAGCGCTAATTGATGGCAAAGTATCCTGTTTTAATGGCTTTGCTCCTGTGGTTGGTGGGTGCTTCTCAATGGGTTGTGGCTGAGAATTTGTCCCCTAAACAATGGTTGCAACGGATGGTGCAGGCATCGGAAGCAATGAGTTATCGTGGCTTGTCTGCCCACCTGAGTGGTGGTCAATTAAGTTCTTTGTCCATTTACCACGCCCCTTTCGAAGGAGAGTCCTGGAGTCGTATCGTACAGCTCAGTGGTGAACCGGCAGAGATTATTCGAAAGGGCAGCCAAGTGGTTTGCCTGCACCAGAGAACAGCCCGCAGGTTATCACCGGCGGGTAGTTTGTTTGGCCCCCGCAAAGGAGTGGAGCACTACAGCCGTTTTTACCAGCTGAAGCTGTCTTCCGGTGGAAGAATTGCGGGCCGCCAGGCACAGCGTATTGATGTGATTCCAAAAGATGATAATCGCTATGGTTATCAACTCTGGCTCGACAGCCGCACCGGATTACTACTTAAATCCCAAACCATGGGTGAACAGCAACAGCCATTGGAGGTTTTTGAGTTTGTTAGTCTGGATTTGGATACACCCCTCACTAAGGCGGACTTTGAGCCCAGTCCTGGGTTAAAGCCCGGCGATGCGCCGCTAAACTCAGCTACCAAGGCTCAATTGCAGTCAAACCGCGACCCCGCCAAAAACTGGGGTGTTGGTTGGTTACCTGAGGGTTTTCAACAAGTTAAGGATTACATGCAGATGCAGGGAGAAGGTCAGTTCAGCGCTCGGGTTTACAGTGACGGATTGGCGGCATTCACTGTTTTTTTTGATGCTAACAACGCCAAGCAAACAGTACAGTTTAGAGGTGCCACCGTTGCCGTACGCCATAGCGCCAATGGTGCTTCAGTTACCGTGGTGGGTGAGGTTCCACTTAAAACCGCTCAACGTGTGGCTGATAATGTAAATACCTTGGCCTTAAAGCCCTGATTAGGTAAAGTGTGAGTTCGTCTTAGATTGAGTTACGAACGCTGATGATCGAAGAAGTGGGAAAAGTGGTAGCGGTAGATGACGGAAGCGCATGGGTGGAAACCCTGCGTCAGTCTGCCTGTGACGCCTGTTCGGCAAAGGCCGGTTGTGGTCACAGTGCGCTAGCCAAGCTGGGTCAAAAAACCCACCATATTCGAGCCAATTGTGAATACTCCGTGGCTGTGGGCGATAGGGTGGTGGTAGGTGTTCCAGAAGATATTATGGTGCGAAGTTCGATATTGGCTTACATGCTGCCCTTGGTTCTAATGATTGTTTTGGCTGTAACTGCGGACCATTACTGGTCGCAGGAATGGTTGACGGTGGTGGCTGCAGGCGCTGGTCTGGTTGTTGGTTTTGGCGTTTTACGTTGGCACTTCAAGCGTTATCAGACAGACCCCCGCTACCAGCCGGTGGTTTTGCGTCCGCTTGGCTCTGGCGGAAATGTGGCGGTCTGCCCATAATTCCTTTCATATCAAGGTGTTGTTACTCTCTTAAACTGCTGATGCAAGGCCTGGTGAAAACCGGTAGAATTGCCGCTGCTTCTTTACCACCCCTTCGAGTTGAAGTTAAATACCCGTGACAGACATAAATCGTATACGTAATTTTTCTATTATTGCCCATATTGACCATGGCAAATCCACCCTGGCCGATCGATTCATCCAAAACTGCGGTGGGTTGTCCGAGCGTGAAATGGCCGCTCAGGTGCTGGATTCCATGGACATCGAGCGTGAGCGGGGCATCACAATCAAGGCCCAGAGTGTCACCCTGAATTATAAAGCCAAAGACGGTGAAACCTACCAACTGAACTTCATCGATACTCCCGGACACGTGGACTTTTCCTACGAAGTGTCACGCTCACTCTCCGCCTGCGAAGGGGCATTGTTGGTGGTGGACGCCGGTCAGGGGGTTGAAGCCCAATCCGTGGCCAACTGTTATACAGCTATTGATCAGGGGCTGGAGGTGATGCCGGTTCTGAACAAAATCGATTTGCCCCAGGCAGAGCCAGATCGAGTAGCTCAAGAGATTGAAGACATTATTGGGATAGAAGCCACCGATGCGGCCCAGGTGAGTGCCAAAACCGGGCTGGGTGTTGATGATCTGTTGGAGCGTTTGGTACATACCATTCCGGCACCCAAGGGAGACCGCGAAGGTAAGCTGCAATGCCTTATTATTGACTCCTGGTTCGATAACTATTTAGGTGTGGTATCGCTTATACGGGTGGTGGACGGCCGCATCAAAAAGGGCGATAAGATTGTCGTGAAGTCCACCGGTAAGGAGCACATCATCGACAGCGTAGGGGTTTTTACCCCAAAACGCTATGAAACCGGTGTGCTTGAGGCAGGCGAAGTAGGGTTCGCGGTAGCGGGCATTAAAGATATCCATGGGGCTCCCGTGGGGGACACTCTTACCCACGCTAAAACTCCCGAAGTGGAGAGCTTGGCCGGTTTCAAAAAGGTGAAGCCTCAGGTGTATGCGGGCCTTTTTCCGGTTAGTTCGGATGATTACGAACGTTTTCGCGATGCACTGGACAAGCTCAGCCTGAATGATGCTTCACTCTATTTTGAGCCAGAGTCATCCGATGCCCTGGGCTTTGGTTTCCGTTGCGGCTTCCTGGGGATGCTGCATATGGAAATCATTCAGGAACGTTTGGAGCGCGAGTACGATCTTGATCTGATTACCACCGCACCCACGGTTATTTATGAGCTGATGTTGAAAAGCGGTGAAGTGATATCCGTAGACAATCCGTCGGATTTACCTGATCCATCAAAAGTGGAAGAGTTTCGTGAACCCATTGCCGAAGTGAACATTCTGGTGCCCCAGGATTATCTCGGTAATGTGATCACCCTCTGTGTTGAAAAACGCGGTGTGCAGAAAAATCTGCAGTTTTTAGGGGCTCAGGTGCAGGTGCAATATGAAATTCCCATGGGGGAAGTGGTGTTGGATCTGTTTGATCGTTTGAAGTCCACCAGTCGAGGTTACGCGTCTCTGGATTATACGTTCAAATGCTTCCAACCCAGTAACCTGGTGCGGGTGGATGTGCTTATCAACAGTGAGAGAGTGGACGCACTGGCCATCATTTGCCACCGTGATCAAGCTGAATATCGTGGTCGAGCCCTAACTGAAAGAATGAAAGAGCTGATTCCCAGACAGATGTTTGACGTTGCCATCCAATCGGCCATAGGCAGCAAAATCATCGCTCGCCAGACCGTAAAAGCACTCCGTAAAAACGTGTTAGCAAAATGCTACGGTGGGGACGTTTCCCGTAAGCGGAAACTGCTAGAGAAACAAAAAGAAGGTAAAAAACGCATGAAACAGGTGGGTCGGGTTGAGATTCCACAGGATGCGTTCCTGGCTGTACTTAAAGTGGATAAATAATGGATTTTGATTTTGCGATCGTTTTAGTATCACTGGTGGCTTTCACCGGTTTCTTTTATTTTTTGGACCTATTGGTTTTCAAACCCAAAAGGGCAGAAGACGAAGAGCCACCCCAATGGTTGGAATTTCCGAAATCGTTCTTTCCTGTTCTGGTGGTGGTACTGATTCTGCGCTCGTTTCTGGTAGAGCCCTTTAAAATACCTTCCGGTTCCATGATGCCCACTTTGTTGGTGGGCGATTACATTCTGGTGAATAAGTTTGCCTATGGACTGAGAGTCCCCATATTGGGTTACCAGATTGTGCCCATTGGCGAGCCTAAAACCGGCGACATCATGGTGTTTAAATACCCCGAAAAGCCCAGTATCAACTATATTAAAAGGGTAGTGGGAGTACCCGGTGACGAAGTCAGTTACCGTAATAAGACACTCTATTTGAATGGCCGTAAGGTGGAGCAGGACTTTGAAGCGCAATTTCCCCCTTCACATCCAGAATTCAAGATTTATAACGAATCTCTGGGTGAGGTTAATCACAGTATAATGATTACCACTGATCGGCCCGCGGAGTTCGCTCAAACCTGGGTTGTCCCTGAGGGTCACTACTTTGTGCTGGGAGATAATCGTGACAACAGCCGTGACAGTCGTTTTTGGGATTTTGTCCCCGATCGTTTAGTGGTTGGGAAAGCATTCGCAATTTGGATGCACATGCCCGGTTGGATACCTAGCTTCAAGCGTAACCAGTTTGTTGAATAGCCATAGCAAGGCTAACCAGCGAGGTTTATTTGATGATAGTGAATAAGAACAGGCAAGTTGGCGCATCCACATGGGGCACTTTATTTATCGTCCTATCGTTGATCTTTATGGCGGTAACAGCGGCCAAGCTTTGGACACCCTATTTTGATGATATGGCGGTGAAAACAGCGGTCAGAAATATTGCAGAAAGCAATGCAGCCACTGGAATGGGCCCCAATGAAATTCGAGCTACCATAAATAAACGCTTGGAAGTGAACAACGTCAAATTAACCAAGGATGAAATTTTGGTTAAAAAGGAAGACGGTGAAGTGCTCATTGAAATTATCTATGAAAGGCGCGTGCCACTTTATGCCAATGTGGATGCCGTGCTGAAGTTTAAACACAGCGCCACAGTGCAATCCAAGCGTTAATGAGAAATAACCCCACAGAACTTGCAAAACTACTTCAATATCCCTTCGTCCAACTTGACCATTTACAGTTGGCACTCACCCACCGCAGCTATGATGGTCAAAAAAATAATGAGCGGTTGGAGTTCCTGGGGGATTCCATTCTCAATTTTGTCATTGGTGAAGCCCTATTTAATCTTTTTCCGGAGGCTAAAGAAGGCCAGCTTAGCCGCCTGAGAGCCAGTATGGTGAAAGGCGCAACTCTAACCAAAGTGGCGCAGCAGCTGGGGCTCGGGCCTTATTTGTTACTGGGTGCGGGCGAGTTGAAATCCGGTGGGTCGCGCCGTAATTCCATTTTGGCTGACGCGGTTGAAGCCATTATTGGCGCCATTTATCTGGACGGTGGCCTGGATGCCTGCCGACAACAGATTCTCCATTGGTATAAGGATCGGTTAGGTAGCCTGACCCTGGAAGACAACGTAAAAGACAATAAAACACGTTTGCAAGAGTGGCTGCAATCCCGCAAGTTACCATTGCCTGAATACCAGATCGTTGACGTGGCGGGTAAATCCCATGCCCAGCAGTTTGTGGTTGAATGTCTGGTGTCAGCTTTGGAGATAACCACAAAAGGCGAGGGTCAGAACCGTCGAACGGCAGAGCAGATGGCTGCTGGAAGGGTTTTGGACCAGATACAACAGTCACTCAACCAATACTCGGGGGAATGATCAATGGATCAACCTAAAGCAGATACCCGTTGCGGTTACGTGGCCATCGTAGGCAGGCCCAACGTGGGCAAGTCCACTCTAATGAACCATTTGCTGGGGCAAAAAATCAGTATAACCTCCCGCAAACCACAGACCACTCGCCATCGGGTATTGGGCATAAAAACCGACGGTCCGGTGCAATCGGTTTTTGTGGATACACCGGGTATTCATCAGCAACAGCCCAAGGCCATTAACCGTTTAATGAACAAAGCGGCCACGGGTTCCGTACGGGATGTGGACGTCATTGTAATGGTGGTAGACAGCACCAAGTGGAACGAAGGGGATGAGCATGTGTTATCGAAACTGCAATCCAATTCTGCGCCGGTGATATTGGCCATTAACAAGCTTGATACTCTGGCTAACAAGAATGATTTGCTGCCCTATATTGAAATGGTGAGTGCCAAGTTCCCCTTTCAGGCCATCGTCCCCATTTCCGCATTACGCAATCAGCAATTGGAGCAACTGCAGCAGGAAATTAATCAAAGGCTGCCGGTTGATGAACATTTTTATCCAGAAGATCAGATAACAGATCGTTCCTCCCGGTTTCTCACCGCAGAGATTGTCAGAGAAAAATTAATGCGCCAATTGGGCAAAGAGCTGCCCTATGCCTGTAGCGTGGAAATTGAAGAATACGAATTTGACGGTAAGGTATGGCATATCAGTGCGCTGATTTTGGTGGAGAAATCCAGCCAGAAACGCATAGTGATTGGAGATAAAGGCGACCGTTTGCGCAAAGTGGGCAGCGATGCGCGCAAGGATATCGAGCAGATGATTGACGCCAAAGTGATGCTAAAGCTGTGGGTCAAAGTGAAAAGCGGCTGGTCAGACGACGAGCGTGCCCTCCGTAGCCTGGGCTACGACGATGGTCAATACTGACGTCCACATCGGCTATGTTCTCCATAGCCGCCCCTTCCGCGACACCAGTGCCATTGTGGAGTTCTTTTTTCGGGATATCGGGCGCGTCCCTATTATTTTTAAAGGCATAAAAAGATCCGGCAAATCTGCCGCCAAGTCCCGCTTGCTACAACCCTTTTCCCGATTGGCGGTGGGATTCTATGGCCGCTCAGACATGAAAACCGGTACGCTAGTGGAAAGTGATGGCCACAGTGTTTTATTGCAGGGTAAGCAGCTTTTTAGTGGTATGTATCTTAATGAGCTGCTGACCCGTTTATTACATCGCCATGAGCCCTATGGGGAGTTGTTTGAACTGTATGAAGCAGCGCTACAGAATCTGCTGCAATCCAATTTCGAACCCACCTTACGTATATTTGAACACCATTTATTAAGTCAGCTTGGCTACGAGATACCGTTATTTGGCGATGCCACCGGCGCAGATTTTCACGCCCAGAGTTGGTACCTATATGAACCTGAACAGGGTTTTGTTTTATCTGAGATACAGCCTCCACCTTCCAAGTTATTGGGGCGCTGTTTTGTTGGCAGTGAACTGATGGCAATTGCGCAACAACAGTATGAGGATGAGGCAGTATTAAAAGCCGCTAAACGATTAAGTCGATTGGCTTTGGCTCCTCACCTGGGTGATCAACCTTTGCAAAGCCGGAAACTGTTTAGCTAGCGGTTCCCATGTCTTAAACTGCTCCATTAAAATTCAACCAATAAGCGAATGACCATGAATAACCTACCCGAGAAAGCCTCTTGTCCTTGTCTGCTTATTGCTGCACCATCATCCGGCTCGGGAAAAACAACGCTGACAGCAGCTCTTGCTCGCTGGCACAGCCGGAAAGGTAGAAAGGTATGCGTGTTTAAGGCTGGACCGGACTTCATTGATCCCATGATTCTGAGGCAGGCCAGCGGCCATACTGTCTATTCACTGGACCTCGGCATGATGTCCGAAGAGCATTGCAATGATTTATTATTGCGAGCGGCCAGTTGGGCTGACCTGATATTGATTGAAGGCGTGATGGGGCTGTTTGACAGTGACTTTAGCGCCGCCGTGTTGGCGAAACGTTTTAATTTTCCTGTGGCAATCATTGTTGATGCGAGTGCTATGGCGGAAACTTTTTCTGCTGTAGTGTTGGGGCTGGCAACCGCAGATACCGATCTTTCTATTTTGGGGTGTGTTGCAAATCGCGTTGCGAGTCAGGGGCATAAGGCTATGATAGAAGCATCGGTCGATCGTTTTCTGCCGCCTTCAATTCCTTTATTGGCAACACTGTACCGGCAGGATGAAATCAGTTTCCCCGAACGACATCTAGGTCTGGTGCAAGCAGAAGAAATACAGGATATTCAGCAACGAATTGATCTGGCGGCGGATCAAATTGATGGCTCTGCTATAACTGAACTGCCGCCTAGAGTTAACTTTAAAAGAAAAAATCAATTGGAAGTGACTTCACAGCGATTAGCAGGAAAGACAATCGCGATTGCCAAGGACCAAGCCTTTAGTTTTGTCTATGCTGCTAATGTGGATTTTTTGATGGATCAAGGCGCTACCATTATATGGACGTCACCTCTCAATGATAGTGCTTGTCCTGAATGTGATTGTTTGTATATGCCAGGAGGGTATCCTGAGCTGCATCTGAAAGCTTTAAGCCAAAACATCAGTTACATGGAAAGCGTTCAAGCATTCAGCGGCCATATACTGGCTGAGTGTGGCGGTATGATTTATCTTTCAAACAAAGTCACTTCTACTGAAGGTGAAGTGGCTCAGTTGTGTGGGCGCTTGCCCCTGGCCATTCAGGTCCATACTCGCCTTCAAGCCCTTGGTTGGCAGAGGCTTGAAACACAAGACGGAGAGATTCTGGCCAATACTTTCCATTATTCCAGCTCAGTGCCAGAATTAGTTGATCAAGAGCTAGCTGAACAAGAGTTACCTGATATGGAGCATAAAACAGCTACAACAAAATTGGGCAAGACTGGGGAAAAAATTTATCAATTGAATAACGTTACCGCTTCGTATTTACATTGGTACTTCCCGTCTAACCCAGATGTGGCCTGTGCTCTCTTAACAGGAACGAGACTCGACGAAAAAATTTGCTCACACTCAGACTAATGTTAACCAACTGTTGACAACCCACGCAGATTATCGGGTAATTCTAAGATCAAAGTTGCTCCAAATAGAACTCAAACCTATAGCTGATTCAATCAAGGAATAGAGCGTGGCACAAAACATCCACAACCGAATTTTACTAGGGGTCAATGTTGACCACGTGGCGACACTGCGGCAGGCCCGAGGTACCCGATACCCGGATCCGGTGCAGGCGGCACTGCTGGCGGAAGAAGCGGGAGCCGATGGTATCACTGTGCACTTGCGTGAAGATCGTCGCCATATACAGGAACGGGATGTGGAATTGCTAAGTCAAACCCTGCAGACCCGTATGAATCTGGAAATGGCAGTGACCAATGAAATGCTGGCGTTTGCTGAAAAGATAGAGCCGGAGTACTGCTGTTTGGTGCCGGAAAAGCGCGAGGAACTGACCACAGAAGGGGGCCTGGATGTGGCGGGCCAATTACCCCGTATTACTGAAGCGGTGAGCAGATTGGGGGCGGCAAACGTCCATGTGTCCTTGTTTATCGATCCGGAACAGGATCAGATTCTAGCGGCCAAACAATCGGGAGCATCGGTTATTGAAATTCACACCGGAGCCTACGCGGAAGAGAGCGGAGCCAGGCAAATAGAAGAATTGGACCGTATTAAGTTGGCGGTGGCGTTTGCTCTGGAACAGGGCTTGATCGTAAATGCGGGGCACGGCTTGAATTATCATAACGTGGAACCCATTGCCTGTATTGCGGGTATTAACGAATTGAATATTGGCCATGGAATTATGGCCCGCGCTTTTTTTGTTGGGTTGAAGCAAGCGGTGCAGGAAATGAAAGCGTTGATGCTGGGGTGTGCCCAGTGATTGTAGGGATGGGAACCGATCTGGTGTTGATTTCACGGATGGAAGAATCAATCGCCCGCAAAGGAGAAAAATTTGCCCAACGCCTGCTCACAGAAGAAGAGTTCGAAATTTTTATTACCAAGGTGAACCAAGCGGCTTTCCTGGCCAAGCGGTTTGCTGCCAAGGAAGCGGCGGTGAAGGCTTTGGGTACGGGGTTCGCTCAGGGTATCACCTGGAAACAGGTGAACGTATCCAATAATGACTTGGGAGCGCCTCAGTTGACGTTTACCGGGCCTGCCCTGGCTAGAGCGGAATCCCTGGGCGTAACTCGAATTCATCTTTCGTTAACGGATGAAAAGACCAGCGCACTGGCTTTTGTGGTACTGGAGGCGGAATAAACCGCTGTCAAAATTAAGCGATCATGTTCCGGTGCTCCTGGCACCAATCCAGCACCCGATCAATTTCAATTAGTAACTGCTCACAGCAGGTTTGAACCCGAATCTGATCGTCCAATTTCAAACACTCTTCCAACTCATTGGACGCTTTTTGCAAATCGGGTACGCCTGTGTAGCGGGTAGCTCCATGGAGCTTGTGCACCACTTCTTGCAGAGTTTCAAAGTCCTCATCTTCCAATAGAACCTGAATCACTTCTTTGTCTTTGTTGAGGGAGTTAAATAACATTTCCAGCATCTCTTCCGCCAGATCTTGCTTGTAGTTAGCCAATTTCAGCCCTAGATCCATATCCACCGCCAATTCGGTTTTACTGTCCACGGGGCTTTGCTGCTGGGATGAACCCGAGCTGACTTTTTCTCCTGTCCAACGTTCAATTAGCTGTATTAACTGTGCTTCATCAATGGGTTTGGTCAAATAGCCATCCATACCTACTTTCAGCAACTCTTGTTTTTCGTTATCCATGGCGTGGGCGGTGAGGGCAATGATAGGGGTTCGTTTTGCTTCGCCTTCCATCTCCCGAATGCGCTTAGCTACTTCAATGCCATCCATCACTGGCATTCGAATGTCTAAAATGGCCAGATCAAAACTTTGGTGTTCCATTTGTTCCAGGGCTTTTATACCGCTATCGCAGGCAAATACCTCAACTCCCAAGCCGTGCAGCAGTACTTGCAAAAGCTTGAGATTGGCGTCGTTGTCATCAACCGCGATTACTTTTACACGAGCTTTGCCTGGGAGACCTTGAGGGGATGTTTGATTGTCTTGAGCAAGGGTTTTCTGGGAAGGATTTGGAGAGCTCTTAAGCAATCCCAGTAGTTGCTGATAAGCCTTTTGTTGGCAAATCGGTTTGTTTATAAGGTGTATGTCGGTGCGATTGGTAAGTTCGCCAATGACTTTCTGATCTTCAGGGTTGCCCAAAATGGCTATGGGGAGACGATCTTGATTCACACGATAAAGGTTTGCGACGTCGCTGTAGAGCGGTTTTTGCGGGCTTACCCCTATGATCATTGCGTGGGGACCTTCGCTGCTGTTGTTTTGTATCAGTGCTGTTAGTCCTTTAAGATCCGAAAATTCGGTGACATTCATGTGCCGCTTTTGCAGGGCATTGCGTAGATTGGCTCGCACCGTGGCGTTGTGATCATAAATGGCCACATTGCAGCGCTGTTCCAGGGGGGAAGGCTCTTGAGTGTCCCGAGTGTTTTGTATATCTGCTCGGAAAGTGAACCAAAATGTTGAGCCCTGACCGGGTTCGCTTTCCAGGCCGATTTGACCGCGCATGAGTTCCACCAGATGTTTCGAAATAACCAAACCCAGCCCGGTACCACCAAAACGTCTTGCGGTGCTGGTGTCGGCTTGGCGAAAGGCGTTGAACAGCGCCCTTTGTTCTTCCTTACTTAGACCAATACCGGTATCGCTTACGCTAACTTTAATGATGACCGCGTCATCTTTCTGGTGGTCCAGCATCACTCTGACCACCACCTCTCCCTGCTCGGTGAACTTGATGGCGTTATTCACCAGATTGGTGAGTATTTGTTGCAATCGCAGCGAATCTCCAATAATCAATGTGGGCACATCGGAATAGAACAAGCTCACTTGTTCCAGTCTTTTTTCGTAGGCGAGGGGGGCATGGATGGTCAGCACTTCTTCTACAATCTCCTGGAAATTGAGCGGTGCTTGATCCAGTACCAACATGCCGGCTTCAATTTTGGAGAAGTCCAGAACGTCGTTGATGATAGAAAGCAGGTTTTTGGACGATTTCTGAATGGTGTCCAAATAGTCTTTTTGGGTGGCGGATATGGGACTTTTCAGCAGTAAATTGGTAAAGCCTATGATCCCGTTTAATGGGGTGCGAATTTCATGGGACATGTTCGCCAGGAATTCAGATTTGATACGGCTGGCTTCTAGGGCCTCCTTGCGAGCTAAATCCAGTTCAATGTTCTGGATCTCTATGGTCTCCATGGTTTGGCGCAGGTCCTCTTCTGCCTGGTGTACGTTTTGTTGCAGGTCCTGTTGACCCTTAAGTAATGTGCTTCCCACCTGGTTTAGTGAAACCTGTAGATCTCGCAGCTCCCCATAGGCGTCTTCTTCCAGGCGAACCTGAAGGTTGCCCGCGGCTATTTGTTTGAGTGCTTGTCTAAGCCTCTGTACCACGGAGCCGATGCCACTGGAAAACCTCACCGCGATAATGGCATTTAGGATGATGGCGATGGCTAACGCGGAGACTGCGTAAAGTATGCTGCGGTACTCTTCGATCAGTAGATTGGATCTATCCACTTCGATTTCGATCCAGCCCGCCGTGCCGTGCTTTGCCGCCAGTGGGTGATAGGAGGAAGCCGGGTAGATGGGGTGAATAATTCGAATGGTTGAGAGCGTTACCCGCTTCAGGGCGGACTTGGTACTTGGCGGCGGGATGAGTGATACCCCGGGCTCCAGGGGGCGCATTTTAGGGCCGGCGCGGGTCAGCAGTTCTCCATCCAGGTCGTATACGGCCACCGATCGGACATTATCTTCCTCCAATATCCGCTGGGCATAGAATGGAATGGTATGCCCCTGGCGCTGGGTCAGGCTCTCAAAAATGCCATGGGAGAATGCTGTGGCTATCATTTCCCCTTGTTTTTCAAGGGATTGTTCCAGATCGTGGAAGCGCTGCTGGACAAAGAAAGTGGCCAATAAAACACCGATAAATAGTACGGGCACTGAGCTGAACAGCATTGCCCGTGCTCTTAAACCCATGCGCTTTAATGTTAGTAATTGTTTTAGTTTAATCACGTGGTGGCCCAATCCGGTTTTATCCAGTATACGTCATTCTTGAGCAGATGATCTGGAGCAAACGTCACCATAGTGGTTGATTTCGTTATGCTAATTTCGCCTAAAGAATAGGATAGCGCTTGCCCTCAGGTTACAATAGAGGAATTTTTCAGGGAGCAGCGAGCGCTAAAATGCATTATCCCACAATAGAAAGTTATCTTGGAAACACGCCTCTGGTCCGTTTACAGCGTTTGCCTGGAGACACAAATAACACCATTTTGGTCAAGCTGGAAGGTAACAACCCAGCGGGCTCGGTGAAAGACCGGCCAGCCATCAGCATGATCCAACAGGCCGAAACCCGTGGAGATATCAAGCCCGGGGATACCTTGATCGAAGCCACCAGTGGCAATACCGGCATCGCTTTGGCAATGGCCGCTGCCATTAAGGGCTATCGTATGGTTCTAATCATGCCGGAAAATATGAGCCAGGAGCGCAGGGACGCTATGGCAGCTTACGGTGCGGAGCTGGTATCAGTCACCCAAAAACAAGGTATGGAAGGTGCTAGAGACCTGGCTGAGCAAATGCAACGTGAAGGCAAAGGCGTGGTTTTGGACCAGTTCGCTAACCAAGATAACCCCTTGGCCCACTATGAAGGCACCGGCCCGGAAATTTGGCGTGATACCAAAGGCAGCGTAACTCACTTTGTCAGCTCCATGGGTACAACCGGCACCATTATGGGTACTTCCCGCTATTTAAAACAGCAAAATCCCGCCATTGAAATCGTCGGGTTACAGCCCAAAGAGGGTTCTTCCATCCCTGGGATTCGGCGTTGGCCTGAGGCTTATCTCCCCAAGATATTTGATGCATCCAGAGTCGATCGGGTAATCGATATCGAACAAAATGATGCAGAAACCACCATGCGTGATCTGGCAGCTAAAGAAGGCATATTTTGCGGTGTATCATCGGGGGGCGCTGTGGCTGGTGCCTTACAGCTTTCATCTCAAGTGGAAAATGCAGTAATCGTCGCCATCATTTGCGACCGCGGTGACCGCTACCTTTCCACTGGCGTTTTCAATAAGTAGTTTCTATGAATGTTCTCGTTTTTGACATTGAAACGGTACCCGATGTGGAAGCCGGAAGACGGCTATTTGATCTTCAGGGTTTGGATGATGAAGCTGCTGGGGCGGCCATGTTCCGCTTGCGTCAGCAAGAATCTGGCAAGGAGTTTCTGCGTCACCATCTACAGCGGATTGTGGCTATTTCCGCCGTGTTCCGTTCCCGCGACCAAATTGCGGTTTGGACTTTGGGGGGGGAAGAAGCAAGCGAAAAAGAGATTCTGGAAAAATTTTTCCATATTGTGGAACGTTATTCTCCCACTCTGGTTAGCTGGAATGGCAGCGGTTTTGACCTACCGGTTTTGCACTATCGGTCTTTGGTGCATGGCGTAGCAAGCCCGCGCTACTGGGACCAGGGCCAGGATGATAAAAACTTCAAATGGAATAATTATCTAAGCCGTTACCATGACCGGCACACGGATTTAATGGATTTACTGGCGCTCTACAACAACCGCGCATTCGTGCCCTTGGATCAGATGGCTACGCTGCTGGGTTTTCCGGGCAAAATGGGCATGAGTGGTGACAAAGTATGGAGTACTTTTCTGGCTGGGAATATCAAAGCCATTCGCGATTATTGCGAAACCGATGTGCTGAATACCTGGTTGGTCTATTTGCGTTTTCAGCTCATAAGGGGCCACATCGAAGAGTACGGTTATCAACAGGAGCTGGACATTACCAAGAGCTATCTGCAAAGAGAAGATAAACCCCACTTCAAAGAGTTTTTAAATCAATGGGAAGGCAGTAACTAAATGGCACGACGAAGAAAAAAAAACAATCTGCCTACCGATCCTGTGGAACTGACCATAGACGGTATCAGTCATGATGGCAGGGGAGTGGGCCACATCGAGGGTAAAACCGTATTCGTTGATGGTGCCTTGCCCGGTGAACAGGTGCAGTTTCTATACACGTCCAAACGTAGCAAGTTGGACGAAGGTCGGGCGGTGGAGATTATATCCAGCAGCCCGCAACGGGTGGATCCCCGATGTGCCCAGGCTTTGTTGTGCGGCGGTTGTAGCCTGCAACATATGAGTACCGAAGGTCAGATCACCATGAAAAACGACGTTTTGATGGAACAGTTAGCCCATTTTGGTGGTCAAAAGCCCGAGCAAGTTCTTGAGCCCATGGTGGGGCCGTTATTTGGCTATCGTCGTAAAGCCCGCCTTGGCGTGAAGTACGTTGAGAAAAAAGGCGCAGTGTTGGTGGGGTTCCGTGAAAAGCGCAATAGCTTTCTGGCCGAGATCGATCAATGCCACGTGCTGACGCCGGAAGTAGGGTTGGCTTTCCCAGACCTGAAAGCGCTGATTTACGGTTTGCAAAATAGAACCGTTATTCCGCAGATCGAAGTTGCCAAGGGTGATGATGCCGTTGCCATTATTGTGCGACATTTAGAACCTCTGGGGGATCAGGATATAAATCAGTTACTGGAATTTTGTAAGCAACGGCAGCTGCATCTTTATTTGCAGCCCGGTGGCAATGATACGGTTCATAAAATTTGGCCCGAAGACAATCTGCAACGCTTAAGTTATGGATTGCCACGGTACAATTTGGATATGCGTTTTCATCCCAATGACTTCACCCAGGTGAATCAGGAAATCAATCAGAAAATGATTGATAGGGCATTAGAACTGATGGATTTGCAACCGGAAGATAGAGTACTGGATCTGTTTTGTGGTTTAGGTAATTTTACTTTGCCCATGGCACGTACCGCTGCCACCGTTGTGGGGGTTGAGGGTGATGAAGCCATGGTTGAACGAGGCCGTGAAAATGCTTTGCACAATGATGTGAGCAATGTGGAGTTTTACGGTGCAGATCTGACCCGCGACTTTGATAACCAACCCTGGGCTAAATCGGGTTTTAATAAAATACTGATTGATCCACCCAGGTCCGGTGCTCTGGAAATCGTCACCAAGATGACAGTATTTAAACCACAACGGATTGTTTACGTGTCCTGTAACCCCGCCACTTTGGCAAGGGACGCAGGCGAACTGAAAAAACAGGGCTATCGTTTGTTAAAAGCGGGAGTAATGGATATGTTTCCTCACACCACTCATGTGGAATCCATAGCCCTTTTCGAGCC
Organism: uncultured Ketobacter sp.; assembly: GCA_964016105.1. Taxonomy (GTDB): domain Bacteria; phylum Pseudomonadota; class Gammaproteobacteria; order Pseudomonadales; family Ketobacteraceae; genus Ketobacter. Next base: position 130,203 of record CAXHEX010000006.1, read on the forward strand.
GGAACACTAACATGGTCACCGTACGTAACAACCAGGTAATTCGAGAAGATGGCAGTGTAGATCTTGATGCCTGGATCGAACGAATCAAAGATAAAGTGGAAATCACGGATGAGGCGGGGCTGCGTGAAGTGGCGGAGATGGCCCAACAGCTGGAAACCAAAGCTTCCCGCGATGGCACCACCTGGGCCGAAAATTTTAGTAGTTTCCGCACTGGCTTAGAAATCGCGGATATTTTAGCAGAACTAAAACTGGATACCGACGCATTGAAAGCGGCGGTGATTTATCGAGCGGTACGCGAGGGTCAAACTAGTTTAGGGGCAGTGAGCAAGACGGCGGGCAATGATATTGCCAAACTGGTGGAAGGCGTTTTACGCATGGCGGCTATCAGCACCGTGATGAAAACGGAAAACCGTGTGGTGTTAGGCCAGGCTACGGATCAGTTGGATAACCTGCGTAAGATGCTGGTGGCCATGGTGGATGACGTGCGGGTAGCATTGATTAAGCTGGCCGAGCGTACCTGTGCCATACGTGCAGTTAAAGAAGCTCCGGAACAAAGAAAGCAGAAGGTGGCATCGGAAGTTTTCAACATTTACGCTCCGTTAGCCCACCGTCTTGGTATCGGTCATTTAAAATGGGAGCTGGAAGATCTTTCTTTTCGCTATTTACAACCGGATGCCTATAAAAGTATTGCCAAATTGCTGGATGAGAAAAGGCTGGCACGAGACGGTTATATTAAAGGTGTGGTGGATCAGCTTCACGAGGCATTGGCTCGGGTTGGCGTTGAGTCTGATATCTCCGGTCGGGCTAAACACATCTACAGTATCTGGCGCAAAATGAAGCGCAAGAATATCGATTTTTACCAAGTTTACGATATTCGAGCGGTTCGGGTTTTGGTGCCCGATATTCGAGATTGCTACGCATCTCTGGGTGTTGTGCACAATATTTGGCAACACATACCCCGTGAATTTGATGACTATATTGCAACCCCAAAAGAAAACGGATATCGCTCTCTTCATACTGCGGTGCTGGGCCCTGAAGGAAAAGTGTTAGAGGTACAAATCCGTACACACGATATGCACGAAGAAGCGGAGCTGGGTGTGTGTGCCCATTGGCGTTACAAAGAAGGCAGCACCGGCAAGTCTGACAGCTACGATGAAAAGATCGCCTGGTTGCGGCAGGTGCTGGAGTGGCAGGAAGAGCTTGGCGATAATGCTTTAAGCAGCGCCTTATCGGAATTCAATGAAGAAATTGTTGATGAGCGGGTTTACGTATTTACGCCTGACGGTCATGTGGTGGATTTGGCGAAGGGCGCAACCCCGCTGGATTTTGCCTACCATGTGCACACCGAGGTGGGGCACCGCTGTCGCGGTGCAAAAGTGAATGGCCGTATCGTGCCGTTGAACTACCCGCTGCATACAGGGGAACAGGTTGAGATTCTCAAAGGCAGTGAATCCAGACCCAGCCGTGACTGGTTGCAAAGCTCATTGGGCTTTATTGGCACCAGCCGCGCCCGGGCCAAAGTGGTGCATTGGTTCAAGCTTCAGGACCGCGACCGCAACATCGAAGACGGACGGGCAATCCTTGATAGAGAATTTAAGCGCCTGGATGTGGGTAAATTAAATCTGGATCGAGTGGCACAACTGCTCAATTTGCGCAGTTCTGATGACCTTTATGCCTCCGTGGGTGCCGGTGATATTCGAATCAGTCAGGTGCTGAATAATATTCAGGAATTCAGTGGCGACTCTTCCCAGCGGCAGCAGGAGTTATTGCCGGTAGATACCCGTAAACCTCGGGTTAATCCCATTACCTCTGAGTTCAGTATCAACGGTGTTGATAACTTGATGACCAGCATTGCCGGTTGTTGCAAACCCGTACCGGGAGATGAGGTAGTGGGTTACGTATCTGTGGGCCGAGGTGTAACGGTGCACCGTAAACACTGTAAGGAACTGAAACGGCTACTGGAAATTCACGGTGATCGAATTGTGGATGTGTCCTGGTCTCGGGATGGAGATGGTGGTGAAACCTATCCCGTGGAGGTTTATATAAAAGCTTACGACCGCCAGGGATTGCTGCGGGACATCACCCAGGTGCTGTCCAACGAGCGTGTGAACGTTACCGCCATAAACACCAAGTCAGACCAGAGAGACGGAACTGCCACCATGACCCTCACCATGGAAATTAACAGTCTGGCATCACTGGGTAATGTACTGGCCCGGGTAAACCAACTATCGAACGTCATAGAAGTTCGTCGCTCTCATCAGGGAAATCCCAATGACATCCCGCGACATTGATTTAACATCCCGCGAATTTGATTTAAAGAGTGCCACTCCGGTTCAACGCATACGCTACCTGATGGCACGATTGCGCGACCCGGAAACCGGTTGCCCATGGGACTTAAAGCAAAACTATAAGACCATTGCCCCCTTTACCCTGGAAGAGGCTTACGAGGTGGCAGACGCCATTCATCGTGAGGATTTTCCTCATTTAAAAGAAGAGTTGGGGGATTTGTTTTTTCAGGTGGTGTTTTATACCCAGATGGCGGAAGAGCAAGGTCATTTCAGCTTTGATGAGGTCATGCAAGGGTTGGAAGCCAAGCTGGTTCGACGCCATCCCCATGTGTTTCCCGATGGCACCTTAGCCAGTGAGGTTAACCCCGGACGCTCCATCGACGATGACACCATAAAATCAAACTGGGAAACCATCAAACAACAGGAAAAAGCGAAGAACAATCAATTGGGTGATTCCCTGTTGGATCAGGTGCCCACTTCCATGTCACCCCTTAAGCGGGCTTATAAATTACAAGCCACCGTTGCGAAAAAAGGGTTTGACTGGCAGCAAGTAGAGAAAGTGATAGAGAAACTGGAAGAAGAGCTGCAAGAACTGAGGGTGGAAGTGGAGCAAAGCGCGCCGTTAGAAAAAGTGGCGGATGAGCTGGGTGACCTGATGTTTTGCTGCGTTAACTTGGCCCGGCATTATAAGTTGGATGCAGAAATGGTGATGCTACAGGCCAACCGCAAGTTTGAACACCGTTTTAGGCTGTTAGAAAAGGCGTTACTCCAGCAAGGGGTTAGCCTTGACCAAGCCACCCTTGAACAGATGGAAGCAGAATGGCAGAACGCGAAGCAATGACACAGTCTGCGTTGGTGGACAAATTCGGTCGTAGAGTGGATTACCTGCGGGTGTCTTTAACGGATCGTTGTGATTTTCGTTGCGTGTACTGCATGGCAGAAGAAATGACTTTTATGCCCAGAGCCCAAATCCTGACTTTGGAGGAGATTTATCGAATCTGTTCTGCCTTCGTTAGCCTGGGCGTAGAGAAGATCCGCTTAACCGGTGGCGAGCCCCTTATTCGTCGCAATATGCTGTCGCTGGTGGAGCGTTTGGGGGCTTTAAAGAATCTGTCTAATTTGGTGCTAACCACCAATGGTTCCCAGTTAGAAACCATGGCACCTGCCCTCTATCAAAATGGGGTCAAGCGAATTAATGTCAGCCTGGATAGCTTAAACCCGGTGAAGTTTAGAAAACTGACCCGAACCGGTGATTTGGACCGTGTGCTCAAGGGCATCGATGTGGCGCTTGAGCAGGGTTTTGATAATGTGAAAATCAACGCGGTGATTTTGAAAGGACGCAATGACGACGAGATTCTGCCCTTGGTTGAATTTGTCAGGAGCAAAGGGCTTGATCTGACATTCATTGAAGAAATGCCCCTGGGGAATATATCCGAGCATGTGCGAGCGGAGGCGTTTATGGCGTCTGCTGACGTGCGGGAAGTGATTGCCACTCAATACCCCCTGGAACCTATTGAGCAGTCCACCGGTGGCCCTGCCCGTTATTTTCGATTTAAGGAAGACGCCAAGTCAGGAACACATTCGAAATTAGGCTTTATTTCTCCCCACAGCCACAACTTTTGTTCCCAGTGCAATCGAGTGCGTTTAACGGCGGAAGGTCGTCTTTTATTGTGTTTAGGCAATGAGCACTCGGTGGATCTACGTCAGCCATTGCGGGATGGTTGTAGCGATGAAGAGTTACAACAGATTCTGATTGAAGCCATGGACCTTAAACCAGAAAAACACTATTTTGACCTTAACGAAGCCCCCCAGATTGTTCGTTTTATGAATATGACTGGCGGCTAACTAAATCGACATAATTGGAGTAAATCGTGAGCGCATCAAATGACGTGATACCCGTGAATATAGCGGTGCTAACCGTTTCAGACACTCGAACCGAGGAAAACGATACGTCGGGGCAAGCTTTGGTGGAACGCTTACAGGCTGCAGGGCATAATTTAATAGATAAAAAGATCAGCACGGATAATCTCTATACCATTCGGGCTTGGGTATCCAACTGGATTGCCTCAGAGGAAGTGGAGGCGGTTTTGATCACCGGTGGTACTGGGTTTGCCGCCAGAGATATTACCCCTGAAGCGGTGTTGCCACTGTTTGATAAAGAAGTTGAAGGTTTTGGCGAGCTGTTCCGGCATGTTTCTTACCATGACATCGGATCATCCACGATTCAGTCCCGAGCCATAGCGGGTTTGGCCAATGAGACCGTTATCTTTTGTATGCCCGGTTCCACCAATGCCTGTCGCACGGCCTGGGATTCGGTGATTGCTCAACAATTGGATTCAACCTACAAACCCTGTAACTTCGTTAAGCAAATCACCGCACGCAGATTGTCTGGCTTAGACTGTGGAAGCCGAGGATGAGTGCCAAATTACTTCCGGTTGATGAAGCCAAAACCATTCTTTTACAGTCCGTTGCCGCTTGTAAGCTGGAAAAGGAAACCATTCCTTTGGCAACGGCACTGGGAAGAGTTCTGGCTGTTGATGTGGTTGCCAGTGTTGATGTGCCGCCTGCGGATAACAGTGCAATGGATGGCTATTGCTTTCGTTTGCAGGATTTAAAAGGAGACACCCCATTGCGTGTTTCCCAGCGTATTCCAGCGGGTAGTGTTGCCATGCCCTTGGAGCCGGGTACTGCAGCGAGGATTTTCACCGGTGGAGAAATACCCGCCAGCGCAGATGTGGTGGTGATGCAGGAAAATACCGACTTGGTAGACAATGCCGTACGGATAAAAGAAACCCCGCAGACGGGTCAAAATATTCGCCCTCAAGGTCAGGATATTTCAGCAGGGCAAGTGGTATTGGCCCAAGGGCATCGGCTCAGACCCCAGGACCTGGGATTGTTGGCGTCCATTGGAGTAGCTCATGTGGAGGTCTATTGCCCCTTAACGGTTGCGGTGCTGTCCACCGGTGACGAGATTGTTGAGCCAGGCCAGCCTCTGCAAACCGGTCAGATTTATAATTCCAATCGTTATACCTTGTTGGGTCTGATTGCAGGCTTGGGTATGAACGTGCTGGACATCGGAGTGGTTGAAGACGACCTGGCCGCGACCGAGAAAGCGTTAAAAACCGCTTCCGAAGCCGATGTGATTATTTCCACTGGCGGAGTCTCCGTGGGAGAAGAAGACCACGTTAAGAATGCGTTGGATCGTTTGGGCGAAGTTGCGCTTTGGAAGCTGGCCATCAAGCCCGGTAAACCTTTCACATTTGGTCAGGTTCTCCAAACGCCTTTCATGGGCTTGCCGGGAAACCCAGCGGCGGTGTTAATCACGTTTTGTATTTTGTGTCGGCCCTATTTGCTCAAGTCTCAAGGGGCGGTCAACATTGAGCCTTTGCTGGTGGAATCAAGCGCGGATTTCAGTACTAAAAAGCCTGCAGTGAGACAACAGTATCTGCAAGCCAGACTGCTTGACGGCTCAGAAGGCAACCGGGTGGAAATTTTTCCTAATCAGAGTTCTGGAATGTTGTCGTCAGCGGCATGGGCCAACGGGGTGGTAGTGGTTCCTGCTCAGCAGGTAATTGAGAAAGGGGATAAAGTTCAGTTTATCCCCTATGGCGGGATTCTTTAGGATTTGATTTTTTCCACTTCTGATATGTAGGCCTGCATAGCCTCGTCAGCACTCATTCCTTTAGTCTGTTCCCATGCACTGTATTTTGCCCGGCCTACAAAATCTGTAAGGCCGGGCTTTTTGCCGCTAACATCTCCAGATGTGGCTTGCTTAAACAGTGCGTAAAACTTTAACTTTTCCTCATTGCCAGGTTTGGCGCTCCCTTGTCCGGATTGAACATAGTTTACTGCTTCTTCAAATTGTTGTTTTAACTCTGCCATCGGTATTCTCTATTATTGTTAGTTAGTATTGAGTTTGAGTATGTCGATTATAGGCGGTTTCCTGGTCTTCCAATAGCCCCGCAACTGGCCAAATTCTTTCCAGCAGCATTAAATACTACCGGTTCTCAACTGAATGATGGGTCATGGAAGATTTGTGCCGTGTTTTGGTGGACGGCGGAAAAATGAATCATTAGCATGGTATTTGACTCATTTGAGCAGTCGGTTAACAGCAAATTAAATCACGAAGAAGTACAACAAATGAAACAGTTGCAACAATTGGACGTGGGCGTTATGAAGCGCCCTTACGTGGCACTGATGATGAATGTCATCGGCAGGGCATTGCAGGCCGCAAGCCAGGTGGATTCCGTTATACAAAACGAGGTTAGGCGGTTACCTTCCGGATTTATGTTTGATATGAGAGCGTTACCGACGGGGCCCGCTTTTGTCATGCAGAAAAAGGGCGAAACCGAGCTGGAATTTATTGGTAGCAATGCGCCACGCCCCGTGGACGTTTCCTTAAAATTCAAACACCTCAATCATGCATTTCTTGTTCTGTCATTTCAGGAAGGTACCGCTCAAGCATTTGCCAATGATCGGCTATTGGTTGACGGCGAAATCGCTGACACCATGAAACTGGTGCGTTGCTTGAACCGCATGGAAAGCCTGATTTTGCCAAAAATCATCGCTGAAAGAGCCCTTAAACGCTATCCCGATTTGGCTTTGTTGAGCAAAATTGCTGGTGGTGGGCGTATATACAAACAAGTTGTCAGCAATCTGATATTGGGATAAATACATGTCTAAATCTTTTTATGAATTCTTCTGCCCTGTGAAGGTAGTGGCGGGCAATGCTGCCCTGGAACATATTCCCCATGAGCTTCGTACTTTGTCTGCAGAGCGACCCATGGTGATCACCGATAAGGGGGTTCATGGAGCCGGGCTGATTGACCATTTGCTGGGTGCGTTTAAAGAAAGCGGTATGACCATCGTAGATATCTATGACGATGTTCCCCCTGATTCCTCTACTCAAGTTGTGAAAGACATCGCCTCTATTTACCGTGAGAAACAATGCGATTCTATTATTGCGGTGGGTGGTGGATCCGTTATTGATACCAGTAAAGGGGTTAATATTCTGGTGTCAGAAGACGGCAATGACCTTTCGGAATTCTCTGGTGTGGGCGTATTGAAAAAGCCCTTAAAGCCTTTTTTTGTGGTGCCTACCACTGCGGGAACCGGTTCTGAAGTGACTCTGGTTGCCGTGATATCGGATCTTGAGAAAGGCGTAAAACTGCCTTTCACTTCGTACTTTCTACTGCCCAATGCGGCTATTCTAGATCCGCGTATGACATTGACTTTGCCTCCCCATATTACGGCTATGACGGCAATGGATGCACTGACTCATGCTGTTGAGGCGTTCACTGGTTTAGCGAAAAACCCCATTAGTGATGCTTACGCGGTGTCTGCCATTAAAAAGATCTGCGAAAATTTGATTCCTGTTTTAAATGAACCGGATAACGCTGAAGGTCGATTAGAGCTGGCTCAAGCATCCACCATGGCGGGAATTGCGTTCTCCAATTCCATGGTGGGGTTTGTTCATTCCCTGGGCCACTCGTTAGGTGCGCTGTGTCATCTTCCCCATGGCCTGTGTATGAATCTTTTCTTGCCTTATGTTCTTGAGTACAACCTGGAGCAGAGGGGTGATGTGATCGGCGAATTATTGCTGCCCCTGGCTGGAGCAGATTTGTATGCCCGCACTCCTGCGGCGGATCGTGGGCGTCAGGCCATAAGTACCATCCGTACCATGAGGGATGAATTGTACCGTCGCTGTAAGTTGCCACGTACGTTGTCTGAAACCGGCAAAGTCACTAAAGATCAGCTAGCAAAGTTGGCAGAAATGGCATTGGATGACGGTTCAATTATTATGAACCCCGTGGAAGTGGACCTGGAAGACGCCAAGGCAGTTTTAGAAAAAGCCTGGTAATTTAAACTCTAGGGTTCGGTATGGGGAGCAATCTAAACTAGCTCCTCACTTCGAACCCTTGGCCCAGAAAAATCAGCCTTTGCCCTGTTTTTATTAGGCTGGTATGACTGAAGTTTCCTGGCAATATCCTCACTTTGTGCGCAAACCATCTGTCTGGGTTCAGCCGCTCTGGCCCGAACTTGCTTTTTCTTGAAATGAGATTGGATACGCTTGATCACGTTGCACCTTATTATTTTAGGGATGGCTCCCCTGGGTTTATCTGCAAAATAGTACAAAACTTGGTCAATTTTGTGGAAGTATGAATCTAGAAATTGTGTGGGCTATCAAAAAAAGGCAGAATTCTCGGAATATATTGTGACGCTGATCAAAAGTTGCAACAGATTGTCCCATTTTTGTGGCCCGGGTTATAACCAACGTTACCGCCCCTAAGTCTAATAACTAAAAATATAGGGTAGAGAAAGGCAGTGCCAGAGCAACGCGAGGTATCTGAAGATATCAACTTTGACCACTTGGCTGATCTGTTCAAGCGGCGGGTTTCCGGTGACATTAAAGGTCGGCTGCGTGTAGCCCTGCTCAAACGGGATTTGGAAGAAGAGTTTCCTAACCTATTTAGCGGGCACCCCAGGTTGAATATTTTGGATTTAGGGGCTGGAGAAGGTGAGTTTGCCGTAGAGTGCGCAAAGGCTGGTCATCAAGTACTGTTATGCGATCATTCAGAAGTTATGTTGGCACGGGCACAGCAGCGAGCTGAAGACGCTGGAGTACTAAATAGCACTGACTTTTATCAAGGTGCCATTCAAACTTTACCTGACAGCCATCTTGGTCATTACGACCTGGTGCTATGTCATGCAGTACTTGAGTGGGTGGTGGAGCCTGAATCTTTAGTGAATCGGATTGCAGGCTACATAAAACCCGGCGGCTTTTTATCCTTGATGTTTTACAACGCGCATTCCACCGTCTTCAGAAGCTTAATACGGGGCTACCTTGAAAAAGTTCAAAGCGGTCGCTTAGAAGGCAATGGTCAGGGTCTCACTCCCATAAATCCGTTGCTGCCTGAAGATGTGGTAAAGTGGTGTCAGCAATCTCGGTTGGAGGTGTTACAGAAAACCGGTATCCGAGTATTTCACGATTATATGCATAAAGATGTGCGAGATAGGAGGAATGAGAACGATATACTGGAACTGGAATTAAAATATTCTCGCATGGAGCCTTTTCGTGCCATGGGGCGTTACTACCACTTATTGTGTGGTGCATCCTCGGGGTCTGTAGTTAGCAACTCTAAAGTTAGTCATTTGGGGAGTTAAGATGTCCGTTTTATTTCGGTTGCAACCGGTAATTTTGCTTGTTTCTTTTGGTTTGGTTTGGTTATTCCCCGTTTGTGCTTTAGGGGCACGTTTTGGCCTGTGGAACTTCAAAGTGGCTTTCAGTCTGCTGGCAGGCTGTGCTTTAACTGGCGCAATTATTTTGGCACTGGCCGGTGTGGGTCTTATTGGATCCATACGGCAAGGTAACGAGAAAGCCAAACACCGATCCATGTTGGTGATCTTTGTTTTGATTATTCCCATGGGCGTGTTATTCAGCTCAGCCTACAGTGCCAGTCAGGTTCCTCGTATACACGATATTTCTACGGATTTGGAATCGCCTCCAGAATTTTCGCTCTTATTGGATAAACGGCCCAAGGATGCCAATACGCTGGCCATCAAGCCTGAAGTGATTGAACAACAGAAACAATATTACACCGATCTATCCAGCCTGGAACTGTCGCTGGATAAGGGTAAGGCGCTGCAGCTGGCTAAACAGGCCGCAGAACAGATGGGTTGGCATCCCATTATGGTGGGTTCAGCTAGCGATGGGAAAAGCGCCACGTTGGAAGCGGTAGACACCACCTTCTGGTTTGGTTTTAAGGATGACATTGTAGTGCGTATTGCAGAGCGCAAGCCCGAAGGTGTGACCATGGACGTGCGCTCCGTGAGCCGGGTAGGGCAGAGTGATCTGGGTAAAAACGCCAAGCGTATTCGCCAGTTTTTAGATCAGGTTAAAACGGCGTCCACTGCTGGTTCCTGAACCTAACCGTGCTTAGTTTTCCGCGCTTAAATCATCCATCACAGCCCTTAAGAAGCGAGCGGCTTCTCCTCCAGTGATGACTCGGTGATCGAAACTGAAACTCAGGGGTAGAAACCGGTGGCCGGTAAAGCCATGATCGGTTTCCACCACCTGTGAGTAACATTTCCCCGCCCCCAAAATGGCCACACTGGGTGGCACAATAATGGGGTTGCCATAGCGACCGGCAATGGTGCCAAAATTCGATAACGTAATGGTGGCACCGGTCATTTCTTTCGGAGGGATGGTGCGGTTTTTAACGTCTTCCCGTAGACAGTTCAAACCGTCCCTCAGGTCTTCATTACTGCGGGCGGTTATGTTTCTTAACACCGGAACAAATAACCCGTCGGGCGTATCTACAGCGATTCCTATATCCACCTGTTCAATGATTCTTAAACTGTCGTTTTCACTTTCGTACCAGGCATTCAGATTGGGCTCGCTGCGACAACCACAGCCCATGGCCCGTACCAAACGCATGGTGATATCTTCGCCCTGGTTCCAGGTGTGTATATCCACGTCGTCCTGGATGGTGACTTTAACCACTTCCGCGTGGGCTTTTGCCATATTGCGTGCCATGCTGCGCCGCACCCCTTTGAGGGGAATCGCTTTGCCATGTTGTTGATTGAGTTTGGCGGCATTTTCAAGGTCTTCAGCGGTGATCATGTTGTGGTTGCCACTGCCCCGTAGCGCACTGATATCCACTTGCAGCCGTTTCGCCAATGCTTTTATGGCTGGCGTGGCCAGGGCCACAGTGCAGTCGTTGCGATAGGGGCTACCTATGGTGAATTGTTCCCGTTCCGAATGGGTTTCAGCGGATTGCATTTTTCCCACTACGGTGCCGGAGTCTTCTTGCTGTTCACCCTGAAATTCCAATAAGGGTTCGCCAATATGAACGAGATCCCCTTCTTTGCCAAAACAGGCTGCAATGATCCCATCCTGGGGTGAGGGAATATCCACAATGGCTTTGGCGGTTTCAACGGACACCAATGTATCTCCCGTATGAACCTGATCACCTTCTTTGGCATGCCATTCCACAATTTCCGCTTCCTGCAACCCTTCTCCCAGGTCCGGTAATTTAAAATATTTCATGGGGCCTCCAAAACGGTTATGGCTTTGGCTACGATGTCGTCCACCGTGGGCATATAGATGTGTTCGTTCTTAAAGTAAGGCATGGGAATATCGAAACCGGTTACCCGTGCCACCGGTGCTTTTAGATGGCGGAATGCCTGTTCCTGTAGGGTGGCGCAGATTTCTGAGGCAATGCCCCCGTGTTTGGCGGCTTCCTGAATCACCAGAGCCCGTCCAGTTTTTTCCACAGAGGTCACCAGTGTATCCATATCCATGGGGCTAAGGGTGGCCACATCAATCACCTCAACGGAATAGCCTTTTTGTTCCAGCTGTTGTGCTGCTTGCAAGGTTTCATGGACCATGGCACCCCAGCTGATCAAGGTGATGTCGTTACCTTGTTTGAGGGTGTAGCAGGTATCCAGCGGCAAGCCCACGCCGTCATCGAATATTTCCTGCTTTACCATTCGATAGACCCGCTTGGGTTCAAGAAACACCACCGGATCAGGGTCTTCGATGGCGCTGATTAATAAACCGTAGGCCCGGGTGGGAGAGGAGGGGACCACCACTCTTAAACCAGGGATATGAGCAAATAGCGCTTCGGTACTTTCGGAGTGATGTTCTGGCGCATGTATGCCACCGCCGTAGGGTGCCCGCAGCACCATGGGGCAATGCAGCCGCCCCCGAGTGCGATTGCGTAATCGCGCCGCGTGGGAAACCATATGCTCAACGGCGGCATAAATAAAACCCATAAATTGTATTTCTGCCACTGGCCGCAGATTTTGCGCCGCCATGCCCACGCTGATGCCTGCAATTAAGGTTTCGGCTAACGGCGTATCCATGACTCTTTTACAACCAAAGCGTTGTTTCAAATCCACGGTGGCGCGAAATACGCCGCCGTTGGTGGCCACATCTTCTCCCAACACCACCACGCTGGGGTCTGCGCTCATGGCCCGATGCAAGGCCATATTGATGGCTTCCACCATGGTCACTACGTGCAGGGTTTTGGTATCCGGTTCCATGGGGTGGAGTTGGGATTGGTCCATCGGTTCTTGCATACCCATATCAGTGACCTCCTTCAGTTACGGCCATGTGAGTCTGTTTTTGTTTTGCCTGGTCCAGTTGTTTATATAAGTGAGCAGGGGTGTCTTCAAAAACGTAATTAAATACATCGTCTATAGGCTGATTGGGTTGTGATAGGTAATCTGCTACCGCCGCTTCCACCTCCTGTTTACATGTATCCTGAAGGCGTTGTTCCTGGTCGTGATCCCAGGCTCCGATACTGTGCAGATAAGTCTGTAGCCGTTTAATGGGTTCGCGCTTCCAGGCATCGTTTACCTCTTCGATCTGGCGATATCGGGTAGCGTCATCCGCAGTGGTGTGATCGCACAAACGGTAACTGATGGCTTCAATTAAAGTGGCACCTTTACCCTGGTGGGCTTTTTCCACGGCGTACTGAACCGCGTCATAAACACTGCAGACGTCGTTACCATCCACCTGAAAACCCTCAATGCCAGCGGCTACGGCTTTTTGCGCAATGGTTTCGGCGCCGGTCTGAATGCTTCTGGGAACGGAAATAGCCCATTGGTTGTTATTCACTACCACCACCAAGGGTAATTGCCAGCTACCAGCCAGGTTTAAAGATTCGTAAAAATCACCGCGAGAGGTAGCTCCTTCTCCGCAGGTGGTGAGTGCACAGCGTTTTTCTGCTTTTATTTTCATGGCGCTGGCCACCCCAGCAGCATGGGTCACTTGGGTTGCAATGGGCACACAGTTGGGAAAATCCTGTGTGGCATCTCCACTGAAGTGATTTCCCCATTCGTTGCCACCCCAGTAACTTAATTGTTGGCTAAGAGTGACGCCACGCCAAAGTTGAGTGGCTTGGTCTCGATAGTAGGGTACCAGCACGTCTTGCGATGACAATGCTGCACCAATGCCGGTACCTATGGCTTCCTGGCCTAAGCATGAGGCATAAGTGCCCATCTGTCCGGTGCGTTGTAGGGCTACAACTCTTTGATCGAACTGTCGAATTAATACCATATGTTGGTAGAGTTTTTTTAATAGTGTTTTTTGTTTCAGAATTCCGGTATCTGAAAGCAATGGAGTGCCATCGGCGTCGATAACACATTTGGCTTTATAGGGGGTGTTGGTGTACTGCATTACAAATCTCCCAAAGGTGCGCCGTAAAGTATTTCTTCTGCCAGCTGGTCGGCAATGATTGACGGCGATAGGTTTTCGCTTTTAGAACGGGAAAAAATCTGGGTTAGGGTATCGCTTATACCCCAGGTTTTATTATTAATCTCAGTGCTGGATGCCTGCTTGTGCCCCAAGGAAACCTGAATTAAACCACCGGCATTGATCACATAATCCGGGGCATACAGGATACCTTTACGGTGCAATGCTTCGCCGTATTCGGGTTGCTGAAGTTGATTGTTGGCGGAGCCGGCAATGATGTCGCAATCAAGGGTTGTTATTGTTTCCTTGTTGATAACACCACCCAAGCCACAAGGGGCAAGGATATGACAGTGTGCAGCATAAAACTGGGCTGGCTCTATGGGTTCTGCATGAAACGCGGTTTGGGCTTGCTGAACCTTTTCCGGGTCGATATCGGATACCAGCAGTCTGGCACCTTCATTGTGAAGCCGGGATGCCAGTTGAAATCCCACATTGCCAATACCTTGGATGGCTATGGTAAGTCCTTTTAATTGAGAGTTGCCGTATCTGTGCAGAGCAGCGGCCTTCATACCCGCTAATACCCCTATGGCGGTATTGGGAGAAGGATCAATGCCATCGATTTCACTGCCGGACACATGGGGTGTTTCCTGGCTCACCTCGGCCATATCCCTGAGCTGAGTTCCGCTGTCTATGGCGGTGATGTAGCGTCCACCCAAGGAATGAACAAATTTCCCGAACTGGCGATACAAAAGCGATCGATCAAACGGGGTGTGGGGTTTGATGATAACCGCCTTACCACCACCTTGGGGTACTTTTGCTAAGGCTGCTTTGTAACTCATACCTTTGGCCAGTCGAATCACGTCGCTAATGGCGTCAGCGTCTGAGTCGTAATGAATACAACGACAACCACCGAGAGCAGGGCCTAAGGTTGAATTGTGGATAGCAATAATGGCTTTGAATTGGGATGCAGGGTCATGCTTAAAGTGCAGTTCACTAAGCTGAGCCTGTTCGATTTTGTCGAACATGATCAATCTCCTTCCAAACGAGAGTGGGGTAACACTCAGTGTTTGTCTGGTAAGGAATTCCAAATGGATCGCATCTGAAATTCATTTCTTAGTTTTGTTTGAGATTAAATATAACGGAAAAAGTTTTGTATGCCGAGTTTGGATATGAGCCGGCCAAGGTTCTAATTGTTGTATAAAGGTTTTGCAGGTTTCAGGATTGGTAAGTAACTATTTGATTTTATTGTTCTCTATTTTTCGGGGCGCAAACTAAATAGAGCAGGGTAATTTTATTAATAGAAGAATTTATTATAAGCCAGGTAATCGTTATCTAGAGTCGGTGTTGTTTGAATCCGAATTAACTGCGGATTCAAACAAATAGACAGGTATAGATGCTTAGTAAGGAAACTCTGTTTCCAGTGAAACCGACTGTTGGTAACCCGGTAATTCAATTTTCTGATCACTCAATTTAAGATCATAACCAGCCACTGTGGGCTCTCCAAATCGATAAATAGATTGGGGCACTTCCGTCAACAGTTGGTCTTTGTAGGTGAGTTGTTGAATATGGGTTTTTTCTAATTGATTCTGGTATTGTTTCCAATCATCGGCACTGTGTTTGCCTTTAAGGTAGTGCCGACACCAATCCCCTGACAACATGGCCGCGCTGGCGTTATTGCCGCCAAAACCTTTTGAGTTGATCAGAGCGCCGTGAAAGTGGCCTTTCTCATAAGCCGTGTGCTCTGAACTCATAAATAGATGATCGCGATACACATCATCGGCAAAGTGATCCACTGTAGTAATACCTGGCAGTATATTCTGTTCGAATACCCCCAGAGCAGCGGCCAGCTGATCTCCACTGGCTGCACCAATAGAATGACCGACAAAACACTTAATGGCCGCGGTGGGCCACTGCTGAATATTAAATTCACCAGCTAAGCCATCGAGAATATGGGATTCCGTCACCCGGTTTTGCGGAGTGCCGGTGCCGTGGGCCATGGCAAAACTGCGTTCAAGACCACCGTAGCTTTCCAGCGCCCGTTGCAGGTTGTTCAGTGCGCGCCCCACAGTAAGGTAGTTACCCACTCCAGGAGCGGATATGGAACGTTTAATACCATCGGCATTCACAAAAACAGACGGTACTGCACCATAAATATGAGCGCCCAGTTTCAATGCTAATTGATCACTGCAGAGAATAAAAAACTGGCCGGATTCCGCAATGGTGAATCCGCAGTTGTCGGAGAAGGGTCTACACGCCCGGCGATGATTTGGAGTGTCACTGCCATCCAGTTTTTTCAGGCCTTCGTCATCGGCCAATGCACTCATGGAGCGATAGCCTTCCATCACATCGTGAAGGATGGGTGCTTCACCGCCACCCACAATACAGAGTTGAGCGCGACCGGATTGAATATCCTGCACCGCCAGCTTCATGTTGTAGAGTAACGATGCGCAGGCCGCCACCATGGAGCCCGTTGTGCCCACGTTACCCAGTACGTAGGCATTAATAAAATCCGCCGGCATATCGGCAAAGCCCATGGGGCACTGTTTGGAGCTGACTCTTTTGCCCATTAAGCCGCTGCGCAGCATGCCCCCGCTGCCGTAGTCATCCAGCTGCCCCATGGCGCTACTGGCGTAAACGCTGATTTGCTCTGGGGGAAGCAGGGACTGAATGTGGTCCCAGTCCAAACCGGTGGAGCGGATGGCGTCGGAAGCTGCGTAGATGGCTAGTTGTAAACCTCTTGGGTGGTTTCTTGACGCGTAAGTGGCACCGGGATCAAACCCGGTGGGAATCTGTCCTGCTGCACCCACTGGGTAAGGTTGATACTCATCCACAAGGAAGCTGGCACCCGCTCCGCAAGAAACCAGTAATTCCTGTTCAGAAATGGGTTTAACCTTCCAATCTGCAGGTGGGCTAACGGGCATATCCTTTTTGCTGATAATAAACTGCAGAGGCTGATTGTTGCCGTCCAACTGAACTTTTTTCTGGGTATGTACTCGGGTAATGTCGAAGTAGGAGGGCTGAATAGTGCGGATCAGGGTGCCATCAAGAATGTCTCGTTCGTTCAGACTTTTGTTCTCACCGTTTTGCATCAGTACCTTTAGGCTTTGCAAGCATTCCGTTTTTTGCGCGGCAGGCAAACTGTCGTACACCATTCGCATATAGCCATGGTTAAAGGAACTGCGGCCAGCGGCGTTGATTCCGCCAAAACCAATAATTAACGGTAAAGCTGTCAAGACAATCTACTCCAACAAAACGTCCATGGGGATCAGAACCATTGTAAGGGCTGACACTTTTCTGGCTAGACCCGTCAGTCACAAAATGGCATACAAAGTGAAACCATTTGTAACTGCTTCGAAAGGGGCTTAGGGCTTTATCAGGAAGGGAAGGAGCTGCAATTTAGCAGCTCCTTGTAAAATAGAGGTTAGAGGAGCTCAATGGCCATGGACGTGGCTTCGCCACCTCCAATGCACAGGGAAGCGATACCCCGCTGGCCGCCGGTTTTTCTCAGGGCGTGAATCAGCGTGAGGATGATTCGCGAGCCGGTGGATCCCACTGGATGGCCCAATGCACAGGCGCCACCGTGGATATTTACTTTCTCATGGGGGATGCCGTGCTTCTGCATGGCAAGCATAGTGACCATGGCGAAAGCTTCGTTGATTTCATACAAGTCCACGCTGTCTGCGCTCCAGCCGGTTTTATCAAACAAAGTCTGCAGGGAGCCCACGGGTGCCAAGGTGAACTTGGAAGGGTCTTGGGACTGGGTGGAGTGGCCTACGATTCGGGCCAATGGAGCCAGGCCTTTTGCTTTTGCCACGGATTCCCGCATCAAAACCAGCGCAGAAGCGCCATCGGAAATGGAGCTGGCGTTAGCTGCAGTGATAGTCCCATCTTTAGCGAACGCGGCTCGCAAGCTGGGGATTTTTTCAATGTTGGCATTGCCCGGTTGTTCATCCACATTCACCGTCACTTCGCCTTTGCGGGTGCGAATGGTGACAGGAACGATTTCCGCTTCAAAGGAACCGTCTGCAATGGCCTGTTGCGCCCGTTGCAGGGAGGTGATGGCAAATTCGTCCATGGATTCTCGGCTAAGCCCTTCCAGATCCGCCACTTCCTGGGCGAAAGAACCCATCAAACGTCCTGTTCTGGCGTCTTCCAGGCCGTCTAAAAACATGTGGTCTTTAATTTCACCGTGGCCCATACGCAACCCTGCACGGGCTTTTTCAATTACGTAGGGGGCATTGGTCATGCTCTCCATGCCACCACTGATCATGATGTCATTGCTGCCGGCTTTGATGATGTCATGGGCCATCATGGTGGCTTTCATGCCGCTGCCGCAAAGCTTGTTGATGGTAGTACAGCCAGTGGCAGTGGGCAGTCCGGCATCCAGGGATGCCTGGCGAGCGGGGCCTTGCTTCAAGCCGGCGGGTAGCACACAGCCCATAATCACTTCCTGTACGTCTTCTGGGGCGATGCCTGCCCGGGATACCGCTTCCTTAATGGTAATTGCACCCAGCTCGGTGGCAGTAACGCCACTTAAAGACCCTTGAAAACCGCCCATGGGGGTACGGGCTCCGTTTACAATAACAACTGCATCATCACTCATGGCGTAGTCCTAAATTGGTTATGTAAGTCTCTGACAAATCGAACCGGAGATTTTAACGGGAAATCAGTTTGGGTGCGAATTTGCCTTGCAACGGATTATTTCGCCGCTTTGTTCCTGATGGAGGCGTAATAAATAAGGGGAATCACCACCAGCACCAGTAGGGTGGAGAAGATGAGCCCGCTAACAATGGCCGTGGCTATGGGGCCCCAAACCAGGGATTTACCGCCAAAACCGGCGGCCAATGAAAATAAACCTGCAATGGTGGTGGTTGAGGTGATTAAAATGGGTACAACACGACGTCGGCCCGCATAGATGGTGGCGTGCAAGGGGCTCATACCCGATGCCACACGAGCGTTGGCGGCGGAAATCAACACAATGGCGGAGTTAACCGAGATGCCCGATAGCGCCACGATGCCGTACATGGTGCTGGCGCTCATGGGGTTGTTGGTGATTACCAGGCCGTATACTACGCCGATAAACGCCAAGGGAACAGAAATCAAAATAAGCAGGGGTTGGGTGTAGCTCTTAAATTGAGTACCCAAAATCAGATAGATCAATCCGATGCCAATCATAAAGAACAGCTTTATACCGCTAAGGCTTTCTTCAATGTCGTCCAGAACCCCAGAAAAATCCAGTTCGATGCTGGTGTGTTGGGAACGTATTTCACTCCAACGGTCTTTGATAAGTTGGTTGGCGGCCACCGCATCGATATTGTCTTCATCGATATCGGCTGAGATAGTGATGGCTCGCTTGAAGTTATAGTGGCGAATATTTTGTTGGCCAATACCGTAGTCAGTGTGCACTAATGTGGAAAGCGCAACAGACTCACCGTTGCTGGTTGCAAGGGTAAAATCCAAAAGGTCTTCTAATGATTCAGCCTGGGATTGATGCGCGATTAATCGAATGTCCACTTCTTCCCCCAGGTTTTGGTACTGGCCCACAAGTATGCCATCCACGTGACTTTGCAATGCGCTGGTGACTGTGTGGGGGGAAATACCAGCGCGCTGAATTGCATCACCGTCCAAACGCAAACTCAACTGAGGGCTACCGGATCTAAAGTCCACACTGATATTTTTGAACAGTGGCTCGTTGTACATATAATCCGTCAGTGCTTTAACTGCAGCCTGAATGGTATCAAACTCGTTACCTCGCACTTTTACGTTGATGGCCTGACCCACTGGCGGACCGTCTTCAATGATCATTACGGACACTTTAGCATCACCTAGCTTTTCACCCACCGCATTTTCTACTGCCGCGATGACCGCGTGAGTGTCACGCATTTCTCCGCGAATGGGGTTTAGGCTGATGAACACCTGGCTTAGGTTTTCGCCAAACAGCGGTTCTGTTTGGGTGAACGCTTGGCCGCTGTAAACGATGGAAGAACGTAATTCATCGGGTTGCAGTGCCTGCAATGCTTTTTGCTCCAACGCTTTTGCCGCCAATAAAGAATCGTCCACAGTGCGGTTTGTGGGTAACTCTGCACTGATGTAGACCAGCCGGTAAGGATCGGCTGCAAAAAAGTTAAATTTAATGATTCCGCTCATTAGCAGAAAAATAGCAAACCCGGCACCCGCCAATATACCGGCGAAGGTCAGCTTTGGGCGACGTAACGCCCGTAGTAGAAGCAAGCTGTAATTGTGACGAATCTTGCGAGTCAGCTGCTGTCGCCAGCGCTGTATTGGGGAAGATTTATCGAAATTTACTTTTAGTGCCGCCACATGGGCTGGCAGCATCCAGAATGCTTCCAAAAGACTGAGGGCTAGAGCAATACACACCACCATGGGAATCACCCGCAGAAACTCACCCATTATTCCTTGTAGCAGCATCAACGGCAAAAAAACCGAAATAGTCGTGAGTACGGAGGTAAATACCGGCGCGGACACTTCTCGCAACGCGGCGATGGCGGCATCCATGGCCTTTGCTCCCTGTTGCAGTCGATAGTAAATGGTTTCCACTACGACCACTGCATCATCTACTAGCATGCCCACAGCAATTACCACACCCAGTAAGACGCTGTTGTTCAAGCTCATACCCAGGGAATGTAAAATAAAAAACGTGGCGGCCAAGGTAAAAGGAATACCAATTCCCGTCAGCAGGGCAATGGGGCCGCCTAAGAATATATAAACCACCAACATAACCAGCACTAAACCAATGGCGGCATTACGTTGCATTAAACCGATGGCATCTCGAGTACTAATGGTCTGGTCATCCACTAGATGTAGCTGGTAGCCCAAATCGTTCTTAACAGTATTTTCTTCAGTAATGAATTCACGTAGCGTATCCAGAATACCCAGTGTATTCGCGCCTTCCTGTTTGGTGATATTTAATATTACCGCAGGTTCACCTTGAAAGGATGCCAGTAAACTGGGCTCGGCAGTGGTTCGATAGATGTCAGCTAAACTGCCCAGGGTCACCACTCCTTGAGCGGTTGTAATAGGAAAAGACGCAATCTCGTCCGGCCCGCTGCTGGTTCCTTCCAGACGAACTAGCCAGCGGCCCTGTTCAGTGGCCATATCGCCAATGGAGATGTCTCTAAAATACTGTTGTACAGTGTTGGCTAAATCGCTGGGATTGATCTTTAGGCCCAGCAACTTGTCAGGGTAAAAGGCAATATGCAGCTCCGGCTCCACCACCCCCAGGAGTCGAACCTCATCAATTCCCCGCAGCCGTTCCAGTTCCAGTTTCAAATTGGCTGCATAGCGTCGAAAATTTTCATCTAGGGAGTTGGAGGTCAGGGCAACAATCGCCGTGGGAAAGCCTGATGAGGTGGTGATTTCCGTAATCTTTGGATCCAAGGCTTCAGCGGGCAGTTGATCCGTATACACATTCTGAACTTCACGGCGCAGGTCCGCCACCCGTTCACGGAATTCTTCGTCAGTGAGCTGGTTAAAACGCACCAAAACTGAAGAGATGCTATCTCGACTGGTACTGGACACAAAGCGCAGATCTTTTACGGTGCTGGCGATGGTGTCTTCGATGGGGTCCGTAATACGCTTTTCCACCTCGATGGAAGACGCGCCGGGGAGGACTGTGGTGATATCAATCCAATTGAAATTGATATCCGGATCCCTTGCTCTGGGCATGTCTAAATAGGAAATCACACCAAGGATAACAACCAATCCAAAAGTGAGGTTGGCCAGTACATGGTTTTCAAGAAAGCGTCTTAAAAACGGCATGATTAAAGTGCGTCTCCATCAACCATTTGCCCTAGATTTTCTGTAATAATCTTTTCGTTAGACTTAAATGTGGCTAAGGCCGGTCTACCCGGTATGGCTCCCGGTAGAGGCACAAATTTGGCTTTACCATTCTGCGCCAAGAACACCCCTAACGTACCTCGACGCACGACTACGTAATCTGCGGGCACGTAAGGGCGGGAATCCATCCAGGTTAATTTGCCCGCCGTTCCCGGGGCTGGCCGAGCCGCGTTAAAAGCCAGGCGAATTTCCTGATTTCGGGTTTGACTGTTGACCACGCCACCCAATCGAATAATGCCCACGGGATAGGATTTATTCGCTTCAAAGGTCAGGCTTTTAGCCTGTTTCAGTTGCTCTAGCTGGTCGGGCTTGATTAACGCGGACAGTTCCATATTGTGGGTTTCCACCAACGACACCAGAGCAGTACCAACCGTGGCCAATTGCCCCACACTGGCAGCTCTCTCCACGACGATACCATCAAAAGGTGCCATTATCTGACAACGACTCACTTCCACAGTGGCTTTCTTACGAGCGAGCTTGGCTTGCTCAAACTCACCCCGACGGGCGATGGCTTCCACCTGAGCCGTATCCGCTGATTCCTGGGAAGTGAGTTGTTTACCGAGTAACTGATCGGATCGCTTTTTCTGACTGTTTGCTAACTTGAGTCGGGCCTGGGCTGTGTTGAGTGCCACCTCTGCAGTATCCAGGGCTAATTGGTAGTCGGTGCAATCCAACTCAAGTAACCGTTCACCTTTGGCAACTTTTTGGCTGACACCAACCGCAATGCTTTTTACTGGTGCTAGAATCTGCGCACTTAACGTGGCCTGGTTCAGGCTCAGCGCCGTTGCTGGAGCGCTGCGATTGGGATGTATAGCAATCTCGCTTAAGGGGGCATAGGGTTCCGATGCTATTGCCATAGTCGTCAACAGACCCAATGCTGCCCCCAACCAGTTACGACTAAAATTCATGTGTTTGCCTTAACTCGTTGATGTAATCCATAGCCTCGCAGAATAGCGGCTATCTAAAACCCATGCAATTGGCAGACTATTGCAATACCGTGTCATTTCAGTGAATCATAGCCGTACCAGTTCTACAGCCGTTTCAATGGAGTTAATTTTCCAAATGAGAGCAGTATCGGATCCATTCAATATCAGCAACCATGACGTTGAACCTACCCAGCCCTTCAATATTGGTTCCGCTTGCACCGCCGTGGGAGCAGACAGCGAAGCAAGACACCACCGGGTTGCGGTGGTTGTGGATCAAGCTGACGGCGGTTCACTGGAAATGACCTATGCCGAACTCAACGGTCAATCCAATCGTTTTGCCGGTGTGTTGAGAGACGCTGGATTAATTAGCGGCGATCGGGTCCTGATTTGGTTGCCCAATCGGATTGAGTTCCCGGTGGTATTTTTCGGCGCGTTAAAATTGGGTGCGGTGGCGGTGCCGGCCTCCATGTTGCTCACGGCAACGGAAGTTCAATTCCTGCAGCGCAATAGCGGTGCTAGGGCATTGGTGACCACAAAAGATTTATTGTCTCGTTTGCAGGAGCATGATTTCGATTTTAGCGGGCTTGACGCTATATGGTTGGTGGATGAAAGCGAGAGTGACAGGGCATTAAATCGAGCTTTGCAGAAGCAAAGCGACAGGGATTGGGACTGCACCACCTTAGCCAATGATCCTGCCTATCTGGTTTATACCTCCGGAACCACAGGCTACCCCAAAGGTGTGTTGCATGCTCATCGTGCCCTGTTAGGCCGCTTGCCAGCGGCGCGCAATTGGTTTCACTACGACCCTGAGAACGTGGATCGAGTACTGCATACGGGGAAATTTAACTGGACCTATGTTTTGGGTACGGGGTTAATGGACCCCTTGTTCCTGGGTAAAACGGTGATTGTTTATAATGGCGACGCCACACCGTCGGTTTGGCCACAACTGATTGCTCGACACCGGGCATCCATTTTTATTGCGGTGCCAACGCTATATCGCCAGATCATTCAAAAAACCGATTTCGGCGCTAAGGATGTGCCCAGCCTGCGCCATTGCATGTGTGCAGGAGAGCATCTGTCCGGGGATGTATTACGGGCCTGGCAATCGCGGTTTGAACAACCCATTTATGAAGCCATCGGCATGTCCGAGTGCTCTTACTATCTTTCACAGCACCCCAGCTATCCTTTAAAGCCAGGCTCCGCAGGGCGGCCCCAACCCGGTCATCGCATAGCGTTATTGGATCAGCATATGCAGCCGGTGGCTGATGAGGAAGAAGGGATGTTGTGTATCCACAAGCAAGACCTTGGCCTGTTCTTGGAGTATTGGCAAGCTCCAGATGAGATGGCGGAAGCGAGCCAAGGCGATTATTTTTTAACGGGGGATTATGCCCGCCGAGACAGAGATGGTGATTTTTGGTTTCTCGGACGTAGAGACGATATGATCAATACCTTTGGCTATCGGGTATCGCCGGTGGAAGTGGAGCGTGTGATAAAAACTCACCCACACATAACGGATTGCGTAGCGCTGCAAGAAACCGTGGCCACAGACAAACATATCCTCACCGTGTGCGTGATCACTGGGGGCGATACCCATTCACACCCTCACCCCAGTGAAAGTGACATCATTGCCTTCGCCGCTGAGGAGTTGGCAGCCTACAAAGTTCCCAAGCGGGTGGTGTTTTGCCAGCAATTTCCGCGCACCGCTAACGGCAAGGTGCTGCGTTCGGCATTGAGGGATCAGTTGGCGTTGTCTTAGCTGGATTTATTGAGCAGTGCGGCAGGTGTTGTGGCGGCCCGATGAGTGGCGCTTTTCACTTGGTCCCGTTGCTTCGCCATAAAGCTGGTGAGGCCATCGGCATTGATGGGGTGGCTGTAATAGAAGCCCTGGGCAATGTCACATTCGCATTCCTGCAGATATTTGATTTGATCCAGTGACTCCGTGCCTTCTGCAATAACCGACAACCCCAGGCTATGGCCAAGCTGAATAATGGCGTCTACGATGGTGCCATTGTCTGGATCTTCCAGCATGTCATGAACAAAACTACGATCGATCTTGACTTCATCCATGGGCATTTTTTTCAGATAGCTTAGGGAGGAATAACCGGTACCAAAATCATCAATCCCCAGTTGCACACCGATGTCTTTTATTTCTTTTAGCAGACGAATGGCCAGATCCACATTGTTCATTACCGCTGTTTCAGTGATTTCCAGGATCAGGTGGTGGGGCGGGATGTCGGTTTCCGCTATCAACCGCTTTACGGTGGCAACAATATTGGATTGATGTAGTTGAATCGGGCTAACGTTAATGGACAAGGTCATATGGGGGTAGCCTTCTTTATGCCAGCGTTTCAGCGTCTGGCAAGAGGCTTTCAATACCCACTCACCAATGGCAGCGATGGCACCGGTGCGTTCCGCGAGGGGAATAAATTCGCCAGGTGATACCACACCTTTTTCTGGATGATGCCAACGTACCAGGGCTTCGGCACCCCGTACTTCGCCAGTAACCAGGTTAACTTGGGGTTGAAATACCAGCTCCAACTGATTCTCCAACACCGCGTTGGCCAGCTCTTTTTCCAATACCTTGGCTTCACGAATACGCTGATCCACATTAGCCACATAAAACTGGTAAATATTTCCCCGTTGGGATTTGGCCAGCTGCATCACGTTTTCCGCATTCTTCAGCAGTTGATCTGCGGTGGCGGCATCGTTGGGGTACATGGTAATGCCGATGGTGGCAGAAAGGCTGATACTGTGGTTTTCCAGGGGGAAGGGTGCCCGAACACAGTCCAGCATTTTCTGGGCATAGTCCGCCGCTTGATAATGATTCTCCAAGCCAGAGATGACCATGGCGAATACGTCTCCACCCACCCGTGAAATGGTATGTTCGGGATTCAATTCAGCTCGAAAACGGTCTGCCAGGGTCAATAGTAGTTTGTCACCGGCATGGTAGGAGTGGATCAGGTTAACGGATTTAAAATCGTCCAGGGCACAATAGAGTACCGCAAACATATCTTGCTGGGAGTCAGCTTGGGCTATGGCCTGGTCGATGCGTCTAACCAACAGGTTGCGGTTTGGCAGCTCTGTCAGCATGTCATAGTTGCTGAGACGCTCCACATGGGCTTCTGCAACTCGGCGTTTGCTGTTGTATTTTTCTATGGCTTTAAACAGATCATTGATTTTATGGACCCAGGCGCCTAATTCATCATCTTCATGGCCTTTGGGAGCGTCCATGGTTTTTTGGGATGGGCGCATGGGGTCAATGGCCTCAAGAGAACCCAGCAGCGATGTCATTGGTCGTGCGATCAGCCCCTGGAAGATAAGATAGAGAACGCTGCCAAATAAGACGGCCTGGGCCAAGCCACTGTAGAGGATGGTTTTGCTGCGTTCCACAAAGGAATCTGCCGCACCCGAGGGGTCGATGCTCACTTCCAGGTTGCCAAACAATTGTGGCAGGCGTGGTTTGTCAGCCTGCTGATTGTCCCTGATGTATCCGGTTAGCTCCAATGTGTAGCTTAACTCCTGACCAAAGATGGAGGATACCAAGGGGCGGTAGGCAATCTGGTTTTTGTTGCGAAATGAGGAGGCTAGGGGCGGTTCTCCCGGTGCGGAGATGCTGGCGTAGAAAACGGATTTGTTTCGAAACAGACCCTGAATGACCTGTTCCGCCAGACTTTTGTTCTTTTCGTAGGCGGCCTGAGTGGCGGGTTCCTTCATCATGGCCAGTATTTGCTGGGCTTCCTGCTCCAATTGCTTACGTGCGTGCTGGGCATCCAGCATGATTTGAACCACACTAAGCAATAACCCCATCAAAAGGGCAGTGCCCATTGCGGCAAAGAAGAGTTTGTTAGAAAGTCGGCTATTCGGTTTACCCTGCATGGACGGTATTCAACGCAAGTGGCCAATAATTGTTCTATTGTTTATTTGGGAGTATTGATGATATCTACTGTCAAGTCAAAGTATTCCGCAGGGAAACCCCGTAATTTGAACACTTTTTTTATAAATCTAACAATTTGGATTAAAAGTGCACTACAAACCACTTTGTTGCTTGTGTTTTGTGCCCATTGCCCGTGGGTAAATAGCGCGGAAGAAAGCATCGAGTTGGATAATAAAAGCTTGGCTATTAATCCTCCAGTTTCCTCTAAGGTCGCCCGCAAGGAGCTGCAGAAGCTGATGGGAGAGGGCATGGATTTATTGGTCTCGGAATTGGTGGACAAGGGCACCTTTTTTCCTTTTGTGGCCATGTTGGGGCACGATGGGGCGGTTCGCTTGATTGGTACCCCTGCGGCACTACGTGATAAACACGCGAACGCCGAAAATGCGTTAAATGCCCTGGTGAAAAAAACCCAGGGGCTTGCGACCCAAAAACGCATCAGAGCCGCCGCATTCTTTATGGATTATGTGGCAACCCGTTCAGATACAGGCGTGTCGCAATCTGGAGTAAGGGTGGAGCTGAATCATATTCACCCTGATGCTTTGTCGCTATTCATCCCCTACACCCTCACTGAAGATGGAAAGCTGAGGGTTATGACGCCTCAATTTAAACCTGGCAAAAACCTATTGTTTGATCAATCTCCCTAGCTGATAGTTTTTTAGCTGACCATAATCCACTTGTACTTATCTCAGGGTTGCTTAGAATTAGCCGCTCGAATTATAAGCTTCTCCAATCCGGTTGCTTGTTGGGACATTGATGACTCAAAGTGATTTCGAAAAAACACAAAACAGAAAAGTGCTGGTAACCGGCGGCACAGGCTACATTGGCTCACATTACGTACGCCACCTTGTACAAAATCACCCTCAGATTCAAGTGCACTTTGCCGGCCGCAATATGGAAGCAGGTAATAGGCTGTCGGCCTTTTCCGGGGCACATTTTTTTCGCGGCGATTTGGCTGACGCCGAATACGCAAAATTTATCTGTAAAGATATAGATGCAGTGGTCCACTGCGCTGGGTTAACTGGGCTTTGGGGCCCTTATGAAACCTTTTATCAGGCTAATGTGGTATCCACTGACAATTTACTAAGTGCGGCGCGGGAAGCCAGTGTGCAGCGCTTCGTGAATCTCAGTACATCCAGTATTTATTTTGACTATAAAGACCATATTAATGTCACCGAAGATTATCTGCCCCCCCGATTTGCTGACAATTACACCCGTACCAAATATCAGGCAGAGATGCGGGTGACACGGGCCCACTCCGAACAGTTGCGAACCCTGTCCTTACGGCCACGTATGGTGATCGGCTCTGGCCGTTGTGCCGTTTTTCCTGCTATGGTGCAAATGCATCAACGTGGTGATTTGAAGCAAATCGGCGAAGGCCGAAATATTGTGAGTATGACGAGCCTGGGCAACATGATGATGGCCATCGACTGCGCCATTTTTGGAACCAACGAAGTGACCGGCGACGTATACAATATTGCTGACCCCCAGCCTGTCAATTATTGGGATGAAATTAATGCTCTGATGACGCAATTGGCACTACCTGCTGTGACCCGTAGAACCAAATACAGCACCGCTTATGGATTTGCGGCAATAAGTGAAGCGTTACACGCCTTAAAAAAGTCGACCAATGAGCCCAAGTGGTCGCGCCTTAAAGTGGCTCTTATGGGGCGTTCTTTTACTTTAAATATCGAGAAAGCCAAGCGTAGAATGGGATATGCCCCAGAGTATGTGCACAACGACTCTATTGTGGAGTTTGTCGATTGGTGGAAAAAACATTCCAAGCGCCAATAATATCCATAAAGACTGTGGTTATGGCAACTAAGCGCCGAATATTCTCCACAATTCGTTATAATGATGAATTAAGCCCTCGTGAATTAATTGGATAAAACTATGACCCAAGACCCCCTCGGCGACCTCAGTATGAAACCTACCCGGGATGAACTAGTACAACGGCAAGGTTCTCGTGGCAAAGGTGGGAACGCCACGCAAAAGCCTTCCACCGGTTCAGGCGGTTCAAGTCAGGCCGGCCTGTGGTTTGTTGTGGTTTTGATTTTAGCATTGGTTGGCGGTGGCGGCTGGTACCTATGGGACCAGCAACAGCAAATTCTCAACCGTTTGCAGCAATCATCTGAATCGTTTCAATCAGCCGAGAAGCTGATGTCGGGTTTACAGGATAACCTTAAAAACAGAGATTCCATGTTGAGTAAATCTGGCGATGAAATGTCGGCGGATATCAAATTGTTGCAAAGTGAGGTTTGCAAACTATGGGATTTGTCTAACAAGCGAAATCGTAAGGAAATTGAGCAGCTCACTGGGGATTTTAAAAAGTTGCAAACTGATAGCACAGCCAATGCCTCTAAAGTGGCTTCTGTGCAGAAACAGGTAGCCAGCAGTACGGAAGCATTGGCAACGCTCAAGGACCAATTGCAGGAAATTAAAGATCAACATAACACCCTCGCTTCTGCCGCTGATAAACAGCGCAAAGAGCTTGCCAGACTGCAAACCAGTATGAATAGTACCGGAGATCTCGATGATAGGGTCACCTCTCTTGAAGTGTCTATTAACGCCATAGATGCCTATCGGCAGCAGATTAATTCTCGGCTACAAAAGCTGGATGCTGAGGTGGGGCGTTTGGTTGCCACCTCAGGCTCGGCAGGAGCGCCTTAGCGCCTTCAGGCAGAGTTCACAAATTTGGTTAGGCCTAATAGATTTAATGCCGCAGTTTGGCCACCTGGTAGCTATAGTTAATGGAAGGTATTCACCAAGCAGGGTCCGTTATCCCATGTCCGATATAGCTACAGACAATCTAGCCACCGATCAGGCCAAACTAACCCGAGTGTTGTTAATTGATGATTCCAAGGTGATGCGCAGGTCGGCCCTGAAAATGTTGGGCAAGGACTTTGATGTGGTTGTGGCTGAAGATGGGCAGGAGGGTTGGTCTATGATTCGGCAAGACCCAAGCATCCATGTGGTGTTCACAGACTTGAATATGCCCAAAATGAACGGCTATCAGCTTTTGGAAGCCGTGCGTACCAGCGAAGACGAGGGTATTCGGGGGTTGCCAGTCATTGTGGTGACCGGTGCAGAGAACGACGATGAAGCCAAAGAAAAAGCGTTGGATCAAGGTGCAACGGACTTCATAACCAAACCATTCAATTCCACCGATCTAAAGGCCCGAGCCCAGGCCCATGCCCATTATCAGCGCACCACTAAAACCTTGCAAAAGACCGCCGTGGTAGATGTGCTCACTGGATTGCCCAATGGTCGAAGTTTTGCTGAGGTGTTAACAAAGGATCTGTCTTTTGTGGCTCGGCATCAGCATTCATACTCATTGATGTATGTGGAAGTAGACCGTTTTAATGAGTTGTTTTTGCGAATAGGCCGCAAAGGAGCGGATAGCCTGATCCAACACGTGGCCAAAGTTTTGTTGAAAAGTGTACGCAAGGAAGACACGGTTGGGCGCGTGGGTCTGGCACGTTTCGCCGTTTCTCTTCCCACTGTGGACCAGCAGGGTGCGCTGAACTTTGCCCAGCGTATTTGCGACAAGGTGGCCGGGTTTAAGGCCAGTCTAGGTGGCAAGCCATTGCAAATTAACGTGTCGGTGGGGATTTACGTACCCAGTGCAGCGTCGGTGGAGCGATTGGATCTACTGCAGCAGGAGACAGAAGATTGCCTCGCGGAAGCACTGGCCAAAGGTGGCAATCAGGTGGTGTGCAGAGCTGAAGCCACAGCAGTCGAACCTATTCCCACCCTGGAGCCATTGGAGCTACAGGCCATTTCCGTAGATGCTCTGCTGCAGCAGGTGGCGGAGCAGGGGCCGGCAGCGGCCCAGAGGCAGATTCCTCAGCTTCTGAATATGTTAAGCCCCATTTGGGCTCTTCTTTCCCATGAACAAAAACAGCAACTGAAAGCTGATTTGGATGCAGCATAACCAGTAAAAAGCGTTTTACAACGGCTTAAAAATTGGTAGAATGCGCGCCTCTTCAAGGTTATGCGCCAGTGGTGAAATTGGTAGACACGCCAGATTTAGGTTCTGGTGCCGAGAGGTGTGGGGGTTCAAGTCCCTCCTGGCGCACCATCTATTCGTTCTTCATTTGATTATCCAGCTTTCTAATTTTTGAGGCTCTATTGCATTCTTGAATCAGCAGCGATTGGCTAAACTGACCACAGGGCTGCTATGCAAGCCACTGACAGCTTCTCTAAACTGAGTATGATTCCACGCCTTGATAACTGATTTAAGAAGTAGGCTTCATGCTTAAGCTCCCCAAATCGACCCAAATCCGACGGGCAGCCACCAACCTGCAGGACCGTTTGCTGCACCCCAGGTCGTTGATAAAATCCGGTAAAACTCCCTTTGAGGTGGTTAAACAAGACAGTTTGGTGACCTTGAGGCATTATTTACCCAAAGATCAGCCAAAATATTCCATTCCCCTGGTCATCGTTCCGCCCTTAGCGGTAAATATGCTGATTTACGATTGGTTCCCGGATCGAACTTTCGTCAAAACCATGGTTGATCTGGGTTTTGATGTTTATTTGATCGATTGGGGCAAGCCCGATCGCCGCCACGCCCACTACGATTTAGCTACCTATATTAACGATTTTATGCCCGAGTACCTGCAAGCGGTTCAACGCCACAGCGGGCAGCAGAACTTGAGCTTACACGGCTGGAGCATGGGCGGGGGCTTATGTTTGTGCTACCAGGCCCTGAATCAGGACCCCAATATCATCAATATTGTCACTCTGGGTACGGCGGTGGACGGTCATGCCAATGGTCAGATTGGCCGCCAGTATGCCGCTTTTGGCAGGGTGCTAAAGGGCCTTAAGCTGGATGTGAGGAAAGTCCCTGCAAGCTGGGCTTACGCGCCGGCCTGGATAAATGCCCTGGGGTTCAAACTATCTGACCCCATCAGCGGCGTGCAGGGTTATGTGGATTTGATCAAGCATCTGGATGACCGGGAGTTTGTTTCCCAAAGCACCACCCAAAGTGCATTTTTGGACAATCTTGAAGCCTATCCCGGAGGTGTAATTAGGGATTGGATGTACAGTGTTTGGCTGGAAAACGAAGCATCTCAAGGTTATATCAGTGTGGCAGGTGAAAAAGCCTGCTTCAGGTATATTGAGTCCAACCTAATGTGCTGCGCTGGATCCAATGATAAGTTGGCCAATGCCCACAGCTGTATGCCGCTGATGGATATGGTGAGCAGCACCGACAAGTCATTTCATTTATTCCCTGGAGGACACACGGGTATCGTTAGCGGTAGTCAGGCACCTGAGCGGATTTGGCCGGAAATAGCAGACTGGTTGGCCAGCCGTTCTGGGGTTAATTAAAGCTAAGCACAATTGCACACCTAGAACAAAACTCGACCAAACATTACATTACTTGATGTTACATCTGATATAGTAAAAATACTTGTGCGAAGGGCAGTATTTATATTACATTGCTCGATGTAACATACAATAATGATGTAGAGGTCAACATGACAGCAATTCTACCAGAAAGACGCAATTTGCAGTTTTATTTGCCAAAGGACAAGATCAACGATTGGAATGGGTGTGGCAGCAACTGGACCCAGTTCATGAATACGCTTTCTATCTTCTTTCCTGCTGGGGAGCGTTTCTTTATGCAAAGTGTGCGCAATTATCGCAAGCAGATTACGGATCCTGAGTTGAAGAAAGCGGTGTCTGCTTTTATCGGTCAGGAAGCGTTCCATACTCGAGAGCATGAGGAATACAACGATGCCATGGTGCAAGCGGGTATGCCTGTGGCTGAAATGGAACAGACTGTAGTGAAGCTGCTGGATTTTCTGCTGGAAAAACTGCCAAAGCCCTTGCTGTTGGGTGTGACCGTGGCATTAGAACACCTCACAGCTATGTTGTCAGACATTGTATTGGAAGATGATCGTTTCATCCGCGATTCAGACCCTCACTATACTGCGCTGTGGAAGTGGCACGCTATGGAAGAAACCGAGCACAAAGGCGTGGCCTATGATGTGTTTGAGCATGTGATCGGCAAAAATCCAAAAGCCTACGCCATACGTTGCGTGGCTTTCATCGGCGCTAACCTTATTTTTTGGAGTCTGTTCTACCGTTTTTACTACAAAATGGTGAAGAGTCGTGGTGAGCATTTAAGCTTGAAAGGTTGGACCACCTCATTCCGATACCAGTTCGGGAAAAGAGGCATTTTCCCCACCTTGTTCAAGGATTGGTTGAGTTACTTCAAGCCCAGTTTCCACCCCTGGGATGTGGATAACAGCCACTTCCTAGATGAGGCCGAAAGTTTATTGCAGCAAGTGGACGAGTTTGCTGCTCAAGCCAAGCTGCGTGTGGCCGCATAAATGAATTTCCAGGTTGATTGGGCGACCGGGGCAGCGGCGTCTTCAATCAACCTGGCCTCTTTCCCTGGCCATTCGTTCGATGATGTTCTCCAATCGGTCAGACAGCAGGCGATTCGCTGCGGTCTCCATGGCCCTGGCCAATTCAGCATGCACTGCCATTTCTGCTAAGGGCCGCAGTCGCCATACCAGGTCCGCTAATTTTGGAAACTCTTCTTTGGGAGGCAGCTCTTCCGTCTCATAGGCCGATAAAACATGTTGGCCCACCAGTTTTACCAGTTCGTTCGCCACCCTTTCCACATTGCCCCTGAGCATGCGCACAATATCCAGTAAGTCTTCCAATGGAATACCGGTTGCCACCAATTCTGCCCCGGCCCGTAGGGTTCTCATGCTGCGTACCCGCATCATGGTGCCTTCCGGTCTAATTAAATCTAAATCGGAGGCTCTTTGTAATGCCGCTGGTGTCAGGCTTTTTCCGAACATTTTAACCAGCTTGGTCATGGGAACCAGTTTAGGTTCTTCATCGGTCCACGGGCTGGTCATGGCCGACTCCAGACCCATCAGGTGCCTTAAATCAATACCATTCTCCAGAGCACTGATCAGTTCTTTAATGCTGGAAAGGGAGTAGCCTCGGTCCAACAAGTTGGAAATTACCCGCAGTCGGGCCAAGTGGCTATCGAAATAAAAGCCTTTTCTTCCTCGCAGCTCCGGCGGTGGCAACAGCCCTTTGTCTTGATAGGCGCGGATATTTCTAACCGTGGTGTCGGCGGTGCGCGCCAGCTCATCAATGGTGTATTCCCTTGTTTGGGGTATTTCTGCTGATTTTCTTGGAGGAGGGCTCAACCCGGGCACATGTTGCGCAATGAGTGACAGTGTTTTATGGGGCAGTTTCATACTTAACCTATTGTTCTAATTCTCACAAATAGACACATCATTGGATGCTCTATAAGAAGCGGCGGTGAATGCATACCGCTTATTTTGACCGCAGGGTCGTTGCGTCACATTATGCCACAAAATTTTCTCTGAGCTTAGGAGGTACCACTGGCCATTCGTATATCGTTGATTCGAACCACCTTGCCGGGATCTGCTTTTATAGTACTTAAAGTAACCTGTTGGCCACTGAATGCGGCCACTCCCGTAAGTTCATCCACGTAGCCATCATCGGTTATATCGTTAACACTGACACCGGCATTTTGCTGGGCCACTGAGAGCTTGGTGCCCGGGCGTTGATGCCCCCAACCGTGGGGAACACAGACAACTGAGGGCATAACATCATCACTGATTTGTACTGGAATTTCGATTTCGCCCACCCGTGTACTGATTATCACCAGGTCGCCATCTACCACACCGAGCCGATCAGCATCTTGAGAATGGAGCATGGCAGTGCAGCGTGGTTTGCCTTTGATGAGGCGTTTGCTGTTATGCATCCAGGAGTTGTTGCTGCGAACGTCCCGTCGTCCTATTAGCAGAAAAGAATCGGGTGCCAGATTGCTCTGGTTTTCCAGCTTGGACTGCAAGCGGGCGACGTCCTTCATAAAATGGTTCGGTACCAGGTTGATGGTTTTGTCTGAACCAGGCAATCTTTCAGGAAGGCAGGATTGCAGAGGCCCCAGGTCGATGCCGTGGGGATGTTTTTTCAGCTTGTTGATGCTCAGCCCCTGGGTATTCCCTTTGGTGTATTTGCTGTAGGGGCCCAGATCCAATAATTGGCTGACGCTGGTGTGGGAAAAGCGCTTATACAGTTGAGATACCAGGGACTTTTGCGCATTGGAAAAAGGCCTGGGGGTGCTGCCATAGGGACCCAATCTTAACAAAAGATCCAACATTCCCTCTGAACCCAGGCGTTTTAGGGTTCGATACAGCACCTCGCCACTGGCCCATTTCATGGGTGAATGGGATTGAAGCCGACGGCTTAACTCCAAAAAGATTTGCCAATCATGGCGCGTATCCGGTGCCGGCTGACACAGAGCCTGGGAATACTTGGCGGTGTTCCTCACCGACAGCATATTGAGGGCTAAGTCATAATGGTCATGTTCCAGGGGGCCCGTGGGAGGCAATATAATGTGCGCGTGTTTGGTGGTTTCGTTTAAGTAAAAGTCTATCGAAACCATAAAATCCAATTGTCCCAGGGCTGTTTCCAGCTTTTTCCCGTTGGGTAGTGAAAGTACTGGATTGCCAGCGCTTGTTACCAAGGCTTTTATCTGGCCTTTGCCCTCCGTTAGAATTTCGTCCGCGAGGATAGTGGATGGGAACTCCCCTCCAAATTCCGGGTATTTACGAATTCGACTCTTTTTAGAATTAAAGCTGCCCGTCTGCCCCGCTAGATTTGCCATGCCTGGCAGATCCACTGCAGGCCGAGTGAACATGACCCCACCAGGTTCATCCAGGTTGCCAGTCACAATATTAATGAGCTGGATCAGCCAATTGCTGATGGTGCCAAATTCCTGAGTTGAGGTGCCCATGCGTCCGTAAAAACAGGCTCTGGGTGCATTGGCGAATTCTTTGGCCAGTTGGCGTATGTCTTCAGCCGTGATACCGGTTGATTGCGCTACCCGTTGGGGGCTGAAGCCCGACACCATATGCTTAACAACATTGATTCCCTGCAGGTGGTGGGTTAAGCGGCCGGTTTCCACCAGATCTTGATCAAATAACGTGTGCAGAATGGCCATCAAGAGTAGGGCGTCGCTACCGGGCTTTATAAAGAGGTGACGATCGGCGATGGCCGCTGTTTCGGTTCGACGGGGGTCGATAACAATTAGCCGACCTCCGCGTTTGTTGAGCTCCTTAACTCTATTCTTGAAACCCGGAGCAGACATGAGGCTTCCGTTGCTGGCCACAGGGTTGGCCCCCAGGCATATCATAAGGTCAGTGCGATCAATGTCTGGAACAGGCATTAACAGCTGGCTGCCATACATTTTCAGGGCCACCAGCATAGGCGCCAACTGATCCACTGACGTGGCGCTGAAACGATTCTTCGTTTTCAGGCTGGACAAGAATGGGAACAGGGTGAGCATGGTGCCTAAATTGTGGATATTGGGATTTCCCAAGTACACACCCACACCATTTTTGCCGTATTTGGCCTGGACATTGCGTAGCCGGGATGCCACTTCGTTAAACGCGCTATCCCAACTTATTCGCTCCCACCCCTGATTGGTGCGAAGCATGGGGTAACGTAGCCGGTCAGGGTCTTCCTGCAGATCTTGCAAAGCCACCGCCTTAGGGCAGATATGCCCCTTACTCAAGGGGTCATCGGGGTCACCCTTTATGCTTTTTATGTGCCCATTATCGTGCTGGATGACGAGACCACACATGGCCTCGCAGAGGTTGCATGTGCGTAAGTGTTGTTGGAGCTCAGGCATGGGGCTTCCTTGTGAGCGGCTCTTTAGCGGGTTGGCTAGGCGTGTTAGCAATGTTACCCCGAGAAAGGGAAGCATAAAAGGCCGCTGGTCAGTATGTGGACATTAGCAAAACACTTTAGCCTGATTCGTGAAATTATTTATATTCTCAAAAATCGAAAAATCTAATGCAGGTCATGGTGTTAAAAGTGAGTGGGCGCTAACTCTATCTGGCATTGGGTATTTTGTCATTAATTTATCCATTTCAGCCCTTGCTTCAGCCTGTTTTTGCAGTCTATTATCAGTGTCTCGACTGCCCGACCGCGCAAGCGCGTCTTGTCTTGCTTATACAACTCCTCAGCTATGGTGATACAGGCCTGTTTTTAGCGGTCGGGCAGTTCGATTTTCAAGGAGGAATATATTTAGTATATTTATCAAGGGGTTAGGCTATCGCTTTCGAGCTATGGTTATGCCGTCAGCCATTGGAAGGAGGCTGATGTCAACTCGCTCGTCCCGCTTAAGTTTCTCATTCAGTTGGCGAATTGCCACTGTGTCTGCATCCTGGAAAGTGGGTTCCGCCACTCTTCCGCTCCACAGCACGTTATCCAATAGAATGAGGCCTTCTGGCCTTATCAGTTGCAGGCATTGCTCGTAATAGCGGTCGTAGTTTTCTTTATCAGCATCGATGAAAGCCATATCAAACTGGCCGCTTTGACCCTGTTGGATCAGCTGTTGCAAGGTTTCTGAAGCTGGTGCAATTCTGAGATCAATTTGCCGCTGCACTCCTGCCTGTTCCCAATATCGTTGTGCCATGGTGGTCCAATCAGTGTTGATGTCACAACAGATTAATTTGCCTTGCGCTCCCATGGCCTTGGCCAAGCACAGGGCGCTATATCCAGTGAAGGTGCCCACTTCAATTATTCGTTTGGCCGATATAAGTTTTACCAAAAGCGCCATGAATTGGCCTTGTTCCGGCGCAATCTGCATCCTCGCCATGGGATCCTTCGCGGTTTCTTCACGAAGCTGTTGGAGTAACTTGTCTTCCCGTAGAGAGGTCTCAAGCAGGTATGGGTAAATTGCGGCTAAATCAAGAGTTGATGAATTGGACATGGTGTGGATTCCTGGGAAGCGTTACTGGAGTAACCTTAGCATTGGTAAATAGCTAGCGGAACAGGGGAGGGAGCGGGGTGGAATAGTTAAGTGACGTGTTGCGGGGTAGGCCCGCAACACGTCATGCTGTTACTAAAGATCGAGTTTAGCGATCTTCATAACGTTGGTGTTTGAAGAAGATGCCACTGTCGCCAAACTGTGACAGGTTAAACTCAGACGTTAACACCAGTTCACCCACTTTCACCGCACTGTCCCGTCGCTCACGAGCATAACGGTTTGTAACCCACGGGAAGAATGAAGTGCGAATGCGCTGGTCGGTGGCGTAGACATCGTACACTTTTGTTCCCGCTGGGATGGCCGTGAGATCATCACGGAAATCGTGAGGCGCTGTGCTGATGCTATTGCTCAGGGTTTGGTTGGGAACAAAGTACACCTGGGTGGGTGCATGGGCGGATCCCACCTCTGAGCCGTCTTGGGTCACTTTTGCCATATCGCTCATGACCACCAGCGTAGGTTTGCTGGACACCAAAGAAAACAACGCGGTACTACCTAAAGTGTCATTAACTTCCGGCAGCACGTAGTTGGACATTTCGTTGGCAAAGATGTTGTGGTTGTCGCCTTGACCGCTCAGCGTATATAAAGCCGATACGTTTTCGGAGCGTTTTCCGTCTACCATGAGTTTCAGGGCTAAGCCTGGAGCAAAACCACGATCCGATGGGTCTCCGGTGACGGATAATCGCAAAAATCCGTGGTCGGCTCCCTGAAACAGGCCAGTGTAGTTGTGACCGTCATTGGGAACAAATTGCACTTTTGCCAAAGCGCCACGGGGGTGGATGGGTTTGCTGTATCCCGGTGGGGTAACGTCGGAAATGTTTTGCACCTTTTCCCACAGTATTGAATCAATTAACCCGCCAATGTCCACAGGTTCAATTGCAGGGATTTCACTTTCATCGTAACTGGTGCGTAGGGCACCGTTTACCCACAAGTGGTTTTGTTTAGCTTCGGCATCCCAGTTTTGATAATCCTCTGGCATATTCAAACCCCAAGGTTTGAAGGCATTTTCCATTCCTGCCAGGCTGCTGCTCAAGCTGGGAAAATGGCGCCGTAATACGTCCACCATAGTATTTTCTTCAACCCAATCGATGCCTTCCGCTGTGTACACTTCCGCAGTGTAATCGGTAGTGTAAAAACGGTCGGTCATCAAACGCCTTGATGCGTTCATGATAAAGATTTGGAATGAAGTTTCGCCAAAGCCAAATCCTTCTGGGCGGGTTTCTTCGGCCAGCTGGCCAACCAAAGTGTCGATCATCTCGATATCGTTGTTATAGAGATTTTTCAAATCCGCTAGCAACTGGGGATCCGACGTCAGGTCTTCAAACTTGGTGATGGGCTTCAACCCGATTTGGCGACGGAACTCGTTATAGCGGGGCACGCCGCGCTCACGATCCCGAAGCACATCAATCGCAGCCATATCGATATTGCCAATAAAGGGCATAGATAAATTACGCATGAAATCGGGGTAGTTGTTAAGGGTCAGAGCACCTGGGTGCGTAATACCAAAGGAGTACCAAAGTCGATCTACACCTTCATCGTCCATTATGTCTTCTGCATTGCCATTACGCGTATCCTGAATGGGAATGATGTCATCCACTACGTTTGAGCCAATGTCGTAGAGTTCCACTTCGTTACGCAGTAGTGGGTGCATGCGGTATACGGATACAAATTCTTCCGTCAGCGTATAAGGCGTGCCGTAGTTGTTTGGGGTGCGCGAACCTACGATACCCGCAACAGCATGTTCAATTGAGCCTGTTTCTGCATCTCCTAAATTATTGGGTAGCCCAAACAGATCCAACAGATTACCAAGGTTATCCATGTTTTGATTGAGGTTATCCAGGTCCTCTTGGTATTTATCGCGGGCGTCACGATCGCCTCCAAGGCCCCACCAGTTTGCATACATGGCTCGCTCAAGTACTGGGTTCGCCAAAATAGCCACAGTCCATTCAACGGTGTGTATTTTTGCCATCAGGGCAGAGGTGATTAATCTTGCTTTGTCAAAATACCATTGGTCAGTTTGACCAGGGTTATTGCTCTTTAGCATATCGGCAATGGCATTATGTTCCAGCGTAAAAACATGGTGCATCATGGATAGGCCCAGCCACCAGTTTTCGTTAAAGCCTGTGATGGGCTTGCCGCTGATCCATTCAGTGGGCAGTCGGCCATCGGAGTCCACTTTTAGCTTGCCATCCACGAAAGAACGCACCGACGCGTTTGTGGCTGCATCGCTGCCATACAACTGTGAGCCATCCCACCAGTGGGTGTTGATGTTCTCGTAAGTGACGGAAGTTTCCGTTCCCGACACAGTGGGATCAGGTCGTGTGCGTTGTACCGACATGGTACCCGAACCCAGTACATCCCCTTCGGGTAGTGCAAATTCAATGGGATCTGCATCGGATCTTGGTCCATGATCAAACCAGTCATGGACCATAAATTGAATCCATGCGGTGGCGATAAAGTTCAGAATAGTAGCGGGTTTAAATTCTTCGCCCCGTGACATGATTAGGTTGCTGACTTCCCGTGGGTTGGGTGTCAACAACGTGTCATTTAGTGTTTCTACGTAGTTAATATTGGGTGCAGTATTTTTACCAAAATTGATGTTGGCGGATCCTTCCGCTGGGTTCTCCAGAATATTACAGGTGCCGTCTTCCGTTCGGGCAGTGAGGCTGCGTTCATCACAGACGATGCTCGCATTTTTTTGTTGCCAGTTTTCCTCATCAAACAAATTATTATTGAATAGTTCTTCTCGTTCACCGGCCAAGACCAATAATGCGCCCATAATGCCGACTGATCCATACTTAGTTAACGCAGGCCAAGTAACCCAAGGGGATAAAGCCATGTTTCGCTCTCCATCTCTATTTAAATTGTGTGTTATTTAAAATAACGGGATGGATTCTAACAACTACATTTAGTTCTACACCAGTTATAAGTTGGTTTCGACGAGCCAGCAGCAGGCGGGTATATACAGGCCTAAATTATGTAAACTAAATAGAGCGTAAGAGAAGACTTAACAGAGAGATTGGGAAATATTGAGGGATGTTTCTGCTGTTATTTGTAAGGGTATTATTGGGACTATAAAATGGCTTTCCAAAAGTTATTCTGTAATCCACTGGATAATGTTTTCACCATCATCATCGATCTGTAGCCATTGATCGGGGTCATCACCTTTTGACCAAGCGCTTTCAACACAACGAACCATTTCACTTAGTTGCGATTGTGCGGCGCGCGCCATGGCCACATCGTTGTCCCAGGGGCCATGACGACTATCGATCCAAATGGAAGTGAATCCGGTACGTCCCGCGTTGAGTACAATCATGCCATGGCTGGTTTTGTTCTGATGTTGGCAGATAAACTTGCAACCTTTCTTACTTTTTCTGCTCACATGGAAATCTTCAAACTGCTGGCTTAACCAGCTTTCCAGTTTTTCCAGGTCGTCGCACTGAATATAAATTTCCAAATCATCCAGTTGTGAAAGGCTGCTATGGCTCATGGGTTACGCTTTCCCGAGAAGGTTTACTAAAATTTGAAAATAAATATCCGCAAGCACATCCAGATCAGATGCCTTGATTCGTTCGTTGAGCTTATGGATAGTGGCGTTGCAAGGGCCCAGCTCAATAACTTGAGCACCGGTGGGGGCGATAAAGCGTCCGTCAGAAGTGCCGCCTGAAGTGGATAGTTCAGTTTCTATATGGGCTTGGCTGCGGATGGCTTCCACTGTGGCATTCACAAGATCACCCCGGCCGGTAATGAATGGGGCGCCAAACAGTGTCCACTCGATATCGTACTCCAAACCGTGGCTATCGAGAATTTGTTGGGTTTTTTGTTTTAGTGATTCGGCGGTGTTTTCTGTGGAGAAACGAAAATTAAACATGACGTCCACGTGGCCGGGAATCACATTGGTAGCACCTGTTCCCGATTGAATATTGGAAATCTGAAATGAAGTGGGAGGGAAAAATTCGTTGCCATTATCCCAATGGGCAGCGGCCAGGGCATCCAGGGCCGGTGCAATTTGATGGATGGGGTTGCGGGCAAGGTGAGGGTAGGCCACGTGGCCCTGAATGCCTTTTACAGTGAGGTTAGCCCCCAGTGATCCGCGGCGGCCATTTTTAACCACGTCGCCCACTTGATTTGAACTGGAAGGTTCACCCACGATGCACCAGTCCATTTTCTCCTGACGGGCTTCCAGGTGCTCTACCACTTTAACCGTGCCATTTATTGAAGGCCCTTCTTCGTCACTGGTAATCAAGAACGCGATTGAGCCTTTGTGATTGGGGTAAGCCGCCACAAATCGCTCACAGGCTGTGATCATGGCGGCTAAACTGCCTTTCATATCCGCTGCACCACGACCGCACAGAAGCCCGTTTTCAATTTTGGGTTCGAATGGATGATGATCCCAGTTTTCCAGCGGACCGGTGGGCACCACGTCCGTGTGCCCCGCAAACGCCAAAACGGGACCACTGTTTCCGCGTCTGGCCCAGAAGTTGTCTACTTCGCCAAAGCGCAGGGATTCCGCCTCAAAACCGATGGCCTGGAGGCGCTCGATCATGATGTTCTGGCAGTCACAGTCATCAGGAGTGACAGACGGACGGGAGATTAGCTGCATAGCCAACTGCAGGGTGGCAGACAGGTCGGACATGGAAGGAAGTACCTAGATTATGAAAATGGCCGCTATGATAGCAAATCCACCGATACATACTCCAGGCTGAGGGGCCGCATTATATAGACAGACGGCACTTACTTGAATATCTCCGCTGTTTCCACATCGCCCACAGCCAGGGGTTGTCGGTTCAGGTAGTACTTATTCCATTCAATTTTAAGTGCTCTGACATTGCCCTTGGTCACTTTGGGAAAGGGTTTGACCGCTTTGAGGTCTACTCCGGCTCGCATCAGGATGAGGGCGGCCATTTTGGTTTCAAGTATGCTGACGTCACGACCAAAGTAGAGGATGTTGGCTTGGTCCTCTGGCTTTTCATCTTCGCGATAGGGTATTACGGTAAAGCCTGCCTGGCGTAGAGACAGGTTCACTATTTCATAGTCCACCATGTTGGGAATGCCTTTGATAAGCACGGGTTTGTCCGCTTCCCACTCGGACTTTACCCGGGCCAGGGCAGTGTCAGCCAGGGAGGGTTGGCTGAGTTTGGGGTTGTCTAATTTCCAGCCATAGCTCACTAACTTGGTGATCAGTGCCAGGGCCTCATCGGAGGGGGGCCTCATCTGGGCAATGATCAGCGCCATTTC
The DNA here is from genome assembly GCA_964016105.1 of uncultured Ketobacter sp. Lineage (GTDB taxonomy): Bacteria > Pseudomonadota > Gammaproteobacteria > Pseudomonadales > Ketobacteraceae > Ketobacter. The sequence goes on from CAXHEX010000006.1 coordinate 172,477, forward strand.
GTCCAGGTGCTGGTATTTCCACTCTTCCATTGTCTCCAGTTCCGCCTGTTTTGCTTCCACTCTATCCACTTGTTGGCTGCTGATGATATTGGCGTATACCGCCAGTGCGATCATCAGAATGGATAGGGTGGCCACCACGGCGATTCCAGCTATGGATTTAATATTCAGGAACTTAACGGCAACGGCGACACCGGCGGTGAGTAACAACAAAAACCAGGGCAACAGGTAAGGCAATGCGTCCATAGGCTGTTAGGCTAAACCAATTCAATTACTTTAGTGAATTAGTATAGCCAAGGTTCGCTAACCTGCTTGCCAGGTTGATATTCCTCCTGGTTTATTTTGAAAACAGTTCGCTGTATTGGTCTGGCTTAAAGCCCACGCTGACACTGTTTTGGGTGACGGTGACCGGGCGCTTTATTATGGCGGGGTTGTCTAGCATCAGTTGTTTGGCGCTTTCGGGATCGATGGCGTCTTTTACCTGTTGTGGTTGCTGTCTCCAGGTGGTGCCCCGTTTATTCAATAGTGCCTCCCAGCCGGGTGATTGAAACCAATCAGCAAGCAGGGCTTCGTCCAAACCTTGTTTGCGAAAATCATGAAACTGGTAGTCGATGTTGTTGGCTTCCAGCCACTTGCGGGCTTTTTTTACCGTATCGCAGTTGGGTATGCCGTAAAGGATGGTCGTCATGGGGGCTCCGATGATCAAATTGGATGGTTTGTGCGGAAGCGAATCACTACTTGTTAGGATTGCATAAACGCCCGAATGCGTTCGGCGGCTTCGATACACTGAGGCAGATCAGCCACCAGTGCCATACGTACTCGGTTTTTACCCGGATTTTGTTCTTCAACCGTGCGTGATAGAAAGCGCCCGGGTAAAACGGTTATGTGTTGCTGCTCAAACAATTCACGGGCAAATACCGTATCCTCCACCGGGGTTTTGGGCCACAGATAAAAACTGGCGTCGGGCATGGCCACATCCAGGCAAGGATCAAGAATATCCAACACTGCAGAGAACTTTTGTTTGTAAAGGCTGCGGTTATTTTCAACGTGCTGTTCGTCACCCCAGGCTACGATGCTTGCCAACTGATGTTGTATTGGCATGGCACAGCCGTGGTAGGTGCGATATTGCAGAAACTTTGCCATAAGTTTGGCGTCGCCCGCTACGAAACCAGAGCGTAAACCCGGTAAGTTAGATCGTTTCGACAGGCTATGAAACACTACGCAACGATCGTAATCGGTGCGGCCCATTTTGCTACACACTTCCAGCAAACCTTGCGGTGGGTTGGCTTCATCAAAATACAGCTCTGAATAACACTCGTCTGAGGCGATGACAAAGTCGTATTGGTCAGCCAGGCCAATCAGCTTACGCAGAGTGGCTTCACTGGTAACGGCTCCGGTGGGGTTACCAGGACTGCATATATAAAGCAGTTGGCAGCGTTGCCACACTTCCCGGGGCACGGCATCGTAGTCGGGTATGAAACCGTTTTTCTCCAGGCAGGGTAAGAACACCGGTTCCGCTCCCGCTAAGTAAGCTGCCCCTTCATAAATCTGATAAAACGGATTGGGGCTCAGTACCAGTGGCTTTTGGTTGCGGTTCACCACCACTTGCGCAAAAGCAAATAAAGCCTCGCGAGTGCCGTTCACGGGCAGCACTTGGGTATTGGGGCAAAGTCCCTCGTCGCCAAGTTTGAAACGCTTAGTTGCCCATTGGGCGATGGCTTGACGAAGCTCAGGTAGTCCTTTGGTGGTTGGATAGGCCGCTAATTTATGCAGATTTTGTTTGATGGATTCTGTTACAAGCGCAGGGCTGTCATGCTTGGGCTCACCAATTGAAAGAGGAATATGGGTGAGCCCCCCAGTATGTCGACTACGGGAGAACAGCTCTGCTAATTTTTCAAATGGGTAAGGTTGAAGCTTGAGTAAATCTTGGTTCATGAGTCGTTTGGTCGATCCAGCACGGTTTGAATGGATTCTCTTAGTTGTCGGCAGACTTCAGGGTCTTCAATCATATTGCCATTGGCGTCACTAATGTAAAAAACGTCTTCCACCCTTTCGCCCAGGGTAGCAATTTTGGCGTTATGAATTAACACATCGTTGTCGAGGAAAACACAACCCAGCTCCGCCAAAAGTCCTGGGCGATCCAACGCCGTCAGCTCAATAATGGTGCGCTCAGTTTCAATGTCGTTGCTGATGACCACGTCAGTGCTGATATCAAAGTGTTTGAGTGCCCTGGGCATACGCCGTTTAACCACCTCGGGGTAAAGGTCAGGTTCGCTCAATACCTTGCGTAAGCGTGATTCAATTTGGTCAACCCTTTCCGGATCGTCACCAATGTGATTTCCATTTTCTTCAAGAATAATATAGGTATCCAGGCTGAATCCGCGACTGGAAGTGATAATTTTTGCATCGGCGATGTTGAGATTCAGCTGATTGAGTGCGGCCACCGTGGCGGCGAACAGGTTGGGGGTATCTTCTGTGTAAATAAATACCTCTGCCGCACCGTGGTAGCTACGATCATCAGTTTTTCCGATTAACACCAAGGGTTTATCGGTATCCTGGTGATTGAGTATGGCTTCGGTGTGACGTGCAACGTCGCCATAGGTTTCCCGCAGAAAATAATCTTCTCCCAGGTGGTCCCACAGGCTATTAACCGCAACTTCATCCATGTTGCGATTACTCAATATGGCCAAGGCCCGTTCCTTGGTGTCATTGATCCATTCATTGCGGTCGCTGGGCTGCTCCAGACCTCTGCGCAAGGCTCTGCGGGTTTCAGTATAGAGTTGTCGTAACAGGCTGCCGCGCCAGCCGTTCCACAGCTTTGGATTGGTGGCACAGATGTCCGCAACGGTTAATGCGTGAAGGTAATCCAAGCGAATTTGATCGCCCACAATGCAGGCAAATTCATGTACTACATCCGGGTCAGCAATGTCTTTCTTCTGGGCGGTAAGGGACATGAGCAGGTGGTTTTGTACCAGCCAGCTCACCAGATTGGCATCCCACTTACCCAGGCGATGATGACGACAAAACTCATAGGCATCCCGTGCGCCTAGCTTGGAATGATCACCGCGACGACCTTTGCCCAAATCATGGAACAGGCCGGCGATATAAAGCAGTTCTATTTTAGGAATGCGTTGAACAATGTAGTGACAAATTGGAAAATCTTTTCTGATTTCTGGGTGGCGAAAGCGCCTCAGGTTACGCACTACATGTAGAGAATGGGCATCTACGGTATAGATGTGAAATAAATCGTATTGCATCTGGCCAACAACCTGGCCAAATTCGGGAATGTAATTCCCCAGAATGCCGTAACGTCGCATGCGATACAGTTGTGTAAAGATCTTGTTGGGTGAGCGAATAAGTTCCATAAAAATGGAGATGTTTCGAATATCGTTACGGAAGTGCTCGTCGATTCGGTGACGATTATCGCGAATCAGTCGAATGGTGGATGCGCGAATACCCTCAATTTCTTCCCGTTGCGCCAGAATTAAAAATACTTCCATCAAAGCCGAAGGGGTTCGGGCGAAAACCGTGTCCCGTGTCACTTCAATGAAGCCATTTCTGATTTGAAAGCGACTATTGATAGGCACGATTTTTTCGGGCTCATCGGCCCTTAATATAGCCTCATCAAAATGTTGCAGCAGCATATCGTTGAGCTGAGATAGAGACATGGCCACTCGATAGTAGCGCTTCATGAATTTCTCTACCGCCATGTTGGCGTCCGAATCCCGATAGCCTAAGATATCGGCCACTGCTCTTTGATAATCGAACAGCAGTCGGTTTTCACCTCTCCCGGTGATGATATGAAGAGCGTAGCGAACTTCCCATAGAAACAAATGGCCGGAGTTGAGAATGTCGTATTCTTCCCGGGTGAGGAAACCGTGTTTTATGAGATCGCTGAGGCGGTTTGCGTTGAAGTGGCGTTTAGCTACCCAGCCGATGTTTTGAATGTCACGCAGTCCACCTGGAGCAATCTTGACGTCGGGCTCTAGGCTAAACTCGGTGTTGTTGAATTTTTCATGGCGGCCAATTTGCTCTTGCCATTTGGCTCGGAAAAAACTTTTGGTGTCCCAAATCTTATCGGCACCGGTGGCTTCCAGCATGAGCATTTTCAATTCATCCTGTCCACCTATGGTTCTGCATTCCATTAAGTTGGTGGCGATGGTGATATCGCTTTTTGCCAGGTTTGCACACTCTGTAATGGTGCGTACGCTGTGGCCCACCTCTAACCCTAAGTCCCACAGCAAAGTAACAAAGGTGGTCAGGTCACCATTGTAATCCTTGGCGCAATCCTCGTTGCGTAACAAAATCAGCAGATCAATATCGGAATGGGGATGTAGCTCGGCACGGCCGTATCCTCCTACGGCTAACAATGCGATATTGGGGCTGTCTTTGAACTGAAATTGCTGCCAAAGTTGCAGCAACAGTTTATCCATGAGCCAGGCGCGGCGACGGATCAACAGCTTAACATTGCTTAACTCCAGGAAACGCTGATTAAGAATCTTATCAGCGTGTCCCATGGTTTCCCGGAACGCTTTAGTGATCGAGCCGAGCTCGCTCACCAGAGCGTCGAATCGTTCCTGCTCAAACAGCTCCGAGTCTGGAGATAGGTCGGTTACTAGGGGTGTTTTCATGAGGGGCTGGGCAGTTGGTCTCTCTCTTCTTCCCGAAGTGTCAGAACTTCGTAGCCGGTTTCAGTCACCAGTATGGTGTGTTCCCACTGGGCTGACAATTTGTGGTCTTTGGTTACCACGGTCCACTTGTCCGGTAATAATTTAGTGTGTCGTTTACCGGCATTGATCATGGGCTCAATGGTGAATGTCATGCCTGGCTCCAGAACTACGCCGCTTTCATTTTTGTAATGCAAAACCTGAGGCTCTTCATGGAAGCCTTCACCAATGCCGTGCCCGCAGTATTCCCGTACTACAGAATACCGGTTTGACTCCGCGTGTTGTTGGATGACCGCACCAATCTCATCCAGTTTTGCGCCGGGCTTCACTTTGCTTATACCCAGATAGAGGCATTCCTGGGTGGTTTTTATCAGTCGTTGTGCTTGAATGGACCCGTCTCCCACAATGAACATTTTGCTTGTATCGCCATGGAAGCCGTCTTTTATCACCGTTATATCCACATTGATAATATCCCCTTTCTTGAGGGTTTTCTTATCGCTGGGGATGCCATGACAAATCACATGGTTGACGGAAGTGCAAATGGATTTGGGGAAGCCCTTATAGTTTAGGGGGGCTGGGATCACTTTTTGTTCATTTACCATGAACTCATGGCATATTTTGTCCAGTTCCCCCGTGGTCACGCCTGGCTTGACGTGGGGTTCGATCATTTCAAGCACCTGGGCGGCATACGCACCGGCGCTGCGCATTTTTTCGATTTGCTCTGGGGTCTTTATGGTAATGGTCATGAATCTCTGTCTGAAATATACACAGGTAAAAATGCAAGGGTTATATGCTGAAGCTACAGCTGGGTGCCAACGTAATCAGCCTTGATGCCTTGTATACCCATACTCCTGTCCCGGTTGGCATGGTGATCATCTGTAAGGCGTCGGCCTCGGCAGGGTGTTGGACAGGCCCTATTTGTGTCAGGCATGGAGCCCGCGCTCAATAGCGTATTGTACATGGGCTCAGCGCTGGGATATACCCCAGATAAATTGGGGAGTTGTTAGTTGTCTTCAGTTCTTGAATAAAGTTGCTGGCCATGGTATAAACCGCCGCTCAAATTAACCTTAAGAAAACGCACATACATCGTCACATAGATCAGGGTGCTCCAACGGCCGTTACAAGCCGGTTGGAGTTGATATATGGGATGTATGGAGGCCTAACCCAGTTAGCTAGGAGTATACAATGGCAACTCAAGTCAGCATGCGCGATATGCTGAAAGCGGGTGTTCACTTTGGACATCAAACCCGTTTTTGGAACCCCAAAATGTCCGAATTCATATTCGGAGCCCGTAACAAAATCCACATCATTAACCTGGAGCAAACTGTTCCTGCGTTCAATGATTCTTTGCAGTTTATTAACAAACTGACTTCACATAAGAACAAAATCCTGTTCGTTGGCACCAAGCGCGCCGCAAGCAAGATTATTCAAGAGCAGGCCCGTCGTGCCGGAATGCCTTACGTCAACCATCGTTGGTTGGGTGGCATGCTCACCAACTGGAAAACCATTCGCCAGTCAATCCGCCGCCTGAAAGACCTGGAAACCCAGAGCCAAGACGGTACTTTTGACAAGCTCACCAAGAAAGAAGCGCTAATGCGTACCCGCGAGATGGAGAAGCTTGAGCGTAGTCTTGGCGGGATCAAAGATATGGGCGGCCTGCCCGATGCCATATTCGTAATTGATGTGGACCACGAGCGAATCGCTGTGACAGAAGCCAACAAGCTGGGTATTCCTGTGATCGGTATTGTGGATACCAACAGCAATCCTGATGGCGTTGACTATGTGATTCCCGGTAATGACGATGCCATCAAGGCTATTCAACTTTATGTTGAGTCCATTGCCAACGCTTGTTTGGATGGTGCTGAGTACGCGAAAACTTCTGGTGCTGCTCCTGAGGCCGATGGTTTTGTGGAAGTGGCTGAAGACTCGGATAATTCCGAAGCTGCCGCCGGATAATCGATCGTAACAAAGATGCGCTATAACGATGACGTCGTTGTGGCGAGATAAGGGGGCTTTGCCCCCTTTTTGCAAGATACCCATAGAACTAATTAATCTAACTAAGGTGAAGAGGATAATCTCATGGCTGTGACTGCCGCTTTGGTAAAAGAACTGCGCGAGCGCACCGGCTTGGGCATGATGGAATGTAAAAAAGCTCTGGTTGAAACCGATGGTGATATTGATGCTGCTATTGATAATCTGCGTAAATCCGGGCAGGCAAAGGCAGCTAAAAAAGCAAGCCGAACGGCAGCCGAAGGTGCGGTAATCGCTAAAGTTGCTGCAGACGGTAAATCCGGTATCTTGCTAGAAATCAACAGTGAGACTGATTTTGTTGCGCGGGATGATAACTTCCTTGGCTTTGCCAACAAGGTGGCAGATCTGGTTTTGGAGACCAAGATTACTGACGTTGCCAAGCTGTTAGAGACGCCTTTGGAAGCCGGTGGTGAAAGTGTAGAGACCGTGCGATCTGCTTTGGTTCAAAAAATTGGTGAAAATATCCAGGTGCGTCGAGCTTATGCGGTGGAGAGCCCGGAGGGTGTGGTAGGCAATTACGTACACGGTGGCCGTATAGGCGTTTTGGCCAGCCTGAAAGGCGGTGATCTGGAGTTGGGTAAGGACGTAGCTATGCATGTGGCGGCTTCCAATCCTCTGGTTGTGAATCCTGACCAGGTAGATCAGGCCACTTTGGATAAAGAAAAGGAAATATTCTCAGCCCAGGCAGCTGAGAGTGGTAAGCCCCCCGAGATCGTTGAAAAGATGGTGAAGGGGCGGATTTCCAAGTTCTTAAAGGAAGTTAGCCTGATAGACCAGCCTTTTGTTAAAGACCCTGACACCAGCGTAGGCAAACTGGTTAAAGCAGCCGGTGCTGAGGTGTTGTCCTTCACCAGAATCGAAGTGGGCGAAGGTATCGAAAAAGAAGAAGTGGATTTTGCTGCAGAAGTAATGGCCCAGGCCCGGGGCGAATAAAAGCAAAAAAACCAAAAAGCACCCATGGACTGCGTGAGAGCGACTTCGTTATCATGCAGCACCGTGGGTGCTTTTTATTAACTTCTTTTTTCTGCTGGAGTACACAATGGCTGCAACCGATCGCGATCCAAAATACAAGCGCATTCTTCTCAAACTGAGTGGCGAGGCCCTAATGGGCTCCATGGACTTTGGCATAGATCCCAATGTGCTTGACAGAATGGCCCTGGAGATAGGCCAGCTGCGTGGAATTGGTGTTCAGGTTGGGTTGGTTGTGGGGGGGGGTAACCTGTTCCGGGGTGCGGCTCTGCAGAAGGCCGGCTTGGACCGAGTGAGCGGAGACCACATGGGGATGCTTGCTACCGTAATGAACGGTCTTGCTATGCGTGACGCTTTGGAGCGGGCCAGTATCTCAACCACCCTGATGTCGGCCATACAAATGAGTGGTGTGGTTGAGCATTACGATCGACGTCGCTCCATCCGTTTGTTAACGGAAGGTGACGTGGTGATATTCGCAGCGGGTACTGGAAATCCTTTTTTTACCACGGATTCCGCCGCTTGTCTCAGGGGGATTGAGATTGAGGCAGATGCGGTTTTGAAGGCCACAAAAGTGGACGGTGTGTATGACTCTGATCCTGTTAAGAACCCGGAAGCAATTCGCTACGATCGTTTAACCTACGATGAAGTGCTTGAAAAAAAGCTGGAAGTCATGGATCTTACAGCCATCTGTTTATGCCGTGACCACGATATGCCCATTCGTGTATTTGATATGAACCAAGCCGGCGCGCTACTGAATGTTACCCTTGGCGGCAAAGTCGGAACTACAATCGAGAAAGGATAAAGGCCGTGATAGAAGATATAAAGAAAGACGCCGACGAACGCATGAAAAAGTCACTGGTGGCGTTGGAAAATGCGTTCAAGAAAATCCGAACCGGCAGGGCACACCCCAGCATTCTTGATGGTGTGATGGTTCCGTATTACGGTGCTGACACACCATTGAAGCAAGTGGCCAACGTATCCATCGACGATGGGCGAACTCTGGCCATAACCGCCTATGAGCGGCAGCTGATTCCTGAGATCGAAAAGGCCATCATGAAGGCAGACCTGGGCTTAAACCCCAGTAGCAACGGTGACCTGATTCGTGTGCCCATGCCTCCGCTTACTGAGCAAACCCGTAAAGAGATGACCAAGGTCTGTAAGGCTGAGGCTGAACAGGGCAGAGTATCCATTCGAAATATCCGTCGAGATGCCAATAGTGATCTTAAAGACCTGTTGAAGGAAAAAGAGATCAGTGAGGATGAAGAACGTAAAGGCCAGGACGATATCCAAAAGCTGACCGATAAGCATATCGCCACCATTGAAGATATGCTGAAAAAGAAAGAAGCGGACCTAATGGAGGTCTAAATTCAATGGGTTAGTGGGGCTTGAATCGCCCCACTACTGTTTCTGCAAGGCCATTTTTTACTCTCGAGGGTTACCGTGAAAGTCCAATCTAGCGCACCGGACCTGGAGTCTGATCTCAGCATAAATCCACAGCATGTGGCCATTATTATGGATGGCAATAACCGCTGGGCCAAGCAACAGGGATTGCAGGGTGTTGAAGGTCATAGGCAGGGTGCAAAAACCGTCAGAAAAACCGTAGAAAACTGCGTTCGAGCCGGGGTGAAAGTGCTCACGGTTTATGCTTTCAGTAGTGAAAATTGGCGCCGTCCTGAACATGAAGTTAATGCGTTAATGAATCTTTTCCTGCAGGCTTTGGCAGAAGAGGTTCCAGATCTGAATGACAACGGGATTCGCCTCACATTTATCGGCGATTTAAGCGCCTTTGAGCCAAAGCTAAGGCAAAACATGGTGGAGGCCATGGAGTTGACGGCGGCTAACCAACGCATGACTTTCGCGGTGGCGGTGAATTACGGTGGACATTGGGATATTGCCAATGCCTGCCAGCAACTGGCCAAGGAAGTGGAGCAGGGCGCGCTGACCTCGCAACAAATTACCCCTGAACGGGTTCAGCAATACATATCACTGGGGGACTTGCCACCACCGGACCTGTGTATTCGTACCGGCGGAGAACAGCGCATCAGTAACTTCTTACTTTGGCAAATTGCCTATTCTGAACTCTATTTCACTGAAACTTATTGGCCGGATTTTGACCGGGCTGAGCTGGAGAAAGCGTTCGCCGATTATCGTGGGCGCCAACGGCGTTTCGGTCGAACCAGCCAGCAGGTGGAAGCGAGTCAACAATAGCCATGCTAAAACAGCGAATCCTCACTGCCTTAATATTGCTGCCCTTGGTGCTAGGGGCCATATTCTTTTTACCCACCCCATGGTTTGCTCTGGTCATGGTGTTGCCTGTCGCCATTGGCGCTTGGGAGTGGAGTAACATAATGGGTTTGAAATCCCAATCATCCCGGGTGCTTTTCACGGCTCTGTTGGCGGCGGCTCTGGCGCTGGAATACTGGCTGTGTCTGGATAGTGTTCTTTATTTGGCCGGCGCGTGGTGGCTGTTGGCCGTGTTGTTAGTGAAGCTCTATCCCGGCAGCACTCAGTTGTGGGCGTCTCCTCAGGTCATGGGTATCATCGGCCTGTTGGTTTTAGCTCCGGCGTGGTGGGGTGTCATTGTGCTGCACCGGCAAGAAGGTGGTGCTCTTTGGTTGCTTTATTCTTTGGTTTTGGTTTGGGGGGTGGACAGTGGAGCTTACTTTGCCGGTAGAGCCTTTGGTAAGCACAAACTGGCGCCCAATGTCAGTCCCGGTAAAACCCTTGAGGGTCTGGTGGGCGGACTGTTGGTCACAGGCGTGATTGCCATGCTGGTGGCAACGCAAACCGCTGCCCTCAGCAGCGTAGGTTTGGGGTGGTTTTTAATGGTGAGCTTAATTTCGGTATTGGCGTCGGTTTTCGGTGATCTGGCGGAAAGTATGTTTAAACGCCAACGGGGAATAAAAGACAGCAGTCAGATTTTGCCAGGGCACGGCGGTGTTCTGGATCGCATCGATAGTATCACTGCCGCTTTGCCCGTGTTTGCGGGGGGAATGTTGTTGCTGGGTGTTTTTCAATGACTGCCGGGATAAAACAGGTCACCGTATTGGGTAGTACGGGCTCCATTGGAGTCAGTACCCTGGATGTGATAGAGCGGCACCCAGATAAATACGCTGTGTTTGCCCTTACGGCCAACTGCAGTGTGGACCAGCTGGTAGCTCAGGTTGCCAAATTCAAGCCTCGTTTCGCGGTTATAGGGCAAGAATCCCTGGGGTCAGAGCTACGGAACCGATTGCAAAGCTCGGGGTCAGATACGGAAGTGCTGGTGGGACAGCCTGGTTTGGCTGATGTGGCTGGACACCCAGATACAGATTACGTAATGGCTGCCATCGTGGGGGCGGCAGGGTTAGTGCCCACTATGGCTGCGGTGAAAGGTGGCAAGCGCGTGTTGCTGGCCAATAAAGAAGCGCTGGTGATGAGCGGTCAGCTGTTTATGGAGTCGGTGCAGCAATATGATGCGGAGCTTTTGCCCATTGATAGTGAACATAATGCCATCTTTCAGTGTATGCCTGGCTGCCAACACAGTACTTTGGGTCAAAAAGGTATAGAAAAAATACTCCTGACCGGATCAGGTGGACCATTTCGGAGTTTACCTGTAACCCAATTTGACCAGGTGACGCCAGAGCAAGCCTGTGCTCACCCCAATTGGTCAATGGGGCGAAAAATATCAGTGGATTCCGCCACAATGATGAATAAGGGGCTGGAGTTCATCGAGGCCTGCTGGCTGTTTTCGGCCAAGCCTCAGCAAGTGGAAGTGGTGGTTCACCCGCAAAGTGTGATTCACTCTATGGTTCGATACATTGACGGGTCAGTATTGGCGCAGTTGGGGAATCCTGATATGCGCACACCCATAGCCTATGGGCTGGGTTGGCCGGACCGCATCGATGCAGGTGTGGATATGTTGGATTTAGTGGCAACCGCGCGCCTTGATTTTGAGGCACCAGACGAGGATCGGTTTCCCTGCTTGCGACTGGCAAGAGAAGCAATGGAAGCGGGTAAATCCGCTTCCACTGTGTTAAATGCAGCCAATGAAGAAGCGGTTGCGGCATTTTTGGACGGGGTTGTGCCATTCACTGCAATCCCAAGGGTGATAGAGCAGGTGTTAAACAGAGTGGAGTTAGTGGACGCGCTGGATATTGATACTATTCTGATGGCTGACACAGAGGCTCGCGCCTTTGCCAAAGAATCGCTAAAGCTGAGTCGAGGTTGATTTGTTCGAATTTCTTCAAACCGTAATCGCCTTCATAATTACCTTAGGCCTCCTTATATTTGTGCATGAGTACGGTCATTTTTGGGTGGCTCGCCGCTGTGGCGTTAAAGTGCACAAGTTTTCCATCGGGTTCGGTAAATCTCTGTTGAGCTGGCGCGACAAGCACGACACTGAATTCGTGGTGGCAGCTATCCCTCTGGGTGGTTTCGTGAAGATGATGGGTGAGCCTGGCAGCGAGGTGCCCCAAAATCAGCAGCAAGAATCCTTTGCCCATAAGACTGTTTATCAGCGCTTCGCCATTGTGAGCGCAGGCCCGTTGGTTAATCTGGGGTTTGCTGTGTTGCTCTACTGGTTTTTATTCATGTCCGGAGTCAGTGCCCTTGCGCCTTTCGTAGGAAATGTGGATCCGGATGGGCCTGCCCATGTGGCCGGTTTCAAATCCATGGATGAGATAGTCAAGGTTGACGGCGCCAATACAGAGAGCTGGGAAGACGTGACCCTGGCTCTGGTATCTCGGGTGGGTGAAACCGGCAAAGTGCACTTTACCGTCAAGCCGGAAGGCAGCAATGCAACGGTGGAGCGGGTCATTCCCCTGCAGCAATGGATGCAGGGTAAGGTGAAAGAGCATCCACTCAAGCTGTTGGGAATCGATCCTTATATGCCCACGGTGGCGCCAGTACTTGGTGAGCTGGTGGATGGTAAGGCAGCCCAGCGTCAAGGATTGCAGCAAGGTGACAAGATAGTCAGCGTCAACGGCGTGGAAATCCTCTCTTGGGATGAGTGGGTGGGGCTGGTGCGCGCCAATCCAGGCATCACTATGGACGTCATGGTGGACAGACAGGGACAAGCCGTGTCGTTGCCTGTGGCTCCAGATTCCGTACTGGATGAGCAGGGCAATTCCATCGGTCAGATCGGAGCTCACCTTGATGCAGAGTTGGCTCAGGCCCGCTTCCCTGATTTTATGAAGCGTGAGTTGCAGTACGGCCCAATTGAATCAGTTGCAAAGGCGTTTGAACACACTTGGTCGCGCATCACTTTGACTGTGGTCTCCATTGGCAAAATGGTGACGGGGCTCATTTCTCTGGATAACCTCAGCGGCCCTATTACCATCGCCAAAGTGGCTGGTGATAGCGCAAGCTATGGGCTAGAGGCCTTTTTAAGTTTTATGGCCTATTTAAGTATTAGCCTTGGGGTGTTAAATTTGCTGCCCATTCCTGTGTTGGATGGTGGCCACCTGGTTTACTACTTGGTGGAAATGATAAAAGGAAGCCCAGTGTCAGAGAAAACCCAGGCCATTGGCAACAGCCTGGGTTTAGGGCTGCTGGTCATGTTTATGGGCCTGGCCTTCTATAACGATATAATGGGGTTATAAGCCCCAGCCTGATTTTGAATTCCTGCGGACTTAAACATTTGATGATTCGATTTCCTGCGTTAGTTTTATTGTGTTTGGTGTGTTTTATTACAGGCACAGCCAACGCTGACACCTTCACTATTAAAGACATACGGCTAGAAGGCCTGCAAAGAATTTCTGCGGGCGCTGTGTTCAGCGTATTGCCCCTTCGGGTGGGAGATCAGGTTGACGAGGACAGTCTGGCTCGCTCCGCTCGTTTGCTTTTTAAAACCGGAAATTTTCAAGATATAAAACTACAGAAAGACGACGATGTACTCATCATCGTAGTCAGTGAAAGGCCTTCCATTTCCAGCATTGAGCTTGAAGGCAACAAATCCATCGAAACGGAAAATCTGTTGCAGGGTTTGTCTCAAGCAGGGCTGAGTGAAGGCAGCGTGTTTCAGCGTGCTACCCTCGATCGCCTGAAGGTTGAATTGGAGCGGCAATATATTAGCCAGGGGCGATACGGTGCCCGAGTAGAGCCTGTGGTTAAGCCTTTGCCCCGTAACCGGGTATCCATTCATATACAGATCGATGAAGGGGATATTGCCACGATTTCCGGAGTGAATATCGTGGGTAACTCGGTGTTTTCTGACGAACAGCTGCAAGAAGAGTTTGATCTGAAAAAGTCCCATATGTTTTCTTTTTTCAAAGGTGACGATAAGTACTCCCGAGAAAAACTGTCCGGCGATTTGGAAAAGTTGACCTCTTACTATCAGGACCGTGGTTACGTTAATTTTCGGGTGGAATCCACCCAGGTAACAGTCACCCCATCCAAATCGGAAGTGTATATCACCGTGAACGTTTCCGAAGGGGAATTGCATACGGTAAATGAGGTGAAGCTCAGTGGTGATCTAAAAGTGGCGGAATCAGAGCTGCAACGGTTACTGCTGTTGCGACCTGGTCAAACCTTCTCTCGACGACTGGTTACCACCACAAATGAATTGATTTCAAAGCGATTGGGTAACGAAGGTTATACCTTTGCCAACGTAAATGGGGTGCCTTCAATTTCTCCCAACGGTGATAATACGGTGGATGTGACTTTCTATGTGGATGCCGGTACCCGGGTTTACGTTCGCCGCATCAACTTTTTTGGTAACACCAAAACCCGTGACGAGGTATTGCGCCGGGAAATGCGGCAGATGGAAGGTGCTTGGGCTTCTGGACAGCTAATTGAGAACTCCAAAGTGCGGTTGGAGCGATTGGGGTTTTTCAAGGGCGTAACCGTTGAAACTCCCAGAGTGGCAGGTGAAGATGATCAGGTGGATGTAAACTACACCGTGGAAGAGCAACCTTCAGGTTCCATTGGCGCCAGTGTGGGTTATCAACAGGGAACCGGTTTTGTGTTTGGCGCAAATCTGTCCCAGTCTAATTTCTTAGGTACCGGTAATCGGGTATCTCTAGCTGCCAATCGCAGTGATATCAGAGACAGCCTCAGTTTTTCCTTCACTGATCCTTACTACACCATCGATGGTGTTTCCAGGGGTTACTCTCTGTTCTATCAGTCCACTGATATTTCCGACGATGACACCATTTCAAACTGGGCTTCGGATCGGCTGGGAGGCAATATCAACTTTGGTTATCCCACCAGTGACATTTCCCGGCTCAACTTTGGCATAGGTGCCGAACAGGTGACGGTATACGGTAGTTACACCTCTCCGCTGCAGGTGTCCGAATTGATTGGCTATGATTACCAACAGTTTTTCCAGGGGGTAACCACCCAATCCAAAGACTTCATTAATTTTCCCGTTAATGGTAGCTGGTCCATTAGCACCTTAAACCGAGGCGTCTTTGCTACGCGGGGGTCGTCCCACACCGTTTCTGCTCAAGTGACCTTGCCGGGCAGTGATTTACAGTACTATAAACTTAACTACGCATCGCAAAAGTACTTTCCTTTATCTCAAAAATGGGTGTTAAGGCTACGTTCTGATCTGGGCTATTCCGACAGTTACGGGGATGAAGAAAAAGTACCCTTCTACGAACATTACTATGCTGGCGGGTTTGGCTCCGTGAGGGGATACGACGACCGGTCCCTGGGTCCAAGAGAAACCCAGTCTCCCTATGATATTGCCGTACCCCGGGCTATTGGTGGTAATCTCCTGGTGGAAGGTGCTGCTGAATTCATTTTTCCAATGCCGTTTGTAAAAGATAATCGTTCATTTAGAACCATGCTTTTTGTGGATGCAGGCAACATTTTTGATACCAATCGACGGGACGAATACGAATTTGAGTTGTCTGAGTTACGTATGTCTGCAGGAATCGCTCTGTCATGGATTACCGGTATTGGGCCGCTGTCTTTCAGTTTATCCAAGGCGTTTAATGATCAGGAAGGGGATGATATTCAAACCTTCCAGTTTTCTCTGGGGCAGCCGTTTTAATAAAAAGTGGAAATAAAATAAGGGGTTAAAAGTGAAGAAGATTCAAACTATTTTGTTGGCGGCATTGGCGATCGCCTTGTGTCAGCCGGTTATGGCAGCAGACCAGCCTAAAATAGCCGTTGTGGATGTTCGCACCGGCGTTATGAAATCCGATGATGCCAAGCTGAAGATGGAAAAGCTGAAAGGTGAATTTGAACAAGAAAAAGCAGATTTGGAAGGTCTTCGGATGGATCTGCAGAAGCTAGAGGAGAAGGCGAAGAAAGATGGAGCCGTCATGTCAGCGGACGAAAAGCGTAAGCTGGAAAAAGAGATGATGGAAAAAGCCAATGAATTCAAGTTCAAAGGCCAACAATTTCAGCAGAGTAGCCAGGCCGAAGCCCAGGAAGTATTTCAGGCTTTGATCCCTAAATTCCAAAAAGCGTTACAGGCCATCGTGGATGAGCAGGGCTTTGACCTGGTGTTGCATCGTGAGGCCGCTCTCATGGTGAAGCCAGAGTATGAAATAACGGATACGGTTACCGCCAAAATGAACTCCCTGAAAGACTGAAGTTCGAGTAAAGCCTCTTGAAACAGCAATGGACACTGGCCGAACTGGCTCAACATTTAGGCACGGAACTCAAGGGTGACGCAAACGTAGTGGTGACAGGTTTAGCCACATTGAGTTCTGCTGCTGAGCATGATCTGGCCTTTCTCGCTAATCCCCTGTATCGGTCTCAACTGGCGTCCACTTCGGCTGGAGCGGTCATAGTGCATCCTACTTTGGTTGAGGATTGTCCGGTGGCTGCCCTGATTTCAGATAACCCCTATCTCACCTATTCAAAAGCCTCTCACCTTTTTGATCGTCGCCCTCTTGTGGCCGAAGGTGTTCATCCCACCGCTTACGTAGCGGACACGGTGCAAATGGGTAACGGCTGCCGAATTGGCCCCAATGTGGTGATCGAGTCGGGCGCTGTATTGGGCGATGGGGTAGAGGTGGGAGCAGGCAGCGTGATTGGAGCTAATTGCCAGTTGGGCCATGAATGTTTACTGCATGCCAACGTGACCCTCTACCATGATGTTCATCTGGGCCATCGCTGCGTGCTGCAAAGTGGTGTGGTAATCGGTGGTGATGGCTTTGGCTTTGCTAATGAAAACGGTACCTGGAGAAAAATTGCCCAGATCGGTGGGGTGAGGCTAGGTAACGACGTGGAAGTTGGCGCGAATACCACCATAGACCGGGGCGCCATAGAACATACCCTCATTGGCAATGGTGTGATTTTAGACAACCAAATCCAAATAGCTCACAACGTTGAGATTGGGGAGGGTACGGCCATCGCCGGCTGCACTGGTATTGCCGGTAGTACAAAAATAGGCAGCTATTGCACCATCGCTGGAGACGTGGGAATAGCGGGTCATCTCACCATTGCTGACCGAGTGCACCTGACCATGCGAACGTCCGTAACCAAAAGCATTTCCGAGCCCGGTTCCTATTCCTCCGGCAGTGCCATGTCGCCCACCTCTGAGTGGCGTAAAAACGCTGCCCGCTTCCGTCATCTTGACGACATGGCGCGAAAAATTCAGGTATTGGAACGACAACTTAAGGCTTTGCAATCCGTAGATAAACACTGATTCCATTTTTTTGATTTCAAGGGTTTAGGCTAACCATACATATCGTGTTACGCTTAAAGCCGTGATTTGTGCGCGCTCGAACTTTAAGCTTTTAGCGACCTACGTAACTGAATTATGAGACTATTCTCTCTCATTGAACTATGATGAATATTAATGAAATCAAAGCCATTCTTCCCCATCGTGCACCGTTTCTTCAGGTGGACAAAGTAACTGAATTGGTGGAAGGCGAATATATTATTGCTGTGCGAGGCGTATCCAATAATGAAGCCATTTTTCAGGGCCATTATCCGGATAATCCCATTCTCCCCGGTGTCTTGATTATCGAAGCGATGGCACAGACATCCGGGTTATTGGCATTTAAAACCATGGGAAGGGGTGCCAATGAAAACAAAGCCTATGTGGTGGCTGCGGTGGATAAGACGCGCTTTAGGCGAACCGTTGTGCCTGGGGACCAGCTTATTCTGAAGGCCACCATCCTCGCGCGAAAAAAATCCATTTGGAAGTTTAATGCAGAAGCTTCCGTTGATGGTGAAGAAATTGCGTCCGCTGTAATAACCTGTGCAGAAAGGGATTTATAGATTGATTCATCCGCAAGCGATCGTTGACTCAAAAGCCGAGCTCGCCACTGATGTGGAAGTGGGGCCCTTTACTTATATTGGCCCCGGTGTGGAAATTGACTCTGGTAGTGTTATAAATTCCCATGTTTGTCTCAAAGGTCCTACCAAGATTGGCAAGCGCAATCGTATCTTTCAGTTTGCCTCTGTGGGAGAAGACTGCCAGGATAAAAAATACAAAGGTGAGCCCACCCGGCTGGAAATTGGCGACGACAATCAGATACGAGAATGTGCCACTATTCATAGAGGCACCATTCAGGATGAGAGTGTTACCCGCATTGGCAATCGAAATCTGATCATGTCCTACGTGCACATAGCCCATGATTGCGTCATCGGTGATGACAATATTTTTGTCAATAACGCCACTCTGGCGGGTCACGTTCATGTGGATCACGATGTGATAATGGCGGGCTTTTCCGGTGCTCATCAGTATTGCCATATTGGTGCCTACAGTATGTTGGGAAAAGGGGCTCTGATCGGTAAGGATGTACCGGCCTTCGTAATGGTGGCTGGAAACCCCGGCAAGCCCACTGGCATGAACTTTGAGGGCATGCGACGTCGTGGTTACAGCCAAGAAACCATTTCCTTACTCAAAGAAGCCTACAAAATTGTCTATATGCGCGGGTTGAAACTGGAAGAAGCTTTGGCCCAGCTGGAATCGAAACCGGAAAATGAGTTGCTGCGGCTGTACATCGATTCCATCAAAGCCTCTAGCAGGGGTATTGCACGATAAAGTGGATACCCCAGTGCCCGATAGCCAAACGTCCCATTCCCCCCTCATAGCCATAGTGGCTGGAGAAATGTCCGGTGATCAATTGGGAGCCGGTCTGATTGAAGCCATTAAAAAGCGTTATCCCAATGCCCGGTTTGTGGGGGTGGGAGGGCCTGCCATGATAAAAGCAGGCTGTGAGAGCCTGTTTCCCATGGATCGCTTAAGTGTTATGGGCATCTTTGCGGTGCTGGGACGCCTGCGAGAACTTTTGGGCATCCGCAAGGCATTAAAGCGCCATTTTGTGGAACACAGACCCAATGTATTTATTGGTATTGATTCCCCGGACTTTAATTTGCCCCTGGCGGGCTTCTTAAAAAAACAGGGTATCAAAACTGTGCATTATGTGAGCCCCACAGTATGGGCTTGGCGACAAAAGCGGGTCTATAAAATTCGCAGAGACGTGGATTTGATGTTGACACTGTTACCGTTCGAGGCGGATTTTTATAAACGTTTCGATGTTCCCGCCCGGTTTGTTGGCCATCCTTTTGCCACCACCATAGAACCTGATCTGGATCATTCCCGTGCCAAACGCTATTGGGGGTTTACCCCGGCAGATAAAGTGGTGGCGGTAATGCCCGGTAGCCGAGGTGGTGAGTTGAAGTATATGGCACCATTATTTATAGATGTGGTGGATCAGATTAATGCCATGGAGCCCGGTTGCAAGTTTATTGTGCCATTGGCGAACCAACAACGGCGTCAACAGTTTGAAGCCCAGCTGGCCGAGCTGGATTACCCACTGCCTATTCAACTGGTGGATGGTCATGCCAGAGAAGTGATGGCGGCGGCTGACTTTGTACTGGCAACTTCTGGCACAGTCACCCTGGAAGCCATGTTGTTGAAACGCCCCATGGTGGTAGCGTTTCGATGGGGCAACATTACCCATACCATCCTCTCACCCTTGGTCAAGAACAAGTACATTGCGCTACCCAACTTGTTAGCAGACGAAGAAATCGTACCTGAGTTTTTACAAAATCAGGCCACAACGGAAAACATCGTGCGGGCGTTGTTTGACTTAATGCGTGATCCCATGCGCTGCAACCAAATGCAAAAACAGTTTCAAGAGATACACCAGTTGCTAAACCAAAATGCCAGCGAGCAATCCGCCGAAGCGATTTCGCAATTGATGGAACCAGCCCAGGCCGATGGAAATCTAGTTAATGCAAACTGAACTCTCTTTTTATCAGGGCCAGCTGTTGGCAGGTGTAGATGAAGTGGGCCGTGGACCCTTAGCCGGTGCGGTTGTGGCCGCCGCGGTTATATTAGATGCCAATAAGCCAATCCAAGGCTTAACCGATTCTAAAAAACTCAGTGAAAAAAAACGCGATCAACTGTTTGATGTGATCAAACGTGATGCCAAAGCCTGGGCCATTGGTCGGGCCGAAGTGGAAGAAATTGATGAGATCAATATTCTTCACGCCAGCATGTTGGCCATGAAGCGGGCGGTGGAACAACTGCAACCCCAAGCGGAGTTTGCTCTGGTTGATGGTAATCGTTGCCCCCAGCTGCCATGCCCCTGTGAAGCGGTGGTGAAAGGCGATCTTACAGAGGCCTGTATCAGTGCCGCGTCAATCCTGGCAAAAGTTACCCGGGATCGCGAAATGGTGGAGCTGGATAAGCAGTACCCGGGCTATGGTCTAGCCAAGCACAAAGGTTACCCCACCAAAGCCCATATGGAGGCTTTGCAAAAGTTAGGTCCTTCTGACATTCACCGACGGTCATTTGCACCGGTTGCCAAATTGGTTAATACACTATGAGTGCAGGTTTTGTTCACCTAAGAGTCCATTCAGAATTTTCGTTGGTGGATGGTTTGGTGCGTATAAAACCATTGGCATCCACCGTGGCCGAAATGAATATGCCCGCGGTGGCGCTTACGGATTTTTGCAATATGTTCGCCCAGGTGAAATTCCAGCGAGCCACCATGGGTGCAGGTATAAAACCCCTTTTTGGCGCGGATCTGTTAATAGAATCCACGGTGCCCGGCGAAGATCCGTCACAAATGGTTTTTCTGGCAAAAAGCCTGCAGGGCTATCGTAATCTAACTGAGCTGGTGTCAGAGGCCTATTTGCACGGGCAAAAATTAGGAAAAGCCATTATCTCCCAGGCTTTTTTGCAGCAAAAAACCGAAGGCTTAATATGCCTGTCCGGGGGTAAAGAGGGTGACATTGGACGAGCCCTGCTCACCTCTAAACTGGATAAGGCGAAAGACGTTACTGAACATTATATGAAGTTGTTTCCCGATAGTTTTTATCTGGAATTGCAACGCACTTCCCGCCAGGACGACGAGACCTATTTACACCTGGCGGTGGATCTGGCAGCTCAGCTTGATTGCCCGGTGGTGGCCACCAATGACGTTCGATTTATTAAGCGCAGCGATTACGAAGCCCATGAAGTTCGAGTTTGTATTCATGAAGGCTGGACTCTGGAAGATCCGGCCCGTAAACAACGTTACAGCGAAGAACAATACCTAAAATCTCCGGAGGAAATGCTGGAGTTGTTTTCCGATATTCCAGAAGCCATTGAGAATACTCTGGAAATTGCCAAACGTTGTAGTTTCGAGATCCCTCTGGGTACCTATTATCTGCCGGATTATCCCGTACCTGAAGGCATGACCCTGGATGATTTTATTATTGCCGAATCGGAAAAAGGTTTAGAGGAACGACTGGAATTTCTATTCGATACCAGTGCGCCGGATTTTGCTGAAATCCGTAAACCCTACGATGAGCGTCTTAAGGTGGAGCTGGACGTTATTATTCAAATGGGGTTCCCCGGCTACTTCCTTATCGTTGCGGACTTTATTCAGTGGGCCAAAAACAACGGCGTGCCGGTAGGGCCGGGGCGGGGTTCCGGTGCTGGGTCTCTGGTGGCGTATGTGCTTAAGATTACTGATCTTGATCCCCTGGAATACGACTTGCTGTTCGAACGTTTTCTTAACCCTGAGCGGGTATCCATGCCGGATTTTGACGTGGATTTCTGCATGGATGGCCGTGACCGGGTTATCGATTATGTGGCAGAAAAATACGGCCGAAATGCGGTGAGTCAGATCATCACCTTTGGCACCATGGCCGCGAAAGCAGTGGTGCGGGATGTGGGCCGGGTGCAGGGTCGCTCCTATGGTTTTGTGGATCGCATTGCCAAGCTGATTCCCTTTGAAGTGGGTATGACCCTCACCAAAGCCATGGAGCAGGAGCCGCAATTGCCGGAGTTGGCGGAGCGTGACGAAGAAGTTCGCGAGCTGTTGGACATGGCGTTGAAATTGGAAGGTATTACCCGAAACGTGGGTAAGCACGCCGGGGGTGTGGTGATCGCACCTTCCGCACTGACGGACTATGTGCCGCTGTATTGCGATGAAGAAGGCAACAACCTGGTTACCCAGTTTGATAAAGACGATGTGGAAGCGGCGGGGCTGGTTAAGTTCGACTTTTTGGGGCTGCGTACCCTTACCATCGTAGATTGGGCGTTAAAAACCATTAATCCCACCCTGGAAAAACAAGGGCTTGATCCAGTGGATATTGATCGCATTCCGTTGGACGATCGAGATTCATTTAAGCTATTACAGAACGCCGAGACCACAGCGGTATTCCAGTTGGAATCCCGTGGCATGAAAGATCTGATCAAGCGTTTAAAGCCCAGTAGTTTTGAAGATATTGTGGCATTGGTGGCGTTGTTTCGACCGGGCCCGTTGGGTTCGGGTATGGTGGATGATTTTATTGCCCGTAAGCACGGCAAACAAAAAGTGGACTATCCTCACCCGGATTTGAAACCGGTTTTGGATACCACCTACGGAACCATTTTGTATCAAGAACAGGTTATGTTGATTCCCCAGGTGCTAGCGGATTTTACCCTGGGTGGTGCGGACTTGCTGCGTCGAGCCATGGGTAAGAAAAAAGCCGATGTTATGGCGCAACAACGGGGCTTGTTTGTGGATGGCTGTTCCAAGAATGGCATTGATTCCAAACTCTCCACGGAAATCTTCGACACCATGGAAGAGTTCGCCAAGTACGGATTTAACAAATCCCACTCCGCTGCTTACGCGTTGGTTTCCTACCAAACAGCCTGGTTAAAAGCCCATTACCCCTCGGGCTTTATGGCGGCAGTGTTGTCGGCAGATATGCACAACACCGACAAAGTGGTGACCTTGATCGACGAGTGTCGTCGCATGCAACTCACCATTGTGTCTCCTGACGTGAATCTAAGCGGCTACAAATTTACCGTTAATGACCAAGGTCATATCGTCTATGGATTAGGCGCCATTAAAGGTTTGGGTGAAGGCCCCATTGAAGCCATTTTGGAAGCCCGTAGCGGTCAGTCGCCATTTAAAAACCTATTTGAATTTTGTCGTCGAGTGGATTTGAAAAAGCTCAACCGCCGTTCCATGGAAGCGCTCATTCGCGCCGGGGCGTTAGATAAAATGGGCCCCGATCGAGCCACGCTCATGGCCAGCTTGTCTGAAGCCATGCGCTATGCAGAGCAAGAAAATAAAAATAAAGATATTGGCATCATGGATATGTTTGGCGCGGCAGACGAAGAGGAACAGCCCGAGCTGGAGTGGACTAAGGTTAAACCCTGGAGCGATGATGAGCGTTTAAACGGGGAAAAAGATACTCTGGGTTTGTATCTAACCGGGCACCCCATTGATCAATACCTCAATGAAATCGCCCATTTTGTTTCCTCCCGCATAGCGGATGTAAAACCGGGAGCGGGTAAAGACAGCCGTACCATTGTTGCCGGTTTGGTTATCGCTCAGCGAGTGATGAAAAACAAGCGCGGCGACAAGATGGCCTTCCTCACCTTGGATGACAAAAGCGGTCGATTGGAAGTGTCCATTTTTTCCGACACTTACGAAGAATACAAAGACCTACTGATTAAAGATGCCGTGCTGGTGGTGGAAGGTGAAGTTAGCGTAGATGATTACTCTGGCGGCCTTAAAATGGTCACCCGAAGAGTGTTTGATATTGGCCAGGCCCGTGAAAACTACGCCCGTTTAGTGAGTTTGCAAATTGAACAAGATAACGTAGGTGACAACTTTGCTGCGCGTCTTCAATCGGTATTGCAACCCTTTAAGGAAGGCAGCTGCAGGGTTCGAATTCAATATGGCAGAGATGGTGCCCAAGGCCGGCTTTACCTGGGGGATGACTGGCTGGTTTCGCCCAAGGTGGAGCTGATAAAACAATTAGAGCAGCTTTGTGGCGAAACCGCGTTGAGTGTTCACTACCGATAACATTTTGCCACAAAATTGCGAAAGTGGAGGGCTGCCACAGCTCGACAGCTCAACTCCATTAACGTAAGGTATGGCTAAAAATTATTAAAAGCAGGATTACCTATTTATGAACCCGAACTATTTGGATTTCGAACAACCCATCGCAGAACTGGAATCCAAGATTGATGAACTGGGTACCATGCAGGGAGGCGAGTCGCTGAATATCAGCGAAGAAGTTTCCTTACTCAGAGAAAAAAGTTTGTCTCTTACTGAATCCATTTTTTCGGATTTATCCTCCTGGCAAATTGCGCAGTTGGCGCGCCATCCCCAGCGACCTTATACCTTGGATTATATCGATCGTATCTTCAGCGATTTTGATGAACTTCATGGCGACCGAACCTTTGGTGATGATAAAGCCATTGTGGGGGGGGTGGCCCGATTGGACGGACGTCCGGTAATGGTTATAGGTCATCAAAAAGGTCGTGATGTTAAAGAAAAAGTGCGCCGTAACTTTGGTATGCCTCAGCCTGAAGGATACCGAAAAGCCATGCGTTTAATGCAAATGGCTGAGCGTTTTAAAATGCCGCTACTTACATTTATTGATACCCCTGGAGCCTATCCTGGTATCGAAGCAGAGGAGCGGGGCCAGAGCGAGGCCATTGCCCGTAATTTGGCGGTCTTGGCGAGCTTGAAAACTCCGATTATCTCCACCGTCATTGGTGAGGGCGGCTCCGGTGGTGCATTGGCCATTGGCGTTTGTGATCATCTTCAGATGCTGCAGTACAGCACCTATGCGGTTATCTCGCCAGAAGGTTGTGCGTCCATATTGTGGAAAACCGCTGAGCACGCATCGGAAGCTGCGGAAGCCATGGGGATTACTGCTGGCCGATTAAACGAGCTGGGTTTGGTGGATTTGGTTATTCCTGAGCCCCTTGGTGGTGCTCACCGTGATCATGATGCCATTGCTGATGCCTTGAAAGCATCACTGATCGAACACCTGGAACGGCTCAGCCAAAAAGACGAAGCCACGCTAATGGAAGAACGTTATAAGCGGCTTATGAGTTACGGCTACAACGGATAGTAACGGATAGTTTTTTTGGAGTTACTCATCTATCCATTCCTGGGGGTGTTTGCGGGCTTGATCGCCGGGCTCCTGGGGGTGGGCGGTGGCATTATCACAGTGCCAGTGCTGATCTACGTGTTTTCCAATCAACACTTCTCGCCTGAGGTGCTTACCCACATGGCTGTGGGCACTTCTCTTGCCACCATCATTCTTACCTCTTTTGGTTCTGTCTACCAACACCACCAGAAAGGCGCCGTTAATTGGCCTATCTTACGCTGGTACGCCATAGGCTTGGTGCTGGGGGCGCTGGCGGGAGCTAAGTTGGCGGATCTGATTCAGGGTAGGGTGCTGCAGGTTTTATTTGGTGGTTTTGCGGTCATCATTGCTTTGCAAATGGCCGCGGATATTAAGCCTAAACCCAGTCGAACACTGCCTTCTGGGCCGGGACTGTTGACTGTGGGTGGTGCCATTGGGACCATCTCAGCCATCTTTGGTATTGGCGGTGGTTCCCTGAGTGTGCCTTTTCTAACCTGGTGCAATG
Organism: uncultured Ketobacter sp.; assembly: GCA_964016105.1. Lineage (GTDB taxonomy): Bacteria > Pseudomonadota > Gammaproteobacteria > Pseudomonadales > Ketobacteraceae > Ketobacter. The sequence goes on from CAXHEX010000006.1 coordinate 197,914, forward strand.
TAAAAATGCAGCAGGCGGTGGCCACTTCTGCGGCAGGAGGCATGCCCATCGCGGTGGCGGGCGCATTGGGGTTCGTTCTCACTGGTTTGGATGAAGCGAGCTTGCCGGAATACAGTGTGGGGTATATTTACATTCCCGCAGTGTTAGGGATCGCTGCCACCAGCGTTCCTTTTGCTCGGGGTGGTGCTAATCTTGCCCATCGGTTGCCCGCCGCCGCCCTTAAAAAGGTGTTCTCGGCCCTGTTGGTTTTGGTGGGTATAAAACTGTTGCTGGGTTAGCGGTTGCCTTAAAAATTAAAAGATCGTCACACAGCATCACACTTTTTGTCATATGATACGCCCCAATCTCCCATCGACATTCAAACCAAGGATTACTCCATGAAACAATTTATTGTTGTTTTGTCCGTGGCCATTGGCCTCACTGCCTGCGCCAGCAACCAGGTGATCGATTTAGTCCAAGGCAGTGACGATGCCACTGCTTTGATCCAGTCCTCGGAAACCGTTGCCTTCAAATATATTGATGATGAACCGGTGAAATCGGAATTTATTGGCCAACAGTATGTTTATCGTGTGGCACCGGGCCGCCACACGGTGCTGTTGGAGTATTCTGACTTATTTGAACTCAATGCCGATGAACACGACAAGTTGGTGTCACGGCCCGCAAAAGTTACTTTCGAAGCTGAGCGGGGAGAGCGTTATCAAATTGCCCATGACCCCCAGCCCAACCGTAAACAGGCGCAGGAATTTGCTGAAAAGCCTGACTTTTGGGTAATGAATGTCAGCAGTGGAAAGAAGGTGGAATCATTGGTGGAGCTAAGTCGCCCGCGCACTTTTCTTACCCAGTTGCGCTCATCCATGACACCTGAATACGAGTTTGAAAGTGATCGTGTGGCGTCTTCAAACGTTGCTAGCGAACAACTTGCTGAAGCTGGCTCCACATCGAACCCATCATCAGCTCCAAAAACACCGTTCTTGGAATCTTTACAGCAGCTATGGCAAAGCGCTCCCCAGGCCGAGCGGGACGCCTTTTTGCGTTGGGTAAAAGACAACCAATAAGCAGCTCTCTCCGTAATACTTTGGTCTAACTGATCTCTAAGGTGCACCATTTTTGTAACTTTTTATTAAAGTGTGGAAAAAGCGATCAAATTTGGTGCGTTTGACCTGGGAATTTCACAATCTTGCCATATAATCTTCATTGTCCTGGTGTTCTATTTACAGGATATATTGAAAGAAAAACTTGAAGGTATGAATTTAAGTTGAGGAAACTGTTGGCAAAAAAGAATATTCACAACGCTAGGCTGTTTAAGTAATTTAAAGTCAGTAACTTAACGTGGTGTGTTCAAAATTTGCTCTAATAGTTTCACTGAAATCATCTATGTGTCACAAAATTGTAATAAAGCACATTCATACTTCGCCCCGTTTGTAAGCCGACAATTGTAAAAACTCGGATCCCTTAGGAGAGAAAAATGAAAGTTAAACTGCTTCCCTTAGCTATTGGTGCTGCTATTGCTATGCCTGGTGTTGCCTTGGCAGATGGCCCCACTGTATACGGAAAAATGAACGTTACTTATGAATATGTAACTTTGGATAATGGCACCACTGATGCTTCCAATGGTGAGCTGAACAGCAATGCTTCACGAATTGGTTTTAAAGGTTCCGAAGACATCAACAGCAGTCTGACTGCCTTCTACCAAGCTGAATATCAGATTTCCGTGGATGGTGATTCCAGTACTTTCAGCCAGCGCGATATCTTTGTTGGTTTGAAAGGCGGCTGGGGTGCCGTTAAAGCCGGTAAGTTCGATTCTCCCTTGAAGAAGTCCCAGGGTAAGATCGATATGTTCAACGACTTACAGTTTGGCGACATCAAGAACGTGATTGTGGGTGAAGAGCGAATTGGCGACACGGTTCAATACAGTACGCCTACCATGGGTGGTATTACTGCAAACTTAGCTATCCAATCTGATGAAGAAAACAGTGTTGATGGTGGAGGTTCTCCAACCGAAGAAGGTATTTCTGCTTCAGCTGTTTACGATACTGATATGATTTTCGCTTCTGTTGCAATGGATACCAGCGTTGATGGTTGGGATGCTACCCGCTTGACTGTTATCGGTAAGATGGAAGGTTTCCAGGTTGGTTTGTTGTATCAAACTGCTGAAGAAGCCGTTGACGGTGCTGCTGATGAACAAGACGGCTATATCTTAAGTGCCAGCGCAAAAGTTGGCGGTAGCAACAAAGTTTACGCTCAGTATGGTTATTCAGAGACTGACAAAACTGATACGACTACCGACGAAGTTACCCAGTTCGGTGTAGGTGCGTCTCACTCACTGAGCAAGCAAACTAAACTGTTCGCTCACTACCTGATGATAGAAGAAGAGAACAGTGTAGCAGGCAGTCAGACCGATGAATATTCTACTTTAGCTCTAGGTGTTGAGCACAAGTTCTAAGGTTTAGATTTAATCTAAGCTGATGGAATTAAAACGCCAGCAAGCTAATTGCTGGCGTTTTTTTATGTCTGTTTTTCATCTGTTCTGCGCAATAAAAAAGGCGGCCAATTGGCCGCCTTATATTAGTTTAAATGGGGTCCGCCGGTTTAATCCAGCTTGCGGAACACCAGTGTCGCGTTGGTGCCACCAAATCCAAAGCTGTTGGACATGACCGTTTTAAGCCCCGCATTTTCCTTATATTCGCGGGCGATGTTCATTCCCTCAAGCTTTTCATCCAGCTGGTTGATGTTGATGGATTCCGCAACGAAATCGTGCTGTAGCATGAGCAGGCTGTAAATAGCCTCTTGTACACCAGCGGCGCCCAGGGAGTGTCCGGTCAAGGATTTAGTGGAGCCCACCACTGGGTTGTTTTCACCAAATACTTCCCGTACTGCGCCCATTTCTGCCACGTCGCCCACTGGCGTACTGGTGCCGTGGGCGTTGATATAGTCCACTTGGGTATCCACCGTGGACATGGCCATTTGCATACAGCGTATGGCGCCTTCGCCGGATGGGGCTACCATGTCATGGCCATCGGAAGTGGCCCCATAGCCCACTAGCTCGGCGTAGATCTTTGCGCCACGGGCTTTAGCGTGTTCGTACTCTTCCAGTACCAGCATGCCGCCACCGCCCGCGATAACAAAACCATCCCGAGTAGCATCAAAAGCGCGGGAGGCGGTTTCAGGTGCGTCGTTATATTTAGTGGAGAGGGCGCCCATGCCGTCGAACAGCATGGTCAGTGCCCAGTGCTCTTCTTCGCCGCCGCCGGCAAACACCATATCCTGTTTGCCCAGTTGAATCAGCTCCATGGCGTGACCAATGCAGTGGGAGCTGGTGGCACAGGCGGAGGTGATTGAATAGTTCACGCCTTTGATCTTGTATGGAGTGGCTAAACAGGCCGATACGGTGCTGGTCATTACCCGCGGCACCATGTAAGGGCCCACACGTTTTACGCCTTTCTCTCGCAACGTGTCTGCGGCTTGAACCTGGTTAGCGGAGCTGCCACCGCCGGAACCCGCCACCAAGCCCGTGCGAATATTGGAAACCTGGTCTTCCGTCAGCCCCGCGTCGGCGATGGCCTGGCCCATGGCAATATAAGCAAAAGCCGCTGCGTCGCCCATAAATCGCAAAGGCTTACGATCAATGTGCTCCGACAGGTCTATATCCACTTGTCCCGCCACGTGACTGCGTAGACCCATATCTTGATATTCTTGCTTGAACTTGATGCCGGAACGGCCATTGCGCAGAGCGTCTGTAACGGTCTCTTTATCATTACCCAGGCAGGAGACAATACCCATGCCAGTCACTACAACTCGTTTCATATGCAGGCCTCTTTAAAAGGTATCCGTAGAAGTGAACAGTCCCACTCGTAGATCTTTAGCGGTGTAGATCTCGCGATCATCCACTAACAGTGAAGCATCGCCGATGCCCATTACCAGTTTACGCTCAATCACTCGTTTCATTTGGATTTCGTAGCGAACTTGCTTTGCGCTGGGCAATACCTGACCAAAAAATTTAACTTCGCCGCATCCCAATGCTCTGCCCCGACCTGGGTTTCCTTTCCAACCCAGGAAAAAGCCAATTAGCTGCCACATGGCATCCAATCCAAGGCACCCGGGCATGACGGGATCTTCTTCAAAGTGACAGGCGAAGAACCATAAGTCAGGGGTGACGTCTAATTCGGCAATGATTTCTCCTTTGCCGTGGGCACCGCCTTCCGCATTTATTTCAGTGATGCGATCAAGCATAAGCATGTTGGGAAGGGGTAGTCGAGCGTTACCGGGGCCGAACATTTTGCCGTGGCCACAGTCCAATAGTTCATCTAGGTTGTATGCGTTTTTTTGAATCATCGAGTAATTGAAGTCTTGTTGGTGAATGAGCAAGTCAGGCCGCGGTGAGTCAGTAGCAAATACCCGCGCCAGGCTAACATTTCGGCAATTATGATGTTTGTAATTGTAGTGCCTGAAATGACAGCATACCTGAACGGTTTTCTATTATTGTTTGAAACCCCCATGTTAGCGGTAAACCATTAAAGAATCGATACGCCATAGGCTTTAATTGTATTGGAATGTAATGGTTCTAGGGCTTGGGTTAGGAAAAAGGGGAAGAAAACGTAACCAATTAGGCCCAAATGAACCAAACAGGGTCGTTGCTAGACAATAAGCAGGGTATCAGCGCCCAAGATGCTCGTGGCGGAGGAGTATGGTATTGTTAGCGACGATTTTTAACCAGCCCGCTGTTGTCGAGTGAGAGGTGTTAAGTGGTACCGGAAATTGGGCATTTTGCCATTGTTATGGCCATGGTAATGGCTACCGTGCAGGGGGTGTTGCCGCTTTTGGGTAGCGCACTGGGTTACAATCGATGGCTGGTTGTGGCGCGTCCGGCGGCCTACGCTCAGTTTGCTTTTTTACTGTTTGCTTTTTTGTTGCTTGCCTATTGCTTTGTGGCCAATGACTTCACCGTCAGTTATGTGGCCAATCACTCAAATACTCTACTGCCATTGGCTTATAAAATTTCCGCGGTATGGGGAGGCCATGAAGGATCTTTGCTGTTGTGGGCATTTGTGCTCGCAGGTTGGACTGCCGCAGTAGCACTGTGGAGTCAGCATCTGCCCTTAATTGTGGCCAGCCGTGTATTGGCCGTCATGGGGCTAATTGCCATTGGTTTTAACTCTTTTCTTTTGTTTACTTCAAATCCGTTTGCACGGCTGTTGCCGGATTTTCCCCCGGATGGTGGCGACTTAAACCCTCTGTTACAAGACCCGGGACTGATTGTGCATCCGCCCATGCTTTACATGGGTTATGTGGGGTTCTCGGTGGCATTTGCGTTTGCCATTGCTGGTTTATTGGGGGGGCGTTTGGATAGTGCTTGGGCCAGATGGTCCCGACCCTGGACTACGGTTGCGTGGAGCTTTCTAACCTTGGGCATTGCCCTGGGGAGTTGGTGGGCCTATTACGAATTGGGCTGGGGTGGCTGGTGGTTCTGGGATCCAGTGGAAAATGCGTCCTTTATGCCCTGGTTGGCGGGAACGGCTTTGATGCACTCCCTTGCGGTGACGGAAAAGCGGGGCGTGTTTAAGGCTTGGACTGTGTTGCTGGCCATCCTGGCTTTTTCCTTAAGCTTATTGGGAACGTTTTTGGTTCGATCTGGTGTGTTGACCTCGGTTCACGCCTTTGCAGCTGATCCAACCAGGGGTTTCTTCATACTGGTATTCCTGATGCTAGTGGTGGGTGGGTCACTCCTGTTGTTCGCATTGCGTGCCCATGCGCTGAAAGGTGAAAGCCATTACCAATTATTTTCCCGGGAAGTGTTCCTATTGATCAACAACATCGTGTTGGTGTGTGCCACCGGAGTGGTTTTAGTGGGAACGCTGTACCCCATTCTGTTTGATGTTCTTGGCTGGGGCAAAATTTCCGTTGGCGAGCCTTTTTTCAACACGGCTTTCTCTCCTATCGCGCTTTTGTTGATGGTATTTTGCGGCGTGGGCCCGTTGCTAAATTGGAAGCGTCATGATCCAGCCCAGCTCAAAAACAAATTGCTGGCGTCGCTTCTTATCGCGATCATTTTGTCAGTAATTGCGGTTTGGGTTATGGGCCAGGGTTGGAGCTGGATGGTATTTATTTCCCTCGGGCTTTGCCTGTGGGTGGTTTACCACAGCCTGGTGGAAACCTGGAAAAAGATTGCCACAGCGAAAGCGGGTTACTGGGCAGGTATTCGTCGGCTCAGCTTAAGCTATCGAGGCATGGTGTTGGCCCATGTGGGGCTTGCGGTTACGGTTGTGGGCGTCACCATGACCAGCAATTACGATGTGGAACGTGATGTACGCATGAATGCTGGAGATCAAGTAACCATCGGCCCTTATCTGTTTGTGTTTGAAGGTGTAACAGAAATCCGGGGTCCAAATTATCTTGCAACCCAAGGCCGTGTGGTGGTGACCGATGAAGGTGATGCTGTTGCCACACTCACCCCTGAGAAACGCCGCTATCTGGTGCGCCGTGATGTCATGACAGAAGCGGCCATTGATGCAGGCTTTAGTCGCGACCTTTACGTGGCGTTGGGTGAGCCCCTTGACGATGGCAGTTGGGCTGTGCGTATCTACTACAAGCCCTTTATGCGCTGGGTTTGGGGTGGCGGCGTGATCATGGCTTTAGGTGGATTCGTTGCTATTGCTGACCGTCGTTATCGTATAAAAGTGAAACAAAAAATCGCATCAACTTTTGCCAACGTCAAAGGGAGTGCTGCCTGATGACCGGAAAAAGATTGCTCTACTTGATTCCATTTATACTGGTGGTGGTACTCGGTTTTTTCTTTAATCGTGCCCTCAATAACGACCCGTCTTTGCTACCTTCAACCCGCCTGGATCAAAAGGTGCCGGTATTCCAGTTGCCCACTTTGAAACAGCCAGATCAAAGTTTCTCCCATGAGCAACTTAAAGGTCCATTGTTGTTGAACGTTTGGGCCACTTGGTGCCCGTCCTGCCGTATAGAGCATCCCATATTACTGGAGCTGGCAAAATCCGGAATCCATATTGTGGGGCTTAACTATAAGGATGAACGCACAGCAGCACTTCAATATCTACAGAACCATGGTGATCCCTTCAGGGTAAACATATTTGATCAAAATGGGGATCTGGGCTTGGACTTGGGTGTGTACGGTGCTCCGGAAACTTACTTAATTGATGGCAATGGTGTTATTCGATACCGTCACGTTGGTGTTGTTAGCGAGCAAAACTGGCGCGAACTGTTGTGGCCCAAGTGGCAGCAGATGGGTGGCACTCATAATGGCATTAATGGCGGCGGATGAAGGTGAGTTTGTGAAAAATAGAGCTGGATTGTTACCGGTATGGTTATCCTGTTGGGCGTTATTGTTCTCGGTCCAGGCTGCGGCCACGATTGATGCCTACGAATTTAACAATATGGAAGAAGAAAGCCGGTTCCGTGTTATGGTGGCGGAGCTGCGCTGTCCAAAATGCCAGAATCAAAATATCGCCGATTCCAACGCGGGGTTGGCTAAAGATATCAAAGATCGGGTGCATAAACTGATACAGGAAGGTAAAAGCAATTCTGAAATTACCGACTACATGGTGGAGCGCTACGGAGATTTTATAACCTATCGTCCGCCGCTCAATCCCACCACCTGGTTTCTGTGGTTTGGGCCTCTGATTATTGCTGTGTTAGTGGGGGTTGGGTTGTTGTTGCGTAAATTACGCTCTGATGCCCAGTCAGACCCAACCATAACCACCGCACAAGAGCAGAAAGTCAAAGATTTGATGCAAAAGCTTGAGCAATCAGATCAATAGAAGTGAGGAAATTCCCCTATGACCCTATTATGGGCCGCGTTTGCAGCCATGGCGCTTATTGGTGTTTTCATTGTTGTGATTCCCATCGTCCGTTATCGAGAGCGGGGTGAGCTGACCAGTGAGTTGGTAAATTCTTTGGTTTACCGTGATCGTTTGGCCGAGCTTGATCAGGATCTTGAGCAGGGCCTGATTACAGCGACCGATTATGAACAGCTGAAACAGGAACTGGAGCTGACCCTTTTAAGTGATGTTGCGAAAGGTGAAGAGGGTCAGCAGCGCCAACACTCTCCCGGGAAATGGGCAGTGATCGCTTTATTTGTGGTGATTCCGCTATCGGCGGGGTTCATCTATTGGAGCGAAGGTTACCGACCAGAAATAACTGATTGGTTTGACACACAACAAAAGATGCAAAAGGTAATGCCGTTGATGATGGCTGGGGATTATCAGGCGGCGGAGGCTGAGGGAATTCAGGTTCAGGATTTTGTGCGCAGCCTGCAAAAACATTTACAGGCCAATACGGATGATCATCGCGGCTGGTATTTATTGGGAGTGAGCTACATGCAATTGGGTTTGCCCCAGCAGGCAGAGTTGGGTTTCCGCCGCGCTCTTGACCGTGAACCCGGCAATACAGATTATCTAATGGGGTTTACCCAGTCCTCCCTGGCCCAAAATGGAGGTCAGATTACGCCAGAAATACGGGCAACTCTTAGGGCTATTATTTCCCGCGAGCCCAACAATCCGAAACCCTACATGGCTTGGGGGATGGCGTTGTTTCAGAAGGGAGATTACCCAGGGGCGATTGCCATTTGGCAGCGTTATTTGCGTTCAGAAAATGTGGATCCACAGGCTGCGAAATTATTGCAGCGCAGTGTTGAAGTGGCTCAGGCTCAGCAAAAACAAGGTGATTCGGTCGCCAAATCCACGCCCGCAGGCCAAGCTGATCCGGAAATTGAAGTCACTGTACAGGTGTCTGACCAAGTGAAAGCTGCAACTAAGCCCACTGACACGCTTTATATTTTCGCCAAAGCCGTGGAGGGGCCGCCCATGCCCTTGGCAGTAGTGCGTCAGCCAGTGGCTGATTGGCCTGTGCGAGCGGTGCTGAACGACTCTAATGCCATGACTCCTGCCATGACCCTATCCAAATTTGATCAGGTGGTTGTGCAGGCTCGCATATCTGCTTCTGGTAATGCGGTGGCTCAGAGTGGGGATTGGATCGGGCCGACCCAGGTAGTTGAACTGAAGCCTGGAAAACAGGCAGTGACCCTGGAAATTAATGGGCAAATGCCTTGAGGGTGGCCGTTAAATAATGGACCAGGTTTGAGCTCGAAATTGCCCGCAAACCCCGTCTGAAATTTTCAAAATTGCTTTTTCTACCAGCAGGCTACACTGAATTGAGTAACCTCAATTTCAGGATGCCCCGTTATGGATATTGCCAACTCATTGCTTAACCAACTGCAACGAGACAATATTGCTTTTCAAACCCATTTCCATCGTGCCGAAAGCAGTTTGTCGGCATTGTGCGAACAATTGGGAATTGATCCTCGGCAGGTGGCCGTACCCATATTATTGCGTAGTAAAAAGCAGGCCTATTTGATGGCAGTGGTTCCACTGTCTTACAATTTGGACCGCAGCAGATTAACCGCTATGCTGCGAAGAGACTTCGATTATCTCTATGAAGATGATTGGGAAAACTGGTTTTTGGATTGCGAATCTGGCGCCGAGCCACCGCTGCCCCAGCCTTATAATCTGCCCTGCATTATAGAACGCAGCCTGCTAATGCGTCCCAGGCTGTTTATGCGCGGTGGAAACCATCGAAGCCTGATCAGTTTGACCCAAGAGCAGGCTAAAAAGCTCTACAGTAATTATCCCAAAGCTGTTATAGCCAACCCCAGTGCCGAAGAAGGGCTGCAGCTAATAAATCGATTGGATAAGAACCCCAACAGAGACACCTCCATAAACGCCATACTCAATGAATTGGATCGCTTGCAACGAATTCCACCCATGCCGGCCTTGGCCATGAAGTTGATCCAGCAAACCGCTGATCCGGATACCAGCGCAAGTGACCTGGCTGAAACCATTGAATTGGATCCCAGCGTGACAGCCCAGGTGCTGCGTTATGCGTCATCCCCTTATTTTGGTTACGCAGGAAAACTGGACTCCGTACAAGCAGCCATAACCCGAGTTTTGGGGTTTGAATTAGTGAGCCATATTGCGCTGGGTATCGCCTCCTGTAAGGCGTTTTCTGTACCCAGGGAAGGCGTTCTGGGATTGAAAGCTTTCTGGAAGCACGGGCTTTATTCTGCCGTAATGTGCCAAAGTTTAGCTAGACGCATCAATCAACCCAGTGAACTCAATCCCGCCACCGCCTATCTCTGCGGCCTCTTGCATAATTTCGGGGTTTTGTTAATGGGACATTTGTATCCTTCCCAGTTCAAACAGCTCAGCCATTTATTAGAGCAACGTAAGACCATTTCTCTCCACGAACTAGAGCAAGAACTCATAAGTAAAGGAGACGCTCAGTCGTTTTTTAACATCGGTCACGAGTTCATTGGCGGCTATTTGTTGGAAAAATGGTGCCTGCCGGAAGAAGTAGTGGCCTGCGCTTACCATCACCACGATCAATCATTCGCTGACCAATGTTCGAACTACGTACATTTGGTTCAGATTAGTAACCGTTTATTGAGCGAGCGGGGCATTGGCGATCTGTTCCAGCAGAGCCAGGCGGGGATGACGCCATCTTCTGAGCTCATCTCTATCGCTTCCGCGGAAACTGTGTTTCAAGAGGTAATGGATATGTGCAGCGAAATAGACAATTTAGCTGATCATATGGCAGCATAACAGGTGGCATAATCACTCAATTTGTAACAATCCCTCTACTACCTTTCTGAATCGTCAAACAAAACAAGGGTTTATACCTAGACCTTTGTGGACTTGTATCCTGCGGCTTTCATGTGTATGTTTTGCCAATCACTTCTAAGCCGTTGCCAATCTAACTATAACCATCAAGGCTTAGACACAAACAGGGTATTTGGCCCCAGTGAGTTCAATATGTAAAACCCCGCCTTACATATTCAAACAAGCGTGTTTTTTTAATGGGTGTGTTTGTGAAGATAGGCGGTATTTTGAAAAGTATATGGGTTTGTTCAAATCCCCGGTTTTTGAGCAAGCCACCAGCGAATTTTGTTTAAATCTATACGGAGTCTTGATCAATGCGAATCATTTTACTTGGTGCCCCAGGCGCGGGAAAAGGAACTCAAGCGCAGTACATTACTGAAACCTATGGAATCCCCCAAATTTCCACTGGCGATATGCTCAGAGCGGCAGTGAAAGCCGGTACTCCTTTGGGTTTGGAAGCCAAAAAAGTCATGGACGCGGGGCAATTGGTGTCTGATGAGATTATCATTGGCCTGGTGAAGGAGCGCATTAAGGAAGGGGATTGTGCCAATGGTTTTTTGTTCGACGGTTTTCCAAGAACCATTCCCCAGGCAGAGGCCTTACTAAAAGAAGAGATTGATATCGATTTCGTACTGGAAATATCCGTGGCCGATGAAGAAATTGTTAAACGCCTAAGTGGTCGTCGTGTTCATCCAGGGTCTGGCCGTGTATACCATACTGAATACAATCCTCCTAAAACCCCAGGTAAAGACGATGTTACCGGAGAAGATTTGGTGCAAAGGGATGATGATCAAGAAGCCACAGTGCGTAAGCGTTTAGATGTGTATCACAGTCAAACTGCTCCGTTGGTGGATTTCTATAAAAAAATTGCAGAATCTGGAACCGCGAAAACCAAATATGGCCGGGTTGAAGGTACCGGGGCCGTTGAAGACATCACATCAGCGGTAATGAAAGTGCTGAAGTCCTAGTGCTGAAAAATTTCGCCAGGGCAAAAAGGAAAACAGAAAAGACGCTTCAAGCGTCTTTTTTTTCGCCCAAATAAGGGCCTAAAAAACATTCTTTTTATGTCTTATTCGGGTTTACACAACCGAAATTGTTTTAAAATTTCCATGCCGACGCGGCGAAACGGAAACAGGTTTCCCGTTTCATGTGGTGGATGGCCACTTCAATTTTAAGTTGCCCATGGAGTTTGATGCGGGCGATGCTTTATTGAAAAAAGGGAAATTAATAAAAACAGAGAAGAAAAAACCGAAAAAACGAAAAAAAATGGCTAAAAATTAAAAAAAACGGCGTTCTAAGCTGGAAATAAATTAATTATTAAATATTATTGCCATGTGTATGTATCACATGCATTTTTTTTGTGCTACTTTTTCTTTAAGCACATTTCCCAAAAGTAGCAAATGTGTTTGCCCTAAAGTTGCCATAGCTGAGGAGACAGAATCATGGCGAGAGCAAAAAAAGCGGCTGCGAAAAAGCGCCCAGCGCGTAAAGCAGCTACCAAGAAAGCGGCAGCACCTGTAAATCCAATTCTAGCGAAAGCAGAAGCAGCCTTAGATAAAGTCCAAAAAGAACTGGACGAGATCTTGAAAAAGGTTGCCGCTGCTAAGAAGGATGCACAGGCTAAAGCCACCGCGGCCAAAAAAGCAGGTACTAAAGCAGCTCAACGGTCTGCGGAATCTGCCAAAAAGGCCCTGGCCAAAGTTAGTGACCAGGCAAAAGCGAAGCGTGAAGCGCTGCGTTCCGCCAAAGTTAGCCATGCTGTAGCTAAAGTTGAAGCTTCTGTAATTGAAGCTGAGCAAAAGGCTATGGCAGCGGCTAAAGAGTACGCTGATTCACTGTCTGCGAAAGCGGAAGAGGATCTTAAGAAAGCGGTTGCTGCTTTTGAAGCACGCTGGAAGCGAACTCGAACTTCTGCGGATGCTAAAAAGGCCAAGGCCAAACAGCGTAAAGAAGTTGCAAAAGCTAAAGCTGTTGCTAAAAAGGCAGCTGCCAAGAAGAAGGCAATTGCTAAAAAGGCTTCTGCCACGCCGAAAAAGCGTCCAGCTAAGAAGAGAGCCGTTAAAAAGGCGGCTCCGACTCGCGCAGCGGCACCAAAAAAGGCAGCTCCTAAGAAGCGAGTTGCAAAAAAGGCCCCCGCTAAGAAAGCACCGGGTCGTCGCGGTCGTCCTAAAAAAGCTTAAAATAGATTTTTCTGTTTTAGGTACAAAAAAAGCCCCTTTTGGGGCTTTTTTTGTATCAAGTGGGTAAGTTTTTCTCAAAAACTGCTAGATCTGCGGGTGTATTGAGGTTGGTGAAGGCCTTAGTGTCACTAATAGTGACAATCTTTGGATTTTGTAGTTGACACCAACGCGTCAGTTTGCGCTGTCCTTGTGACAAATATGTGTTAATAGATTGCTTCAGGGAGCAGTGATAGAGTCCGAATAAAGGTTGTAACCGAGACTCGTCTTCACAGAGAATTAATCTGGCAGGAATAAAATGCACCAGCTGTTTTACCAGGTCGTTGGGTATAAGTGGGGCGTCCGTGGGTACCACTAGCGCGTAATCTGTTTCAATTGCATTTAAGCCCGCCGCAATGCCCGCCAAGGGGCCCTGATAAGGTGTGGTGTCAGCGATAACGGGGTAACCTAGATCTTTATAGTGGTCCAGGTTTCGATTGGCGCTAATGACGATTCGGGAAACCTGAGGTTTTATTCTGGAAATCACCCTCTGTACCAAAGGCGATCCATTCAGGCTTAACCACCCTTTGTCTTCGCCACCCATGCGGCGACTTTCTCCACCTGCCAAAATTAGCCCGGTTATACTGCTAGATGCTGACACCCGTCACTCCCCCTATGTTAAATTTATCCAGATCCATATTGACCCATCTAACTAATTATTCTTATTCATGATTGATCCATTTTTTGTTGAAAAAGGCGTTCTTGATCAGAATTGGCCGGAGTTTCAGCCCCGCGAGACCCAGCTGAAGTTAGCTCGCCTGGTAGAGCAGGCGTTAGAAACCGGCAACAGCCACATTCTAGAAGCTCCCACTGGTACTGGCAAAACCCTGGCTTATCTGTTGCCTGCTCTTAAAAGTGATCAGCGAGTCATTATATCCGTAGGTAACCTTACCCTTCAGGATCACTTGTGGTGGGGGGAATATCAAAAATTACGCGCCGTAGTGACTCCGCTGCGCAGTTTACAGGTGTTAAAGGGCAGTGAAAATTACTTGTGCCTGCATCAATTGCACGGGGCCCTGAGCCGGGGACAGCCTCTGCTGCTGGATAACATGGACATGATCCAGCAATGGCAAACCCAAACACAGAGTGGCGAATTACAAACGTTGCCCCTGGATCCCCAGGTGCGCAAACAACTAATGCCCTTTATGAGTGTGGGAGCGGATCAGTGTCTCGGGAGTCGTTGTGATCAGTTTGAAGCTTGCCATTTTCAGCGCGCTCGTAAGCGGGCATCTAAAGCGGAGGTTTTGCTGATAAATCATACCCTTTTGTTGTCAGATTCAACCTTTTTCGAAAAGGGGATGGGGGCGCTATTGCCGGAGGCCCAGGCGGTTGTGGTGGACGAAGCACATCAGCTACCGGAGCTATTGTTACGTTCAAATATGGAGATGATGGATGACTATGGTGTGCGGCAATGGCTTAAACAGTTTTCAATGCAAATTGGAGAGCATCGATTGTTGTTTCCTGATCTCTCACGTTACTTACAACAGCTGAGCCAAATATGGCAGCAAATCCAGGATCAGATTGGTGAACAGGCCCAGTTGAATTCAACCGTTTCGGTTCGGGGACAAAGTTTGCTGCCCTTGGTTCGTGTTATGGAGCGGGTAGGGGAGCATCTGGAATCACTTTTGGTGACGTCCCCTAATTTAGATGCGCTTACAACGGCTTTTACGGGTTGGCTGCAAATGTTGCAGCGGGCGCAAGCACAAGACGCAGTTCTGTTTTGTCAGATGAGCAATAATGGCTTGCGGATATTCTCTTCGCGGCTTCAAAACCCATTTACAAACATTCCTCACCAAAAGTTTGCTTGGGTATTTATTTCCGCAACGCTTAAGGTTGAAGGGAGCTTTGATTACTTTAAGGGTGCTTTGGGCTTGCCGGAGTCTATGGCCAGTCATACTTGTGAATCGGCGTTGGATTACGCTAATCAAGCATTGCTGTGGTTACCCAAAGGGCTGCCATTGCCTGCTGACGAAGATTTCTACCCATCATGGGTGAATAAGGTGCTGGCCTTGGAGTCGTCTCTTCGCGGCGGAATTTTGATGCTATTTTCCAGCTATCAGGCATTGCAGAGCTGTGCCGAGTTGTTGGAGGGTAAAACCGGTCGCACTGTGTTGATCTACAGTAATCGATCCCACCGTCAAAAATTGCTGCAGCAATTTCGTCAGGATGAGCAAAGTATATTGCTGGCCACCGGCAGTTTATGGGAAGGTATCGATATTAAAGGCTCTACTCTGTCTTGCGTGGCTATGGATAAGTTGCCATTCATACCACCCAATGATGTTCTGTCTCTGGTTTGGCAGCAACGGGCGCTGGAAAACCAGCAAAATTTATTTCAGGATTACATGGTGCCCCACGCCATTACCCGTTTGCGCCAAGGAATCGGTCGGTTACTGCGATCTAATGATGACCGTGGTCTTGTCATGCTGGGGGATAGACGAATATTGGAAAAGAATTATGGCGAGCGCTTTCTTGCCAGCATCCCCCCTATGCCGTTGCTGAGGGAATATCATCAGGTGGCAGAGTATTTAAGCCGTTGGCAGCTGTTGAACGATGTTGTGGTTGATGAGTAATGTTCAGGGGCCTCGAAACCTGAGATAATGGCCAGCTTTATTAAGTGGGTTAGCCTTCAGTTGGCATGAGTTTGCGAATATTAGCTATTGATACCTCATTCGAGTCCTGTTCCGCTGCATTACACAGTGATGGTCAGATGTATGAACGTCATACCGAGCAGCCGCGGCAACATGCCCAGCGTATTTTGCCCATGGTCCATGAGCTGTTGCAGCAGGCTGGCATAACGCTATCTCAAGTGGAGCTCATGGTTTTTGGCCGCGGCCCGGGTGCATTTACCGGGTTGAGAATTGCCGCCGGAGTGGTGCAGGGCCTGGCATTTGGGGCCGCTATTCCTGTTTTACCTGTTTCTTCTTTAGCGCTACTTGCCCAGCAAGCCTACACTGAAAAGGGGTGGCGCCATTGCCATGTGGCAGTAGACGCACGCATGGGGGAAGTTTACTGGGGAAGCTTCAGTATTCTCCACAACGGCACCATCGAGTTATTGGGCAGCGAGGCAGTATTGCCGCCAGATCAAATCCGTTTTAGCTCCAACCTGGATGGAAACAACGAATATTACGGCGTGGGTTCGGGCTGGGCTTTTCGACAGCAATTAGAGCAGGGTTGTGGCTCGGTTTTGGACTGTGATTGCACAATTCAGCCTAGGGCAAGCAGCTTGATTACCCTGGCACAGAAGCAAATTGGCACTGCATCGCTGCAACATTGTGACGCTATTATCCAAGCCCATGAAGTGGCTCCGGTATACCTTCGCAATAATGTGGCGGCCAAACCCGGTGCGGGAAAATAACGGACCAAAATGATGAATCAAAACAACGTACAGTCATTGCCTTGGGATTACGGGCTTCCCCCTTTCCTGCGCCAAATTAATGTAGGTGAAGATCATATAGACATCATGGGCCACACCAACAACGTGGTCTATGTGAGTTGGTTAGAGGATGTGGCCTGGGGGCACTCTAAGGCGTTAGGTTTGGGTTGGGAGCGCTATCAACAACTCAATAGGGCGATGGTGGCGCGTCGCCATGAAGTTGATTATCTGGCGGCGACCTTTGCCGGTGATGAGTTGGTGATGGGGACTTGGATAACAGAAAACGACAGAAAACTTTCTATCACCCGTCGCTATCAGCTGATACGGTTAAAAGACAGTGTGACTGTTTTACGTGGCTGCACCAAGTGGGTCTGTGTGGCTTTGGACAGTGGTAAGCCCAAGCGAATGCCGGAAGCGTTCGTAGATGGATATGTGGTAACAGAAGAAGGTGTTAGAGGTTAGTTTATGGAATTTGCAGTACAGGCTTTGTTGCTGGCCATCATACAGGGGTTAACAGAATTTCTGCCTGTGTCCAGCTCCGCTCATTTGATTTTACCCTCTCAAGTGTTGGGGTGGTCCGATCAGGGTCAAGCCTTTGATGTGGCAGTACACCTGGGTACCTTGATTGCGGTAATGGCCTATTTCAACAAGGACATTCGACGCATCCTCACGGGTATGTGGCAATCCCTGCAAAGCCGTCAGATGAACTCTGACATGGGGCTGGGCCTGGCGGTGGGGGTGGGCACCATTCCCGCCGTGGTTTTTGGCGGATTGTTCAGTGATTTTATTGAAGACAACCTGCGTTCCAGTTTTGTGATTGCCTGTAGCACTGTGGTGTTTGGCCTTCTTTTATGGGCTGGTGACAAATCAGGCAAACAGCTCTATAGAGAGGATAAAATTACCCTTAAAGTGGGCTTAATGATTGGAATGGCCCAGGCCTTGGCATTAATTCCAGGCACCTCTCGCAGTGGAATTACCATGACAGCGGCTCTCTTTATGGGCTTCAATCGGGTCGCAGCTGCACGCTTTTCCATGTTGCTGTCAATACCTATTATCCTGGCGGCGGGCTCCCTGGAAACGTTTAAATTGGTCTCCGGCAATGAGCCCATTGCCTGGGGCTTTATGGGGTTGGGCTTTTTGGCCTCCGCCATTAGTGCGTTTATGTGTATACATGTGTTTTTGGCTCTGATTTCTCGAATGGGTATGCTGCCTTTTGTGATTTATCGGTTATTATTGGGGGGCTTTTTATTCCTGTTCGTGGGGCTTGGCACTTAACTTGGTGCTTTCCTTCTTGATAGGGCTATAATCTCCATAGGGAATCTGGGTTTTTAAACCGCCGATGCAAATAAACAGCAGCGCAAACAACTATTTAACCACTACACTGCCAAGCCGAGACCAAAATCAATCGGAACCGCGGGGGCTTGGTCGTGCCGCTGGAAAAAACCCAGCGGATCACCCTCCTGGCTTTGAACCTGGGGTTAGCTCCCAGATAAGCGAAGCTGCCAGGCAGGCTGCAAGCCAGCAACAGGTTGTACCTGTGAATGCTGGGGAGCGCAGTCAGAGTACCTACCAATATTATCCTTCCGAGCGCAAAGAGAACCTAACCTCGCTGCAACAACGGGCGCTCCAGGCATATGACACCAACCAGCAGATGAGTCGTGAAGACCAAGCCAGTGGCGAGTTTCTGGGTGGCTTGGATGTGTTCGCCTGATTTCTAAAGGTCCATTGTGGAACGGAACTGGATTGTTATAGACCAACCTGAGTTGCGAGAGCGTCTTGCCCATCTTGGTATTTCCCCGCATATGTTTGAAGGCCGCTGGTCCAGTGAGCAGGGTTCGGAAACCGTTGTCGGAGTGGTGGCTGTGTTGGAGTGGCGCGTTGGTTGCCTGCAATTGCGGCCGCTGGATAAATCACTGGGTAACCCCATTCAGGTGGACTTTCTGTCAGGCAAAACCGGTTTTCGTTCCCAGCGCGCCAGTCACGAAATGATTGTGAAAGCCGTGGCAGGCCGTGCCAAGGGGCCACTGCAGGTTTGGGATATGAGCGCTGGCTTAGGGCGAGACAGTTTTATTCTGGCGGCGGCGGGATTTTCTGTGCTGGCACTGGAGCGTAATCCCGTAATCGCTTGTTTGCTGAAGGATGGTCTGGATCGCGCTCAGATGCAGGCTCAGGCGGCACCGGTGGTTGAGCGAATTGAATTTTATCAGGGTGACGCCATCACTTATCTGGAAAAAGCAGAGTACCAGCAGGCCCCGGACGTGATTTATCTTGATCCCATGTTTCCAGAACGGACCAAAGCCGCATTGGTAAAAAAAGAGATGAGAATTTTCCGTGAATTGGTGGGGCAGGATTCGGATGCGGACACTTTGCTAAACCTGGCTTTAAATACTGCTCACAAGCGCGTGGTGGTGAAGAGGCCACGCAAGGCCTCTGTCATTGGCACCATAAAACCCAGTCATCAACTGATTGGCAAAAGTAGCCGCTTCGACGTTTATTCAATTTGAGTTGTTTTGCTCTAGGCTTCTTCAGGTTCGGCAAACTCCTTTTCAAGATCCAGCTCGGCAATTTGTTGAATACTTTGCCGGGTGTCAGCACTGAGCAGGCTGTGCGCATCTTCATAGGATCGTATAAGCGCGTCTCCAAACTCCAGATTACCTTCACCATTGCGGGCAATAATGTCGTTTTTTATCAGTGCTTGTATAAAGTTCTTGAATAACGCCTTATCTGAAAACTCAGGGCCACTGGATTCGTGTAGTAGCGACATTCTTTGTGCCAACATAGTACAGGCGTTTTCCAGTGCAGCCCGTTGGATTTTTCCGGAGCCCGCTTTCACCAGAATTTCCACTGTGATAAAAAACCGCTCCAACGATTGTTTAGTGGTATTGGCAAGAATCGATAGATGCATGTATTCGGTGGTGCGAGGATCCGGTGCCCAGACTTCCACGTCGTTTGCCACCAAATAGCCGTAATCCACCAGAAACTCTACGCTTTGTTCCACCACCCCGGGTATTTCTTCCTCGCTCCAATGGATAAACAATTCAGAACGAACAAACTGATAGAGTTGACTCACCTGATTGACCAATACACAGCGCTTGATACGGCGGTGATTTAAAACCTGACAGGCCACAAGAGACAACAGCGAATAAACGTGGATGATATTGTTGCGGTAGTAAGTCATTAATAGGGCTTTGTCTTCCGCGAATCGTATGACATCGCCAAAGGGGTGCTTCTGCCTCACCAGCACATCCATACCTTCGCAGTAGGCGATTACCTCAGCACCACTGATTTCCGGCACCAATAAATGGTCGGAGTAGGGAAACTTGCGGGCAAACGCCAAGTGAAAATCCAGGTGTTCCGCCAGAGTACGCTCATCCATGGCCTGGTTAGGGGTTGAGAGCAGGGCCAGACTGAGTAGATTGATTGGATTGATTACGGCGGCGTTATTTATACCGGTAATAATATTATTACCCAGTGCATCCACGGTTTCAGAAACCCAAGGGGGTGGCGAGCTGTCATCATAGGCCTGGGCATGCCAAGCCGGTTCTATTGCATCAAGCTGATCGTTCAGGTGGATGGGTTCGCCAAAATTCACATAGACCTTACCGAATTTTCCCTTCAGCCGTCTAAGTGTACCGAACAGTGAAAATATGGATTCCTTTTTCTTTTCTTTACCGTACAGCTCGCCCAAGTAGGTGCTGCCTTCTAACACCTTTTCATAACTCACATGTACTGGCACAAAGACAAAATTGCGACGCCGGGTACGTAAGAAACTGCGCACCGTCATAGCCAGCATTCCTGGTCTGGGGGATAACAGTCTTCCGGTCCTGCTGCGGCCACCCTCAACGAAATATTCCACCGAAAAACCACGGTCAAACATCATGTTCAGGTATTCATTAAAGACCGCCGTATACAGACGGTTTCCTTTGAAGCTGCGGCGCAGAAAAAATGCGCCGCCCCGTCTTAGGATGGGCCCCACAATGGGCATATTGAGATTCACCCCGGCGGCGATATGGGGTGGCACCATACCATGTCGAAACAGAAGGTAGGACATGAGCAAATAGTCGATATGACTGCGATGGCAGGGTACATAAATTACTTCATTGTTGGTGGCGACTTTTTTGAGCCGATCTATGCCGGTGACCGATACGCCGTTGTACAGCTTGTTCCATAACCAGGTAAGAACGATATAGTAGATTCGGATAACAGAATGAGAGTAGTCTGCTGCAATCTCCCGCGCATAACCGCGCGCCAGGCTATTCGCCTTTCTGGCGCTGCCCTTGGGTCGTTCTGCTTCCGCTGCAATGGCAGCTACCACGTTGGGCATACCCAACAGAGTGTTTACCATGGTGCTACGGTGAGAAAGGTCAGGGCCAATTACCGCTTCTCGCATGCGTCTGAAGTGAGTTCTAAATACCCGGCCCACTTTGCGAATCGTGAGCTCTGTGGGTAACTTTTCGTCCACCACTTGGCGAGCGGATACCGGTTCACCAAATTGAACTACAGTTTGACGGCCCTGTATCAAAATCATCAACAGTTTTCTGAACATGCCCGGCACGCGCCAGCTGTCGGAAAACAGAATTTTAAAAATGGAGTTTTCCCGGGACGGGGCTCTACCCCAAAATATGGAAACAGGAACCAACTGAATGTCCAGCTCTGGATTTTTTTCCAGCTCATCAACGATGGCCACCAGTTGTTTTGATGGGGTCTGAATTAATTCTTTGCGTCGCCACACCCAGCCTTTCCCGGTCAGAAAGAATGCCGCTTTGCTATTTTTGTACTGACCCAGCTCAAACCCATCCGATGGTTTGGGTAGAGGCAGATTTTTGCATTCGGATTCCAGTACCAGATAGTCAGATAAAGAATCATTTTTTAACACGTAACAAATGGGAAGTTCAGGGTCGATATTCAGGGTTTCCATGTCTTCCGGCTGTACTTGGGTGCGTACAACCCACGATAGAATGGTTTTAACTAACCAGATAAAAAGTAGATCTAAACCTAACCAGCGAGTCATTGTGAGCCTTCACGTCATGGAGAATGGGCTGAAGTCTAAAGGTTCCTTTGTGGATAGGCAAAAAAGCCGATTGCCGTACTGTAACAAACCATGAAAAGGTCCCATCCACGACTTCAGTGCGTTGAAATATTATGCCCCCTGCCTAAAATGAGCGCCCATTACTGGCGGCCCAGGGCACAAGAACTTTTTCGTCTACCCAGGGTCAAAGCCGCTGGCTGAAAATACAGCCGAAAATTGGGTTTAGAAAACAATACGTTAGATGGATCAGGGATACTCATGATTAAGATTGATAATCTAACCAAACAATTTGGTCGTTTTACTGCGGTGGATGGGCTTTCATTTACTGTGGCTCCGGGTGAAGTTTTGGGTTTTTTGGGGCCCAATGGCGCGGGCAAATCCACCACCATGAAAATGATCACGGGCTTTCTGGCCCCCACTTCGGGGCAGGTAACCGTGTTTGGTAAAGACGCTGTTGAATTTGCTTTACAAACCAAGTCCGTCATGGGCTACCTGCCAGAGGGGGCGCCCAGCTACGGTGATATGACCCCCAGTCAGTTTTTAAAGTTTGTGGGTCAGGTAAGAGGCCTAAAAGGCGCTGGGCTCAAACAACGTTTGGCCCAGGTCACAGAAATTCTACACCTTGAAAAGGTCAGCCAGCAGCCCATTGATACTTTGTCTAAAGGCTTTAAGCGCCGTGTTGGGCTTGCCCAAGCCATCATTCACGATCCCCAGGTGTTGATTCTAGACGAGCCCACAGACGGATTGGATCCTAATCAAAAACAAGAAGTCCGCAATCTCATAGCCAATCTTGCCCAGGATAAAATTGTGATTGTTTCAACTCACATCCTGGAAGAAGTGAGTGCGGTCTGCAGTCGTGCCATCATCATTGCTGGCGGTAAGATCCTGGCGGATGGTAGCCCCGCTGAATTGCAGGCCCGCTCCCGTTACCACGGCGCTGTACGGCTGCAATTGGAGGGTGTTCTGGATCCCACTTCCAAATTACAGGCTCTTGATCAGGTGAGTGCAGTGGAAAAAGAAGGCTCCGCCTGGGTAGTGTTTCCGCAAGCCAATCAAAACCTCTACCTGGCTGTGCATGGTTTGATAGCGGAGCAGGGTTGGCCAGTGCAGGAATTCTCCATGGAGCAAGGGCGCCTGGATGAAGTGTTCCGTGCAATAACACAGGAGGCTGCGTGATGGGTGGGTTACCAGTGGTTTTTAAGCGGGAGTTGGCCAGCTATTTTGCCACTCCACTGGCTTATGTGTTTATTGTAATTTTTTTGATGTTGGCCGGGTCATTTACTTTTTTCTTTGGTGGTTTCTTTGACAATGGTCAGGCTGACCTGCGGTCGTTCTTCAATTATCACCCTTGGTTGTACCTGTTTTTAGTTCCCGCTCTTTCCATGGGCCTGTGGGCCGATGAACGTAAGAGTGGCACCCTTGAATTGCTTATGACTTTGCCATTGCGGCTACGCGACATGGTGTTGGGAAAGTTCCTGGCCGCTTGGGTGTTCACAGGGATTGCCCTTGTGCTGACCTGCCCCATATGGATTACGGTGAATTACTTGGGTGATCCTGACAATGGTGTGATCCTGGCCAGTTACCTGGGCAGCTGGTTTATGGCGGGGGCGTTACTTGCGGTGGGGTCCTGTATTTCTGCATCTACCAAGAACCAGGTTATCGCGTTTATTGTGACGGTGGTGGTGTGCTTTTTGTTAATGGTGACCGGTATGGAGATTGTTCAAGGTTGGCTGCCCAACTGGTTTGCAGATTGGGCCCTGGATTCCATCGCTGCCCTCAGTTTCTTGAGCCACTATCAATCCATTGCCAAAGGGGTATTGGATGTAAGGGATGTATTTTACTTTTTAATTCTGATCGCCGGCTGGTTGGTCGCCACGGCTATCGTGATTGATATGAAGAAAGCAAGTTAGGGGGGCAACAGAATGCGTGTGAATAAATGGTTTTCTGGTACTGGCCTGGTGTTGTTAGCCCTGGCGGTACTGTTTTCCACATTGTTAACGGATCGTTTATTTAAAGGGGTACGTCTTGATCTAACCGAGGGTGGGTTATACACCCTATCTGAGGGGTCACAAAATATTGTCAACCACTTGGATCAGCCGTTGGATTTGTATTTCTTTTTCTCCCAGAGCAGCACCCGGGAAGCTTTGGGATGGCGTAACTACGCCAAACAGGTTAGGGAATTGCTGGAGGAGTTTGAATTACGATCGAATGGTAAGCTGCGGCTAACGGTAATCGACCCGGAGCCGTTCTCTGAAGACGAAGATCGAGCTGCAGCGTTTGGATTGCAGGCGGTGCCGGTGGCCGGTGGTGATTCTATTTACTTTGGATTGGTGGCGCAATACGGTGAACTGAAAGCGGAAACCAAGCCCGAAGACAACGAGCGGGCCACTTTGGAAATTCCGTTCTTTCAACCCGGTCGCCAAGGCTTTTTGGAATACGACATTGCCAAGCTGATCCATCGTGTGACCCAACCCAGTAAGCCTGCGGTGGGTTTGATCAGCGGGTTGGAGTTAGAAGGTGGATTTGACATGATGAGCCGTCAGCCTACTCCTCCCTGGTTTAGCATCAGTCAAATTAAACAATTGTTTGATGTGCAAACCATCGCTAGCAATGAGCAGGATATCAGCACGGGAGACTACGATCTTCTGCTGGTGGTGCACCCCGTAGGCTTAACCCCCGAAGCGTTATTTGCCATAGACCAATTTGTGCTGGCGGGTGGCCATGCGTTGTTTTTTGTGGATCCCTTTGCTGAATTGGATCGAAACCGTGAGAACAAGGCCTCCGATGATCTCAACAAACTGTTCAACGCCTGGGGTGTGGAAATCAAAATGAATGAGTTTGTGGGTGATGCGCAACTGGCTCTGCAAGTGGGCGGTCAGGGCGGTCGACCTATCCGTCATTTAGGTATTTTGCAATTGTCCGATGCGAACCTGGTGACGGA
Organism: uncultured Ketobacter sp.; assembly: GCA_964016105.1. Classification (GTDB taxonomy): domain Bacteria; phylum Pseudomonadota; class Gammaproteobacteria; order Pseudomonadales; family Ketobacteraceae; genus Ketobacter. The sequence continues at coordinate 222,149 of CAXHEX010000006.1, forward strand.
CAATCAGGTGGTGGATCAATTGGAAACCCTGCATTTCTCCAGTGCAGGGTACCTGACGCCCATTACCGAGAGTAGCACCGAGTTTGAGGCCCTTGTGACCACATCTGATTATGCCATGCCCCTGGAAACCGCAAAATTGCGCACCATGGCTGATCCTTCCGTGCTGGCTCAGGGTTTCAATCCCACAGGAGAGAAATATGTATTGGCTGCCCGGGTCAGCGGTGTGGTGAAATCCGCCTTTCCCGCTGGTGTCCCCATCTCGGAAGCCGGTGATGAAGTGGATTCCAGTGATGAGGCCACTGAATCAACCCTGGCAACGGATTCCAATACCGAGTCTGACCAGGAGTATTTAACCCAATCTAAACAGCCCATTAACGTGGTGATTGTAGCGGACAGTGATGTACTTAGTGATCGCTTGTGGGTACAGGTGCAACAGTTTTTTGGTCAGTCCGTGGCCCAGCCTTTTGCTGATAATGGCGATTTCTTTTTCAATGCGGTGGACTTGCTTAGTGGTAGCCCAGACTTGATGAGCATACGGGGTCAAGGTCGCTATTTCCGTCCCTTTACCGTTGTGAAAGAGATGCAGCGCCAGGCGGAAGATGAGTTCCGAACCGTTGAGCAGGGTCTGCAACAGCAGTTGCAACAGATTGAAAGCCAATTGGCGGAATTGCAAAGCCAGCAGGGTGATCAAGCTGATATGCTAACCTTGACACCAGAAGTTGAGGCGAAACTGTTGCAGTTCCAACAGGAAAAACTGGATATCCGCAAACAGTTGCGGGACGTGCAACATCAGCTCAACAAAGATATTGAGCAGTTGGACTTTAATCTTAAGTTAATCAACATTGCATTGGTGCCCGCATTACTCACCCTGCTGGTTTTGGTGATTGCGGTGGTGCGGCGGCGCAATAGTTAATGTTAGCAAAAGGGCCAGGGTGTTATTTGTGCAGCAAATCAACAGTGATCTTATTGACCTGGCCTTAACCGCGGAAGTGCCACCGCAAAAGCTGGTGGTGGCCTTCAGTGGCGGGCTGGATTCCTGTGTGCTTTTGCATTTGGTAAAAACCTGGCAGCGTAGCCATTCCCATATTGAGATTCAGGCGCTCCATGTGAATCATCAATTGCAGCCCGATGCGGATCAATGGCAACAACATTGCCAACAGTTGTGCCAACAGTGGGATATTCCATTCCAAGCGGCGCGGGTGGTGGTGGATACCGCCCAAGCCAGCCTGGAGCAGGCGGCCCGAGAAGCCCGCTATCGGGTGTTTGAAAAACACCTCAAGCCTAATCAATTGCTGTTGCTGGCCCATCATCGGGATGATCAGGCAGAAACCCTGTTGCAACGGCTGGCCAGGGGCAGTGGTCCGTTGGGGTTGGGGGCCATGACTACCCTGTCCCAGCGGCGGTCCATGACGTTGGTAAGGCCCCTGTTGGAGTGTGACCGACAACAATTGGAGCGTTATGCTCGCTGCCATGATCTGCTTTGGGTGGAAGACCCCAGTAACCAGGCGGATCAGCACGAGCGCAACTTTTTACGGAATCAGGTGCTGCCCCTATGGCGTCAAAATCGGCCTCAATTAAATGTGGCTTTGGCTCGTAGCGCACGGCTTTGCCGGGAGTCCGTGCAGTTACTGGATGATTTGGCCGCATTGGATCTGGGTGACCCCAGGGAAGACGGTGGTTTGGCGGTGGCATGCCTAACTAAGCTAAACCCAGTTCGGCAACATAATCTGTTGCGCTACTGGATTCGACGCCAGGACCGCAGTTTGCCCAGTGAAGCCATACTCTCCAGAATCATCCCAGAAGTGGTGTTGGCTCAAAAGGATGCTCAGCCTCAGATGGAATGGGGTGAGATGCTGTTACGGCGATTTAAGGGCGTGCTTTATGTATTGCCCCGCGGAATAGCCCAATTTACGGCCTTTGAATCCTCGCTATCCAACACCATACTAAGCGGTGGTGTGGTGGATTGTTCCTATGGACAGCTTGGCTTCTTGGCCACAAAGCAGCCAAGCTGTGAAAGCGTTAGCTTGGGTGTTCAAGCCTGTTCCAGCCAACCTTTACGGGTTGGCGGTTACAGAGTGGGAGAAGCAGCTCGCCCCCTGGGGCGTCCAAGCAAGCAGATAAAGCGTTGGTTACAGGATTATCAGGTGCCGCCGTGGCTGCGGCACCTCTGGCCCGTTCTATACTGTGGTGATCGTGTGGCCGCTGTGCCGGGATTGTTTGTGTGTCAGGATTTTCAGCCCCAGGGGGGCTCAGACTCGATTCAGCTTAGCTGGCAATGGCGTTTAGGTTGAGTGAGGTTTCGTTGAGTCCCAAGATTGAATCGGGTACAATTTACGCCCATTCTGAGTAGCGTGGTTTATTTGGGGGTGAGCCTGCCTCTAGGCCAGATAAGCTTCGATTCCGTTCTCCGTTCACTGGTAAATCGATGACAAAATACATTTTTGTGACGGGGGGTGTTGTGTCCTCCCTTGGTAAGGGTATCGCAGCAGCCTCGCTGGCCTCAATTCTTGAAGCCCGTGGCCTCAAGGTCTCCATGATGAAGTTAGACCCTTACATCAACGTAGACCCGGGCACCATGAGCCCTTATCAGCATGGTGAGGTGTTTGTAACCGAAGATGGCGCAGAAACCGACCTCGATCTGGGTCACTACGAGCGCTTCATTCGCAACACCATGACCAAGAAGAACAACTTCACTTCGGGTCGAATCTATCAAGACGTTATCGATAAAGAGCGTCGCGGCGATTACCTGGGTGCCACCGTTCAGGTGATTCCTCACATCACCGATGAGATCAAGAACCGTGTCATCAATAATGATCTGGGTGTGGATGTTTTGCTGGTGGAGATTGGTGGCACCGTGGGGGATATTGAATCCCAACCCTTTTTGGAGGCAGTGCGGCAGTTGCGGGTGGAATTAGGCTCCAAAAATTCGGTGTTTATTCACCTCACTCTTGTGCCATACATCAGCACTGCGGGGGAAACCAAAACCAAGCCCACTCAACACTCGGTTAAAGAACTGCGATCCATTGGTTTGCAGCCCGATGTTTTATTGTGCCGATCCGACCATAAAATCCCTGATTCATCTCTGGCTAAAATAGCGTTATTTACCAACGTGGAACGACGGGCGGTCATCGGTCTGCAGGATGTGAATACCATCTACAAAATCCCTTCGGTGTTACACGCCCAGGGCCTGGATAATTTTGTGGTGGAAAAGTTGGGCCTCGAGTGTGGCGAAGCCGACTTGAGTGAGTGGACCGCCGTGGTGGATGCCCAGCTCAATCCCCAGCACGACATTACCATTGCCATGGTGGGGAAATATACTGATCTTGCTGATGCCTATAAATCCCTCAACGAATCGTTGCTCCATGCGGGTATTCGCAACCGTACCAAAGTAAATATTGAATACGTTGACTCTGAAGATCTGGAACGGGATGGCGTAGAGGTTCTGGAAAAATATCATGGTATTCTCGTGCCCGGCGGCTTTGGTAAACGGGGAACCGAAGGCAAAATATCTGCAGTGCGATACGCCCGTGAAAACAAGGTACCTTATCTGGGAATTTGTTTGGGCATGCAAGTGGCCGTTATCGAATATGCCCGTAATATGGCCGGTTTAAGCGATGCCCACAGCACCGAATTTGTGGAGGATACATCCACTCCGGTGGTGGGATTGATCACGGAATGGCGCGATGAAGATGGCTCCGTTCAACAACGTGACGTGGATTCCGATCTGGGGGGCACCATGCGTTTAGGGGCACAAGAGTGTCGTCTGGTGGAAGGCAGTTTGTCCCGCAAAATGTATGACAAAGAAGTGGTGTTCGAACGTCACCGTCATCGTTATGAAGTGAACAACAAGTATGTTCCTCAATTGGAAAAGGCCGGTTTAAGGGTAGCGGGTCGTTCTATGGATGGTGGCTTGGTGGAAATGATTGAGGTGGTGGATCACCCTTGGTTTGTGGCTTGCCAGTTTCATCCAGAATTCACTTCAACACCTCGGGATGGACACGCTTTGTTCTCCGGCTATGTGCAGGCGGCTAAAGCATTTAAAGACGCTAAAGCCAGTGCTAAGGAATAAATTCAATGAGTAGCTCAGTACAGAAAGTCATTCAATTGACGACCCCAAAAGGGGCCGCGATTAAAATGGGAAATGATCTACCCTTCGTGTTGTTCGGTGGTATGAATGTATTGGAGTCTCGCGATATGGCCATGACCATCGCGGAAAAATACATTGAGGTAACTGAAAAGCTGGGTATACCCTATGTGTTTAAAGCTTCTTTCGATAAGGCCAATCGCTCTTCAGTCAGTTCCTTTCGTGGCCCTGGACTGGATGAAGGATTAAAAATTTTTCAGGAAATTAAAGCCACCTTTGACGTGCCCATCATCACTGATGTGCACGAGCCCCATCAGGCAAAACCGGTGGCGGAGGTGTGTGACATTATTCAGTTGCCGGCGTTTTTGTCGCGTCAGACGGACTTAGTGGTGGCCATGGCCCAAACTGGCGCCATAATTAATGTTAAAAAAGCACAGTTTTTGGCACCCAGAGAAATGAAGCACATCATTCGCAAATGCGAAGAAGCGGGTAATAGCGAGGTTATTCTGTGTGAGCGCGGGTCCAGTTTCGGCTACAACAATCTGGTTGTGGATATGTTGGGCTTTGGCATCATGAAGGAATTCGGCAATCCGGTATTTTTTGATGTGACCCACTCGCTGCAAATGCCAGGTGGCCTGGCAGAAGCTGCCGGTGGCCGTCGAGCCCAAGTGACGGAATTAGCCCTGGCTGGAATGAGCCAAAAACTGGCGGGATTATTTTTAGAAGCTCATCCAGATCCGGATGCGGCTAAATGCGATGGCCCCTGCGCCCTGCGTTTGCAGATGCTGGAGCCATTCCTGGCTCAGGTTAAAGCGCTGGATGAATTGGTGAAAGGCTTTGAGCCCATTGACACCAAGTAATTAATACTAATCAAGGAGATTCCTACCCATGTCTAAGATCGCCCAAATACGTGCTCGTGAGGTATTGGATTCCCGCGGTAATCCCACCGTGGAAGCCGATGTGATACTCGAATCTGGTGCAGCGGGCACCGCCTGCGCACCTTCTGGAGCTTCAACTGGCTCGCGGGAAGCGCTGGAATTAAGGGATGGAGACAAGTCACGCTACCTGGGTAAAGGGGTACTCAAAGCGGTCAATGCCATCAATACAGAAATTGAAGCGCTGTTAAAAGGCAAAGACGCGTTGGACCAGCGAGCTATCGATAAGATCATGATTGACGCTGATGGCACAGAGAATAAATCCAAGTTTGGTGCCAATGCTATTTTGGCTGTTTCCCTTGCTAATGCCAAGGCTGCTGCGGTTCATAACCAAGTGCCGCTGTTCCAACAAATTAGTGAAATAGCTAATGGTAAGGCGGGGCCCTACAGCATGCCTGTGCCCATGATGAATATTCTTAATGGCGGCGAGCACGCCGATAACAATGTAGATATTCAGGAATTCATGATTCAACCCGTCAGTGCGCCCAATTTCGCTGAAGCGCTACGTATGGGTGCAGAGATTTTCCATACCTTAAAAGGTGTTTTGCAGGCTCGTGGTTTGAACACTGCGGTAGGTGATGAAGGTGGTTTTGCTCCCGACTTGTCATCCAACGAGGAAGCCCTGCAAGTGATCGCCGAAGCGGTAGAAAAAGCAGGCTATAAGTTGGGAGAAGATATCACTCTGGCGTTGGACTGTGCTGCCTCTGAGTTTTATAAAGAAGGCAAATACGTGTTAGCTGGAGATAACAAGACATTGGATTCCGCTGAGTTTGTGGATTACCTTGCGGACCTTTGTAATCGTTATCCCATTATTTCCGTGGAAGACGGTCTCGATGAAAGCGATTGGGATGGTTGGAAGATTCTCACTGAGAAATTGGGCGAAAAGGTTCAGCTGGTGGGTGACGACCTGTTTGTTACCAACACCAAGATTTTGAAGGAAGGCATCGAAAAAAATATTGGTAACAGTATTCTGATTAAGTTCAATCAAATTGGCAGCCTAAGCGAAACCCTGGATGCCATTCAAATGGCGAAAGACGCTGGTTACACCGCCGTTATTTCCCATCGATCCGGTGAAACTGAAGATGCAACCATTGCTGACCTGGCCGTTGCCACCGCAGCGGGTCAGATCAAGACCGGTTCCCTGTGTCGATCAGATCGCATTGCGAAATACAACCAGTTGCTACGTATAGAAGAAGTGATTGGGGACCAGGCTCCCTACAAAGGCAAAGCGGAATTCCGCGCTTTCAAATAGTGCTACTGGTGAGTATTGAGTACTGCACGACTCAATACTCACCCAGCTTGACGAACACAAAATTAAGCCCCATTCTTAGTCACATTGTTTCACCCGCGTAATTTGGCTATGACAGATAACGGTAATCCCCATTGGCTCACATTGCCTCGTATTTTATTTTGGGCTTTGATGCTGCTGTTAATATTGTTGCAGTTACGTCTTTGGGTGGGTGAGGGCAGTTGGGCCGATGTTATGCGTTTAAATGGTGCCATAGAACGTCAGGATCAACAAAATCATCTGGCGGCAGAACGGAATAAGCGGCTTCGCGCTGAGGTACAGAATTTAAAATCCGGTACTGATGCGGTAGAAGAGCGAGCCCGCACCCAGCTAGGCATGGTTAAGGACGACGAAACCTTTTTTCTGATAATCGATGAAGAAGGCCAATAACCACTGTGACTTATGTTCCTTCCATATGGTGTGTGGTACCTGCGGCCGGGGTTGGGCGCAGGTTTGGATCGCAAACACCTAAACAGTATCTGAAGATCAATCAGCGGACGGTGATGGAGCACAGCATTAACCGTTTGTTGCAACTCCAGCAGATTGCTGGCTTGGTGGTGGCAATCAGTGAAGAAGATCATCACCACAAAGCTCTCCATTTTTCTTACTCCGACAAAGTTCATTTTACCCTTGGGGGTGAAGAGCGTTGTCATTCTGTATTGCATGGTTTGCAATACCTGAGCGCTATTGCCGATGCCAATGATTGGGTTCTGGTGCACGATGTGGCGAGGCCCTGCGTCAGGCCTGATGATGTGGCTAAATTACTTGAACAAGTGAGTCAGTTTGATGCCTGTGGCGGCATTTTAGCTACACCGGTGCGGGACACCATGAAGCGCTCGGATCACCTCAACAACATTGTTGATACGGTAGAAAGGGATCGACTTTGGCACGCACTGACACCCCAGGTTTTTCGGTTGGGTCAGCTCAAAACCGCTTTGCAACAGGCGTTGGATGATGGCTTTATGGTGACTGACGAAGCCTCCGCCATGGAGCACGCCGGGGAAAAGCCCATTCTGGTGGAAGGCCATGGTGACAATCTCAAAATAACCCACCCCCAGGATCTGGAACTGGCGGCGTTGTTTATCACTCAGCAAGAGGAATCTTAAGGTTGCGTATTGGCCATGGTTTTGATGTACACCGGTTTGGTGAAGGTGATCACTTGATGCTAGGGGGGGTGCGAATTCCTTTTGATCAAGGTTTTATTGCCCATTCCGATGGTGACGTGGCCCTTCATGCTTTGGCCGATGCATTGTTAGGTGCGGCGGCGTTAGGCGATATCGGTAGGCATTTCCCCGATACAGACCCGGATTTTAAAGGTGCCAATAGCCGAGATTTATTGCGCCATGTGGTGAGCCTGTTACACCACAAGCAATTTTGCGTGGGTAATGTGGATATCACTATAGTGGCACAGGCACCTAAAATGGCACCTCACATTCCCGCCATGCGTGCCAATATCGCCGAAGATTTGAACCTTGATTTGGCTTCTGTGAATGTCAAAGCCACCACCACAGAACAGCTGGGTTACACTGGTCGTGGCGAGGGCATAGCGGTTCATGCCGTTGCTCTCATCGTGCTTCAGTGAGTGCTTTGCACGGCGAACTACCGGCTCTGGGGTTTGAGTTTGCTCCCCATGGGCTGGGACGGCCGCAAGCCACTGGGCTGTTCAAATCAAAGCCTGAGGATTTCATCGTAGAAGAAATACTGGGGTTTGAGCCCAGCGGAAGCGGCGAGCATCTTTTTTTACTGTTGCAAACTGACGATCACAATACCACTTACACACAAAAGTGCCTGGCGCGACATTTCACCGTGGCGAAAAAAAACGTCAGTTATTCCGGGTTGAAGGATCGTCGCGGGCTTACCAGCCAATGGTTCTCAGTGCATCTGCCCGGTCAGGATATTGAGCCGGATGCTGAAGCCCTGGCCAAGCAAGGTATTGGTTTGTTGAGGTACCAACGCCACAACAAAAAACTGCGTATTGGCACCCATCAACTCAACGGCTTTCGGATTACCTTGCGGGGTGTCACTGACCCCCAAAGCCTCACTGCGCGTTTAAGCGTGGTTGCCGAGCAGGGGGTGCCCAATTATTTTGGCGCTCAACGTTTTGGGCATAATGGCGCTAACCTTGAAACCGTGCTGGCCTGGGCTGATAAGCAGGCTTTGCCTGACGCCAGGCAAGAACGCAGTCGATTGCTGTCTGTGCTGAGAGCTTGGGTATTCAATGGCCGGCTTGCTCAGCGCGTGGCAGAGCAAAGTTGGAATTGTTGGTGTGATAGGGATGTGATCATGTTGGCAGGAAGCCAAAGCTACTTCCAACAGAATTGGGATTCGGATTTGCAAAAACGATTCCTCCAAGGTGATATTCATCTTGCAGGTTGGCTGCCGGGAGAGCAGGATTATGGGCCAGCGGGAGAGGACTTGGGGCAGCTGCTGTCTCTGGCTAGAATGTCACCTGAGCCTCGACCATGGCGATTGTTACCCACCAATCTAGGTTATAGCGTCCAAGATGACCGGGTTGAGATTCAGTTTCAACTGCCCAAGGGCGGTTACGCCACCAGCTTGTTGAGAGAAGTGGTTAATTTGTCCGAGCCAGCTAACTAATTCTCAACTATTTCAACTTCTTACTCGCTCAATCGAGAACCTTCTTTTACAATGAAACAATGCGTGGAATTGAAGGCGCTTGAACAACAAAAACAGTGGTTAGCTGCTTGGTGTGAGTGTTTTTTAACAGATGAGGAACTATGGGGTGAACGAATCCAGACTGTCGGGTATTGGCATGACTTCCCAACGAACCCGCGAAAGATTGATAGGGCGATTGCAAGATCAAGGTATTCGGGACCTGCAGGTGTTGGACGCCATTCGCAATACGCCAAGACATCTATTCGTAGATGAAGCTTTGGCTCACCGGGCCTACGAAGACACCGCGCTTCCCATCGGCCATTCCCAGACCATCTCTCAGCCTTATATCGTTGCTCACATGACAGAGTTGCTGTTAGAAGGCGGTCCACTCAATAGAGTACTGGAGATCGGTACTGGCTCCGGCTATCAAACCGCCATTTTATCCAGCTTTGCGCAAGAGGTATATTCCCTGGAACGCATTAAAGCGCTACAGGAAAAAGCGCGCGACCGGCTGCGACAACTGAAGATCCGTAATGTGTTGTTTCGCTACGGCGACGGCAGTGTGGGCTGGCAAGATAAAGCGCCATTCGACGGCATATTGGCCGCGGCTGCACCTGCGGATATTCCCAATCAATTGTTGGATCAGCTTGCCGTAGGGGGGCGTCTACTGATTCCGGTGGGCGAAGGTAACCAGAAACTCTACCGCATCACCCGTACCGAAACAGGTTTCGAGAAAGAATTTATCGAAGACGTTAGATTTGTGCCTTTTCGATCCGGTATCCGTTAAGTCCAGATAACAGGAATAGCAGTAATGGACACATCTTTGGATAAGCCAAAAAATCCGCCCCTGGCGGGGGTGTACGTAAAGGGCATTGCCATGGGGGCAGCGGATATCGTTCCCGGCGTATCGGGCGGCACTATCGCTTTCATCACCGGCATTTATCAGCAACTAATCGACAGCATCGGTTCCATGGGGCCCAAGTCTGTTTCCATACTGGTTAAAGAGGGGCCAGTAGCAGCCTGGAACTCGTTCAATGGGACATTTCTTGCGGTTCTAATGGCGGGCATATTCACCAGTGTTTTCACCCTGTCTAAGCTAATTGCTCACCTTCTGGCCACTCAGCCCCAGTTATTGTGGTCGTTTTTTTTCGGGTTGATTCTGGTTTCAGCTTGGCATATTGGCCGTCAAATTGGAGACTGGAGTGTGTCAACGGTGATGAGTTTAGTGCTTGGGGTCGCTGTAGCTTATGGAATCACCATGGTTTCCCCGTCTGAGATTCCTCTGAGTCCGGTTACCCTGTTCATGGCCGGTGCAGTGGCCATTTGCGCCATGGTGTTACCGGGTATTTCAGGTAGCTTTATATTATTGCTGATGGGTATGTACTCCCATGTTATTCATGCGGTAAAAAATTTGGAATTGGTTAACCTGGCCGTGTTTGCGCTGGGTTGCGGACTGGGAATACTCGGTTTCACTCGTCTGCTGTCTTGGCTGTTGCACCGTTATTTGAGTTTGACCCTGGCGTTACTGACCGGATTCATGCTGGGTTCTCTAAATAAAATATGGCCTTGGAAGCAAACGCTTACCACCCGTGTTAACTCCCACGGAGAGACGGTTCCGGTACATCAGGTTAACGTATCACCGGAGCAGTTTTTGGCGCTGACTGGGCAGGATCCTCAGTTGGGATTCAGCATAGTATTGATGCTTTCCGCCATATTTTTGGTGCTATGCATGGAATGGGTATCTGCTCGCAAGGCGGCGAACGGATCTTGATTAGGTTAAATAATAGCCAGTTTGTGAGGTTTTTCTTTAAAACTGGTTAGACTTTCTCGTAATAAGCCTAAGGAGGTTATGAGTTTTGATTCTAAATTCAATTAGGCGAAGTTATGATCTGAATTGTCTGTTTTTTGCGGAGTTGGTCGGTGTCACGATCGGCTAAGGCCGTTAGAAAGCGGGCCTTGTTGCTGTTACTGGTTTCATTGGTGGTTGGCTGCGGTCCTTCCCGTTATGAGCCTATTCGCAACGTCTACCGCTCTCCAGCCCCCGTCACTCAAGGCTCTCATCGAGTTAAAGCCGGTGAAACACTGTATTCCATAGCCTGGCGCTATAATCGTAACCATCTCGAATTGGCTAAATCCAATGGCATTTCCGCCCCTTACGCTATCTACCCCGGTCAGCTAATTGATCTCAGTAAAACCACAGTTAATTCGACAAAAGTGAACAAATCTGGGAATAGCGTACCTGTTAGAAACCAATCAAGTCGTTATAAAAAACCGCCTAGCCATGCAAAACCGGTCCAAGAAAAAGTTGCAAATCAAAGACATAAAAAGGTAGATATGTCTTGGAGTTGGCCGGCGAAGGGTTCGGTTATTGAGCGTTACTCTCTCACGGGGAGCATCAATAAGGGAATCGACCTTTCGGGTCGGCTGGGTGAACCGGTCTATGCGGCGGCAGATGGTGAAGTGGTCTATAGCGGGGCAGGGATTGTCGGCTATCGTAACTTGATCATCATTAAGCACAACGAGGTGTACCTCAGTGCTTATGCTCACAATAGTAAATTATTGGTGCGAGAAGGGCAGAGAGCTAAAGCTGGGCAGAAGATTGCCGAAATAGGTTCTACGGGGGCAAGCAGAGACAAGCTTCATTTTGAAATTCGTCGAAGCGGAAAACCCGTTAACCCTTTGCAATATTTGCCCAAGCGTTGAGTGGGACAACCGGGTCAAATTTGCGGATTACTTTTTAATCTAAATTGTAGGGCCACGAATTCAGTGGTCATGACAGAATAACAGCGCGGGAAGAATAGCCATGATCCAAGCAGAAACGGAACAAGACGAAAATGTAGAAGCCATTGAAGACAGCGAATTAGAAGATGCATTTGAGGAACGTGCCGCCGAGCTGAGGGACAAGCGCAACGGTGTGGAAGACAGTGATGACGATTCCTTTGTGGCTCAGCCGGGAATGCAAAAGACCCTGGATGCCACTCAGCTTTATCTGAATGAGATTGGCTTTTCGCCACTATTAACGCCAGAAGAAGAAGTTTATTACGCTCGTCGCGCGCTACGGGGTCACGAGGATGCCCGCAAGCGTATGATTGAGAGTAACCTGCGTCTGGTGGTGAAAATAGCTCGGCGCTATGTAAATCGCGGCCTTTCATTGCTGGACCTTATTGAGGAAGGCAATTTAGGTTTGATTAGAGCGGTTGAGAAGTTCGACCCAGAGCGTGGCTTTCGGTTTTCCACCTATGCCACATGGTGGATAAGGCAGACCATCGAGCGGGCAATCATGAACCAAACCCGTACAATCCGTTTGCCCATTCACGTGGTTAAAGAGCTTAATATTTATCTGAGAGCGGCACGTGAATTGACCCAGAAGTTGGATCATGAGCCCAGCCCAGAAGAAATTGCCGATTTGCTTGATAAGCCCTTAGACGATGTGAAGCGTATGCTGGGCCTAAATGAGCGTGTTTCTTCAGTGGATACGCCTATGGCCCACGACTCGGACAAATCACTGTTGGATACCATAGCGGACACTAAGGTGTCTGATCCTGCCGAACTGCTCCAGGATGCCGACTTGCGCCACAGCATCGATTACTGGCTGGATCAATTGCCTAACAAACAAAGGGAAGTGATTGCCCGCAGGTTTGGTCTCCGTGGTTATGAAATGAGCACATTGGAAGAAGTGGGGCTCGAGATCGGTTTAACCCGGGAACGGGTTCGACAAATCCAGGTGGAGGCGCTGAAGAGATTGCGTGATCTGCTGGAAAAGCAGGGTTTAACCGGAGAATCCATATTCGGTGGTTAAACAATATACTGCTCAAAAATGAAACGCGCCTCCGGGCGCGTTTTTTGTTTGTGGGATAAAAATTCAATGCAGCGTGCGATATTTCTTACAGATGGTGTGAGAGTTAATCACTTGGTGTCCAAGGTCAATGGCGTATGTTTTGAATAACTCTTTGATAATTATGCGTAATATTTTGAAAGCGAAAAAACCAGAATAATTCCATCTGTTTCGAGGTCTTGCTGTTTTATCTAATATTTATAAAATTTGACCAACTTTAGCAGATTAATTGCTGCTGAGATTCTGCTGGACAAGGACGCTGGCGGGCAAGGAAGCTCCAGGGACACGACTTACTAGGATGGTAGGTACTACGGCAAGGACGCACAAACAGGAAGTGAGCTGACCAAGGACTGAGTATGCTGACCAAGGACTGGTTAGTGCCTGGTACGGAAACCAGGGTGAAATCACAGTTAGCAAGATGCTCGAGGGATTCGGGCGATGGATAAAATGCGCCAGGGACGGTGCTCAAGGAAGGAAAAAGCGAGGTGGGCGGGATCTTCCCCGCCCTTCTTTGTTGGCTGGCCAACTAGAATTCCTATGGTTCTATTTATAGCACCTGATTATAGCACCTGATCCGGTTTTATTGATCTCCACTTTTGTAACGCCTTGTATTGAAATTGCGTCCTGATTGTAATCTGGATTCGTAGGCTTTGGGATATTGGCTCTTTTGCATGTGCGATATGTCTCACGTTGCTGTAGGAATAAACAGCCCTAAATTTTGGGAAAAAAAAGCCCTGGTACGTAAGTTCAGCTCTAACGCATCGAAATATATAGCTTATTATTTTTGTGTTCTACAATCGGGTTTATAATGCTCCCCCGAATTTGCGCTATTAATTTCCTTGGATATCGTATTATTAGTTCAAGGCAGGACGTCGTGTATGGAATGGTTAAGGATAACCATCAAGGAAGACGAGCAGGATGCTCTGGGTAAGGAAATCCAAAAAGCGAGGTGGGGCGGTGTAAAAACCGCCCTTCTTTTTTGCGTTTTAATTAGCGCTCAAGCTTGTCCAGCTTGCCTTCTACACCATCCCATTCTTCTGCATCGGGTAATGGGTCTTTCTTCTCAGTGATGTTGGGCCATACTTCCGCCAACTCGGCATTGAGGTCTGTAAACGCCTGTTGATCTTCAGGGACTTCGTCTTCCGAATAAATCGCGTTTGCAGGGCATTCTGGCTCGCAGAGGGCACAATCAATACACTCGTCAGGGTGAATGACCAGGAAATTGGGACCTTCATAGAAGCAGTCTACGGGGCAAACTTCTACACAGTCGGTGTATTTGCACTTAATGCAGTTATCGGTAACAACAAAAGTCATGTACTTTTACTCTCTACAAAATTAGCCGCCGGGCAGTCTAATGCCTTCGGTGTTCTCAGGCAAGGGCCATTGGGGAATTGCTCTACATCCCGTCGCAAGTTAGCCGCTCTATGGCTGATTTTAGCCATTTGCCTTATCAGGATTTCTCGGTCATTTCCTTTAGTTTGTACAGAAGATCCAGTGCCTGGCGGGCGTTGATACAATCAGGATCCAGTTTACTGATCATTTCCACGGCCGGATGGGGCGGGGAAGGTTCCACAAACAGGTCCGATTGCAAGGGTTGATTCGCGCTTTCAAGTACCTGATTGTTCAGGTCCTGCTTTTCTAATTGATTGAGTTTACGCTTGGCGCTATTCACTACGGAGCTGGGCACCCCTGCCAGTTTGGCCACCTGCAGTCCGTAGCTTTGGTTGGCGGGTCCTTCCATCACCTTATGGAGAAACAGGATATTATCTCCCTGCTCTTTGGCGGAGAGGTGGACATTGGCCACATTGGGCACTTGATCCGGTAGCTGGGTAAGCTCGAAGTAATGGGTTGCGAACAGGGTCAGCGCCTGAATTTTCACAGCCAGATGATTGGCGCAGGCCCAAGCCAGGGAAAGACCGTCAAAGGTGCTGGTGCCACGGCCAATTTCGTCCATTAGCACCAGGCTGCGGCGGCTGGCGTTATGCAAAATATTCGCAGTCTCGGTCATTTCCACCATAAAGGTGGAGCGACCACTGGCTAAATCATCTGATGAGCCAATGCGGGTAAAGATGCGATCCAGGGTGCCAATGCGGGCACTGGTGGCGGGTACAAAACTGCCAATGTGAGCGAGCACAGCAATCAGGGCAACCTGGCGCATATAGGTGGACTTACCCCCCATGTTGGGACCGGTTATCACCAGCATGCGGCGGTGGTTGTCCAGTTTCAGGTCATTGGCGATGAAGGCATGCTCCAGCACCTGCTCCACCACCGGGTGTCGACCTGCCTCGATATGAATGCCGGTTTCATTCTGCAGGGTGGGGCGAGACAGGGCCAAGCTGTCGGCTCTCTCCGCCAGACAGGTGAGCACGTCCAGTTCCGCCACCCCATTAAAACTAGCCTGAAGCTCGAACAGTGACTCAGATAACGTATCCAGCAATTGATCAAACAGCGCTTTTTCCCGGGATAAGGCGCGACTCTTGGCACTGAGGGCTTTGTCTTCAAAGGTTTTGAGTTCAGGGGTGATATAACGTTCGGCGTTTTTCAGGGTTTGCCGCCGTATATAGGCAGCAGGGGCCTGATCCGACTGAGCTTTGCTGATTTCGATGTAGTAGCCATGAACGCGGTTGTAACCCACTTTGAGGGTGCTGATACCGGTGGTTTCCCGCTCCCTTTGTTCTAGGTCCAGCAGAAACTGTCCGGCGTTTTCACTGATACTGCGCAGCTCATCCAGTTCTTCGTCAAAGCCTTCGGCAATAACCCCACCATCGCGGATAAGCACCGGAGGGGTTTCAATAATGGCCTTGGTTAGCAGCTGCGCCAGTTCAGGAAAAGTACCGATGGCTTTGCCCAGATTATGAATAACGTAGGCGTCCAATGCCTGTAAGGCTTGTTCTAACGCAGGCAGAGCTACCAGGGCATCTCTCAAGCGCGATAAATCCCTTGGTCGTGCTGATTTCAGCGCCACCCGGGCAAGAATGCGTTCAATATCGCCAATTTGCTTAAGTACGCTCTGTACTGGCTCATATTGGTAATTTTCCAATAATGCCGCGATGCAATCTTGCCGCGTGTTTAGCTCGTTGCGGTCGCAAATGGGTCGATGTAACCAGCGCCTCAACATGCGTCCGCCCATGGCGGTTTTGGTTTTGTCCATTACCCAGGCCAGGGTGTACTTGTCACTGCCGTGGATATTTTCTGTGAGCTCAAGGTTGCGGCGGGTGGCGGCGTCCAGTACCACGCAGTCGTTTTGGGTTTCCACAGCAATAGCGCGAATATGGGGGAGGGCGGCGCGCTGGGTTTCTTTGGCATACTGTAACAGGCAACCGGCGGCGGCTACGGCTAGGTCCATGTCTTCGCAGCCAAACCCTGCCAAGTCTTGGGTGTTAAATTGCTGCACCAGTGCTCTGCGAGCGGATTCGTGGTCAAAGTCCCAGCTGGGGCGGCTGCGTATGCCCCGTCTTCCCTGAACCTGTTTTAAACCGTGGCTTTCTTCTGCCACCAGAATTTCTGCCGGGTTGAGACGTCCCATCTCAGCCTGTAGAGCGCTGTCGCCAGACACTTCTGATACAAAAAAGCGGCCACTGGCAATATCCAGGTGAGCGATTCCGTAGCGGTCCTGTTGTTGGGCAATGGCACACAGCAGATTATCCTGATGTTCATCCAGTAACGCTTCGTCGCTGACCGTGCCAGGGGTTACCACCCGGGTCACTTTTCTTTCTACCGGCCCCTTACTGGCTGCGGGGTCGCCAATCTGTTCGGCCACCGCCACGGATTCCCCCAGCTTTACCAGCCTGGCCAGGTAGTTTTCGGCCGCATGGTAGGGTACCCCCGCCATGGGAATCGGCTTGCCCGCAGATTGACCCCGTTTGGTCAGGGTGATGTCCAGCAGATCCGCTGCCTTTTGAGCATCATCAAAAAACAGTTCATAAAAATCCCCCATGCGGTAGAACACCAATTCATTGGGGTGATCGGCTTTGATGCGCAGGTATTGCTGCATCATGGGGGTATGATTTTGTTCTTTTATAACGTCTTGATTCATGCGCAGTTTTTAGTCAGGCGGGCTGGTCGGGATAAAGTCGTATTCTACAGGAAGAGTTCATTGATGCCCAAGCAGGGATTCAATTATGAAAGGTCAAATTTGGAACATAATCTATCTGTACATGGTCTTAAGCATAGCTTGTATGACGGTGTCATACAAGCTATGCTTAAGACCACTTCAAAGCGCAACCTGAGCTGAATTATGAGAATTAATGCAAGGCTCGATGAGGAGCATAGTCGAAAGCTAGAGCACCTCAAAGATGTCCACAACAAGAGCGTCTCTGACATTCTAAAGCAGGCTATTGATTTGCTATACGAGCAGAATACTTCTGTGCCCAAAAGGCAATTGTCAAGGTTGCTGGATAGTGAGTTTATTGGCGTTGCAGAAGGGCCGGAAAGTCTGGCCAGTGATTACAAGCAAGAACTTAGGTCTGGCTTGGAAAAAAAATATGATTCTCGCGGATAGCGGTTACTGGTTAGCTTTGGCTAATAGAAGGGACCGATGGCACCTACGAGCAGTGGAGGTTACCGGCCAGTTAAATGATCGTTTAATAGTGACTTGGCCGGTGCTAACGGAAACTTGTCATTTGTTATTGTCCCAGTTGGGCACCCGTGCTCAGACACTATTCTTAGAGCAAGTGAGTCAGTGCTCGGATATCTTTTCCCTGCATTCTGGGCACATTGCAAAGCTACAGCTACTTATGAATCAATACGCAGACTTGCCCATGGATCTCGCGGATGCTTCTCTGGTGTTGGCAGCAGAGGAGATGGGTAGTGGCGACATCTTGTCCACAGACCAAAGAGATTTTCATACTTACCGTTGGAAAAACCGAAAGCCTTTTAGAAACCTTTTAATTGTAGAGGACTAAAATTTCGGTTCCATACATACCTCAGCTGATTTGTTGCACCAATAGCTGATTAAGGGACTCAAGGGACACAGGTTTCATCAGTGCGCCCGTTATGTTTCCGCAATGAGCAGCGTTATTATCCACCTCAGAGCCGCTGACAATAACGAATTGAGTGGCAGGGCTGACTTCGCTGGCATACTCACACACTGAGTAACCGCTGGCGCCACCCAGATCCAAATCCACCAGTGCTAAGTCGATTTGGTTGTCTCGTATCTCTTTCATCGCAGTTTCATGATTGTCTGCAGCACATACGTCAAAGCCCAGGGCTTCCACCAACATGGTCACAGCACGAAGCGTATCCCGGTGGTCATCCACAATAAGAATTTTTTCAATCTTCTTTTTTGATGGTGTATCTTCGCTGCTGCAATCTTTCAATTTTTCTTCGCTGACAGTCAGAAGTTGATACTCCAACATGGTGTAAAAAAACTTCGCATTTATAGGCTTGGAGAGATAATCATTGAATCCCAGTTGAGAGCTTTGGGTGAAATCGTCTAGTTGCACGGCGGTGAGTGCCACAATGGGATGAGCGTAGGATTTCTCACGCAGAATTTGGGTGGCTTCAATCCCCCCCATGACGGGCATGTGCACATCCATCAATATCAAGTCATAGTGGCTATCCTGTGCTTGCTTTTGATCAATGGCAGTTAAGGCCTCCGATCCATTACTTGCGTACTGGACTTCGAGCCCTGCCGCTTCAGCCATGCTGCCAGCCAACCTTTGAATATCAGGCAGATCATCCACAATTAATATGGAGCCTTGTAGTTGAGGCACCATAACTTGCTCTTGTGTTTCTAACACAGTAGTCAGGCAGAAATTGATAAACTCACGGCCCTTGTTTGGGCCTGCATCGATATCAAACGTAAAGCGGCTACCTTTACCCACTTCGCTTTGCAGACTAATTTTGCCGCCTAATCTTTGCACCAATTCACTGCTAATGGCCAAGCCCAGACCGGAACCCGTTCGCCTGGAGACATTTTCGCTACTGGATCGAATGAAGGGTAAGAACACGGATTTTTGCTCTTCCATACCAATGCCAATACCAGTGTCTGCCACGGTAAATTCCAGCTGTCCTGGTGCAGAATCGTTTTGCTTAAAATTCACTAGCAACTCTATTCCTCCCTCATCGGTAAACTTCACGGCGTTCACCAATAGATTCAACAATATCTGTCGCAATCGGGTGGGGTCAGTGTGTATGAATTTGGGTATTTTTGTGGTGGATTGAATGGAGAAATTCAGTTGCTTTTCGCCGGCTTGGGCACATATTAGCGAATGAATATCCGAGAGAAATAAATTTAAATCCACGTCCACCCGTTCAAACTTAAAGTCACCTGTCTCTATCTTTGAAAGATCGAGGATATCATTTATCAGGCAAAGTAAATGGTCACCATTCCTTTCAATCACCCTGAGCTTTTCCAAGTGCTGGGGAGCGCTGATTTCCTGTTGAAGCAGTTCTGTAAAACCCAATACTGCGGTTAGGGGGGACCGAAGCTCATGACTCAAACGGGCCAAAAATTCGTTTTTTGCTTGGTTTTTTGCCTCAGCACGAATTCGTTCTACTCGCTCGTTTTCCATCCCCCGTCGGGCTACGGCATAACGAATTGCCCGACCCAGTAATTCTGCCGTTAGATCTTCTTTAACAAGAAAATCCACTGCCCCTGCGTTGGAGGCCGCTTGGTCAATGGCATCGTTCTGTACACCGGTGAGCAAAATCATGGGCCCGGAAAAGCCAGCTTTCTTGGCCTCGGCCATGAGCTGAATGCCGTTCTCAATGCCCAAACGGTAATCCACCAAACACAACTCGTGCTTATCTTCTACAAGATATTGTAAACCCTGCTCAAATGTGGGGGCCCAGTCCAGTGCGAAGCTATGGGCGGAAATGTCTGCTAGCAATGAGCGAATAATAAGAAAGTCATCTTCATCATCGTCAACTATCAGAATACTTAAGGGGGCAGGATTACTCATGCTAGATGCTATCCACGAAGTTAGCTGTCCAGCAGGGTTTGCAGGCGGTCAATTTTCTGAGAACAGGACTGGCATTCTTTGATGATGAGGGCATATATATCAACCAGGCGCGCTGGATCAATTTTTTCTCCACCCACCAGCAGCTTACCCAGTTCTGCGTTGACCGATATGGAATTTAGGGGGTTGCGAATGTCGTGCAGTGTTTTAGCCACTTCAGCTTCCATTCTCCATCACTCCTCAATGTAATTGTTCAGCTTGTTGTACAACGTTTTCAGACTAATACCTAAGGTTTCGGCGGTCTTGGTTTTTTGCCCTTTGAAATGCTCAAGGGTTTTTTCAATTAATTCCCTTTCCACTTCGTTCACGGTTCTGCCCACGGCAATACCTGAATTGCTGACGGTTTCGGCATTTTTTCGGGAAAAAGGTGAGGCCAATTCGTCTGGCAAGCAAATAGTGTTGGTTGCTTTATCGGCCATAATGTAAGCTCGATGCAGAACGTGACGTAACTCCCTTACATTGCCTGGCCAATCGTAGGCCTGCAGGCGGGCCAGGCTTTCGTCGCTTGCCCCAATTTGCGTACCAAATTTGTCGTTGAAGTCCGCAAGGAAGTGCTGGACTAGCAAGCCAATATCATCTTTACGCTCCCTCAGCGGAGGGATCATTATTGGGAATACGGCCAAACGAAAGTACAGGTCTTCCCGCATGCATTCCGATTCAACGATATTAGATTCACTGCGATTGGTGGCGGAAATCACTCGGCAGGCAACATCCACTTGCCGAGTGGCGCCCAGTGCTTTTATTTTTCGAGTCTCAAGAGCCCGCAGTAGGTTAGGCTGCAAGTCCAGGGGCATTTCAGTTATCTCATCCAGGAACAACGTTCCATCCTGGGCCAGCTCGAACACGCCTGCTTTGCGGTTGGTGGCACCGGTAAAGGCACCTTTTTCATGGCCAAACAGCTCACTGCCAATTAGTTCTCGGTTGAACGCGCCACAGTTTGCGGCAACAAATGGCTTATCCGGGTTGGATGCATTGTGAATAGCCTGGGCGATCACTTCTTTACCAACCCCACTTTCTCCCATCAGCATGACGTTGGCACCGGTTCCCGATACACGCTCGATCATATCGTAAACTTGTTTCATCACCGGGGTTTCACCCACTAAGGTACCGAAGTGAAGGTCAATGCCCGAGGAGTCTTTTTGCTGTACCGGTGCAGTGGAAGCGATAAATTGCTTGAGTGAATCGAAATTAACAGGCTTAACGAAGTAAGACACGTTGGGGATTTGTAGATTCATTCCAATGGACTTGATGGAAGAATGCCCTGTGACTAAGGCGATCCTTGTGTGGCTGCTTTCTCGGGACAGCGCATTAATCAGATCAAATCCGCTGCCATCAGGCAAAAACAAGTCAAATATAGCGTGGGAAAAGCGTTCGGTACTGATTAGGGCTTTTCCTGCCCCATAACTGGTGGCCGATTTGACCGAATGGCCCAGTAGTTCCAGAATTTCAGTTGTGGCTGCTACGAACGATGCGTCGTCATCCACTAATAATATCGTTGCCAAGGCACTCACCATCGAAAAAGTAATTACTTATTTAGTTGTATTTTGGCCCTGGTTCTAACCGATTTTGTCTTAGGCTGCCAGTTGCAGCTTCCCCCTAGTACAGAATGGGTTCTAGGTACTAACGTTCACGTACTTCAATGCTAAGGCCAAGCAACAAAGTAAGTCATTATCGTTTAAAGCAAAACATGCGCCAACTGGGATGGGCGTTTCACGCTACTTGTTAGGGAGCCTATCACTCTATTTGGGAGGGTGAGCAGACTCATGGGAAGGTAGGTTTTACGTATTTTTGTAAAAGTTACCTGTGCCATGGCTATTCTCGGGGCGAGAGCACGGCAGTCTCCAGCCAGTACTGTTTTATGGTGCCGCATACTGCAACCAAAACATCGAAATTATTTGGTTTCGTGATATAGGAGTTACCACCACTCTCATAGGTTAAACGGATATCTTCTGTCTCGTTGGAGGTTGAGAAAACAATAACCGGGATATGTTTGAATTTTTTTCCCGTTTTTATGACCTGCAACGCCTGCCGCCCATCGATTTTAGGCATGTTTAAGTCAAGCAATAGAATATCTGGCACATGGGCCATGTTTTCCAGAGCATTGATAAGCTCTTCGCCGTCGCTAACGAAAACCAGATTGTCATCAGAGAAACCATTTAAAGACATGGCATCCCGTATTAGAAGCTGATCATCTGGGTCGTCTTCTGCAATCATGACTTGTGGACAAAGCCTGGTTGGCTTTTGCGTTGCTGAAAATGTCATAACACCTCTGATAGCCCAGCAAGCGAGGGCTGACAATTCTGTATACCACACAGCAACCTTCGATTTATGCGGCTGTTATGGCTTACACAGCTCAGTAGCTGAGATTCTAATCTTCTTTGCTTGGGTAATGCAGCGACATTGATTAACATAAATGAGTCCGCCAGTGACAAAATATTAGCAAGCTAATATTTTGTCACTAATGTAATCATACTAATATTTCGGTTACAAGTCTTTTCTGGTCAAAAAATAGCTTTATATCGTTGCCTCGGTACTGTTCTGTCCCTATCATGTTAAACCTCAATTTAATCAGGGATTAAGCAGGCTAGTATGAGGAAGCGCATCGTTCATCTTCGTGAAACGCTCGATCTGTCGCAGGCGGAGTTCGCGGAGAGTATTGGAATTACCCAAGGCGCACTATCCCAATTGGAAACAGGGAAATCGCAACTTTCTCTGACCACACTGAGAAAAATACATTTGTCCCATAGGGTTGATTGCAACTGGTTGTTAACCGGCGTTGGGGAAATGTTTACCCAAAACGATCAAATCGTTATTTCGTCCAACAGTGGTCGAATTTCAGCTCAGCAATTGATACCCCTGGTAAAAGAAGAAGCCCATGCCGGCTATATCAAGAACTGCAACGATGTAGAATATTTACACACATTTGATGTCTATAAAATACCAGGCTACGAAAACGGCGATTATCGCTTGTTCGAAGTCTGCGGTGACAGCATGCTTCCTACGTTGCATCCGCGGGAAATCGTAGTGGTGGAACGCATGGAAGCTGACATCAGCAAAGTTGAAAACGGTGCCCTGGCGGTATTGGTTACAGAAGAGGGTATCGTCGCAAAACGTACTTACGTTATAGAGAAAGATTCGAACAAACTGGTTTTAAAAAGCGATAACCCAGACTATAAAACCTATGCCATCGATTTTGATAGCGTGATTGAGGCGTGGCTCATCAGGGCGAAATTAACAAGCATCTTCGCTCAAGACAGCTTGGCTTACTCCAGCAAGCTGGAGCAAATGGAGTCTGACATACAAAGCCTTAAAACTCAGATGGATGAAGTCCGCTCCAAAGACCATAAAGACTAGCATTCGGTCTTTTGTCTAGCGTCTTAACTAGGCTTGGGGAATTTTAGATAAAAAGTGGCTCCCTGGTTTGGCGTAGCGGTGGCCCATATCTTGCCATGGTGGTGCTCCATGATCTTTTTGCAAATAGCCAAACCAAAGCCAGTGCCTTCATAGCTGCTTCTACCATGTAGTCGCTGAAACAACTCAAAAATCTGGTCTTTGTATCTGGGATCAAAACCGATACCGTTGTCTTCAATGGCCAATGTGGTGTTGACATCGCTTGTTTCGTGCAGGGTGATTTTGATTACGGGAGCTATTCCATCTGCTGTAAACTTCAGAGAATTTTGAATTAAATTTTGCAGCACCCGGTAAATCTGGCTTTTGTTGGCACGCACCTTACCAAGCTCTCCCAGTTCGACGGTGGCGTTCTTTTCACTTATGCTCAGTGCTAAATCCGATAGCACCTCTTGCACCAGGCTTTTCAGATCAATTTCTCCATACTCCAGTTCATCGCGATCGATTCTTGAGTAATTCAACAAGTCTTTTATCAGACTTTGCATCCGGCTGGCTGCGGATACCATGCGTTCTGTGTACAACGTTAGGTTCGGTTCGTCTAATGAGGTCGCGATTTTTTCGATTCGGCTACCAAAGGACTGAATTTTGCGCAACGGTTCCTGTAAGTCGTGAGACGCCACATAGGCAAACTGCTCAAGTTGCTCGTTGGTCAGCTGCATCTCTGCCAGGGCATCCCCCAGTTGCTCTGTTCTGTCTTTCACCATTAATTCGAGCTTTTGGTTGGTCTCTTTAATGGTTTCAGCGTGTCGAATAGCGTGGTTTATTACCAGGTTTTTGATGTTCAGTGCCGTATTAATTTCCACTTCAGTCCAGAGCAAGGATTGGTTGCGAACGTTTTCCTGCCAAAGCTTGAAAGAACTGCGAGGCATCAATCGATGGCTGCCATCGTCCAAAAACTCGATGGATTTTTCGGGCTTTCCGCCCCAGTCCTTGGTGTGAATCAACTCAGTTCTGAACCACATGATCACGTGACCCTGTTGTGGCAATACGGGCACCACCACCAGGCCGCTGGCGGTGTCGCTATACTTGCTAAACTCTGGATTCTCACTGGCAAGATGGTTGGTATGGAAAATGGATTCGTTATAAATGGGTTGTGAGCGGTACCAATCATAGATTGCCACCACATCACTTTCATCGGGCGTTACGCCAGAAAGCTCAAATTTGCCCCCCAAATTCCACGCTATACCGGACGCTCCAACAGCTTCTTTCATTAGCCCAGTGGCTGACTCAATACCCTCGAAATAATCAGATTTTGTTGAAATCGCTTCCAACACCGCTGCAGTGCGGGATTTGGCCTCCGATTGTTCCAC
Source organism: uncultured Ketobacter sp. (assembly GCA_964016105.1). GTDB lineage: Bacteria > Pseudomonadota > Gammaproteobacteria > Pseudomonadales > Ketobacteraceae > Ketobacter. Next base: position 246,587 of record CAXHEX010000006.1, read on the forward strand.
TATCATGTCAGCTCGCGCTCGCACTGCGAGGAAGTGTGACAGTATCAGGCCGAGGTAGGCAGCGGATTCTCTAATCTGAAACGGAATAACCAGCGGTGAATAGTGGTGACAGGCAATTAGCCCCCAGAGCCGGTCGCCGATGGTGATGCTAATGGACATGGAAGCCGAGACTCCCATGTTGCGGAGGTATTGGCAATGGATGGGCGATACGCTACGTAGTACGCTTGAGCTCAGATCAATGTGTTCATCATTTGGGTAAAGTGGTACCGGTGACCCATCCACGTCCGACAACAGACGTAAGCGGTTTTTAAGGTACAATGCTCTGGCTTGAGCCGGTATGTCTGATTCGGGAAAGTGCTGCCTTAAAAAGGAGTTTAAATTCGACCGTTTTGCTTCAGCGATTACTTCACCGTTATAAGACTGATCAAATTTATAGACCATTACGCGGTCCAGGCCGGTAATATTTCTTACCTCTTGAGCGACACACTCAAACAGATCATTAATTGGCTCGATGCTGATTATTTTATTAAGGAAGTTGCGCAACCTTATATATTGGGCTTCAAAAGTGGCTTTTTCTTTTACTAGTCCCGGTTCCATATCCAGTAAAATGTATTTATCGTTTTCACTGGCAACGATTTCAACGCATCGGCCGTTGTTTAGCTCCTGTTGATGGGGATTAAAATTAAAGTAGGTTTTGTCGGCGGTGTGCTTGCGAAGACTTTGGGCAAAACCCTCGCCCAGATATTCACTAGCACACTTGCCGATCAGGTCTTCTACGGGAATTTCAAAAATGTCTATTATATTTTTGCTGGCGTGGCGTATTACCAAGCTTTCAACTTCAACCACTAACAAACAGCCGTGGGGTTGTATGCTACCGGGAATATGAATCGGTTCCTCGTGGCAATTATCCAGCGTAACGGTCAATTTGCAGCTCCTGACTTTTCCATACATTGGAGAATACGAGCTCAAAGTTACGGAATACTATTTCCGCGCCCACCGAAACTTCGTGGAAGCTGTGTTCTCGAGAACTGCCGTAGTCATTGAGTGCGGAAAGGAGTTCTTGCCACATCAAATGAACTTGATTTTCGTAGCTGTTAAAGAATCGCAGATGTTTTTTCTGATCAATAAAACTGTGTTTTGCGAGCTGCTGAGATATGATTTGCCCACCCATGGTTGAGCCTTCTAGAACGTATAAAGCTCCGAATGCTTCTTCCGTAGAAGATAAGGGTGTCAGTTCAGCGAATGGCGTAACAACGGAATTGGCGCCGAGTTGTCTCAGCGCCGCTAGATCCGCTTCAAGCCACAGGATTTTGCTGCGATTGCGTAACAACGCTTCTACCCTATGAAATTTTTTGATCTGTTGTTCGAAGTGTCTGTGTAGCACTAGGAAAGCGTCTAGTATTTCGCTGTATTGATCAAGATTAAAGTCGGGACTGAAAAGACGTTTTGCCAGGGGTTTTTCAACCCTGCGGTGGAGTAACTGGGTGTTGTTTTTGATGTGGTTGGAGAGTGTTTGGATAGACATATTTCTCTTCTTAGTGACAGTTCCTACCGAATCAGCCGTTTAGTGTGGGCTCCAGCTGCAAACAAACAAGCAACCACTCCGGCAGTATGCATAAATTTGTGATAGCCCACTAGTGCACATTCAATTTTTAATCAAGTTTGCATTTCAGGCCATGGGCAATGGCGTCAGGCCCATTCGAATATCAGCGTGATTACGTTTAACAACGGGTGTGTAGCAAAGAGTGTACCACCTATGGGGTGTCTTCAGATGTCGTGAGCAGCAGCGGTGATGCGTGAATCTCCGGGAACAGCAAGCACAGGAGTCCTTATGGTTGCAGTTTTTACAAAATGCAGCCGTAGTTCTTACAAGGTCTTACCGTGCAAAGCTCTATTGTTGTTTTTGCAACCATGTTTCATTCACATAGCCCTCACGAATTCGTTGCGGGTGTCGCCCCACTTTCACTCTCGCAATTTCTTTTCTGCTGGCGTAAGAAATTACCGACATGTGATCGGTTTCGCTCCAGGAAATGTAGCAGTGCTCACCGGATTTGTCGGTGGTAACCCAATAGGGTTTAGCACCGATATCTTTCAATAAGGTTGCTTCCATGGTGGCTCTATCCACTACGGCCACATAGTCATCCATGGTACCTGCTACGCAAAGTGTGCTGTCGTCGCCACTCATGGCAATACCGTGATGGGCGGAATCATTGACATAATCAGTGATAGGCACATCGGGTATTAAATTGGGCAATTCCACTACACGGGTTATTTTGTCGTTTTCCATGTCGTACTCCACAAACCCATGGAGAAATGACAGTTGAAAATAAAAGATGCTCTCATCGCTGGTGTGAGCCATGGGGCGAACCGCCGGGCTTAGGTCATGGTAGCCCGCCTGCTTGAGTTTATCACTCATATCAAAGCTCTTTATGTCTTCCATGGTATTGCGGTCAACCACCTTGAACAGGCGTTTGCCTTTTAAGAATCGCTTTCCCGGTGCATCCAGATTGGTCCACACCGATCCGATGCTGGCGTGGTAAATCTTACTGCCATCCTTGGAATAGACATTTTCATGGGGGCTTGTACCAGAAGGGAATTGGGCCAGCTCTTTACCGCTTTCTACATCTATGATGTGCACCACTTTTCCAGTGGAGGCGGATACGGCAACCTCGCTGCCGTCCGGTGACAGGGCCATGTGGTCTGACCGGTAACCTTTCACAGGAAAGCGCCATTGGATTTTGCCACTGGCCATATCGATGGCTACCACGTCTGCAAAACTGGGTCTTGAGACGATCAGGTAGCGGCCGTCCAGGGTGCTGTACATATCGTCTACGTACTGGTGGTTACCTTCTCCAACCAGGTGTTTGATACCCAGGTAAACAAGGTAGTGAATGAAGTTTCCTGATATTTCCTCTTCTCTTTCCAGGCGGTCGGGAATGCCATTGATACGGCCCAAGTGCTCATAGTTTTGGGCGTCAATCACGTCGATCATGCCCTCCCAATTGTTGCCCACAAAGATAACGTCTCTGGCTGTGCTGGCGTGTATCTGGGTCGCTTCCTGGTTAGATTGAGCGATACTGAGGCTGGCCACAGCCAGGGTAAGAATGGTCAGCAGCGAGCGGAAGCTGAATTTGGTCATGGTTGGTCAACTTGTTGGTATAATTATTAACCAGAAACTACCACAATTGGGCTTTTTATTGCAGCTTTTATTGCCCTCAGGTTTATTTAGTCGGTTTGCTGGCTATAAGACCCATTTATCCTCACGCAAGATGCCAGAGGCATTGCTCACGGCACTAGTGGCAATGGGCGCTTAGGGGTACAATGCGGGCCTAATTTTTAACAAGAACGAACCTATGTTGCTGTACACAGACCAGGTGATGCTGATTGAGGCCCTTTCCAAACAGTTGGGCTCGCTTCTGAACAATACCAATCTCAAAATTGCCACAGCGGAATCCTGTACCGGGGGCTGGATTGCCCAGGCGGTCACCCAGGTGGATGGGTGCTCGGCCTGGTTTGATCGGGGATTTGTACCCTACACCAATGAGGCACTTCGTGAAATGCTAGCGGTGAAGGTTCGAACCCTCAATAAACATGGCGCTATAAGTGAGCCTGCTGTACTGGAGATGGCGCTGGGTGCGGTCAAAAAGTCCAACGCCAATTTCTCCGTGGCCGTAATCGGCGCAGCCGGTCCCGAAGAGGGCAGCCAGGAAATCCCCGTGGGCAGGGTGTGGATTGCCTGGAATATGGACGGCGAAACCGATGCTTCCTGTATGCATTTTCCCGGCGAACGACGGGATATCCGCGCTGCGGCGGTGATTATTGCTCTTCAGGGGTTATTGGTAAGAATTAGAAACTGGCAGGACCAACAGGCTAATTCCGAAAAAGAAATTCCAGAGTTACTTGATGAAACAGAATAATACTGTTTAAATGTACAGTAATCGAATGGGTGTTGGATAATTTACTGCGAGGACGAGTTAATGGACAACAACAAAAAGAAGGCGCTGGGCGCCGCTTTATCACAGATCGAGCGACAATTTGGTAAGGGCGCAGTTATGCGCATGGGCGACCAGCAAATTCAAGCGATCCCTGCCATTTCCACTGGTTCCCTGGGGCTGGATATCGCGCTGGGTATTGGTGGTTTGCCGAAAGGTCGAATTGTTGAAATCTTTGGCCCTGAATCCTCGGGTAAAACCACTCTTACTCTTAGTGCCGTGGCCCAAGCTCAAAAACAGGGTCTTACCTGCGCTTTTGTGGATGCGGAACATGCTCTGGATCCAATCTATGCTGGAAAGCTGGGGGTTAATGTGGATGATCTGCTGGTTTCCCAACCGGACACTGGCGAGCAGGCTCTGGAAATTACCGATATGCTGGTGCGATCCAACGCTGTCGATGTGATTATTGTGGATTCGGTTGCCGCTCTGGTTCCCCGTGCGGAAATTGAAGGGGATATGGGCGACAGTCATGTGGGTCTACAGGCGCGGTTGATGTCCCAGGCTCTGCGTAAAATCACCGGCAGCGTTAAACAAGCCAATTGTCTGGTGGTGTTTATCAACCAGATTCGAATGAAAATTGGGGTTATGTTTGGTAATCCTGAAACAACCACCGGCGGTAACGCGTTGAAATTCTATTCTTCAGTTCGCTTGGATATTCGCCGTACTGGTGCGGTTAAGCAAGGCGATGAGGTGGTGGGTAATGAAACCCGGGTTAAAGTGGTGAAAAACAAAGTGTCACCTCCTTTTAAACAAGCCGAATTCCAAATTCTCTATGGCAAAGGTATCTACCATATGGGAGAAGTGCTGGATTTAGGGGTAGCCTGTGGTCTGGTGGATAAATCCGGCGCATGGTATGCCTACCAGGGGGATAAGATTGGTCAGGGTAAGGCTAATGCTGCCAAGTTTTTAGAAGATAACCCTGAGGTGGCTGATGCCATCGAGCAAGAGATACGCCGCCAAATGCTCAATGTCCAGGAAGCCCCGGCAAGCGAAGAGTTGGAAGAGGCGTAAGCTATCGCGTAGCCTATTCCCAACAATTGAACCCAGATACCCGTTTGCGGTATCACCTCTAACTTCTCCACTAGCGCAAACCCTATATAGTCTTCATAGGGTTTGCGTTTTTAGTTTAAAGGTCCCTGCCCATGCCTCATAAAGCGGAAGCTTTTATGAGGCTGGCTGCATTATTTTTTATGATGATGTTTATGGTGATGATGGTGGTGGTCTTCGTGGCAATCATCACGGTCATCTGAGTGTGGATCAGTGTGCGCCGGAGGCACCTCGCCCACACAGATTTGATGGACGTTTAGCGTCGACAACTGACTTTCCTTCGATTGAAATTCCACTTGAACTGAATCGAAATCGTGCTCTGTATCCACATAAATATAGGCTTGGGGGCCACCTGCCCACAGTACTTTTATGTGGAATGCACTACCTTGCTTTGTTGTAGCCACCACTTTGTTATCTTTAATGAGTGATAGCTTCAACTGGTTTAGTAAGTTCCAGCTCATGTGGCGACCAGTTTGACTAATAATGGCGCCCGCCCGGTTTTTCCCGCGGTAATTCATGGCGCTCTCAACGGCGATGTTCACTCCACTTAATTCATCGGAAAATATTGATATCTGGGCAGCACTTGCGGCGCTTGAGTCCACTACCAAGGGCAGGTCGCTTATTTTACAACTGAGTTCGTTGCAGCAGCCGCTAAACCCTCCACTGATCACAGCGCCCTCGCTGGCCAGCAGCGGTGACAAGCTGCCGCTGCAAGTGAATTCTTGATCACACAGATTCCCGATTCCATCGTTATCAGTGTCTGCCTGATCGGCGTTTGCAACAGCGGGGCAATTGTCCACGTCATCATTGTGACCGTCATTGTCACCATCATGGTCACAGGGGTTACCGATGCCGTCTTGATCATCGTCCGACTGCTCTGGATTGATGACCAGTGGGCAGTTGTCATGGCCATCTTCAACGCCATCACCGTCCGTATCCAGCTCGCTATCGCAAGCATCTCCCACACCGTCATGGTCAGCGTCTGATTGCTGGGGGTTTTGGGTGAGTGGGCAATTGTCTTCAGCGTTGTTAACTCCATCGCCGTCAATGTCCGAGTCGCACACATCTCCCAGCCCATCACCGTCTTGGTCTAGTTGATCCGCATTTGAAAGCAACGGACAGTTGTCTAGCGGATTGTCAACACCATCGGCATCCTTGTCGTTGTCGCACTGGTTACCAATACCATCCTTGTCCGTGTCTTTTTGGTCGGGGTTGGCTATGGTTGGGCAGTTATCTTCGCCATCGGGAATGCCATCATCATCTTGATTCCAGGGCCCAGCGCAGACATTGGAGGGGTCGCTAATGGTTGGACAGTTATCGTTGTCATCATTAACCCCGTCACCATCCTGGTCGTCATCGCAGACATCTCCTAGACCGTCTTGATCTCTGTCTTCTTGCTGTGGGTTGGTGATAGAGGGGCAGTTATCGATACCATCGTCCACTGTGTCGTTATCGGAATCGCTGTCTGTATCACAACTATCGCCAATGCCATCCTGATCCGTGTCTGTTTGTTCTGGATTAGCAACAGCAGGGCAATTATCAGTGACGTCGTCTATTCCATCGCCGTCTTGGTCTTGGTTTTGGTTTTGGTTTTGGTCGCAGGCATCACCGATTCCGTCGTTATCGTTATCACTTTGGTTAGCATTGGCTGTGGCAGGGCAATTATCATCGCTGTCATCAACACCATCGCCATCAGAGTCAGAGTCGCACTCGTCACCAATGAGATCCCCATCTTGATCTTGTTGGTCGGGATTGAAGGTGGCTGGGCAATTGTCAACGCCATTGTCGATGCCGTCGCCATCATCGTCACCTGGTTCCTGAGTATTGCAGGCATCACCCAAGCCATTGTTGTCAGTATTGATTTGGTCAGGGTTAGCGGTGGTGGGGCAGTTGTCCGAGTCGTCATCAACACCGTCACCGTCGCGATCGTCATCGCACACGTCGCCAATCCCATCTTGATCCCCATCTAACTGTTCTGCATTGGGTAACGCCGGGCAGTTGTCGCTGTTATCATCAACGCCATCTTGATCACCGTCTTGGGAGCACACATCGTCCTGATTAGGGTTAACGGTGGTGGGGCAGTTGTCGTTGTCGTCATCAATGCCGTCGCCGTCATCATCGTTATCACAGACATCCCCCACACCGTCGCTATCTAAATCAATTTGCTCTGGGTCCGGGACGCCGACACATAGATCGTTGCCATCATCAACGCCATCGCCGTCGTCGTCTTGGCCTGTATCGCAGGCATCACCGGTGCCATCACCATCACTATCCAATTGATCCTGATTGGCTACCAGAGGGCAATTATCCAAATCATCTGGCTGGGTATCGCCATCGCGATCACCATCGCAAACATCACCCAAGCCATCATTGTCTTGGTCCTTTTGTTCTGGGTTGGGTAACCCCACGCAATTGTCCACGGTGTCGTCAACGCCATCGCCATCACTGTCGTTGTCGCACTGGTTGCCCATACTATCCTTATCCGTGTCATTCTGATCGGGGTTGGCTATGGTTGGGCAGTTATCTTCGCCATCGGGAATGCCATCATCATCTTGATTCCAGGGCCCAGCGCAGACATTGGAGGGGTCGCTAATGGTTGGACAGTTATCGTTGTCATCATTAACCCCGTCACCATCCTGGTCGTCATCGCAGACATCTCCTAGACCGTCTTGATCTCTGTCTTCTTGCTGTGGGTTGGTGATAGAGGGGCAGTTATCGATACCATCGTCCACTGTGTCGTTATCGGAATCGCTGTCTGTATCACAACTATCGCCAATGCCATCCTGATCCGTGTCTGTTTGTTCTGGATTAGCAACAGCTGGGCAGTTATCAGTGACGTCGTCTATGCCATCGCCGTCTTGGTCTTGATTTTGGCTTTGGTCGCAGGCGTCACCGATTCCGTCGTTATCGTTATCACTTTGGTTAGCATTGGCTGTAGCAGGGCAATTATCATTGCTGTCATCAACACCATCGCCATCAGAGTCAGAGTCGCACGCGTCACCAATAAGATCCCCATCTTGATCTTGTTGGTCGGGATTGAAGGTGGCTGGGCAGTTGTCAATGCCGTTGTCGATGCCGTCACCATCATCGTCTCCTGGTTCCTGAGTATTGCAGGCATCACCCAAGCCATTGCTGTCAGTGTCGGTTTGGTCAGGATTAGCGGTGGTGGGGCAGTTGTCCGAGTCATCATCAACGCCGTCACCGTCACGATCATCATCGCACACGTCGCCAATACCATCTTGATCCCCATCTAACTGGTCGGCATTGGGTAACGCTGGGCAATTGTCGCTGTTATCATCAACGCCATCTTGGTCACCATCATTGGAGCACACATCGTCCTGATTAGGGTTAACGGTGGTGGGGCAGTTGTCGTTGTCG